>CAWBST010000021.1:302500-745747 GCA_963791495.1 uncultured Alphaproteobacteria bacterium
AGGTAGATCGTCGCGTATTACCTTCGGGGGTAGAGCACTGGATGGGCTAGGGGGTCCCAAAGACTTACCAAACCTAACCAAACTCCGAATACCGAAGAGTAGAGCGCGGCAGACAGACGGCGGGTGCTAAGGTCCGTCGTCGAGAGGGAAACAGCCCAGACCACCAGCTAAGGCCCCCAAATCGTGGCTAAGTGGGAAAGGAAGTGGGAATTCCAAAACAACCAGGAGGTTGGCTTAGAAGCAGCCATCCTTTAAAGAAAGCGTAATAGCTCACTGGTCTAATAGAACTCCCGCGCCGAAGATGTAACGGGGCTCAAGCCACGTGCCGAAGCTGTGGGTGTGTAGCAATACACGCGGTAGCGGAGCGTTCCGTAAGCCTGTGAAGCGGTAGCCGTGAGGCGCCGTGGAGGTATCGGAAGTGCGAATGCTGACATGAGTAGCGACAAACAGAGCGAGAAACTCTGTCGCCGAAAGTCCAAGGGTTCCTGCGCAAGGTTAATCCGCGCAGGGTGAGCCGGCCCCTAAGGCGAGGGCGAAAGCCGTAGTCGATGGGAACCAGGTCAATATTCCTGGGCCTGCTGGAAGTGACGAACGTGAAGTGTTGTCAGGGCTTATCGGATTGCCCTGGCTTCTGGATCGTTCCAGGAAACAGCTCCAGCGACGAGACCGTACCCGAAACCGACACAGGTGGACTGGTAGAGAATACCAAGGCGCTTGAGAGAACGATACCGAAGGAACTAGGCAAATTGCTCGCGTAACTTCGGGATAAGCGAGACCTTTCGCCGGGCAACCGGCGGGGGGTGGCACAGAGCAGGGGGTGGCGACTGTTTAGTAAAAACACAGGGCTCTGCGAAGTCGAGAGACGACGTATAGGGTCTGACGCCTGCCCGGTGCCGGAAGGTTAAGGGGAGATGTGCAAGCATCGAACCGAAGCCCCGGTAAACGGCGGCCGTAACTATAACGGTCCTAAGGTAGCGAAATTCCTTGTCGGGTAAGTTCCGACCTGCACGAATGGCGTAACGACTTCCCCACTGTCTCCGGTATCGGCTCAGCGAAATTGAATTCCCCGTGAAGATGCGGGGTACCCGCGGTCAGACGGAAAGACCCTATGAACCTTTACTGCAGCTTTGCAGTGGCGCCAGGAAAATTCTGTGTAGGATAGGTGGGAGGCATTGAAGCCGGGGCGCTAGCTTCGGTGGAGCCAACCTTGAAATACCACCCTGAGTTTTTCTGGCGTCTAACCGAGACCGGTCAGCCCGGTCCGGGACCCTGCATGGCGGGCAGTTTGACTGGGGCGGTCGCCTCCCAAAAGGTAACGGAGGCGCGCGATGGTGGGCTCAGGCCGGTCGGACATCGGCTGTTGAGTGCAATGGCACAAGCCCGCCTGACTGCGAGAGTGACAGCTCGAGCAGAGACGAAAGTCGGCCATAGTGATCCGGTGGTCCCGCGTGGAAGGGCCATCGCTCAACGGATAAAAGGTACTCTAGGGATAACAGGCTGATCTCCCCCAAGAGTCCACATCGACGGGGAGGTTTGGCACCTCGATGTCGGCTCATCACATCCTGGGGCTGGAGCAGGTCCCAAGGGTTCGGCTGTTCGCCGATTAAAGTGGTACGTGAGCTGGGTTTAGAACGTCGTGAGACAGTTCGGTCCCTATCTGCCGTGGGTGAAGGAGACTTGAGAGGATCTGTCCCTAGTACGAGAGGACCGGGATGGACGCACCTCTGGTGCACCGGTTGTCGCGCCAGCGGCACGGCCGGGTAGCTATGTGCGGACGGGATAACCACTGAAAGCATCTAAGTGGGAAACCCACCTCGAAACGAGGTCTCCCTGAGGGCCGTGATAGACCATCACGTCGATAGGCCGGGTGTGGAAGCGCGGTAACGCGTGAAGCTGACCGGTCCTAATCGCCCGATAGAGCTCAAGATCCACACCATGCATGGAAATCATCCTCAGACCCCGGATCAAGTCCGGGGCAGGTTTCAGCACGCGACACCCCCGGGTCATGCCGGGGCAGGCACCGGAACCTCGATCAGCCCTGAAATCGGATGGGCTGGATGACCTGGTGGCTTTGGCGGGGGGCCCGCACCCGATCCCATCCCGAACTCGGCCGTGAAAACCCCCAGCGCCCATGGTACTGCGTCTCAAGGCGCGGGAGAGTAGGTCGCCGCCAGGTCTTCCAGCCCATCCGTTTTCCGTTAGACGCGGGGTGGAGCAGCCCGGTAGCTCGTCAGGCTCATAACCTGAAGGCCGCAGGTTCAAATCCTGCCCCCGCAACCAACGATCCCATCATTCGCCCAGAGCCGCCGTTCCCAGAGCCGGGACCGCCGGCTCCTGCGGCCGATGGCTGAGAGGCGTCGTCTTCGACCTGCAGGGTATCCACCCGGTGACCGCCGCGTTGGCGACGCGAGGGGAGCTCTGATCTAAACGGCGCTTGTATGGTAAGCATGCGGGGTAGGCCGCAGCGGGGTCACTTGGGTTCGGAGGACCGCTTAAGCAGATCAGGATCAGCCCTGTAGTTCTCGATGAGACCGGTGAGGGTTTCGATGCCAAAGTCGGTGAACGCCATTACGGCGTCTTCGCCTGGACCATAGACCCAGATCAGTCCGTCCTCCTGATCCATTTCGTTGGCAACGTCCCACAACCAATCCTGGTGTTCGCCGAGCATTTCGGCGACACGGGCAATCGTGTGGACATGTCGCTGAGCCGATGTGCCGGATACATGGCGATCCGGGACAGGATGTCTGCCAGCCAAGCCTGAGGATCGACGTCGTTCACGTTCACCACCACGATCCGATCCACAGAACAGCCAAGATTTCCTGCCCAGAGCGATGCCGCGCAGGGCACGTTCAGCGGCATTGTTCGATAGACATACGCGTCCATCGTCGAGGAACAGGGTGAAGGCGGCCCAGCGCTTGAGGATGTAGTCGATGGCCTTTGCGAGGTCATGACCACGCGACAGTTTGCTGCGTTGCTCGCGCATGTAGCTCGCGAGCTCTTCGACCAGCGGCTTGCTCAGTTCCTGACGCACGACCCTGCGCTCCTCGGCCGTTTTGCCATTGATTGGCCGCTCAATGCGGCTGTTCAGCCCGCCATTCGCTGTGCAGGAGAGTCCACGGCCGCAGCCGGACTGGGCACGGCTGCACGCCGAACTGCGCCGCCCCGGCGTCACGTTGCTGCTGTTGTAGGAGGAGTATCGCACCGGACAACCGGATGGATATGGCTACAGCCGGTTTTGCGATCTCTATCGAGATTGGCGCGTGGGCATCTCGCCGACGATGCGCCAGACCCATGTCGCCGGCGAACGGCTGTTCGTGGACTATGCCGGTCAGACTGTGCCGGTCACCGATCCCATCACCGGCACAGTACGGCCGGCGCAGATCTTCGTCGCCGCGCTCGGCGCATCGAACTACACCTATGCCGAGGCGCGGTGGTCGCAGAGCCTGGCGGACTGGATCGGCTGCCACGTCAACGCGCTGAACTTCATCGGTGGCGTTTACGCGTCAGATCGTCTGCGACAACCTCAAGGCCGGCGTCATCGCCGCGAGCCGCTATGAGCCGGGGATCAATCGCACCTATCAGGATATGGCGGCGCATTACGGCACGGCGATCGTGCCAACGCGCGTGCGCAAGCCGCGCGACAAGGCAAAAGTCGAAGTCGCCGTCCTGGTGGTGGAGCGATGGGTATTGGCCAAGCTCCGCCGTCGCCGGTTCTTCTCGCTTGGCGAACTCAATGCCGCAATCGGTGAGCTGATCGACGAACTGAACGCCCGCACCATGCGCCGGATCGGCAGCAGCCGGCGCGCGCTGTTCGAGGCGATCGAACGCCCGGCCCTGCAGCCGCTGCCGGCAGAACCCTTCGAATATGCCGAATGGAAGCGCTGTCGGGCCGGCCTCGACTATCACATCGAGGTGCACGGGCATTGGTATTCGGTGCCCTACCGGCTGATCCGCGAGGTGGTGGAGGCCCGCATCACCGATCGCACAGTGGAGGTTTTCCATCACGGTGTCCGCGTTGCCGTGCACGTCCGCAATCCGATGCGGCATCGGCACACGACTGTGCCAGACCACATGCCGAGCGCACATCGTCGCCACGCCGACTGGACGCCAGCCAGGCTGCGACGCGAGGCCACCCGGATCGGTCCCGCCACAGCGCACCTGGTGGAGATGATCCTCGCCGCCAAACCTCACCCCGAGCAGGGCTTCCGCGCCTGTCTCGGCATCCTCCGTCTGGTGCGCAGCTACGGCACCGATCGCGTCGAGGCTGCGTGTCAGCGCGGGATCGATATCGGCGCGCGCACCTACGGCTCCGTCGTCTCGATCCTGCGCAACAACCTGGATCGTGCCTATCGCCCTCAATCCGTGCCGGATGTGCCGCCCATCCAGCACGGCAACATCCGTGGAGCTATTACCATTGAGGAGATAGTGAATGCTGAACCATCCAACCACCGATCGCCTACGAGACCTCGGCCTCGTCGGCATGATCCGCGCACTCGAAGAACAGCAACGACAAGCCGACAGCACGCAACTCACCTTCGAGGATCGTCTGGCGATGCTAGTCGATCGCGAAGTTCTGGAACGCGACAACAAGCGCCTGAAGACGCGACTGCGCTTCGCCGGCCTGCGCCAGATGGCAAGCCCTGAGGACGTGGATTACCGCGCACATCGCGGGCTCGATCGGACCTTGTTCCAACGGCTGGCACAGGGAGAGTGGATTGAACGCCAACAGAATTTGCTGATCACCGGCCCCACAGGCGTCGGCAAGACATGGATCGCCTGTGCTCTCGGTCACCGGGCCTGTCGCGATAACCGCTCAGTGCTCTATCAGCGCGTGCCACGCATGCTCGAAGGACTTGGCCTCGCACGCGGTGACGGACGATATGCCCGCATGCTCAAGAGCCTGGCGCGCGTGCAAGTGCTCATTCTCGATGACTGGGGGCTGACACCGCTCACCGCCGAGCAGCGACGCGATCTGCTGGAAATCATCGACGATCGGCACGGCCGTACTTCCACCGTGGTCACCAGCCAACCGCCAATCGACAACTGGCATGCCCATATCGGCGACCCCACGATTGCCGACGCGGTCCTCGACCGCCTCGTCCACAGCGCACACAGGCTAGGGCCTGTCATCAATTGAGCCAAACGACGCAGGCGACGAGCTGGACGGCAGCGAGGAAGTTCCGAGCGGTCTTCTCATAACGAGTGGCGATGGCACGAAACTGCTTGATCTTGGCGAAGAAGTTCTCGATCAAATGGCGCGCCGCATAAAGCTCGCGGTCATAGCTGCGCGGCGAGGGCCGGTTGTTTCGTGGCGGGATCACTGCGGTCTTGCCCGCGGCCGCCAGCGGCTCAAGCACGCGCGCATCGGCGTCGAACGCCTTGTCGGCGATCAGCGTATCAGCCTCCATCGTGGGCAGCAGGTGGTCCGCCCCCTCCAGATCGTGTGCCTCGCCGCCGGTCAGGAAGAAGCCGATCGGGTTGCCCAACGCGTCGACCAGGGCGTGGATCTTGGTGCTCAGTCCGCCGCGCGAGCGCCCGATCGCCTGGTCCTCGCCGGCTTTTTTTCGGCGCCGGCGCTGTGCTGATGGGCGCGCACGATGGTGCTGTCGATCATCGCATATTCGTTGTCGGCGTCCGCGGCGAGATGTTGAAACACTCGCTCCCACACACCGCTTTTGGCCCAACGGCTGAACCGCAGGTGGACCTTTGTCCCGTCACCGAACCGCTCCGGCAGATCGCGCCATGGCATCCCGGTACGGTAACGGTACAGCACCGCCTCGACGAACAGCCGATTGTCCGCCGCGGTCACTCCGACCGAGCCGTCGCGTCCGGGCAACAGGTGCTTGATCCGTTCCCACTGATCGTCACGCAGTCCGAACCGCCGCATCGGTCAGCCCCCCAACAAGCTAACCGCCCATGAATTGAAGAAACCGCCGCGCCGGAATTGGTTACGTATCACCCGGCGCCGATTGACGGCTGAGTGTGGCAATCGGGACTCACCGACCCAATACGGTGTGTGGGTGGCGCCCACCGACCGAAACCGGCTAATTGATGACAGGCCCTAGATGGCCAGTGGTGCGGGGCAGCGCCGGATCGCATCTCCCGCGTCCGCACGTCGGTGAAGCCGGCGCGGATGTCTGTAAACAACGCTGAAATAAGGCCGAGGCCTGCGCCGACTGGCACACAAATAAAGCAGATCGTGTGAATACCCTGCTCGGCAGGCCCAGATCCAGATGTGATCGCGCGTTTCCCGACATGACCTTTGCGATCGCACGAAATTGCAGATATACCGCGCCGGCACCGATAAGTGGCTCACTGCGGCCGCGTCCACCACACCTGCTTTGCATCCGACGATCGTGCCGGTCGGCCGTCCGATCATTGCGGTCGTTGGAAACTCTGGCGCAATCCGCCAGTGGGCATATGCAGCGGATGGAACAGCAGATCTCCCTCGAACGTGTGGCTGAGATCATGTGGCAGCGGGGCAACGACACCGATCCCGCGGTGAAAGCGCATCTGGCGTGGCTGGCACTCCCGGAGGACGAGCGGCGATACTGGTGCGATCGGGCCGAGGCGGCTATCGCGGACTGGCGCAGTGCGATGGCGCGTAATCGCCGGGAAGCGTGGTCCAACCTGATGGAGCGGTGGTTCGCTTCCCGCCTCACCAACGTGCGCCACGCTGCCGCTCGTGATGATAGCTCGCCCGCGGCCGAGGTTCCGGCTGGGTCACACAGCCCTCGCTTGCAAGCGGATGGCAGTGGAGAAGTCGGCGGTGTGGGAGACCGAGTTGAAGTTGAGCGGGTCAGCAGTGCAGACGGCACACTTGCTGCGTAGTTGCCACCACCACGCCATCGAGGACTGCGCGGTGCGGGTGCTGGATCGCATAGTTCCGCAGGTAGACTGTGATGAGTTCGATGGTCGCGTCGTTCGGCACCTCGCCCTCGCTGCGTAGTTCCCAGCCGTCGCCGCGGTCCATTTCGATCCGAAGCTTATGGGTCATGGCAAAGCCTTCTGTCGCAGCGCCGACGGCAACGGTCTCGCCGAGTGCATCAGCTAGCCACTGTGCAGGCCGAGCGCGCCGCCTCCGATCTCAAGCTACGAACGGCACTAGAGCGGCCCACACCCCGACCAGACCAAGAGCCATTCCGGCAGCAGTGACATAAGCGCGCATCGGTCCTCTCCGTCTCGCTTCGACCAGGATGGCGACCGCGCGCAAATGGCGCTGTGAATTAGGATACAGTCTGACTGAATTTCGGCGCTGCTGTGATTCCGACATCCCGCGACCGACGGCAAAAAGAAGCCCCGGACGTGCCGGGGCTAAGTTGAGGAGAAAGACTCAGGCTGAAACGAGAAAGGTCGGCAATGGTGCGGACCTCCCCGCTACACACTCTGGGCTCGAGTTTAGCCCTGGTTGCCGCCGCCGTTCGGATTGGCCTGGAACAGCCAAGTTCCGCGGCTCGAGTTGGCGACGTAGGCGCGGATCGCCTGCCCGCTCTGCGCCGTTGCGACGGCCGGGGCGTTCTGCGCCGGAGCCGATCACGCCGCGGCAGTGCGGCTCCGCCCTTCACCGTGAGCTTCCGCTGGGCCAATGCTTTTCCGCTCAATGGATCGTCGCGAAACTGAGACCCTTCTCAGCCACCATCTCCACCGCTGTCTCCACGTCATCGACCGCAATAAGGGGGATTCCGTCGGCGCGGTAGAGCACAAAGGCCACCTCGCCGTCATGCAAACCGGCCTTCAGGTAGGCGTGTGCCGAGCTGAAGCAATTGTTCAACGGTCATCTGGCACAGCGCGTGGAATTGAGGTGATGGCCGGTTTGGTCACGGCGTTGATCATCTGCGGCTTCCTCGCCATCAGCCTGGGCGAGTGAACATTCGATTGCCTGCGCGATACGCTGCTGATCCCCGACGGTGAGGTCGTGGCCGTCGAAGATCACGCGTGTCACACGATGCGGCTCGATCAGGATGGCGGTTACTGACATAGCCGGACAATATCATAACGGAGTCGATCCAACTACAAGAAATGTCGGCGTGCATTGAGCCGCGAGCACTCCAGGGCCGTTTTCCGGCTTCCGCCGGCCATTTGACAGGCTTGTTCGCCGCGGAGCGGCCCGCCCTGGCAGCGCTACTAGGGCGAGGTCGGGCAGC
This sequence comes from uncultured Alphaproteobacteria bacterium, assembly GCA_963791495.1. Lineage (GTDB taxonomy): Bacteria > Pseudomonadota > Alphaproteobacteria > Acetobacterales > Acetobacteraceae > JAMXLO01. Next base: position 310,645 of record CAWBST010000021.1, read on the forward strand.
CTGCTGCCTCAGGCTGGGCGCGATGGCGCCGATGATCGGTAACGACTGCCGGCGCTCGCATGAGTGTGGCTAATCAGCTGCTCTGCGCCGCCTGCTGCTGCAGGGCGTTAATCAGCGCATCGACGCTTTTGTGCGCCAGAAAGGATGCATAGTCGCTGCGTTGGGTGAGCCGAAACGAGGTGCCGGCGGCAATGACATCCATGATCTTCGGGTTGCTGTCCGGACCGCTGACCGCCCAGTCGACATCGGTTGGCGGGTTGTTCGGCCGCTCCACCACCGAAGAGACGATCTCGTCCTCGTCCTGCCGGCGGCTGCGACCGACGGTGAACTTGACGCCCTGATACTCACCCAGCTTCGCCATGATGTTTGACACCAGGACCTGGTGGAACAGCATCACGAAGCGCTGCTGCTGCTGCGGCGAGGCCTGGCGCCAGAAGCGGCCGAGGCAGAACTGCGCCACCCCGTCTACATCGACCGCTGAGTCGATGATCTGGGTGAGCACACGGCGCTTGTCCTGGGTCGAGCCCGGACCATTGATCACCGCGACAAGCTTGTCACCGATGTTCTTGACGAAAGCTGCTGCGCGCGACGCAGCCTGTGCCCCTATCCCGGGGGTCAACCCGCAGAAGAGCACCAGGCCTGCGCCCAGGCTGATGAATTGGCGTCTTTTCGACATTCCGATCTCATTCTCCCAATCGATGGGCTGCGGGTTCCGGTTGGTGCCAGAACTGCAACCAGACCGGAATGGTTGCCCGGTCATGCTTGGCGATGCTGGACGTAGGACGGCAGCCGCGAGCATCTCTACAGCTTTCGTGGCTCAGTCCCCCTACAGCAGGCGCCTTGATGCAGGTGGCGTTGCGGCGAGGCGCATACTTGGCACAAAGCCGTGTGGCTGGCGGGCTTGGTCGAGCCCCCGACCTTTCATTCTCGCTGCTCGGTGCGGTGCTGCTCGATGACTTCTGGCTCCTGGTCGTCGAGCGTGGACAGCGAGCTTCGTGCCCTCCCTTCCACTCGCAGTAACTCGTCCAGCTTGGCATGGATCGCCTGCGTATCGCGGTGCTCCGCACGTTGAATGAACAAAGTCATCAGCCACGTAGCCAGGGTGGCGCCCCCATGCCAGTCGAAGCTCCTGTAATCGAGGACCACCCAGGCCATCACATAGCCGGCGAACACGACAAAAGCCGCTGGGCGCGCCATGAGCACGCCAAAGTGGGTCAGGATCGGGGCGACGTATCGGACCACCATGCGATGCTGTCCCTTTAGATCGGGCGGCCTATTCCGCCGTCGCCACTGACAACGCGGTCGACCTTAATGTCGTCTCTTCCTCGGTGCGTGCTTCGGCGGCTTGGCCCATGTGTAAGTCCAAAAATCTCGGCCGGAACGAATGGGTCGTTCGAGCGGGCTTTTCGGGTTGCGCGGAGCTGGTGGGTTCAAGAGATAATCTTCCTGATCCAACGCTCGCCGCAGCACTCGGCATTGAGCAAGGGAACGGGCCGGTCGGAACCACCTGATCGGCGTCGCCGATCGCGCTCGTAAGGAGTCTACGCGGTATTTGCAGCGGTCACGATCCGTTGCATTCGGGCGGGCTCGAGACAACGTGGGCATCCGCGGCACAAATTGGCCTTTTTCATCCCCCGTCTTCCTCGGTGGCAGCGGCGCTCAGCTTATCCACGATTTGCCGAGACCAATGACAGCCTCCCGGGAATTCCAGAATCAACTCACCGATTTCCTGCCGAAAATGAGGATTTGGACAATGACCCTGACACGCAACCGCACAGCTGCAGAAGTTCTCGTGCAGGAAGTTGCAATGAAGGTGCTTATGGCATGCGACTCCTATCTATGTTCCAGGCACAAATTCTTCGGCCTGGGTCCACCAGCATTATGGTCAACCAGTTCATCACCAATGTGCGGCGGCAGCACAAATGCAACGACATCGATCAAATTCCCGAGGTGGGGATGCGTGGTGCCCAGGAGGACCAGACCGATCTTCGTGAACTCAACCTCGCTTTTTCAGCGCCTACCGGAGGATCAAAGGGATGCACTTCGTTTGATCGCGGTTGAAGAGCGGAGCTATGAGGAAGTGTCCGATACGACCGGCTGCGCGATAGGAACTCTGAAGAGCCGGGTGCACCGGGCTGAGGTCAGCTATGTCCGGCGAGACCAGGGCGGCCGCCTGAGGCGAAGACCGCGGGGGCCGAGTGAGCAAGCAGAGGCCCCTCACTGTCAGACCGACCAAGGTCGCAGCAATATGGTTGGTCCGAACCGGGGCCGGAACGTGAGAGGGAAAGAATGCAATGCTGAAATGGGCTCTGATTTTTTTCGTGATTTCCCTGGTCGCCGGTTTCTTCGGCTTCTCGGGCCTTTCGGCTGCAACGGCCGGGATAGCGAAGATCCTGTTTTTCGTGGCGCTCGTTATCGTCGTGATCTTTCTTTTGTTGGCCCTCTTCGCTGGTCAGGCCATTCTCTAACGATGGGTATTGATCTGCCGTCCCGGTCCCTCCGCTCTGGAGGCCCCGTTGTGTGCATGGTGCAGGGTGCAACCGACGGAGGCGGGCACGGCTGAGGCCGTGCCGGCAGCTTGGCGTTTGCGCCACATGGCCTGGTCCAGCTGCGACTGCCTACCATTAACGCCACTCAGACCAGCATCGCTCAGGTCAGGAAAGCACCGCGAGGGCGGCACTGCCTAGCCACAGTTGCGACAGAGACGGAAACCAGTCTGGAGATGGCGTTTATCGGACGGGGGCAGCGATGCGGGGTCGCCGGATTGCACTATCGCTGCCGCGCCGGCTGCTCACCGACCTGTCGCACCTTTCGCGTGGGTTTCCGCGGGCAACGCTGGTGACCCGGATCAATGTCGCCGCCCTGGTGGAACCGCGCGACATGGCGCGCATTCCCTGGCCGGTGGTGTTCGCCAAGGCCTACGCACTGGTCGCGGCTGGGTCGCCGCCGTTGCGCCGGGTCTATGTCAAGCTGCCCTGGCCGCACCTGTATGAACTGCCGCAGAGCGTGGCCAGCATCATCGTCGAGCGCGATTGGCCGCACGATGGCGACAGCGGCGAGAAGGCGCTGTTCCTCGGCCGGCTGAAGGCCCCCGATACCGCCACCCTGCCCGACCTGGCGGCGCGCATGCTGGCGCACAAGACTGCGCCGATCGACAGCATTGCCGATTTCCGCCGCGCTGTTGCGATCGCCCGGCTGCCACTGCCGCTGCGCCGACTGCTGGTCTGGCTCAGCCTCAATATCGGCCGGCAGGTGCCGAACTTCATGGGCAGCTTCGCAGTCTCCGCGCTGGGTTCGCACGGGGCGTCGATCGTCGACACCATTCCGGTCTGGTCGAGCTTCCTTAACTACGGCCCGATCGCGCCGGATGGGGGAGTGGATGTCTACCTCTCGGTCGACCACCGGGTGATCGATGGCGGGCCGGCGGCCCGCGCCATCCGGGCACTGGAGGCCGCGCTGAACGGCCCTGTGTTGGACGAATTGCGGACGCTGGCCAGCGCGAGCTGAGGCGGCGGGGAGAGCTGGGAAGGAGAAAGTCAGGGTTAGTCGGCCGCCTCAGACGCCGTTAGGTCAGTCGCAAAGCTGCACGTCGAGGACATACCAGCACTTGCGGCCGGCGGGCGGTGCGGGATGCTCATCGGCGACCCGCGAGATGCCATATCCGTCGGCCTGCCAGTGACCTGCCGGGGCGCTGTAGGACGCCAGGAACTGCGCCTCGGCCTTCGAAGCGTTGTGCCCATTGACGATGTAGTCCTGGGCGTAACCGACCGCAGGAGCGAATACGTTCAGAGCTGCTGTGGCGATCACTAGCGCCAGAAATTTGCTCTTCATGGCTCGCTCCGTTCCCCGCGCCCCCGATGGGCATTGCCGACGCAACAGAGAATGACGGGGAAGATGCCGTGACCCCGATGAAATGCTTCACGGCACAGGACCGAGCCAAGCTCGACCGCCGAGCAGTCATCCTGGCACGCGAGACGGTGCAGAGTCGAGACGGTGCAGACATGGCTGGCGGCGGTGGAGATAGGCTCGGCTACACCATTCGCGCGGGCCTCTATCCGGCGGCGTTCGCCTCACCAGCGCGGCCGAGCCAGGCGCCTCCGCGGTAAAGAACACAGGTGTCCCGGCACAAGAGCATTGACACGTTGCGCGGCTACGTGCGGGGCGCCGACCTATTCCGGGAGCAGGCAGGGGCGGCGTTCCTGAGCAACGGCCTTGGCCGTATGGGGCACCGACAGCGATGTGCTGTCGGAGGGGCAGGCTCGACGCATGGTAGAAACACTGCCGAAGGGCGAGTTGCTGTCGATCTCAGGCGTCGGGCATGCGCCGAGCCTGGTTGAACCGACCTCCCTCGTCGGTCTCGAACGTTTTCTCGGCGGGGTCCTAACCCGCATTTCTCACGCTGAGGAAGCCAGGCTGATCGGCGGACGAGGGGAAGAGTTGGCGAGCTGGCGGTGCAGCGGCCTCGAAGGGAAGCGGCATAGTATGGACGAGGGCGTTTGGCGGAATGCGCCGCGAAGCTGCTGAGCGTATCGATGTTGCCTGTGCGGTGTCTGTTTCGTGTCAGGCTACGGCATTGCGTAATCGGACATGGGCCAGGGCGAATTCGTTCTGCCAAGGACAGGCGGAAGCCATGGCGAACTTGATGCGCCGCACGCTGACGCGCACCAGGGCACCGAGTTTCAGCAGTTTGAGGCGGATGGTGCCGCAGGTGGCATCGGCGAACTGCGTATGCACCAAGCCGATGCGCCGCAGCGCGCAGAGCAGGACGTAAGCCATGGCAGCGAACCACGGGCGGAGCTGGTTTGCACGCATGGTGGCGGCTGAGGTGCGATCCGCGAACAGATCGAGCTGGCACTCCTTGATCCGGTTCTCCATCTCGCCGCGGGCGCAGTAGATCGTCTCATAGAGGTATTGGGCAGCAACCTCACTCGACTTGAGCGAGGTGACAACGAAGCGGGGATTGGCCTCAGCGCGGGTGACTTCCGCCTTGCCGATGACGCGGCGGTTGCGGCTCCAGCTATCGAGCGTCGACCAGATGAAGTCCTTGAAGCGGCGTGCCGCCCTGCCGGTCCGCAGACTGTCCAGGGCGGCCAGCATCATCTCGTCCTTGATCGCCGCTTCCAGCCGTTCGTTGCGTGCCAGTCCGAACAGGAAGTCGACGCGATTGGCCTCGCACCACGCCATCAGCGCCTCACGGGCAAAGCCGAAATCACCGCGCAGCAGGATGCGTGTCCGTGGCCAGCGGCGGCGGATCTGGGCCACGATCCGCGCAACCTCATCAATCGCTCCAGCCGCGCCATCGATGTTGGAGCGTCGCAGCCTGGCCACCAGCAGATGCCGGCCGCAGAAGATGTAGAGCGGCAGATAGCAGTAACAGTCCCCCGGGTCCGGCTTCGCCGGCCCGAGGACAGGCTCCATAGCCGTGGAAGAACCGGCCTTCCTGATGTCCATGCAGCGGATCGTCCGTCGCGTCGAGGTCGAGAATGATCTGCTCTGGCGGGCGTCGATGCGCCTCCAGGAACACCTCGACAAACAACCGCTCGATCGCCGTCGGATCGTGGCTCACTTTATGATACCGCGTCGCGGTTGGCCGGCTCAGTTCCAACCGGTTCAGCGTCGACTTGCCCGCCAGCGGCGCGCAATCCGACCGCTTCGCCGAGAGCTTGCCCGCGAGAACCGCCAGCACTGGATCGTGCCGCAGTTCGTCATGATCGTTCAGGTCCTCGTAGCCCAACGCGATGCCGGCCACCCGTTGCAGCACCAGCGTATCGACCGCGTGCTCGATCAGTTCTGGCGTCCGTGCGTCGGTGAAGCACGCGGCAAACCGCTCGGTCAGCCGGATCGCACGGTCCGTCTCGCCCAGCAGCAACGCACCCGCATCGGAGGTGATCGCGCCGCCGTCGAAGCCCGCCACCACCTGACGGCCTTCAACAGGTGCAAATTCAAACAACGTCGCGCTACACTCTGTCAGCACCGGGGAAATCCTCCGCTTCGTCTCAAGTCTTTGTCGCAGAAGAACTTTCGCCAATTCAGAGCCTCGGTGCACCGAATATGTGTGAGAATTGCGGGCTAGCACATACGGGCGGCTAGCAACCACAGGTGGCAGCGATCTGGCGCAGCGTGCTTCCGACGGAGGCATCGAATGACCCGGACGACTGCGCGGGCATGGCGCGTCTGGGTGACCGAGTAACGGTGCTGGTGTCTGACGCCCCGCGGCGATTAGAGCAGGGCCAAACTCAACGCCACCAGGACCGCAAAATCCCCTACAAGCCCACAAGCAAGCTGGTGCTGACCATCCGGGCCGGTGTGGCAACGCAGATCGGTGGACGCGGCTAGCGCTTGGCGCTGTGAGGAGCTCGCCATCTTCATCGCGGCGCGGTGAAGGGCGCCGCCGATCCGCCGATTGCCCCCATTGACAACCTGTGGTGGCCCGTGCCGATCACGGCATGATCCGCCCCAGAGGTCGGTCCCGACGAGGTCAGCAATGAACGCGACGCCCGACAACACGTTTGCGGATCCCGAGCAGCGTATAGCCGATCTCGAACGTCAGCTTGCCGCGCTCAAGGCTGAGCGTGATCAAGGGTTGCAGCGGGAGGCCGCGACCGCCGAAGTCTTGAAGGTGATCAGTCGCTCGAGCTTTGACCTCGATGCGGTGCTGCAGGCCGTCGTCTCTGCCGCCCATCGACTGTGCCGATCCGATTACTCCGTCATCTTCCGCCAAGAGGGAGATCAGTATCGTTGGGCGGCGGGGCAGGGCATCTCTGCCGAATACGAAGCGCGCAAGCGGCGGGCCGTGATCCGACCAGGAACCGACACCGTGATCGGCCGCGCGTTGCTCGCCGGTCATGCCGTCCAGATCGCCGACGCCAAGGCCGACTCGCTCTACCATGGCGAGGCTGAGAACGATGCCCGGTCGATGCTCGGCGTGCCGCTGTTGCGCGACGGGGCGGCGGTTGGCGGGATCGGGCTGGCCCGGAAACGGGTCGAGCCCTTCACCTCCAAGCAAGTAGAGCTGGTTACGACCTTCGCCGACCAGGCGGTGATCGCGATGGAGAACGCTCGGCTGATCAACGAGCAGCGAGAGGCTTTGGAGCAGCAGACCGCGACCGCCGAGGTGTTGCAGGTCATCAACGCATCACCCGGCAATCTAACGCCCGTGTTTGAGGCGATGCTGGAAAAGGCAATCCGGCTCTGCGGGGGCGACAGGGGCGTATTGTGGACTATCGAAGGTGGCCGCGGCCGCCTTGCCGCGGCCCGCGGCCTCCCGGCGGAATTCGTGGCATTGCTACGTGAGCGTGGCGAGAGCGGCACTAATTCGCCGCTCCAGCGGGTCGTGCAAGGCGAGTGGTTGATCGAGTTCCCCGACACTGTCGAAGAATTTTCCCGCTCCGGCGATCCGCACGCGAAGGGTGCTGTTGAGGCCGGTGTGCGAAGCGCGATCTGGGTGGCGATAGTGAAGGAAGGCGTCACCGTCGGCGCATTTGCTATCGGTCGGTCGGTAATCGGCACATTTTCGGACAAGCAGATCGCGCTGCTACAAAACTTCGCTGCTCAGGCGGTGATCGCGATGGAGAATGCGCGGCTGCTGACCGAGCAGCGCGAGGCACTGGAGCAGCAGACGGCAACCGCCGAGGTGCTGCAGGTGATCAATACCAATCCCGGCAACCTCGTGCCGGTCTTCGATGCGATGCTCAACAAAGCGGTAGACTTGTGCGGGGCGGCTTTCGGTATCTTGCTGACTTATGACGGCGAGCGTTTCCACCACGTGGCGTTTCGCAGCATACCAGAAGCTTACGTCGAATTCATGCGCGAGCATCCACCGATTTACCGACCGGAGAGCGCGCCGGGGAGATTGGCGCTTGGAGAACGCCTCGTCCATATGCTCGACATCACTGATACCAATGCATATCGATCCGGTGAACCCAATCGCCGCGCCATGGCCGATCTTGCTGGCGCTCGCACGGTGCTTTCAGTGGCACTGTGCAAGGACGAGGTCCTGCTCGGTGTCTTGACCCTCTTCCGAGAAGAGGTGCGAGCCTTCACTGATAAACAGATCGCTTTGTTGCAGAACTTTGCCGCGCAGGCGGTGATCGCGATGGAGAACGCGCGGCTCCTCGACGAAATCCGGCAGCGGCAGGAGGAACTTCGGGTCACCTTCGAGAATATGGGCAACGGCGTGGCGTTGTTCGACGAGACACGGCATCTAGTGGCATCCAACCAGCGATTTCAGCACATGCTGGATGTGCCAGACGACGTGATCGCATCGCGGCCGGCCTTCTCGGACTACATTCGGTATCTGGCGGACCACGGCGAATATGGTCCCGAGCCGGAAGACCACGTTCAGCAGTTGTTAGCGCTCGGCAGTCAGCGGAGGACATTCGAGCGCACGCGACCCAACGGCCGTATCATCGAAATTCGAGTTAACCCTGTGCCTGGTGGTGGCTTTGTGGTGATCTATAGCGACATCACCGAGCGCAAACGCAACGAGGAGGAAACCCGTGCCGCTCGCGACGCGGCGGAGGAGGCCAGCCGCACGATCGAAGCGGCGTATCGCGACCTGAAGGCAGCCCAGGCCAATTTGATCCAGGCGGAGAAGATGGCATCCCTGGGCCAACTCACCGCCGGCATCGCACACGAGATCAAGAACCCGCTCAACTTCGTCAACAACTTTGCAGAGCTATCCGGCGACCTGCTCGGCGAACTGAACGATGCGATCGCAGGCAACCGGCAGGCCGAGATCGACGAGCTGACGGCGACCCTCCAAGGTAATCTGGCGAAGATCACCGAGCATGGCAAACGCGCCGACGGCATCGTCCGCAGCATGCTGGAACATTCGCGCGGGTCCTCAGGTGAACGACGCATGGTCGATCTGAACGCGCTAATCGATGACGCGCTGAACCTCGCCTACCACGGCGCCCGCGCGCAGGATCAGAGTTTCAGCATCACCTTGGAGCGGGACTTCGCGGAGGGGATCGCGCCGATTGAGCTGGCGCCGCAGGACATGACACGGGTGTTCCTGAACCTGTTCAGCAACGGCTTCTACGCGGCCACGAGGCGGGCGCGGAAAGACGCCGACGCGGGGTTCATGCCGACGCTAAAGGTCACCACCCACGACATCGGGGAGGCGGTGGAGATCCATGTGCGCGACAACGGCATCGGCATTTCGGCTGACATCAGGGACAAGCTTTTCCAGCCATTCTTCACTACCAAACCGACCGGTGAGGGCACGGGGCTTGGCCTGTCGATCACCTACGACATCGTCACGCAACAGCATGGCGGCAGCATCGCTGTGGATAGCAAGGTCGGCGAATACAGTGAATTCATGATACGGCTCCCGCGCAACCCGAAAGCGCCCATGCGCGGACGAGCAGTCCCGCTCTGAGCGGTGTTATACCAGCGGCCACAAGTTCTGACTCTCCGGGTGGGTTCCCGAATCGGCGGAACTCTGACTCGCTGTGAACCCGAGGTTCGGTGGGGTTCGCATGATGGGCAAAGCTGTTGAGATCACACGCCTGGAGCGATCGGCGGCGGAATTGCGAGCGCTTGCCGTGAAGATCGAGGATGCTGACGTGGTGCGACGCCTGTTGGGTATCGCGCTGCTGCTGGATGGTTGGCCGCGCGGCGAGGCGGCGAGAGCCAGTGGGATGGACCGGCAGACGCTGTGCGACTGGGTGCATCGCTACAACGCAGGTGATGTTGCCGGCTTGGCGACTGCGTCGCGGCCTGGGCGTCCGCCGGCGTTGAGCGACGAGCAAATGGCTGAACTGAAGGACATCGTGATCCAAGGGCCTGATCCGGAGAAGGACGGCGTGGTGCGTTGGCGCTGCGTTGATCTGCGGGTGAAGATCGTCGCGCATTTCGCGGTAACATTTCACCAACGCAGCGTGGCCAGGCTGTTGCGCAAGCTCGACCTGACGCGCTTGCAGCCGCGGCCGTACCATCCGAAGAACGACGCTGCGGCGCAGGGGGCTTTTAAAAAAACTTTGCCAGCCTGGTGAACGAGGCACTGCCCGCCTCTGCGGCTGGCAAGCCGGTGGAGGTGTGGTTCCAAGACGAAGCCCGCGTCGGCCAGAAGGGTTGGATCCCCTATCGGTGGGCGCCGATCGGCTCACGACCACCTGCGGTGCGGGACAACCGCCATGACTCGGTCTATCTGTTTGGCGCGATCTGCCCCGATCGAGAGGTCGGTGCCGCGATCATCATGCCGGCTGCCAATACCGCCGCGATGAACGAGCATCTGAAGGAGATCAGCACGCAGGTGCGGCCAGATGCGCACGCCGTCCTGATCTGCGACGGTGCCGGCTGGCATCAGCGCGGCAAGCAGCTGAAAGTTCCCGCCAACATCACTTTGATCCGGTTGCCGCCCTATTCACCCGAACTCAACTCGATGGAGAACGTCTGGCACTACCTGCGTGCCAACAAACTCAGCATGCTGGTCTGGGACAGCTATGAGGCCATCGTCGCCGCTTGCAAAGCGGCGTGGGATTTTCTGATCAGCGACCCAGATCGTATCAGATCAGTCGGGTCTCGCGATTGGGCATGCGTCAATACTTAAGACTTCTGGTATAACACGGAAACTCGAGGGATCAGCGGGTCACTCGGAATAGCCTCGCGTAGCGGCGGCAAACACGGCGCCCACTTCGCGATGCGCCGCGGGGAGGGAGCTCACTCCCCCAGCCACGCCCGCCTGAGCCGCGCCCAGCGGCCCTTCGCCCGCCGCTCGGCGTTGGCCTGCTGCAGCGCGTCGGCGGCCTCCTGGGCGGCTGCAAGCTCAGCATGAGCGTCGGTCAGGTTGATGGTGAGGTCATCGAGGCGGTGATGCAGCTCGTCCGCCCGGGCTCGCTCGGCGTCCCTGCCCGCTTCTGCCCGTTCGGCTCGGCCAACAAAAGCCTCCGCCTGCTTCTCTGCCCGCACGACCTCGGCCGATAGTGCTTCCACCTGCTCGTTCAGCCGATCGACCCGCTGCCGTTCCTCTGTCAACGCTCGGTCGGCCTTGGCGCGGACCACCACCAACTCGGCGTTCAGCTCGTCGATCTGCGTTCGCAGCGCATTCGCCTTCGCCCGTTCCTCGGCGCGCTCCGCACGCAGGTTCGTCGCTTTCACGGGTAGGGCCGCGCGCATGGTCGTCGTCGCGCGCAGCGTTCCCGCCGGTGCCGCAGCCGAAGCGGCGGCTGGGGGTGCTTTCGGCGGCGGCGTGGTGCGCAAGGCTGAAGCTGGCGCTGGCCGTGTGGTCCACGACGGAGGCTTAGCCGGCACGGGCGTCGGCTGCTGCTGCGTCAGGCGCTGCTGGAGGGCGACGACGTCGATGCGGGCCATGGCGGTATTCCTCGGGCTGGTGGCTGATCTTGGCGCACTGCCGGCTGCCGGGCTGCGGCGTTGCTCGCCAGAACCTGCCGCCACCGAACAGCAGCACGAGCACAATGATCAGCACGATCAAGCCGATGCCGCCGCCGCCATAATAGCCACCGCGATATCCGTAATACCCGCCCCCAGGCCCTCGAACAACAGCAGCAGCACGATGATGATCAAGATCAGGCTCATGGTCCATCCTCTCGGTTTCTTGCATCGATCGGCGACATCGCGCAGCGCGTGCGGTGCCTCGACAAGGTCGTGACCGCACCGCTCATCCGCCGTGCCGCATCTCGACCAGCTTTAGTGTGGCTCAGTCCCTCGATGGCCTTGTGCTAAATATGCACCTCACTGCAGCGCCGCCTGCATCAAAGCCGTTTGGTTGGGGGCTCTGAGCCCCTCTCTCGCCGGCGGGCGCGGAAGCCGTAGGGTGCGCCAGGGACGCGATGGTGGAGCGGAGCGGCATCAGCCGCGCGACGGGGGAATTCACCTGGGGGGCTTCGAATAGCCTTCGCCCCGGCTGGCGGTCGGGCCTCCTCCCTACTCGGTTCTCGCCAGGCCGACCTGAGCCGTGCCCAGCGCCACCTCGCCCGCCGATCGGCGTCGGCCAAGCGGACTGCGGCCGCCACGTCCTGCGCTTCGTGAGCCAGCACTCGAGCGCTGTCTTTGGGCGCAGACGATCCAGACGTGGATTACCCAACCGAGCCGCGGCCCCTGGGCTGTTCCCGCCCCACAGTGGCGGCAACGGCTAACCCCGCGAGCTGCGCAGCGAGGTCCGGTAACGCATCTGCCGCTGCGCCCAGCTCAGAGTATGAAGCGGAGAGGTCGGTCACCACTGCGGCCTTTCTCGTTTCAGCCCGAGTTTCTCAGCCCCGGTACGCCTGCGGCTTCCTTTTTGCCGGCGTCTCGGGATATCGGAAATCACAGCAGCGCCGAAATTTGCCAGACTGTCTCCCAGGTCACAGCGTCATATGCGTGCGGTCGCCATCCTGGTCGAAGCGAGACGGCGAAGACCAATGCGCGCTTATGTCACCGCTGCCGGAATGGCTCTTGGTCTGGTCGTGGTGTGGGTCGCCCTAGTGCCGTTCGTGGCTTGAGATCGAGGGTTGGGCGCCAGGCACGCGTTCATGTGGTCAAGGGCCATGTTGCGCGGTCTGCTTAGACACCCAGCCCGTGCTAGGGAGCCCGCCACTATGGCTATGAGGTCATACACCTGCTCCGACTGCGGCCGAAGGCATGTCGCATCCAAGCGATGAGCAAATCCAGCGTTGCTTCATCTGCCAGTGCGTCGTCGAAATGACTCAGCATCAGCGATCATCTCGTGTTGAGGCGGCTGGCGTCGCGGTGGAATGACGAGCAGCACCACGCACCCCGACTTCGCCGCTTCAGCTACGGTCTGACACCGCTCGGTATCTATCCAGATTGTTGCGCGGCGGCCCGTCGGCGTGCAGGGCGGGACCGTGCGCGCGTTCGCCACCGTTGCTCCCATCGACAAGCTGAGCGTGGTCCTAGTCGCTGTGTTCGCAGGACTTCCGCTCGCCTGGCGTGACGGCTAATTAGCCACCGTGTTGTTCTTCGTCTCGCTGCTGGTGAACGGGATCCTCGCCGGCACCGTCTACGCCCTAATCGCGCTGACCTTTGTAATCGGTAACAGGGGCATAACCCCGGGCGAGCATTGAGATTTTGCTTGTGCCGACGCGGCGCGGTTCAATTCAACCTGGATGTGACCGCCCCGGTTGACATTGATGGCCTATCGCTTGCGGCGCTGGAAGCGCTGGTGGTTCAAAGTGGCTGAGCAGGAGCGGCTAATCGCGGAACTTCGGGAGGAGAACGCTCGGCTGAAAGGTCTGAACGGCCGGCCGCGGATCAAGCCGAGTGGCATGGAGCCGGCGAGTGAGCCAAAGCCGCCTGGCAAGCGTGGCAAGCGACGCCGGCGAGGCAAGATCACACCCCGCGTTGCTATTCTGGACCGAGTGATCAAGGCGCAGGTACCGCTGGGCTCACGCTTCAAAGGATACGAGAGCTACGTGGTGCACGACATCGTGCTGCGCGCCGAGGTGGCGCGCTACCGGCGGGAGCGCTGGATCACGCCGGACGGGACTACGGTATTGGCCGCTTTGCCACCCGGCGTGGTCGGGCATTTCCGAGCGGAACTGCGTCGTTTCGTGCTGGCGCAACACCATCAAGGCCAGGTCACCGTCCCCCGACTGGTGGCACAACTACGGGGAATCGGCGTGAGCATCTCCAAGCGACAGGTGATGCGCTTGCTGATCGCCGGGCAGGATGGCTTCCTGGCCGAGGCCCGCGACGTGCTGCGGGTTGGCCTTGAGACGGCGGCCTGGATCTCGGTGGATCGGTTCGCGAAGCGAGCCGATGTGCCAGAAGGCGTCCGCCGCACGGACACCGGCGCGCGCCACGCCGGCAAGAACGGGTTCTGCACGCAGACCGGTAACGACGATTTCGCTTGGTTCGGAACGCGTGCGAGCAAGAGCCGGTTGAACTTCCTCGATCTGCTGCGCGCCGGACACACCGACTACGTGTCGAGAGCAAATTAACCTGGCCGGTCTAGGTGACACATCATGTGGCCGCTCGTTGCTGTTTTGTCCGGCGGAGGAGCGGTGTCTCCGATGGCCATTTCCTGGTGAGACTGTCAGGACCATTTCCTGGAGCCGACCTGGCATGCGCGTGGGTGCCGCGCGGAGGCGCTGTCAAGGATGGCCTCGCCCTGGGCGAGGCCACCGCATCGCGGCGCGAAGCGTCCTTGACAACGCCGAGCACGGCGCCAGGCTGACGGTGGGAGGGGACGGCTTTACTCGCGTGATGGCGCGGCTCAAGCTCGCCGAGCGGAACCCTGTTGCTGTCGTAGCGGCCCAGGCACAGCCGGCCATGGAAGATCGCCAGTCCACCGTCGGGATAGTGATGCACCTTCACCGTCGCTTTGACGAAGTGCAAGCGCAGCGGACTTTCCGGAATCTGTAGCCTGCGGTTGAGGAACGACACACAGTTGTCGTTGCCCACCACTCGCTCTTCCTGCACGCACAGGACCTCCGCCAGCGCCAGTTCAGGCACGGCGACGAACGCACTGCCTTCCTGTTCCGCCGGCACCGCGAACCGCACGTTGTGCGCCGGTATATAGCTATCGCGCAGCCAGGCATTGGCCGCATCCATCGTCGTGATGCCCGCCAGCGCCAGCTCCTTCGGCAGCCGATCCTGCAAGGTCTGGAACAGACGCTCCGAGCGGCCGCGGGCCTGCGGCGAGCAAGCCGCGATGTGCGCAACGCCCAGATGCGACAGCGCGCGGCCAACCTGCGTCGGCTGGCCGCGTACCACCGTGCCGCCCGCCTCGGCGGTGTGAAAGTAATGGCTGCCGCGATCGGTATACAGGCTCAGTGGCAGGCCATGGCGGCCAAACACCTCCAGCAAGGCCCGGAACGTCGAGGCCGTGCCTTCTTCCTCTACCAGCAAAGCCGAGTAGATCTCACTCGTCGCATCATCCATCGTTACCACGAGATCGAGCCGCGGTGCTTGCGCCAGCCACGCGTGCCGCGATGCATCTTGATGCAGCATCATGCCAGGCAACGGACGGCGCGGCCGCTTGCGTCGGTGCGCACCGCGACGCGGCGCCTTCGGCAGCAGATTGCGGCTTTGCAGAAACGTCTTGGTCCAGCTGTAGCTCCAGGCAAACCGATGGTCTCGCATCAGGTGCTCGTGGAAATGCCGCGCCGTGAAGCCCCGGTAGCGTGTCCGGTATAGATGTGCGACTTCCTCGCACCGATCGACCGGAACCCGCTTACCCGACGCCTTGCCAATCCGGCGGTCCAGCAGCCCGGCCTCGCCCTCCTCCTCGTAACGGCGGCTCCAACGGCGGAACGTCCGCTCCCCCATGCCCAGCAATTCTGCCGCCTCCAGTTGGCTCAGTTCAGACGCCTCCCAGCGGCCAAACACATCCACGAACTTCAGCATACGAACACCCTGTCGGGCTTCCGTCAGGCGCATCCTCCCAACCTCCCGGTCGGGAACCCGCTACCGGACAGTTCGTGTGCTACCTAAACCGGTCATATCGTCTGCTACCGACAGGACACACCGACTACGTCGTCAATCAGGCGGCGCTGGACTATATGCGTGGGCGCGCCCTGGCCGGGCCTGTCATCAGCCAGCTGGCGGCGCATCAACTGACACAGTTCGCCGATCAGGCTGCCTGGCAGACGCATCTCCATCGCCTTGGGATCAGCGCCTTGCAGGTCACGCCCGACCCGGTCTGCCACCGAAGGAGCGTTGTGGGGCAGCATCCAGGCGCATGGACTGCTGCGCGATATGGTGATTGTCAGTGACGACGCCGGCCAGTTCGCCGTCGGCCAGCATGCGCTGTGCTGGGTGCATGCAGGCAGAACGGCTGGTCCACAAACTCGACGCGTTCACCGATCCGCACCGCGTCGCGCAGGAACGCATACGCGCGCTGATCTGGTGGTTCTACAACGATCTCAAGGCGTATCGCGCTGGACCCACGGCGCGGCGGCGCAGCGAACTGCGGGCTCGCTTCGACCGCATCTTCCATCGACGCACCGGCTTCGTCACGCTCGATCGCCTGCTCCAACGGTTACATGCCAACAAGCCTGAGTTGCTGATGGTGCTCGACCGGCCAGAGACACCGCTTCACACCAACGGCTCCGAGCGCGACATCCGCCTTCATGTCACTAAGCGCAAGGTCAGTGGCGGCACGCGCAGCGTCGATGGCCGCGACTGCCGCGACGCCTTCCTCGGATTGATGCGCACCGCCGCCAAACTCGGCGTCGCTTTCTGGGATTATGTCGGCGACAGGCTCAGTGTCCCAAACCAGCCGGCTATACCGTATCTGCCTGACCTCATCCGCTGCCGCGGACAGCCTGTCTGACCAGAGACGCCACGGGTTTTGCCCCTGTTACCGCTTGATCCCACCATTGAGGCGTTCGAGCGGGTTGGTGCTGTGTATCTTGGTGCGATGCTGCGCCGGGAACCCCATGTAGGCGAGCACGTCGGCCTCGGCATTGTCCATCAAAGCCGCGAGCTTCTGATGCGCGGCCTGGCCTGATCGGCGACCTGTCGCCACTGCTTGCGCGCGGCCTCGGCATTATCCTGGGCGAAGGCGGTTCCGATCCACGCCGAGGTCCCTGGGCTTGACCCGGGGATGCGCCGCTGTGTCTTGCCGGCATGAGCCAGGGCATTGCGCATGAAGTGCGCACGGCAGCGCTGCTAGGTGGCGCCAAGCACCTTGGCGATCGCCGCTTTCAATCCTTCATGAGCATCGGAGATGACCAGCTTGACGCCGCGCAGGCCGCGCCGTGTGAGCGAACGCAGGAACTCGGTCCAGAACGGCTCGGCTTCGCTGTTGCCGATCGTCATGCCGAGCACTTCGCGCCGACCATCCGTGTTGACCGCCATGGCCACGATCACTGCCACCGAGACGATATGATGATCGCGCCGGGCTTTGACGTAGGTGGCATCCAGCCACAGATACGGCCACTCGCCTTCGATCGGACGACGCAGGAAGGTCTGCACCCGCTCGTCGATCTCGGCACAGAGCCGCGACACCTGGCTCTTGCTGATCCCCTCCATCCCCATCGCCTTGACGAGCTCGTCCACCGAACGGGTCGAGATGCCCTGGACATAGGACTCCTGGATCACCGCCGTCAGCGCCTTCTCCGCCATCCGACGCGGCTCCAGGAGGCCGGGAAAGTAGCTGCCCCCCGCTTTCGCAGGGGCAGGCTCTTGCGCAGCTTCGGGATGCGCAGCTCGACCGTGCCGGCCCGTGTCTGCCAGTCGCGATTCGCGGTAGCCATTGCGCAGGTTGGTCCGGCCCTCGCTGCGCTCGCCGTGACCGGCCCCACACAGCGCCTCGGTCTCCAGCTCCATCAGACGCTGCGCGGCAAAGCCGATCATCTCGCGCAGCAGTGTCGCGTCGGAGCCCTTCTCCAGCAGTTCGCGAAGGGCGATCATGTCGTCTGTCATCGTGGTGGCCTCCAAGGTCAGAGTTGCGTTCGCAACCCAACCCTTGTGATGCCCGGAGGCTCTATTATGCGATCCGCCCGCAACGGGTGCCGTGTCCTGGGTGGCAGCCCTTGGCACGGCGGCTGGCGTCGGATCGAACCCAACCCGAGCCTTCTGGGCTCCTACAGTAGCTTGATCGCGCCAGCCATCTTCACTGGACCCGAATGGTTGCCGGAATTTCAGGTTCGTTCAAACAAGGCGGGGTCAACGAGGATGCCTGACATAGCCACACAGATCGCGGGGATTGACGCCTCGAAGAACCACCTCGACATGGCCATCCATGGCCACGCCAAGGTTACACGCGTGCCCAACACAGTCGCCGGCTGGAAGACGCTCGCAACCAGTCTCGTTGCCGCGGGCGTCGCGCGCGCCGGAATCGAGGCGACAGGCGGATACGAACGCGGTGTGATGGGTTATCTTCGCGATCAGGGCGTCGTCGTCACCCTGCTGCAGCCGGTGCAGGTGAAGGCTTTCGGCATGCTGCACCTGAAGCGGGCAAAGACCGACCGCATCGACGCGGTGCTGATCGCCGCCTGCACGCAGGTTCTGGGCAATCGGAACCGGATGACACCGGATGCCCGGTTCGAGGCTCTCGGCGATCACCTCACCTTCATCGAGCAGATCGAGGAAGACATCGCGCGCTTCAAGACGCGGCTGGAGCACATCAGCGACAAGCGGCTGCGGCGTAGTGTCGAGGCCAGTATCAAGCGAGAGCAGATGCGACGGTTGCTCGAGATCAAGCGCCTGATCGACGTCGTGCGCGCCCATGACGATCTGAGCAAGCGCTTTCTTCTGGTGTTGAGCGTGCCCTCGGTCGGCGAGCGCACGGCCCTTGCCCTACTGATCCGCATGCCTGAGCTCGGCCAGGTGACCCGAGAACAGGCGGCGTCGTTGGCTGGGCTGGCGCCGTTCGTTCATCAGAGCGGCAAATGGCAGGGTCAGACACGGATCGGCGGCGGGCGCAGCCGGTTGCGGCGCTCGCTGTTCGCGGCCGCGTTCCCCGGGGCGCATCACTGGAACAAGCCGCTGATGAGCATGCACAATCGCCTGCGCGCGCGTGGAGCGTCACACACCAGCGCAATCGTCGCTTGCGCGCGAAAGCTGTTGATCCAGGTCAACGCCGTGGTGGCCCGTGGCACACCGTGGGAAGATCGGGCGAACAGCCTGGCGTGATCGTCGCGAACCAATGCCAGTTCCTTGGTTTGACTGCCGGCACCTGTTCCTTCGTCTCGACCTGCTGCCCATCAGTCAAGGGACACATCACCCGTCAAGGATGGCCGAAGGCCACCGCTGCGCGGCGCGTAGCGTCCTTGATGGGGCAATGAGTCCCTTGGCAGACTCGAATGGAGGAGAGACGCCAGATCGAAACGATGATTATGGTTGCTACCCAGGAGCACCACGGTGACCACCGCTTTGGATAAGTGGCCCGCCTACGCCAGACTCTCGGCGGTCGCGCAGGCAGGCCACTTACCCACAGCTCCTACACCACCACCGGGGACACGACCGAGATGCGCTGACTTGACAGACGGAGCCTTCGTCCGGCGCCCCCTTCACGATCAGCATTCGTCTCCTTGAGAGCTCAGCGAGCAGGCAGCCGCTCACATCGACGGCAACCGCCGACTGGCGGTGATCGGCACGATCAACCGCGGATTGTGCAGGCTCTCGGGCAAGCGAACCCAACGCGGTTGACCGCCACACCTGGGTCGCGTCGTTCGAGCATAGATCGTGAGCCGATTCGCAGCCTCACCACCGCTGAAGCCTTGACGATTGCAATTCCGCTCTGTCAGCGTCGCCGTGACGGGGAGCGCCCAACGGACCGCTTCGGTATCCGTCATGCCCCCTGCTGCCGGTGCCGGGTGAGGGATTTGAACCCCCGACCTTCGGTTTACAAAACCGCTGCACTACCACTGTGCTAACCCGGCAAGACGGCTGTTCTACCACGGGATGGTGCGCCTGGAAGCCTGAAGCCAAACCATTGAATCCCTGGGAGAAATTGAAGCTCGATCCCGTCGAGTCCACCTCCCCGGCATGGCGAGCCTGTTCGATGCAGCGGATTCACCCCGTGAAGTCCGCTGTGCTTGTGCCGGCGAGCGCCCTATTGTTGTTCATGGGGCAAGGTGTCAGGCCCCGCTTCAGTGCGCCGATCACGCTGGCGGTGATGCCGGAGGAATGCCAGTCCATCCCCATCACTGAGCCGAACGACTGGAACCAAGAGGCATGCGCCAGGCATGCGATCGCCCAGCCATTTCGGCACGCGACCACCGTGAAGCGGCAAGTCCGTACTGCCGGCACGGCGTACCATCAGCGCATACCTGTCGGTGTGACGCCAGAGGTCGCGTCCGGTTACGGCATGATCGCCCCGGCAGCGTCAAACAGCGGCAGTTCATCGGCGGCACTGATCGGCACCTGATCAAAGTTCGACACTGCGACGCCAAGCAGCCGGACGCCCGTGGCAGTCGGTAGTAGCGTGCGCACGAGTTCAACGCTTGCCTGCCGCAAGAAGTCGCGTCGCGCGATAATGCTCGAGAAGCTGCGGCTTCGGGTGACCCGGCGGAAGTCAGCGAACTTCACGTTCACTGTCACAGTCCGGCCGGCGACTTTTATCTTCTCGCACCACGACCATACATCTGCAGCTATGGCCGCGACGCCCGCTTCGATTGCATCTGGCGTGGTCAGGTCACGTTCGAAGGTAGTTTCGGAGCCGGAGGATTTTCGCTGACGTTCGGCAACGACCTGTCGATCGTCTTCGCCGTTGGCGATGCCAAGATACCAGGTGGCCGATTTGCCGAAATGCTGCTGCAGAAAGGCAAGCGATTTCGCTCTCAGGTCCGCTCCCGTTCGAATGCCGTGTCGCTCCATCTTTGCCCTAGTGGCAGGTCCGACGCTATGAAACCTCGCAACTGGGAGCGAGGCAATGAAGTCCGGTCCCATTTCCGGGGTGATAACGAACTGCTCGTTCGGCTTGCGCTGGCTGGATGCCAGCTTGGCTGACGCAGTCAGACCCATCTCCTCGAGAATGCGCGCGCGAATCGCTTTCGCGGTGGCGGACGCGGTCTGCAGCCTTCGCAGGTCCAGCGACACGTCGAGATAGGCTTCGTCGAGTAATGGGCGAAGATGGCGTGGATCTGGCGCGAGACGGCGCGGTAGACCTCGAAGCGTGGCCGGACAAATACCAGTTCCGCACATTGCCGCAGCGCCGTCGTCGAAGGCATGGCCGAGCGCACGCCGAATGCGCGAGCTTCGTAGCTCGCTGTGGCCACCACACCTCGCTTGGCACCGTGACCTACCGCGACGGGTCGCCCGCGGAGCTCTGGGTTGTCGCGCTACTCGATCGACGCGTAGAACGCGTCCATGTCGATATGGATGATCTTGCGCGGTGGCATCCGGTGATCATATCACGGGGCACGAACAGATAGAGAGCTACAGGCATTCGCCGTTGTCCGATCTATCAGTATCGGTATGGCAACGGGCTTGCACGGCTGTGCCGGTTGATCGCGACCGGAGTCACGGAGAGGTGGCCGGGTTGGTCTGAACAGCGTTTCGGTTCCGATAGATGGTTTCCCCGCGAACTATCTCCATCGATTGCCGTTGTGGGGCGTTGCGTAGGAAGGGCGTAGCCCGACCGCAGCAATGCCCCACAACGGCGGCGAACATCATGCGGCCTCCGCCAGCGCCAAGCCACAGAAATAGGCTTGGTCCGGCGTCTTTCCGCCAAGGCTCGAGTGAGGCCTCTTGCGGTTGTAGAAGGCCAGGTAACCGCCGATCGAGCTGCGCGCCTCTGCCACGCTGTCATAGGCGCGCAGGTAGACCTCTTCGTATTTGACCGAACGCCACAGCCGTTCAACGAACACGTTGTCGCGCCACGAGCCGCGGCCATCCATGCTGACCCTGATCGCGTTGTCCGATAGTACGCCAGTGAACGCCGCGCTGGTGAACTGGCTGCCTTGGTCGGTATTGAAGATCTCCGGCCGACCATGCCGAGCGAGCGCCTCATCCAGCGCGTCCAGGCAGAAATCAACCTCCACGCTGATCGACACACGCCAGGCCAGCACCCGCCGGCTGAACCAGTCCACCACCGCCGTGAGATAGACAAAGCCGCGAGCCATCGGAACGTATGTGATATCCATCGCCCACACCTGATTAGGCCGCTCGATCGTTACGCTGCGCAGCAGGTAGGGAAAAACCTTGTGCCCACCTGCGGGTTTGGACGTGCGCGGCCGGCGATAGATCACTTCGAGCCCCATCTGCCGCATCATCGTCGTGACCCGCTCACGGCCGATCGCGATACCCTCGCCACGCAGCAGGTCACGCAGCATCCTGCTGCCCGCGAACGGGTAGTCCAGGTGCAGTTCGTCGATCCGCCGCATGATCGCCAAATCGGCGGCCGACACCGGGCAGGGATCGTAGTACAGACTGCCGCGGCTGATCCCCAGCAGCTCGGCCTGTCGGCTCAATGCCAGCCTGTGTCCGCGGTCGATCATCGCTTTGCGCTCAGCAAACCCGCCTTGCCGAGCGCAGCCGACAAAAAATCGTTCTCCAGGGTCAGCTCGCCGATCTTCGCGTGCAGCGTCTTCAGGTCCGCACTCGCGCTCGCTGGTTGTGCCGGCGAACCGGAACCGAACATGCCTGTCGCCCCTTCCAGCAGCTGCGCCTTCCACGCCGCGATCTGCGTCGTGTGCACGTCATGCAACTGCGCCAGCTCCGCCAGCGTCTTCTCACCTTTGATGGCAGCCAAGGCCACCTTGGCCTTGAATCCAGGGCTGTGGTTGCGCCGTGATCGTCTCGACATGCTCCCTCCTGCTGCGCGGCATCAGTGCCGCAATCAGGCAGGGATTCCACTTATCGGACTGTTCAGATTCGCCCAGCCACCTCTCGGGCAAGCCACGCTATGCTAGCATCGAGACTCACTGGAACCGCCTTCCGGCCTATTACGAGGTCCCCTGGCGCGGCCGAAGAGCCACTGAACTCGGTGGCGCGATCATCAGTCGTCCCATTCACGCACACGAACTGCTGACATTCACGCTGGGACCGGTGCGCCGCGTGTTCGCCAGGCTCTCCACAAGGGTCAACCCCATCGAGACAGAGGATTGCGCGGCGATCATCCTGGAAATGGCCTCCGGCGCACTGGTCACCGCCTCGGTCACGCTAGGTGCGGCGGAGGAGGTGAGCAAATTCCGTTTCTGCTTTGCTGACCTGACGGCGGAGAGTCCCGGCAAGTCGCCGTATCGTCCAGCCGAGGGCGAGTGGCGCGTCATCCCCCCCGCCGACAGACCGAGATCGACGCGGCATTGCGGGGCTTCGTGCCGCGCCAGGAAAGCTTCGCCGGACTGGTGGAAGCGCTGCACGCGGCGCTGGAGGGCATCGCTGCATGGCCAGTGACTCTGCAGGATGCCTACCAGTCGCCGGAGCTGGTCTCGGCCATCTACTACAGCGCGGCAGGCAGCACTGCTGTCGAATTGCCGTTACCGCCGAATCATCCCGTGCGCGATGGCTGGGCCGCCTGGTTGACGTAACCCCGGGAGTCATCGATGTCGAGCTTACTGCGTTCCACGGCATGCGCGTTGCGACATAATGTACACGTCGCCTGGAAACCGTAATTGGGATGCGCTCTCATCGACCGATCGCCTGGAATCGACCGAGGAGGTGAGAAGATGGCGCAGCCGGGAAACGCTCGCTTCGTCGGTGAGCGGCTTGGCCAGTTCGTCGCGGCGTCGCGCTGGCACGCGCTACCGCAGGCGTTGCGACGCGAGGGCAAGCGGTCGCTGCTGAACTTCATCGGCTGTGCCCTGGGCGTCACCTCTGCTACGCCAATCGAGATGACAATGCGCGTTCTGACGCGTTTGTCCGGCCCCGAGCGGGTCGCAGTGATCGGCCGCGCCGAACGGCTAGACCCACTCGGCGCAGCCTTCATCAACGCGGTCGCCGGCAATCTGCTCGATTATGACGACACGCACCTGCGGACTGTCATCCATCCGACGGCGCCCGTTGCACCAGCGGCACTTGCTCTGGCGGAACAGCGTGGGCTGCCAGGGGCCGAAATGCTTCACGCGTTCATCCTTGGTGCCGAAGTCGAGTGCCGGATCGGCAACAGTGTCTCGCCTGGCCATTATGCGCGAGGCTGGCATATCACCTCGACATGCGGGGTGTTCGGCTCTGCCGTCGCAAGCGCGAAGCTGCTTGGCCTGAATGCGGAGCAGACCTGGCACGCGCTTGGTATTGCCGCCAGCCAGTCCGCGGGACTGGTGGTGAACCTACCAACTGCTGCCAAGAACGTCAGCGTAGGCAATGCGGCTCGCAATGGGCTGTTTGCTGCGCTTCTGGCGGAACAGGGTTGCACGGCCGCGCCGGCTGCGATTGAGGGCGCACTCGGGTGGGCACGTGCAATGGGGGATGATCCGAATATCTCGGACGTGACCGAGGGCCTGGGGGAGCGATGGGAGTTGCTGAAGAACACCTACAAGCCCTATCCGTGCGGGATAGTCATGCACGCCGTTATCGATGCGTGCCTCGCACTGCGGCGGGATCATGCGGTGAGGGCAGCGGAAATCGCTGAAATCATCGTATCCGGCGACCAGCTTCTATTCGATCGCGGCGACCGGAGCGTGACCAATGAAAGGGATGCACGGGTCAGCATCCATCACTGCGCTGCAGTGTCCTTCCTGTTCGGCACGGCCGGTCTGAGAGAATTCTCCGAAGAGATGGTGCATGATAATGCGGTCGCTGCGCTGCGGGCGTTGACGGCAGTTCGTTTGGATTCGAACAGTCCCAAGGGTGCCGCGATAGCGACCGTCCGGACGATTGACGGGCGCACGCTGGAAGAGACGGTGCTTCACGCCCGGGGCAGTACCCGAACAGCCATTGTCTGATCAGGACATCGAAGCGAAGGTGCGAGAACTGGCTCGGCATGGCGCCTTCTCAGGGCGTATCGATGATGTCATCGCGGCCGCCTGGGAGCTCGACAAGTTGGGAACGATACATCCGTTGATTGAGGCTGCACGACGGGATTAGCGGATTAGCACGCCACGCGCCTGTCTCCCCCGTTGCTCGGAACGTCGTCTGCGGGCGAATTCGTGGGGAGGGTGATGCTGGTCATATACGCAGCGTCCTATCACACGGCGCGGCGAAGAGGATATGCCCTCACGTTTCCAGTCACCACGACGGGCTGTGGTCTCTCGGACCAGCCGCGGCGGGAATATCACTACATCCAGGATACGATCGGCGCGCAAATCATCGGGCCACTCGACGCGTTGTCCTCACTGGGATGGCGAATCCTCGGGTGGCCTCATTGGCTTGCTGCTCGCGGCGACGCATCCGGAGCGGGTCGCGAGCCTCGTGTTGTGCAACAAGCCATCGCCGCGCTCAGGCGCGAACGGGACATTCCCTGGGGTGCTGCAGTTGCCGAGATCGCCTCGCGCCGCTACTCTCGCTTGAAGCGCTAGTGAAAACGATCGCCGTCCGCTGTCACCAACCCCACTGTCGGCGCCGGAAAATGGATCGGCGGTAGCAGCGTATCGGTGTCCGCGACGGACGATAAGAACCGCCGGCGCGACACTGCTGCCTTCTTCGGATCCCAGTCGATCCCCGGGGACCAGTCAAGCTCTCGGCACTGGATCGCGTGATGCATCATGTCGCCTGTTACCGCCGCCCGCCGGAGAGGATATTGACGCAGCAATGGCAAGGCGAGTGGCCCGGCGTCGGCGTCAACGTGATGGTGTCATCCAAAACGTAGTCGTCATCGACGAGCAGAGCCTGGTCGGCCTTAACGATAGGCAGGCAGTTATCGCGGAACGCCGTGCCGAGAGGATTAGCACCCCGCGCATGCTCCGCTTCCCAAGCCGCGTATTCCCTCTTGTGGAACACGTACTTCGCATTCGGGAACGTCGGCACCCAGCGCCCGTCGCGCAGGGTCGAATTCCAGCCCGTGTGGTCGATATGGAGATGCGTGCAGAACACGTAGTCGATCTTTTCGTAGCTGACGCCCAGAGCAAATGCCGCTTGAAGGCAGCCTCATCGTAGGCCGGAAAGAAATCCCGTGGTCGCCGCCACGGCCCTTCGCGCTCGATCACCGCGTCGATGGTGACGTCACCCATCTCTATCTTTCGGACTGTCACTTCCTCCTCGAGGTGGCCGTCAGTCGCGGCCGATTAATGCATTTGCGTACGTAGCAACGCCCAGCGCTGCTTGGCCGTTCAACCGGTGACGCCCAAAGGTTTCGCTGCGACCACAGGTTCACCAATCGTCCCACGGGACAGCGTCAGCGACACCACCATGCTAATAAGTGCCAGGACACCGGCTGCCATGAATGCGCTGCTGAAGCTGCCGCTTGCCGCAACGAGATATCCGGTGACGATAGGCGAAAGTAGTCCGAATACGTTGCCACCCAGAACAAGGAATGCGAACGCACGTCCCGCATCGGCCGGAGAACGCAGCAGATCGCTGGTCAGCGTGGCGTTGGCTGCTGGACCGGCATTCACGAAGGAAACAGTGATCGATACCAGGATGATGATCACCGTCAGTGACCTGACGTAGGGAATGACCAAGCCTGTCGCTGTGAGAAAGAGACACAGAGCGACGAGGTAGCGACGCAGCCCACTTCGCATACCATGGACGCTCATCAGCCTGTCGCCAAGCCAGGCGACGACGATGTCCGCTGCCGTAGCAACGAAAAATGGAACCGAGGTGTAGAGACCCAAATCAACCACCGACACCCCCCGCGCAGTTCGGCAGCTCAGATACAGGTAGAGTGAGTAGACGAGACAGCCCCGCGAGACGAATAGACCCCACATCGCGGGGCAGCGCAAAAGCGTCATGTAGCCGACGCCGCTGTGGTCAGGCACCTCGATGCCAGCCTCGCGCTCGAATGTGCGTTGCCGTTCCGGCTCGGGCAGCCACATGGTCTTTTGCGGCGTCGACACCAGGGCCATCCAGACCGCCACCCAGACGAAGCCCGCCAGACCAAGACTGCCGCCGGCGCTGATGAAGGCGGTCGCCGTGCCGCGCTCGGTATAGGGCGACCATGCACTGACACTGCGGTAGATCACCGGCGAGAACGGCGCCTCACCGATGCCGAGACCCAACAGCATTGTCACAACACCGACGGCAGCACCGGTCGCCATTTGCGCGGCTGACCACACCACCGTGGCTACGCTCGCGACCACGTGTGCACCCCATCGGTCGATCAGCCGACCACCCGGCAACATCATGAGGACGTACGCCCAGAGAAATGAGGAGAACAGGTAGCCCAGTGCGGCGGGCGATAAGCCGAGTTCCTGTGCGACAGGGACGCGCCGATCTCGCGCGGTCTAACCGTGCGCCGCAATAGCCGCAGGGCCGTTGTCAGATTGATGACCGCCGCTTGGAGGGGCGTTCTCCGCGACCGCTGCGCTGTCCTGCGAATGAGTCGGTGCTTAACGCCCCAGTGGCAGGCGATGTTGTTGATACCACCCGGTGATCAAGGCCACACGTGCGTTGGTGCAGAGAGAGGCATTGGCTTGGGAAAGCGCATGCCTTCCGCCGTCAGCTGATCGAGCGCCGGTGTGGCATAGCCGGTCCAGCGGGCGCGGCCGAGATCGGCATAGAATGGTATCCCAGCGGGTGCTGAGATCATGGCCCAGTGGTGCGATGGTTTCCAGCGTCATGTAGCGAGCGCGCTGCACGGCCCACTTATCGTTCTGTTCAAGCAACAGTGCGCCCAGGCGAATGACGGCGGCTTCATTGGGGAAGATACCGACGACCTCGCTGCGGCGCTTGATCGCGCCGTTGAGCCGTTCGAGTGGATTGGTGCTGTGTATCTTGGTGCGATGCTGCGCCGGGAAGCCCATGTAAGCCAATACGTCAGCTGCAGCGTCGTCCATCAAGCTGGCGAGCTTGCTGATGCGTGGCCTGGCCTGATCGGCAACCTGTCGCCACTGCTTGCGGGCTGCCTCGGCATCGTCCTGGGCGAAGGCGGTGCCGATCCAAGCCGAGGTCCCTGGGCTTGACCCGGGGATGCGCCGCTGTGTCTTGCCGGCATGAGCCAGGGCATTGCGCATGAAGTGCGCACGGCAGCGCTGCTAGGTGGCGCCAAGCACCTTGGCGATCGCCGCTTTCAATCCTTCATGAGCATCGGAGATGACCAGCTTGACGCCGCGCAGGCCGCGCCGTGTGAGCGAACGCAGGAACTCGGTCCAGAACGGCTCGGCTTCGCTGTTGCCGATCGTCATGCCGAGCACTTCGCGCCGACCATCCGTGTTGACCGCCATGGCCACGATCACTGCCACCGAGACGATATGATGATCGCGCCGGGCTTTGACGTAGGTGGCATCCAGCCACAGATACGGCCACTCGCCTTCGATCGGACGACGCAGGAAGGTCTGCACCCGCTCGTCGATCTCGGCACAGAGCCGCGACACCTGGCTCTTGCTGATCCCCTCCTCATCCCCATCGCCTTGACGAGCTCGTCCACCGAACGGGTCGAGATGCCCTGGACATAGGACTCCTGGATCACCGCGGTCAGCGCCTTCTCCGCCATCCGACGCGGCTCCAGGAAGCCGGCAAAGTAGCTGCCCCCCGCCTTCGCGCAGGGGCAGGCTCTTGCGCAGCTTCGGGATGCGCAGCTCGGCCGTGCCGGCCCGTGTCTGCCAGTCGCGATCGCGGTAGCCATTGCGCAGGTTGGTCCGGCCCTCGCTGCGCTCGCCGTGACCGGCCCCACACAGCGCCTCGGTCTCCAGCTCCATCAGACGCTGCGCGGCAAAGCCGATCATCTCGCGCAGCAGTGTCGCGTCGGAACCCTTCTCCAGCACCTCGCGAAGGGCGATCATGTCGTCGGTCATCGTGGTGGCCTCCAAGGTCAGAATTGCGTTCGCAACCCAACCCTTGTGATGCCCGGAGGCTCTATTATGCGATCCGCCCGCAACGGGTGCCGTGTCCTGGGTGGCAGCCCTTGGCACGGCGGCTGGCGTCGGATCGAACCCAACCCGAGCCTTCTGGGCTCCTACAGTAGCTTGATCGCGCCAGCCATCTTCACTGGACCCGAATGGTTGCCGGAATTTCAGGTTCGTTCAAACAAGGCGGGGTCAACGAGGATGCCTGACATAGCCACACAGATCGCGGGGATTGACGCCTCGAAGAACCACCTCGACATGGCCATCCATGGCCACGCCAAGGTTACACGCGTGCCCAACACAGTCGCCGGCTGGAAGACGCTCGCAACCAGTCTCGTTGCCGCGGGCGTCGCGCGCGCCGGAATCGAGGCGACAGGCGGATACGAACGCGGTGTGATGGGTTATCTTCGCGATCAGGGCGTCGTCGTCACCCTGCTGCAGCCGGTGCAGGTGAAGGCTTTCGGCATGCTGCACCTGAAGCGGGCAAAGACCGACCGCATCGACGCGGTGCTGATCGCCGCCTGCACGCAGGTTCTGGGCAATCGGAACCGGATGACACCGGATGCCCGGTTCGAGGCTCTCGGCGATCACCTCACCTTCATCGAGCAGATCGAGGAAGACATCGCGCGCTTCAAGACGCGGCTGGAGCACATCAGCGACAAGCGGCTGCGGCGTAGTGTCGAGGCCAGTATCAAGCGAGAGCAGATGCGACGGTTGCTCGAGATCAAGCGCCTGATCGACGTCGTGCGCGCCCATGACGATCTGAGCAAGCGCTTTCTTCTGGTGTTGAGCGTGCCCTCGGTCGGCGAGCGCACGGCCCTTGCCCTACTGATCCGCATGCCTGAGCTCGGCCAGGTGACCCGAGAACAGGCGGCGTCGTTGGCTGGGCTGGCGCCGTTCGTTCATCAGAGCGGCAAATGGCAGGGTCAGACACGGATCGGCGGCGGGCGCAGCCGGTTGCGGCGCTCGCTGTTCGCGGCCGCGTTCCCCGGGGCGCATCACTGGAACAAGCCGCTGATGAGCATGCACAATCGCCTGCGCGCGCGTGGAGCGTCACACACCAGCGCAATCGTCGCTTGCGCGCGAAAGCTGTTGATCCAGGTCAACGCCGTGGTGGCCCGTGGCACACCGTGGGAAGACCGGGCGAACAGCCTGGCGTGATCGTCGCGAACCAATGCCAGTTCCTTGGTTTGACTGCCGGCACCTGTTCCTTCGTCTCGACCTGCTGCCCATCAGTCAAGGGACACATCACCCGTCAAGGATGGCCGAAGGCCACCGCTGCGCGGCGCGTAGCGTCCTTGATGGGGCAATGAGTCCCTTGGCAGACTCGAATGGAGGAGAGACGCCAGATCGAAACGATGATTATGGTTGCTACCCAGGAGCACCATGGTGACCACCGCTTTGGATAAGTGGCCCGCCTACGCCAGACTCTCGGCGGTCGCGCAGGCAGGCCACTTACCCACAGCTCCTACATCACTACCGGGGACACGAACTCGGCATACCCGCAAGCATCGACGGCAATTTGAATGATGCTCCGTTGCTGTGACCCCAGCACGGCGCGGTTCTGCCCTGGTAGCTACAATGCTGATCTGTCCCTACGATGCCGGGCGCCAGAAGGGCTTGCGGGCCCGCACTGGGTCGAGCAGCGACCAGTCGCCCTGCTCGAGCACATGGCCCTTGGGGAACGGCGGCCGCGCCTCTAGGCCGAGCGAAATCATCACCCGGTCGTCGCGGTAATAGCAAAGCAGCACGATCCGGGTGAGCACGCCGACCGGCGCGCCGCCCTCGGCGCGTAGCTTCGCCGCGACTTCGCTGCGGCGGGCGGCATCCAGTGCCGCGAGGGGCCCGCCGGCCAGCGTGCGCAACTTGCTCAGCGCAGCACGCACGTCGTTGCGGTCGCGCCCGATGCTGTTCACGATCTCACGGAAGATCGTGTCGTCGTCCGCGCCGGGCACGTCGTACTGCGCGCTGGCGGGAATGATCATGCCCGCGAGGCAGCGCAGGTCGGCGATCTCCGCCTCGGTCAGGGTCTGGTCGTTCATGTCGGCCTCAATCGAACAGGGTTGCCAGGCGTTGCTTGATGTTGTCGGCGATGTACAGCGCCAGTGCCTGGATCGTGCAGGTGGGGTTCACGCCGCCGGATGTGACGAAGATGCTGCCGTCGACAATAAAGAGGTTCTTCACGTCATGGCTGCGTCCCCAGGAATTCACCACCGAGCGCTCGGGATCCTTGCCCATGCGGGCAGTGCCGAGCAGGTGCCAGCCGCCGTAAACGACGGGACGGACGACGTTGACATGCCGCGCGCCAGCGGCGGCGAGGATCTCCTTGCCGCGGTCGATCGCGAAGTCGAGCATGCGGTTGGTGTTTTCGCCGATCGTGTAGTCGATCCTGGGCGCGGGAATGCCGTGGCGATCCTTGAGGGCCGGATCGAGAGTGACCCGGTTGTGCTCCTCGGGCAGGTCCTCGGTGCAGATACCGACCGACATGCGGTGGCCGACGAGACCGCGGAACGCGTCGTGGTGGCCGTCGCCCCAGGGCAGCAGGCCATTGGCCTCTGCGGTGACCGCCTCGGTGGACACGCCGATGGTGCGGTTGAACTGGAAATTGTAGCCGCGCACGAAGCCACGCGAGCGATCGGTCTCGTAGAATTCCTGGCTCCACAGGCAGAGCGGCGGGCCGCGATGCCCGTCCATAGGCTCGTCGACATAGCCATGCACCAGCGCCCAGGGATGGAACATCAGGTTCTTGCCCAGGAGTCCACTGGAATTGGCCAGCCCGTTGGGGAAGCGGCCCGACGCGGAGTTCAGCAGCAGCCGAGGCGTGCCGACGCCGTTGCAGGCGAGGATAACAACTTCTGCCGGCTGGAATTGCTCAACGCCGTCGATGTCATAATAAACCACGCCCGTCGCCATGCCGTCTTCGCCGGAGGTGATCTCGCGCGCGCGGCAGTTGGTCCTGAGCTCGACTCCGGCGCGGATGGCATGCGGCCAGTAGGTGATATCGGTGCTGGCCTTCGCGCCCTGGGCGCAGGCTGGCGTGCAGTGGCCGAGATTGATGCAGGGCGCGCGGCCGTCGTATTCGGTGGTTGCGATCGCACTGTCGGACGGCCACCAGTGCCAGCCCAGCTTGTTCATCGTTTGCGCGATCTTTGTTCCGGAACTGCCCAGCGGCAGAGGTGGCATCGGTGGTTCGTGCGCTGGGTAGGCGGGATCGCCCGCAAGGCCCGAGACGCCCGTCATGCGATCGTTCTCCGCAAAAAACGGCTCCAGCGTCGGGTAATCGATCGGCCAATCGTCGGCGACACCGTCCAGCGTGCGGACGCGGAAGTCGGAGGGGTGCAGACGCGGATAATGCGCCGTGTACATCACTGTCGAGCCGCCGACCGCGTTGAAGTTTACGACCTTGATGGGCGAGTTGTCGTCGTTGATCGGATAGTCACTCGGCCGCTTGCGGATGTTCGGGCTGGTGGCATAGTCGCTGAACACCCGAGCCTCGTAGTCCCGCCCGTTGGATGGATAGTCGGACTGCTTCATCCAGTCGCCCTGCTCGAGGCAAAGGATTCTCATCCGTGTCTCGGCGAGGCTCCAGGCCACTGCAGCGCCGGAGGCGCCGGAGCCGATGATGAGAACGTCGACCTTGTCGTTCATGCCCGGTCCCTTCAGCTGCGCGCGACAAGGAATTGCTTGTTGACGCAGTTCTCCAGGCGTCCGTCGCGCAGATAGCGCGCCGCCGTGCGGGACGCGAAGGCGCGATTATCGCGCATGCTCTCGGGTGTATAGAAGGCCGAGTGCGGCGTCAGCACCAAGCGATGACGGATCCATTCCTCGTTGCGCTGCCAGGCGGCGATGAGGCGCGCCTGCGGATTGGCGGGCTCCTGCGGGAGCACGTCGAGCCCGGCGGCGAGCACGATGCCATCCTCCATCGCGTCGTACAGCGCATCGATGTCGACGATCGGTCCGCGAGCTGTATTGATCAGGATCATCCCGCGCTTGGCGGCGGCAAAGGCATCCACCCCGATCAGGTTACGCGTCTCTGCGGTGAGCGGCGCGTGGATGCTGACGAAATCGCACTCGCCCATCAGCTCGGCCAGCGTGTCGGCGCGGCGGACGCCAATCGCGAACTGATACCCGTTCGGCTGGTATGGGTCGTAGAACACGACGTCCATGTCGAACGCCTTGGCTCGCCGGGCGGCGGCCGTGCCGATCCGGCCCATGCCGACGACGCCGAAGGTGCAGACCGACAGCCGACGACCAAACGGGTTGTGCGCGGGGCGCCAGTTGCCGCGCAGGTCAACGTGCAGCTCAGCGTCGTGATAGGCGATGCTCTTGGCCAGGGTCATCATCAGGGCGATCGCGTGGTCGGCGACCTCGCGTGTGCCGTAGTCGGGCGTATTGCAGACGGGGATGCCCAGCTTGCCGAAGCGCTCGATGTCGACATCGTCGTAGCCAACCCCGTACTTCACGAAAACCCGGCACTGGCGCAGCTTGTCGATGTATTGGGGTGGGCACGAGCCGACGATGGCGTCGGCGTTGGCCCATTGTTCGTCCGACACTTCCGCGGCGCTGGCGCAGAAATTGGTCTCGAATCCTGGGCCGGCCGCATCACGGGCGATCTGCTGGAATTCGGCCGGAAGGTTGGGCCAGAGAATGCGCATTGCCATCCTGTCGTGCCTCGCTGCTTGCTGTTGCGCGCATCGTGCCACCGGTCGGCGGCGAGGAGTAGCCACCCGGATATCGGCGTGACCCGCCTGGCCGACGGTCCGATCGTGGGGCGGGACCTGCATCCCAGCATCGGCGTGAACATCCAGGCCCGTCGCTGATCCGTGTGCCTGATTGGATCGAGGACTGCCTCGGTGCCTACTACCTATATTTCGCTGACCGCAAGGGTAGCTGCATCCGCCTCGCCTAATGCGCGAGCGGGTGCTGGTGGGCCTCAAGGGCCGGCTGGTGACGCCGCGCTTGGTGGGAGAATTCGTCCGGGCCTATATGTGGCTGAGATAAACGCTGCCAACCGCGAGTGCGGCGCCCGGCAAGCTACGCTGACGCTGCAGGAGCAGGCCAAGCTCGGCCGGCAAATCCGCAATCTCCTGGGACTCATCCAGGGCAGTGCCGCGATGGTGCAGGAATTGCGCGCCTTGGAGCAGCGACAGGAAGCTGTGGCCATCCAATTGACTGCTGCCGCCACTGCGGAATCGCACCCCAATCTGCCGCACGTGTATCGTATATCGCCGCAAGGTGGAGGCGCCGGAGACCGCGTTGCGCGATCCGGGCATGGCGGAGGCGCTGCGCGACCTGATCAACGCAATCCTGGTGTTCCCGAGTGACGAGTGCGGGGAGACCACAATTCACCTGCGCGGCGTTCCTACACATCGAGGAAGGCCCTGGTGCGGCGGTCCTGCGGATCGGAGCCAACAGCAAAACCCCCGCTACCCTAGCGGCGAACGGCGGAGTTGGAGGAGTATTGGAATCACTGGTTGCGGGGGCACGCAACCCCTTATGTCGAACAAGCTTCCGGGTCGGATCGTTGGTTGCTCCGACGGCATCTGGGGCTTGCGTGTGACGACCCTTGCCCAGTTGGGTTCGCCGTAATCGAACGCATAAAAACCATCTTGATTTGCTGCTGACCGGTTGGATGGCATTCAGGAGGTCCGGGGTTCAACTCCCCCGTTGGCTCCACCAGTGACATCAAATACTTAGATCCAGTGCAGGTAACAGGGGCAAAACCCGTGGCGTCTCTGGTCAGACAGGCTGTCCGCGGCAGCGGATGAGGTCAGGCAGATACGGTATAGCCGGCTAGTTTGGGACACTGAGCCTGTCGCCGACATAATCCCAGAAAGCGATGCCGAGTTTGGCGGCGATGCGCATCAATCCGAGGAAGGCGTCGCGGCAGTCGCGGCCATCGACGCTGCGCGTGCCGCCACTGGCCGGCGTCGTCACTGACAATCACCATATCGCGCAGCAGTCCATGCGCCTGGATGCTGCCCCACAACGCTCCTTCGGTGGCAGACCGGGTCGGGCGTGACCTGCAAGGCGCTGATCCCAAGGCGATGGAGATGCGTCTGCCAGGCAGCCTGATCGGCGAACTGTGTCAGTTGATGCGCCGCCAGCTGGCTGATGACAGGCCCGGCCAGGGCGCGCCCACGCATATAGTCCAGCGCCGCCTGATTGACGACGTAGTCGGTGTGTCCGGCGCGCAGCAGATCGAGGAAGTTCAACCGGCTCTTGCTCGCACGCGTTCCGAACCAAGCGAAATCGTCGTTACCGGTCTGCGTGCAGAACCCGTTCTTGCCGGCGTGGCGCGCGCCGGTGTCCGTGCGGCGGACGCCTTCTGGCACATCGGCTCGCTTCGCGAACCGATCCACCGAGATCCAGGCCGCCGTCTCAAGGCCAACCCGCAGCACGTCGCGGGCCTCGGCCAGGAAGCCATCCTGCCCGGCGATCAGCAAGCGCATCACCTGTCGCTTGGAGATGCTCACGCCGATTCCCCGTAGTTGTGCCACCAGTCGGGGGACGGTGACCTGGCCTTGATGGTGTTGCGCCAGCACGAAACGACGCAGTTCCGCTCGGAAATGCCCGACCACGCCGGGTGGCAAAGCGGCCAATACCGTAGTCCCGTCCGGCGTGATCCAGCGCTCCCGCCGGTAGCGCGCCACCTCGGCGCGCAGCACGATGTCGTGCACCACGTAGCTCTCGTATCCTTTGAAGCGTGAGCCCAGCGGTACCTGCGCCTTGATCACTCGGTCCAGAATAGCAACGCGGGGTGTGATCTTGCCTCGCCGGCGTCGCTTGCCACGCTTGCCAGGCGGCTTTGGCTCACTCGCCGGCTCCATGCCACTCGGCTTGATCCGCGGCCGGCCGTTCAGACCTTTCAGCCGAGCGTTCTCCTCCCGAAGTTCCGCGATTAGCCGCTCCTGCTCAGCCACTTTGAACCACCAGCGCTTCCAGCGCCGCAAGCGATAGGCCATCAATGTCAACCGGGGCGGTCACATCCAGGTTGAATCGAACCGCGCCGCGTCGGCACAAGCAAAATCTCAATGCTCGCCCGGGGTTATGCCCCTGTTACATCAAGCGCCGCAGTGAGGTCGTCGGCATCTTCCCCAACGAAGCTGCGGTTGTCCGCCTGGTCGGTGCACTCCTGCTGGAACAGAGCGATGAATGGGCCGTCCAGCGAGCACGATACATGACCCTGGAAACCATCGCGCCACTGAGCCATGATCTCGGCGTCAGCCTGCCTCTCATCGCAGCCTGATACGGCGGTCCAACCCGCCCAGGAGTTCCGCACTCCTACACCACGTCCTGGGACAGGATCCGCATCTCTGCCGAAGGGAACACCGCACCGCTTGTCGAGGCTGCGCGCCTTCCACAGCCGTATCCGGCAGTCGGCACCGTCCTGTTGGGTCGTGCCGCTCACGCAGTCGGCGCTGTCGCTACCCGCTCCGGTTGGTTAAGCGACACAGCGTGCCTTCCATCATCATCGCGTCAGCAGGCGTGCACGACAGTCCGAACCACTTGGCTCTGTCGCTTGCCTTTGCCCACGCAATATAGCTCTCTCTCGAACCATGGACTCGCCCAGCCGCAACAGTCTGACCGAGGCCGATCGCGCCGTGTGGGCGAGTTACGCCAACCGTATCAAGCCTCTCTCCGGTCGCCGCCATCCAACGGCAACGGCAGTCCCTCAGTTCTCACTCACGGCCCCGGCACGGCCGAGGCCCGCAGCTGTCGAACGCGCCGATGCGCTACTAGCGCCGCTGGCCATCGGCACACAGCCCGGCGGCGTGGACAGCGCCACCTGGCACCGCTTCCGCACCGGGAAGCTGCCGGCGGCTCGCGTGCTCGATCTGCACGGCCACACGGCGCAACGTGCGTTCCACTCATTGGCGACCTTCCTGCGCGTGGCACAAGCCGAAGGCTCGCGGTGCGTCGAGGTGGTCACCGGCCAAGGTGGCATTCTACGTCGCGAGTTGCCGCTCTGGCTGAACCTGCCAGACCTCCGGGGCGTGGTTCTGGCCGCCGCGCATCCCCACGCCGCAAATCCGGGTTCGGTGCGCCTGCTGCTTCGACGGGTGCGGTGACCCCGTTCGGTGCTCGGCTGCGCGCGCTGCGCGCCGAACGGGGAGTGACACTGCAACGACTGGCCGGCGAACTGCAGGTCTCCGCGGCCTATCTCTCCGCGCTCGAGCACGGCCAGCGTGGCGCGCCCAGCGCGGGGCTCGTGCACCAGGTCAACGAGTTCTTCGGCCTGATCTGGGACGATGCGGAGGAGATGGCACGACTTGCACGGCTGTCGCATCCGCGGGTGACAGTGAACACCGCGGGGCTGACGCCGGAGCAGACTGCTCTCGCCAACCGGCTGGCGCAGAACATCCACCGGCTGGAGCCGGAGACGGTGGCAGCCCTCCATGCGCTACTGGACACGACGGCGCGGACGGAGAAGCCCCGGCTCCGGCGGGCGGCCGGACAGGGTCGCAGGTGAGCTGCAGACGTTCGGCCAATGGCGATGGCGTCCCGGTGCAGCAGGCTGCCGGCGCGCACCGGGAAATGCTCGGTCGGGTCCGCGGCCTCGACCAGTCTGCGTCACGTCAGCTCCGCGATCCGAATGCAGGCAGCGGTGTGGCCGGGATCAAAGGTGGCCAGCGGCGGGACGGCCGCAGAGCAGGCCGGCACGGCGCAGCGCCAGCGGGCGAGAAACGGCAACCGGCGGAGCGGCGCGCCAGGTCGGGCAGCATGCCCTGGATCGCCACTAGGCGCTCGTGGTCCTCCTCGAGCGAGGGAACCCATTCCAGCAGGCCGCACGTGTAGGGAGCAGCGGGTGGTCGAACAGCCGCGCGACCGGCGCCTCCTCGACGATGCGGTCGGCATACATCACCAGAACCCGGTCGGCAGTCTCCGAGACCACGCTCATGTTGTGGGCGATGACGATGATCGCCATGCCGAATTCGTCGCGAAGGTCCATCATCAAAGTCGAGGATCTGCGCCTGGATGGTGACGTCGAGCGCAGTGGTGGGCTCGTCTTCTCCCCTCCCCTAGCGGAAGAGCTGGCGCGCAGCACCGGGTCAGGGCGCAGCGAAATCATCCGCGTTCGGCCGCGTGCGCCTTCAGCCCGCGTCGCACCATGGCGTCCCACGCTGCCTCCGGTGTGTCGGCAAACTCGAACAGCGCCAGATCGGCCGGCTCGATCATGTCCTCCATGATGCCCGGCCCGCCGCCGGTGGCGACGACGTTGTCGCGCCAGCGATGCTGTGGCGCGAAGGCGCCGCCACGTTCCGAGATGATCCGGCCCAATTCGCGAGCGGCGGTGTAATGCGCCGAGCGCTGCAGCATGCGCTGCGCGTGAGCCCGCTCCGCATCGGTGGTTGCCGCCGCAACCGCCGCTTCGGCCTGCTCAGGCGAGGGCGTGCGCGCGCTGCCGAACACGATGATGGTCGAGCGGATGCCCCAGTCGCGCAGCAGCAGCTCGGCCTTGGCATATTCGAGCGCGAAGCGGATGTCGCGCATCTCGTCGCGCAGCAGGAAGTCGAGGTCCTCGACCGGCAGCTTGAGGCTGCGTGAACGGCGCTGCGCGGTGTTGTTCGGCATCGGCGTCACCCCGTGGAAAAGCGGCGCACCACGTTCTCCAGCAACCGCGAGATCGGGCCCTCGAAGCCGTTGCGCCACAGGCTGCCGCAGAAGGTGATCGAGCCGACCGAGAATACCGCGCCGCCGGACGGCGTGTCGAAATACACGATCTCGGCGCGCGACAGCTCCTCGATCGGCTCGCCGTTGATCGTCAGCAGATCGGACAGCCGCTCTTCCAGCACGGTGAAGAAGGACGGCAGGCGGTTCTCCGAACGCGCCAAGATGACCGTCCCATCCGGCGTGCCCAGCGTCGGGTCCGCGCGATCCAGTTCGAAGCCCGCGGCGCCGCCACCTGACAGGCCATAATCGCCCAGCACATCCTCCCCGATGCCGTCGAACATCCAGACGAAGCGTGGCTCGTACGAGACCGGCAGGCGGCGGTAGTGCGTGCCCTCGAATGCCCCCTGGCAGGTGAAGCCGACGCCTACGAGCATCTGAGGTGGTCTTCGGTTGCGCCGCCACAGCCCACCCAACTGACCATCGGTCTGGTGACAGTCCTCGCCGGGCTCAGCTGCCCAGGTGCGAATGCCGCCCTCCGCGCGGCGCAGCTCGATCAGGTGCGGCGTCGCCATGTCGCGCGCGACACGCCAGTAGAAGCCGTTGCCGCCGAGGTAGCAGAGCCTACCGCCCTGCCCCATGTAGGCAGCCAGCGCGTCGATCGTGTCGAGTGTGTGGTATTCCGGATGCGATCCGGTCAGCACCGTACGGTACGGTGTGATCAGCGCCACGCCTTCGTCGTCCAGGTCCTCGTCAGTGACGATGTCGAACTCGAGACCCTTCGCCTCCAGCCAGGCGAGCAGGTGCAAATCCGCCGGATAGTGCCGCATTCCCGACCCACGCGGATCGTGGAACGTCAGAAAGCCCGGCCGCATCGTCAGGATCGGCCGATGGCGCGACGAGAACGCATTGCCGCTGCCGTCTGCATGCTTGTTGTAGGTCGAGCGTCCGTAGATCGGATAGTCGATGGGATTGTATGGATAGGCTCCCCATGCGGCGACTCGATCGTAGTACGCCTGGGTGATGCTGGAGCGCTCATGATTGGCGTAGGCCTGATAGGTGAAGGTCGAGGCCAGGAACGCGATCGGCGCGAACGGCCCCTGCCGCGTCGGCAGCACGTAGAGCGGCAGCCAGTCCTCGCCGTCATCGCAGGTCAGATGCAGCGCATAGGCGCCGCTGCGAAGATCGTCCGGCACTGTCCAGGTGAAATCGGCGTGCCATTCGCAATCGCCCAGATCGTCGGCATGGAAATGGATCGCACCGTAGTCTCGCGGCGCGTGGCGCCAGCACTGCTCGCGGCCGGTCCAACGCGTACCGACCATGGCTCGTGCCGGCATGTTCACCAACCGGCCATGGCATGCCTGCGGACCGATGTCCTGGATATCCTGCATGTCGATGCCGCGCGAAAAGTCCCAGCCTGCCAGCAGGTTGCCGGGAAGAGCATCCAGTGCCGCACTGACATCGGGCCAGGATGCGACGAAGCCGGACAGGATTGCGGGATCCTCCAACCTGCCGGTGAAATGATGTTGCGGAGACGCGGCAGTCTCGGCCGCTACCAGCATCGTTCCACCCGACGGCAAGGCGATGCCGGGAGCCGACGCCTCGGCTGTCACCGGGCCGCCGTCCAGCGGCTGCTGTCCGACCAGCATGCCCTCGCCGGCTGGATCCACAGCGAGCCACACACGATACCAGCGCGCGGTGTGCATCGCAGTTCCTGTCGCGATCTGGATCGTGGTGCCCCGGTGTGTGATTCGCGCCGTTGCGCCGTTCGCGCCGATCGTCAGCGCGATACCGGTATCGCCGGCTTCCTCCGACAGCAATGACTGTCCGGCATCGACTAGCCCCGGACGCACCAGCACCGTCCAGGTACAGGCGGTGTTGGTATTTCGCACCGGCGCTTTGCCGACGACCCCGTAGGAACCGAGATGGATCGGCTGCCTGCGTCCGGTGAACGACTGATCGAAACGATGCGACAGGTCCTCGAAGCGCACCCCCGGGCCGGCAGGATTGGGATCGCCGCTGAGCACGCGAACCAGCCGGGCCCGGTACGATCCGCCTTGCCGTACACTGACATACGCGATGAATGTCTCGCCCGGACGACGCGAGAAGCGATCGAGATAGCCGGTGATCGGCAGCTCTGCTTCGGCCATCGCGCGAGGCTGGCTGGCGAAGATCGGCGCTGTCAAGTCGTTCTCTGCGCCATCAAGCAGTCGCGCCAGATGACACACGCAAGAGTGGATCGTGTTGCCGCAGCCGGACTATTACCTCTGCACAGTGATTATGACTTTTGGCGGTGTCGGGATAAGCACGCGCCAGCTTGTTCCGCGCCTTCTGGGTGGTAAACTTCCATTTGATCCGTGCACCGGAGGCATTGCGGCGCCTCTGCCACGCGTCGATTTCGGCGATAAGAACCTCACGCTCGCCGATGCGGCGATCCAGACATTGACCGCGCAACACGCCGATCTCGATTTCCACCATGTTGAGCCAACTCGCGTGTTTGGGGTAAGTGATGGAACTCCAGGCGTTGGAGGATGCGATGCGCCTCGGGCGCGAGGAAGGATCGTATAGCGCTCCGGGATTATGAGTGGACAGATTGTCGCAGCACCCGCGGATCGTTCCGCGTCCGGATAATGAATATCGGCCAGATCGACGGATGCTGGGGCGATATCGCGACTTCTATCGCGGCTTCACGGTGAAGCATTTCCACGAGCGCCTGGCCAAACGGCACAACTACACGCTGGGTTACACGGTGACCAAGCTGCATCTGCACCGTAGCGGTCTGGTGAGCCCGGCGAAGACGCGCTCAGCGCATCGCAAGAAGCGCCCGCGTCGCCCAATGGTGGGAATGATGCTGCATCAGAGCCTGCCCCGGACTGGATCCGGGGATGCCTCGACGCACGCCTGGCTGGCGGGGGCTGCCGGCAAGCACGACCTGGTGGTGACGATGGAGGACGCCACCAGCGCGCTCTACTCGCTGTTCCTGGTGGATGAGGAGCGCACGGCGTCGAGCCTGCGTGGTGTGCGCAGGTTGTCGAGAACCAGGGTCTGTTCTGCTCGCTCTACACCGATCGAGGCAGCCACTACTTCAGACCCCGGCGGCGGGTGCTCGGGTGTCGAAGACGGTGCTGACGCAGTTCGGCCGCGCGCTGAAGCAGCTCGGCATCGAGCACATCGCCGCCTACTCGCCGCAGGCGCGCGGTCGCTCGGAACGGGTGTTCGGCACGCTGCAGGACCGGCTGCCGAAGGAGCTGGCGCTGGTCGGCAACACCACGGTGGAGGCGGCCAATGATTGGCTGCGTGAGGTCGACCTGCCTGACCACAATGCACGGTTCGCGATCGCCGCGGAGCAGGAAGGATCGGCATTCGTGACCGACACGGCGGGCGCCTGGCGCGATCCTTTGTATCCAGGAGGAGCGCCGGGTGGGCAACGACAACACGGTGAGATGGCGCGGGCTGAGCCTGCAACTGCCATCGTCCCGATTGCGACCACACTTCGTAGGCGAAAGTGCGGGTGCATGAGTATCCGGATAGCCAGCTGGCGGTGTTCTGGGGACCTCATCGCCTGGCCGACTCGTCGCACAGGCGCCATCATTCAGCCGAGCGACAGGCCGCATGACCCGCTCCCAGCGCGGCCCTCTGTCCGGCGCATCCCCGCACAGATCAAAACGGAGCGGCACAGGTCACGCGCTACAGAAACCGGACATCTTTGCGCGTCATCGACAGTGCGATTCTCGCCAAAATCAAATGCGCTCGCGCAGCACTCAACAAAGCCGAAGCAGCATGAGTTCTTGCACGGCAATTGAGAGTCAGGACATAGTTGCCGGTGGCCCAGAAGTGACGCTCGGCGACGGCAGCGGCGTATCTTAATAGGTGAGCTATAGGCTATCATGACTGCAAGGAGATCAGCCATGGTCGGCCGAGAGGATGACGACTTGCGCGAGAAGAGCGTCCTGACTTTCGGAACGGGCCCAGAGCAGCCGAAAGTGCCCTGCGGCACCACAGGCCTATGGCCTTTGCGAATGCATCACTGAACGACCAGTACAGGAGCGCCGCCAATTGACCGCAGATCGCCGGTGGTGGCACCTGCGATGTTGGCGTGCCGGTGGCAGGCGTGGAGTGACCGAAGTCGCACCTTCCGCCGAGATGGTCTCCAACAGTCGGATCGCGCCGGGGCAGTTACTTGGCAAACTCGGTACGTCGCTTGACGGACTGAGCGAGACGGAGGCGGCTGACCGGTTGACACGGATCGGTCCAAACCAGATCGCGCGCGAACGGCCACAGAGCATTCCGCGTGAACTGGCTGGCCGTGCCAAGAATCCGTTGAACGCGCTACTGCTTTCGCTCGCTCTGGTCTCTTGGCTGACCGGCGATGCGCGTGCGGCTGTCGTCATCACGTTGATGGTCGTGCTCAGTGTCGGGTTGGCCTTCGTGCAGGAACATCGTTCCAACCGTGCGGCGGCTGAACTGCGCGCGATGGTGAAGACGACGGCAACGGTGCGGCGCCGCCTGCAAGCTGAGGGCTCGCATGTGCAGGAAGTGCCGATCGACCAGCTGGCGCCGGGTGACATCGTGCAGCTCTCTGCCGGCGACTTGGTGCCAGCCGATCTCCGGCTCCTGGCAACGAAGGACTTGCACGTCAATCAGGCGGCGCTCACCGGCGAGGCGATGCCGGTGGACAAATACGAGCGCGAGCCCGACACGACGGTAACCGACCCGTTCGACCTTCCCAACCCTTGCTTCATGGGTAGCGACGCCGCGACCGGCCTGGTCTTGCGGACTGGCGGGCAGACTGATTTCGGCCAACTCGCGGACAGCGTCGTCGGACAGCGGGTGCAGACTGATTTTGACAAAGGCATTGCCAGTTTCACCTGGCTTATGATCCGCTTCATCTGCGTGATGGTGCCGATGGTATTCCTGATTAACGGTCTGACAAAAGGCGACTGGTTGGAGGCGCTTCTGTTCGCCGTTGCCGTCGCCGTGGGACTGATGCCCGAAATGTTGCCGATGATCGTGACGGTGAACCTGGCGAAGGGCGCGATCGCAATGGCGCGTAAGCGCGTCATCGTAAAGCGGTTGAATACGATTCAGAATTTCGGCGCGATGAACGTGCTGTGCACCGACAAAACGGGCACGCTGACGCAGGACCGCATCATTCTGCAGTATCACCTGGATTTCGATGGCGAGGAATCAGCGCGCGTCCTGGAATACGCTTTTCTCAACAGCCACTATCAGTCTGGGCTGAAGAACCGGTTGGACGAAGCTGTGTTGCCGCATGCACAGCGCCCTGAACACGCTGGCCTCGCTGCGCGATTTGCCAAGGTGGACGAAATCCCATTCGACTTCCAGCGCCGGCGGATGTCGGTCGTGCTGGATCGTGGTGACGGCACGTCATCTACTGATCGCCACGGGGGCGGTCGAGGAGATCTTCGCCGTCTGCGGCCAATATGTGCTGGGCGATACCGGTGGCCCGCTCGATGCCACACATTTCGCGGATGCCAAACGAGAGATGCAGAAGCTCAATTCTGAGGGGTTTCGCGTCGTCGCTGTCGCATTCAAGGAGATTGCCGAACCGAGACGCGGCTATGACGTGCCGGACGAAGCCGGACAGACGTTACTTGGCTACATCGCTTTCCTTGATCCGCCAAAGGAGACGGCGGCGGCCGCAATCGCCACACTGAACCGGTCCGGTGTCGCCGTGAAAATCCTGACCGGCGACAACGAAGCGATCACCAGGACGATCTGTCGTCAGGTCGGCCTGCCGGTTGGCCGGGTGCTTCTAGGTAGC
The DNA here is from genome assembly GCA_963791495.1 of uncultured Alphaproteobacteria bacterium. Taxonomy (GTDB): domain Bacteria; phylum Pseudomonadota; class Alphaproteobacteria; order Acetobacterales; family Acetobacteraceae; genus JAMXLO01. Next base: position 354,277 of record CAWBST010000021.1, read on the forward strand.
GAGATCGAGGCGATGTCCGACGAGACGTTCGGCGTTGCAGTCCAAGAGGCCAGCGTCTTCGCCAAGGTCTCGCCGACGCAGAAGGCGCGGGTGATCGATGCACTGCACCAGCGCGGCCACGTGGTGGGCTTCCTTGGCGACGGCATCAACGACGGCCCGGCGCTGAAGGTCGCCGATGTCGGTCGATACAGCGATGGATATTGTCAAGGAGTCCGCCGACATCATCCTGCTGGAGAAAAGCCTTGCTGTGTTAGGTGACGGTGTGTTGGAAGGCCGCAAGATCTTGGCCAACATCACCAAGTATATAAAGATGGGCGCAAGCTCGAATTTCGGTAACATGTTCAGCGTGCTTGGTGCCAGCATCTTCCTGCCTTTCCTTCCCATGCAGCCGATTCAGGTGCTGACCAACAACCTGCTCTACGATTTCTCGCAGACTACGATTCCGACCGACAATGTCGATCCGGAATATCTCGCTGTGCCGCGTCGCTGGGATATCGGGAACTTGACGAAATTCGTCATTCTGATTGGCCCAATAAGTTCGATCTTCGACTACGCCACCTATTTCATCATGCTCTTCGTGTTCAATTGCTGGAACGACGCCCCGCTGTTTCAAGTCGGCTGGTTCGTCGAGTCTCTGCTGACCCAGACGCTGATCATCCACATCATCCGCACAGCGCGCATACCGTTCCTCGAAAGCCGCGCCAGCACGGCACTGATCTCCACCACCGTCGTGATCGTGGCGATCGCGGGCGCTATTCCTTATACGCCCTGGGCACGACGCTCGGCTTTGATGCTTGCCTACGCGACGCTCACTCACTTCGTGAAGATGTGGTTTGTTCGGCGATGGGGAATGTAGGGTCTGGCGCCTGCGACCGCAGACGCGGGCCAACACGAACAAAAGTGAGCGCGACCGCTTCTGCTAGCAGTGCGCTATTGACCCGCCGCTGTCCTATTACCGCGAAGACCTTGACGGCCCATGCCCTGCTCGCCACGGTGGACGCAAGCAGCGACCAGTTGCGAGCCAGGGACAGCGACCGCGCCACGGGGACCTCACATGCTGCGACGCGCCATCCTCGCGATAATCAGCGCTCTGGCGGTCCTCACCGCCGCCGCGACGCCGGCTTCAGCCGAAACCTTCAAGTGTCCGCACGTCGGGGGAAATTTCACCTTCGGCCAGGAGGCCAATATCAACGGGCTGGACCAGATGACGTCCGGCACGATCTCGACGCGCAACATCGCCATGAACATGTTCGAGTCGTTGATGACGCGCGACGAGAATTTCAACCCTATCCTGGAACTCGCCAATTCGATCGCGGAAACGCCGGATCATCTGACCTACACGTTCAAGCTGCGCCAGGGCATCCGCTTCCATAACGGCAAGGAGATGACGTCGGCCGACGTGGTCGCCTCGTTCGACCGCTACGCCAAGGTCGGCCTCTATCGCAGCACACTCGGCAACGTCGATCGCTGGGACGCCCCGGACAAGGACACCTTCGTGATCCACCTGAAGAAGGTGCAGCCGACGTTCCTGGAGATCCTCAGCGCGGTCAGCGCGCCGATCGTTATCGTTCCGGCCGAGGACAAGGAGGATCCGCCGATGCAGCTGAAGACGATCGGCACCGGCCCGTGGCAGCTGGTCGAGTCGGTGCCCGGCGGGTACGTCAAGATGAAGCGGTATGAGGGCTACAAGCCGAACACCAACTTCGCACAGAAGACCGGCTTCGGTGGCTATAGGCAGGCGTGCTTCGATACGGTGACCTTCCGCATCGTGACCGAACCGCAGGCGCGTGTCGCCGGATTGAAGACCGGCGAGCTGCAGGGTGTCGAGGACCTGCCCACCAAGTCGCTGGCCGACCTGAAAGCTGACAAGAGCATCACCATCATCCCGCTGCAGAACTGGTGGATCCAGATCGCACAGCCGAATGTATCGGTGCCGCCGACCGACAACCTGATGTTCCGCAAGGCGGTGCAGGCGGTGCTGGACATGGACGAGGTCATGGACGCCGCCTCGGACGGCAACTACCGGCTCAATGTCGGGTTCCAGTATCCCGACCAGGCCTTCTACTCGGATGCGGGCAAGGAGACATACAACATCAAGGATCCCGAGCTGGCAAAGAAGTACCTCGCGCAATCGGGCTACAAGGGTGAGCCGGTCATCCTGCTCACCGACAAGGACTATCCGGCGATGTACAACTCGTCGTTGGTGATGCAGCAGGAGATGCAGGCGATCGGCATCAATGCCCAGCTCAAGGTGGTGGACTGGCCGACCTCGGCGAACATGGCTCTGAAGCCCGATACCGGCTGGAACCTGTTCTATACCGGGTGGGGAACGCAGCCGGCTCTCGGCGCACTCGCCACCATGCAGTTCTTTGTGCAACCCGGTGCGGTCTATATGCCGAAGGGCGGTCAGGACGATCCGCAACTGCTGGCGCTGTGGAACGACATGAACAGCCTGCCTACGCTCGAGGGGCGCAAGGAGGCGTTCGCCAAGATGCAAAACTATGCGCTGGAGCAGGTCTACACTCTGTCGCTTGGCTCGCTGACCAAGGTGCAGGCTGTGCAGGCCGACGTGAAGGGCTACGTGCCCTTCCGCATCCCGCGGATGTCCAACGTCTGGTTCGAAAAGTAAGCCGAGGGGGTGGCCGGGATCTTACGACGATTGGGCAGTGCACTGCCAATTCCTGCTGATCGTCTCACTGATCACCTTTGCCATGATCCATCTGATGCCAGGCGATCCCGCGGTGGTCATCGCCGTGCTGTCCGCTACACCTGCTCAGATCGCCAATATCCGCCACAACCTCGGTCTAAATCAGCCGCTGCTGACGCAGCTTGGGCGCTGGTACGTGGGACTCCTGCTAATCACACTGCTGATCGGCAGCGGCATCATAGCGGCGCTGCGTCAGAACACCTGGATCGATTAGGCGGCGATAGTGTTCGCGATGATCGGCATCTCGCTGAGCCGGTATAGAAGCCACGCTCCCTCCGCTTGCAGGCTGGAACACCTCGCCCACGAAGTGGTAAAGGTCGGCGCGCAGCGCCGGGTGAGGGTACCGCCTGGCGTCTCAGAACAACGACATTTGCTCTTCGGTGACCTTCTGCGTTCCATCCTCCGGCACGGCGAACGTCCCGCAATCCAGCCCTTCGCGTGCCTCGTCCAGTCCCCATTGCCGCGTTGCACGCGCAAACCGCCGCAGCAACAGGTCGGCATACACACCCTGTCCCGCGAACCGATGATGGAACCGCGCATCGCTCAGCGAGCCGGAACGCGTCTCGCGAATCAGGTTCAGCACGTGCTTCGCCCGATCGGGGAAATGCTCCGCGAGCCAGTCCTCGAACATCTGCCGCAGTTCATGCGGGAGGCGCAGCAGCACATAACCAGCGTAGCGCGCGCCGGCACGGGCGGCCGCCTCGACGATCTTCTCCATCTCCGCGTCGTTCAGCCCGGGGATCATCGGCGCAACCATCACGCCCGTCGGCACGCCGGCACGCGTCAGCTCGGCGATCGCATGCAGCCGCCGCTCCGGCGTCCCCGCCCGAGGCTCCATCCGCCGCGCGAGCGATGCATCCAGCGTAGTGACGGAAACATAGACGCGGGCCAACCTCCGCCGCGCCATCGAGGTCAGGATGTCGAGATCGCGCAGAACGCCGGCGGACTTGGTGACGATCCCGACCGGGTGATTGAACCTGTCCAGCACCTGCAACACCGATCGGGTCAGTTTCAGCGTGCGCTCCACCGGCTGATAAGGATCGGTGTTGGATCCCAGCGCCAGCGTGCGCGCGTTGTAGCCCGGCTTGCGCAGCTCCTTCTCCAGCAGCTCCGCTACGTCCGGCTTGAAAATTAGCTTGGTTTCGAAATCCAATCCGGGCGAGTAGCCGAGATACGCGTGCGTCGGCCGTGCATAGCAATAGATGCAGCCGTGCTCGCAGCCGCGATACGGATTTACCGCCCGGTCGAAGCCAATATCGGGCGAGCTGTTCCAGGCTATCGCCGACTTCGTCGCGTCGCGGGTCAGCGTGGTCGCAAGCTTAGGCAGCTCGCCGAATTCAGCACTCAGCGTGTCCCAGCCGTCGTCGAACGGGGCGATCACTTGGCTGTCGAAGCGCACCGGCGGATTGGTCACGGCGCCGCGGCCCTTGCGCGCGAGGGAGGGCATGTTGCCCGCAGAGGCATGATCGCGCATGGTGTTGTTCCCCATCCGTTCGGGCCAAAGACTGGCAAAGCGGGCCCTGCCGGTCAAGAACAATATAGGAACAGTGTTGGTAGCGCGTTTGTTGTCCGCCTTACGTAGCGCATGAGTTGTCCGTCTTGTTCGTCACCTGTTCTTGAGGTGGCGGATGCGTCGGACGACGGCGTTATGGGAGGTGTTTGTGACGCGGTTCGAGGATGCGTTGGATCGGCACAAGAAGAGGCATCTGACGGCGGAAGAGGCGGGCGAACTGTTGGGCATCTCAGCCCGGCATTTTCGCCGGATGCGCAGTCGCTACGAGGTGGACGGTGTGGACGGCCTGCGGGATCGCCGGCTTGGCCGGGTGAGCGGACGGCGGGCGCCGGAGAGCGAACTGGAGCGCATGCGTCGGCTTTACCGAGAGGAGTATGCCGACTTCACCGCAAAGCACTTCCATGAGGAGCTGCGCAAGCGGCACAACTACACGCTGGGCTACACGGTGACGCGTCTGGCGCTACAGTCGGCGGGGTTGGTCGCCAAGGCCAAACGGCGCGGTCAGCATCGCAAGAAGCGTCCGCGCCGGCCGTTGCCGGGGATGCTGCTGTTCCAGGACGGCTCGACGCATCGCTGGATCGGCGCGCTCGATCACGACCTCGACCTCGTGGTGACGCTGGATGACGCGACCGGGGTGATCTACTCGGCAGTGCTGGTCGCGCAGGAAGGCACGATGTCGAGCTTTCTCGGTCTATGCGAGACGATCGGCGCGCACGGCCTGTTCGGTGCGTTGTATACCGACCGCGGCTCGCACTACTTCCTGACGCCAAAGGCCGGGGGCAAGGTTGCCAAGACGCAGCCGACGCAGGTCGGTCGGGCGCTGGCACGGCTCGGCATCCGTCACATCCCGTCGTATTCGCCGGAAGGGCGCGGACGGATGGAGCGGGTGTTCGGCACGCTGCAGCAGCGTTTGCCGCCGGAGCTGCGCCGGGTTGGGATGAGCACGATGGCGGCGGCGAATGGGTATCTGCGAGAGGTGTTCGTGCCGGACTACAACGCCCGCTTCGGCAAACCGGCGGCGGAGCCGGGAACGGCGTTCGTCGCCTATGCCGGCCCGCCGCTGGCCGATGTGCTGTGTGTGCAGGCGGAGCGCCAGGTCGCTCGCTACAACTGTGTGCATTGGGGCAAGCGCGCGCTGCAGATCCCGCCGCAGCGGCATCGCCATCACTACGTCAAGGCGACGGTGCGAGTGCACGAATATCCAGACGGCAGACTGGCGATCTTCGATGGGCCGCGCTGCCTGGCCCGCTACGATCCGGCCGGCACGCTGCTGGCCGAGCAGGCTGCTCAGAGGGCCGCTTGAACCGCTCGGCAGGCCCGCCGGTGGATTTGTGGACAACGCCAGTGCGTTGCCCACAACCCCACCGGCGCCACTTCGGCAGAAGCGGACAGATGATCCGCTACATAAGCCGGACATCTTTACGCGTCATCGACACAATATAGGAACATGCTCTCGGTCGTGATCCCTACGCTGAATGCCGTGGCCACGCTGGCGACGACCCTTGCCTCGGTAGCGGCGGCAGACGAGGTAGTGGTCGCGGACGGGGGCAGCAGCGACGGTACCCAGACGCTGGCAACCACGAGGGGCGCGCGCTTGCTTCAGGCCCCGCGAGGACGGGGGGCGCAGTTGGCGGCCGGCGTGGCGGCGGCGAGCGGCGAGTGGCTGCTGCTGCTGCACGCCGATACGCGGCTGGCCCCGGGATGGCGGAAGGCAGCCGTGCCACCCGATCGCGCCGGCTATTTCCGCTTCGCACTGGACAGCGACGATCCGCGCGCGCGAAGGCTGGAGCGCCTCGTGGCGTGGCGCTGCCGCGTGCTGGCGCTGCCGTATGGCGACCAGGGACTGCTGATCCACCGCGACCTGCTGCACGCGGTCGGTGGCGTCCGGCCACTGCCATTGATGGAGGATGTCGAACTGGTCCGCCGTCTCGGCCGCAAACGCCTGGTGGCACTAGACACCACGGCGGTCACCTCGGCGGACAAATGGCACCGCCAGGGCTGGTACCGCCGTTCGCTCCGCAATCTTGCCTGTCTGGCGCTCTACTTCGCCGGAACCCCGCCGCGGCTGATCGCGAGGCTCTACGGATGAGGGACGCGGTGGTGGTGTTCGCCCGAGCGCCGCGTCTGGGCGGGGTGAAGCGGCGGCTGGCAGACGGCATCGGCGATCGCGCCGCCCTGCGGTTTCATGTCGCCACGCTGACCCGGCTGGTCCGCGCCCTCGCCGCTGACCGGCGCTTCCGCACCGTGTTGGCGGTCACGCCTGACCACGCGCGCTTTCGTCTGCCGGTTCATGTGGAGCGGCTCCCGCAGGGCCATGGCGACCTCGGCATGCGCATGCAGCGCGCCTTCCAGCGCTTCCCAAACGGCCGGGTAGCGATCATCGGCTGCGATATCCCAGACGCCGGGCCGCAAGATGCGCTCGCGGCATTCCATGCACTTGGCTGCGCACAGGCCGCTTTCGGTCCGGCCGCCGATGGCGGCTATTGGCTGGTGGCGATGTCGCCGCCTCGCCCCGCCCATCCGTTCGCGTCGGTGCGCTGGTCCACCGAGCACGCGCTGGCCGACACGTTGGCGAACTTCGCCGGCCGGCGGATCGCTCTCCTGCGCACGCTGCACGACGTGGACACCGCTGCGGATTGGCGCAGGTCGCATCGCGCGAAACGGCGCTGGCGATAACCGCGCGGCGTGGCAGGATCGCCTCGCCCAGCAGAAGGGAGACCCTGTCATGCCAACACTACGGATTGGAATGCTGCTGTTCCCGCGGATGACCCAGCTCGACCTGACCGGGCCGTTCGAGGTGTTCACTCGGCTACCCGACGCCCAGGTGCTGCTGCTGTCGAAGACTCTGGAACCGGTCGAAGCGGACTCCGGGCTACGCCTGCTGCCGTACGTCACGCTGCGCGACTGCCCGCAGCTCGACGTCATCTGCGTGCCCGGCGGTCCGGGCGTCAACGCGCTGATGGAGGACGCCGAGGTCCTGGACTGGCTGCGCCGGCAGTCGGAGCAGGCGCACTACGTCAGCTCGGTCTGCACGGGCTCTCTGGTGCTCGGCGCCGCTGGCCTGCTGCGCGGGAAGCACGCCACGTCGCATTGGAATTCGCACGACATGCTCCCCGCATTCGGTGCGATACCGACCGAGGGCCGCGTGGTGCGCGACGGCAACCTGTTTACCGCAAGCGGCGTCACCGCCGGCATCGATTTCGCTCTGACCATGGTCGCCGAACTGGCCGGCGCTCAGGTCGCGCGGGCAATCCAGCTGCAGATCGAATATGCGCCCGTCCCACCATTCGATGCGGGAACACCGGAGGCGGCGCCCTCCGATATCGTGCGTGCGGCGCGCGCCCGAGGAGCGGCCATGCGCAAGGAGCGGGAAGCGATCGTCGCCCGGGTGACTACTCCGCCGCCGTCCTGAGGTGCTCCTGCAGCCGCGGCATCAGCTCGACCAGGTTGCAGGGCCGGTGCCGGTTGTCGAGCTGGGCCGCCAGTATGTCGTCCCACGCGTCCTTCACCGCGCCGGTGCTGCCGGGCAGCGCGAACAGGTACGTCCCGCCGGCAACGCCGCCCAGCGCGCGTGACTGCATCGTCGACGTGCCGATCTTCTGGTAGCTCAGCATGCGGAACAGCTCGCCAAAACCCTCGATGCGCTTCTCCAGCACGCGCTCGAAAGCCTCCGGCGTCACGTCGCGGCCAGTGATGCCCGTCCCGCCGGTGGTGATCACCACATCGACCTCAGCGTCGGCGATCCAGGCACGCAAGTGGCGCTCGATCGCGCCGGCGTCATCCTTTTCGATCGCACGTACCGCTACCCGATGCCCGGCCGCGGCGATGCGCTCGGTCAGAGCGTCGCCCGAGGTGTCGTTGGCCAGCGTGCGCGTATCGGACACGGTGAGGATGGCAATGTTGACCGGAATGAACCGGCGGGTCTCGTCGATGCGTGCCATGGTGCGGCCCTCCTGACGCTGCTCAATCTAGGCAGACGCGGCGTCGGCATCCAGCGTGCGGCGCAACAGCTGCAGATCCTCCCAGGCGCCGCGGCGGTTCTTGGGATCGCGCACCAGCTCGGGCGCGCTGAAGGTGGGCAGCGCCGGCAGCACCAGCCCCGTTCCGGGGATGGCGGCGTCCATCCACGCACCGCGTGGACGCCGGCGCGAGGCCGCCTGCGGGAGCAGCGAGCGCGCCGCCAGCAGCCCCATCAGCAACAGCCGCCGCGGCGCAGCAAGGACGATGAGGCGCTGCAGAAAAGGCAGGCAGATGGCGAGCTCCGCCTGGCTGGGTGGCCTATCGCCCGGCGGCCGCCAGGGGATCAGCGGCGTCATCATGAGCTGGTCACGCCGGAGGTCGATCGCGGCGAGCATCCGGTCGAGATACTCGCCCGCCGGTCCGGCGAACGCCCTGCCGGAGCGGTCATCGTCCGCGGCTGGAGGCTCGCCGATCAGCAGCAGAGTTGCGGACGGATCGCCCTCGGCAAACACCAGGTTGCTGGCCGTATCCCGCAGTGCGCATCCATCGAAGCCGGCAATGGCGGCCCGGAGCTCTTCGAGAGTTGTCGCCGCTGCGGCGGACTGCGCGGCGCGTTCGGCAGGGGGCGTGCGGACTGGCACCACCCCCTCCCCCCGCCCCCCTCCGACAAGGGGAGGGGGAGAAGGAAGCCTGTCCTCCCCCTCCCCTTGCGGGAGGGGGGCGGGGGGAGGGGGCGCCACCAAAACCCGCAGCCGGTCAACCGGCGCATCCTCCAGCGCCTCGTCCGCACCCCACTCCATCTGCAGCCGCAGCGCCGCGAGATCGTCCATCCGCTGCCGCTACTCCGCCGCCTCAGCCGGCGCGTAGTCGATCGGCTCGCAGCACCAGCCCTCGCGCCTGAACCGCCAGTACGCATCATGTAGCCGCTCCGTCACCGGCCCCGGCCGATCGTTCCCCAGGATCCGCTCATCCAGCCGCGTCACCCCCATCACCCCGCCCGCGGTCGACGAGATGAACACCTCATCGGCATTGCGCAGCTCCGCCAGCGGCACCGTGCGCACCTCGCAGCGCAGTCCCAGCTTCTCGCACAACTGGATCACCGAGAGCCGCGTGATCCCCTCCAGCACGCCGCGATCCGGCGTCGCCACCACGCCATCGGTGACCGCGAACACGTTGAACCCCGGCCCCTCGGTCACGTTACCGTCGAGATCGAGCAGCACCGGATTGTCCGCCCCCTTGTCCTGCGCCTCGAACAGAGCCCGCGTCATGTCGGCCCAATGAAAATTCTTCGCCCGCGGATTGACGCACACCTCCGGAATGCGCGGCGTGGATGCGACGATGAGATGCGCCCCGCGCTCGATCACCTCGCGCGGCATCAGCCACACATAGGGCACCGCATACGCCAGCAGATAATTCCGCGCATTCGACGGATGCCGCCGCACGTTCGGCGGCGCGGCGCCGCGCAGGCAGTCCATCGCGACATACGCCTCCCGCAGCCCGGTGCGCCGCACCAGTTCATGCAGGATGCCGCGAATGTCGTCATCGCTCTCGCGCGGCGCGAGGCGCATCCAGTCCATCGACGCACGGAACCGCCGGAGGTGGTCGTCCAGCTTGAACAACGCGCCGTCCCACACGCTGACCACGTCATACGTCACATCCGACCGGCGATAGCCCCAGTCGGTGACCGGGATCATCGCCTCGGCGACCGGCATGAAGCGGCCGTCGATATAGGCTGCGCCGGCGGGCCATATTGCGGCGGTTGCGGACATGCGGTCAGCTCCTTCCTTCGATCACCGCGGAATGGAGACACGCACGAAGGCATTCGCCAAGGGGCATGTCGTCGTGGTTGGCCCGGACGACGGCTCACCCTGACCCGCGCCGCCTGTCATTGCGACCCAAGCGAACGAGGGTGGAAGCAATCCAGATCTCGGCGAGGCTCGCCTCGCTGGGCATCCAGGTGCTGCAGCCGGGCTCGCATATCCGCCGCCGCGCAGTAACAGCCGCTCGTCCTGCCCGGACACGCGCGGCCAATCGTGGCGTCGACTTCACGATCACGCCGACATTGAGCTGCGCCGCCAGGCGCTTCTTCCGGCCGTGCGCGCTAATCCAATCGATCTGGCAATTGCCGAGCACGGCGGCAAGATTGTTCAAACAGATGGCGATTCTCTGCTAATCGTATTTGACAGTATCGATGGAGCGGTGCGCCGTGAAGGTGCAGCAGCAGGTGCCTAATCTCGACGGCGACTAGCCTCCTGATAGAGCCATTCGCTTCCGCGTCGGGATCAACATTGGCGACGCGATTGCCGATGGCACTGACTTGCATGGGGATAACTGTAAACGTGAGGGCGAGGCTCCAGGCAAAGTGCTCGCCAGGAGGGATCTGTGTCTCGCGATCAGTTCGCGATCACATACACGGGCAGCTCGATCTAGCACTTGAGGAACTCGGCCTGCTGGAGCTAAAGAACATCACCCATCCGGTTGAAGCGTTCGTGATGCAACTCGGTGTTGCTGCAATAGCAAACTCCGGGGAGCATTCTCTTGTGCATGGTAAGGGGGAGACGCTGCCCCTGCCGGACAAGCCCTCGGTTGCTGTGCTGGCGTTCGCCAACCTGAGCGACGATCTTCAGCAGGAATACTTCGCCGATAGTGCAGTGGAAGACATCATCACCGCCCTCTCGCGCATCTGCTAGCTGTTCGTCATCACTCGGAATTTCCAGCTTCGCCTACAGGGGCAAATCCCCCAACATTCGCGCCGTCGGCCGTGAGCTCAGCGTGCGCTAGGTGCTGGAGGGCAGCATCCGCAAATCCACCAACCGCCCTGCCAATTGATCGAGGCGGCGACTGGCGGCCATGTCTGGGCGGACCGCTTCGATGGAGAGATGGAAGACACCTTCGAGCTGGCAGGACTGCATCATGGAAACCGTGGTCGGCGCCATCGAGCCGAGCCTGAAGCGCGCAGAGATCGCCCGGGCCACCGCCAAGCCGGCCGAGCGGCTCGACGCCTGCGACCTCTGTTTGCGCGCATGGCCGTGTTACAACGCAAGCGGGTGCGAGGCCTCGGATCGCGCGATTGCTCTGCTCCGACGCGCGCTGGAGAAAGATCCGACATATATGCGCGCGAAGGTTTTCTTGGCGAGCGCTTATGCCATGCGCGAAGCACAAGACTTCGTTTCGCGTGGCGACCGGGAGATGGGAATAGCACTGGCGCGCGAAATCCTTGAAATGGATACTAACGATCCGGAAGCGCTGTGTCGTGCCGGGTTCACAATCTCACAACTGTCGGGTGATTTCCTGCCGCCTTCACGGCACTCAATCGGGCACTGCTTTTGCACCCCAGTTCTGTTCTGGCACTGAATCGGCCGGCGTGGGTGCATTGTCACGCCAACGATCCTGAACCTGCCGTCCCGCTTTGGGAGCGCGCGATACGATTGAGTCCGTTGGATCCCTCGATCGGGGTGATACTTGCCGGGCCTCGGAACCGCACACCTCATGGCGCACCGGAACGCCGAGGCGCTCCCATTCCCGCAACGCGCCGTGCAGGAAGCGCCGAAATTCCTGCCCACGCATCGAATGCTGGTCCACGCCTTGACCCGTCTCGGCCTGCTAGAGGAACTGATCGCTTCTCGCTGGCGCTCATGGAAGAACGACGGAAGGCAGAGCTGGCCACAGGCCTTCCCGAGTGACCACCCGCCGCCTCACCTCGCCGAATCGTACGTATGATACCGCCCGTTATCATACGCAAGGCATTGGTCCTGACGATTCAGGGGAATCGCATTTGACATTTCCCGCTGAGCCGGGAGATTGCGGCGCGGCCAGAGGCAAGGTCGTGGCTTCGCCCGTGAGCTGGCCAGCGCCGGGGGTCGGCAACGCAGCAAGCGAACTCGCGACGCATTGTCGCGGTGGCCGGGGCAACAGCTCTGCCTCGCGCAATGTACTCGGCGGCATAGGGTGTTGTACGAGAGCCTCGTTATCCCGCCTGGGCTACCTGCTGGCGCATCGCGTTGATCAGCGCCTCAATATTATTGTTGTTGCGGCTCAAATAGGATGCGTAGTCCTGGCGCTGTGTCAAGCGCAGCGACGTGCCCTCAGCTACGACATCGATGATCTTTGGGTCACTGGTAGGTTTGCTAATGATCCAGTCCACATTCGTCGGCGGGTTGTTTGGCCGTTCGACGACAGTGGCCACAACTACATTTTCGTCGCGCTGCTGTGCCCGGCCCATGGTGAAGCGGACACCACGGTACTCGCCTAGCTTGGCGGTGATGTTGTTGACCAGCACTTGATGGAACAGTTCGGTATAGCGCTGCTGCTGCTCTGCCGACGCATTTCGCCAGAATCGCCCAAGGCAGAAACGTGCCACGCCATCGACGTCCACGGCATTGTCGATGATCTGGGTCAGCCTCCCACGCTTCTCCCGGTCATCCTCTGGTCCGTTCACGACGCCCACGAGCTTGTCGCCGATGATCTTGACGAACGCACTGGCGCCGCCCGCCACCCCTTGGGCGAGTACTGGGCGGACCAGCCGATCGGCGGCTGCAAGCAGCGAGGCTGCGGTCAAAAACAGGAGTGCGCGGCGGTTCAGCATGTCGTGCTATGGCCTCGGTCAGTAGTTCGGCGACACAGACGGCGAGTAGATCACTGTACTCGGTGTGCTCGATTCAGGGAACCACACTGGGACCGTCGCCCTTTTGTCGTTCAGAACGTCCTCGATCTGTGCTTGGCGGTGCTGTCGGTACAGGCTGCGGAAGGTGGCATAGGGATCCAGGGCGGTCTTCTTGACGCTGTCTATGTCATCGAGGTGACGCTCTCGCTGATCGAGCCCGTTCATCGCGAAGCGTGACCAGTCCAGCGCGCGGACGGCCGCCCCCTGCCCGACCCAGGTGAACGGGTCCATCGCCGCGTTGACGCCTAACCCGATCGCATCACGTGGGTCGGATGGCCCAAACACAGGCAGGAAAAGGAATGGCCCACCCGGAAGCCCCCACAGGGCCAATGTCATGCCGAAGTCGGCGTCGTGATCCTGGTATCCCCAGTTGTTGGCCACGTCGAAGATGCCCAGCACGCCCACCGTGGTATTTATTAGGAAGCGCATGGTGGTGTCACCGGCACGGCGGGGTTTTCCTTCCAGCATGTCATTGCTCAATTGCACTGGCGTGCCGAGATTGGACAGCACATTGTGTATACCCCCGCGGACCGGCCCTGGAACCAGGAACCGATACGCCTTGGCTGCGGGACGCATTATCGCTGTGTCCAGGCCGTTGTTGAAAGCATAAATGGCGCGGTTGGTCGGCTCAATCGGATCATTAGTTTCATTGAAGTCCGTAATGGCTTCCTGGTCGTCCGCGGGGGGAGGGGTAGCGCAGCCACCCAGGCTGCCAAGCAGTGCGACGGCAATCACCAGGAGGTGACGACGGATGACGACGCGCATCGGGTTCCTCGGACCAAGCTAAGAGGTAGTCAGGAGGCAGATTACCCCTTAAGCCCGTTGGATGACAGCGGGCGGACGCAAGTGTTTTACCGGAGACTGGTCCTGCTACTGCGCAATCTGGGCATCTCGCGCGATAGGCCCTTGCGCTGGCGCGAGAAGATGGGGAAGAGACGCCATGGACGGTCTTCCGAATGACTCGACGGCCACTGAGGCCACTACACCCCGGACGCTGGAGCGCTGGCTGACGGGAGCGCGGTTTGCCGCGCTGCCAGCGCGAAGCGCCACCCACCCCCCTCCGCTGTTATCGTTTGAGTTCTTCCCACCCAAGACCGAGGCGCTTGAGCAACAACTATGGACCTGCATTGAGCGGCTGGAGCCGTTGCGACCGAGGTTTGTATCGGTCACCTACGGAGCCGGCGGCAGTACGAGGCAACGCACCCACGCCACTGTGGCGAGAATCGTGCGGGAGACAGGCTTGTTGCCAGCTGCCCACCTCACTTGTGTGGGCGCGACCCGGGAGGAAGTGGACAAGGTGGCGCGGCAGTACCTGGGAAGCGGGGGTTCGCCACATCGTCGCCCTACGGGGCGACGCGCCTGCGGGCGAGAACTACCAACCGCATCCGAGCGGTTATTCGTTTGCGGTTGACTTGGTTGCTGGGCTGAAGCGCGTTGCGCCATTCGAGATCTCGGTCGCGGCCTATCCGGAGATTCACCCACAAGCATCTTCGCGCATGACCGATCTCGACAATCTGAAGCGCAAACTGGATGCCGGCGCCAATCGGGCGATTACCAATTTCTTTTTTGACACTACCGTATATTTGCGGTTCCTGGATCTCTGCTTGGCCGCGGGCATCGCTGCGCCGGTGGTGCCCGGCATTATGCCAGTGACGAACGTTGCTGGACTGCGGCGGATGTCAGCGCTGTCGGGGGCGAGTGTGCCGGAATGGCTAGGACATATGTTCGACGGGCTAGATGACGACCTGGAGACCCGCCGAATAGTGGCGGCCGTGGTGGCCGCCGAGCAGGTGCGGCTGCTCCAGGCCAACGGAGTAGATGAGTTCCACTTCTATACGCTCAATCGCCCGGAACTCACTTACGCGATCGCGCACATCCTGGGGGTAAGGCCCCGAAAAGCGGAGTAGTCGCAAGCCACGGCAGGTGGTGGCGCGGAAACGCTAGGCATCAACCGCTTGGAAGCATTGGCCCGAACCGATGCCACCCCTTACATGCTAGTTGTATGATCGATTACGTCGCACGCCTCAATGCAGAACAGCGAGAAGCGGTCGAGACAGTGGACGGTCCACTCCTCGTTCGGGCTGGTGCGGGCATCGGCAAGACGCGCGTGCTCACCACCCGCTTCGCTCATATCCTGCTGACCGGGCGGGCCTACCCGAACCAGGTGCTTGCGGTTACCTTCACCAACAAGGCCGCCCGCGAGATGCGCGAGCGAGTAGGCGCGATCCTCGGCCGGCCGGTGGAAGGGCTGTGGCTGGGCACGTTCCACGCGCTCTGCGCTCGCATGCTACGCCGTCACGCGGAACAGGTCGGATTGATGTCGAATTTCACTATCCTTGACACTGACGACCAACTCCGCTTGCTGAAGCAAGTTATGGAGGCAGAGCGGCTCGACACCAAGCGCTGGGCGCCACCCGGGCTGATGGTGCAAATCCAACGCTGGAAGGATCGCGGTCTGACGCCGTCGCATATAACAGCAGCCGAAGATACTGACTTCGCTGCCGGCCGGGCCCGCGAGATGTACGCCGCCTACCAAGTGCGCCTACGGAACCTGAACACGGTGGATTTCGGCGACCTGCTGCTGCACATGACAGAGCTGATGCGCGATCGTGCGGACATCCTTGTGCAGTATCATCGCATGTTCCGCTACATCCTGGTCGATGAGTACCAGGACACCAACCTAGTGCAATATCTTTGGCTGCGCTTGCTGGCGCAGGCGCACAAGAACATCTGCTGTGTCGGTGACGACGACCAGTCGATCTATTCGTGGCGGGGCGCCGAGGTGGATAACATCCTACGGTTCGAGCACGACTTCCCTGGCGCCAAAATTGTTCGCCTGGAGTCGAACTACCGCTCGAGCGCGCCGATCCTCGCCGCAGCATCGGCGCTGATCGCACATAATGCGGGAAGGCTGGGTAAGACGCCCCACCCCGGTCGGCAGGACGCATCAGGTGACCGCGTGACCGTTGCGGGGTTGTGGGACTCCGATGAGGAGGCCCGCATGGTTGGAGGTCGCATCGAAGCGCTGCGCCGCCTCGGCGAGCCGTTGGCGGAGATGGCAATTCTGGTGCGTGCTGGCTTCCAGACCCGCGCCTTTGAGGAACGGCTGATCGCCCTCGGCGCCCCATATCGCGTGATCGGTGGGCAGCGGTTCTACGAGCGTCAGGAAATCCGCGACGCCATCGCCTATATGCGCCTGACAGTACAGCCGGCAGACGATTTGGCGTTCGAGCGGATCGTCAACGTGCCGCGACGCGGCGTAGGTGAGGTGGCATTGCGGACTATTCATGACGCCGCCCGATTGGATCGCGTGCCGTTGACGGAAGCGGCCGCGAAGCTCGTCGCGAGTGCCGCCCTGAAGGGCCGGGTGAAAGAGCAGCTGGATGAGCTACTGCGTGGCTTCGTCCGCTGGCGCGAGCTACTGGTGAGGGAGGGTCACGTGATAACCGTCGCCACCATGCTTGACGAGAGCGGTTACACAGACATGTGGCAACGGGACAAGTCGCCCGAGGCGCCTGGGAGGCTGGAAAATCTTAAGGAACTGGTTCGCGCGATGGCCGATTTCGAGACGCTGTCCGGCTTCCTGGACCACATATCGCTGGTCATGGAGAACGACAAAGTAGCCGAAGGCGACCGAGTCAGCCTTATGACCCTCCACGCCGCAAAGGGGCTTGAATTCGATAAGGTGTTTCTGCCCGGCTGGGAAGAGGGGTTGTTTCCGAATCAGCGTGCCCTGCATGAAGGTGGAGTGAAGTCGCTGCAGGAGGAGCGGCGGCTAGCTTATGTCGGGCTAACCCGCGCGGCGGCGGGCGATTATCAGTCACGCTGCCAGCCGGCGGATATATGCCAGCTGGCAGAGCAGCATTCCGAGCCTATTCATCGAAGAATTGCCGGAGGCCGACATCGAGCAGACCCGTTCTGCGGCGCTTGCAAGGGTGCTGTCGGCGACGACATTCACCGGCCAGTTCCCGCTGATGGCGCGGCGAGCCCGCACTATCGAGGTGTGGGAGCAGCCGGAGCGCCGCTCACGAATCGATGCAACCTCTGTCGGCACTCGTGTATTTCACCAGAAGTACGGCTACGGGACCGTCAAGGCGGCCGAACAAGACAGACTGGATGTCGCGTTCGATCGAGCACGCGCTTCGCGCCCGCCTTATCGGTTCATGGAGAAGGTGTGAAGGCGGCCCGCGGCCCAATTGGTGGCGACCTTGAAGCGGCAAGCCGAAGCTCTTGAGACCTTGTCGGTCGAAGTGCCCGAGGCCGCGCTTGAGGCTTACGAATTGGCGCTGTCAAGCGTCTGCGCTTCCGTTGGCTTTTTCCGGGACCACGAAACGGGAGCCTGGCATGTGGAAGGTGTGAAGCCGGTCGGGGGCAACGAGTTGCCGTTGTCGGCTGCACTTGTTCTGGCAGCAGGCCTGACCGGGGTCGAGGTACCGGTACAGCGGGCTCCGACGCAGATCACGGGCTGGCTGGCGCGAACCCACGCATCGTTTCCTGAACAACTGGTCGGCCGCCGCTTCGCCGTACGCGGAACACATTTGCACAACGCTCCCTGGCCAGGCCGGATCACCCTCACCCTTGATGCCGGCCTTGCCTTCGGATCTGGAGAACACGGTTCCACGCGCGGGTGTCTGCGTGCCTTGGAGCGAATTGTATGGCGTCGACCTCGGCGGATCCTGGATTTAGGCACTGGTTCCGGGATTCTGGCTATGGCCGCGGCTCGCCTAGTGCACCGCCGCGTGATGGCCACCGACATCGAGCCATTCTCGGTGCGTGTCGCGCAACAAAACGTGACGCAGAACCGACTAGGACGGCTCGTCAAGGTTCGGTTGGCGGATGGTTGGCAATCATCGCCAGTCCGCGCCTGCGGCCCCTACGATCTGGTGCTCGCCAACGTCCTGGCACGCCCGCTATGCTTGATGGCGCGCCGTTTGGCATTGCATCTGGTGCCCGGTGGGACAGCCATTGTATCCGGCCTGCTGCGAACACACGTACGTGGTGTCCTCGCTGCTCACCGCCGACATGGCCTTCGATTGGAGACCGCTCTTTACGAGGACCCGTGGACGACGTTAGTCCTACGTCGGTAAGTCAAGGGTACCGACAGGCTGCGCTGGGCCTCAGTAGGCGATGTAGTCGCCACGGCGGGGGCGGTCCGCCCCGAAAGTCGGGTCGAATATACGCGGTAGGTCGGATCGTGACAGGCCGATATCAGAGAGTTCGCGATCGGTCATCATCGCCATCTCCTGCATGATGGTGCGACGACGGTGCCATTCGGCGGCCGTGACGAGCAGGTGGGCTATCCATGCACGGACCCGATGCGCCCGCGGCTTAATGACCGACGGAGACGCCTCTTCGTATGAAGCGCCGATGTAGGACAGGTTACCGAGCGAGAGGTTGAATTGGTCGTTGGTTGTGCGAGCACTCATGGGTCTCAATCCCAAAAACAGGCCACTGGGTCCGGCGCGCGTCATCGCGGCGAGGCGCGCCCCCAACTCTTATTACGACGCAACATAAGCCTCGATGTATTTGCAAGAAATTGCCGAATCATTCCGCCAGACATGCACGCGACGCATGGATCCTTAATGAGTTATGAAAAATTGACGGCAACCCGGCGCGGAGGGGTCAAGAGATGACTGGCATTTGGGGAGAGCGCCTGACGAACCTGCGCCAGGTTCTCAAACGCCAGGATTTGACCGGCCTCATTGTTCCCCGTGCCGACGAGCATCTGGGCGAGTACGTTCCGGCTTCCGCCGAGCGGCTCGCTTGGCTTACCGGGTTCACGGGAAGTGCCGGACTGGCTGCGGTTCTCCAGGACAAAGCAGCGATCTTCACCGATGGCCGCTACGTGGTGCAGCTCGCGGCGCAAACCGATCCCGGTCTCTGGGAGCGTCTGCACGTCACCGAGGAGCCGCCGGCCGGCTGGCTCGCAGCCAATACACCCGCGGGCGCGAAGCTCGGCTACGACCCCCTGTTGATCAGCGAGGAGGGGCTGCTGCGCTATTCCGATCGCGGTCTCAACATGGTTGCAATGGATTCAAACCCCATCGACGCCATCTGGACTGGCCGGCCGCCGCCGCCGCTCTCGCCGGCCAGGGCGCACCCGCTGGAGTACGCCGGTCGCAGCGCGGAGGAGAAACGCAGGCAGATTGCCGCCCTGCTGCGCGACGCGAAGCAGGACGCAGCAGTGATCAGCGATCCCGCCTCGATTGCTTGGCTGCTGAACATCCGTGGTGGCGACGTACCATTCGTCCCCTTCGCTCTCGGATTTGCCCTCGCGCATGCCGACGGCGGCACGGAGCTCTTCATGGATACCGCGAAGCTTCCAGAAGCCACCCGCGCCTGGCTCGGCAACTCGGTCTCTGTGGCAGGGCACGCCGCCCTGGCACCGGCGCTCGAGCGCCTTGGCGGCAAGCGGGTTCGCGTTGACGCCGCGGGCAGTCCAGTCTGGTTCGCTCAAGCGCTGCGGAAAGCGGGGGCGGCAGTGGTCGCAGGACCCGATCCATGTCTACTGCCGAAGGCGTGCAAGAACGAGGTCGAGCAGCAAGGCGCGCGTTGCGCTCATCGGCGTGATGCAGTTGCGGTGAACCAATTCCTCCACTTCCTCGCGGAGGCGGGCTCGCGGGGCAGCGAGACCGAAATTTCGGCGGCAGCCAAGCTATTGGCCTTGCGCGAACAGGTTGTCCACTTTCGTGGCGAGAGCTTCCCGGCGATTTCAGGTGCCGGCGAGCACGCCGCGATCATCCACTATCGCGTTACTGCTGAGAGCAATCGGCGAATTCGACCGAACGAAGTGTACCTAATTGATTCCGGGGCGCAGTACCTCGACGGCACGACCGACATTACCCGCACGATCTGGACAGGGCCCGGCGATGCGCCGCAAGAATTGCGTGAACGCGTGACACGGGTGATGAAGGGACACATCGCAGTGGCCACGCTCGTATTCCCCCACGGCGTCGGCGGAGCACATTTGGATGCGTTTGCGCGACGTGCATTGTGGCAGGTCGGATTGGATTACGATCATGGTACCGGTCATGGTGTAGGCAGTTTTCTCTCTGTGCACGAAGGACCGGTGAGCCTGTCGCGTCACGCTCAACCAGTACCGATCGAGCCTGGAATGATATTGTCTAATGAACCAGGGTACTATCTTGCCGATCGCTACGGGATAAGGCTGGAGAATCTCCTGCTAGTGAGGGTGGCGGAACTGACCGGTGCCAGCAAGCCATTCCTGCGCTTCGAGACCCTCTCTCTGGCGCCGTTCGATAAGCAGCTGCTTGATCCGGCAATGCTCGATACATTCGAGCTGGCATGGTTGAATGCGTATCACGCGCGGGTACTGGCGGAAGTCGGTCCACATCTGGATGCAAAAGCACGTGCCTGGCTGACCGAATGTTGCGCTCCCATAGTCTGTAGTCCGTCTGGAACATCACGCATTTTGTAGTGAAAGGTTAACTTGGCTGCGTAAGCAACATCACTGCGTTCACTTGGGGGGATTGAAACGCGGTAGCTAAGTTAGCGACGGGAGTTCCCCACCGTGGCCCCACCCCGGCGCTGTGCGGCGGAAAGCCGGGGACAGCGTGGCTACGCCGGCGCGACCTCACAACCTCAAGACCGATAGCCCATGCTGCCATCTCGCGAGCAATGGCAGCTATCACCACGGGCAGCTTCTTGCCGGTAGCGCTTAGCCGACGATACCCAGCACACAACCGGGGCTGGGCTTTCCAGGTGATATCGCGCACCGGCTTGCGCAGGCCTTCAATGCGATCTCGCACGGTTTCGCATACCCAGAGGGTTAACGATATGTCCAGGCGCAAAACCCGGCGGGGCGTCGATTGCCCGCCAGGGTCAGCCCCTTGCGCCGCACGGTGTCGCCCGTCGAGCTTTCCGCCGGCACCAAGCCGAGAAAGGACATCAGCTGCCGTGGTGTATCGAACCGGCGCACGTCGCCAATTTCCGCGGCAAAGGTCACGGCGACCGTCCTTACCCGGTGGCTTAGTGACGTCCACCACCGCCCAGCATCTTATCATCAACTGTCGGCGCGTCGGCCAAGCAGAAGGTAGCGATTGTCCGTCGCACTAGCAGAATCGCCGCCTCTTCCGCCTTTGTCGAACGATTCGGAATGAGCCCGGATAAGTCGGGAACATTTCTGGGACCACATGCCAGAGGGTTCGTCATAACCTTCGGCGTAGTGGATCGTACCGTCAGCATGCAGCAAGAGCGCCGACGCGATGCCGTTCACCGGCTTCAACTTCAACTTGCCTCGCCAGTTGAGATACTTCACGGCCAATGTCCGCGACGGGAGGGCGTTCGCTTCGATTTTGGTGCCGTCCTGTTTCTCTTTCACGGCGTAGGGGCGGCAGGTGCGATGTGCCTCCAACAACAACACGTCGGCAGCCATCGCCTGCGCCACAGTCCCGCGCTGTGTCTGGTCATATGCGCATAGGCGGCCGTCTATCGCGGGACATGGCAAACTGAGTCTCAGACGACATGAGGAGCTGATCTCCTTCACTGCCTGAAGGAGCGGTTTGCCGCGTGCTTCACCGACGCACGGACGCCAGAACTGATTGAGCATGCGGTCGACACGCTCGTGCTGCACGGGTGACCGGATCGCGTTGGGCACGAGGATGAACGATCAGGACGAAGTGCGGACGACAGTGCTGCGGTTTGCGGGCAAGCTGTCGGCGAAGCGGTCGGATTCGCGCCGCTGGCGGGCAAGTCGACGCTGAACCGGTTGGAACTGAGCCGGCCAACCGCGACGCGGTATCATAAAGTGAGCCACGATCCGACGGCGATCGAGCGGTTGTTTGTCGAGGTGTTCCTGGAGGCGCATCGACGCCCGCCAGAGCAGATCTGAAGTTGCCCCGGTTTCGTGGACACCGGATTATTTGGGTTCGAGGAGTCCACGATGGCCAAGACAAGGAGAGCCTACCCGCCTGAGTTCCGTCGCCAGATAGTTGAGTTGGTGTATGGTGGCCGCACGCCTGAGGAACTGGCGCAAGAGTTTGAACCGACGGCGCAGTCGATCAGGAATTGGGTGGCGCAATTCGAGCGCAACGCCGGCCGCGGCGACGGCGGCCTGACGACGGCGGAGCGCGAGGAGCTGAGCCGGCTGCGGCGTGAGAACCGCCAGCTCCGGCTGGAGCGGGAGATCCTCTCAAAGGCGGCGGCCTGGTTCGCTCGGGAGACGAACGCGATCCCATCGAAGGGTTCCGGTTCGTGAGCGATCGCCAGGCGGACTATCCGATCGCCACGATGTGCCGAGTGCTGGGTGTCTCCTCCAGCGGCTATCATGCGTGGGTGAAGCGGCATCCGTCGCAGCGTGCCGAGACAGACGCGGTGCTGATCGCGGCGATCCGTGCCGCGCACACAGCTTCGCGCGGCACCTACGGTGCGCCGCGCATCCATGCCGAGCTGGCGGAAGGGCATTCGGGTTGGCCAAGCGGGTCGCACGACTGATGACGCGGGCCGGGTTGCCGGAGTGTGCCGGCGCAAGTTCGTCATCACCACGGTCAAGGATGGTGGCCGCCAGGCACCCGACCTGGTCGAGCGCAACTTCACGGCGGAAGCGCCTGATCGGCTGTGGGTTGCCGATATCACCTACATCCCGACCTGGGCAGGCTTTCTCTATCTCGCCGTCGTGCTCGACGCCTTCAGCCGTCGCATTGTCGGCTGGTCGATGGCCACGACACTGGCCAAACAACTGGTGCTCGATGCCCTGAACATGGCGCTGGCGACGCGACGGCCGAGGGACGTGATCCATCACTCCGACCAGGGTTCGCAGTACACCTCGATCGAGTTCGGCCGCCGCTGCCGCGATGCAGGTGTACGCCCCTCAATGGGCTCGGTCGGCGACGCGTACGACAACGCCATGTGCGAGAGTTTCTTCGCAACCCTCGAATGCGAGCTGCTCGATCGGTGCCGGTTCAAGACACAGGCAGAAGCGCGTCGTGCAGTCTTCGAATTCATCGAGGGCTTCTACAATCCGCGCCGCCGACACTCCTCGATCGCATATCTCTCACCGATCGACTACGAGCGTCAGCATCACGCTGTCGCTGTCAGCCCCGACGCACGCCAGCCTGCCATCGTGCTCGCGGCCGTCAAGGACAAGCCCTTCGGGCGGCCCCAAGAGGGGCCGTCCTTGACCGCCGCTGTGCGCGAAGGCCGCACCCATCGTGCGGGCCGGGACGGAAGAATGGCTCTGCCAGGGGCCGAACCAAAGAATGTCTCGAAACGGGAGGGGCAACATGCCGTCAGATCAGATAGCCTGATCCCAAACGCTCAACTCTCCACGAAACCGGGGTAAGTCCAATCATTCTCGACCTCGACGCGACGGACGATCCGCTGCATGGACATCAGGAAGGCCGGTTCTTCCACGGCTATTATGACTGTTACTGCTATCTGCCGCTCTACATCTTCTGCGGCCGGCATCTGGCGCGCGGTGGCACCGCTATGGCGAGGGCTGATCCCTGCGGCGCGGGCGAAGTTGCGCTTTGAGACGCAGCCGGGTGAACAGCTACAGATCGACTTCGGCAACGCCGGGTGGAGATCGGCGGCGTGGCGGTTTAAGGTCTATCTGTTCGTGGCCGCGCTGGGCTACTCGCGCCGACTGCAGGGTGGCGAAGCGTAGTTCAAGAGAAATTGCGCGACTGCTGTGGATGCCGGGCTGGCTCGCCTTCGCCGGTGTCGCCGCACGGTTCTTGAACCTTAGCTATGTTTGGTCAATGCAGCTCAGAGGTGAGGGAAGGCCTTGTGCTCGACGCCCGCACCACCGACAGCGTTCATCAGCAACTGCAAGTCCGCTCCGGCCACGACAAGCTGGGCATCTCTGCCGCAATCGGCGGCGCTGTCGCTGGTGCGACCGCCCGCCCAGTGCACTTGGAACGCGCGCGGTGCCTGGATCCGCTCCTCCACAACCAAACTACCTCCGTCCGACGCCATGACGGTCGGCCGCAGGCTGCATATCGTGCTGGGTGCCGATGCGGTGGCGACCGTAAACTCCCATTCAGCCGGCATCCGGGAGCCCTGACGGAACACCAGAATGTCTCCGACTTTCGGGCCGATGTCGATCGTCCTGGCGGCGGACACCACGGCGACCGAACATACCAAAAGTGCAGCGATGAGACTGGCGAGCAGCGCCGTCCTGGCCACCTCGCTCGACGCATTGTCCGTGTGCTTGTGCCACCTCATTGGTCACGGCCTGCGGCGGCGGTCGTGGGGCACGGCAGGGTAACATCCAGGCCGAACGGCGCCTGGCTCAAGTATGGTTTCACGGCTGAACCTCTTCTGACGGCTCCGGGACGGGGGTCCTGCCTCTTGGAAGCGCTCTCCCGAAGGTATGCGACAGGAATATTGCCACTCCCTTCGCAATTGCAGCATCACTATGTCGTGAGCTTGACCCATCCGGCACGATGGCCGATGTGCAAATGCGACGCTGCTCAAGGACGCCCAAGATGCCGGGACCGTTGCATGGCTATCGGATCATTGACCTCACCTCGATGGTGTCGGGGCCTTCGGCCACTATGCTGCTGGCCGACCAGGGTGCCGATGTCATCAAGGTCGAGAACCCGCAGGGCGGCGATCACACGCGAGCGGCGGCCAACCGGCGGGGCGATTTCTCCGCCTCGTTCCTCAACAACAACCGCAACAAGCGCTCTATCGTGCTGGACCTGAAAACGCCGGCCGGGATAGACGCACTGAAGCGGCTGGTCGTCAGCGCGGACGTGTTCATCCAGAACTTCCGCAGCGGGGTGATCGACCGCATGGGCTTCGGCGAGCAAGCAGTTCGCGCGCTGGCGCCCGACATCATCTATGTCTCGATCAGTGGCTTCGGCGAAGAAGGTCCCTTCGCCCAGAAGCCGGTCTACGATCCGCTGATCCAGGCGCTCTCCGGACTGGCCAGCATCCAGGGCGGCTCGGACCAGGAGCGGCCACGTCTGGTCCGCACCATCGTGCCCGACAAGCTGACCGGGGTCGTGGCGGCCCAGGCGATCACCGCCGCGCTGCTGTCGCGCGAGCGGACAGGGCAGGGCCAGCATGTGCGGCTCTCCATGCTGGATGCAGTGGTGGCGTTCCTGTGGGGCTCCGACATGGGAAGCCAGACATTCGTTGGCGGCGAACTGCCGCAGCAGGAGGCGGCGAGCTTCATAGACCTGATCTACGAGACTGCCGACGACTACATCAGCGCGGCAGTCCAGACCGACCGCGAGTGGGCGGCGCTGACGCGTGCGCTGGATCGGCCCGAGTGGCTTGAGGATTCGCGCTTCGCGACGCCGGCGCTGCGGCACAAGCACATCAATGAGCGGCTGGCGATGACGCAGGAGGTGCTGCGCACGCGTCCCGCCTTGGAGTGGCTGGAGCGACTGACCTCGGCAGGCGTGCCCTGTGCACCGGTGCTGACACGCAGCCGAATGATCGGCCACCCCCAGGTAGCGGCGAACGGCATCGTCGTGGAGACGGAGCACCCCGGTGCTGGTCGACTGCGCCAGGCGCGACCGGCGGCCCTGTTCTCTGCCACGCCAACGTCCGTCAGCCGCGGCGCGCCGGCGCTCGGAGAGCACACCGACGATATCCTGGCAGAGATCGGTTTTGCGGAAGGCATCGAGGCATGATCGACTTCTACTACTGGCCGACGCCGAACGGCTGGAAGGTGTCGATCATGCTGGAGGAGTGCGATCTGCCGTATCGCATGGTGCCGGTGAATATCGGCAAGGGCGATCAGTTCAAGCCAGAATTCCTGGCGATAAGCCCGAACAACAGGATGCCGGCCATCGTCGATCACGAATCAAATGGCGGGACGGTGTCGGTGTTCGAGAGTGGCGCTATCCTGGTGCATCTGGCGGAGAAGTGCGGCCACTTCATGCCAACCGACCCGCAAGGACGCAAGGAGACGCTCGAGTGGTTGTTCTGGCAGGTCGGCAACCTTGGCCCGATGGCAGGACAGCTCAGCCACTTCGTCAATTACGCCCAGGGTGAACATGCGTATTCGCATCAGCGCTATGCGAACGAATACAATCGCTGCCTCGGGGTGCTGGAGCGGCGATTAGAAGGGAGGGAATACATTCTCGGCGATTACTCGATCGCGGACATGGCTTCGTTTCCCTGGGTGCTGATCTCGAAGCCGCTGGGTCAGGCGCTCGACGAGTTCCCCAACGTCACCCGCTGGCGTGAAACGATCAAGCAGCGACCGGCGGTGCAGCGCGGCATCGATCTCGGCAAGGAGCTGCGCCGCCGCGCACCACCGACTGACGAGGAGCGCCGCATGCTGTTCAATCAGACAGCGAGGCACATGTCCTAGCGGGTCGCAGGCGATCGCGCCAACGTAACGGTCGGTCACGCCAGAACCGGGAGGACAGCGTGGCACGCGTCGTCGGTATCGATCACTTGGTGATCAGGGTCAGCGACTACGAGAAGTCGAAGACCTTCTACGGCCGGTTGTTCGGATTCCTCGGCTTCGAGATCTCTGATGAATACGAGGACGCGATCGGCTGGACCAATGGCAAGACGCGGTTCTGGATCGGCCCGGCCGATACTGAGGGTCACGCGCACAAGTTCCGCATAGGCGATGTTGGCTTCCATCACTATGCGTTCCAGCTGCGCAGCCGCAGGGATGTCGATGACTTGCAGGCCTTCCTGCTCGAACTCGGCGCAACCATCGTTGACCCCGCTGGCGAGCATTATGACGACTACTATGCGGTGTTCTTCCTCGATCCCGACGGGCTCAAGCTGGAAGGCATGAAATACGGCGAACGCCATGCACGCGAGGCACGCCGAAAGGCAGTGTCGAAATGACGTCAGCGTCACCGCGCTCCTTCTATGCGCGCCTGCCGTTCTTCTATGGCTGGCTCATCGTAGCGGTCGTTTTCGTCACAATGGGCATAGCCGTGAACGCGCGCACTGCATTCTCACTGTTATTCCCCCCGATCCTCGACGAGTTCGGCTGGGAACGCGGCACGACAGCCGGCGCCTTCTCATTCGGCTTCATCGTCTCCGCCATCATGAGCCCATCGCTCGGCAGGCTGATGGACCGGCGCGGACCGCTCGTCGTCAACGAACTGGGCGTGCTCCTGATCGGGTCAGGCCTGCTGTTGGCGACGCTGGTGCAGCAACCATGGCAGCTTTACGCGACACTTGGCATGCTGGTCGGTGGCGGCAGCGTCTGCCTGGGCTACACCGGCCAAGGGCTGTTCCTGCCGAACTGGTTCGTCCGCCGTCGCGGCCTTGCCGTGAGCATCGCGTTCTCAGGAGTGGGCGTGGGTTCGATCATCTTGCTGCCGTGGTTGCAAGCCCTGATCACAAGCGCGGGCTGGCGCACCGCGTGCATGGCACTTGGCGTCTTGGTGCTGATCCTGCTGTTGCCACTCAATCTCCTGGTGCGAAGACGGCCGGAGGACATCGGGCTCGAGCCCGATGGCGAGCGTTCTTCACGTATCGCCGCAATGGGTCGGGCTGGCGAGAATGTCGTTGATCAGGCGTGGGTCGCAATAGACTGGACTCTTGGCCGCGCCATGCGCACGAGTCGTTTCTGGTGGATTGCCATCGGGTACTTCTGTGCCTTGTTCGTTTGGTACGCGGTGCAGGTGCATCAGACGAAATACCTTGTGGAGATCGGGTTCAGCCCTGCCCTCGCCGCCTGGGCGTTGGGCGGCGTCAGTCTTGCCGGCATCCCCGGGCAGATAGGACTCGGCCATCTATCCGATCGCATCGGGCGCGAGTTCGTGTGGGCCGTAGGCAATCTTGGATTTGCCGCGACATTCGTTGTGCTACTGCTGTTGCATGACTCGCCGACACCGTTCCTCCTGTACGTCATGATCGCGGCGCAAGGGGTACTCGGCTACGGCATCACTTCCGTCATCGCTGCCATACCCGCGGAGATCTTCCAGGGTCGGCACTACGGCACGATCTTCGGCACATTGATGCTGGCCTCGATCGGTGGCGGCGCTGTCGGGCCGTGGTTGACCGGAGCGCTGCACGATGCAACCGGCAGCTACACCATCGCCTTCTGGATTGGGATCTTCTGCAGTCTGCTGTCGGCAATCGCCATCTGGTTCGCCGCGCCGCGCAAGGTGCGTTTGGTGGCGGGACGCGTTGCGCGCCTCGGCTGATCAAAATCCGACGCGATCGCCACCCTTCAGCTTGAGCACCTCCCGCGCCTCCTTTGGCGTAGCGATTTCCAAACTCAGCTCCTCGAGTATGCGGCGGATCTTCGCCACCTGCTCGGCGTTCGACTTCGCCAGCGCGCCGCGGCCGATATACAGGCTGTCCTCCAGCCCGACGCGGACGTTGCCGCCGAGGACGCCGGCCATGGTGATGAACGCCATCTGATGCCGACCCGCCGCGAGCACCGACCAAACATAGGCGTCGCCGAACAGTTTGTCGGCGGTCTCCTTCATGAACAGCAAATTGCGAGGATCAGCACCGATGCCACCAAGAATGCCGAAGATCGTCTGCACGAACAGCGGCGGCTCGACGATCTTCTGATCTAGACAATAGGCTAGATTGTAGAGGTGCCCCACATCATAACACTCGAACTCGAAGCGCGTGCCGTGTGCCTTGCCCAGTCGTTCGACAATCCCGGCAACGTCGCGGAACGTGTTGCGAAAGATGTGATCGTCAGTGCGGTCGAGATACGGCTTCTCCCAGGCGTGCTTCCATGTCTTCACCCGATCGCCGGCGCGCGCGATGTTGAAGTTCATGCTGCCCATGTTGAGGCTGCACATCTCCGGCTTCGCCTGCAGCGGTGCCGCGAGGCGATCGTCCAGCGTCATATTCAGACCGCCGCCAGTGGTGATGTTCACCACAGCGTCGACGTTCTGCTTGATCACCGGCAGAAAGCGCATGAATACCGCTGGGTCAGGCGTCGGCTCCCCGGTGTTCGGGTCGCGTGCATGCAGATGGATGATCGCTGCACCCGCCTCAGCCGCCTCTATCGAGGACCGTGCAATTTCCTCCGGCGTGATCGGCAGATAGTCCGACATACTGGGTGTGTGGATGGCGCCGGTGACAGCGCAACTGATGATCACCTTGCCGGCCATGGGTTCCTCCCGAATTGCTCAGGGCCGCCAATCTGCACCGCGAAGGCGCGGTGGACCAGGGGTGAGAGGCATAGCTCGCGCTCCTCCACCTGCGACCGCGGGCAGGTCGATTGACGCTCCGCCGCGCGAGAGCATCGAGATTCGTACGCCGTTTATTACCAGGCCCTCGGCGCAGAGGTTTCGACAGGTTGCGGCGAGGCGGTGTCCGTGCAGGACCATCAGTCAGGATGTGACCCTGGGCGGATGGTCGCCGTTTTCGGCCAATGTGACATCACTCGCCCGCACGGCCCCACAACCGACGCGACGCGATGCGCGCGCCCTCGGCGGCTGCAGCGAGCTTCACCCAGACGATCTCTTCGGCCACGTACTCGCGGCCGGCGAATGTGCCAAAGCCGCAATCCGTTCCGGCGATGACCCGCTCACGGTCGTCGACCACGGACACCGCTTCCTCGAGGCGCCGGGCGACAAGTTCCGGATGCTCGACGAAATTCGTTGTGGTATCGAGAACGCCGGGCATCAGCAGCATATGCGCGGGCAGCGGGTTGTTGCGCAGTGCATCGTATTCATGCTGGTGCCGGGGATTGGCGAACTCGATCGAAAGTGCTCCGACGTTGGCATGGTACAGCTCCGGCAGGATGGCCGCCATCGCAATGTCGTAGATATGCGGCCCGTCATTGTTACCCCAGCAGACATGCAGCCGGATGCGGTCGCGGGGAATGCCCTCGATGCCAAGATTGATCGCCGCGATATGCAGTTCGAGCTGGCGGAAGAATTCGGCGTCAGTCAGACCGTTGAAAAACCGATACCGCTCCATCGCCAGGTCCGGGCTGTCGATCTGCAGGATCAGGCCGGCGTCGTGGATGGCCCGATATTCGTTGGACAGCGCTTTCGCCAGGGCCATCAGATAGGCCTCGTGGCTCTCGTAATGCTGATTGAGCATGGTCGTCGCAACGATGCCCGGTGACGGCGCCGTCATGAAACATTCGCTGAAACGGCCTCCCATGCGCTTGAGCCTCGCGGCGTCTTCATTGATCGGTGCGCTGTTGACATACTGCACATCCGATAACGCGGCCGGCGCGTTCATTGCGCGCGCCGTGTGCGGAAAACGCATGGCAGTCTGCCGGACATAGCTGGGGAATTCGAGCTGGTCCCGCGCCGGCGGACGTTTGGACTCACCGCCGAAGCCACATAGGCACCGCGGCACATAGGTCTGAAATCCGACGCGCGATTGTTCGCCATCGTTGCCCACGTCAACGCCAGCTTCGACTTGTTTGCCGATCGCATAACCGGTTGCCGTCTCTACCTCGCGGGCCAACTCAGCGGTATCGATCGTCTCGCCAGCTTCCTGGCGGATCAGCAGGTCGGTCAATCGTGCGGCACGCGGCAGACTGCCAACGTGACTGACCAGGATGCGGTTGGTGCTCATCAACATGCGCGTTTTCCTGCTTCGTTGGACGGAGGAACATCATGGAGCAGGGCTTTGCGCGCAAGCAAACGGGGGGCCGCCTATGGGATCACCGCGTCTCCGTTCTTTGGACCAGGGCGGTGGCCGTCGGCGTCATGAGCCTTGACGAGATCCCTCGATATAAACGCGCATGATGCATGGCGATAAAGGTCTGCCTCAACATCAGGTCATTCGTTGGCGATAGCCGCCTTTGCCTCCAAGCGCAGGGGCGGCACGCGCCCCGGCACCGGCCTAACCCGACATAGACCTGACAATTGCTTCGGCTACTGCTCTGGGCTCGACCGCATCGGGGTCACGACTGAACAGTTTACGAACGCGCGCGGCAAAGCCGGGCGTCACGGTGGGCTCAGGAGCAAAGGTGAAGATCAGTGAGCGGTCAGCTCTCACCGCCTCTCCGATCATTGGCAACCAGAAATGCTCGCGCGGCCGTACGAAGTTCGTTGAACCGAAGGGAATGCTGTTTCGACGGCATCGACCGCCGAATGGTTGTGAAACAGAGGCAGGCCCGTCCGGCCAGCAAGTTCACGCGCGATCGTCAGCTTTCCAGATGCCACCGGTTCATAGATGAAGACGAGCAGCATTTGCCCCTGTGCAATGTCCGTCCGGAAGGTTCGCGAGGCATTTGGATCGGTTATGGCGGTTCCGCGGTACACGCCGCGAAGGCAGGATCACCCATGCAAGACCCTTGCCGGACAGCCGTGGGCCAAGCCCGGCCTGGTGACAGGACCGGTATCCGTGCGATTCAGTAATGGACCGTTCGCCCGGCTCCCCCGGTAGCCGCGACCAGTTCGCCGGAGACCGCCCAGGCCTTGTCCGAGGCCAGGAATACCGTGACGAATGCGATCTCCGAGGCGTCCACCATGCGGCAGATGGCATTTCCGCGCGGAGAGTCTGGAGCGAAGTCCCGCCGCTCCGCCTCTTCCGGGGATACGCCCAGCTGGGTGGCGCGGGCCGCTAGCAAACTCGGCGTACGCTCGGTGCGGGTCGTGCCGGGATGGATGCAATTGACCGTGATCCCATGGCGGCCCAATTGGACCGCCAGCGTCTTTGTCATGTGCACCAGGCCGGCATTGCGTGCTCCGCCGCTGAGATTGCCGGCGTTGCGGGCGTTGGCGCCACTGATGTTGATGATGCGGCCCCAGCCCGTCGTCTTCATGAGCGGAATGACAGCGCGGGAGCAGCGCAGCGCTCCAACATATTTCACGTTGAAATCCTCTATCAAATCCTCATCGACGACCGTTTCGATCGGACCGGTCGCGGTGGCCGAACCCCCCGGCGCGGAGCCGCTGTTGACCAGGATGTGCACGCCGCCCAGTTGCTGTGCCGCCTCGGCGACCATGCGGTCCACCTGCTCCTTGCTAGTAACATCGGCCGCGAGAGGAAGGATGCGCCGGTTCGTCTCAGCTCCCAATTCCCGCGCCGTCGCCTCCAGATCCCCCTTGGTCCGCGCGACTATCGCCACATCGACGCCTTCGCTAGCCAGTTCCCGAGCGATGGCTTTGCCAATGCCCCGACTTCCGCCAGTCACGATCGCATGCTTGCCTTGCAATCCGAGATCCATAGCATCCTCTCCACTTGGCGGCGCGGCCGCGATTTCATTGCTTCAGTGCTCATTGTTCTCTGTGAGGGACCTTGGTGCAAGGGTTGCCAGATGCAGGTGTTGGTAGCGTTTGTTGTCCGCCTTACGTAGCGCATGGGTTGTCCGTCTTGTTCGTCACCTGTTCTGGAGGTGGCGGATGCGTCGGACGACGGCGTTATGGGAGGTGTTTGTGACGCGGTTCGAGGATGCGTTGGATCGGCACAAGAAGGGCGTCTGACGGCGGAAGAGGCGGGTGAACTGCTGGGCATCTCAGCCCGGCATTTTCGCCGGATGCGCAGCCGCTACGAGGTGGACGGTGTGGACGGCCTGCGCGATCGCCGGCTTGGCCGGGTGAGCGGGCGGCGGGCGCCGGAGAGCGAACTGGAGCGCATGCGTCGGCTTTACCGAGAGGAATATGCCGACTTCACCGCAAAGCACTTCCATGAGGAGCTGCGCAAGCGGCACAACTACACGCTGGGCTACACGGTGACGCGTCTGGCGCTACAGTCGGCGGGGTTGGTCGCCAAGGCCAAACGGCGCGGTCAGCATCGCAAGAAGCGTCCACGCCGGCCGTTGCCGGGGATGCTGCTGTTCCAAGACGGCTCGACGCATCGCTGGATCGGCGCGCTCGATCACGACCTCGACCTCGTGGTGACGCTGGATGACGCGACCGGAGTGATCTACTCGGCAGCTGCTGGTCGCGCAGGAAGGCACGATGTCGAGCTTTCTCGG
Source organism: uncultured Alphaproteobacteria bacterium (assembly GCA_963791495.1). Taxonomy (GTDB): domain Bacteria; phylum Pseudomonadota; class Alphaproteobacteria; order Acetobacterales; family Acetobacteraceae; genus JAMXLO01. The sequence goes on from CAWBST010000021.1 coordinate 386,924, forward strand.
TCTATGCGAGACGATCGGCGCGCACGGCCTGTTCGGTGCGTTGTATACCGACCGCGGCTCGCACTACTTCCTGACGCCAAAGGCCGGGGGCAAGGTTGCCAAGACGCAGCCGACGCAGGTCGGTCGGGCGCTGGCACGGCTCGGCATCCGTCACATCCCGTCGTATTCGCCGGAAGGGCGCGGACGGATGGAGCGGGTGTTCGGCACGCTGCAGCAGCGTTTGCCGCCGGAGCTGCGCCGGGTTGGGATGAGCACGATGGCGGCGGCGAATGGGTATCTGCGAGAGGTGTTCGTGCCGGACTACAACGCCCGCTTCGGCAAACCGGCGGCGGAGCCGGGAACGGCGTTCGTCGCCTATGCCGGCCCGCCGCTGGCCGATGTGCTGTGTGTGCAGGCGGAGCGCCAGGTCGCTCGCTACAACTGTGTGCATTGGGGCAAGCGCGCGCTGCAGATCCCGCCGCAGCGGCATCGCCATCACTACGTCAAGGCGACGCATGCACAGCAAGACGTGGGCGCGCACGCGCGGTGCGGTCCAGTGGCGGATCGGGCGGATATCAAGATCGACGGTCTTCAGGCTGCGGAAGGCGCATTCGACCCGTGACAAATCCTTGTGGGCCTGCACGGCTTCATTCGCATCGAGATACTCGACCGGCACGGATGTGCGGATCACGTAGATGCCGTTGAGTTCGAGCTTCCGCCTCGATCCGTTCGATCCGGCGCTGGAATGCGAAGTGGTCATCGTGGATCTCGATGGTGAGATGCTTGGCCATCTTCCGGCTGTTCAGCACGGCGCCGGCCGCCAGGCAATCTCGGCGGCACTGCACAGCCGCGAGTGCCTGCGGCGGACCTGCGGCTGGGATGCGGGCAAGCTCGCGTTCGGTGGCGGCCAGCAGTTCCATCCACCGCGCGGACAAAGCCCAACTTGGAGCCACGATCATCGCCACCACCAGATGGCAATACCGTCGCGACGCCGCGTCCTTCCGCCGTGCTCAGGATCAGCCGGTCCAGCGCGATCCGGCGCAGCATCCCGAGCGACGCCGCCACATGGCCATGCGGCAGCGAGCGCTCGACCTGCATCTCCTCCGGCCCGGGTCCTGATCACCGTGCCGCCCTTCAGCAGCGCCTTCAGACCATCGATCACATAACCCGGCAGCTTGCTCAGGTTGGCCAGTGTGCGCGGCCAGCTTCGTCGCGATAACTCTCCCGCAACAGCACCGCCGGCGGAGACGACCGATTGGGCACCGTCTCGATGAACCCGGCCGAATCGGATCACATCCCGGCCGATTTGGGAATCCCTACATGGACACAAAATCCGCGCCAATTTCCAAATAACCCCCTGACAGGACTCGGCCTTCAGATCGCGACCAGTGCGAACTTCGGACTAGAGGTAGGCCTCCAGCGTGATTGGCAGGCCTTGCGTCGGACGATCGAGAATCCCCGCCGCCGCGGTCTCGCTGGCCATGTTCTTCACTCAGGGACCCCCCGATGGTTTGATCTATCTGCGTGTAAATACGACAATCCTGAGTCAGGCGAACATGCTGTCGATGTCGTGTTGCACGAGGTCTGGCGGCGGCGCTCCATGCTGATCCTCAGGCGGCACCTGCATCATGCCCGACAGCATCGCCTCGACCTGCTGCAGGTGCTCGATCGCGCGACGAATCCGCTGGCCGGTCAGGTCCTGGAAGGTGCAGGCCTCGAAGATGGCATTGACCTGCTGGGTGACCGCCGACAGCGTCGCCGGATCGCCCCCTGCCTGCAACCAAGTGCTGATGGCCTCGGCCGCCTCCATGATCTGGTTGGCCGCGCTCTCAGTGGCCTGCACCACCGCCTCCAACTCGATGCCGCTGTTGTAAGATGCCGCCGCCGGTGGGGCGACAATGCTGGCGATCTGCTCGTGGATACCGGCGAGCCTGGCTGACAGGTTCGTCTCGCTGTAATCGACGAGCTGCACCGTGGCCTGGATTTCCATGCTCAGCTCGGCGATTCGCCGATCGACGAAGCGGCGGAGGTCGTCAAGTTCGGTGCGGATGGCGGCGCGCACAAGCTCTTCGAGGCTGGCTGACATGGGTGCCATCAGACGCCTGTCCGCTTAAGGTCGGGTAAAGCGGCCGGGGTGCGCTACGGGAAACGCACGTCCGGTCGCGTCAGCCCGTAATGTGCTCTGAGAAGTCTCGCTGGCATAGGCGGTGCGGAACAACCCGCGTCGCTGCAGCAGCGGCACCACTTCGGCGACGAATATCTCCAGCATTGCCGGCAGAATCGGTGGCATCAGATTGAAGCCGTCCGCCGCGTGATCGTGGAACCAGTCCTCGATCAGGTCGGCGATCTGCTCCGGCGTGCCGGCAGTTACGAAATGACCGCGTGCACCGGCCATGTATCCGAGCAACTGGCGCAAGGTTAGTTTTTCCCGGCGCACCAGGCCGATGATCACCTCGGTGCGGCTGCGCGCAGCCTCGACGGTGCCGGGATCGGGGAAGTCCTCCGGCGTCAACGGTTGGTCCAGCTCGAGATGAGAGAAGTCTTGCCCGCCGAACCGGCCGGACAGCCGCTTGCGGCCCACCTCCGGATCAGTCAGATCGTTCAGTTCCCGCGCCAGTCGCTGCGCCTCCGCCTCGGTGGAACTGATCACCGGGCTGAGGCCCGGCAGGATCAGGACCTGCTCGGGCGCGCGGCCCAGTTTGACGGCCAGCGCCCTCAGGTCCACGTAGAAGTCTCGCGCCGTCGCCTTCTCCATCTGGGCGGTGAACACGGCCTCTGCGTGCTGTGCGGCAAAGCGGCGGCCGGTGTCGGATGATCCGGCCTGCACAAAGACCGGGCGGCCCTGCGGACAGCGCGGAGTGTTCAGTGGTCCCGCCACCTGGTAGTGCGCGCCTGTGTGCCGCAGGGCGCGAATGCCTGTGGCGCGGGCATACTGACCGCTGGCGCGGTCGTCGAGCACCGCGTCGTCCGACCAGCTGTCCCACAGTCCAGCCACCACGCGCATGTATTCCTCGGCGCGCTCGTAGCGGTCGGCGTGGTCCAACGGGCCTCGCCCGCCGTAGTTGCCGGACGCAGCCGCGAGCCAGGTGGTCACGATGTTCCAGCCGACCCGCCCACCGGTGATGTGGTCCAGCGAGGCGAACTGCCGCGCCAGGTTGAACGGCTCGGTGTAGGTGGTGGAACAGGTCGCGATCAGGCCGATCCGGCTGGTCGCACCGGCCAGGGCGGCCAGGGTGGTGATGGGCTCCAGCCAGGTGCGCGGCGCGCGCGACACGTCGTCGCCCACCGCAAGCGTATCCGCCAGGAAGACCGAATCGAACAGCCCGGCTTCCGCCTTGCGCGCGAGGTCCGTGTAGTAGCGGATGTCGGTCAGCGGCAGCGGCGAGGCCACCGGATGGCGCCACGCGGCTTCATGATGGCCGCGGCCGTGGATGAACAGGTTGAGGTGCAGCTGCCGCGTCGCGCTTCCTGACATGGCTCTTCCCGGTCAATGCCGCGTCGGTCGACACCTAGCCACGACGGTGATGCGGCGGCAAGCAGCGGCTGCGTCCTGGATTTCAATCGGACCTTCATTGTTCATGCCAGCAGCGGCTTCAGCTCCGCGGGCTCCGGCACGCGACCTGAGAGCTTCACCACGCCGTCGATGGCGAGAGCCGGCGTGCGCATCACCCCCATCCTCGCGATAGCAGCGGGATCGGTGACCTTCTCCAGCTCATAGACAAGTCCCAGTTCGGTGGCCGCCTGCTCGGCGGAGTGGGCGAGCTTGACGCACTTGGCGCAGCCGGTGCCCAGGATCTGGATCTTCATGGTTCCCTTCAGGAGTCAGAGGACGAGGTTGAAGACGTAGCCCACCAGCAGAATGCCGCTGGCGACGACGCCGACGAATGTCACGATCAAAGGGGTCTTCAGCACCCGCCGAAGAATCAGCATCTCGGGCAGTGACAGCGCGACGACCGCCATCATGAAGGCCAGCACCGTGCCGAGAGCTGCGCCCTTGCCGAGAAGCGCCTCCACCACCGGAATGACGCCCGCCGCATTGGAATACATGGGCACGCCGAGGAGCACAGCGAGCGGCACCGACCACCACGCGTCGCGGCCCATGAAGGACGCCAGGAACTCTTCCGGCACATAGCCATGGATACTAGCGCCCACCGCAATGCCGACGATGATCCACGGCCAGACCTTGCCGACGATCTCGACGACGGCATCACGCCCCGCGCGCACGCGGTCAGGCCATGTGAGGTGCTCGTCTTCAAATTGGCCGACGACTGCGCGCTTCGCCAGGACCCAGTCCTCGATCCAGCGCTCCAGACGCAGCTTCCCGATCACCCAGCCCGCAGCAATCGCCACCGATAGGCCGAGGACCAAGTACAGCAGAGCAATCCGCCATCCGAACATCGCCAGAAGCAGGCCCAGCGCGACCTCGTTCACCATCGGCGCGGCGATGAGGAAGGAGAAGGTGATCCCGAGCGGCACGCCTGCCGATACGAAGCCGATGAACAGCGGCACGGCCGAGCATGAGCAGAATGGCGTGACAATGCCCAGGCTGGCGGCCGTAACGTTCCCGAGGCCCTCGTGACGACCGGTGAGGATGGCGCGGGTTCGCTCGGGCGAGAAGAAGGACCGAATGACCCCCACGACGAAGATGACACCAGCGAGCAGCAGCAGGACCTTGGGCACATCATAGAGGAAGAAGGCGATGGCGTCGCCAAGGCGACCGTGCCGTTCGACAGGCGAGAGTGAGACCGCCCATTCGGATAATGAGGCCAACCGGCTGTACAGTAGGACCCAGGCAGCGGCGACCGCTATCGCACCAGCAGACAGCGTGCGTGAAGGAAGCACACGGCTGGCAAATGCGCTCGAGGCGCTCATGTCACGATCCTTTCCTGGCCGGCAGGCAGGCCGAGAGCTGCGTCCACCAAGCGCCGCACAGGCTCGGTCAGCTCCGGGTCAAGCCGGTAACGCACCCACTGCGCATCTCGGCGGTCGACCACCAGCCCCGCTTGCCGCAGCACTGCCATATGACGTGAGGTGCGCGATTGGGTTGCGCCGAGCTCCTCCATGAGCTCGCAGACGCAACGCTCCTGCCCGTCGCGCAACAGCCGAAGGGCAGTCAGTCGCGTCGGCTCCGCCAGCGCCGCAAGGATTGTGATCGGCTCTTCCATAGGCGTAATATATACGCTAAAGCGCATATGCTCTGCACCGCAATTACAGCATAGGAACCATGTCTGACGAGACTGCCGTCACAAACACCACTTCCAAATCCGCAGCCACCGGCGCCCCTGGGGACGACAGCGGACCGGCTCCGGTATGACGTTCAGGAGCGGCCGGCAGCAGAGGTTTCATCGGCGCCATCGCGGCAGCGCAGGTCATGACCTAGATCGGCGCCTTCGCGCTCCCTGCCATACTGCCCGGCTACATGGGAGCGTTGGTCACTGTCGCAGATGGAGGCCGGAGGGCTCGCCGGCATACTCTTCGCAGCCCCGACAGCTCCGCCTTGACCGCAGGAACCGTGCCGGCCTCCGAGACGCAGTTGCGGTGCGCCGCCATAGGCCTGCATTCGATGGCCGGCTACGCGGGCGTCTTCTTCCTTGGTCTGCTCACACGTCCAGGTTCGCCACCTTCAGCGCGTTGCCCACGATGAAGTCGCGCCGCGGCTCCACGACGTCGCCCATCAGCGTGCTGAACACCAGCGCGGCGTCCTCGATGTCGCCCACCTTCACCTGAAGCAGCGTGCGCACTGCCGGATCGAGCGTGGTGTGCCACAACTGATCGGGGTTCATCTCGCCGAGCCCCTTGAAGCGCTGCACCGTCAGTCCGCGCCTGCCGTGCGCGATGATGCGATCGAACGCGGTGGCCGGCCCCGGCATCGCCACCTCCAGCGCGTCCAGCTTCAGCTTCACCGGTTCGGCGAAGCGGCGCCCCAGTTCCTCCGCCAGGCCGTCGAGCCGCCGCGCGTCCTCGCTGCGCAGCGATGCCGCATCGAGCGTGTAGCGTTCCGCCACGCCACGCACCATGCGCGACATGGTCAGCCCGCCATCGGCACTGACGACCCAGCCCTGCTCGGTCGGCAACGAGACGGCATTCAGCCGAGCGGCCAGCGCGGGTGCTGCCTCGAGGGCGCGTGCGGGGTCCTGTTTCAGGGCTCCGGCGATGGCAACCTGCTCCACGAATCCGATCGGGGCGGTCATCGAGAGACGACGCAGCAGCGACGCGACATGGCGCAGCCAGCGGACGTGTTCGCGCAGCTCCTCGCCCACGAACACCATGCCGTCGGCATAGGTCAGCCGCGCGTCCGCCAATGCCTTGTCGAGGAGGAATGCCTCCAGCGCGTCATCGTCCTTCAGATAGCGCTCGTCGTTGCCGCGCTTGGCGCGATACAGCGGCGGTCGCGCGATGAACAGATGGCCGCGCTCAATCAGCTCCGGCATCTGACGGAAGAAAAACGTCAGCAGCAGCGTGCGGATGTGCGAGCCGTCGACGTCGGCGTCGGTCATGATCACGATGCGATGGTAGCGCAGCTTCGAAATGTCGAAGCCGCCCTGCTCTGGGTCACCGCGGCCGATCCCGGTGCCGAGTGCGGTGATCAGCGTGCCGATCTCGGCACTGCCCAGCATGCGGTCGAAGCGCGCGCGCTCGACGTTCAGGATCTTGCCCTTCAGCGGCAGGATCGCCTGGAACTTGCGATGGCGCCCCTGCTTGGCCGACCCACCGGCGCTGTCGCCCTCGACGATGAAGATTTCCGATTTTGCCGGGTCGCGCTCCTGACAGTCGGCGAGCTTGCCGGGCAGAGTCGAGACGTCCAGCACGCCCTTGCGCCGGGTCAACTCGCGCGCCTTGCGGGCGGCCTCGCGTGCAGACGCGGCATCCATCACCTTCTGGATGATCGACTTCGCTTCCTTTGGATGCGTCTCGAACCAGTGCGCGACGGCATCGGCGACCGCGGCCTGAACCACGGGCTGCACCTCGGAGCTGACCAGCTTGTCCTTGGTCTGTGACGAGAACTTCGGGTCAGGCACCTTCACCGACAGCACTGCGGTCATGCCCTCGCGCATGTCCTCGCCGACCAGCTGGAGCTGTTCCTTCTTGCCCATCCCCTCGGCGTACTTCGTCACCACGCGGGTCAGCGCCTGGCGGAACCCGGCGAGGTGGGTGCCGCCGTCGCGCTGATGGATGTTGTTGGTGAAGCACAGCATGGTCTCGTGGTAGCTGTCGTTCCACGACAGGGCGAATTCCACGCGGATGCCTTCCGCGTCGTCCGCGGCGTGCAGGTTGATCGGCGGGGTGAACACGGCGACCTTGCCGCGGTCGAGCCACTCGACGAAGGCGATCAGGCCACCCTCGTAGTGCATCACGCTCTCGACCGTCGGGGGATGGCGTTCGTCGCGCAGCACGATGGTGAGGCCGGAGTTGAGGAACGCCAGCTCGCGCAGCCGCCGTTCCAGGAGGGCAAAATCGAACTCGGTGTGAGTGAAGGTCACGGGGCTCGGCTTGAACGTCACTTCGGTGCCGCTGACCCGCTCCGACGGACCGACCACGACGAGCGGTGCCTCGGCGTCGCCGTTGCGGAAGCGGATCACGTGCTCGATGTTGTGCCGCCAGATACGCACCTCCATCCACTCGGAGAGGGCGTTCACCACCGCGGCGCCGACGCCGTGCAGGCCGCCCGCCACCTTGTAGGAGTTCTGATTGAATTTCCCCCCCGCATGGAGCCGGGTCAGCACCACCTCGGCCGCCGATATGCCTTCCTCGTGATGGATGTCGGTGGGAATGCCGCGTCCGTCGTCGTGCACCGTCACGCTGCCGTCGCCGTTCAGAATCAGCTCGACGTGAGACGCAAAACCCGCCTGCGCCTCGTCGACCGCGTTGTCGATGATCTCGAACGCCATGTGATGGAGACCGGAGCCGTCGTCGGTGTCGCCGATATACATGCCGGGGCGGCGACGCACCGCATCGAGGCCCTTCAGGACCGAAATGGACGCGGCGTCGTAGGCGTCAGAGTCGGGCTGCGGCGCGGTGTCTTCGGACATGCCGACGAGTTACTCCAGGGGCTATTCGGATACTCTAGTATATAGCCGCTACAGCGTCCCGGGCACAGGGGTTTCGGCCGATTCCGGCTGTGGAAAACGCCGGTCCGGCAGCAATTTTCCGCCATGCACGCGCAGGCCTTCGGCGATGCCTGCGAGCGGCAGGAAGGTTTCGGCATCGGTGCCGGTGATTAAGGTCTGCGCTGGCAACTGCACGAGGGCGGTGAACAGCGCTGCGCGGCGGTCCGGATCGAGGTGTACCGCCGGTTCGTCGAGCAGCAGCATCGGCGCAAAACCGCGCATCTCGGCGATCAGGGCGGCGTGGCGCAGGATGACGCCGACCAGCAGCGCCTTTTGCTCGCCGGTGGACGCGAGCGCGGCGGGTGCACCGGTCACCGCATCGGCCAGCACCATGTCGGCGCGGTGCGCACCCACCGCGGACGATCCCGCCGCGGCATCGCGGGCACGCGACGCGGCGAGGCTGTCGCGCAGCCAGTCCTCGACCCCGAGTGCGGGCGTTGCATCCAGGCGCTCGGCGATGGCGCAGGCCAGCGTCATCCGCGCGGCAGGGAATTTTGGAGCCGCCGGCACGGCGTTCATCCGGGAGACCAGCGTCAGCCTGGCCGCGGTGGCGGCCACCGCATGGCGCGCCATGGCATCTTCCAGGCCGGCAAGCCAGGACGGATCGGCGCGGCCTTCCGCCAGCAACCGGTTGCGCTGCGCCATGGCGGCGTCGTGCGCGGCGACCTCGCGCGCGTGGCCGGGCTCCAGCGCCCAGACCAGCCGATCGAGGAAGCGCCGGCGGCCGGACGTGCTTTCCTGGAACAGGCGGTCCATCTGCGGCGTCAGCCAGACCGCCGCGACGCGGGCGGCGATCTCCGCCTGGCTGCGCGGCGCGGCCCCGTCGAGGCGGAATACGCGACGATGCCGCGGGTCAAGCCCGGGGCCAGGCTCTGGGGAGCCGGTGCCGATGTCCACCTCACCCTCCGCGGTCTCGAAGCGGCCGGCGACCGCCCAGCCGCCGGCGCCTCCATGCCGCGGCAGATCGGCATTGCGCGCGCCGCGCAGGCCACGGCCAGGCATCAGTAGCGATACCGCCTCCAGCAGATTGGTCTTGCCGTTGCCGTTCGGCCCGAACAATGCGCTGATCCGCGCGGACGGCCGCCAGGTCAGGGCCGCGTAGTTGCGGAAATCGGTGAGCGAGAGGCGAAGCAGGCGCATGTGGCGATGTGCGGTCGCGATACTCGCCGCGTCAATCTTTGACTTGGCCGGCAAAGTCGTTGCGCAAGACAGACCAGCTGTTTGTGTAATGTATAAGTAATACACAATAATCTCTTTGGGCTGCAGTGATCATGGCGCTCCGGATCAGCAGCGCACATGCAATCGTGCTCATATCAGCGCTCGCCCTGACTTGATCTGGGGCAGTGTTGCCAACAGTGATTTCAGCGTGTAGTGCCGATGGATGGGAGAGCGAGGGTCACGACAGACTCGTGCTCTGATGACTTGGGCGGGGATGCTCGTCGCTGTTCTTGGGGCGGCGAGCTATTGTTCAGTCGCACAAGCACAGGGAACGGGCGAGACGGGCGACCAGACCGCCCTGGCGGTGCCGCGGATCGGGCTGCGTGGCGCGGCAGGCGTGGGGCTCCCGCAGCCGCTCTCCCCTGCCGAGGCTGTTCAGGTGCGGAGGATATTCGCCCTCCAGGGCAGTGGTTCGACGGCCGAAGCCGTGCGCGAGACCGGGCGACTGCAGAACAATCTTCTGCTTGGGGCCATCCTGGCGGACCGCTACCTGCGCGGCGGATCCAGTGTAGCGGAGCTTGCCGATTGGCTCGCCCGGTTCGGCGATCAGCCGGAGGCTCCCGCCATTCGCGGCCTGCTGGAGCGCGTAGCCCCGGCGGCGGTGACTGCGGCGGCCGATCCGCAGGCAGCGACGCAGCGGACAGTGCGACATGCTCCGGCAGCGCCCCGTCAGCTCTTCGTGCAGAACCGCGATGCCGAGGCAGTTGCCTCCGCCAGGGTGCCGCGGGCCGATGCGGAGGTCCTGTATGTCGGCGGCCTGGCCGCGGTGAGGCTCGGCCAGCGCGATGTGGCCTCCAGTCTGTTCGACGACGCCTACCGTGCAGCGTCTACACCTGCTCTGCGTGCCGCGGGTGCGTTCTGGGCAGGACACGTGGCACAGCGCGGCGGCGACCGTGGCGGCTTTGCCGTCTGGATGCGTCGCGCCGCGGTGGAAAGCGGAACGTTCTATGGCCGGATTGCTCGCCGCGCGCTGGATCCCTCGATCGCCTGCGCCGCTGGCGGGACGATCGGCAACGCCGACCTGGAGGCTCTGCAAGGGACGCCGCAGGGACGCCGTGCCTTCGCTCTGCTGCAGGTGGGCGAGCACCCGCTGGCCGAGGCGGAACTGCGCGCCCTCTGGCTCGATACCGCGCGCAGTGGCGTATTCGACCGATCCATCATTCTGGCCGCGCGGGCGGTCGGCTTCACCCAGTTGGCGGCGGAGATCGAACAGAGGGGCGTGCCGCAACCGAACGGCGCCGGTCTCACGCGGCTCCGGCCGGCGAGCGGCTTCCTGGTTGATCCGCCGCTCGTCTATGCGCTGGTCCGCCGGGAGTCGAATTTCGATGCCGGGGCCGTGTCGAGCTCCGGCGCCCGCGGACTGATGCAGATCATGCCCGCGACGGCGCAGGCCGTGGCGGGTGGCCGGGCCGGCCAGCTTCAGGATCCAGCGGTCAACCTGGCGATCGGGCAGCAGTATCTGCTGGCGCTCGCGGGGGATGACGTGATCGAGGGCGACCTGATCCGGATCCTGGCCAGCTACGGCCAAGGCCAGGGCGGCCTGCGTAAATGGGTCGATGCGGTGCGCGATGAGGGCGATCCGCTGATGTTCATCGAGGCGATCCCAAGCGGCTTCACCCGTACGTCGGTTCAGGACTCTCTGGTGTATTCCTGGCACTACGCTGCACAACTGCATCTTCCTGCGTGGAGCCTCGATGCCCTGGCGGCCGGCCGATATCCGCGGCTGATGCGTGCCGGCGATAGTACGGGCGCGTGCACGAGGATGGCGGTGCGTTGATGCCGGACATCACCATCCTGGCGCGGCGCGGTAAGGCGGCGTTCGTGGCTGCCGGCCAAGTCGTGCGCGTCATAAACACGTTTGGCGAGCAGGTGGTCGATACCTGGGCGTTCAATCGCCACGCCATGACCGAGTTCATGTCGATGGAGCACAGCCGCGCCACTATGCGGCGGCTGATCCCGCGCGTCGGCGATGCGCTGCTGACCAATCACCGGCGGCCGATCCTGACCGTGCTGGAGGACACATCGGGCGGCGTCCACGACACGCTGATGGCTGCGTGCGATCGGTATCGCTACGAGGAGCTTGGCTGCAGCGAATACCACGACAACTGCACCGACAATCTGGCGCAGGGGCTTCGCGAACTCGGGCTGACACCACCGGAGACGCCGAGCCCGCTGAACCTGTTCATGAACATCCCGTGGACGGTGGACGGCGTGCTGTCATTCGAGCCGCCCGTGTCCACGCCCGGCAGCTACATCAGGCTGCGCGCCGAGATGGACGTGGTCGTCGCGTTCTCTGCCTGCCCACAGGACATTCTGCCAATCAATGGTAAGGCGGGTAAGCCGACCGAGGCGCATTTCCGGATTGAAGAATAGGACCACACCGCAGACACAGCGGGTGCTGTCTGTGGGGCGCTTTATTTGAACGCCGCCTTCCATGTGGAGGTGAAGAATGCGAACAGCGCGTCGCCCGCAATGACGCCGGCGCCGAACACCTCCATGCCCTCGGCTCTGGCGAAGCGCTCCCACAGGATGCGGTAGACGATGCCGACGAGCACGGCCCAACCGGCCAGCGGGAAGGGGATCAGCAGCCCGGTTGCCAGCAGGATGCCGAGCTGGCGTCGTGGTCCGCCGAGATACTGGATGATGGCACCCGGGATCGCCCACTTCACCAGCGACCACGCGACATCCGGTGACGCGCCGGCCTTGATTGTGGCGACGTAGACGCGGTCGACAGGTGCGACGAGGTTCTGTGCAAAGAAGCCGGGATAGGCGATCAGCACGACCACGCCGGCGATCAGGAATGCGAATATGGCAGCGTATAACTGCTGACGGCGGCCGTCGCGCTCAAACGCGGGGTCGCTGCCGTAGCCGCGCAGCATGTAGCCAGCCTTCAGGTCGTAGCCCATGTCGGCGAACGCCGGTCCGGTCGCGGCGGAAAAGCCAACCAGCAGCGCCAGTGCAATTGGCGGGAAGCCGATGAGCATGCCGATCACCAGCGTGATCAGCGCGACCGCAAAGGCAGGGAACCAGCCTGAATGCATTGCGGCCAGGCCGACGATCAGTTCGTGGATCAGTGCGGCGAATGCGGCGTAGATCAGGAACAGCACCAGCATGCCGACAGATAACTGTGCCGCGAGACCGCCCAACGTGGCTATCACCACTGCGATCAGCAGGTAGACCGCGCTGCCAAGGCCGATCGAACGCCGGACCTCGGCTGGCGTGCGCATGGCACCGGCGTTGTCCGCCTCCATTTTGTTCCGCGCCATGACGATCATTGCAACCTGAATGAGTGCCACGATGCCTGCGCCGACCATCATGCCGTGCGGCGCGTAAGCCTTGGCGATGTCTCCGCCAGGGATGAGCGACGCGAACCAGGCGTTGCTGAACAAGAGCGTCGAATAGCCGCGTACCAGCAGGCCGATGCCGAACATGCTCAGCGCCCAGATGTTGCCGATGAACGCCACGCCGAACGCCGACATCACGGCGGGCGCGATCAGCCAGTTGCCGGCGATGCCGACAATGACGCCGACGCCGAGCACCGCCGCCTTCCGGCCGCCTTCATCGCCGGCGCGGATCGCCTCGGCCGCAGCGGCGCCCGGGGGCCACGCGCCGGTTGCTGGGAACACCTCGGAATCGAACATGCGGTAGAGCAGGTAGCCGTCGATCAACATGGCAAGGAACACACCGGCGAACAGCGCGGGCACGAGGTCGGGGCGGCCGAGGACGAACGGGATGCCGATTGGCAGCATCAGCGCATTGCCGGCACCGAAGGTCGCGGCAGAGATCGCGCTCTGCGCCAGGTTCTGCATGTGGATCGAACGATAGCGGATGAATGCGGTCAGCGGGATACGGGCGAGCGCCATGCCGGCGAGTGCGCCGATCAGCGACGTGTTGGCGGTGATGCCGAGTGTCACGATGAGCTGGACGCCGATGATTGCGCCGACGACGCAGAGTGGGGCGATCAGCAGAAGTGAGCCGAGTTCGATGAAGCGGGGATGGATGCGGGCGCCTGGTCGCGGTGTCGTTGTCGTTGGGTCTGCTGTCAGTTCACTCATTGTGTGGCCCCCGGCATGCTTGCCCCCTCCCCCTAACCCCCTCCCGCAAGGGGAGGGGGAGCATCTTTAATTTTATTCCGCCGCTTTGCCGGCGACGATTGGCAATCCGTAGTCGCGTTCCGCGGCTTCCGGCGACACGATGCCTTCGGCCACGTCCTGTTCCACCGATGTTGCCGGTCGCGCTCGCGGATCGCCGAAGCCGGCGCCGCCGGCGAGCCGGACTTCGACGATCTGATCGGTGCGGGTCAGTGTGACCAACTCACCGGTGCCGCAGTCATGGGTCACGTTGCCGTCGGGATCGAGCACCACACCGCGCACGTCGCCACCCGGCAAACCGCCACGCAAACCTTGTACCGTGACGCCGACACCCTCGGGATACACCGATGCCAGTGTGGGCAGCCCATCGTCGTACAGCTTGCGCAGTTGCGTGCGGACACCGCAGCCGCCGCGATGCTCGCCAGCGCCGCCGGAATCGGTGACAAAGGATTTGTCCAGCACCAGCACAGGTGCGCGGGCTTCCATCAGTTCGACCGACGTGTTGGCGGCCGAGGTCGGATACAGCAGCGCTGATTTTCCGTCGCCCTGACGCGAGGCACCCTGCCCGGCTCCCATGAAGAAATGGTCGGCGTAGACGGTGCCGTCCGCCGCGCGACCGTAGATGTTGATGGCGACCGGCAGTCCGGTGGCCGCCTGAACCTGCCTTGGCGCGGCATCGACGAGTGCGCGAAAGATGTTGGGCGCGATGTACCAGCCGACACGGGTGCGCAGGTTCACCGATGCCGGTTTCGTGCAGTTCAGGATGGAACCCTCCGGCGCCTTCACGGTGAACGGCCGATAGCAGCCGGCATTGCTGCGCACCTGTGGACTGAGAAGGCATTTCATCGGATACGTCGCGTGCGCGGCCGTATAGCTGTACGTGCAGTTGAGGCCGCCCTGCGGCAGTTGCGCCGGTGCGCCGGCAAAGTCGAGCTCGATCGCGTCGCCCTGAACCGTGAGTTTCAGCGGGTAGTTCAGCCTCTCGCCAAGCGGATTGTTCCAGATCTCCGAACAATACACGCCATCGGGCAGCGCGCGGATTGCATCGCGCATCGCGCTCTCGGCGCGCGTCTGCACGACGTGGGCGAGTGCTCGCAGGTCGTGCATGCCATACTCGTCCATGAACGCCAGCAGGCGTTCGGCACCAAGCGCGTTGGCGGCGATGAAGGAGTGGATGTCGCCTAGGACCTCCTCGCTCTTACGAACGTTCTCGGCGATCAGTGTGAACAGGTCATCGTTCGGGACGCCCGCTCGGTACAGCATCATCGGCGGGATCTGGATGCCTTCCTCATAGATCTCGCGCGCCCGCAGGCTGTCCTTGGTGCCGCCGATGTCGCCGACATGGCCGACGGTGCCGGTCAGCGCCACGAGCGCCCCGTTGCGGAACACCGGCGTGACCACGGCGATGTCGAACAGATGACCGGCGCACAGCCACGGGTCGTTGGTGACCAGGACGTCGCCCGGCTTCAGGGTCTCCGGCGGGAATTTCTCCAGCAGCGCCTTCACCGCGCGCGGCAGAGTCAGATTGAACACCGGCATGGCGCGCGGCGAATGGGCCAGTAAATCGCCGCGTGCGTCGAGCAAGTCGCACGCGAAGTCTTGCGCCTCGGAGACGATCAGCGAGAAGGCGGTGCGGCAGATGGTATGCCACATCTCCTCGACCACGGTGACGAGACGGCTCCACATGATTTCGAGTGAAACCGGGTCGGCCTCGATCAGCGCGGCGGCCTGTTCGATCGGCGTCTCCGCGGTGACGCGCGCGGCCGGCGCGGTGGCGAGGCTTATGTCGATCGCCAGCGTACCCGTCGCATCGACGATGACACGGTCACCAGGCGGGATGATGGTGGTTGCCTCGCGCTCTTCGATGATCGCGGGACCGGTGATGCGCGCGCCGTGTGCCAGTGCGTAGCGGTCATAGACAGGCGTATCGACGAAGCCTCCATCGAACCAGGCCGCGCGAGTTCCCTTCTGTGCCACGCCGGCGGATTGCGCACCGGTCTCGGTCAGCGAAAGCCGCGGCAACGGCCCATGGCAGCGCACGCGGAACGAGACCGCCATGACACCGACGCCTGCATACACAGACGTATATCGCTCGGCATAGGCGGCGACGAATGCCTTGCGGATCGCTGGCATGGTGGCTTCGGTGATCGTGCCGTCGGGCAACGCGACGCTGATCTCGTGCATCTGGCCTTCCAGGCGCATGTCGGCAAGTCGCTCGGTGACCACCACCGTTTCGCCCGCCAGACGTGCGCGCGCGGCCTCGGTGAGTTCGCGCAGGATCCGATCGATCGTCGCCGCAGCGCCCGGCGCGTCGAGCCGCAGCGGATGGCTTCGCACCTGCTCGAACGACAGAGGTGCTGCGAGGAAGCCGAGTGCCGACGCCGCACCTGACGCGGGCGGGATCAGCACCTGTTTCACGCCGAGCACGCGCGCCACTTCAGCGGCGTGCGCGGGGCCGGCGCCACCAAAGCCGACCATGGCGTAGGTGCGCGGATCCTTGCCCTTCTCCACGATGTGGATGCGCGCCGCCGCAGCCATGTTCTCCACCACCATGCGGTGGATGCCCCATGCGGTATCGATCGCGCCGAGGCCCAGCTTTTCGCCAACGTTGGCCAGGGCGCGTTCGGCGGCGTCGCGATCCAACGCCATGCGGCCACCGAGGAAGAAGCCGGGATCGTAGTAGCCGAGCAGCAGGTTGGCGTCGGTGACGGTCGGTTCTGTGCCGCCGCGCGCATAGCACGCGGGTCCCGGATCGGCGCCCGCGGAACGCGGTCCGACGCGCAGCAGTCCCACCTCGTCGATAGAGGCGATCGAGCCGCCGCCGGCGCCGATCTCGATCATGTCGATCACCGGTGCCTTGATCGGCAGGCCGGAGCCTCGCTTGAAGCGGTGGACGCGCGCCGCCTCCATCAACGGCGCGATCTCGGCGCGGCCGTTCTCGATGAGACACGCCTTCGCGGTAGTGCCACCCATATCGAACGAGATAACGTCAGAGCGGCCGGCGGCCTGACCGAAGAATGCGGTGGCGAGACCGCCACCGGCCGGGCCGCTCTCCAGCATGCGGATCGGGAAGTCGCGCGCGGTCTCGGGCGACAAGAGGCCGCCGGCGGAGTGCATGAAGCGCAGTTCGCCGCGAAAGCCGCGGGCACGCAGTTCGCGCTCCAGCTTTGCGATGTAGCGGCCCATCAGCGGCTGCACGTAGGCGTTGGCGCAGGTGGTGTTGCAGCGCTGGTACTCCCAGAGCTCCGCCACCACGTCGGAAGAGATCGACACGGCGATGTCGGGGAATGCCGCGCGCACGATCGCCGCGGCGTGCTGTTCGTGGACGGGGTTGCGGTAGGCGTGCAGGAAGCAGACGGCGATCGCCTCGATACCGTCCGCTACCAGACGCTGCGCAACGGCGCGGACCTCGGCCGGATCGATCGGCGTCAGCACGTTGCCGTCGCGGTCCGTGCGTTCGGCGACCTCCAGACGGTGGCGGCGAGGGACGAGTGGATCGGGGAATTGCAGGAACAGATCGTAGATGTCATAGCGCTGCTCGGTGCCCATCTCCAGGATGTCGCGGAAGCCGCGCGTGGTGATGAGGCCGAGGCGGGCGCCGCTGCGCTCGATCAGGGCGTTGGTGACCAGGGTGGTGCCATGGACAACGTCGGCGATGTCGGCGAGATCGAGACTGGCCGCATGAAGCAGTTCGGCGAGGCCCTGCAATGCGCCAACCGATGGGTCGTGCGGCGTGGTCAGGCACTTGTGCAGACGAATCTCGGACCGCAGCGAATCCAGCAGGATGAAGTCGGTGAAGGTGCCGCCGATATCGAAGCCGATCCGGTAGCGGCTGGAGGCGGTCATTCAGCTGTCCTTAGTCTGTGGTGGCGGGATCTTGCTCGGTGGCGCAGTGCGCCTCAAGGGCATGCAGAACTCGATGCCGCACGGGGTAAGATGGGCGGCATGCAGCGAAACCCATCAAGGAGACGCCTGCGATGGACCCGATCAAGCGACCGACTCGTTACCAGGAGATGACGGACCCACAGGCGCGCCCACGCTACACAGGCATACCAACCTTCTTCCGCGCTCCGCACACCGAGTCGCTCGCCGAGACCGATATCGGCGTGATCGGCGTTCCGTATGACGGTGGCGTGACAAACCGCACCGGCGCACGCCATGGGCCGCGTGCGGTGCGCGATCAGTCCTCTCTGCTGCGCAGGCTCCATCCGCACGGGATCGCGCCGTTCGACGTCGCCCGTGTGCGCGACCTCGGTGATTGCTGGATCGAGCAACCGTATGCACTGGAAGGTGCGCTTGCGGAGATCGCCCGCTACTACACGACGATCGTCGCGGCGAAGGTCGTGCCGCTGTCGGTCGGTGGCGATCATTCGATCAGCCTGCCGATTCTGCGCGCGGTCGCTGAACAGAGGCCGGTCGGCATGATCCATATCGACGCGCATTGCGACACCGGCGATGACTATCTGGGCTCGCGCTTCCACCACGGCGCGCCGTTCCGCCGGGCGACCGAGGAGAGTCTGCTCGACCCGAAGCGTGTCATCCAGATTGGCATCCGCGGCACCACCAACGATCCCGACATGTGGGGATTTTCAACCCGGTCCGGGATGCGCGTGCTGGGGATGGAGGAGTTGCACGACAAGGGCTGGCACTACGCCGCCGAGGAGGCTCGGCGGGTGGTGGGCAGCGGTCCCACCTATCTGACGTTCGACATCGACAGCCTTGATCCGTCGCAGGCGCCGGGAACGGGGACGCCCGAGGCCGGTGGGATCACCGCACTGGAGGCACTGCGGCTGCTGCGCGCGCTGCGAGGCGTCAATTTTGTCGGCGGCGATCTGGTGGAGGTGGCGCCGCCGTTCGATGTGGGTACCATCACCTCGTTCAACGGTGCTTCGATACTCTTCGAAATACTTTGTCTGCTGGTCGAGGCTTGGCAGGCGCGCAGGGTGGCGTAGCGTGCCATGACTTTGTCTTTGTGGGTGACGTAGACGAGGCACAACCCGATGGGGATTGCTTCGTCGCTACGCGTCTCGCAATGACACGTGAATCGGAAGCTGGACTTGGACCAGGTCGTCACTATTCCTGCAGCGGAGATCCGGCGCCCATGGCGCGGCTCGCGAGGCCGCAAGCGGCGGCTTGGGCCGGTACTGGTCATATCGCTGTGGCTGCACCTGACGCTGCTGGCATTGCTGATCATGACGGTTCGGTATGGGCGGCAAGAGGAGGAACTGCCGCCTCCGTCAACGGTTGCGATGGTCTTCGAGGGCGGCTCGCCGAAGGGGCCGGCGCTGCCCAATCCACAACCCTTTGTCGCACCCCCATCGGAGCCGCCGACTGCGCCTCCTGCCCCAACGCCCGCCCCGGAGGAGCCTGCTTCGCCACCGGTGGCGACTGCACCGCCTCCGCCGCCGCCGCCACAAGCTGTCCCGGCCCCCGAACCGCTACCGACGCCGCCGTTGCCGCCACCCGCCGCGACGGCAGAAAGTCCGCCATCAAAGCCGATACCGCCACTCGCCATGGTTGTACCGCGGCCACCGCCGCCTGCACCGCGGCCGCCGCCATCGGTCGCGCCGGCGCCATCGCGACCGCCGGCATTCCCGACGCCGATGAATTTCTCGTTCGGTACGGCGAAACCGCAGGCACACACTCCGCCGCGCACGTCGTCACGCACACCGAACACCCTGGACTTCTCGCTCGCGCCTCGCCAGGGCGCCACAGATACCTCGCCATTCTCGCGTGTGGCCGGCGCACATGTCGGTCCGGACTGGCGCAACGAACTCAGCGCTTGGGTCCGCGCGCATGCCTACTATCCGCAACAGGCAGCGATGAACGGCGAGGACGGCAACGTCACGGTGCAGGTGGTGGCCGATCCGAACGGTCGCGTGTCGTCGGTCGAGATGAAGTCTCGCTCGGGTTCACAGTGGCTGGACATGGCGCTGATGGGCCTGTTCCGCGACGCCAAACTGCCGCCGCTGCACGACGAGACGGAGCCGATCACCTTCAACTTCACCATGCACTACATCCTGATCCGGATGCAGTGAGGGCGCTTGTCACCGCATTGCTTGCTGGCTGGCTCGCCGGCTGCACGGTCATGCGGACGGACGAGCCGGTGCCGGACGGCGAGGCCACGATCTACGTTGTCGGCCGCGGTTGGCACACCGATATAGGCCTGCCGGTGGACGAGGTGACCGGGCCGCTTGCGTCGCTGGGACACGACTTTCCCGGCGTCCGCTTCATGGTGTTCGGCTTCGGCGAACGCGAGTTTTACATGGCGCGGAACGAAGGCTCAGGCGAGATGCTCGCCGCGCTGTTTCCGAGCAAGAGTGCGATCCTGATGACTGCACTGCGTGCGCCGCCGATGGAGGCGTTCGCGGACCACCAGGTGGTGACGCTGCACTTGCCGCCGGCAGGCGTCGAGCGGATCGCGACGACGCTGTGGCAAGACCTGGAAAAGACCCCTGACGGTTCCGCCGAACGGCTTGCCGACGGACCCTATGTCGGCAGCGCCTTCTACGCCGCGACGGAAACCTACGATGCGTTCCATACCTGCAACACCTGGACCGCGCTGGTGCTGCGCGATGCGGGCATTCCAGTCGATACGCATGTGCTGTTCGCCGGTCAGGTCATGCGGCAGGTGGCGAGGATAGCGGCGACGCAGGCGGCGAGGGATTTATCGGCAGGGCGGCGCGGTGCCATCGGAGCAGACCGCCGTTGAGCCTGGCGGCACGACGACCGTGGTGTGCGAAGGTGGCGGCGGATTGCTGCTGCTGAAGCTGAGGCATCCGCCAAGCAGCATTGGCAGCAGCAAAAACAACAGTCGCATGCGGGGATCCTCACCAGCGATTGGGGTCAGCCATTCAATTGACTCTGCGTGCCGGTCGTCGGCAACCGCTGTCGTGTCACAATACTGTGTTGCAACGACGCCTGAGTTGTCATTGCACCTCCACATGCACGCGTGGCGTGCCTGGCCCGCGCAGCAGATCGCCCGGTTCGCCACGCAGGACATCGGGCGGGTGGGTCCGCGTGTCGCGACAGGCGATGCCCGGTGGCGTCAGAGGCACATCTATGTAGGCCTGCCCGGTTGTTCCCGGCGGCACGTTGCGCCTGCCCGCCAGATCGAGCGCCAATGGCACCGTCGGGCCCGACGTTGGTTCAGTGGGACAGTCGGCCGGCTGGGAGACCGCGCCACGCGACGCGGCCACCAGCATCAGGATCGCAAGCATGAAACGCATGCTGCCAGCATATGGCCAGGCGGTTAACGCTCGGTTCGTGCGTGCACCGTCGACAGCAGTGCGGGGATGAACACCAGGCTCGCCAGAAGGGTGCAGGCCAGGCTGATCAGCAGCAGCCGTCCCATGCTGGCGGTGCCGGGATGTGCAGACAGCGCAAGCGAGCCGAATGCCGTGCCGGTGGTCAGCGCCGAGAACACGATGGCACGCGCGGTTGCCGACCCGAGCACCGCGCGGCGTCCAGCCCGCCAGTTCATCACGAAGTAGATGTTGAACGACACGCCAACGCCGAGCAGCAGCGGCAGAGCGATGATGTTGGCGAAGTTCAGCGGCAGCGGCAACAGCACAGCCACCAGCAGCGTCAGCAGCGCGGAGAGGATGAGCGGCGCGAGTACCAGGGCGACATCGATCACCCGACGCAACGCCAGCAGCAGAATGACGGTGATCGACACAATCGCGATCAGTGCCGCATCGCGGAAGGCATTGACGATGGTCTGGCTGGTGGCCTCTATCGTCACCGCCGAGCCACCGGCGTTCGGCGCGATCTTCGTCACCTCGTCCACGAATTGCTGCAGGCCTGCACTGCTGCGCGCCTGCGGCGTTGACAGCACCTGTACGCGCGCACGGCCGTCCGGCAACAGCCAGTCGCGCGAAACGTCGGGTGGGATCGAGTCGAGCGTCACCGGTTCGGCGTTCAGGACGGTGCGCAGCCGATCGAGCTGATCGGGCAGGAAGCGCGTCAGAGCGCGGTCGGTGGCGAGCAGCACATCGTCGTTCGCGGTGAGCAGCGTATGCAGATCGGTGGCGATCGCGGCGAGCGGATGATCCTTCGGCAGTTTAGGCAAGGCTGGATCGATCTGCGCCAGGGCGGTCTTTGCTGCCAGGCGGATCTGCTCAGGCGTGATCGGTGCGGCCGGTGTGTGGGGCAGCAGAGTCGGTGTCAGGATCGCGTTGGCATCGGCGATGATGGCAAGCTTCGCCTGCTGGTCATCCGGCACGAAGCTCTGGATGTCGATCACCTTCGACACGGTCGGCAGCTTCACCAGCTTTGCCTTCAGCGCCTCGGCGTCAGCGACACTCGGTTCGATCAGGCTGATGCTGTATGGATTGGTGACCGGATTGTCCATCAGGTCGTACAGGGTGCGCATCGCCTCCGTGTTCGGGTCCTTGGTGTGCAGCGGGTCGGAATCGAACTCGAGCCGCGGCGAGACGGCAATTGCCAGCACCGCGAGCGCTGCCGACACGGCAAGGATCGGCCTGCGATGCCTCGAGAAGATCGGATCGAAGGGCGCCAGCCACGAGAAGCCGACCACCGCCTCCTCGCCGCGTGGATGGCACAGAGTGATAATTGCCGGCAGGAAACCCAGCGTGCAGAGGAAAGCGATCAGCATGCCGACGCCGGCGATGAGGCCGAGTTCCGCAACGCCGGAGAAACTGGTCGGTACGAAGCCAAGAAAGCCGGCCGACGTGGCAATCGCGGCGACCAGGATCTGATCGCCGGTGCGGACCGCGTTCTGCCGCATTGCCTCGGCTGGATCGGGATACTCGAAGCGCCTTTCGCGATAACGCACCGAGAACTGGATGGCGAAGTCCACGGCAATGCCGACGAATAGGATGCCGAAGCCGACCGATACGAGATTGAGCGTGCCGACAGCGACTGTGGCGAACAGTAATGTCAGCATCAGGCCAAGGCCGAGTGTCGCGAGGATCGGCAGGATGAGCCGCCAGGTCTGCACGGCGAGGAACAGCCACAGCGTGATCAGCACCACGCTGCCGATCAGGCCGAAGACCGCGCCCTGCACCACGGTGGCGAACTCTTCGTCCGCTAGCGCCACCTGTCCCGTGATGCGCACGCGGGCATCACCGGATTTGACGAAGTCGAGGCCGGCGATGATCTGGCGCATGGTCTGTGTCGCCTCGCCGCCCGGCTGCAGCGCGCCATAGTCGAGCTTCGGCTGGACCAGCACGAACGTGTACTTGCCGGCAAGATCGCTGAGTTCGCTGCCACCGAGCAGCGCCTGCCACGACAGCGGGCGCGGATGACCGGAGAGCGCATCGGCCATCGCCTGGTGGAACGCTTCGATCGACGGAAGATAGGGACCGAGATCGACGTCGCCCTTGGTCACGCCCATGCCGAGGAGCGACAGAGCCGAAAACAGGCCTCGTGCGGTCGGATCGGCGACCAACTGGCCGAGGAATGGCTGGGCGTCGATGGTGCGGTCCATCAGGTCGGTCAATTGCTTCGTGTCAAGAAACAGCAGCCCCTCCTTGCGGAGGAAGGGCGAGGCGTCGGGACGGCGCACCGAGTTGAAATGCGTGTGATCCTTCGCCACCGCATCGGCCAGAGCGGCAGCCGTGGCGTCCGCCTGCTCCGGCTCGCGCGCGTCGATCACCGCGACCAGCAGGTTGTTGAACTGCGGGAAGTCCTTGTTGAGCTGATCGGCCTGCTGCCGCCACGGCAGGCTGCGGGAGAACATGAGGTCGGTGTCGGTGCTGACCTCGAGATGGGTCACCGCGTAGAACGCGGAGAAGGCCGCCAGCAGCAGACCGCCCAGCGCCACTGCGAGCGCATTTCGGCGGCTGAATTCGGCCAATCCGACTATCAGGCGGTTCAGCATCGTTCCGGGTCGCAGAAGTGAGGCGGCCCGGCGGATGCGGGCGGCGTGTGATAGTCGCTCAGGCGGGTCCGGTCCATGCCGGTCGCCAGCGGTTTCCACGCGGTCGCTCTGGCGGTAGGAAATGCGGTGGATGAACAGGAGGGCGCTCCCATGTCCGTGTCGAGCACAACGAAAGACCGGGTCGGGCCTCGCAGCCTCCCGCCGTTCCGCGCCGACCATGTAGGCAGCCTCCTGCGGCCTCGCGAGTTGGCCGAGGCCCGCGCATCACGCAAGGCTGGGGCGCTGTCAGCCGAGGCGCTAAGTGCGGTCGAGGACCGCTGCATCGAGGCGGCGATCCGCAGGCAGGAGGATCTGGGGCTGCGCGCCGCCACCGACGGCGAATATCGGCGTGCCTACTGGCATTTCGACTTCGTGTCCGGGCTGGATGGGGTGGAGCTGTATGAGCCGGAGCAGAAGGTCCAGTTCAAGGGCGGGCTGCCACTGCCGCTCGCGCTGCGCGTCAACGGGCGGATCGGCTGGAGCAGGCCGGTGATGGTCGAGGACTTCCGCTTCGTCGCCGGCCACGTGAAGCGCGCAGTGCCGAAGATGACCATTCCGTCACCTTCGGTGGTGCATTTTCGCGGCGGACGGCGGGCGATCAATGCGAAGGCGTATCCGGACATGGATGGCTTCTTCGCGGATCTAGGCGAAGCGTACAACAAGGCGGTGACGGCGTTCGGGGCGGCGGGCTGCCGGTATCTGCAGCTTGACGAGGTGAACATCGCGTATCTGTGCGATCCCGAGCAGATCGAGGTACTGAAGGCGCGGGGCGAGCATGTGGAGAATCTGCTGGCGATCTACGCCGGCATGCTGAACCGGGCCATCGAGGGGAAGCCGGATGGCATGACGATCAGCATGCATCTCTGCCGTGGCAACTTCCGCTCGCACTGGGTGGCATCGGGCGGCTACGAGCCGGTGGCCGAGGCGCTGTTCAACCAGATCAATTCCGATGCGTATTTCATGGAGTACGACAGCGATCGGGCCGGGGGCTTTGAGCCGCTGCGCTTCGTGCCGCGCGGGCACAAGGTGGTGGTGCTCGGACTGGTGACCAGCAAGTCGGGCGCGCTGGAGAGCAAGGATGAGCTGAAGCGACGGATCGATCAGGCGGCGAAGTATCTGCCGCTGGAGCAGCTTGCGCTGTCGCCGCAATGCGGCTTTGCCAGCACCGAGGAAGGCAATGTGCTGACCGAGGACGAGCAGTGGGCGAAGCTGCGGCTGTGTGTCGAGGTGGCGCGCGAGGTTTGGGGCGGGGTGTAGCTCGATCTGGGACGCGCGCAGCGACGGAGCCCAGCCGTGGTGGAGATTGCTTCGTCGCTTCGCTTCTCGCAATGACATCGCACTGCTAATCCTGACGACGTCGGCGCTGCGCCTGGCGTTCGGGGCGGCGCTGGGACTCGGCGTGGATGAAAGCTACATGGTCGCGTCGGGGCGCGTGCTGAGCCTCGGGTACTACGATCATCCTCCGGCGGCGTGGTGGTTGAGCTGGAGCGCCGCCCATCTGTTCGGCAGCGAGGCACCCGTCGTGGTGCGGCTGCCATTCATCGCCCTGTTCGCGCTGTCGACGTGGCTGATGTACCGGCTCGGCTCGGCGATCGCCGATGCGCGTGCCGGACTGTGGGCGGCGGTGCTGCTGAACCTGTCGCCGGTGTTCGGCGTGACCACGGGCACGTGGGTGCTGCCGGATGGACCGCTCGACTGTGCTTTGCTCGGAGCGGCGCTGTGCCTGGTCCGCGCACTCGAGCGCGGTACGCTGGGATGGTGGCTTGGCGCCGGCGTCTGCGCGGGCCTGGCGCTGCTGTCGAAATATTCGGCCGTCCTGACGATGGTTGGCGCAGTGATCTATCTGCTATCGAGCCCTGCGCATCGACGTTGGCTGACAACGCCGAAGCCGTGGCTTGCTGCATTGGTGGCCTTGTTGCTGTTCGCGCCAGTGCTGGTGTGGAACGCCTCGCATGATTGGGTCTCGTTCGCGTTCCAATCGGGACGTGCCGGGGGGATGCATCTTCGGCCACTCGCGCCGCTGGTGACGCTCGCGGGGGAGGCGTTGTTCGTCCTGCCGTGGATCTGGCTGCCAATGATGGTGGTATTCGTCGTGGCGTTGCGGCGTGGTCCAAGTGAGTGGCGGGGCTGGCTGATGTGCTGTCTGGCCGCGCCACCGATCGTCGTGTTCGCGGCGGTGTCGGCCTGGTCGAGCCAGCGCGTGCTGTTCCACTGGGCGGCGCCAGGCTACCTCATGCTGTTCCCTTTGCTGGGCGCTGCTGTCGCGCGCCGGCTGGACCGCCCGGCGGTGCAACGCGCGCTGGCGGGGACAGGAATCTTCGTCGTGTTGGGAATGGCGGTGGTGGCGATGCAGGTACGCTTCGACTGGCTGCATTCCGTCATTGCACTCGAAGGCAGGGACCCGGATATCGAGGCGATCGACTGGACGTCGCTGCGCGAGGACGTGTCGCGGCCCACGATGATCGTCGGCGTGCCCGACTGGCGCGATGCCGGGAAGATCGCCTACGCGCTCGGCTCCGATGTGACGGTGCTGTGCCTGGACCGGGATGCACGCCAATTCGGCATCGCGTGGCCGCCGACGCGCTTCCTCGGAGCCGACATGCTCATACTGGCGCCCGAGCACCGCGAGCGTGTGCGTAACGAGTTGGATCCCGTTTTCGACAGCGTCGAGCCTCTGCCCGATGCATCGATCCGTCATGCCGGGCGCACGTTGCAGGCGGTTGCGGTGTTTCAGGCGCGACGGCTGCGCGTCTGGCCGCCTCCTGGATGATGGCATATTCTGTCCTGGTATGAGCACGGTGTCCGATCGCGTACTCAGCCCTGCTGAACTCCGCGCGCTGTCCGGCCGAAGCAATGCCGACGGCGCCGTGCGACTGGCGATCCATGTCGCACTATTGGCAGGCACCGGGTGGCTCGTCGGAGTGTCCAGTCCGGTGACGCTGGTCCCGGCCATGCTGGCGTTCGGACTGGTGCAGGTTGCGCTGTTTGCGCCGGCACACGAGGCGACGCACCAGACCGCTTTCGCCTCTCGGAGGGCGAACCTTGTCGTCGGCTGGCTGGCAGCGTGTCCCTCGCTGCTCAACTTGCACTTCTATACGGCGTTTCACTTCGCGCATCATCGGCACACTCAGATTGCGGGGCAGGATCCTGAGCTGGACATGGAGGCGCCCGACGACCTGGGCGCCTATATGCGGCGCATATTGGGCGTGCCTTACTGGCGACTGCGTCTGCTGGTGATCGCCGATTGCTGGCGTGGCGATCTGAGCCGCTATCCCTATGTGTCGGACCAGGCGGCGCCGACGATTATTCTCAGCGTGCGTGCGATGAGCGCCGTTATGGCGGCAGGAGCGGTTGCGTCGGCGCTGGTGTTCGGCTGGCAGACGCCGTTCGTCTTCTGGGTTCTGCCCCAGCTTCTCGGCCAGCCATTCCTGCGTGCCTATGTACTGGCGGAACACACTGGCTGCACGACGGACCGCAACGGACTGACTAATACGCGGACCACGCTGACCAATGTGGGCGTGCGGTTGCTGATGTGGAACATGCCGTATCACGCCGAGCACCATCTGTATCCGTCGATCCCGTTCCATCGCCTTCCCGATGCGCACGCGGCGATCCGTGACCGGCTGGGATTTATTCAGCGTGGCTATCTTCGATGGAACTTCGGTATAGTGCGGAAACTGGCGAATCGAGCATGACAGCCGATTGCTGAAAGGCTGGTCACCAGTCGACAGCGAAGGGGGAATCGACATGGACAAGACTCGCCGTCTTGGCGCCGAGTTCTTCGGTACGTTCTGGCTGACGTTCGGCGGGTGCGGCGCCGCTGTGCTGGCCGGAATCTTTGCCAGCGATACAGGGGTCAACATAGGGATCGGGCTCCTCGGTGTTTCGTTTGCCTTCGGCCTGACCGTGCTGACGATGGCCTATGCGGTCGGCCACATCTCGGGCGGCCACTTCAATCCCGCCGTCACGATTGGCCTGTGGGCCGGCAAACGGTGCCCAACTGGCGACGTCATTCCTTACATCGTCGCGCAGGTGATCGGTGCCATCGTCGCTGCTGCAGTGCTGTACTGGATCGCATCGGGCCAGCCAGGCTGGGTACCGGGACGCTTCGCGGCGAACGGCTATGGTGACCTGAGCCCGGGCAAGTATGGACTCGCGTCGTGCCTCCTAATGGAGGTGCTGATGACGTTCTTCTTCCTGCTCATCATTATCGGCTGCACGTCCAAGGGGGCGGCAGTCGGGTTCGCTGGCATTCCGATCGGGCTTGCGCTGACGCTGATCCATCTGGTGTCGATTCCGGTGACGGCGACATCGGTCAATCCGGCGCGCAGCACCGGACCGGCGCTGTTCGCTGGCGGGCCGTACGTGGCTCAGCTCTGGCTGTTCTGGCTTGCCCCGATCGTCGGTGCGCTGATCGCGGGGCTGGTCACACGCTGGCTGCATGAGGCGGACAAGGCTGTGTAGCCTTCGGACTCAGGCGCCCGCGCGTCCTCGCCTGATTGCGGCCGCGCGGGCGATGATGTTCTTGGCACGCTGGACAACCGGGACATCGATCATGGCACCCTCGAACTGTACGGCGCCGAGGCCTTGGGCGAACGCAGCATCGTAGGCGGCGACCATGCGTTCGGCGCGTTCAACTTCCGCGTCGGTGGGAGAGAATTCCTCGTTCAGCACCGGCACCTGCAGAGGATGGATCGCGCTGGCGCCGACGAAGCCGAAGCGCTTCGAGCGGCGCACGATGGCGCGGAACGCCTCCTGATCGCGGAAGTCGGCAATCGAGCCGATGAAGCCGAATGGCAGGATGCCGGCGGCGCGTGCGGCGAACAACGTGTGCTGCTTGGGATAGAGCAGACCCTCCGGGTCGGGCAGCATGCCGACATCGGCGGTGAAATCCTCGGTGCCGAGACTGAGGGCGACGACGCGGGGATGCGACTTTGCGATGGCCTCGATGCGGAAGAAACCGGCGGCGGTTTCCACCAGCACGACGAACTGGATCCTGCCGGGGGTGAGGCTGCGTTCGGTCTCCAGTTCTTCGACGATGTCGGCGACGGCCTGGACATGTTCCGGGCTATCCACCTTGGTGAGCATTAGCGCCGCGATGCCTGGGATCACTGCGGCTTCGAGGTCGCGCACCAACAGGCGCCAGGGACGATTGACGCGGACGAGTACGTCGCCGCCCTTGCGGGCGACCTGCGGAATGGCGTCGGCGATCAGGGTGCGCGCACGTTCCTTCTCAGATGGGGCGACGGCGTCCTCGAGGTCGAGGATGATGCCGTCGGCGCCGCGGTCGGCGCCGGTGCGGACAAATCTCTCGGCGGTGACGGGCACGAAGAGAAGAGAGCGCCAGGATGGCAGGTCGGTGCGCATGTTCAGGTCCCTGTCATTGCGAGGAGCGAAGCGACGAAGCAATCCCCATCATAGTACGCATTGGCCGTGGAGTAGCAGGGGTCAGATCAGATCGTCGAACGGATCGCGCCAGTCGGGATTCATGGCGTTGACCAGCGCAATCTTCTTCTCGCGTGAGCCGCCCTTGATCTGCTTCTCTCGTGCGATTGCCGCGACCACGTCGCTTGTCTCCTCGAAGTACACCAATTCGTCGACGTTGTACCTGGTTGTGAATCCGGATGCTATCTTCGTCCGGTGCTCACGGACACGGCGAACCAGATCGTTCGTCACTCCGACATAGAGCGCCGTGTGGTGGCGATTCGTCCGGATGTAGACGAAGTAGCGGTGTTCCATTCGGGGTGACCCTCGAGCCGTGCCTCACTGGCTGGGGATTGCTTCGTCGCTTTGCTCCTCGCAATGACAGGGGTCAGGCTTGGTTCACCACTCCGTCCGCCGCCAACGCCGCGATCCGCTCGGCGGAATAGCCGATCCCGCGCAGCAGTTCACGCGTATGCTGCCCCAGCGCTGGTGCGGGATGCCGCAGCTTCCCCGGCGTGTCCGATAGCCGCGGGATCACGTTGTGCATCAGCACCGAGCCCACTTCCGCGTCCGGTGCCTCCACGATAACGCCGCGTTCCTGGATATGCTCGTCCGCCACAAGCTGATCGATCTCGTACACCGGCGTTGCGGTCACCTCTGCCGCCTGGAAAATTGCCATGTTCTCAACCAGCGTCCGCTGCGCGATGAAATCCGCCACCGCGCCATCGCATTCATCGATATGGCGCACGCGATCGGTGTTCGTACGGAATCGCGGATCGTCGATCATCTCCGGCTTGCCGATCGCGCGGAACACGCGCTCCGCCATGGCCTGAATCGACGCGGAGATCGCGATGTACCGTCCATCCTTCGTCGCATAGACATTGCGTGGTGACGTGGTCAGTGACCGGCTGCCGGTGCGCTGCGGCTTCTCGCCCGACACGCGATGAATCGCCGCATCTGGCCCGAGGATGGAAATGATCGGATCGAGCAGCGGCAGATCGATCACCTGCCCGTTGCCGCCACGTTCGACCACGCGCAGCGCGATCATAACGGCATACGCGCCGTAAAGCCCTGCCACCATGTCGGCCAAAGCCAGCGGCGGCAGCACCGGCGGGCGATCGCCGAAGCCATTCTTTGACGCAAATCCCGACATCGCCTCGACCAGCGTGCCGAAGCCTGGCCGGTCGCGATACGGCCCGTCCTGACCGAACCCGGTGATGCGCACGATGATCAGCCGAGGATTGCGCGCGTGCAGCACGTCGGGGCCAAGACCCATTTCTTCCAATGTGCCCGGCCGATAGTTCTCGATCAGCACCTGGCTCTGCGCGAGCAGATCCATCAGCACATCGCGTCCGGCCTGCGGGCGCAGGTTCAGCGCCAGGCTCTTTTTGTTTCGCGCATACACCTTCCAGTGCAACGACAACCCCTTCACACGCCATGCGCGCAAGGGATCGCCCGTGCGTGGATCCTCGATCTTGATCACCTCTGCACCCTGATCGGCAAGCTGCAGGCTCAGCATGTTGCCCGCCACCAGGCGAGAGAGATCGACCACGCGGATACCTTCGAGCGGCGTGCTGACGTTCGGTTCGAATTCAATGCGGGGGATCATTGCCTGCTCTCTTGAACGCGCTACTGTGGTTCCAGACGCAGGTGGCCCGCAAGGGCTGAAACGGGAAAGCGAAACCCTCGGGTCAAGCTCGAGGGCAAGGCTGCTGCCCCCGCAACTGTGCGCGGCGAGACTGATCCCATCGTGCCATTGCCGAAAGGCGAGAAGGCGGGATCAGGCAGCGACCCGCGAGCCAGGAGACCGGCCGGCGTCGAGACTGCGCGCGTGCCTCGGGCGGGGTGTACCGGTGCGGCGGGGGTGAACCCGCAGGCGGGCTGTCGATTTTATGTCGATGGAGTGCCCGCAATGCGCCGGTCCAAGTTCGCTGTCTTGTCGCTGCTGTTCGTCACTCAGGCATTTGCCGACGATACTCCACCATCGCGCGAGATCGTTGTCACCGCCACGCGCGTCCCCACGCCAGTGCTCGACATTCCAGCCGGGGTCTCGGTGATCGATCGCCAGACCATCGAGCAACGCGGCTACACCACTCTGACCGAAGCCCTCTCCGCGGTCCCTGGCATCCGCGTCAGCCAGTCGGGCGGCCCTGGCGGCAATGCCAGCGTGTTCGTCCGCGGCACCAACTCCAACGCCGTGCTGGTGCTGCGCGACGGCATGCCGCTGAACGACGCCTCGGACTCGTCGGGGGCGTTCAACTTCGGCGTCGATACACTGGCTGATGTCGAGCGCATCGAGGTCATCCGGGGGCCGATGGCGGCGCTGTACGGTTCCGGTGCGATCGGTGGCGTGATCAACCTGATCTCGCGTCAGGGTCACGAACCAGGCTTGCATGTCACGGGCGAACTTGCCGGCGGCTATCCAAGGCAGATCGAGGGCAACGTCAATGCCTCAGGCATCGAGGGTCCCTTCGACTATTCGGCCACCCTGCAGGGTCAAGATCAGCGCGGCTACGATGCGACGCCGCAGCGCATGTCGATCTATACCGGCGTTCCGGACCCGTACAGCGAGCTGACCGGCACGCTCAATCTCGGCTATACGCCGGTCGACGGGACGCGCCTCTCGCTGTTTTTGCGTGCGCGGCGCGCGACATTCGGTTTCGATGCTCTCGGCAATCCCACCTTCGACAACAGCAACTCGACCGGCAACGACGAGTCGCTGCTTGGGCGCATTGGCGTCAGTTCGAAGTTGTTCAACGGGACGTACGAGACCAATGCATATCTTGGTCGGCTGCAGGACGACAGACACTACACCGAGGCGCTCAACCCGCTGGATCCCAACCAGCAGAGCAATGATTCGCGCTACCACAGCTATCGCACCGATGTGCAGTGGAACAATGTCGTGCACCTGTCCGACCTGATGGACGTGCCGTCGCTGTCCGCCACCGATCTCACCTTCGGCTACGAGCACATCGCCGACAACATCAACGTGAAGGTGAACCAGTCCTCCGGCGGCTTCCCGTTTCAGCAGTCCGCCAGGGCGTCCATGACGGACGACGCCCTGTATACCGGCCTGCAGACCACCCTGCTGCAGCGGCTGACGCTGACGGGGCAGATCCGCCAGGACTGGGTCGCCGGCAATCAACCATTCACCTGGCGGCTTGGCGCGGTACTCGACGTGCCGGGGGTCGCGACGCGCTTCAAGGCTGCCTACGGCACGGCGTTTCGTGCGCCCTCGCTGTTCGATCGCTTCGGCGTCGACTCGTTCGGCTACATCGGTAATCCGAACCTCAAGCCGGAGAGCGCGCAGGGTTGGGAGCTTGGCTTCACCACCACGGCCGGGCTCGCGAGCTTCGGCGCCACCTACTTCAACGAACAGGTCAGCAACCTGATCGTCGCCGTCTTTACACCGGTAAATACTGCCGTGAACGTCGGCTCGGCGCACATTCAGGGTGTCGAGACGGAACTCACTCTGCGTCCGGCCAGCTGGCTCGCCCTGCAGGCCAGCTACACCTACGCCGACGCGCAGAATGCCGACGCCGGATCGCGTCTGCTGCGCCGGCCACTGAATGCCGCCGCGCTGAATGCGGCGATCACTCCCCTCCCCGGCCTAATCGTCGCACCGGAACTGCTGATCACCGGCGCATTCCGGGACTTCCTGGTTGACGACGGCGGCAACGCCACCGGCACGATCATCTCATCGCCGCATGGCGTGATCGCCAACATCACCGTCACTTACGACGTCGCGTCGCATGTGCAGCTCTTCGCCCTTGGACGAAACCTGTTCTACTCACGTTTCGAGCCGGTGAACGGCTACCAGACGCCCGGGCCATCATTTCTCGCCGGCGTCCGAATGCACCTCTGATAAGCCACCTGATCGTGATGCGGTCTGCCATCGTTCCGCCACGCGGCGCAACGAGATCGAATACATTGCAATCCACGGGGTTCAACATGCGCGGCATTCTGCTCTGGGCTCTCGGTATTCCCATCCCGATCATCATCCTGCTCTATCTGTTCCACGTGATCTGACAGTCGAGCATCGAGGCGGCGGGTTATCCGACAGGACCCGCCGCCATCTCGGTGGACACGACGAATCGTCTCATGCAGCCTGCGCGGGATCGCAACACGAGGCGCGATCCAAACAAGCAAGGGACAATTCGTTATGTTTGCCTGGTTCTCCGACCTGACTGCGCGCGAACGCCGCACCATGCTCGCATGCTTCGGCGGCTGGTCGCTCGATGCACTCGACGTGCAGATCTTCTCTTTCGTGATCCCCAGCCTGCTGGGTCTGTGGCACATCACCACCGGCCAAGCCGGCGTACTCGGCACCATCACGCTGCTGGTATCGGCGTTCGGCGGCTGGCTTGCCGGCGCGCTGTCGGATCGCTGGGGACGCGTGCGCGTGCTTCAGATCACCATCGTGTGGTACGCATTCTTCACCTTCCTGTGCGGGTTTGCACAAGACTTTACGCAGCTCTTCATCTTCCGTGCCCTGCAGGGCCTGGGCTTCGGTGGCGAATGGGCGGCCGGCGCTGTTTTGATGGGCGAGGTGATCCAGGACCGCTACCGCGGCCGCGCCGTCGGCCTCGTGCAGACCGGCTGGTCGATCGGCTGGGGTACGGCGGCGCTGCTCTATACACTGCTGATTGCCGTGCTGCCGGAGGAATATGCTTGGCGCGCGCTGTTCTGGATCGGCCTCGCGCCGGCCGGGCTGGTATTCTTCATCCGCCGCTTCATTCAGGAGCCGGAGATCCGCCGCAATCGCGAGGCACCGGCCGGCTTCATGCATATCTTCTCGGCACTGAAGCCACCGTATCTATCGATCACCTGGCGCGTCGCCATGATGGTCACCGGCGCACAGGGTGGCGGCTACGCGCTCGGTGTCTGGCTGCCAACCTATTTGAAAACCGTGCGGGGCATCTCCGCCGTCGGCACCGGCGGCTATACGCTTGTGTTGATCCTGGGTGCGTTCTTCGGCTTCGTCACCGGGGCCTATCTCGCCGACGGCATCGGGCGCAAGCGGACCTTCATGATCTCCGCGGTCGCCTCGATCGTGCTGACCTTGGTCTATCTATTCGCGCCGCTGAGCAATGACTGGTTCCTGCCGGTCGGCTTCGTGCTGGGCTATGTGTCGCTGATCATGTTCTCGCCGATGGGCTCGTTCATGACCGAGCTGTATCCCACCGCTGTGCGCGGCGTCGGCCAGGGATTCTGCTACAACGCCGGCCGCGGCATAGGTGCGCTGTTCCCGGCGCTGGTCGGGTTCCTCGCCACGGGGCTTGGACTGACGGTAGCGATCGCGGTGTTCAGCCTCGCCGCCTATGGCGTTATGATCGTTGCATTGTTGCTGCTGCCGGAAACGCGCGGGCGTTCGCTGATGAGCCTGGAGGAAACGGCAGCGCAATAGGCGGCGAGATCCTGCGTCCGGGCGAAGACGGCGTCATTAACCGCGGCTTCAGGGCTTTCTGGCACAGCATGGTTCGCTAAAGAGAAAGTGCCCCATGCTGTCCCATTTCGCGAGGCTGGCCGCATCGATCGGACACGACCGGACCAGGTACCTGCTTGTGGCCGGTGGTCTCGTCATCGGTCTCACTCTGGCGACTGTTATGACCTGGTTTGTCATGGAACTGCGGCAGCATGCGATTGCCGACGCCACGCGCGAGCTGCGCAACGATGCGCTGATGCTCGCGGAGGAGGAGGATCGCCTGCTACAGAGCGTCGACGTGGTGCAACAAAGCCTGATCGAGCACTTGCGCGAGATCGGCATCGACTCGCCGGAGAAATTCGAGCTTCTGATCGCCTCGCGAGAGATGCACCGGGAGCTTGGGCAACGGATTGCCGGCCTCCCCCATATCGGTTCGCTTGCGCTGAACGACCGGCACGGTGGATTGGTGAACTTCTCGCGTGCCTGGCCGCCACCGGAGATCAATGACGCCAATCGAGACTTCATTCACGAATTGACGATGGCGAATGCCCCGAAGACATTCATCAGCGAACCTTCACTCAGCAAGACCACCGGCCAGTGGACCATCTACTTCAGCCGGAGATTCGAGGGCGCCGACGGGCAGCTGATCGGTTTCGTGATCAGCACGATTCAGATGGCCTATTTCGAGCAATTCTACGCTCGGCTGCCGCTCAGCGGCGGTGGTTCGTTCGCGCTGTACCGGCGCGACGGCATGTTGATGGCACGCTATCCCCACGTCGATCCGAAAGTCGGCAAGACGTTCGCCTCCACGA
This sequence comes from uncultured Alphaproteobacteria bacterium, assembly GCA_963791495.1. Classification (GTDB taxonomy): domain Bacteria; phylum Pseudomonadota; class Alphaproteobacteria; order Acetobacterales; family Acetobacteraceae; genus JAMXLO01. The sequence continues at coordinate 421,864 of CAWBST010000021.1, forward strand.
TCAATTTCAACCGTTTGCTTGCGTCGCTGGACAAGGGCGTGGTGCGGCAGAAAAGCCTCCTCGATGGCAAGGATCGGCTGATCGCTCCATACGCCATGCCACACTTCCCGCTATTCGTAGCGGTCTCGGACACGATGGAGTCGATCCTTCGCTCGTGGGGCAACGAGGCCCGTATGTTCGGTGGTACGACTGCGCTGTTGGAGCTGGTGATCGTCGCGACCATTCTGCTCGCGATGCGCCAACTGCGCGGATACGAACAACTGCAGGCCGCCGAGGCTGAGCTCGTCATAGCGGAGGAACGCACGCGGGCTGCACAGGCACTGCACACGCATGAGGAGCGCTTTGATACTGCGGTCAACAACATGCTGCAGGGCCTCATGATGTTTGACGGAGCTGGTCGGCTGCTGGTGGTCAACCGACGCATGCATCGTATGTTCGGCGTGCCTGATGGCGCATTGACACCCGGCATGACGTATCGCGAAATGACTGATCGGGTCGTAGAGGCGGGGGAGGTCACCGCCAAGGACATGGAGAATGTGCGCGAACGTCGCGCCGAGCTGATCGCCAGGAATGAGCGGGCGACGGCCACCTGGGAAATTTCGAGCGGCCGCGCGTTCAACATGAACTTTCAACCGATGGAGGACGGTTGGCTCACCACGTTTGAAGAGATCACTGACCGACTTGCTACCGAAGCCAGGATGGTGCATCTCGCGCATCACGACTCGCTCACCGATCTACCCAATCGGCTGTTGTTTCGTCAGAAACTCGAGCATGCGCTTGCTTACGTGCGGCGGGGAGATGCCCTGGCGCTGCTCTTCCTCGACCTCGATCAGTTCAAGACGGTGAACGACACGCTCGGTCATCCTGTCGGCGATGAACTGCTGCGGGCGGTGGCCGCAAGGTTGGTGCGGCATAACCGTGATACCGACACCGTGGCACGTCTCGGCGGTGACGAATTTGCCATCGTGCAATCGCGCATCGAGAGCCCCACCGAGGCGACCGCTCTCGCCGACCGGCTGATCGAACTGTTTGACACGCCGTTCGAAGTGCACGGGCACCAGATCGTGATCGGCACAAGCATCGGGATCGTCCTCGCGCCACAGGATGGCACCGATGCCGATCAGCTTTTGAAGAGTGCCGACCTCGCGCTGTACCGCGCGAAATCGGACGGCCGCAGCGTCTATCGGCTGTTCCAAGCCGAAATGGATGCGCAGATGCAGGTGCGTCGTCTGCTCGAACTCGACCTTCGCCAGGCACTGCACGCCGGTCAGTTCGAGCTGTTTTTCCAGCCGGTGGTCGATTTGCGCGCCGGAATGGTCGACTGGCCTGGAGGCACTGCTGCGCTGGCGTCATCCGGAGCGTGGCCTCGTGTCGCCCGGCGATTTCATTCCGCTCGCCGAGGAGACGGGCCTGATCGTGCCGATCGGTGAATGGGTGCTTCACCAGGCTTGCGTGACCGCTATGTCCTGGCCGGGCGATCAATGCGTCGCCGTCAATCTTTCGCCCGCACAGTTCAAGAGCCGCTACCTGGTGTGCGTCGGTCGCGCACGCCCTGACGCGAGTTCCGAGCTTCCGCCTGATCGTTTGGAGCTGGAGATCACCGAGACGGTGATGCTGCAGGATACCGATGCCACGCTGGTCACGCTGCATCAATTGCACGCCCTGGGCGTCGCCATCGCCCTGGATGACTTCGGCACCGGCTATTCGTCACTGAGTTATCTACGGCGCTTCCCGTTCGATCGCATCAAGATCGATCAGTCCTTCGTACGCGAGCTCTCCAGTAAGCAGGATTGTGGGGCGATCGTACGCGCGGTGACGGGATTGAGCCGGGACCTCGGCATGGCGACCACGGCCGAGGGCGTGGAGACACACGAGCAGCTCGCGCACCTCAGAGACGCCGGTTGCACTGAGGTCCAGGGGTACCTTTTCAGTCGCCCGGTGCCCAGTGGCGATGTTGCTCGCGCCCTGCGCTCGATTGACGAGATGCTGCGGCAGCCGGTGGATAACCAGGTCTTCGAACCGGTCGAGTGACGCCTGCTCGCGCAAGCGTGCAGGAATTCGGCCCCGGATTCCCCATATTTGCCATCAGCGCCGGCCAGCCTGTGCGGCGGCGGAATAGAGGAGCCGCGACCGATGGATTCAGAAGACACTCATGGGCAGATCGCAAGGTTGCGCGAACAGGTGGAAACACTGATGAAGGACCGGGTGACACCGGCGGTTGCCGATGCGGCCGGTCGCGCCGAGTCCGCGATGCACGCAGCAGCGGATACAGTGCGCGGGCAGACCGAGATGGTCACCTCCAAGGTCCGCGAGCAGCCGCTGTTGGCGGTGCTGATCGCCGCGGGCATCGGCTACATCCTAGGCCGCGCGACCCGCTGACCGATGCGCCCCCTCCGCCTGGCACGCATCGCAGCAGAGGCGGAGGGGCTGCGTTTACGCCAGCGCGTACGCCGAACCGCGGTCCAGGCGGTGTTCGGCGTGATCGCGCTTGCGTTCCTCATCGGAGCCGTCGCGTTCGTTCATGTCGCCGCCTGGTGCTGGCTGCGCCTGTCGTGGGAGGGACAGTACGCGGCGCTGATATTGGCCGGCGCCGACCTTGTGCTGGCGGCGCTGCTCGGGTTGCTGGCGACGCGTTCCTCACCTGGCAAGATAGAACTGGAAGCGCTGGCGGTGAGACAACGCGCCCTGGAAGGCGCCACGACAACCCTCGCATGGTCGACGATGGCGCTCCAGGTGCTGCGTGTCGTCGGTAACCTGGTGAAGCGGTCGCGAGGCTAGCGCATCCGCTCCCAGATCCCGGTTTCCTCGTCCAGCCGGTCCTGTTCCAGCCCGCGGAAGTCACCGCGCGAGACGATGCCCACCACAAGGCCGTCATGCACCACCGGCACATGGCGAAACCCGCCGTCGCGCATCAGGCGCAGCGCATGAATGGCGGCGTGGCCCGGCGGCAGGCAGTCCGGATTCTTCGTCATCACGTGCCGCAGGTGCGTCGCCTCGGCAGGTTTTCCCTCCGCCAGCACACGCACGGCGTCGCGGCCGGTGAAAATGCCGACCAGTTCACCCTTCGGGTTGGTGATCAGCACGGCGCCTACCTTGCGCTCGTGCATGTGCTTGCATGCTTCCTGCACGGTCGCATGGGGCGGCAGCTTCAATGGTATCTGGTTGCGGATGATCTCCGCCATATCGCGGTTCATGTTCGTCCCTCCAGCCTGTCGGCCAGGCAAGGGTTAACGTCGCACGCAAACGGAGCGTTGCCATTGACCCAGATCAAACCGCCGCCCGGCGCATCGCCGCAAGGCGCTCCGCGTAGTCGATCGCCTCGATCAGGCTTTCCTCGTTCGCTATTCCCTTGCCGGCGATGTCGAAGGCGGTACCGTGATCGACCGATGTGCGGATCACCGGCAGCCCGAGCGTGATGTTCACGCCGGACAGAGCGCGCCAAGTGCCGGTCACCGGATCGACGTCGAAGCCCAGCAGCTTCACCGGGATATGCCCCTGGTCGTGGTACATCGCCACCACCGCATCGAACTGCCGGGCACGGAGTTTGACGAACACGGTGTCACCCGGAACCGGGCCGCTCACGTCCATCCCATCGGCGCGGCACTGCTCCACCACCGGCGCGGTAATCTCGATGTCCTGCCGCCCAAACAGTCCGCCCTCGCCGGCGTGCGGGTTGAGCGCTGCCACGGCCACACGTGGCTCCGCGATGCCAAGATCACGCACCGCTGCGTGCGTCAGATCGATGGTGCGGCGCAGCCGCTCGGGCGTCAGCAGCTTCGGCACGTCGGCCAGCGCGACATGCGTTGTGACGTGCCCCACCCGCATGTCACCATGCGCCAGGAGCATCACCGAGCTGCGCGTCTTGGTCAGCGCCGCAAGCATGTCGGTGTGGCCGGCATAATGGTATCCGGCAAGGTTCAGCGCCTCCTTGTTCAGAGGTGCCGTGACGATCGCGTCGATCCGTCCTGCCGTCGCCAGTTCCACGGCGCGCGCCACGGCCAGATAGGCGAAGCGCCCGGCCTCCGGCGCCATCTCGCCGAACGCGATCGGGCCGGCCTCCTCACCGGCAGCGAGAAACGCGAGAGGCGCGTCGTCGGTCTGGGGGAACTCAAGCGTCTCGTGCAGGAGCAAGCTCGCCGCCTGTAGCGCCGACCGATGGCCGATCACCAGCAGGCGCAACCCGCCGGCCTCGAGCCGCGGCAACAGGCGGCGGCATGCCTTGACGATGATCTCGGGGCCGACGCCGGCCGGATCGCCCATGGTGATCGCCAGCCGCACTGTGCGGTCGGTCATCGCGCTTCTCCGAGCAATGCTGCGAGGAACCCTGTATCCCCGAACGCGCCCGATTTCGAGACCACGCGTTGGCCGTCCCACGGACCGCCGCGCATAAGAGACGTTGGAACGCCTGGTTCTATTTCGCCATCCACCTCGAGCCATGTGACGCCGAGTGCGTCGCACAGGTCGCGCAGGGTCTGGCCGCCGGTCACAAACAAGGTTCCGGGACGCTCGACCCGCTGCAGCAGTTCTGAGAACGTTCGGTTGATGTGCTTGCGCGCTTGGTTCCGATCGGTTCCGGGCAGCAGGTCACAGATGACGACCGAGCGGCGCGATGGGGCCACAGCTACCTGCGCCAGGCTCACCGGGTGGTCGGTGCCAATCAGCGCCAGGATCGGCTGCGGCAGAGCCGGTCGTGGCACGGGTCTGTGGCCAGCAAGCGCGCCGGCGAGCCCGCCGGTGCCGCACCACAGCACGCGCCCGGCCAGACGGCGTCCCTCAACGACGATCGCATTCAGATCGGCGTCGGTCTCCGCATCGCGCATGTTGGCCACGATACCTTGCGCACGCAGCTCCACTGCCAGATCGACGCCGACCTCGCCCCAGCCATCCCCATTGCGCACGAGCTGCCTGCCATCGCGAGTGATCCGGCCTTGGAACGGGAAGGCCGGCGCCAGCACGCAATGATCGAACCGGCGCATGCACGCGGCGAGTTCCAGCGCCACGTGGCCGCGCAGAAGACTGTCGATCTTCTTGAATGCTGGCTCACCGCCGTCCAGGAGAGGTGCGAGCTCCTCGACCATTTCGCGGGCGCGTTCCGGCGGGAGATCGCGGGTGGCGCTGTCGATTGCGACGGGCCCGGCTGCCGCGACATCGCCCCGGGTGACGGCAACCGGTCCCGTCAACGGCACGAATTCGAGCTGCGCTGTCCAACGCCCCGGTCAGATCGTCGGCCAGCAGCCGGAGACGTGTCATCGTAATGAGCGGTTTGCTGTCATGCTCCCATGATAGCCAATGCTAACGCGCTGGGCCGACCTCTCACTGCTGCCGGCGCTTGTTCTCGTCCTCCCACTGGTACGCCGTCTCTGTTGCATGGCGTTCATGCGTTGGCGTGCCCTTCGGTCGCGCTTCGCCATCCCGTTCGTGCGGCGGCTTCCCGCGGCTCGCAATCCGCGGTCCGACAACGCCGCTTGTGGCAGGCGGATCACTCGCCGGGAAGCTGTCTTCCACCGCTTGGTCGTGTCTCTCGTTGTCCTTCCGCGTGGGCATCAAATCACCTCGATTTCGGCGGCACCGGCGGCACGCAGTATCGCCTCTGCTTCGGCGCGCTTCTCGGCACTTGGGGCACGCACGGACAGGATCAGCGCGCCTCGCGCGGCCTTCCGTTCGCGATCCCTCTGCTCGTCCTCGTTCGATGCACTGGTCAGGGCATAGGCGATGCCGCCGGCTACACCGCCGCCCACCACCGCGGCCGCGACCGCCGGTGCCGCGGCTCCGCCCGAGGCAATGACCACCCCGGCCGCCGCCATACCGACCGCCGCGGCCGCACCGCTGCTGTGCAGCGTACGCGCCTGCCGGGCATCCTCCTCGGTATCCACCGGTTTGGCACCCGCTTCAGGTGTGACACGCTCCGCCGGCGGCGTTGCCTCCGGCAGGCTCAGGTCGGCGCGATCGAAGCCGGATGTCTCCAACCGGGACACCGCGTCCTGCATCGCGTCAGGGTCGCCGAACGTTGCGCATACCTCGTGCAACGTTCCGATTGGCGGACCTTCCTTGTCGTGAACGGTATTCGACATGGCTGGCTCCTGCATCTAGGGCGGAATGATCGGCGCGTTCGGCGGAGGGTCGCGATTCTCGTCGCCCTGCGGCTCGGCGGGCACGCCGCCGAGTGCGCCGTCAGGCAGGTCATTACGCTCGCCCGGCAGACTGTCGCGGGCGGAGTTGATCCTCTGTTCGACACGTCCGCGGCGCGGCTCGCGGGTGTCTTTCTCTCTCATCATCCACCTCGCGTGAAGCGAAATGAGCCACCCGGCCCAAATGCCGGATGGCCCGCCTCGGTCAGCGCTGACCGCCCTTGCGACCGGCCTCTGCCGCACGCTCGCGATCCTGGGCAAAGTTGCCTGGATTGTTCTGAGCGCCGCCGCCGCCGCGGCTGCGCTCGCCACCCTTGCGCCCTGCCTCTGCGGCGCGCTCGCGGTTGTTGGCGAAATTGCCCGAACTGTGCTGTCCACCGATGTGGCCGGCGCGCGACGCCTTCTCACGGTCCTCGGCGAAATTGCCAGGATTGCCGGTATGTTGCTGTTCCGACATCATAGCTTCTCCTTCTTGAATGCTCCGACGGGCTTGCCCGTCGCATATGCAACGGACGCAGCGTGATCTGGTTTGCTTCACGATTGCGGTGAGTGCCGCGCGGCGATGACAGGCACTAAACGCCTGGAAAGTGTTGAATTCTCTGTTTGAAATCAGACCGCTGCGTCACGCCGGCGAGAACGTTGCACGCCGCAACGTATGCTGACGCCGCAGCACCAGTGCGCCAATAACGAGCAGATTGGCCAGATTGAACATCAGCCCGACCATGAACGCCGCTCCATAGAAGCCGAACCGGTCATAAAGGAAGCCCGCAAGCCAGCCGCCCGCCGCCATCCCCGATCCGCTGAACAACAGGAGTGTCGGCACGCGCCACGCGGCCTCCGCAGCCGGAAACAGCTCACGGACAGCCAGCACGTAAGCCGGTACCATGCCGCTGAAGCCAAGCCCGAAGAATGTGGCGACCGCGAACAGTCCGACTTCGCTCCGGGTCACCAGGAACCCCACCATGGCGACAATCTGGCAGGCCGAGCCCGCCAGAACGGTGCGCAATCCGCCGATCCGGTCCGATATCCAGCCCCAGAACTGCCGGCTGAAAAACGCGCAGCTGAGCAACACCGACAGCATCGCGGCGCCATGCGACTGCGCGATGCCGAGATCGGTGCAAAGCGCAACGAGGTGAGCCTGCGGCATAGCCATCGGCACGCAGCACATGAATGCCGCGACGGCGAGCAGTGCCAGCACAAGGTTGGCCGGCAGACCGAGCGCGCGGCCGCTGCGCTCGCCGTGTGAGAGAGTGGAGTGCGTCGTCTCGGGTGGGGCACGCAGGATCAACAGGGCGAGCGGCGCGACCAGGACTACCACGACAACGGCGAACACCAGCATGGTCTGACGCCAGCCGAACACGGCGATGCCGCGCTCGAACACCGGCGGCCAGATGGCGCCGGCGACATACTGGCCGCTGGAGATCAGCGCGAGCGCGGCCCCGCGATGGCGATCGAACCAGCGACTGACATAGATGTAGCATGGCGCATTGATGCCGGCGTTGCCCAGCAGGCCGATGAACAGCCCATGGCCGACCCAGAGACGCCAGGTGCCGCCGCCGGTGGAAACCACGAGGCCTGTGCCGATCATCAGCGCGCCGAACGCCACCGTCCATTTCACGCCGATCCGGTCGGCAATGCGCCCCATGGCTATGCCGCCGAATGCGGCACCCAGCCAAGCCAGCGAGTAGGCCAGCGCCGGGACCGATCGCGCGCTGCCCAGTTCGCCGGCGATCTGCTTCAGCGCAACCACCGCGACGAACGGTGCGCCATAAGCGATCGACATGATGCCGAGTGCGGCGAAGGCGACGACCCAGGAGGTGCGTGTCTCGATGCTGATCATGAGGTCGTGCTAGCATCCGATCCGAACCTCGGAAAGGCGCCCTCAATGCTCGATCGCCCGGCCAGCAATGCGAGCCTGTCGGCCCGCGACATCGCCTATCACATGCATCCGTTCACCAACGCGCGTCGGCTGGAGAGCGAAGGTCCGTTCGTCATCACGCGTGGCAACGGCATCCGCATCTACGACGAGGAGGGGCGCGACTATATCGACGGGCTGGCCGGACTTTGGTGCGCCAGCCTTGGCTTCAGCGAAAGGCGGCTGGCGGAAGCAGCGTACAAGCAGATGCTGGAACTGCCGTACGCGTCGACGTTTGGACAGCGCTCGCATCCGAAGGTCATCGAGCTGGCCGAGAAGCTGATCGCACTGATGCCGGTGCCGATGTCGAAGGTGTTCTTCAACAACTCCGGCTCCGAGGCGAACGACAGTGCCGCCAAGCTGGTCTGGTACTACAACAACGCGATCGGCCGTCCGCGCAAGAAGAAGATCATCGGGCGGATGAAGGGATACCACGGCATCACGGTGGCGTCCGGCAGCCTGTGCGGCTTGCCCTTCGTGCACCAGGATTTTGACCTGCCGATCCCGAACGTGCGTCACACCGACTGCCCGCACTACTGGCGCTATGGCAAGCCCGGCGAGAGCGAGCAGGATTTTGCCTCCCGCATGGCGGAGAACCTCGATGCGCTGATCGAGCACGAAGGTCCTGGGACAGTTGCCGCGTTCATCGCGGAACCGGTGCAGGGTGCCGGTGGCGTGGTGATCCCGCCGCGCACGTATTTTGCCAAGATCCAGGAGGTGTTGCGCAAACACGACGTGCTGTTCATTGCCGATGAGGTGATCTGCGGCTTCGGGCGTACGGGCAACATGTTCGGGTGCGAGACCTTCGACATCACGCCCGATATCCTGACCTGCGCCAAGGCGCTGTCCTCGGCTTACCTGCCGATCTCCGCCACGGTGATCAACGAGAAGCTCTATCAGGGCCTGGCGACACAGGCCGACAAGAATGGCAGCTTCATCCACGGCTTTACCTATTCGGGTCATCCGGTCTGCGCGGCTGTCGCGCTGGAGACGCTGAACATCTACGAGGAGCGCAACATCGTCGGCCACGTACGCAAAATCTCGCAGCGTTTCGTCGCCGGTGTTCAGCGCTTCGCCGATCATCCGCTGGTGGGCGAGGTGCGCACGGTCGGCCTGATGGCAGGCATCGAGCTGGTGCGCGACAAGGCGACAAAGCAGTCGTTCGACTCCAAGGCCGGGGTCGGTGCCTACTTCGAAGAGCGCGCGCGCGAGCATGGGCTGATCATGCGTGGCCGCGGCGAGCAGCTCGTGCTGAGCCCGCCGCTGATCATCACCGAGTCGGAGATCGATGACATGCTGGGCCGTCTCGCGCGTGCTCTCGACGAGACCGAGACGTTCGTCGCCTCGCTGCCGTGACACGAAGGCCGCTGCCGCGCAGTCTTTACGCGGAGACGGCGCGGCCGGCGATTGCCACACCGCCGCTGGATGGCGATCGGCGCGTCGATGTCTGCGTGATCGGCGCCGGGTTCACGGGGCTATCTACCGCGCTGCACCTGGCGCAGCAGGGTGTGGATGTCGCGGTGCTCGAGGCGCATGAGCCAGGCTGGGGTGCATCCGGACGCAATGGCGGGCAGGTGAATCCCGGGCTGAAGCACGATCCCGATCAGGTGGAGAAGGACTTCGGCGCTGATCTGGGCCAGCGCATGGTGGCGCTGTCGGGCGATGCACCGAATGTTGTGTTCCGGCTGATAGAGCGGCATCAGATCGAATGTGATGCACTGCAATCCGGCACGCTGCGCGCTACGTTCGGCGAGCGGGATGCGGCTGGGATTCGCGCGTCGGCGCAGCAGTGGATACGCCGCGACGCACCGGTGGAGCTGCTGGAGAGCGACGCGGCGCGCGAAGTCACGGGCACCGATCGCTATGTCTGTGCAATGCTTGATCGGCGTGGCGGTCAGGTGAATCCGCTGGGCTATGCGCGCGGTCTGGCGCAGGCGGCGGTTCAGGCGGGCGCCGCGGTGCATGGCGCAACCCCGGCGCTGGGCGCGAAACGCAACGGTACCTGGCAGGTGCGGACGCCGTCAGGCACCGTGCGTGCCGACAAGCTGGTGCTGGCGACCAACGGCTATACCGACGATGTATGGCCAGGACTGCGCCGCAGCATCGTGCCCGTGTTCAGTGCCATCGTGGCGAGCGAGCCGTTGCCGCATGCGCCGATGCAATCGGTGCTCTACGAGACAGGGCGGGTCACTGTGTATTACCGGTTCGATCGCGCCAACCGCCTGCTCATGGGCGGCCGCAGCATGCAGCGCGACGTCACAAAGCCGCGCGAACTGCAGTACCTGATCGACTATGCAAGACGCCTCTGGCCGGGGGTGCGCGGCATCCGATGGTCGCATGCCTGGAGCGGACAGGTTGCCATCACGCCGGATCACTACCCGCATGTGCACGAGCCGGATCACTCGGTGCTGGTCTGCCTCGGCTACAACGGCCGAGGGGTGGCGATGAGCACCGCGATGGGGCCTCAGCTGGCGCGGCGCGTGATCGGTGGTGCGACGGCGGAGATCGACATGCCGGTCACCACGATGAAGGAGATTCCGTTCCACGCGTTGTGGCTGTCGGCGGTGAACGCGCGCATCGTCTATGGGCGCATACGGGACTGGCTGGGGATGTAGATACGATTGTCATTGCGAGGAGCGGAGCGACGAAGCAATCTTCACCGAGCGCACCTCGATGGAGATTGCCGCGTCGCTGCGCCCCTAACAAGCAACCCCCACGCCGGCCTCGGCCCATCCGTCATTCCCGCGCAAGCGGGAATCCAGTACACCGGTGGAACTTCGGCAGTCTGGATTCCCGCTTGCGCGGGAATGACGGATGGAAGCTGCGCGCGGGAGTCAGAACAACGAGTATCCCCCATCGATCACGAACGTATCCCCCGTGTGATACCGTGATGCTGCACTCATCAGATACACTGCGATCCCACCAAAATCGCCACCCGTTCCCCAACGCCGCATCGGAATCCGCGGCATGACCTTGCCATGGAACGTCTCGTTCGTGGTCAGCCGGTGCGTCATGTCGGTCTCGATCCATCCTGGCATGATCGCGTGAGCGCGCACATTGTGACGAGCGAACTCCACGGCCATCGAGCGCACCATCGAGATCATGCCACCCTTGGTTGCCGCGTAATGCTCGCTGCGCGGCGAGCCTTCGACCGCCGCCAACGACGCAGTGCCGACCAGAACGCCGTCCCCGCCCCGTTCCACCATATGCCGCGCCGCCGCGCGGAACGTGTAGAACGCGCCGTCGAGATTGACGCGCAGCACCCGATGCCAGAGCTCGCTGCTCATCTCCAGGAAGGACTTCGCTCCACCTCCGCCGATGCCAGCATTGGCAAAGCAGCCATCCACGCGCCCCAACGCCCTCAGAGTCTCGGCAAAAGCCGCATCAACCGCCGCCTCGTCGCCGACATCGCATTGCAGCGCCACGACGCGCCGGCCCGTCTTTGCGAGTTCTGCCCGTGCCTCTTCGTTCTTCGCCGCGTTGGTGCCCCAGATCGCCACATCGGCGCCGGCTTGGGCCACCGCGCGCGCTATGCCGAGGCCGATGCCGCGGTTGCCGCCGGTCACCAGCGCCACCTTGCCGGTCAGATCGAAGGGTTGGTATGCCACTCTTGCCCCCTTTGCGCATCCGGGATGGTCTAGCACCGGCCGACCCAATCGGCACTGCCGAGGGGCGAATGCCGGCGTAGTGTGCATCACCAGGAGGGTTCTCCATGTCGGTCATAGAACGCGCCAGTGTCTGCACCTTCGACTGCCCGGACACATGCAGTCTCAGCGTCACCGTCGAGGACGGTCGCATCACCAAGGTGCGCGGGTCCGAGGCGACGCCATTCACCGCCGGCGTCATTTGCAACAAGGTGGCCCGCGACATGACCGCGTTCGTGCACGGACCGCAGCGCATCCTGCATCCGCTGCGCCGCACCGGGCCGAAGGGAGCTGGCACGTTCGAGCGCATAACGTGGGACGAAGCGCTGGACGAAGTCCACGCGCGGACCAGCGCGGTGATCGGGCGCTGGGGGCCACAGGCAGTGACACCGCTGAACTACGCCGGCCCGCACGGGCTCCTGGCCGGCGACAGCATGTCCTCGCGCTTCTTCTACAAGCTGGGTGCGACGCAGCTCTATCGCCGCTCGATGTGTGGCGGGGTGCGCAGCGAGGCCTGGGCGGGGACCTATGGCGCCGTGCCTGGCTGTCCGCCGGAGCTTGCCGCGGACGCGAAGCTGAACGTGGTGTGGGGCAACAACGCCACGGTCACCAACCTGCACCTTGTGCGCCGTATCCGTCAGTCGAAGCGCAAAGGCGGAAAGCTGGCGGTGGTGGATCCGCTGCGCACCAAGATCGCCGAGCAGGCGGACCTGCATCTGGCGCCGTTGCCAGGGACAGACGTGCTGCTGGCATGGGCGCTGGCGGCGGAGCTGGAACTGATGGGCGCGTTCGACGATGCGTTCATCGCCGCGCACGTGCTGGGGTTCGACGAGTTCATGGCGGCGGCGCGTGCCTGGCCGGTCGTGCGTGCGGCGGCGGCGTGCGGCCTGCGCGAGGAGCAGATCGTTGCTTTCGCACGGTTGCTGGCTGAGGCCGATCCGCTGGTGTTCGCGCCAGGCAATGGATTGGAGCGCGGGCGAAATGGCGGCAGCTCGATCCGTGCGCTGATAGTGCTGCCGGCGCTGATGGGGAAGCTAGGCAAGGGTAGCGGAATCGCGCTGGGTGCCAGCAACGCGTTTCCCAAGACGCCGATGCGGCTGCAGAGACCGGACCTCGCGCCGCCGGGCATGCGCACAATGAACCTGCTCGATGTCGGGCGGCACCTGGCGGAGGACGACATCGATCCGCCACTGCGCGCGGTGTTCATCTACAATCATAATCCTGTCGTCGTGCATCCGGACCAGAACCGCATGCGCCGCGGGCTGACGCGTGACGACGTGTTTACAGTCGGCATCGATGTGGCGATGACCGAGAGCATGGCTTACTGCGACATTCTGCTGCCGGCGGCGACGCATTTCGAATATGCCGATTTGTATCCATCATATGGACATCACTGGCTGCAGCGGGCAGAAGCGGTGGTGCCGCCCGTTGGTGAGTCATTGCCCAATACCGAGATCTTCCGCCGCCTGGCGGCGCGGTTCGGATTCGATGAACCGTGCTTCAAGGTATCGGACGCTGAGCTGATGGATGCGGCTGTCGATCTCGGTGATCTGCGGCCGAGTGAGATTTCGACCGAGAACGCACTGCAGATGAAGGGCAAGGATGGCAGGCCGCTGGTGCTGTTCGAGAACGTGTTTCCGGCCACCCCATCGGGGCGGATTGAGCTGCGCTCCGAGGCGCTGGCACGACGATGGGGGGAAGCGGCGCTGATGCCGACATGGCGCGAGCGGACGGCCGACTATCCGCTGATGCTGATCTCGCCGGCGTCGGATCGGCGGATCACCTCGACGCTTGGGTTCGCCGGTGCGCTGCCGCGACTGATGATGCATCCGCGCGATGCAGAGGCGCGCGGGCTTGCGCAGGGCAGCGACGTGAAAATGTGGAATGAGCGCGGTGAGGTGATCCTGCCGCTCGACGTGACCGACGATGTGCCACGAGGCGTGGTGGCAAGCGAGAAAGGTGCGTGGCTCGCGACCAGCCCAACGGGTCAGACGATTTCGGCGCTGGTGTCGGCGGATATGCGCGCTGATATCGCGGAGGGGGCCTGCTTCAATGACACGCGGGTGGAGGTGGCACTGTCATTGCGAGGAGCATAGCGACGAAGCAATCCCCATCCGAGGAAGGCACACGGATGGGGATTGCTTCGCTTCGCTCGCAATGACAGGTCGTCACCGCGGCAGGGTGCTGGTTCCCATCAGAAACTCGTCTACCGCCCGGGCGCATTGACGGCCTTCGCGGATCGCCCACACGACGAGTGACTGCCCGCGTCGCATGTCGCCGGCCGCGAACACCTTGTCGACGGATGTGCGATAATCATTCGTGTTCGCGAGTACGTTGCCGCGCGGATCGAGCGCAATACGCGCCTGCTCCACCATCCCCGGCTTGCGCGGACCCAGGAATCCCATGGCCAGCAGCACGAGATCCGCCTTGAGCTGGAATTGGCTGTCCGGCACCTCCTGCATCGCCATCCGTCCGTCGGCGCCCTTGACCCAATCGACGCGCACGCACTCGAGCGCCTCCACTTTGCCGGACAGCCCGATCGCCCGCTTGGTCAGCACCGCCCAGTCGCGGTCGCAGCCTTCCTCGTGCGCGTGCGACGATCGCAGCTTCAGCGGCCAGTCCGGCCAGGTCAGTGCCTTGTTCTCGCGTTCCGGCGGCTTCGGCAGGATCTCCAGCTGCGTGATGGATGCCGCGCCGTGACGTACCGATGTGCCGATGCAATCGGAACCAGTGTCGCCGCCGCCGATCACCACGACGTGCTTGCCCTTCGCGGTGATGGTGCCACGTCCCGCCGTCGCCCGCGTCTCGTCATCGCCGGCACCACGCTTGTTCTGCTGCGTCAGGAAGTCCATCGCGAAATGGATCCCGTCGAGCCCACGGCCCTGTACTTCCAGATCACGTGGCCACTCCGCGCCACCCGACAACACCACCGCGTCGAAGTCGTGCAGCAGCGAAGCCATCGGCAGCGTGACACCAACCTCGATGCCAGTACGGAACGCCACGCCTTCGGCCGTCATCTGCTCGATGCGGCGATCGATCAGATGCTTCTCCATCTTGAAGTCAGGAATGCCGTAGCGCAGCAGGCCACCGATGCGATCGTGCTTCTCGAACAAAGTGACGGTGTGGCCTGCGCGAGCGAGCTGCTGCGCACATGCCATGCCGGCCGGTCCGGAACCGACGACCGCAACGCCCTTGCCGGTACGATGAGATGGCGGATGCGGCTTGATCCAGCCTTCCTGCCAGGCGCGATCGACGATGGCACACTCGATCGTCTTGATGGTCACCGGGTTGTCGTCGATGTTCAGCGTGCAGGATGCCTCGCACGGCGCGGGGCAGATGCGGCCGGTGAACTCCGGGAAGTTGTTGGTGGAATGCAGCGCACGGCTCGCCGCCTCCCATTGATGGCGATAGACGAGGTTGTTCCAGTCGGGGATCAGGTTGTTGACCGGACAGCCGTTGTGGCAGAACGGGATGCCGCAATCCATGCAGCGCGCCGCCTGGTGGGAAAGCTCCGGCTCCGACAACGGTTTGAGGAACTCGGTCCACGTTTTGCGCCGCACATCCGGCTTGTCATAGCCGCGGTCGTGCCGCTCGATTTCGAGGAATCCGGTTGGCTTGCCCATCGGAAATCCTCAGTCGGCGGCAGCGGCTTTTGCCGCCTGACGTTCGGCACGCAGTTCGAGCAGCGCGCGCCGGAAGTCGAGCGGCATCACCTTCACGAAGCAGGCCAGCGCGTTGTCCCAGTCGTCCAGCAGTTCGCGGGCTCTTACACTGCCTGTGTAGAGCAGGTGGCGCTCGACCAGCACGCGCAGACGTTCCGCGTCGAAGCGCAGCAGATCGCCCATCCCGCTGTCCTCGACCGACAGCGCGCGCTGGCGCGGCCGTTCGGGATCGTCGGCCGCATCGCGGTCCGGCGGCAGGATCGGTTCCAGCTCCACAGCAGCCATGTTGCAGAGACTCTCGAAGCGGCGCCTCGGGTCATACACGTAGGCCACGCCACCCGACATGCCGGCGGCGAAGTTGCGCCCGGTGTCACCCAGCACAACGACGACGCCACCGGTCATGTATTCGCAGCCGTGATCGCCGCAACCCTCGACCACCGCGAGCGCACCGGAATTGCGCACCGCGAATCGCTCACCGGCGACACCCTGGAAATACGCATCTCCGGCGATTGCACCGTACAAGACGGTGTTTCCGACGATGATGTTCTCGGTCGGCTCGCGCTTCGCTTCTGCAGGCTGCTTGACGACGACGCGGCCACCGGAGAGGCCCTTACCGACATAATCATTGGCGTCGCCAATGAGTTCCAGCGCGATACCGCGCGCGAGGAAGGCGCCGAAACTTCCGCCGGCGTTGCCGCGCAGACTGATCTGGATCGTATCTTCCGGCAGACCGTTGTGGCCATAGCGTTTTGCCACCTCGCCAGAAAGCATCGCGCCGACCGTACGGTGCACGTTGCGGATTTCGCGCGCGATATGCACAGGCTCTCCGCGTTGGATCGCCGGAGTCGCCTGCTCGATCAGCTCGTTGTCCATCGCGCGGTCGAGATGGTGGTTCTGCTTCTCGCAATTGTAGATCGCGACACCCTCGCGCGCGGGCGTCTGGTACAGGATGCGGCTGAGATCGACGCCCTTCGCCTTCCAGTGCTCGACCGCCTTGCGCATGTCGAGTTTTTCGACGTGCCCTACCATCTCGTGGAAGCTGCGGAAGCCAAGCTTCGCCATCAGCTCCCGCACTTCCTCGGCGATAAAGAAGAAGAAATTGATCACGTGCTCCGGCTGGCCAGTGAACTTCTTGCGCAGCACCGGGTCTTGCGTGGCAATGCCGACCGGACAGGTGTTGAGATGACACTTGCGCATCATGATGCAGCCGGCGGCGATCAGCGGCGCGGTGGAGAAGCCGAACTCATCGGCACCCAGCAGCGCGCCGACAACCACATCACGGCCGGTGCGCAGTCCGCCATCGACCTGCACAGCGATGCGGCCACGCAGACCGTTCAGCACAAGGGTCTGCTGTGTCTCCGCAAGGCCGATCTCCCACGGCGAGCCGGCATGCGTCAGCGATGTCAGCGGCGAGGCACCGGTGCCACCCTCGAAGCCCGCGATCGTCACATGATCGGCGCGCGCCTTGGAGACCCCGGCGGCAACAGTGCCGACACCGACCTCGGATACCAGCTTTACCGAAATCCGTGCCGCCGGATTGGCGTTCTTCAGATCGGCAATGAGCTGGGCGAGGTCTTCGATCGAATAGATGTCGTGATGCGGCGGCGGTGAGATCAAGCCAACGCCGGGCGTCGAGTAACGCACACGGGCTATGTTCTTGTCGACCTTGCGGCCAGGCAGCTGCCCGCCCTCGCCGGGCTTCGCCCCTTGTGCCATCTTGATCTGCAGATCGTCGGCGTTGACCAGGTACTCGATGGTCACGCCGAAACGCCCTGATGCCACCTGCTTGATGGCGGACCGCATCGAATCGCCATTCGGCAACCGCCGGTAGCGATCGGACTCCTCGCCGCCCTCGCCGGTGTTGGACTTGCCGCCGATGCGATTCATCGCGATCGCCAGCGTGGTGTGCGCCTCGCGCGAGATCGAGCCAAAGCTCATGGCACCTGTGGCAAAACGCTTCACGATCGACGCCGCCGGCTCCACCTCGTCCAGCGGCACCGGTGTATCGGCGAACTTCAGCTCCATCAGTCCGCGCAGAGTGAGCAGCCGTCTGCTCTGGTCGTTGATGAGAGCGGTGAACGCGGTGAACTCGTCGCGCGAGTTGCCGCGCGCAGCGTGCTGCAGCTTCGCCACCGTGTCTGGCGTCCAGGCATGGTCCTCGCCGCGCAGCCTGAATGCATAGTCGCCGCCGGCGTCCAGCATTCCCTCGTATACCGGGTTCTCGCCATAGGCGTTCTGGTGCCGCTGCACCGCCTCGCGCGCGATCTCCTCGAAGCCGGCGCCTTCGATCGTGCTGGCGGTGCCGGTGAAGCACTTCTCCACGAAGTCGGTGGACAGCCCGACCGCGTCGAAGATCTGCGCGCCGCAATAGGACTGATAGGTGGAAATGCCCATCTTGGACATCACCTTCAGAACACCCTTGCCGACCGCCTTCAGATAATTCTTCTGCACCTCATAGGGCTTCTCGCGCAGCCCGTTCTGGACGCGGATCTGCTCCAGCGTCTCGAACGCGAGGTACGGATTGATCGCCTCCGCGCCATAGCCCGCGAGAACGCAGAAGTGGTGCACCTCCCGCGCCTCGCCGGTCTCCACGACAAGTCCCGTGCTGGTGCGCAAGCCGCGGCGGATCAGATGATGGTGCACGGCTGCCGTCGCCAGCAGCGCCGGCATCGGAATCCGCGTGGGCGACACTGCGCGATCCGACAGGATCAGGATATTGAATCCATCCAAAACCGCATCGGTCGCCTCGCCGCAGATGCGATCGACCGTGCGCGCCAACCCCCCAGCGCCTTCGCTGGCTGGCCACGTGACATCGATCGTCCGCGTGCGGAACGCATCGCCGACCAGGGATGAGATCGCTCGCACCTTGTCCAGTTCGGCGTTGGTGAGGATCGGCTGCGCAACCTCCAGCCGGTAGTGCGATCCCGCATGGTGCCCCAGCAAATTCGGCCGCGGTCCGATCATCGAAACCAGCGACATCACCAGTGCCTCGCGGATCGAGTCGATCGGCGGGTTGGTGACCTGAGCGAAGTTCTGCTTGAAGTAGTTGTACAGCAGCTTCGGCTTGCTCGATAGCACGGCGAGCGGCGTGTCGGTGCCCATCGAGCCCACCGGGTCGTCGCCGTCCTGCGCCATCGGTTCGAGGAAAAACTGAACGTCCTCCTGCGTATAGCCGAACGCCTGCTGCTGCTGCAGCAACGTCGTCATGTCGTTGGGCCGCGCCGGCTGCATTTCCGGCATGGGCACCGGCGACTCCGAAGGCTCCGGCAATTCCTCAAGCTGCACCTGGGTCGCCTTCAGCCACTCGGCATACGGATGCTCGGTCGCCAGTCTCTGCTTCACCTCCGCATCGTCGATGATGCGGCCTTCCTCCAGGTCGATCAGCAGCATCTTCCCCGGCTGCAGCCGCCACTTGCGGACGATGCTTTCCTCCGGCACCGGCAGCACGCCGGCTTCAGACGCCATGATCACATGATCGTCGTCCGTCACGATGTAGCGTGCGGGACGCAGACCGTTGCGGTCGAGCGTCGCCCCAATCTGGCGGCCGTCGGTGAAGGCGATGGCGGCCGGACCGTCCCATGGCTCCATCAGCGCCGCGTAGTACTCATAGAAGGCGCGCCGGTCCGGATCCATCAGCGGGTTCTCTGCCCATGCCTCCGGAATCAGCATCATCATCGCATGGGCCAGCGAATAGCCGCCCGCGACAAGGATCTCCAGCGCGTTATCGATGCAGGCGGTGTCCGACTGGCCATGCGGGATCAGGGGCCACATCTTGTCGAGGTCCGGCCCGATCAGTTCCGACGCCATCGCGTGCCGCCGCGCGTACATCCAGTTGACGTTGCCGCGGACCGTGTTGATCTCGCCGTTGTGCGCCAGGAATCGGTAAGGGTGCGCCAGCCGCCATGACGGAAATGTGTTGGTGGAGAATCGCTGATGTACCAGCGCCAGCGCCGACTGCGTCATCGGATTGCGGAGGTCGAGGTAGAACGTCCCCACCTGCGGCGCCAGCAGCAGCCCCTTGTAGACCACCGTGCGCGTCGAGAACGACGGCATGTAGAGATCGCTCAAGCCGGGCAGATGCCGCTGATCCTCCAGCCCGCGCACATTGTTCAGAGTCTGCTTGCGAATGGTGAGGATCTTCCGCTCGAATGCGTCCTGGTCCTTCACTTTCGGACTGGCCACGACAATCGCCTGCCGGATCACCGGCATCGTCTCGATCACGCGCTTGCCGAGGCCGGTGGTATCCGTGGGGACCTCACGCCATCCCAACAGCGTCTGTCCCTCGGCCGCGATGTAGTGCTCGAACAGGCGGATGGCGAAAGTCCCGCGCGTTGGCGTCCTGCGGCAGGAAGCACATCGCCACCGCATAGCGGCCCAGCGGCGGCAGCGTCAGATCGTGTTCTTCGGCCCAGTCGCGCAGCAGCTTGTCCGGCATCTGGATCAGGCAGCCGGCGCCGTCGCCTACCAGTGGGTCGGCACCGACCGCGCCGCGATGATCGAGGTTGACCAGGATCTGCAGCCCGCGTCGGATGATGTCGTGCGACTTTCGGCCCTTGATGTTGACGACGAAGCCCACACCGCACGAGTCATGCTCGTTGCGGGGATCGTACAGTCCTGGTCCCGCCGGGGATCCCATCATCGCGCCTTCGAGTGCCTCCGTGTCGCTGACATGGCCGCGCTGTCCGATTGACGGACAGGTCACAAAGGCAGACGTTAGCCTCCGCTTTGCTGCGCTGCAACGACCAAGCCGGCGGCAGCACGTCGGCGCGGCTCAAATCCGGCCGGTCCTAGTATCCGTGGCGCTCCGCCGGTCGCAGGCTGAGGCCGGATACTAGCTGGCCCGAGCACCCCTGCCACGTCGGGCAACCTTAGGACCACGCCGCGTTGCCGGCGATCTTGCCGGCGGTGCCGTCGGCTTGCGACCAAGACCGATCTTTTTCGCAAGCGAAGAGCGTACCTTGGCATAGCTGGGCGCGACCATCGGATAATCCGCCGGCAATCCCCAGCGCAGGCGATACTGCGAGGGCGTCATCTTGTATGCCGTCATCAGATGTCGCTTCAGCATCTTCAGTCTCTTGCCGTCCTCCAGGCAGATGATGAAGTCTGGCCTGACCGACTGCTTGACGGGGACCGCAGGGACTGGCTTTGCCGGCTCGACCGGTGCCTGCCCGACATCGCGTAGCGTCTGATACACTCTTTCGATCAGAGCGGGCAGTGCTTCGGTCTGAACTGTATTGTGCTCGACGTGCGCGGATACGATCTGGGCGGTCAGCCGCAGAACCAGTTCCGACGAGCCTGATTCACCCATTGCTACAGCCTCTGATTGAGTATGGTCCCGTCAATACAACAATATTACCGGCACTACCAGAGCCAGTGATTTTACAGGCTCTAAACGATGCTATAGCGTATGTGTCCACTGCGTCAACGATACAGTCAGGGCGACGCCCTCGAAGCAAGGATCTGATCTACCACCAAGACCAGTCCAAATCTGGCACTGGCAAGTATCGGTATCAAGCTACTATAGGTCATCAGTCGTCTCAAAATGCTATGCGAGCGACCGGCCGGGAATTATCGAGGCAGTTCGCCCCGGCGCAACATCCGACCTCGACCAGGTGAAATCCTGCCGTTCCTTGCCGAAGATAGCACAATCTGCCTCTATTGCGCACGTTGGACCGTATACAAGGTGTAATCCATGCGCTTGCTGCCGCTGCTCGCAAGTCTTGCCGCCCTGACAACCTTTGTGCCGTGCGCGCAAGCCCAGCAGGGCACGACACTCCGCATCGGCATGCGCGACGATCCTGACATCCTCGACCCGACATTCTCCCGCACCTATGTCGGCACAGTCGTGATGACGGCGCTGTGCGACAAGCTGTTCGATTTCGATGCGAAGCTCAACATCGTGCCGGGGCTGGCCACGGGTTATGAATGGGCAGACAGCAAGACACTGCTGATCAGACTGCGGGCCGGCGTGACGTTCCACAACAGCGAAAGATTCGACGCCGACGCAGTGAAGTATTCGCTGGAGCGTCACTTCAACGCCAGCGGTAGTTTTCGCCGCAGCGAGATCGGTGCGATGGACCATGTCGAGGTGGTCGATCCGCTAACCGTGCGGGTGGTGATGAAGCAGGCTTTCTCGCCGTTCGTCGCAATTCTGACTGACCGTGCCGGCATGATGCTACCACCGAAGGCAGCCGAGGCCGGGGGAAAGGAATTCGGTCTGCACCCGGTCTGTACGGGACCCTTCCGGTTTGTCGAGCGCGTGGCACAGGATCACATCACTCTGGAGCGTTTCGCCGAGTACTGGGACGCGCCACGCATCCACTATGAGCGCGTCACCTATCGGATCATTCCCGACAGCAGCATCCGCCTCGCCAATCTGCAGGCGGGAACGCTGGATCTCACGGAGATCGCCCCACTCGACGTGGAGGCGATAAAGCGCGATCCGAAACTCGCGCTGGTATCCATGCCAAGCCTCGGCTACGGCGCGCTGACCATCAACATCGGCAATTTCCCCAAGGCCGATACGCCACTCGGTCGCGATGCGCGCGTGCGCCACGCATTCGAGCTTGCACTCGATCGCGAGGCGCTGAGCCAGGTGGTCGCTGCCGGTACTTATCAGCCGAACGCGCAGGCCACCTCACCGCTCAGCCCGCTCTATGTCGAGGAGGTCGCACCACCGGGGCGTGATGTGCCTAAGGCACGCGCGCTGCTGAAGGAGGCTGGCGTCAGCACGCCATTCCCTGTACCGCTGATCGTGTACAACACGCCGCAGGGCGTGCAGACCGGTGAAGTGATTCAATCGATGACAGCCGATGCCGGGTTCGCCGTGCAGGTCAACGCGATGGAGTTCGGCACGGCGATCACGACGGTTCAGCGCGGCGACTACGTGATGACGTTGGGCGGCTGGTCCGGGCTGCTGGATACCGACAGCAATGCGTGGAGCTTCCTGCATGCAGGCGGCGCGCTGAACCGGGCCGGTTATTCGAATCCGCAGGTGGATGAGCTCCTGGATCGGGCCCGCACCGTGAGCGACATCAAGGAACGCCGCGCGGCCTATGAAGGTGTTTGGCAGCAGGTGAGCAAGGACCTGCCGATCATCTATCTCTGGACCCCACGCAACATCGTCGGCCTGAACCGGAAGGTCGCCGGATTTGCGCTGCTTGCGGATGGACTGCTGCGCCTGCAGGACGTGCGTCCGGCGCAATGAGACAAACGATGGGAGGAACCGCCATGCAACGTATTGTCGCTCTGGCCTGCATCGCGATGCTCGCGCTCGGCGTCGCGCGCGCCGAAACCACACTGGTGGTGAGCATTGCCGCCGACCCCACCGGGCTCGATCCGGAAGCGGTGCTCAACAACACGTCGGGCTTCGTCATGGCGACGATCTATGATGGGCTGATCCGCTACAAGCCGGGAACGGTGGAGGTGGAACCAGGCCTGGCGCAGAGCTGGGACGTGTCGGCTGACGGGCTGACCTACACATTCCATTTACGAAGTGGCGTGAAGTACCAGGACGGCACGCCGTTCAACGCCCAGGCACTGATTGCAACACTCGACCGCCAACTCAAGAAGAGCGATCCGAACTACATTGGCAACTCAGGCCCGGTGGAGAATCTGGCCGACTTCACCTATGGCGCGGTCGCGTCGTATCGCGCGATCGATGACAGCACGGTCGAGTTCAAGATGAAGGAACCCTCGGCCGCACTGCTCGCGAGCCTGGCGATGGTATGGAACGGCGTGGTCAGCCCGACGGCGGCGGCGAAATCCGGCAAGGACTTCCGCAATCATCCGGTCGGCAGCGGGCCATTCATCTTCCGCGAATGGCGCCAGCGCGACCAGGTCGTGCTCGATGCCAACCCGAACTACTGGAAGGGCAAGCCGAAAGTCGATCATCTGGTATTCAAGGAATACCCCGACGCGCAAGCCGCGCTTCTGGCGTTGAAGCGCGGCGAAGTGCAGATCATGGGCGATGTCGCCACTCCGGTGATCGCATCGATCCGCACTGACCCAAGTCTGACACTTCTGACCCAGCCAGGCCTGGCGGTGAACGGCATGGCGATGCCGAACGACGTGCCGCCGTTCAACGACAAGCGCGTCCGCCAGGCACTGAACCAGGCGGTCGACAAGGAGGCGATCAACAAGGCGCTGTATGGCGGGTTGGCAAAGTCGATGACCTCGCCGCTGCCGGAGGCGCAGTGGGGCTTCGATCCGACGATGACCGGATATTCCTACGATCCGGCGAAGGCGAAGCAACTGCTGGCCGAGGCCGGCGTGCAGCCGGGATTCAAGGTCGAACTGCTCGCCTACAGCACGCCGCGCGGCTACAACCCGGCGGGCGCGGACCTTGCCGTGGCGCTGCAGGGCTACTTCCAGAAGGTCGGCATCGAGGCCGATGTGCGCAAGCTCGACATCGGCGCATTCCTGGCCCAGGTACGGTCGGGAAAGTACCAGGGGATGTTCCTGTCCGGCTTTAGCGGGGACAACGGGGATCCGGACAATTTCATGGACTCGCTGTTCAACCCGAAGCGGATGCCGGTCGGCGATACCTCGCACTACCAGAACGAGGCCGTCGGCAAGCTGATGGAGGAGGCAGCGCGCGCGCCGGATCCCGCCAAGCGGCTGGCGCTGTACAAGACAATCCAGCGACAGATCATGGATGACGCTCCATGGGTGTTCGTGAATTCCGTGCTGCAGGTCCGCGCGGCGCGGAAGGAGGTGAAGGGGTTCCAGCTCAATCCGACGCAGATGTTCTTCGACATGGATCAGGTGTCGGTGGAGAAGTAGGACTCATCGCGAGGAGCGCGCCTTGATGAAGATTGCGTCGTCGCTGCGCTCCTCGCAATGACAGGGGTGCGGCCCCTTGGCTACCGCACCCGCAATCTTGGATCGTACTGGTCTCTGAGCGCATCACCCAGCAGGTTGAATCCGACCACGACGAGAAAAATCGCCAGACCTGGAAACGTCGCGATCCACCATGCCGTCAGGAAATAGCCGTGCCCGTCCGCCAGCAGCGCGCCCCAGTCGGGCGATGGCGGCTGCGCACCGAGACCGAGGAACGATAGTCCCGCCGTCTCCACCACCACGGCGCCTGACTGAAGCGTGGCGAGTACCAGCACGGGCGTGAAGCTGTTCGGCAGCACATGCCGCAGCATCACGCGGAGGCGCCCCGCGCCGATCGAGCGCGCCGCCATGACGAAATCCGCAGCCTGCACCGACAACACCTGGCCACGCATCAGCCTTGCATATTGCGGCGTATAGATGATGCCGATCGCGATCACCGAGTTGGTCAGGCTGGGGCCAAGGACAGCCACGATGATCAGCGCCAGTAGCAGATAGGGGAACGCCAGCAGCACATCCACGATACGCATGATCAGTGCATCAACGCGTCCGCCCAGATAGCCCGCGGCCAGACCGAGCGAGCCGCCCAGCAGCAACGCAAGCCCGTCGGCCACCACGATGGCCAGCAGCGCGGTGCGCGTGCCATAGAGGATGCGGCTCAGCGTGTCGCGGCCATACTGATCGGCCCCGAACCAGTGCAGCGCGGACGGCGGCGACAGCGCATTCGACAGATCCTGCTCATAGGGATCGAACGGCGCCAGCAGCGGTGCGAATATAGTCAGCGTCAGGAACGCCACTGCGATGGCGAGACCAAAACGCGCGCCGATTCCCTGCAATGCACGTCGCACCACGCCGGGCGGGGACACGACGGTGGCGCTCATGCACGGCTGATCCGGGGATCGAGCGCGGCATACAGTATATCGACCGCGAGGTTCACCAGAACGAACAGCACAGCGATGAACAGAGCACCAGCCTGAACAACCGGATAGTCGCGCGACAGGATCGAATCGACCATCAGGCGGCCCAGGCCAGGCAGCGAATAGATCGTCTCGGTCAGCACCGCACCCGACAACAACAGGCCAAGCTGCAGGCCGATCACCGTCACGATCGGGATCGCTGCATTGCGCAATACGTGGCGCAGGATCACGCGTCCGTCCGCCACGCCCTTGGCTCGCGCCGTGCGAACATGGTCAGCGGTGGCGGCCGACAGCACCTCGGCGCGCGTGATCCGCGTGATCAGCGCCAGGGGCACACTCGCCAGTGTCACGGATGGCAGGAGCATGTGGCGCAGGCTGGCAGCGATCATCGTCGCGTTGCCCGACAGCAGGCTGTCGATCACGCTCATGCCGGTGATGCGCGGCGGATCCAGCCCCACCGGCATAAGCCCCCCGACCGGCAGCCAGCCCAGGCCGGCGGCGAACAGCACCAGCAGCATGAGGCCCAGCCAGAAGATCGGCATCGATACGCCGAACAAGGTCAGCGTCATCACCACCGCATCGAGGCGCGAGCCCCGCCGAATCGCGGACAGCACGCCCACCGGCACACCACACAGGGTAGCCAGGAGCAGCGACGTAAGCGCAAGCTGCAACGTCACCGGAAACGCGACGAGCACGTCATCCAAGGCCGGCCGGTTGCTCTGGATCGAGACGCCAAGGTCGCCGTGCAGCGCCTCGCCCATGAAATGGCCGTACTGCATCCACACCGGCTGATCCAGACCAAGCTGCTCGCGCAGCAGCCGCAGTTGCTCGTTGGTCGCGTGATCGCCCAACAACAGTTGCGCGACATCGCCCGGCAGCAGGTGCATGGTGACGAACACCACGACGCTGACGCCGATCAGAACGAACAGTAGCTGGATCAGGCGGGCGGCGACGTAAGCTGCCACTCACACCGTCTGCGACGTGCTTTGCCAAGCCACGGCCGGTTCGCCCGTCAGACCGAGCGCGGCACGCAAAGTGTCCATCAGCGCCCTGCTGAGGAACGGCTTCGCCAGCACCCAACGCTCGCCACTGATCCACTCGGCGTCACCACCAGTGAAAAACACCACCGGTACCAATGGCTGACGCACGCGAACCTGCTGCGCCAGCTCGGTGCCGCTCATGCCAGGCATGCTGACGTCGACCAGCAGCAACTGGAAATCAAGGCCGCTCTCCACCTGGCGCAGTGCCGCCTCGCCGCTCTCTGCCGCAGCCACCGCAAAGCCATTTGCGGTCAGCATCGCGGAAACCGTCTCGCGGCAATCGGCCTCGTCATCGACCACCAGAATGCGGCAATGGCATTCCCCCAGCCCCACGTCGCTCCTCGACGCGGGACTGGTTGCAGGCGCCATGCCACTGCCGACATCGGCATCGGTGTCGTCCGCCGTGCGCGGGAACAGAACGCTGACCGTGGTTCCCTTCCCTGGCACGCTGTCGATCCGCACGCCACCGCCCGACTGGCTGGCGACGCCGTAGACCTGGCTCAGTCCCAACCCCGACCCCTGGCCTGGCGGCTTGGTGGTGAAGAACGGTTCGAACACCTTCTCCATGACCTCATCGGACATCCCGGTTCCCGTGTCGGTCACCGCCACAATGACGTAGTCGCCCGGCGGCAGGTCGGCCGAGGCACTGTGGGGTCCGAGCGCCGTATTGGCGGTTGATATGGTCAGCGTACCGCCGTCGGGCATCGCGTCGCGCGCATTGATCGCGAGGTTCAGGATCACGTGCTCGATCTGCACCGGATCGATCAACGCCAGCCAAAGGTCATCGTCAAGCTTGGTGTCGACGCGAGTTGTACGCCCGAGCGTCGCGCGCAACAGATCACCCATGCCGCGCACGACGTTGTTAAGATTGACCGGCACCAACGCCAGCTCCTGCCGCCGCGAGAACGCCAGCAGGCGCCGCACGAGATCGGAGCCGCGGCCGGCGGTCTGCAGGATCATTGCCAGCCGGGGTGCGTGCGTCGGATGATTGCTGAGCTGGCCGTGCAGCATCTCGGCGTTGCCGGTGATTGCCGCGAGCAGGTTGTTGAAGTCATGCGCCACGCCCGCGGTAAGCCGGCCGACTGCCGCCATGGTCTGCGCCTGGCGCAGCCTCTCCTCCGTCTGCCGCCGGGTTGTCACATCGGTATAGAGAGTGACGAAGCCGCCGCCTGGCAGCGGATTGCGCCTGATTTCGAGCTGACGGCCGCCTGGCCGCGGACGCTCGATCGTGCCCGTGGCGCCGCCGGAGCGTAGCAACGCCATGCGCCGCGCGACCTCGGTCTCGACATCGACCGGGCCGAACTCGCCGCCGGCCACCTGGGCACGCAGGATATCCTCCATGGGCAGGCCGATGTGCAGAATGTCCCGCGGGACTCCGGTGAACTCTGGGAAGTGCTGGTTCCAGGCCATCAGCCGGAGGTCGCTGTCGACCATCATGATGCCGTCGCTCATACCGGTCAGCGTCGCCTCGAGAATCGCCCGCTCGCGGGCGAGTGTCTCGTGACGGCGGCGTGCGGTGTTCTGCGCACGCAGCAACAGCAGCGCCAGCACCAGGATGAGCAACGTGATGCCGGCGGTGAACACCAGCGCGGTCAACTCCCAGCCAGCCCCCGAGCGCAGTGCTTCGGCGCGATCGAGGCCGACGACGACCTTCAGGTCCTGATCCGGGATCGTTGCGAACGCATACATTCGATCGACATCATCCAGACCGGACGCACCGGCCCAGCTTCCCTCGGCCGCTTGATGCATCGCCGCGAAGATCGGCGTCTTGTCGATACTGATCACTGTGGGGGCCTCGTCCGGCCCGGCCAGTGTCCAGGCAACACCGTCGCGCATGCTGACGACGGCAATCAGGCCGCGCGCGGGCAGATCGACCTCGCGATAGAGTCGTGTGAAGGAATTGGTGTCGTAGGAAGCTGCGATCACGCCGGCGAACGATCCGTCCTGATTGTCCAGCCGGCGGGCCAGGTTGATCTGCCACAGCCTCGTGACCTGGCCCTGGGTCAGGTCCCCCATGAACATCTTGCCGTCATCGGCAGGCAGCGACGCTTCATAATTGAAGTAGTCACGCTTGCTGATGTCAGTGCCAATGATCGCCGGACGTGAACTAGACTGCACAATGCCGCGCGCATCGGCGACGAACAACTGCAGCGAGACATCGCTGAGCACGACCGCCTGGCTGGCGCGCGCGGCGACATCGAAATGGTCGGGGTCCCGCTGCCATTCGTATTCCAGAATGCGGAGCGTCTGGTCGAGCGACAGCAGTTCGCGACGTACCTGTTCTTCCAGCGTGAGCGTCCGGGCGAGGATCTCGGCCTGCACTCGCGCGCGCACCTCGCTGCGATGCGTGCGGACGGCATCCCGCTCGCCGATCCAGGCAAGCGCAACCAGCACCAGTGCGGAAATGATGATGGCGGCGCGGCCGAGCCGGCGGATTGCATCGCCCCGGGCAGGCGTCTTGACGCGCCCATCGCCCCGGGTGTGACGATACTGGTCGATAAGTCCCTCCTGTTGGAGGAAGGCACTCCCGGTCGTGCCGCCCCCTTTGGTGTGATCCTTACACCAATTTAGCGTGAAGCGGAGGGAAAAGCGAGTTGGTTTCGCTTAACCAGCGAATAACTGCTGTCGCCGGGGCAGCGGTGACCGTGCTAGCCAGCGGCGCGGCAGGACAATGTCGGAGGCATCGCATGGCAGAGCCAGGACAACCCACCAGATTCGGGCGAATCCATCCACCGGATGATGCGTGGCTGGCGAAGGCGCTGCCTGAATCGATCCTCGATCCGGACCTCCCGATTATTGATACGCATCATCACCTCTGGCAGCGTCCAGAACATCGTTATTTGTTGCACGAATTGCTCGCGGACCTCAACAGCGGGCACAACGTGGTTGCCACTGTGTTCCTCCAGTGCCACGCGATGTATCGCACCGGTGGCCCGGAGGAGATGCGTCCGGTGGGCGAAACGGAGTTTGTGGCCGGCATCGCCGCGATGAGCGACAGCGGCGCATATGGCGCTAGCCGAGTCGCCGCCGGCATCGTGGGATACGCCGATCTGACACTGGGTGAGCGCGTCGAGGCGGTGCTCGAAGCGCAGATCCGTGCCGGCGGCGGCCGGTTCCGAGGCGTGCGGCACTCCGGCAACTGGGACGCCGATCCGATCATCGGCAACGGTGCGCCGGGACCGGGCGTCTATCGCCGCGCCGATTTCCGCGCGGGCCTGTCGCGGCTTTCCGCGCTTGGACTGTCGCTCGATGCCTGGGTGTTTTTCGCCCAGCTGGGGGATGTGCTCGACCTGGCGCGGGCGTATCCCGGCACCAACATCATCGTCGGCCATGTCGGCGGCGTGCTGGGGTACGGCCCTTATGCCGGGAGGCGCGATGAGATCTTCGCGGCGTGGAAGGCGTCGGTGACCGAGCTGGCGAAGTGTCCCAACGTGACAATGAAGCTGGGCGGCATGATGATGCGGGCGGCGCTGTACGACTACGGAACGGCGGAGCGGCCGATCTCCTCGGAGGAGCTGGCGACGCTATGGCGGCCCTACATGGAAACCTGCATAGAGCTGTTCGGACCAAAGCGCTGCATGTTCGAGAGCAATTTCCCAGTGGAGAAGATGGGCATCGGCTGGGCGGCACTGTGGAACGCGTTCAAGCGGATCGCCGCCGGCGCGTCGCCAGACGAGAAGCGGGCCTTGTTCCACGACACGGCGCAGCGAATTTACCGGTTGGGATGAGGAAACCATGAGCGACACGACGCACCAGGACCGGATCCTGGACCAGTTCACCCGTCAGGCGACGCCGTTCAGCACGGCGAACACCATCACGGATGCCAATGCCTTGCGTATGATCGTGGAGGCTGCCGCGCCATCACCGGCCGACACCGTGCTGGATGTGGCCTGCGGCGGCGGCATCGTGGTATGTGCGTTCGCCCCGCACGTCAGGCATGCGACGGGCATCGACATGACGCCCGCCATGCTGGACCGTGCACGGCGGTTCGCGGCGGAAAAAGAGATCGACAACGTCACCTGGGACCAGGGTGATGTCGGATCGCTGCCCTATGCGGATGGTACGTTCGATGTCGTGGCGACGCGGTTTTCCATGCATCATTTCCTCGATCCGGTCGGCGTGCTGCGCGAGATGGTGCGCGTATGTGCCCCTGGCGGACGGGTGATGGTCATCGACATGTACGCTTCTGATGATCCGACGAAGGCCGCCGAGTGGAACCGAGCGGAGAAACTGCGAGATCCATCGCATGTGCGTTGCCTGACGCTGCCGGAGCTGAAGGCGCTGTTCGGTGCAGCGGGACTGAGCGCACCGCGAACGACGTTCTACGAGATGCGCGACGAGATCAGGAACCTGCTGGCGCGCTCGTTTCCGAACCCGGGCGATGACGTGAGGATCATCGAGATGTACGCCGCGTCCGCGGAGGACGACCGGCTGGGCATTCCGGTGCAGCGCAAAGGTGACAGGATCGAGTACGCCTTTCAGATCGCCATCATGGCGGCGGACAGGCCCTGAATCAGCCGAGGTACGCCCGCTTCACCCGCTCATCGTCCAACAGTTCGCGCCCTGGGCCATCCAGCACGATGCGGCCGCTCTCCAGCACGTAGCCATGATTGGCAATCCCCAGCGCCATTGGAGCGTTCTGCTCAACCAGCAATATCGTCACGCCCTGAGCGTTGATCCGCCGGATCGTCTCAAACACCTGCTCAACGAGCATCGGCGCAAGCCCCATGCTCGGCTCGTCCATCAGCAGCACGCGCGGCCGTGCCATCAGCGCGCGCGCCGCGGCCAGCATCTGCTGCTCTCCACCTGACAGTGTTCCCGCCACTTGCTTGAGCCGCTCGCGCAGACGCGGAAAAAGCACCAGCATCTGCTCCTTGTCCTGGGCAATCGCCCGCCGGTCGTGACGCGTGAACGCGCCCATCTCCAGGTTCTCGTTCACCGTCAGACGGCCGAAGATGCGTCGCCCCTCCGGAACGTGCACGACGCCGGTCGCCGCGATCTCATGCGCGCCAAGCCCCGCGAGCGAGCGACCGTCGAACCGTATCGCCCCCTGACGTGGATGCAGCAGCCCGCTGATCGCACGCAGCGTGGTGGACTTTCCCGCACCGTTGCCGCCCACCAGCGTGACGATCTGCCGTTCCTCGACTGCGAGTGAAATACCCTTCAACGCCTCGATCTTGTCGTAGAAGACATGGATGCCGTCGACCTCGAGCAGCGCCATGGCCTTACACCGCGGCCTTGCCAAGGTAGGCCTCGATCACCGCCGGATCCTCCTGCACGCGCGCCGGCACGTCCTCGGCAATCTTCACGCCGTGATCCAGCACCGTGACGCGGTCCGACATCGACATCACCACGCGCATCTGGTGCTCGATCAGCACGATGGTGATGTCGAACCGCGTGCGCACCTGCTGGATGAATGCCATCATCTCCGAGGTCTCGTGCGGGTTCATCCCCGCGGTTGGTTCATCGAGCAGCAGCAACTTCGGTTTGGTGGCAAGCGCGCGACCGATCTCCAGCCGGCGCTGTTCGCCGTAGGCGAGATTGCGGGCAAGGACATCACCACGGCCGCGCAGACCGACGAAATGCAGCAGGTGCAGGGCCTCCTCATGGGCCGCTTGCTCGTCGCGCATAGTGTGTGGCGTATGCAGGATCGCGCCCAACCACGTGGAGCGCAGATGCAGATGCATCCCGACCAGAAGGTTCTCGAGCGCAGTGATGTTGCGGAACAGGCGAATGTTCTGATAGGTCCGGCTGATGCCCGCTGCTGCCACACGATCGGGCGTCAGTCCGTCGATGCGTTGGCCGGCAAACCACACCTCACCGGATGTCGGACGCAGGTTCTGCGTGATGCAGTTGAACACCGTGGTCTTGCCCGCGCCATTGGGGCCGATGACGCTGTGGATGCTGCGCTCCGCTACCGCAAGATCGAGACCGCCGATGGCCACCAAACCGCCGAAGCGCATGGTCAGGCGGTTGCAGCGCAGGACAGGCTCGGTCACGCCGCTATCTCGGTTGCGCGGGCACGGCATCGGCGCCCGCGTCCAATGCCAGCGTTTCGTCGGTCGCATGCAGTTCGCGCTGGCGCACGTCGGACGGCCACAGCCCCTCTGGGCGCAGCCGCATCATCACGATCAGCACCGCGCCATAGAACAGGTAGCGATATTCGCCGAACTCGCGCAGCAGTTCCGGCAGGCCGATCAGCGCGATGGAGCCAAGCACCACGCCGGGCAGACTGCCCATACCGCCAACGATGATCAGAGCCAGCACGTTGATCGAGATAAGCAGCTGGAAGCTTGAGGGATATACCGAGGTGAGCATGGTGGCGAAGATCGATCCGGCCAGTCCCGCGAAGGCGGCGCCGAGTCCATAGGCAAGCAGCTTCGACCGAACCAGGTTGATGCCAAGTGCCTGTGCGACGTCCTCATCATCGCGCAGCGCCATCCAGGCGCGACCGAGACGCGAGTTCTCCAGCCGCCAGGCGACGAACGCCGCGGCCGCGGAGGCGACCAAGGTCAGATAGAACAGCGACACCGGGCTGCGGAGTACGAAATCTCCCAGTTGCGGTTTGGGGATTTGCAGGATTCCCTGCGCGCCGCCGAGCAGTGGCGAGGCGAAATCCGATTGCACGATGACACGCACGATCTCGCCCAGGCCCAGCGTCGCGACGGCTAGATAGTCGCCGCGCACGCCGAGTACAGGAAGGCCGAACAGCACCCCTACGATGATCGACAGGAACACTGCCACTGGCATCGCCGCCCAGTAAGACAGGTGCGCCAACGCGTGTGACGCGTCAGCGGTGAGCAGCGCAGTGGTGTAGGCACCGACGGCGAAGAACGCGACGAAGCCAAGATCAAGCAGGCCAGCCAGGCCGACTTCGAGGTTCAGCCCCATGCCCATGAGGATGTAGAGACCCACCAGCATCAGCACCTGGCCGATATACGAGCCCGCCACTGCAGGCAGCAGTGCAAGCACCAGCAACGCGATCCCGGCCCGGACCATGCGTTCGCGGCGATGGTCGCGCACAGCCATGCGTGCGACACGCCGGCGCCACACGGAGCCGATCACCTCACTGCACAGCGCAGTCAGGATGAAGATCGTGACAGCGCCCTGCGGAGTCAGTCCTTCCCAAGTGTAGAGGAAGTCGCGAAAATCGCCGATCGGTCCCTCATATTGCTGGAATATGAGCTGGATCAGCTCCTGGAACACGCCGGCCACCGCCACGGCGATCGCGCCTGGAAAGATCGCGCGCCGCACAATGGTGGGGCTCGCGCGCAATGCTGCTCCGAGCACCCCGGCGATTGCGGCGCCGCCGATCAGGATGCCGACACCTGCGGAGATGCCGAGGTTCAGCGTCAGCATATCGAGCAGATCGGGCGACAAAGCGATGAAGATCGCGTGCAGTGGCACGAACGACATCAGCACCACCAGCGCGGCGATCGGCACGCCGGCGGCGGCACCGGCTAGCAATCCGGACAGCGGGCGACCGGCAGTAGCACCGGCTCCTCCAGCGATCAGCAATAGCGCTCCCTGACCGAGGCTCAACACATCGACGATGATCCAGCGCTGGTGCATCGCGAGCAGCACGCCGACCGCTGCGATATGCACCGCGCCGACGCCGAAGGCGAGGCCGATCAGCACAGCGCGGCGCATCATGCGCGCCTCCTCGCCATACGTTCGCCGAGCAGCCCTTGCGGACGGAAGATCAGCACCATGATCAGCAATGTGAAGGCAATCAAGTCGCGCAACTGGTAGGGTGCGGGAATGCCGAGGCCATCGAGAAACAGCGTCGGTCCCACCAATTCCACCATGCCGAGGAAGAAGCCGCCCAGCATGGCGCCGGGGATGTTGCCGATGCCGCCCAGCACCGCGGCACCAAACGCCTTGATGCCGGGCGTGAAGCCCATCAGGAAATACACCTGCTTATAGACGAACGCGTAGAACACGCCGGCGATGCCCGCCATCGCACCGCCGAGTATGAAGGTGAATACAACCACCTTGTTCACGTCGATGCCCATCAACGCCGCGGCCTCGCCGTCCTCGGCCACTGCACGCATCGCGGTACCCATGCGTGTGCGCTGTACGATCAGGTAGAGCACGCCCATAAACACCAGTGCCAGGCCGATCACCAGCACGTCGACGCGCGGCACGTTGAAGCCCAGGACGTGGAACGCTGCACGTTCCCATTGCGGTTCCGGGTAGGATTTGACTGCGGAGCCGAACATGCCGCGGAAGGTCTGTTCGAGGAAGAATGACACCCCGATGGCGCAGATCAGCGGCGCCAGTCCGACGACGCGGCGGAACGGGCGATAGGCGATGCGTTCGGTCAGCACGGCGATGCCGGTGGAAACGGTGATCGCAACAACAAGGATCGCCGCCATGCCGAGTACCGGATGGCTTTCCAGAAACCCAGAGCGATCGAGCGGCGTGGCGACGAAATAGCCGGCGAAGGCGCCGGTCATCACGATGTCGCCGTGTGCGAAATTGATCAGCCGCAGCACGCCGTAGACCATCGTGTAGCCGAGAGCGATCTGCGCATAGATGCTGCCGATGGTCAGGCCGAACATGACGAAGTCGAACCACTGCGCGGCGTTGTAGCGGCCCTTGATCAGGGTGCCAGCGGTGCCGATGACGACAACCGCCACGACCGCGATGCGCATGCCCCAGAGAACGACATCGACCGCATTGAAACGGGCCATGGCTGTGCGCCATGGCCCGTGGGCAGTGACGGCGTCAGACACCTACGGCCAGATCTTCTTCGGGTTCTTGCCGATACCGAACGTCTTCGGGTCGGACGAAGTGAATTCGAGCACAGAAGCTTTGAACTGCGAGCATTCGCCGTAGGCATCGCAGGCGATCGGTCCGCTGATGCCATCGAACTTCGTGGCGAATACTGCGTCGCGCAATGCCTTCTTGCCGATGAAGAGGTTACCGTCCTTGTCCTCTTTGGCAACCTTCTCAATCGCCTTGATGGCGAGCATCGCACCGTCATAGGCATTGGCGTGATAGCCGGAGATCGGAGCCTCGTTGTAGGCCTTCTTGTACTCGTCGACGAACTTCGGATAGTTCTTGCCCATTGCCTCAGGCGAGACATCGGGATAGCCGATCCGGAAACCGACAACCGATGGGCCGGCGGCTTCGATGAAGTCGGCCGACAGCAGCGAGCCGCCACCCATCAGCGTGGTCTTCTCCAGGCCTGGCGTATCTTTCGCCTGGCGCACGATCTGTGCGGCGGCGGCGGTGAATACCGGGAAATAGATCAGGTCGGGCTTCTCGCTGGCGATGCGTGTCAGTAGCGGATGCATGTCCACGTCATTCGGCGAGATCGCCTCCTGCGACAGCACCTTGCCGCCCATCTGCTTGAAGTTGTCGGCGAACACTTGCTGAAGCTGCTGGGCATAGGGGCTGCCGTCATGGATAGTAACCACCGATTGCGCCTTGGCGACGTTGTGCACGTAGGTGGCGTCGGCCTTGCCCTGCTCGCTGTCGCTGAAAACGGTGCGGGCGAAACCGGCATATTCCGGCTTCCGCGTGGAAGCCGTGAGCGCGGGTGCGGTGCAGGCGGTGCAGATGTTGACGATGCCCTGCTGCCAAAGGATCGGCGCGCCCGGCGTCGCGGCGGACGAACAAGCGGGGCCAAGCACGATCACTGTCTGCGGATTGGCCGCAAGCTTTGTTGCCGCGGTCTGACCGCCCTCGGCGTTGCAGCCATCGTCTTCCGCATTCAGCTTCAACGGATGGCCGAGCACCTTGCCGCCCACATCCTTGAAGGCTATCTCGACACCGCGCTTCTCATCCAGGCCCAGTGCGGTGTCCGCGCCGGACAGCACCCAGTAGGCGCCGATCTGAATCGGTGCGCCCTTGGCGATGCGGATCACGCCGAGATCGTCCGTCACGGGACCGACGGTCGCCGCCGTGGCTGTGTGCGCCATTGCGAGCAGCACGGCAGCGGCAAATAGTTTGAGGATCGCGTTCAACTTATCCTCCTGTCATGGCGGCCGATCACGGGGCGCTGGACTGTGCGGCTCGGTTACGCGCGAAGTCAACACTCGTGGTATCATTGGGATTATTGTGGAGGGGATGCCGAGACGATGACCAGCCAGCTCGAGCAGGAGGTCGCCGACCTGTGCGCGGCGGCGCAAGGCTACGATGCGCGCCACCAGCGCATCACCGATCTGACCTGGCCCGGCAACGCACGGATCGCCGTGAATTTCACTGCTGATTTCGACGCCATGCTGCTGCGCCGGCTGCTGAACGAACCGCCGATGCAGCTTGCCAAGGGCGAATTCGGCGGGCGTGTCGGCATCTGGCGTCTGATCGAGCTGTTCGACGCGCATGGCATCAGGGCGACGATCTTCACGCCTGGCCGGATCTGCGAGCTCTATCCGCAGGCGTTGCGCGCGGCGGTACGCAGCGGACACGAGATCGCCGACCACATGTGGGAGCACCACGTGCCGAAGGATCCGGCGATGGAGCGGGACCATCTGCTGAAGACCGCGAGCGCGCTAGAGGCGATCGCAGGGCGCCGGCCTGTCGGCAGCCGCAGCGAGCACACGCTTGGGCTGCTGAAGCAGGAGGGGTTCCTGTATATCTCGCATGAGTCGGCCGATCATCGGCCGTACTATCTCCGCGATGCCGATGGCGGAGACGCGATGCTGAACCTGCCGTTCCACTACGCGATCGACGATGCGATGTTCTACAGCTTCGCATGGCTGGGCAGCGGCAATGCCGCGCAGCGCATCACCGATCCGGATCGCGTGTTCGATCTCTGGTGGGCAGCGTTCTGGCAGCAGTACCGCGCCGGCGGTTACCTCAACATCGTGGTGCACCCATTCGTTTCCGGCCGGGCACTGCGAATCGAGATGATGGACCGGCTGATCACGCGGATGAAGGCGTTGCCGGGCGTGTGGTTTCCGACATGCGAGGAAGTTGCCAGGCATTGCCTGGATCGATTCCCCCTGCGCGCAGCCTGAGCGAGGAGCCCGCACGATGCCCTGGAAGCAAGGTTACACGATTTCGAACGAAATCGGCCTGCGGGATGATGAGGTGCGGTGGCCGAACGGGAACCGTTGTTGCGTGACCGTGGTGGTGGATCTGAGCGTGGCGCGCGGGCCGGGCGGAATTCGCGCCAGCGACCTGTTGCATCCGGACGCTTACTTCGCCGCGCATGACGGGTTGGATCAGGTGCTCGGAGTGCTCGGGCACTTCGGCTTGAAGGCGACGTTCGCAGTGCCCGCCGTGATCGCTCAGCTGCGCGCGGAGCGGTTGCGCGCGTTGATCGCCGAGGGCCACGAGATCGCTGGGAATGGGCTGAAGCACGAGGATGTCAGCGGACTGAACGCGGCCGACGAGAAGGCGCGGCTCGATCTGGCGACCGATATTCTGACGCGCGCGACAGGACAGAGGCCGCAGGGCTGGTTCTGTCTGCCGCGACAGGATGATCCGTTCGCGGGTGGCACCATCAGCCCGCATACGATGGATCTGCTGATCGACGCGGGCTACGAGTACATGGGGAACGGGCTGGCGGATGATGTACCGCACTACTGGGTGACGGATTTTGCGTCGCGGCGCGCGATGCTGACGCTGCCGTACTACTATCACTTCGATGACCAGTGGTTCCTGATGTTCCCGCGCAAGGGCACCGGGCTCGAGCATGCCGATGATCTGTTCCGCAACTGGCGGGCGGAGTTCAACGCGCAGTACAAGCGCGGGCGACAGTTCAGCATGGTGCTGCATCCGGGCGCCGTAGGATGGTGCCACCGGCTGCAGTTGCTGGAGGATTTCCTGGCGCACATGCGGGGATTTCCGGGTGTGTGGAATCCTACCAGCGGGGAGTGCGCACGGTACTGGAAGGCAACGTATCCCCCTGACGAGACTCTGAAGCTGGAACCAAGCGTCTGGCGGGATTATCCGGGAAGCCTGAGCTGAGGTCCGGCCGTGCTCCGGATTCCCGCATGCGCGGGAATGACGTGGGGGGGTGCTCCTAATCGAACAGCGCTAGATCGATGATATCGCCCATCCGGTTGTAGCCAGTATCGCTTGGATGCAGGTGATCGCCACAATCGTAGATCGGCAGCATGCGTGTCGGATGCTCGGGATCGCGCACGCCCTTGTCGAAATCGATCACCGCATCGAAGGCGCCGCCGTCCCTGATCCAGGCATTCACTGCCTGGCGCACTGCCTCGCGGGCGGGGGTCCAGGCGCCCACCAGAAAGGTCTCATTCTCGAACGGCATCAGGGTGCCGCCGAAGATCTTGATGCCGCGCGCATGCGCCCGCACCGCCATCTGCTTCAGGCCAGCGATCATCTGCTCAGCTGTAACTTCCTCCTCGGGCTTCGCCCAGCGGTTGCGCAGATCGTTGGTGCCCAGCACCACGATCACATGGGTCACGCCAGGCTGCGCCAGCACGTCGCGATCGAAACGGCGCAGCCCACTGTCACCGCGGATATCGTGCAGGATGCGGTTGCCGCCAAGGCCCTGGTTCATGACGCCCATCGCACGCCCGTCGCGGGCAACCAGCCGTCGCGCGAGCTGATCGGGCCACCGGCAGAATGCGTCGTGCGTGGAGATGTTCGCGTCGGTCAGCGAGTCTCCGAGCGCCACGATGCCGCCGGTTTGCGTCGGCGCCAGCATGTCGATGCCGTTGACAAAGTACCAGTCGTCGGTGATGCGGCCGACTGGCATCACCGCCTCCGCGGAAAAATCGCCTGGCGGCGAGATGTAGTTGGTCTGGCGTGCATAGCGGCCCGTGATGCCGAAGCTTGCCGGGATGTCGCCGGGCAGGAAGAAGGTGATTGCGACATCCGCCAGCGGTGTCACGTCGAGCTCAACGGGATCGCTCAGCAGCAGTGCACCGGCCGCGATGGTAGCGAAGGCCTCGCCGCCGAATGTCAGCCTGCGATCCGAGCCGGGCGCGATGCCAGGGCCGGTTGCGCGCAGGCCGATATGCGCCGAACCAACGGTCAGCGGGCGTACGCCATAAGCATTGGACAGGCGCACACGCAGCGTCTTGCCACCGATGCTGACGCGCGCGTTCATCCGCAGTGTCTGGTTGCTGAGCGCGACGCCTTCCGCCGGTGCAGGAGCGGTGGCCCAGGTGCCGACCCAATGCATGCCACTCGTCATCATGTGACCTCCCGCGGTTGGACTGTTAGGTTCGACTGTGCCACGCCACGCAAGGGGGGAACAACAATGCGTCCGAAGCTGGCGGTACTGCTGTTGCTGCTGTTCGCTGCCATCGTGCCGGCCGGTGCAGCCGAGCCAATCACCATCGGCTTTGCCGAGGCGCTGACCGGCGGGCTGGCCGTGGTCGGAAAGTCTGGTGTCCTGGCTGCCCAGATCTGGGCGGACGAGACGAACAGCAAGGGCGGACTGCTGGGGCGGCCTGTGAAACTGGTATTCTATGACAACCAGAGCAATGCGGCGAACATACCCGGCATCTACACCAAGCTGCTCGATGTCGATCATGTCGACCTCATCGTTTCGGGCTATTCGACCAACATGACGGCCCCGGCGATGCCGGTCGCCATGGGTCACAACAAGCTGTTCGTCAGCCTGTTCTGCCTGGCGGTGAACAGCGAGTTCCACTATCCGCGCTATTTCTCCATGCTGCCGACCGGGCCAGATCCGAAGCACGCTTTCTCGCGCGGCTATTTCGATCTTGCGATGGCGCAGAATCCGAAGCCGCAGACGGTCGCGATCGTGGCAGCGGACGCGGAGTTCGCACGCAATGCCTCGGACGGCGCGCGCGACAATGCGAACGCTGTTGGACTGCGCATCGTGTATGACCGTACATATCCGCCGACCACGACGGACTACACGCCGGTTGTGCGCGCGGTGCGCGCCGCTGCCCCTGACGTGATCTTTGTTGCGTCGTATCCGCCCGATACCGTCGGTATCCTGCGCGCGGCCAACGAGGTCGGGCTGAAGGCGATGCTGTTCGGCGGCAGCATGGTCGGCCTGCAAACCACGGCGCTGAAGACTCAGCTCGGACCGCTGCTCAACGGCATCGTGCTGAACGAGAACTGGCTGCCGGCGCCCACCATGCAATTCCCCGGTGTGCTGGAATTCCTCAAGCGCTATCAGCAGAAGGCGGTCGGCGAGGGCGTCGATCCTCTCGGGTATTTCCTGCCGCCATGGGCGTATGGACGGATGCAGCTCCTCGCACAGGCGATCGAGGGAACGCAGAGCATCGATGACGGCAAGTTGGCTGACTATTTCCGCGGCAACACGTTCAAGACGATCATCGGCGATGTCACGTTCGGCAAGGACGGCGAATGGGCCGCGCCGCGCGTCGTCTGGACGCAATTCCAGAACATAAAAGGGAATGATCTCGAGCAGTTCAAGAACCCTGCGACCGAGGTGGTCATACTGCCGGAAGAACTGAAGTCGGGGACGCTGATCTGGCCGTATCCGGGCGGACGGCAGTAGTTGGGCCGCTATGACGCGGCAGTGGAGGGAACAAGAGAATATGCAAACAACCTGTTCGTGCACCCTGCGCCTGGGCCGCCGTCCCTTCATTGCCGGCACCGTCGCACTCGCCGCGACGCGTGCACGGGCGGAAGACGCGCCGCACCGGATCGACGTGCATCACCACATCGTGCCGCCCAGCTGGCTCGCTGCGCTGAAGCAGGCGAAACTCGACAACCCGCCGCTGTCGAGCTGGACTCCACAGCGTTCGATCGAGGACATGGACGCGGCCGGTATAGCCACCGCCGTCACCTCGCCGACTGCGCCACAAGTCGGCTTCCTGCCCGCGGCCGACGCCGCCCGCATTGCGCGCGAGGCCAATGAATACGCGAAGCAGCTCGCGGCCGATCATCCCGGTCGCTTCGGCGTATTCGCCATGCTGCCGATGCCGTATATCGACGAGAGCCTCAAGGAGATCGAATACGTCTTCGGCACGCTGAAGGTCGATGGCATCGGGATGATGACCAGCTACGGTGACAAGTGGCTCGGTTATCCGCAGTTCGCGCCGGTGTTCGATGAGCTGAACCGCCGCAAGGCCACCGTGTATACTCACCCGACAACAGCCAACTGCTGTGTCAACCTGGTGCAGGGCCTCAGCCCCGCCACGGTGGAATGGGCTGCCGACACCACGCGCAGCATCGCGAACCTGATCTTCAGCGGCGCGGCGCAACGCTATGGCGACACAAACTTCATCTTCTCGCACGGTGGTGGGGTACTGACCGCGGTCGCCGAACGGCTGGAGATACAGATGGTCAGTACGCCGCCCTACAAGGGCCGGTTCACGCGCGAGATTGTGGACGGCCAGCTGCGTCGCTTCTATTACGACACGGCGCAGGTCTCCAACGCGGTGACGATCGACGCGTTGGCAAAGCTGGTGCCGGTGTCGCAGATCGTGTTCGGCACGGACTATCCGTATCGGACGGGCGTGGAACACGTGCGCGGTCTCGCCGCGCATTTCGGCGCCGACGAGCTGAAGGGGATCGACCGCGACAATGCGTTGCGCATCCTGCCTCGGTTGGGCGCGGCGTGACGGAGAAGGAGCAAGCGATGCGATGCTGGGCGATGGTGCTGATCCTGCTGCTGGCGGCCTGCTCGGACGACAGCATGACACGGAATTTCAGCCTCTCGCGGGATTCCGCGCCCGATACGATGGCGTCCACGCAGATGCCCCTTTCGATGCCGCCGGGCCTGGCGATGC
Organism: uncultured Alphaproteobacteria bacterium; assembly: GCA_963791495.1. Lineage (GTDB taxonomy): Bacteria > Pseudomonadota > Alphaproteobacteria > Acetobacterales > Acetobacteraceae > JAMXLO01. The sequence goes on from CAWBST010000021.1 coordinate 463,673, forward strand.
GGCCGGCGCGCCCGGGCGCCATCGCGCCCAACCGTGGCGATGCGCAGCCGGTGGAGCAGGCGGCGGGCAGTGCTGGTCAGGACGCTCTGGTCCAGGCAGCGGGCCCGGCGTCATCGTCGGATATCCGAACGGCGATCAACGAGAATTCCGGACTGGTGTATCCGGATCCGGGGTTCGTCGACCGGCTGATGAATTGGTCGGCCGCGCCTGGGTCCACGCCGGCTATCATGCAGGCGCCCAAGGGCGGGTGGTTCAGCCGGATGTTCTGAGCGGCGTTGCCAGCGCGCGCACCTCCGCAGGCGAATGTCCGCGCGCACGAAGGTCGCGCAGGGTGACTGAACGATCGCGCTTTGCGAGCCGGCGGCCCGTGGCGTCGGTCAGGAGTTCGTGGTGCGCGTAGGCTGGGACAGGCCAGCCCATCAGCGATTGCAGGAGCCGGTGCAGATGGGTCGCGGGCTTCAGGTCGGCTCCACGCGGTGACGAGCGTCACGCCCTGCACCGCGTCGTCATGCGTGACGCAAAGGTGGTAGCTGGCGGGGGTATCCTTGCGGGCGAGCACCACGTCGCCGAATTGTTCGGGGTGGCATGGGATGGTGCCTTCGCCTGCTTCCTCGAAGGTCAGGGGGACCGGGCATTTAGCCGCACCCTCACCCGGCTCGCGTCGCTCGCCGACCTCTCCCGCTTGCGGGAGAGGTGTGTTGCTGGCGAGCGCGCGCTGCATGTTGAGCCTTAGCGCGTAGCGCTCGCCTGCGGCGATGCGGGCTGAACGTTGGTCTTCGGACAGCGCACGGCAGGTGCCGGGGTAGAGGGGTGCGCCATCGGGCGTCTGCGGGGCGGTGGCGGATAGCTGTATGTCGGCACGGCTGCAGAAGCATGGGTAAAGGAGACCGCGTGCTCTCAGCGCATCGAGCACTGTGCGATATTCAGACAGATGCTCCGACTGCACGCGGACCTCGCCGTCCCAATCGAGACCGAGCCACGCCAGATCCTCCAGGATGGCATCGGCGAACTGGGGGCGGCAGCGCGCGGGGTCGATGTCCTCGAGGCGCAGCAGGAACCGGCCGCCGGATTCGCGCGCCCGGCGCCAGGCGAACAGCGCACTGAACGCGTGGCCGAGGTGCAGGTAGCCGGTGGGGCTTGGCGCGAAGCGGGTGACGATCGACATGGGGACAGGCACAAGGTAGTCGCGCTGGCGGCAAAAGGGAGAGAGGCATGGCGGAGCTCGATGGACCGCGTTGGGGACCGGCCTCGAAGGCAACGCCGAAGCAGCTTGTCGTGCTGTGCCATGGGCTGGGCGCCGACGGGCACGACCTGATCGACCTGGCCCCGACTTGGTCGCACGCGCTGCCGGATGCGCTGTTCGTCTCGGTCGATGCGCCATTTCCGCATGAGTCGGGCTTCGGCCGGCAGTGGTGGAGCGTGGAGGATCGCACGCCCGCGGTCATGGAAGCGGGCGTGCGCCGCGCAGCCGGGTTCCTCGACGCGTTCATCGACGCGGAACTCGCGCGGCTGGGGCTGCCGGCGGAGGCGTACGCGCTGATGGGGTTCAGCCAGGGAGCGATGACGGTGCTGTTCACGGGTCTGCGGCGACCCACGGCGCCGCGGGCGATCCTGGCGTTCTCCGGCGCGCTGGTCGCACCGGAGAGCCTGACGGCCGAACTGGCCAATCGAGCGCCAGTGCTGCTGGTGCATGGCGAAGCCGACGACGTCGTGCCGGTGCACCGCTCACGCGATGCCGAGGCCGCGCTGCGGGCGGCGAATGTGCCGGTGGAGGCGGCGTATGTGCCGCGGCTCGGCCATGGCATCGACGACACCGGACTGTCGATGGGCGCGCTTGCGCTGCAGCGGGCGTTCGCCGGCGGGTGAGGCTCCCACGAACGTGGCCGAGGCGTCTCGGCATCGTCTCAAAGTATCGATTCGCGAGACGTTCGGCCATCGGATGAGAGAGTCCTAACATGGCCGGCCTCGTGCCGGCCGCGACAGACATCGACGTGGATGGCCGGGCCGAGCCCGGCCGTGACGAGGGAGGAGCAAGCGGGCGATCGTGCGGCACACCGTTGTCTGCGTGAATTCGCGTGCGTCTGGCAATATTTGCGTTTTGAACGTTTCCTTTTGTCAGGCCACTGCGGCGGCTACCCGTTGGGGTGGAGCCTCGGTCTGCGGCGCATCCAACGCCAGCAGCGCCGGCGTTCGGCCAGTGACCAGGGCGTGGATGATGTCGTCCTCCGGCGGTGGGAAGGTGGCGTCGGACGGCATGCCGGTGTGGCGGCGGATCGCCACCGCGCGATTGGGATAGAGCGCGGCGTAGAACTCGGCCTCCTTGATCGGATCCCGCGCCGGCTCCGCATCGCCGGCCGCCGGTTCCGGCTCGGACGGAGGTGGGGGCGGCGGAGCGGGCTCGAACGCTGCCCGGCCGCCATGCAGCGCATCCGCCATGAGGCCCTGCGCGCAGTGTTCGGTCCAGGCCGCCCGATCGGCGGCGGCGGGATCGGAGTCGCGCTTGGACCGCGCTGCCTGCATTCGCTGCAGCGCCCGCAGCGCGCTGTCCGACTGGCGCCACATGGTGGCGGCCTGGGCGTTGCATTTCAGCACCTGCGTCACGTCCGTGGGATACAGTTCAGCGAGGCGCAGGCACTCGTGGGCCCGGGCATCGGCGGCGACGAACCGGGCGGCGAGCCTCGCCTCGGCGGCAGTGACGGGCAGCAGGGAGGCCACCTGAGCGATGGCGTCGCGGTCGCGGCGGGCGATCGCTTCGGGGTCGTCGCCGGGAGGCGGTGGCGGCAGCGAGGTGTGCAGGGTGTGGATCAGCATCCAGTAGGCGTCCCTGGGGAGCTGAAGGGCGAGATCAGGCCGGGTTGCTGCGGATGGCGTTTCCATCAGCGGAACTTAGGTTAGTTATGTCAACCTTCAAGGTTAGACTTGTTGGCCAGGAGCGACTGCGGCCGGCATAGCCCCTCGTCTGCCGGACCGGGCGCTATGTTGCGGTGCTGAGCCTGCAACCCTAATTGAGACATCCTATGGGATATGTGACGATGGGGGATGCTGAGGCTTACCGTCGACACCAACGTTATGGCCTCGGCCTTCCGTAGCCGTTCCGGAGCGAGCTTCGCCCTGATCGGACTGGCCAGGAGACAGAGAGTTCGAATGCTGGCGACGACGCCATTGTTTCTGGAGTACGAAGCGGTACTCAAGCGGCCTGAACAACTGGCGGCTTCAGGCCTATCGCCGGCAGACGTGGACACGGCCTTGGACGCCCTCGCGGCTCTGATCGAACCGGTCGAAGCGCATTTGAGTTGGCGCCCCCAGTTGGGCGATCCTGACGATGAGATGGTCCTAGAGGCGGCAATCAACGGCCACGCCGACGCATTGGTGACATACAATGAGGCAGATTTTCGGGCGGCTGCGTCTCGTTTTGGACTGCGTCTCGCGCGTCCGGTGGCGATTCTCCGTGAGGCAATAGAACCATGAGCAAGGCAACCTATCCGCTCAAGCTACCCGCCTCGATCAAGGCGGCGGCGGCGCGTCTGGCCAAAGAGGATGGTGTATCGCTCAACCAATGGATTTCGGCCGCAGTCGCGCAAAAGATTGGCGTCGTGGAAACCGCGGCAGTCTTCTTTCGGCAGCGGGCCGAGCGTGCGAAACCGGATGACCTGGAACGGATCATGCAGAAGGTGCCGGACGCACCGGTCGAGCCGGAGGACATGATCTCGCCCGATCTGGCGAAGCGTCTCTCGCGTCTGAAGTGAGACGATCTACCGCCCGGTGAGTGCGGGCGAACTCATTTCGGAAGGCGTCGGTCATTCGACCTTGTAGCTCGCTTCGCTGCCGGCCTTGCCGACGCCATACCGGTTCGTGCCGGCCCTGCCTTTGTGGCGGGCCGCGACGCTTGCGCAATCGCTGAACCACCGTGCGCCGGAGGCTTGTCACCGGACTTGACCCGGTGGATCACCACCGACGCCCATTGCACGTTACCGCCTGGTCCCTGCAACAGCGCATCGTGCGCACGGTCGCTGCCCGCCCTGGTCAGCACGAGACGGCCTTGTTCGTCGTCTGTGGCGAGGACCGGTCGCAGCCGGCATAGCCGCTCGAGGAAGGCGAAGCCGGTTTCGTGCCGCTCAATCGTGGCATCGGGAAACGGCTCGCCGACATCGGTTCGCACAACGACGTCGATCTTGAACAAGCCGGCGATCGCGCGGGGCGATCGCGTTCAGCTTGTAGCCGGCGAACCGCCCGCCCGCGATGTCGGGCGTGCAATCGACGATGCCCTCTGTCTTGCTGCGGCCGGTGACGTGCACCGCATGGCGATCCGCCTCAACGTCGGACAGATAGTTGTCGATGTAGCCGGTCAGGACCGGATCGCTGCCGATGGCCGTCGTGCATTTCTGAAACGGCCCCAGCGGGAAGCCTGTCACCGGGCTTGACCCGGTGATCGGCACCGATGCCAGGAACCGTTCGGACACCGCGATGTTGAAGTCCGTCGCCATGCGGTCGATCTCGCGTCTCCTCCCAGCGTTCATACCGCCGGCCGTTGACGGTCAGCGTAAACGTCCATCTGCATTCATCATTCGACGCTTGGCCAAGTGCTGACATTCGAATTAGGCACAAGTTCGAACTAAGCTAGCAAATATATGCACGAACCTATAGGCCCTGCCTAGGTCAATGCGAGCTTGATCAGCGCGGTGTGAGGGCAGCCACAAGATTGGCAGACCGAGCAATTACAGCGCTCGGCAGGGCTGCATCGGCGAGCCCGAGGAGGCCACCGGCTAGCACGGCTGCGGACAGCTTTGTAAACACCTGCGCAGTTGTGAATGGGCTCACATCGTTACCGCCCCGGTTAGGGCCAAATGAAAACACGATCACCTGCTTGTAAAATAACAGCAGCCCAAGGAATCCAAACCCGAGCACCAGCACTACCCGGATCCAAGAGCTTGTCGTCGTCGCAAACAAACTCGTAAGAACTTCAGGGCTGTCCGGCTGCAACCGAAACGCCGCGATAAGCCAGGCGCCCATGGCAAGGGAAAGCAAGGCTGCGTCCATGAGGCTGAGGGTCTCACCAGGTACCACGAACGCCGCGCTCGCTGTGACTGCACGTGTTGCTACAAAGTAGATAGCCGTGAGGGCGACTAGCCCTATACAGCTGACGATATAGGCCCATCCCAATTCCCGCAGATAGGCGCCGCGCGCGCCCACACCATTTTCCTGAATAGCGTCAGCAACGGCACCTTGAATTGCGATCCGAGCCAGCTCGATCTCGGGGATCTCCTGTTCCAGCGCAAGGGCTGCTGCCCAAGACAGCCGTTGTATTGAGGTCTGAAGACGAGGTGTGCGTTCCGCCACATTCTTGACGCCCCGCTGGTAGAGCGCGCGCACCAATCGCTCCTGTTGGGATAGCTCATTCATGAACTTACGCTGTTCTTCGGTCGGTACGGGCGAGCCTGGACGCCGCTCAATCTTGATCTCTGGACCATCCAGATAGACCCGGAATGATCCGGCAGTAGTTGTGCCAGTGGGGGTCTGAAAGTCTGGGAAGAGCGTCGAAAAGCGTTGCCGCGCTGACGTGATATCGCTACCGATACCTTGCGTCAGCCCCAAATGAGCAATTTGCCGTAGCTCCTCCGAAAAGGCTCTGGGATCCGTGATCTGCGTTGGATTGGCTCGAACCCAAGAGATCTGTTCACGGATAGCGTTAGCAAGACCCAACTCATCGGCAGTGGCTGCCGGTACTCCAGCCGCGATATTCGGGGAAAGGTCGAACGTGCCGTCTTGCTGGTCTGCAATCGTATACGGCGCGGACACGAGATGATTGGCTCCCCTATCTCTTAACCCGTCTGTGCCCGCAGCCCTTAACAGGGCAGTCCTCTAGCGTTCCACCGCCACCCCCTGATACGGATACGCTGAACGCGCCGCTACCAGCGAAACTCCTACCCACGTAGAAGGCCAAAACGTGTGGGACAGGAGCGGCTTGCTCCGGAAGTTCCCTCCAATCCTCGCGCTGAACGCGACTTGCGAGAACCGCCAGCTCCGAGCGCAGGCCATCCATGGCAGGATCGAGGGGCTCCGACTGTAGCACGTCGACAAGGACCTTGAGGTTTGGTGGCAAATTTTCTGTAGCAATTGGCATTCCTGGTCCTCCAGACTTCTCATGGACCATCAACCACGATCGGCAGGGCCCTCCGATGGTAGCCATCGACCCACGATGATGGAAGCGCCCCTAACCGGAATGCTCACACTGAGGGCCCTATGTGGGTGATTGGCGTAAGCACTTTGAGTTGAAGAAGGCGCTGAAGCTGTGAACCAGCTCACACATCGGTAAGGGCCCAACAAAAGCTTGACGTGTGGGCGGAGGATACCACGAGACGACGCGCGCGGCCGAATGACATCAGGTCATGCCGCGAGCGCCCGCCCTGACAACGGCATGAACAGCGGATGCGGCTCGTTGAGCGCGATCAGCTCGCTTGCCTATGTCGTATCCTGATACAACCGATATGCCAGCGCCAGTGCCGCCGGAGGCCTCGGCCGCGCATAGGTGATGAGGAGTTGGCAGTCCGCCCCTGGTCCTTGGCCTCCGATATCTCGAAGTCGATGCACCGCACGCGCAACGGGCCGGGATAGGGATGCACCAGCGCTCCCACCTGGTCGGAATCCTCGCGGGCGGAGATCAACGCATCGCGGATACCTTCCCATAGCGCGCTGATGACGTGGCCGCGTAGCCGATGCTGCCGGATGCGGCGGGCCAGGTCCTCGGTGAACCGTGTCGGGAAGCTGGTGCTGCTCTGAAACGAGCCCTCGCGCAACTGCATGACGAACCCGTGAATCCGGTGCCGGTTCGGCTTGCGGCTCGCTTCGCGCTCTGCGATAAACGCAATGGTTTTCGGCGGCGCACAATATCTGGTAGGTAGAACGACGCATTGCCTCCCAGTGCTAGCGCTCCGGACGCAGAGGAGCGGCGTTTGCCTGACGGTGGCCAATTCTTTCCTGCGCTGGTGCTGAACGCGGATTTCCGGCCGCTGTCATATTTCCCGCTGTCGCTCTGGTCCTGGCAGGACGCGGTGAAGGCGGTGTTCCTCGATCGGGTGTCCGTCTTGTCAGAGTACGAGACCGAGGTCCGCTCGCCGTCGTGGACAATGAAGCTGCCGAGTGTGATCGCGCTGAAGGACTACATCCCGTCGGCGCGGCGACCGGCGTTCACGCGCTTCAACGTGTTCCTTCGCGACGCTTTTGTTTGCCAGTACTGCAGCGACCGCCGCCCGGCGCACGACCTGACGTTCGACCACGTGGTGCCGCGCAGCCGCGGTGGGCGCACGACGTGGGAAAACGTCGTGACCGCATGCGGTGACTGCAATCTGCGCAAGGGCTCTCGTCTGCCCCGCGAGTGCGCGATGTTCCCGCGCAGCCATCCGCGCCAGCCGACGACGTGGGAGTTGCAGGACAACGGACGAGGTTTCCCGCCCAACTACCTGCATCAGAGTTGGCGCGACTTTCTCTACTGGGACAGCGAACTGGAGAGCTGAGGCGGTTCCCTCGGGGGGGACATGGCAAAGAACATCGTCTTTTGCGCCGACGGCACATGGAATGGCCCGTCCGAACCGGATGACGACGACAAGAGCGCGCGGCCGACCAATGTCTTCAAGCTGTTCCTGAACCTCGCGGGCCAGGACGAGCCGGACACCTACCAGCTGGCGAAGGAACAGGAGCGCACGCTGCGAGGCCCTGACGGCGGCGTCCTTCAGGCGTCCAAGTACCTGCATGGCGTCGGCGACTCCGACAACTTCCTGGTGAAGGTGCTTGGCGGCTCGGTTGGAGCCGGCCTGATCACCCGGATCGTGCGAGGCTATACGTTCATCTCGCGCAACTACGCGCAAGGCGACAAGATCTTCATCGTGGGCTTCAGCCGTGGAGCCTATACGGCACGGGCGCTCGCTGGGGTGATCGCTGCGAAGGGCCTGCTTGACGCGACCAAGGTCGATCTGCGCGACAAGGAGAAAGCCTATCGCCTGGGCGCGGCCGTCTGGTACGCATATCGCGCGGCCGCTCTGCGCAGCAACACGAACTGGTTCGGGCGCTTGCAAGAGATAGTGTTCGACCTGCCTGCCTTCCTCTCCGTTGCACCGCGCGACGAGCTGTTGATTCAGGCACCGATCGAGGCTGTCGCGGTGTGGGACACAGTTGGCGCGCTGGGCATTCCGGAATTCACTGTGAAGTTGGAGCGGGTGGACGGGTTCCAGTTTGCCGATCGGAAGCTGAGCCCGATCGTGCGGCACGGGCTGCACGCGGTCGCCATCGATGAGCAGCGCAGCGACTTCACGCCGACACTGTGGGATGACGATCCGCGGATAACCCAGGCGCTGTTCCCTGGCTGCCACTCCGACGTGGGCGGCGGATATCTGAGCAGCGACGACGAGAGCGGCCTGTCGGATTGGTCGCTCCGCTGGATGATGGGGAAGCTCGCACCGCTGGGCGTGGTCTTCGCCGATCCGCTGGCCTGGGTGCCGAAGCCGGACGCGCGCGGAACGGCCCATCAGCCGTGGACCGCACCGCCATGGACCGTGCTGCCGCATGAACCGCGGCGCTTTCCGAGCGGGCTCTGTGTGGGGCAGTCGCTGGTCGACAGGCTGGCGGCGGGTCCGGTGGCTTGTGGACCGGGTCTGCCCGCAACGGCCTATGCTCCCGGCAACCTGGCTGACTACATCGTGGGGATGAAACTGGCGGCTGGCATCCGCGTGGCGTAGCGGTCATACATGCGCACGGAATGACCGAGACGCCGCCGGCGGAAATCCTCGATGCTCTGCGCCGCATGGGCCTGCTGGCCGCAGGTGCTGACGCGCGTGGCGAGCGACTGACCGGCGGCGTGTCGTCCGACATCTGGCGCATCGACCTTCCTGCGGGCCCCGTCTGCGTCAAGCGCGCGCTGGCGAAGCTTCGTGTGGCGGCGGATTGGCAGGCACCCGTCGAGCGCAATCGCTACGAGGCGCGCTGGATGCAGCGCGCGAACGCCGCTGTCCCAGGTTCCGCGCCGAAGCTGCTGGGCGTCGACGAAGCGACCGGCGCGCTCGCCATGCAGTTCCTGCCGGCGGACCGCTACGCGCTGTGGAAGACGCAGCTGCGCGACGGCGATGCCGATCCGGAATTTGCCGCGCAGGTCGCCGATACACTCGTGCGCATCCATGGCTGCTACCGCGGCTTCTCCCTCGATCGCGGCCGACTTCCCGACCGATCGGATCTTCTATGACATCCGTCTGGAGCCCTATCTGGTTGCAACAGCCCAAGCGCATCCCGACCTTGCGCAGCCGCTGCATGACCTGGTCTCCGCTACTCAAGGCAGCAGGCACGCCCTGGTGCATGGCGATGTCAGCCCGAAGAACATTCTGCGCGGGCCCGGCGGGCCGGTCTTTCTCGATGCCGAATGTGCCTGGTGGGGCGATCCGGCGTTCGATCTGGCGTTCTGCCTGAATCACCTGCTGCTGAAATGCCTGTGGACGCCGTCGGCCACCCCGGGCTTCCTCGCCTGCTTCGATGCGCTGGCCGCGACCTACATCTCCCGGGTCAACTGGGAACCGCCCGCCGCACTGGAAGCGCGCGCGGCACACCTGCTGCCGGGTTGTTTCTCGCCAGGGTGGATGGCAAGTCGCCGGTCGAGTACATCACCGCCGAGCAGGACAGGAACCGGGTGCGGCGCACCGCACGTGCGCTGCTTGCCCACCCGGTCGAGGCACTCGGCGACGTGCGCCAGGCCTGGACGAAGGAGCTCGCCGTATGACCGACACCACGATCGCCTTCGTGCATGGACGCCGCGTCTGGGATAGCCGCGGCCGCCCCACGGTGGAAGCCGAAGTCCTGTTGGAGGACGGCGGCGTCGGCCGCGCCATGGTGCCGGCCGGTGCGTCCACCGGGACCGGCGAGGCGCTCGACCTGCGCGACGGGGGCGATGCGTTCGGGGGCTATGACGTGACGCGCGCGGTCGGCCACGTGAATGGCGAGATCGCCCGCGCGGTCACCGGCCTCGATGCGGCCGACCAGGCTGGCGCTGGACCGGCGCCTCATCGAGCTGGACGGCACGCCAAGCAAGTCGCGTCTCGGCGGCAACGCCGTGCTCGCGGTGTCGATGGCCGCCGCGCACGCCGCCGCCGCTGCCGCGGGCGAGCCGCTGTATCGCTACCTCGGCGGCCCGGACGTGTACATGCTGCCGCTGCCGCAGATCCAGATATTCGGTGGCGGCGCCCATGCGGGACGACGCGTCGATATTCAGGACTTTCTGATTGTTTGTCCCGCTGCCACGAGTTTCGCGGAGGCGCTCGACTGGACCGCGGAGGTGTACCGAACGGCCGGCGTGCTGATGAAGGAAGCCGGCACGCTGCAGGGCGTGGCCGACGAGGGCGGGTGGTGGCCCGCCTTCTCCACCAACGAACAGGCGATCGAGACACTGGTACGGGCGATCGAGCGCGCTGGATTTACACCCGGCGCTCAGGTGGCCATCGCGCTCGACGTTGCTGCCTCGGAGTTCGGCCGTGGCGGCAAGTACAAGCTGGCGCTGGAGGACAAGGAGCTGGACAGCGACGGCATGATCAAGCTGCTGACCGGCTGGATCAGGCGCTACCCGATCGTCTCGATCGAGGATCCGCTGGCGGAGGACGATGATCTGGGGTTCGCCGCGTTCACCCATGAGGTGGGGGGCCGCGTGCAGGTGGTCGGCGACGACTTCCTGGTCTCGCAGGCGTCGCGCGTGCGCGAGGCGGCGTTGCGCGGCGCGGCGAACGCGGTGCTGCTGAAGCCCAATCAGCGGGGAACGCTCACCGAGACGCTGGATGCGTGGAAGGCGGCGCAGCAGACCGGTTTCGCCGGGATTGTTTCCGCCCGGTCGGGCGAGACCGAGGACGTGACGATCGTGCATCTCGCCGTCGGCTGGGGCGTGGGCCAGCTCAAGGTGGGCAGCTTCGCGCGCGGCGAGCGGATGACGAAGTGGAACGAGGCGCTGCGCATCGAGGAGGCGCTTGGGGCGCGCGCGCGATTCGCCGGGGGCGGGGTGTTGGGGCGGTCGCGGTAGGATGAGGACTGGGACAGGCCCCCTCCCCCCAACCCCCTCCCGCAAGGGGAGGGGGAGTTCTGTTTCCACTCCCCCTCCCCTTGCGGGAGGGGGTTGGGGGGAGGGGGCCCGTCGGTGAACGTCCTGTTCCATTACGCTGCGGGACCGGACCTGGCGACACGGCTCGCGGGCATCCCCGATTTGCGCATCACCGCCTGCCCGGAGGATGACGACGCGCTGCTGGCGCGCCTGCTGCCGGAGAGCGACGTGATCTGGCACGTGCTGAAGCGCTGCACGGCCGAGATGATCGCCGCGGCACCCAGGCTGCGGCTGATCCAGAAGATCGGCGTCGGGGTCAACACCATCGATCTCGATGCGGCGAAGGCACGTGAGAATTGCGGTCTGCAACCTCCCCGGCACCAATGCGCGCGCGGTGGCGGAACTGACGCTTGCGCTGATGCTGGCCGTGCTGCGACGACTGCCGCGCTTCGATGCGGCGATGCGGAGCGGTGAGTGGGTCGATCCCGACCTGCAGGACGGCATCGGCGAGCTTGGCGGTCGCACAGTCGGATTGGTCGGTTATGGCGCTATCCCTCGCCTGCTCGCACCTGTGCTGATCGCGCTGGGCTGTCGGCTGATCTATACGTCGCGGACACCGCGCGACGACGCACTGGGTGAATGGCGTGGGCTCGATGCGCTGCTGGTCGAGGCCGACGTCATCAGCCTGCATCTGCCGCTGACCGACGATACTGCAACCCTGATCGACGCCGCGGCGCTCGCACGCATGAGGCCGGGGGCGGTGCTGATCAACACGGCCCGCGGCGGGCTGGTTGATCAGGTGGCGCTGACCGAGGCACTGGCGAACGGCAGGCTGGCCGGCGCGGGGCTCGACGTATTCGTCCACGAACCACACGACGTCTCGGAGGCTCTGTTCAGCCTGCCCAATGTCGTGCTGACCCCGCACATCGCCTGGCTCACTACCGGCACATTCGATCGCAGCTTCGCACTGGCAGCGGAGAACTGCCGCCGTCTCGCGGCAGGCGATACGCTGCTGCACCGCGTGGTGTAACGCCAATCCATGAGGTGACATTGCAAGGATGACTGCACGCTACCGACGAAGCTGCTTTTGGATCGCGCTCTTCGGACTAGCACTGCTTGCCCTGCCTTCGCTGGCCTGGGCACAGGAGCGCGTGCTGAACATCTATAACTGGACCGACTACATCGACCCCAAGGTGCTGGAGCGCTTTCAAAACGAGACCGGTATCACCGTCCACTACGACGTGTTCGACAGTTTGGAGACGCTGGAAGCGAAACTGCTGGCCGGACACTCAGGCTATGATGTCGTGGTGCCGAGCAACGAGCCCACCTTCTCGAAGCTGATCAAGGTGGGTGCACTCGCAGAGATCGACCGTGCGCGTGTACCCAACTGGAAGAACCTGGATCCGGTCCTGATGAGCCGGGTGGAGAGCTCGGATCCCGGAAACCGGCATGGAGCAATCTATCTCTGGGGAACCACCGGCATAGGCTTGATCCCCGATCGCGTGAAGAAGCTCGCGCCTGATGCGGCGATGGACAGCTGGGATCTGTTGTTCAAGCCGGACAACGCCCGGCGCATCGCTCCCTGCGGCATCATCATGATGGATTCGGCGATCGACGTGATTCCAGGCGTGCTGAAATACCTTGGCAGGAATCCGGACAGCACAGATGCCGCCGACCTCGCGGCAGTCGAGCACACTTTGATGGGCGTACGGCGGTACATCCGCGCGTTTGCCTCGGGCGGTGCATTGGAGGCGTTGGCGACCGGGCAGTCCTGCCTCGCACTCGACTATTCCGGCGACGTCATCCAGGCGGCCGCACGTGCCCAGGAAGCGAAGCGTGGCGTGACGGTCGGCTATGTGGCGCCGAAGGAGGGAGCGCAGCTTGGCTTCGACATGCTGGCGATTCCGGCCGACGCCGAGCACAAGGACGCGGCGCTCGCCTTCATAAACTTTGTCCTGCAGCCGGACGTGATGGCGGCGATCACCAACAAGGTGCGCTACGCCAATGCGGTGCCCGCGAGCCGGGCGCTGATCAGGCCCGAGTTGCTGGAAGATACCAACATCTTCCCAACGGCCGCACAGATGGAGGCGTTCTTCACCATCGGTCCGGTTCCGCCGGCGGCCGCGCGCCAACGCACCCGCATGTGGGCCCGCTTCAAGGCCGGACACTGACCGTTCTGCTGAGCATCGTGGGGCTTACCGTGCGGTACGGTGCGACGGTGGCACTGGATGGACTCGATCTGACAGTGGCACCTGGCGAGCTGTTCGTACTACTCGGCAGTTCGGGCTCGGGCAAGACCACGCTGCTGCGGGCAGTCGGCGGGTTCGTACGGCCTGAGGCCGGACGCATCGTGCTGGACGGCACCGACCTCGGTCCGTTGCCACCCTACCGGCGGAAGGTGAACACGATGTTCCAGTCCTATGCGCTGTTTCCGCATATGACCGTCGCGGCGAATATCGGCTTTGGTCTGCGGATGCAGGGCCTGGATCGCGCCGCGACGGACGCGCGGGTCACCGAGATGCTGGAACTGGTGAACCTTGCGGGCTTCGGCAAGCGGCGACCGGCGCAGCTGTCCGGTGGACAGCAACAGCGTGTTGCGCTGGCACGTGCGCTTGCACCGCAGCCGGCGCTGCTGCTGCTGGACGAACCGTTATCGGCACTGGACCCAAATCTTCGCCGGGAGACGCGTGCCGAGTTGGTCCGGCTGCAACGCAGCCTCGGCATCACCTTCATCCTGGTCACTCACGACCAGGAAGAGGCGCTGACCATGGCGACGCGCATCGGCGTGATGCGCGACGGAAAGCTGGTGCAAGTTGGTCCACCGGCCGAGGTATACGAGCAACCGAACAGCCGCTTTGTCGCCGAGTTCCTTGGGGCTGCGAACGTCCTGCCAGCGATCGCGCGCGCGAGTGGGCGACACCTGGAGTTGCCTGGCCTTGGCGCCTCGGTATGCACCGCGCAGACAGTTCCGGCGGGGCCGTTGCTTTTGGCAATCCGACCCGAGCGGGTGCGGCTCGGGGGGACGGACGGGCTGAACTCGGTACAGGGTGTCGTCGTCGATTGTGCCTATGCCGGTGAATCGCTGACGCACAGCGTGCGTCTCGCCGACGGCAGTCTGGTGCGCGCGATGCAGTCGCTGCGCGACGGGCGTCGCGAGATCCGTGCATCAGTCGGTGACACGGTGACGCTGTCCTGGCAGCCCGACGCGTGCATCCTGCTGCCACCATGAGAGCTGGCCGAGCACTGGTGCTTGGCGTGCCGTGGGCATGGCTGGCCGTGTTCCTGGTGGCGCCGTGCGCGATTGTTCTGGCGATCGCCCTGGCCGAACCGGTCGATGCGGTGCCTCCGTTCAGCCTGGCGCATCCTGGGTTCGAGAGCCTGATCCTGGTTGCCACCGATCCGCTGTATCGCGCGGCGTTCCTGCTGAGCCTGAAGGTGGCGTCGCTGTCCACTCTGGTCTGCCTGCTTGCCGGATACCCTATGGCGCTTGCCATCGCCCGGTGTGATGAGCGTTGGCGAGCTCCGCTGCTGTTGCTGTTGATGCTGCCGTTCTGGACCGGATTCCTGATGCGGATCAACGCCTGGATCGGACTGCTGCGAGATGATGGCTGGATCAACACCGCGCTGGGCGTGTTTGGTTTCTCGCCGCGACACCTGCTCTACACCGATACCGCGATGTATGTCGGCATCGTCTACACCTACCTGCCCTTCATGGTGCTGCCGCTCTATGCGCGTCTGTCTCAGCTTGATCCGGCACTGCTGGAGGCAGCGGCAGATCTCGGCGCTCCACCGTGGCGCAGTTTCCTGCGCGTGACCCTGCCGCTCTCGATGCCAGGCGTATGGGCCGGCGTTCTGTTGGTGTTCATTCCAGCGGTCGGCGAATACGTGATCCCCGAATTGCTCGGCGGGCCTCAGGCGCAACTGATCGGCCGGGTGCTATGGGCCGAGTTCTTCCAGAACAGCGACTGGCCCACCGCTGCGTCCGTTGCGGTTGCGCTGGTCGTCGTGCTGTTGCTGGTGCCGGGAGCCGTGGTGACGTCACTTCGGCGCAGCCCTGCGAGACGAGGCTCAGCCTCTTGATGTACCTGTCATGTCGCGCTCGCACGCCCTGCTGACCTGGCTGATTGTCGGCTACGCGTTTCTCTACGCGCCGATCGGTTTCCTGGTAGCACTCAGTTTCAACGCGTCGCGGCTGGTCACCGCGTGGAGTGGGTTTTCGCTGCACTGGTACGCCGCGCTCTGGCACGATGACGCACTGATCACCGCCGCCCTGCTGTCACTGCGCATCGCCGTGGTCTCGGCCACGCTCGCGCTGATCGTTGGCACGCTGGCCGGTTACGCGCTTGCTCGGTTTGGACGCTTCCGCGGGCGCGGGGCCTTCGCCGTCGCGCTGGCGGCGCCGCTTGTGCTGCCGGAGGTCATCACCGGCCTTTCCATGCTGCTGCTGTTCGTCGCCTTGCAGCAGACGATCGGATGGCCGGTGGGCCGGGGCGCCGGCACGGTGACGCTGGCGCACGCCTCGGTTTCCGTCGCGTTCGTCACGGTCGTGGTCCGAGCCAGGCTGGCAGAGACCCCGACCGTCCTGGAGGACGCCGCGATGGATCTCTACGCGCCGCCCTGGCGGGCGTTCGCCCACATCACCCTGCCCTTGATGGCCCCGGCACTGGTCTCGAGCTGGCTGCTGGCCTTCACCCTGTCGCTCGACGACGTCGTGGTGGCGAGTTTCACCTCCGGTCCGGGTGCGTCGACCCTGCCCATGGTCGTCTTCTCGTCCCTGAAACTGGGCCCGACTCCAGAGCTTTACGCCCTGGCCACGATCATCGTGGCGGCGGTCGCCGTGGTCCTGCTCGCTGTGTGGCGGGCGCAGCGCGGCTCTGCGGCGGCAATGATTGCCCGGGCCAGCCGGCTCCGATAGGGTCCGCGCCCTGCCCAGTCCCGGGAATCCGCCATGCACCTGACCGCCGAGCGCCTCGACCGGATCCAGCCGAGCCTGACCATCGCCATCGCGACCAAGGCGCGGCACATGATCGCCGAGGGCAAGAATGTGATTTCCCTCTCGCAGGGCGAGCCGGACTTCGATACCCCGCGCAACATCAAGGACGCGGCGATTCGCGCGATCGAGGCCAACGAGACGCACTACACCGATGTTGCCGGCACGCCAGAGCTGCGCCGCGCTGTGGCGCAGAAGTTCAAGCGGGATTCCGGCATCGATTACAAGCCGGAGGAGATCATCATCTCCACCGGGGGCAAGCAGGTGATCTTCAACGCCATGCTGGCGACGCTGAACAAGAGCGACGAGGTCATCATCCCCAGCCCGTGCTGGGTGAGCTACCCGGACATCGTGTCCTTCGCCGACGGCAAGCCGGTGCTGGTGCCATGCGAACAGAACCATGGCTTCAAACTGCGCGCCGAGGCGCTCGAGCAGGCGATTACGCCGGCGACAAGATGGTTCATGCTGAACAACCCGTGCAATCCGACGGGTGCGGCGTATTCGGCCGAGGAGCTGCGGCCGATCTGCGATGTGCTGCTGCGCCATCCGGATATCTGGGTCTTCACCGACGATATCTATGAGAAGCTCGCCTATGACGGCTTCAAGCCTGCCACCATCGTGCAAGTGGAGCCGAAGCTGCGCGATCGCACTGTGACGATGAACGGCTGCTCGAAGGCTTACGCGATGACGGGATGGCGGCTTGGGTTCGCCGGCGCGCCGGTCGCACTGATCAAGGCGATGGACAAGCTGCAGAGCCAGTCAACCTCGAACACCAACACGATCGCCATGGCTGCTGCGGTGGAGGCGTTGACCGGGCCGCAGGAATCCATAGAGGCGATGCGCAAGATCTTCGAGGATCGCCGCAACCTTGTGGTGGAGATGCTGAACAAGGCACCGGGCATCTACTGCCACAAGCCGGAGGGCGCGTTCTACGTGTATCCCGCGATCCACGGGTGCATCGGCAAGACATCGCGCGGCGGCAAGAAGATCGCCGACGATGAGAGCTTCGTGCTGACGCTGCTGGAGGAGACCGGAGTCGCCGCGGTGCACGGCTCGGCGTTCTGCTATCCGGGGCATTTCCGCATCGCCTATGCCAATGCAACCGAGGAACTGCGCGACGCCTGCACTCGCATCCAGCATTTCTGCGAAGGGCTGCACTGATGCCAGCATTTGCCGAGCGGCTGGGCCGCGTCCAGGTTGCCGCCAGTGTGCAGATGACGATCCGTGCTCGCGAGCTGCGGGCACAGGGTGTGGACATCATCCAGCTCACCATCGGTGAACCCAACTTCGACAGCCCGCGGCATGCGATCGAGGCGGCGCACAAGGCGGCGCTTGATGGCCAAACGAAGTATCCGCCGCAGGATGGCATCTCGCCGCTCAAGCAGGCGATCCAGCGCAAATTCAGGCGCGACAACGGACTGGAGTTCGCGCTCGATGAGATCTGTGTCACCAACGGGGGCAAACAGGCGATCTTCAATGCGCTGATGGCGACGGTGAACCCGGGCGATGAGTTGGTGATTCCCGTGCCGTCGTGGAGCGCCTATGCGCTGATGACGAAGCTGTGCGACGGCACGCCCGTGTTCGTGACCTGTCCGCAGAACAACGGCTTCAAGCCACGCGCCGAAGACATCGATGCAGCGATCACGCCGAAGACCAAGTGGCTGATCCTGAACAATCCGAACAATCCCACTGGCGCGTGTTGTTCTGCCGCCGAACTGCGTGCGATCGCCGACGTGATGGTGAAGCACCCGCATGTCTGGATCATGTCGGACGACATGTACGAGCATCTGGTGTTCGACGGCTTCAAGCATGCCACGATCGCCCAGGTGGCGCCGGAACTGCGGGACCGCACGGTGACGATAAGCGGCGCGTCGAAGGCGTATGCAATGACTGGGTGGCGCATCGGCTATGCCGGCGGACCTAAGAATTTGATCCGTGCAATGGTGAACATGCAGGGCCAGGCGACCGCCGGCGTGTCCACTGTCGGTCAGGCGGCAGCGGCGGCGGCACTGGACGGGCCGCAGGACGGTGTCGCCGAGCAGATCGTCGCCTATCGCAACCGTCGCGATATGGCGGTGGAAATGCTGAACGCCTGCCGCGGCATCAACTGCCACAAGCCGGAGGGCGCGTTCTACGTGTTTCCCAACGTCGCCGGATGCATCGGCAGGACCACGGCGCGCGGGCGCAAGTTGGACACTGACCAGGACGTGTGCATGGCGTTGCTGGAGGAGGCGCACGTCGCGACGGTCCATGGTGCGGCATATGGCATGAGTCCATACCTGCGTGTCAGTACCGCAACGGATGATGCGTCGCTGGCCGAAGGCTGTCGGCGAATCGCAGCCTTCTGCGAAGGGCTGCATTGAGACAGGAGACGATTCGCGCTGGTCGCGACTGCGACGCCGACGGACTTATCGCGGTCATCGCTGCCTGCTGGGGTGAATATCCCGGCATCAAGCTCGACATTGATGCCGAGTTGCCGGAACTGCGTGCCCTGGCCTCCCACTATGCCGGCAAGGGCGGTGCACTGTGGACGGCTGAAGCAGACGGACGCATCGTCGGCATGATCGGCGTAGTGCCGCGCTCCGATGATACCTGGGAAATTGTCCGTCTCTACACGTTGCAGCCGCATCGTGGGACGGATCTGGCGCCACGATTGCTTGCGATCGCCGAAGCACACGCCCGCGCGGCGTGTGCGACGCGCTTGGTGCTCTGGAGCGACACACGGTTCGATCGAGCGCACCGGTTCTATGAGAAGCACAGCTACGTCCGGCACGGGCCCATCGGCGTGCTGCATGACATCTCGAACTCGCTCGAGTTTGGCTACGCCAAACCCGTCGCCGGCATCGAGGTGCTGGACGCCGCAGCCGCCGCGTCGGCCGAGCGACGCCTGGCCGAGATCCTGTGCGCCTGCGTCGATGCGGGGGCGTCGGTCTCCTACCTGCCGCCACTCGCGCCAGACGTCGCGCGTGGGTTTTGGAAACGGATGGCAGCCGATGTCGCGGCCGGAACGCGCATCCTGCTCGCCGCCTGGGACGACGCAGTGCTGGTTGGAACCGTGATGCTGGAATTCGCGTCCTCGCCCAACCAGCCACATCGCGCTGAAGTGCAGAAACTGCTCGTGCACCCCGCGGCACGACGTCGGGGCTTGGCACGTTCCTTAATGGCCCGAGCGGAGATGGAGGCGTCTCGTGCCGGCAAGACGCTGCTGACGCTCGACACCAGGGCGGGTGACGCGGCCGAGAATCTGTATCGCGCCCTGGGGTGGCACGAAGCGGGGCGCATTCCCGGCTACGCACTGAATGCCGATCGCACGCCGTGCGACACGATCTTCTTCTGGAAAGGCACTGCGCCTTCGTTTGAAGTCTCACCGCCGGCATGTTAACGGCCACCGCCATGGATACTGTCGTTACGTCCGAAGCCAGGAACGTGGTCCTCGAGCTCGGAGGCGAGCCGAGTTTCGCAACGCGCAACCGCTTGGCCATACGCGACGTCAGCGATGGCACACGGCTTCTCCCGCTCGCGTGGACCCTGGGCTGGCTGGACATCAGGCTCCGCTATCGGGGCTCCATGCTTGGCCCTTTGTGGCTGACGCTGTCGACCGGAATCATGGTCGGGGCGCTTGGCTATCTCTACGCCGGCATCTTCCACATCGATGTTCACGATTACCTGCCCTACCTGGCGCTGTCGCTCGTATTGTGGGGTTTCCTGGCATCCGTGGTGTCGGAATCCTGTACCGCATTCACGGAATCCGAAGGTATCGTCCGCGCCGTGCGCATGCCGTTCTTCCTGTTCGCTGCACGCCTTCTCATTCGCAACGTCCTGGTGCTCGCGCACAACATCCTGGTGATCGCGGTCGTCTACCTGGTGTTCCAGGTGTGGCCAGGCTGGCATGCATTGCTAGCTCTGCCCGGACTGCTGCTATGGGCGCTCGATGCGCTCGCACTCGTGCTTCTGTTAGGAACGTTCTGCGCCCGGTTCCGTGACATCCTGCCCATCGTGGCGAGCATCATTCAGATTGCCTTCTTCATGACCCCGGTGATCTGGAAACCTGAGCAGCTTGGGTCGGGCCAGAGACTACTGCCGCTCAATCCTTTCTTTGACCTGCTGGAAATCGTTCGGGCGCCACTGCTGGGAACGGCACCTGGCGCACGCATCTGGATCGGTGCGGCGCTGTGTAGCTTCGTCTTGTGGGGACTCGCGTGGAGTCTGTTCACTCGCGCTCGCGGACGAATCGCCTTCTGGATCTGATGACGCGGTGGCGGCAATGACCAATCCACACATCCTTGTCGAAGGCGTCTCGGTCCTCTTTCCGCTGTACCACGGCAACGCGCGAAGCTTGAAGAAGACCGTGATGGCCGCTGCGTCGGGGCGGCTCGGTCAGGATCGGCAGCGTCGCGTCGTCGTGCAGGCGTTGCGCGACATCAGCTTCGACCTGCGTGGCGGGGACAGGCTTGGACTGATCGGTTCCAACGGCGCGGGAAAGACCACTCTGCTGCGAACGCTGGCCGGTATCTACGAGCCGGTGATCGGCCGTGTGCGGGTGCAGGGCAGCTTGAACGCACTGCTGGACGCCAGCCTCGGCATGAACCTGGAGCTGACAGGCCGGGAGAACATCATGCTGCGGGGCCTGTACAACGGCATGCCACGGTCAGCCTTGCCAAGGCTGGAGCAGGATGTGGCGGAGTTCGCTGAACTGGGCGATTTCCTGGACCTTCCGGTCCGTATCTACTCGGCGGGCATGGTGGTCCGCCTGGGCTTTGCTCTCGCCACAGCAATCAAGCCCGAAATCCTGCTGATGGACGAATGGATCCTGGCAGGTGACGCGGAATTCATGGACCGTGCACAGCATCGGCTGGAGGCGATGGTGCGCGGCGCCGACATCCTTGTTCTCTCGAGCCACAACACGGGAATTGTGAAGGAGTGGTGCACCCGCGCGCTCTGGCTCGATCAAGGACACCTGCGTCTCGACGGTCCACCCGACTGCGTTGTCGACGCGTATCTCGGCCGTGCCCAGGAGCCTGCTATGGTGGCTCTCGCCGATTGACGACCGCGACCAATGCCGGAGGCAAGTTGCGCCTCCGGCATCGGCACGCGGATGTTCGTCAGTTCCGGTGCGCCTGGTACCAGGAATTGCGCAGCACGCGGCCCGGCAGAGCGCCGGTGTGCTTGCCGTCCTCCAGTAGCACCTGACCGTTCACGATGGTCATGTGGATGCCTTCCGCGGGCTCCTTGATACGCCAGCCGCCGGCGGGGAAGTCGTGTACCACGCTTTCCTTCCCCGGCTTCACCGTGTCGGGGTCGAACAGTACGATGTCCGCCGCGAGGCCCTCGCGAAGCAGGCCGCGATCGCTGATGCCGAACAGCGACGCCGACTCGAAGGTGAGCCGCCGGATCGCCTGCTCGAGCGTCATCGCATGCTTCTCGCGCACCCACTCGCCAAGCAGCCGCGTGGTGTAGCCGTAGCCGCCGTGGAACTGCACGTGCGCGCCACCGTCGCCCAATCCGATGAAGGCGTTCGGATAGGTCAGGATCTGCTTCACCGCCTCGTCGTCGATGTTGTTCTCGGCCTGGAGGAAGCGCGTCTCCAGCTTCTCCTCGACCACCAGATCGAGGAACGCGTCGATGACGCGCTTGTTCTGCATCTTGGCGATCTCGCCGATCGTCTTGAATTGCAGCGGCTTGTTCTTCTCCAGCGCTGGCTCGTTGACCCACATATAGTCCCACCAGGTTTTGGAGAATCCGATCGCACCCGAGATCGGTACAGAGCGCTCCACCGCCTCGGCGTGCAGCTTGTCGCGTACCTGCGGATCGGCATAGGCGCGCATCTTTTCCGCGTCCGACGAGATCAGGATCGGATGCCAGGTCGGCAGACCCGCGGAACACCTGGCAGTTCTTCATGGTGAAGTCCTGCGTGACACGGTTCGGGCTGCACATCGGGTAGGCGCGGATGCCGGCGCGCGCCGTCTCGTCGACGCGGGCGATGTGCTGCTTCCACTTGTCGCCGGTGCGCACGGTCTGGCTCAGGCTGTTGTAGATCACCGGCCGGCCACAGGCTTCCGCCAGCCGCGCCATCATGCCGTCGCTGAGTTCCGGATCGACTCCGCCGCCCATCTGGACCGTGCCGGTGCCGAGTTCGCGCAGCACATCGGCGAGTGCGAAGACCTCCTTCTCGTCGGCCCACAGCGCCGGAATCGGCACGCCCTGCGGATCGAAGTGTCCCTTCTGCCGCGAACCGGAGAAGCCGATCGCGCCAGCCTTCATGCCGTCGCGCACCACCGCCTGCATCGCCTTGATCTCATCGTCGGTAGCGGTGCGCTTCTGGCAGTCCTCGCCCATCGCATAGTAGCGCACGGCCGTATGGCCGATCAGCGTGCCGGCATTGACGCCGAGCCTGTTGTCGAGCCGGTCCATGTATTGCGGAAAGCTCTCCCAATTGACGTCGACGGTGCGCAGCACCTCCATCGGGATGGCTTCGACATAGGACAGGAACTCAGCCATGCGCTCTTCGTTGCCGCGGCGCACCGGGGCCAGCGAAAGCGAGCAGTTGCCAAAGATCACAGTCGTTGCGCCGTGCTGCGGCGAGAAGGTGCACAGCGGATCCCACGTTACCTGCGCATCGTAGTGGCAGTGGTTGTCGATGAAACCGGGCGACACTGCCAGGCCGTCGGCATCGACGGTGCGCGTCGCCGCACCGGTGATCTTGCCAATTTCGACGATCTTGCCGTCCTTCACAGCAAGGTCGCCGCGGAATGCCGGCATCCCTGAACCGTCGACGATGCGGCCATTACGGATCAACAGGTCATACGTCATCTTGTCGTCTCTCCCGTTTACTGAGCCGCCCGCGGCGGCCCTTCCGCTTAGGGCGAGCGTAGCACTCTTCGGCCCGAACGCCAGTCGTCAGTCCGAGGGCACGCGCACTTGGTCTCCTTCCGTAACTGCGTCACATTCCGTGACCGGAGGAGCGTCCAGGATGGCATGTCGATGAGGGTTGTCCCGACGCGGTTTGCGCTGCGCGAGCGCATGCCGTGGGCATTGCTGGCCGCCGCATCGCTCGCGATGTTCACCGTGGCTGCCAGCGGCACCACGCGTGCGCCGTTCCTGATCGACATGGCGCGCGACCTGTCGGCCAGCGTGCCGATGATAGCCAATCTGGTTGCGATTACCTCGATCTCCTGGGGTGTGACATCGATGATCGCCGGCACCGGGTCCGATCGTTGGGGCACCCGGCCATTCCTGATCGGTGGGCCGCTCGGACTTGCACTGGCGACGATGGGCGTGGCGACCGGCGGCAGCTTCCTCGCGGTCGCCACCTGGGCGACGATTGCCGGCGGTTGCTGCGGTCTGTTCAGTGGCGTGATCTTCACCGAGGTCTCGGCGCGCGTTCTGCCCACGCAGCAGGGACGCGCACTGGGCTGGGTGATGAGCGGCCAGTCGCTGACGCTGCTCGTCGGAGTTCCACTGGCAGCCTGGGTCGGTTCCTGGATCGGTTGGCGCGGCGTCAACGTCTGCATCGCCGTGCTGGCGCTGATCACTGTGGTCAGCCTCCTGGCAACCACCGCCAGGCGGGCAAGCGCGGATTTCATAGCCACAGCGCGCGTGCCATCGATGCGAACGGCGCTGTCGCGGCCGGTGATGCGCCTGCTCGCCATGGGGATCGCCGAGCGCATCTGCTACGGCCTGGTGGCGGTGTACTACGCGACTTTCCTGCAATCGACCTACGCGCTGTCATTGGAGGCGGTCGCGCTGCCACTTGGCGTGTTTGCGATCGGCAACATTCTCGGCACATTGTTGGGCGGTCAGCTTGCCGATCGGCTGACCAATCGCCTGGCCATCTTTGCCTCGGCGATGCTGGCCTCGGGGCTGGCCGCACTGGCGTTGTTCGGCTGGCAGGAGGGCGTGCAGACCTCGGTGGCGCTTGGCTTCGTCTATGTGTTCTTCAACGCCATTGCCCGCCCCTCGCTGATGGCATCGCTGACCGACGTGCCGGAACATGTGCGCGGCACCGTCATGGGACTGAACGTCTCATCCAACAGTATCGGCTGGCTGGGCGCTGCCGCCCTCGGCGGGTGGATGATCGGCAGTTTCGGTTTTGCCGGCTTTGGGCCGCTGGCCGCCGCGGTGGCGGTGGTCGGCGGCGCGCTGGCGCTGGTCCGCCGCTGACCCCGCTGCCCGCGCAACGGGCAGCGCAGGTCGCGAAATGGGCAATGGCGCGGCGCATTCACATTGCAATGCCGTGGCAGCGCGGCACGAAACGTGCAACGTATCTCAAGGAAATCCGATCGAGGGCGACGGATGCGGCAGGACGGTGTTCTGGCGGGGTATGACCCCGGCAACCTCTTCTGCGAAATGCTGCGGCCCGGCGAGCCGCCGCGTTCGGCGCTGTCGTTGCTGCATGAAAGGCTGCGCCTCCTGCCTGTCGAAGCGCTGCGCCGCCGCGCCGCCGACGCCGAACGCGACCTGCTGGAGCGCGGCATCACCTTCACCGTCTATTCCGACGCGACCGCGATCGATCGCATCCTGCCATTCGATCTGATCCCTCGCGTGATCACCGCTGACGAATGGCGCACTCTGGAAACCGGCGTCATCCAGCGCGTGCGCGCGCTGAACCTTTTCCTGTACGACGTTTATCATGAGCGGAAGATCCTCGCCGACGGCGTGGTGCCACGCGAGCTCGTGTTGGGCAATGCGGCCTATCGCGAGGCGATGATCGGCTTCGACCCACCGCACGGCACCTATGTGCATGTCTGCGGCACCGACATCATCCGCGACGACAACGGCCGCTTCCTGGTGCTGGAGGACAACGCACGCACGCCATCCGGCGTGGCTTATGTGGTCGAGAACCGGCACATGTCGCTGCGCGCGCTGTCCGACCTGATGGCCGGCCTGCAGGTTCGCAGCGTCGACGAGTACGGCCTGCAGCTGCACCGCGCGATGACCGAGATCGCGCCGGCCGGCGTGAGCGATCCGCAGGTGGTGCTGCTGTCGCCTGGCATCTTCAATTCCGCCTACTTCGAGCACGTGTTCCTCGCGCGCGAGATGGGCGTGCCACTGGTCGAGGGGCGCGACCTGCTGGTCGAGGACGGCAGGGTCTGGATGCGTACCACGGCCGGGCTTGCACCCGTCCACACGATCTACCGGCGGCTCGACGACGACTTTCTGGATCCCGATGCGTTCCGCCCCGACAGCCAGCTGGGCGTCCGCGGGCTGATGGAGGCGTGGCGGCGCGGAGCGGTCTCGATCGCCAACGCCGTCGGTACGGGGGTGGCGGATGACAAGGCCGTATATGCCTACATGCCGCGCATCATCCGCTATTACCTGAGCGAGGACGCGATACTGCCGAATGTCGATACGCGAAGCTGCGCAGAGCCGGAGGGACTGGCGTATACACTCGCGCATCTGCACGAGCTGGTGGTGAAGCCGGTGGCGGAGTCCGGTGGATATGGCCTGCTGATCGGTCCGCATGCCAGCAAGGTCGAATTGGACGAATTCCGTGCCCGCCTCAAGGCCAATCCCGCCAACTATATCAGTCAGCCGATGGTCAAGCTCTCGGTCAGTCCGACCCTATGCGATGATGGTGTGAAGGCGCGGCACATCGACCTTCGGCCGTTCGCGGTGACCGGGCGCGACACCTGGGTTCTGCCGGGAGGGCTCACGCGCGTCGCGCTGCGCGCGGGTTCCCTTGTGGTGAATTCCTCGCAGGGTGGCGGCTCGAAGGACACCTGGGTGCTGGCATGAGCGAAACCGTTTCCGCCAGCAAGCACCTGATCGCGCGCCAGGCCGGCAGTGCGCTTTGGCTGGCACGCTACATGGAGCGGATAGAGAATCTTGCGCGACTGCTCGACGTCACGAAGACCTTCGCGCGCGATGCCGAAGGTGGGCGGAATTGGCTGTCACTGCTGCGCATCAACGACGACACGGCGGCTTTCTTTGCCAGACACGCGACGCCGGAGGGTGCCAGCGTCGCGCATTTCTATCTGCTGGATGCCGAGAATCCGACCTCGGTTCAGTCCGCGATCCGTTATGCGCGAGAGAATGCCCGCACATTGCGTGCGTTGATTTCCACCGAGATGTGGCTGCAGATCAATGTGTTTCACGGAGAGATCCGCGCGCTGAGCGCAATCGACATTGTGCCGGAAGGGCTATCTGGCGTGTGTGCGATGCTGAAGGAAGGGGTGCAGGCACATACCGGAATCACCGAGGGTACGTTCTACCGCGACCAATGCTGGCACTTCTACATGATGGGTCGGCATCTGGAACGTGCTGACCAAATGACGCGGCTGATCGATACCAGGTTCAATGCGTTGCTGCCGTCGGCCGCGACCGATGCGGCGATCGACGCCGGTGGATGGAATGAATTGCTGCGTGCAGCCGCTGGCTATCACGCCTATCGCCGCGAGCATCCGCACGGATACGTGCCGCGTGAAGTGGCAGGCTTCCTGCTGCTGAATGGCGCATTCCCGCGTTCAGCGGGGCTGAGCCTCGCACAACTCGATTGGCATCTGACGACGCTGCGCAGCCGCTATCATTTGCGCGGCTGTGCGCCGGCATTGACGCGGTTGGACCACCTGCGGACGATGCTGGCTAGCCAGACGGTTGACGACATTCTGGGACGCGGGCTTTCACCGTTCCTTGACTGGATGCAGAGGGAGATCGCCGCACTGCACGAGGACATCGTGACGCGCCTCTGCGGCGGTTGACCACGAACCGGTGCACGCATGTCGCGATGGAGGTGATCGGGATGGACTGGACCCCGGTATGGAAGATCCGGAGCGATGGCGAGTATGCCCGCCTTCGCGTCGCTTTCGCCAAGCCTCGGGTCCGCCAACTTGCCAGTCTCGGCTTTCAGACCAACCTCCAGCCGCTCGAACAGGCCGTATGATGTCTCGATCAGACCATCTACACCGGGGTCTCTTGTCAGGAGCGAAGCAATCCCAAGCGAGGTGCGCCTCAAATCCGCATGACTCTCACGAGCGCATGACGTAGATTGTGCGGATGCAGCAAATCAGCCGCACCCTGCTCCTCGCCGCCACGCTGTTGTCAGCTGGTGCGGCGGCCGATCCCACCCCGAACCGGGCTGCCACACACCCTGGTCGCGACATGCTATCGGGTGTGTACGGTGAATTTCTGACCGGCCGCTTCGCCATGAGCCAGTCGGACGCGCAATCGGCCGCAACCGAGTTCCTGCGTGCGCTCGCGGTACGGCCGGATGATCCGGAGCTGCAGCAGCAGGCGTTCGTTGCCAGCCTGATCGCCGGCCGCTCCGAGGCGGTGCAGCTTGCACGCTCGCTGCCCGACAGCCAGGCAGCCCAACTTCTGCTCGGCCAGGTCGAGGTGCGCGCCGGCCATTGGCAGGCGGCGGAGCAGCGCTTCCGCGCGCTGCCGCGCCAGGGTCTCACCCAGCTTCTGCAGCCGCTGCTGATCGCCTGGGCGCAGCAGGGTGATGGCCGCACGGATGCCGCGCTGGCAACATTGCGTCCGTTCTTCGATGGGCAGCGGTTTCGTGGCGTCTACGCGCTGCATGCTGCCCTGATCGCCGACCAGGCCGGGCGATCGGCCGAGGCCGCGAAACTGTACCACCAGGCCCGGGCCGAATTCGGCACCCTGAACCTGCGCCTCGCGCAGATGATGGCGAGCGCGGAGGCGCGCGGCGGCCGCAAGGCTGAGGCACAGCGCACGCTGACCATGATGGCCGCCGATGCGCCGGCGATGGCTATCGCTTTGGGACCGCTGACCAACGCCGCGATGACACCCCCGGTGCCGCGCGCGGTGGATGGCATAGCGGAAGCATACCTAGCGCTCGCGGGTACGTTGCGCGCGCAGAACTCCGGCGACTTCGCTGTGCTGCTGTTGCGCCTGGCACTCGACCTGCGCCCTGACCTCACCGCTGCGCGGCTGCTGGCGGCCGATATCCTGGAAACTCAGCACCATCCGGAGAATGCCCTGCAAATGCTTGCCGGGGTGTCGAACGACGACCCGCTGGTCGCGGTGGTCCGCTTGCAGCGCGTCGACCTGGCCGAGCAGCTCGGCCACACCGAGGAGGCCACGCACGAACTGCAGCGCATCGCCCACGACTATCCCGACAGCCCGGTCCCCGCCACGCGCGAGGGTGACATGCTGCGCAGCAAGCAGCGCTACCCCGAGGCCATCGCCGCCTATGACCGCGCCATCGGGCGCATCAAGGGGCCGGGCCCGACAGATTGGATCGTCTATTACGATCGCGGCATCTGCTACGAGCGTTCGCATCAGTGGACCAAGGCGGAGGCCGACTTCAAGCGCGCGCTGACCCTGTCCCCGGATCAGCCATTCGTGCTGAACTATCTCGGCTATTCCTGGGCCGACATGGGCCAGAACCTGACGCAGGCCCGCGCGATGATCGAGAAGGCGGCGAAGCACCGGCCGAATGACGGCGCCATCGTGGATAGCCTGGGGTGGGTGATGCTGCGCCAGGGCCAGACCACCGATGCAGTCAGCACGCTGGAGCGCGCGGTCGAGCTGGATCCGCAGGACGCGTCGATCAACGGCCATCTGGGCGACGCCTACTGGGCGGCCGGGCGAAAGCTGGAGGCGACATACCAGTGGCGCCGCGCACTGACCTTCAATCCCGAGCCGGGCGACGCGGCGAAGCTGGAGGCGAAGCTGCAGGGCGGCGAACAGTCGACCGTGGTCAGCGGCCAGTAGGGCCCGTGCCTGATCGCCTGAGCGAGGCGGCACCGGCCAAGATCAACCTCTACCTTCATGTGACCGGTCGCCGCGACGACGGGTACCATCTGCTGGACAGCCTCGTCGCCTTCGCCGAGATCGGCGACGTGCTAAGCGCCGAGCCCGCAGACACGCTGTCGCTGCGGGTTGCCGGCCCGTTCGCCGCCGGGCTTGCGGCGGAGGCCGACAATCTTGTGCTGCGGGCAGCGCGTGCGCTGGCGGCGGAGGCCGGCGTGACGGCGGCCGCGCATCTGGTGCTGGAGAAGAACCTGCCGGTGGCGTCCGGCTTAGGCGGCGGCTCGGCCGATGCGGCGGCTACGCTGCGGCTGCTCTGCCGTCTGTGGCGGCTGGCGCCCGATCCTGAGACGCTGGCGAGACTGGCAGCCAGGCTTGGCGCCGACGTGCCGGTCTGCCTCGCCGGGCACGCCGCCCGTATGGGCGGGATCGGCGAGCGGCTGGAGCACGCGCCCACACTGCCGCCCTGCGGCATCGTGCTGATCAATCCGGGGGTTGCCATGGCGACCGCCGATGTGTTCCGCGCGCGGCACGGCGCGTGGTCCGCGCCGCCGGTGCTGCCAGCCGGCTGGACCGATGTCGCGGCGATGGCGGCCGACCTCGCTCGGCTATGCAACGACCTGGAGCCGGCCGCCGTGTCGCTGCAGCCGGCGATCGCCGACGCCCTGGCGACACTGGCTGAGGCTCCGGGTTGCCTGCTGGCGCGGATGAGCGGCTCAGGTGCCACCTGCTTCGGCCTGTTCGCCGATGTAGGCGCGGCCGAACGCGTGGTATCTCTTACGGGACGGACTGGCTGGTGGAACTGGGCCGGTTCGCTGCGACCGGGCTGACGCGAGGCTTTACCTCGCGCTGCACGCGACCTATTGACGCAGCGTCGGCCTCGATGGGGCGTAGCCAAGGGGTAAGGCAGCGGATTTTGATTCCGCCATTCGGAGGTTCGAATCCTCCCGCCCCAGCCAACCCACGCCCTGATCCGGCGATCTCCCGAACCGGGAGGCGACCCGGATAGCCACCGGCCGCCTCCCTGGATACATGCACCTCGGCCTTACACGAACGTAAAGTCAGCCGAAGTAAGGGCGGTCTTGGTGACGTTATTGAGCGTCACCGCGTTGCCGGCGTCCTGGGTGATCACGACACCCGAGCCAACCTGCGCGGCATTGGCCAGCACGTTTGCGAAGCTGTTCAGCACCGAACTCCCGTGGAAGTTGACGATGTCATGGCTTGTGCCGGTCGCCGCAAAGTCGGCGATCACGTCGTGCCCGAAGAGTGACGAGAACGAGAAGGTGTCAACGCCGCCCCCACCGTAGAGCAGATCGTTGCCCCCGGTGCTGGTCAGCGTGTTGGCGCCGCTGGTTCCGACCAGGACCGAACCGCTCGTGGTTGGGCTCTTGTTGCCTGCCGCATCCGATCCGACCGCGGTGAGCGTTCGCACCGAGGACGAACTGGCAAATTTCAGGCTCCAGGTCCCGCCGGTTGCCACCGTTGTCGTGCCAAGCTGGGTCGTCCCACTGAGCACTGCGACCGTGGTGCTTGCGTCTCCGGTGCCGGTGAGCGTCAGGTTGTTGCCGTTCGCGCTGATGCCGGTGAACGACGGAGTGATCGGTGCCACGGTGTCGACGGTGACCGACAGTGCGCTCGATGCGGCGCCGACATTGCCGGCCACATCCGTCGCCTTGGCGGTGATGCTGTGGACACCGTTCGCCAGGGTCGGGGAAACGAAGGTCCACGCCCCGCCAGTGGCGACACTGGTGCCGAGCACCGTCGTGCCGTCCAGCAGACTCACCGTGCTGCCGGCCTCGGCTTTGCCCGAGAAGGTCGGCGTGGTGACGCTGGTGATGTTGTCCGTGGTGGACGTACCTGTGTCCGACGCCGTTGCCAGGTCCAGGTTTGTCGGGGCGGCGGGAGCAGTCGTGTCGATGGTGACCGACAATGCCGCCGACGCGGCACTGACGTTGCCTGCCGCATCTGTCGCCTTGGCGGTGATGCTGCGCGCACCTGCCGCCAGGGTCGCGGTTGTGGTGATGGACCACAGCCCGGCGGTGGCGACGCCCGTGCCGACCGCGGTCGTGCCGTCGTAAAGCGTCACTGTGACGCCTGCTTCTGCCGTGCCGGTGAAGGTCGGCTTGGCAACATTGGTGATGTTGTCCGTACTCGACAAGCCGCTATCCGACGCTGTGAGCAGATCTGGCGCTGACGGTGCCGCGGGGGCTGTGGCATCGATGGTGACCGCCAAGCCTCCCGATACAGCGCTGAGGTTGCCCGCCACATCCGCTGCCTCGGCGGTAATGCTGTGGGCTCCTGCCGTCAGCGTCGAGGTGGTGATGGTCCACGTTCCAGCCGTGGCGACACCAGTGCCGACCACTGTCGCGCCGTCGAACAAGGTCACTGTGCTTCCGGCCTCGGCCGTACCTGTGAAGGTCGGCATGGTGACGCTGGTGAGGTTGTCTGTGTTGGACAAGCCGCTGTCCGAGGCCGCGACCAGATCTGGGACCGTCGGGACCGCGGGCGCGGCCTGATCGAGCACATAGGCCTGCGCAAGAGCCGTATTGGCCACGCCGTCGGAGTTCGCAACCCGGGCCATCAGCGTATTGCTGCCAGTCAGAGTGACCCCAGCGAGCGAGAAGGTTGTGGCTCCTGTTGGCGCGGTCGCAGCCAGCCATGTCGCGCCGTTGTCAAGCGACACCTGCACCACGTCCCCTGCCACGAGTGCAGCACTCAGCGTGCCCGAAATAGTCTGAGCGGCCACATTGGTGACGAAGTCGGTCGCGCTCGATCCTGTGTCAGCCGAGAAGGTGATCTTGCTGACAACCTCGGTTGGCGCTGGCGCGATCATGCGGAGCGAGACGTCATGTTGGCCCAGACCGGTCAGCGCGAGGTCCAGCTCATTTCCTGCGAACTTGGTGATGGTCGCCCCGGTGACGACGGGGGTCTTGTTGCCGTAATTGCCAAGGTCGATGACGACCTGACCGTCGCCGATCATCGAGAAGCTTAGGTTCAGACCGTCGCCGGTGACCGAAAGCAGGTCGCCGCGCATCGGCAGCGAGGCGATGTGCGTGACGGCGTCCTGCGTGGCGCCGAGCGTGACCGTGAAGTTGCCGCCGGTCTCCGGGAGGAAGATGCTGTTGCTGTCATAGGCGTACCAGTTGGCCACGTTCTCGATCACCTGGCTGCCCTGGCCGGTGACATCGAGGGCGAAGTCGCCGGCATGCGACGACAGGACCGATAGGCTGATGACGTTGCCGTTGACCGTCGAGGTGACCGAGGTATTGGCGAAGCTTTGCTCGCGGGCGGCGAGGTCTTCGAGCGTCACGAACTCGTAGCCGGCATCGTGGGCGTGCTGGATGATGTAGGTGTACATCTCCGTCGAATAGGGCGAGCCGGTCGGCGAATTGGTGGTGGTGTTCCACGCCGCGGCGCCGTAATCGTGGATGGGCAACACGTCGATGGGCGTACCGGCAGAATTCGCCGCGTTGGCGTTGAACTGCGCCAGCCAGTCGGCCTCGGCCTGTGCGATGGTCTTGCCTTCGTATTGGATCTCCGTGAAGTCGAAGGTCATGTTCGGCGCGATGTAGACCGAATTCTGGTCGTACGGGCTCATGAAGCCGATCGCGCCCGGATAGCCTGAACCGATGCCGGTCCAGCCGCCGGTGATGTAGCCGGTGTATCCGGCGCCGGACTGGAAGTAGGGGAAGATGTTCTCGTCGGTCGCGTATGTCTCAGCGGCACCCGGAATGGCGGTACCATAGATCGGATGGCCGAGCTGCTGCTCCAAAAGCAGCTTCGCCTGATTGAACTCGTATTCGTAGGTGAAGGGATTGCCGGTCGCACTGTTAGGCTCGCCGGTCGCCGTCTCGAGGAAATTGGTATTTTCTGCCGGGACCGAGAAGGTCAGAGTCGTGCCGGCCGGTATGTTGCCGAGGACGCCGTTATTCAGTGTGCCGTATCCTCCCGGCACGAAGCTTAGGGTTATCGTGTTGCCCGACACCGCGGTGACTGTGGTGTTGACGACAGCCCCGCTTTCTCCGCCGACCGGAGGAAGCTGCGCATTCTCGCCGATATCGAGCCCGTGGACCATCATGCCCACGGTGATGCCGTAGAAGGACGGCAGCTGGTCCAGGGTTACCTGGATCGCGCCGGCCGGCGTGACGCCGACAGTGTGCGCCGTGAATGTGGTGGTGGGTGGGGCGATGACGTGTGTGTAGGAGTGGGTGCCGATCTCGCCGCCGAGCGCCTCGATCGCTTTGTAATAGGTGAGGCTCTTCGCCCAGTCCGTTGTTGACTCGCTGTCGCCGGTCGGATTGTCGCCGATGTTGACGTAGTAGGATCCGGTGAAATCGTATTGCGTGTTCCACTGCTGCAGGATCGGCAGCAGAATATCGTAGATGCCGGGCCCCGCTGCCGGCGACACGTCCACCGGGAACTGCGACTGATCCATGTCCATGCGCGTGGCGAACAGGCCGTTGAAACGGGTCATATCGAGGCTGACCGAGACGCCTGGGTCCTTCGCCACATAATCGATGGCCTGCCCGAGCAGGTTGCTGTCGGCCATGACGCCGGCGGAGGAGAACAGCACGTTCTTGCCGCCGGTCTGCGTCGCCAGCGCCGCCGCATAGGTCTGGGTCTGGCCGGCGACGGTTTCGGTCGCAATGGTCTGCCCGGTGCCGCTGACGCTCTGGTATGCGGTCCAGCCGACCCCCGAGTAACTTTGGATCAGCGCGCCAGGCGCGGTGTTGGTGAACACGGTCTGGTTCGTGTCGCTGGAATTGATCGTGACGTCGCCCGAATTGCCGCCGGTTAGGCGGGTCGCGTCGAAGAAGATCTTCATGTTGGCGTACGGATCGCCCGACAGCGGCGCGCCATTCTGGTCGTTGGTCATGAAGTCGCCGGCAGTGATCAGACCGAGGCCGAATTGCTTGGTCGCCTGCAGCAGGGTGTTAGTGATTGCGCTTACATCGGTGGACTGGACATTGGTGAACGCGGGAAACACCAGCGCGTCGTAGTTGACGAGCTTGGAGAGGTCGGTCAGGTCCGCCTCGGTCAGCAGGTCGAATGGTATGCCTGCCTGAACGGCCTGGTTCTCCGCCGCCATGATCAGGTCCGAATACGCCGTCGAGGAGAAGTAGTTGGCCGCCGTCGTGTCGGAATAGACGATGCCGATCCGCATGCTCGGGTCGGTGCGCGTCACGCCGGTGTCGGCGTAGGCGACGTAAGGCTGCGAGGTGAAATCGGAGGGACCGTAAACAGCGCCGCCGTTAATTCCGTAATACGTATCGATGGCACCCGGATTACCGATATCCGCCGTGGATACGGCGAACTCGACCGTCTGATGGTCGGTCGAGTAGGCGATCTGGATGTTGCTCTGCGCGAGGATCGCGCCTGCCGCGTCGTACGTGTACAGCGTCGCGGTGCTGTCGCTGTTGATGGTGACATTGTACTCGGCACCGGCGGCCCAGCCGAAGACCTCAAAGCCGGTGGCGGCATTCAGGTCGGTGTTGAACCAGAACGTGGTGCCGGCGCCGATCTGCAGCGGGCCGCTGAATGCGAAATTAAAATAATCGCCCTGCTGCGCGGCATAGAGGCTGTAGCCCGGCATGTCGTTGTAGTCGATTCGCTCGGAGGCAATCCAGTCGGAAAGGTTCCCGTCAATGGTGATGAGGGGTTTGGTGGCGAGAGTGGTCACTGGGGTTGTTTCCTTGCTGGTGCCGGACACCGCAGACAGGCGCATGTCGTTTTGATATAGGAACTGTATCGTCCTGGTATCGTCAAAAGTCAATCAAAACATTTCGATAAGCGTATGAATGCCCACGCTCGGGGTAGAAGTGTTGTGCTGAATTCATGCCTCGCTCTCAGGGAAAACAGCTGACGTCCTGCTCCATGAGCTTGTCTCAAATAAGCGACCACGATAACGGACGACATCAGCCACTGCATTAGCAACTATCAACTGCATGATTGCAGATTGCTATCGCTCTCAATGAGTGGTCGACTGAGCTGGACGCGCGAGACACTGATCGGCCGCACGGTCCGTGCGGCGAAGCGAAATGTTCAGAAGGCGGGTGCCATGGCGAATGTGACCTGGACTTTGGGGACACCCAACAGGACGAGCGCCAGTTGGAACAACTCGCCCAGCAAACTCCCGTGGTCGGGATTGCCCATCGACGAGCTACTTTACCCGGGGCAGGTCGCCGCTGACGCGGATGTTGTGACGCTCGATACCGGCAACGGCTCAAGCTACACGGTGACCTTCAACGTCACGAGCGCGAGCATCGCCGGTCTGACGATCTCAGGTAAGGTCACGCCCACCCGCACGACCAGACTGGTGATGACTGCCGGCAACACGCTGAACGTCAGCGGCGGCATCACACTCAGCGACGTCAATTCAATTATTGCCGGCTCCGGAACGATCTCGGTCGGCGGTGCGATCGGCAATTCCGGTACGATCGTGCCGGGGACCGGGAGCGGCGGGACCCTCGTCCTGACCGGTACGGGCTCGATCGCCAGCGGTGTCCTACTCAGAATGGACACTCTCGGGACAAGCCTACTGGAACTCGATCTTGCCGGCGGAGTCACCTCCGCGGCCCCGATCTCCATGACCAGCGCCAGCCAGACGCTGAAGATCTCGAAAGGCAACGTGACGATCAATGGTGGCGCCCAAAGCCTCAGCGGCGGCGCCCATATCGTCATGGCCGGCGGCACGCTCACGGAGGGGTCGGGCGTGACATTCAACACCGCCACGCTGGGAGGCTCCGGCACTGTCGCGGCCAATCTGACGCAGACCGGCGGCGTCAATACCATCACAGCCTCGGGCGGCACGCTCGACCTGACGGGGACGTTCGGCGCCGGCCTCGTCGCGGCGATCGACTCGACCAAGGTCTCCGATCTGAAGTTCGACAATGCCGCAACCTCGAATGCTGCGATCGGCATCACGTCCAACTTGAACCAGACTCTGGAGATCGGCAACAGCGGCGCGCTTACGATCGGCGCCGCCGAAAGCATCACCGACGGCTCGATCAAACTGGACGGCGGCTCGCTCACCGACACCAGTGGCATAACGCTCGGCAACGCCGCCGCGAAGCTGACCGGCTTCGGCACGGTGACGACAGGAACCACGACCACCACCGATTTCGATGGCATCGGCGCTGTCACCGCGACCGGAGGGGTGCTCGATTTCACCAAGGCGACGAACAGCGACAGCGTCACGGCGTATGATATCGCTGCCGTGGCAGGATCCGTCCTGCGGTTCGACGGTGCGGTCGGAACGGGCTCTGTCCACCCGACTGTCACGTTCGACAGCGTGGCAACTGGCGGTCTGGGCACGCTCGATCTGACGGACGCGACGAACAACGACTTCAATGGCACGGTCAACAACTTCGTCATCCACGACAAGATCCAGGTGCTCAATGCCGACCACGTCACTCTGGACGGCACGGGCAAGAACCTCGCTGTCTTCAACTCCTCCGGTACCGCAACTCGAATCGATCACGCTTGGCCAGTCGCACACTGGCTTCACCTTCGCGGTCGACACGGCCACCGACACGATCACCACTGACATGCCCTGCTACGTCGCCGGCACCCGCATCCTGACCGCCACCGGCGAGCGGATGGTCGAGAGCCTGCTGCAAGGCGACATCGTCCTCACGCTGGCTCGGGCGGCGAACTCGACGCCCAGCCGGTGACATGGCTCGGCCGCCGCCGGATCGACCTGACCGCGCACCCGCACCCGGAGACCGTGGCGCCCATTCGCATCCGCCGCGGCGCCTTCGCCGAGGCCATGCCGCACACCGATCTGCTGGTCTCGCCGGATCACGCCGTCTTCGTCGATGGCAAGCTGATCTGCGCCCGCCAGCTCATCAACGGCACGACCATCTACCAGGAGAAGACCTGGACCATCGGTCGAGTATTTCCACGTCGAGCTCGACACCCACGCCATCCTGCTCGCCGAGGGCCTGCCGGCGGAGAGCTACCTCAACACCGGCAACCACGGCTTCTTCGCCAACTCGGACGAGCCGCTGGTGCTGCATCCCGACCTCACCGACGAGACCGACTACCCGACGCGCGAGGCGGGCTCCTGCGCGCCGTTCGTCTGGGACGAGGCCTCCGTCCGCCCGGTCTGGCAGCGCCTCTCGGAGCGTGCCACCGCGCTCGGCCAGCCAGTCCGGCCGGCCGCCACCACCAGCGACCCGGCGCTGCACCTCGTCGCCGCGGGCCGGAGCATCAAGCCCATCTACGCCGACGCGGGCCTGTTCATCTTCCCGCTGCCGCGCAACGCCGGGACTGTGCGCCTAGTCTCGCGTGCCAGCGCGCCCACGGACGCGCGTCCGTGGCTGGACGATCGCCGCCGCCTGGGCGTGCGCCTCGCGCGCATCGTGCTGCGCGACGCCACCGAGGTGCGCCAGATCCCGGTGGATCACCCCGACCTCCAGCAGGGCTGGTGGGCCGTCGAGCGGGATGGAACCCTGATGGGGCGTTGGACCGACGGTGATGCGGTCCTGCCGCTGCCGCCCCTGCATGGCGTCACGATGCTGGAGCTCCACCTGCACGGCACGCTCGACTACGTGGTGTCCGACAAGTCAGGCCGCCAGGCGGCCTGACTCGCGCTGGCGCACCGGCTTCCACCGGTCATTTCACCAGCCTGCGTATTTGCTATGGAATCAGAACGGTTGCGAAAGCGTCGCCACTGAGACTAACGTTGAGGCCCTGGGCGCCTTTCTGGTGCTTGCGGACTGGGCCGGGAGTGCAGGCCGTTGGTTCCTGCACCGGGGCTCCTTGTCAGGAGCGACGAATGTCTGACCCCGACCAAAACACAGAGCAGTCCCTGCGTGACGCAGCGTATTTCATCTGGGAGCGCGACGGACGCCCTGAAGGGCGCGCGCGGGACCACTGGGAGCGTGCCGTCATCGAAACATCTGGGTACGGCGAAGGCCATGCCGACCACGGGCTCTTCGAGGAAGAGGAAAAAATCCTGGCCGGCCGTGCAGATGCCAACATGCCCGCGCTGCTGACGAAGGATGTGCCAGGAGGCTGAACCGCGGCGTCTCGCGGCCCAGTCTGCTAGTCAACGCATACGGGGGCCATGTCGATCCCACTCGATTGACCTGAATCAATGCAACGCTACCGAAACCAGGGCATCCGGAGCGCTCTCCGCAGTCGCGTCGATCCGGCGGCATCGCGTGACCGATCAACCTCCTGACGAGCAGGCATAACGTCCAATGGAAATCCTGAGCGGCTTCTTCATCTTTCTGCTCGTCGTTCTGTTCGTCGTCATTGTGGTGATCTCTCGCGGAGTCCGCACGGTGCCGCAGGGCTACCAATGGACCGTCGAACGGTTCGGCCGGTACCGGATCACCTTGATGCCCGGCCTCCGCCTCATCAATCCGTTCATCGATGGTGTGGGACACCGGATCAATGTTCAGGAGACAGTGCTCGAGGTCCCCCAGCAGAACGTCATCACCAAGGACAATGCCAACGTCGTGGTCGACGGCATCGTATTCTATCAGGTCATCGACGCGTCCCGTGCCGCCTACGAGGTACGGAACCTCGAACTGGCGATCACCAACCTGACGATGACCAATATCCGCACGGCGATCGGCGCGCTCGATCTCGACGAGACCCTGTCGAAGCGCGACGAGATCAACGAACGCCTGCTGCGGGTCCTCGACGCTGCCACCGAGCCCTGGGGAACCAAGATCACCCGCGTGGAACTGAAGGACGTCAGGCCGCCCGAGGATGTCCAGGTCTCGATGGCGAAGCAGCTCACGGCGGACCGTGAACGGCGGGCCGCGATCCTTCGCGCCGAAGGCGTCAAGCAGGCCGCGATCCTGGAGGCGGAGGGCACCAAGCAGGCACAGATACTCGCAGCCGAGGGTCGGCTCGCCGCGGCCCAGAAGGACGCAGAGGCACGCGAGCGCCTGGCGGAAGCCGAGGCAAAAGCAACGACCGCGGTTTCGCAGGCGGTCACCGGTGGCAACGTCCAGGCACTCAATTATTTTGTTGCCCAGAAGTATGTTGAGGCCATGGGCTCCATCGTGCAGTCACCGAACAGCAGGCTCGTGCTGCTGCCGACCGACTTCAGCAGCCTCGCCAGCACCATCGCCGGCATCGGCGCGCTTGCGAAGGACGCAGCCCCACAGGCGTGACTGGAGGCGTTCATGATACCGTGGTGGGGCTGGGCGATCCTGGCGGCGCTTCTCGGGCTGGCCGAGATGCACGCGCCCGGAGGCTACCTGATCTGGATTGCTCTCGGCGCGGCGCTGACGGCGGCCGTGGACGCCGTGTATCACGTATCCATCACCGCCCAGGTCGTCATCATGATGCTCGCATCGTGCGTGAGCTGCTTTGCCGGCTATTTCGTCTATCGCCACACCGACAGGCGCCAGCCCGACGCGGCCATGCTGAACCAGCGGGACGCGTTGCTGGTCGGCGAACGTGGCGTGGTCTGCTCCGATATCGTCCATGGTGAAGGCAAGGTCCGCCTGGGCGACACGGTGTGGCTCGCCGAAGGCCCCAACCTACCGACCGGCACGGCCGTCATCGTGAAGTCGGTTCACCGGGCAAGGGTAAGGGTCAGACCGGTCGACGCCGCATTCTCGCATTCCGAGGCACCATAACGACGTCCGACCGCCGTCATGAACCACCTCACCTGACGGCTGGGATAATGCTCTACCGACGTCCGATGCCATATTGATCGCCCATCCGGCTGATCCGTCCGCCGGCAAAGTCGACCTCCAGCATGTCTTCCGACGACCCGATCACACCGCCGGAGATATGTGTGAGTACGTTGAAAATCTCTGTGCCGTCCTCGCTGTTCTTTTCAGGCGCAACATAGCCATAGTCTCCCTTGATATCGAACGTCAGCCAGTGAGAGCCGTGGCCACTTCTCAATGTCAGCCGGTCCTTCAACACCGGAGCCATCGGTTTCAGCATGTCCCAGACATAGACGTGTGGATCATTACCTGGGCCGCTTTGCCATACTTCTTTCTGGTCAGGCGTCCAGCCAATGCCGTGCAGCAGGCCGGCAGCGCCGCGCGGATGATCCGGAATCGTTGCAATGACTATCCGGCCTGACTTGAGATCGGCGACCTGCATTCCCCAGACGCTCATCACATTGTTGACGACGTAACCGCTCGAACTATCGACTGCATAAGGTCCGAGGATGCCCGAATAAGGTCCCACGCGCGACAACGCATACGTGTGGGGATCGATCAGATACAGGTAATTCCCGCTGCCATCCGCAGCCTTCGTCTCCTGGAAGATCGGTCCCGACAAGGGATACTGCGTGTCGTGTGATCGGTTGGAGAAATACACTCTTCTCACAAGGTCACCCGTGCCGGCGTCCAGAACCTGGATGTAATTTGCGGTCCCGCCTTCCCAGGTCGGGACGTAGATCAACCGTCCGTCTGGAGCGCTCGCCAGCCTGTCGACACCGTCAGGAATCGCCTTGTTCCAAACAACCGCGCCTGCGTTCACATCGAGACAATAGATCATTCCTGTGCCCGACGCGTCGTAGTAAGCGACGTAGAGCTTCCCGGTGACAGCACTGCCGGCAATCCCTCTCACATCGGCGACGCCCGGAACGGTTTGAATGGTCCTCGTCAACCGATGACCTGCATCGATGTCATAGACCGAGATGGAGCCTCGATTGTGTGCAAACTCATTCACCGCATACAGCGTCCGGAGAGGCAGGGCCGAGGTGTCCGCATACGCCGCCGGGCAGACAAGGAAGAGGAATGCGGCCGTCACGCACATTCGGTGAATGGCCCACGTGTATTCCACATGCGCGGTGAGCATCATCGGTTCCTCGCAACCAGTACCCATGGCCCGCCACGGAAGACCTCGGGCCCGCAACTCGCGGCAAGCCGGGAGGCTGTCGCGGGCGTGGTCAGCAGGAACACCGGTGGCGCAATGCCGATATCCGCGCCGCATCCCTCTTCGAACACAGCCTTTCGAAGTTCAATGCGACGATACCACTTGATCAGCTCGGCATCATTGGTGGGTGCGAACTTCCACATCACCCAGGTCGGGCGGCCGCTTCGCCGCTCGAAGTCGAGCCACTGCGACTCCACCTCCGGGTCGACCAACACGACGTCGCCCGGCGCCGTCAGCCGTGTCACCGCCGCCGCCAGAATGGCCTTCTGCGCCTCGACGGCACGGCTCGCATCGATCTCCCGCATCAGGCGGCCGCCCTGCACGTAGACGAACATGGGCGCGACCGTCGCCAGCAGCACCCTGCGCAGCAGCCGCGCGTGCTTGCCCGCAATTTGCACTGCGGCCGCCAAAATCAGCATCAGCCAGAGAAACTCGATGAGTGACGCAGGACGGAACAGATAGAACTTGCCCAGCGCGCCGCTGTCGCGGTCCAGGAATTTCGGCCCCAGCACGAGGAACAGGTACGCCAGGAGGCTGCCCAGCCATACCGCCACCACGCGCACGCGCCGCGTCGCTCCGTTCCGCGCGAACCAGATGCAGCAGAACAGCATCGGCGTGGCCATGACGTAGCCGGGCAACCAGTGATCGCGGAAATACTGCCAAGAGAGGAATGGCGACTGGTGGTGCGGCTCGCGGATGATCGAATAGATGACGTCGGGCGGCGGCACGTCGCGAGCCAGCGCGGCAGAATGATCAGCAAGCCGGAACCAGACAATTACGCCGCAAAGCGGCGCCACCAGTGTTGCATAAAGCGCCACCGCCCTGGCTGCGCTCCGCAGGTTCCGCGGGGCATCAATCAACCGCAGCGCCATCGCGGCCGCGAACCAGAACCCGCCGACCAGGAAATGGAAATAGGTCGCCCCGACGAACAGCAGTGTTGCGGCGGTTAGCCTCTCCTCCAGAACGAGGTGCAGCGCCCATAGGACAAGGATGTAGGCCGCCACCTTGGCCTCGTAGCCGCTGAACAGCCACTCGCCGCCGACGATATCCTGCCCGAGCAACGCCATGCTCATGACAACCACCGCCGCGTCCAGCGCCGATAG
Organism: uncultured Alphaproteobacteria bacterium; assembly: GCA_963791495.1. Taxonomy (GTDB): domain Bacteria; phylum Pseudomonadota; class Alphaproteobacteria; order Acetobacterales; family Acetobacteraceae; genus JAMXLO01. The sequence goes on from CAWBST010000021.1 coordinate 505,401, forward strand.
TGCAAGGACGCTGAACAATGGCGGCAGCACCAGCGCATAACCGGCGACTGTCAGCAGCCGGGCCACAATCTGAGCCGGCGTATATCCGATTGCCGATACCAGCGCGCCAAGCGTGCCATCGCTCAGCGCCCGGTGCGGCGACGCATCGAACACCGCGGTTTCCTGTGGCCAGGCGCTGCCGGCGACGAACCGCTCGGCCAATGCGAAATAATTCTCTTCGTTCTCGGACAGCAGGCCGTGCGGCGGAATCAGCGACAACAGAACGACGGCTAGCAAGATCCAGCCGATCGCGCCGCCGCGCGAGCACGCCAGCCCTTGCCTAGACCACGTCGCTGCGGGGCGCAGCCTCATGGCTGCACCCTACAGCATCGATAGGGAAACGCGGCCGGCCCCGCGTCGGATGGCCGGCAGATCAATGCTTACAAAAGCAGAACCTACGCCCGTGCGGTTTCCATCGCCGGAGCGGTGCGCCTCAGCTCGCAGATCGCAGCGTGGATCTGCTGCCACAGATCGTGCCCGGCCACATCGCCCTGTTGCCGCAACTCCGCTGACCGCTCCAGCGCAACCGCCTGCGCCCGCAGCCCATGCAGCCGGATCATCGACATGGCGGTCGCCTGCGCGTCCCGCCGAATTTCCTGTTCGCGCATGATTAGGTCCTCCCACGCCTCAATGGCGTGCCCGCCATATGCGGACGAGGCCGGGCACGCGCCAGTCGCAGGCGCGTCAGCCGGATGAACTTCCGGACATCAGCGCCGGCTGGAATCGAACCCCAGAAAGCCCGCATTCGGGTTCGGCGCGCCGCCATCGCCGCTGAACAGCCGGGCGGTCTGCGCGGGTGCCGGCGCCGATGCGGTGGCCTTCGCCGCCGGATGCGCGGGCGCCCGTCTGGCCTGCTTCGCCGGGGGCGGCTTCGTTGCTGCTGGCGTCGCCGACGCCTGCGCGGGCCGGCCGTCATCCGCCGCACGCATCGACAGCAGCATGAACGAAATATCGTTGCGCCCCAGGTCGACCGACAGTTCGAGCGGCGTCATGCCGAGGACGTTGTGCCCGTGGAGATCGGCGCCGCGGCTGATGGCATCGCGTGCGGTGCCGATGTCGCCACGATTGATCGCGTCGAACAGCGCCTCGGTCGGCTCCATGTCGGTGGGGGCCCGGCTCGCCGGGACGGCTCCGCCACTGGACGCGGCACCCGGAAGGGCCGGTGGCGGCGCTACCTTCGGTGCCGGGGGAGGCGACTTGGTGCCGCCAAACGGGGCACCTCCGCCGCCGATTTGGCCGGGCATGAATTGGGCCAGGGCCAGCGAGGGCGCGACGCCCAGCAGAGCAACAGTGACCGAGGCCCGCAGCAATTCGATTCGCATTCCGCGAGTCTAGCTCAGCCTGGATTGAGCCACCAGAACCCCGCGGTGAGGTAAGTCGCGTAGCCGGTCCACACCAGATACGGCGCCATCAGCCAAGCCGCCAACGACCGCATTCTCAGAAAGGCCTGCATGGTCAGCACAATAAGGACCAGCAACACGAGGCTCACCGCAAAGGCGAGCGGCGGGCTGTGCAGGGCGAAGAAGGCCGGGGTCCAGCAGGCATTGGCGGCGAGCTGCCAGCCCCACAGACGGAGCGGCCGCGTGGAGGTGGTGCGACGCCACGCCAGCCAGCCGGCCACGCCGACCATGGCATAGAGCCCGGTCCAGACCGGCACGAAAACCCAGTTGGGCGGCGTGCCAGGCGGGCGTTCGAGCGAGAGATACCACCTGTGCGGCGTGCTCGCGACGAGGGATCCATCGGCGGCAGCGACCAAAAGGCACAGTCCGACGAACCCGACCAGCGCAAGGACAGGCGAGACCGGGGCGGAAGACCCCGGGTAGGAACCCCATTCATTGGGATCGGAATTCTGGAAGACACGATCCTTTCGAACCGGCACGGTCACCTGAAATCAGGGGCAGGTGTACGTAAGGCCCCTACCACCCGTTTACACGGGGCCAGATTGCCACGATTTCATCACTGCCCTCGACCACAAAATAGCGATCATGCGCCGCGGCGGTCATGCAGGTATGATTCGGCGCGATCCGCAGCCTCGCGCCGACCGGCAGATCAAGCGGGAAGCCCGGATCAGCTTCCACCACGCCGTGCTCCTGATACGCGCGGCGAACGATGGCATCGCCGTGGCTGCGCCTGCCGGCCGGATCAAGCACCAGTCCGAAGCCGTAGTCCCGCGGTGCGTCCGCCGTGCTGCGGTCCTTCGACAGCGCCAGCCCGCCGGCGTCCACCAGCAGCCGGCCCGGCCGCCGGCCGATCACGCTGGTCAGCACCGTCAGCGCAATCGCGTCGAGGTCATTGGTGCCGATCTCCGCCTGGAACAGGTCACCAAACATGTAGACGCCGGCGCGCACCTCGGTCACGCCGTCGAAATGCCGCGCGTGCAGTGCGGTCGGCGAACTGCCCATCGAGACGATCGGCGCGGGATGACCCGCCTCGCGCAGGCGTTCGGCGGCGCACACCACGCCGGCGCGCTCCGCCTCGGCGATGCGAGCCATGTCTTCCGCGCTGCGGCCAGCATAGGAGTGCCCGGCGTGTGTCATAACGCCGGCGAGGCAAGGCCCAAGCCGCGCCGCGATCTCCAGCAGCAGGTCGTCGCCGGGCAAAACGCCGCCGCGGCCTTCGCCGCAATCGATCTCGATCAGCGCGCGTGGCGGCCGGACATGCGCAGCGATCGCGCCCGCTGTATCCGGATCGTCGGTCAGCACGATCACACCCGCGCCGGCGCTGTTCAGCTTCGCCACCTGGTCGAGCTTCTGCGGCGTGATGCCCACCGCATAGAGGATGTCGGTGATGCCGTGGCTTGCGAAGTACTCAGCCTCGGCCAGTGTAGAGACAGTGATTCCGCCGGGCTGGCCGGCAATGGCCAGACGCGCCACGTCGATCGACTTGGCGGTCTTCATATGCGGCCGCAGCGGCACACCATGCCGTGCAAGCCGGCGGGCCATGGTGTCGATGTTGCGCTTCAGAATGCCGCGATCGAGCACAAGGCAGGGAGTCGGCAGATCGTCGAGTCTCACGCTGACCACTCCGCAACATCGTCGATCGGCAGCACAGGACGCGGCATGTGCTTCCACGGGAAACGCGACAGCACCGGGCTCGTGAGGCCCGGCGCATCCACCTCGATCACCTGGTCATGGCGGAAGAATTCGTCAAATCCGCCCCTGAAGTGGCCGCGCGACTTCACCACCACGACGCGCGCGGCGGCGATGTCGAGACCGAAGGCCTCGAAGAAGACCGGATCGGCACATTGCAGGCGGTTGGAGATCACCACCACGGTGATGCCGTCAAGCTGCAGCGCCGCGCATGCGCCGAGAGCAAGGGTGTTGTTCGCGTAGATGCCGCGCCGGCCTCGCATTCTGCCGTCATGCAGGCGCCGCACAACGGCGGATGCGCTGAACGGCCTGGAGAACTCGTCGCCGCCGTCGCGGTTGAAGCGCGCCTGGAAGCTTGCGCCTTCACCGACCCGATGTGCCTCGGATGCGAGTGCGGGATCGTGGATCACACCGACAAGGGCATCGCGCACACCGGCCCGGTGGAACGCCTCGAGGATCCACATCGTGTTGCCGCGGCCGCCACCGCCGGGGTTGTCGGCGACGTCGGCAAAGACCAGCGGGCGAGTAGTGCTTTTGGCAAGCGCTATTGCATCGTCCAGTGATGTCAGTGTCGCGCGGAACCGCTCGCGCCGCGCCCACCCCGCCGCGGCGATCTCGCGCGCCAACGATTGCGCCGCCTCAGCCTCGGTCGCGGTGACGACGACGGTAAGGCCATTGAATGGCGTGTCGGCGTAGGCGAAGCCGCCCATCACCGAGACGTTCAGCACGCGACCGGCATAGGGTGGTTCGTGCATGCGCTGCTGGCCCAGGTCGATCATCTCGCCGTATGGCCGCTCGTGCGCGTCCTTGCCGGTGAGCATGCTGACGGTCGGCGGCACGATAGGCAGGCGGATGCGCGCGATGTAGGTCTTCGTGCCGGAAAGCAGCCGGCGCAACACCTGGGCCGACTCCGCGCCGCGCTCGCGCATGTCGAGATGCGGGTTGGTGCGGTAGCCTATATAGGCGTTCACCAGCTCGACATCGGCGGCCGACACATTGGCATGCAGATCGTAGCTGGCGACCACCGGTGTGTCGCGACCGACCACGCGGCGCACCAGCGCGAGCAGCGTGCCTTCAGGGTCGTGATCCGCCGTCGTGAGGCCGGCGCCGTGCAGCACGCAATAGACGCCGTCGAGGTGGCCCGCCGCGGCCAGTCCCTTCTCCCATTCCGCCATCATGCGGTCGAAGAACGCCTGCTCCACCGGGCCGTTCGGTTCCGCCATCGCGAGCAGGATCGGCACCGGTTGCCACGCGCCCGCAGCGTCCATGTCGGCGATGAAGCCGGGCAGTTCCCCCAGCATGTGCGGTGCCGTGGACCGCGCGTCTGTCACCATCGCCTCGCCGCGGATCAGTGTCCGCGCAGCGAAGTCGGCCTCCGTGGCAACAGGGGCGAACCTGTTGCATTCGATGGAGAAGCCCAGCAGCGCAATGCGTGGTCCGCTCACAGCGTCACCCCCAGCAGCTCGGCGATGCGCGGCGTCGCCTTCAGGCCGCTGCCGGTCAGCACCAGCACGGTGGTCTGCTCCGGCGTGATCGTCCCCGCGTCAAGCAGCCTCCGGAACGCGGCATCAACCTGCGCCGAGGTCGGCTCGACATAGATGCCGATGCGCGCGAGCTTCAGCGTTGCGGCGCCGATCTCCTCCTCGGTCAGCATAACAGCGCCACCGCGTGTCTCGCGCAGTGTCCCAAGGACTTCGGCAAGCCGGATCGGCAGCGCGATCGCGGTCCCCTCGGCGATGGTTGGCCTGACCTCGGTGGCGACTGGCCCGTCGCTGCCGGCTTGGAACGCCGCGGCGATCGGCCCGCAGTTCGCCGGCTGCGCGGCGAAGATGCGCGGCATGGCGTCGATCTCGCCCGCGCGCAGCAGTTCGGAAAAGCCGATCTCGCACCCCAGCACATTCGATCCGGCGCCGCACGGCGTGATGATATTGTCGGGCGCGCGGAAGCCCAGGTCTTCCCACAGCTCGTAAGCCAGCGTCTTGGTGCCGTGCAGGAAGAACGGATGCCAGTTGTGGCTGGCATAGAACACGCTCTCGGACCGCCGCACCGCGGCATCGGCGGTGTCCTGCCGCGTGCCCGGGATCAGCTCCACGGTGGCTCCGTGCGCCCGCATCTGCACCGTCTTCGCCGGGCTGGTCGAGGCGGGCGCCATGATCGTCGCGTGCATCCCGCCGGCGGCGGCATACGCCGACACCGCGGCGCCGCCGTTCCCCGAACTGTCCTCCAACACGTCGCGGATCCCCTGCGCCCGCAGCAGCGACAGCATGACGCTGGCGCCGCGGTCCTTGAAGCTGCCGGTAGGCATGAACCACTCGCACTTCAGCAGCGCCGGTGCGCCGTGCAGCGTGCGGCTGATGAGCGGCGTGCAGCCCTCGCCCATGGTGATTGGATCGTCCACCTGCATCGGCAGCGCAGTGCGATAGCGCCAGAGACTGCGTGTGCCTGTGTCGATCTCCGCGCGGGTGATGCCGGGAAGCGGTGTCAGCAGCAGCGGGGCGTGGCCAGAACCGCACCAGCGCGGCTGATCGAGCGGAAAAGTCTGACCGGTGCGAGGATCGAGATAGGTGGGGAGCATGTGTCGCGTGTGCACAGTTGCGGGTCGGGCGTGAGTTCGATCACAGCGGGTCGGGGCTACCGACGAGGTTCATTGCAGGGATGCCACACAGTGCCGCGGTTCGTTTGCGCAAGGTCGGCGTATCGGTGCATGGGCCGGTTATCAGGCTGATCGTGAGCCCGATTTCCTCAAGCGCCCGCTTCGCGCCCATCGCGCCAAGCGCGTCCGCGGCGGCAAGCACGATCTTGGGATCAAAGTCCCGCGCCTTCAGGCAGGCAAGGAAGTCGGGCACGTTGGCACCGAACAGATCGCCGCCGCATTCCACCACCAGGGCATCGGCCGACAGAGAGAGGCAATATTCGAGCGCATTGGCGAAGATGTCGCTGATCCCTTCGCGACCCGACGGATAGGTGGTCGGGAGGCCGAAGTCGACACAATCGAAAGCCTGCGCCGCACCGAAATCCAGGTACGTTGCGATCTCGCCGAACGATGAGGTGCCGGTAGCCTTCAGGGCTATCACCTTCGCATGGCCCCTCGTGCGCAGCGCCAGCAGAATAGCGACTCCGGCGGTGGTTTTCCCGACGTCCCCGGAAGTCCCGAGCAAGAGATACATCGGGGTGTTGCTAACCGCTTCAGCGGAGCGCGTCACAGCGAATTGCCGAATGTTCAGTGTCTCGCCGCGGTCCCCGCACACCGCCCCAAGATAACGTACGCGCGCGAGTTGCCCTTTTTCCGAAGGCGAATAGCCGTTCAGTTCACCCACCACTCCGGAATCGGCAAGCACCCAGTAGTCATTGCCCGGAACCAGCCCGCCGGCGGGAACGCTGCCATCGACCCATCTTGTCGATTCTCGGTACCCTGGCGTCGCGAGAAAGGTTTCGCCCGGAGCAATTGCCATCATCCGGCCGGTTGGTGATTCCACAGTGATCGCGAAGGCGTCGCGCGCCAGTTCGAAGGCACAGACGTCGCCCTCACTGCCGCGCTCCGATCGAAATTGAAGCACCTCGAGAGGCGGTACGCGCCGAAGTGCTGACGTACGCTTGATGTTGGCTGGAAGGCTTCCACTGTTCATCTGCGCTTGCGTCTGGGCTCGCTCGATGGTGCTGGCGGGGCAGCCCCGCTCGTTCCGCTCGATGGCGATGACCCGGCATCGATATAGATCGTGCCGGAAACAACCCGGCCGCGCTCGATGCCCAGAAGGTCGGCTATCTTTTCAAGCGTCTCCTCGTCGACGGTCACCTTGCGGACAATGTTGAAGATGCTCCCCTTTGGAACAAACGACATCGTTTCCTCCGATGCTACCGACCCTGCTCCAACCCCAACAGGGAGCCGCCGAGCTGACCGTTACATGCCACTCTAGTGGGTGCTGTTTTCATGGCAAGTGACCAGCTAATCCAGGTCGTCGAGCAGTGCCCTGGCGCCCTTAAGATCTTGTGTGCCGAACCCCTCGGTGAAGCAGCCGTAGACCGGCGCGAGAAGGCCGCGGGCCTCGGCGTAGCGGCGCTGGTCTCGGTGGAGCCGGGCGAGACTCGTGGCCGCGCGCAATTCCCACAGCCTGGCCCCCTGTTCGCCGGCGACGCTCAGCGCTTTGCGATACAGTTTCTCGGCGGCCTCGGAATGCCCTTGGCGCAGCAACAGCTGGCCTTTGTGTCGGTGCAACTCCGCCGTGAACCAGTGTGCCCCTGTTCGTTCGACGATCTGAAAGGCGTCGTCCAGCAGGCTCAACGCCTCTTCTATTTGCCCCGCCGCTTCACACGCTCCGGCCAGGAGTGCGATATGATAAACGAACCACGACTCGCTCCCGGTGGCGCGGTCGGCGATCGAACCCGCGCGCAGCAGCGATACCCCCTCCGCCGCATCGCCAATCTTGACCTTGACCCACCCGCGAAAGAGCATTCCGAGCGCACTCCAGCGGGGGAAACCATGCTCGGTGCTGACCGCAATCGCCTGGTCGGCCCACTCGCCGAGGACTGCGGCGTCTCCGATGAGCGAGAGCAGCACGGCGCCCGAGTGCCAGGCCACGGCCAAAGACGGCGGATGAGAGAGCCTCCGCGCCTCAACGACTGCTGCGTTGCTCTGTGCCAATGCCTGGTCCGGGAAACCGAGAGAGAAAAGAACGACCCCCAAATATGCCTGGGTCACCACCTGGGGATGGATCGTGGCCTGCTGGACAAGCGAGCGATGGGCAACCGGATCATACAGCGCAAGCCCCGCTTCCAGGTGCGCTCGGGCTAAAGCAAACGCGCCGTTGAACAAGAGATTTCGCCCGTTCGACAGGTGACCCAGCACGAGCCCGCCGGTATCGTTGCGCTGGCGGCTGACGCGCAGCAAATCCTCGGCGAGCGACTGTGCTCGATCCAGCTCGCCGCGGGCCGCGAGATAGCGAGACTGCCCATAGGCAACGTGAAGGAACTCCGCGGGGGCACCGAGCTGCTCCCACAGCTCTAGTGCGCGAGCGTAGGCGTGGCCCGTTTCCGGCGCGGCCAGGCCTTTGACGAATCGCAACGCCGCGCCCAGCGAACTGTAAAATTCAAGCTTCCGGCGCTGGCGCTCCGGAGCCTCCGGCAACAGCGCCAGTTGGTCCAGACCCTTCTGGAATTGAGCAGCCGCTTCCGCCATCGCTGAGCGAGCAGCGGAGCTGCGACCAGCCTTGCCCCAGTAGGTAGTGGATTCTTCGATCAGCCCCGCCTCGGCGTAATGCTGCGCCAAAAGCTCGGGCTGGCTGTCCATCAGTTCGGGCGAATCGGCTTCGAGCGCTTCGGCGATCAGCGCGTGCAATTGTTGGCGGGCGCTGCGCAGCAGGCTCCCGTGAGCCGCGTCCTGCACCAGCGCGTGCTTGAATGAATAGACCGCGTCGGGCGGCGTGCCGCGCTGGAATATCAGTTCGGAAGTGACCAGACGTGCGAGAGCCGCCCGCAATTCGTCTTGTGAAAGACGGGAAACCTTTTGCAGCAGCCTGTAGGAGAACTCTCGTCCGATCGCCGCGCCAATCTGCGCCACGTGCCGCACCGACGCCAGGCGATCGAGCCGCGCCATCAGTGAGTTGTGCAGGCTCGTCGGGATCGCGAACGGCGGCAGCGTACCGTCCAGTACATAGCGATCTGCCTCCTCGCGGAGGAAACCGCTCTCCAGGACGCTCTTGGTCACCTCCTCGACGAACAGCGGGACACCGTCAGTGCGGTCTACGATCTGCTCGACAACTTCATAGGGCAGCGGCTTGCCCGCGGAGATCTGGAGTACCAACGCCGTCCGGTCACACCGGTCCAGGCGATTGAGCGGGAGGATGCTGACCCACGGCTGGCCGGTCCACGGCGGGCGGAACTCGGGGCGGAAGGTCACGACCAGCAGGTACTGGCAGGCTTCGTACCCGCTCGACGGTGAGGTCGAGTAGCTCCCGCGAGGTTGGGTCGATCCAATGCACGTCCTCGAAAACGATCAGCACAGGCTGCTGGCGCGCCAAGCCCTCCATCTGTCTGACCAGCGTCTCCAGCGTCCGCTCCTTCTTGTGTTGCGGACTGAGGTTGGGCGGAGGGTGACGCTCCGAAGCTGGCAACGAAAGCAGATCGGCGAGAAGTGCAAGGTCCCCGTCAGGCGGCGCGGCGCGGGCCATCAAGGTCGCGAGCTTGTCCAGTTTGACTGCGGGTGGGTCCTCGCGGGTGAAGCCGGCGGCCCGGCCGAGCTGGTCGACAAAAGGAAACAGCGCGCTGTCCTGATGATAGGGCGAGCAGAAGTAGCGCAGTCGTATCGCAGGCTCTCCCTCGAGGCGTTCGTACAACGTCGCGGCGATGCGCGACTTGCCGAGGCCCGCCTCGCCCGGCACAAGCACCACCTGCCCCTCGCCGCTCCGGGCACGCGCCCAAAGGCGTTGCAGCAGCTCGAGTTCTTCCTCGCGCCCGACCAGCGGTGAGAGCCCGGCTGTGTGCAGCGCCTCGAAGCGGCTTTCGACGACGCTCGCGCGCAACACCTGCCATGCCGGCACCAGTCCGGTGATGCCCTTCATCGGCACGGTGCCGAGATCGCGGTACTCGAAGAGATCACCGACCAGTCGGCGCGTGCTCGCGGCGATCACGACCGTATTCGGTTCAGCGAGAGCTTGCAGACGGGCCGCGAGGTTGGGTGTCTCTCCAACCGCCGTCTGTTGCCACGACTCGCCAATTCCGATCGGTTCGCCGACAACCACAAGGCCCGTCGCTATGCCGATGCGAACCCGCACGCGTTCGCTCGATACCGGCGCGGCCTGGCCGATCTCAGCGATTACCGCCAGCGCGGCGCGGACCGCTCTCTCGGCGTCGTCCTCATGCGCGCGCGGGTAGCCAAAGTAGATCAGCACGCCATCACCGACATAGCGGGCGATGAAGCCGTCGAAGCGTGCGATCGTCGCGGCGACACACGACTGATAGCCGCGGATCACTGCACTCAGATCTTCGGGGTCCAGCCGGGTCGACAATTGGGTGGAGTCCGCCATGTCGCAGAACATCACGCTGACCTGACGGCGCTCGGCCGCAGACTGCGGCGACCGGTAAGGTATGTCGTCGGCGCGATCGGCAGGCGACCCGGCGACGCTCAGATGCGCGGCGGGCCCGCCATTACCGCGCAGTGTCGCGATCGCATCCAGCAGCCGCCGGCGATGACCGACAGCCGCAACGCCCAGGTCCTTCAGGTCCTCCGCGGTAAGACCGGGGAGAAGATCGGCGGTGACAGCATTCGAGCGGAATGCCGCCTCGTATCCCTCGAGACCGAGCGATCGCAACCAGTCCGTGACGTCCATCGTCGCCCCCCGGTAGGCGAACTGTTGGCAGAGCATTGCCCTACCAGGATGGAACTGTCCAGAAAAGCGATCTCCGGTCGCGGCCGATGCAGCGTGCGGGCAGCGGGCGGTGGGCGGGTTGGTCCCCAGGGTTCATCCGCGGGGCACGCTCATCTATGCGCAGGTCCGGCGGTCAGTTCCGGGCAGCGAGGTTGGCCCGCCAGCCTCTCGTCGATGCGCTGCATTGCCGTCGGAGCGATCGGCGTCACCCGGTGCGAGATGGTCCGCGGTGACCAGAAGCCAGCAGGCGTCGATCAGGATTGTGTTTGCGAGGCCAGGCGCGGCGGACTGTGATGCCCGTTCGATGAGACTCGTGGCCAGCTCATCGAGGCCGGCAGGCAAGTTCGCATCCCGCTCGAGGGCCTGACGGAATTCGGTTTTTGCCGCATCGTCCTGGGCGAGCGCGGACAGCAACGAACCGAGCAGCGCGTGATAGACCGCCTGGTCGGTGTCCAGCGCGATCGCCCGACGGTATTCGGAGACAGCATCCTCACGTCGGCCCGACGTCGCGCAGCGCGGTGGCGAGATTGCCACGGAATTCCGCGCTCTTCGGATCCAGTTCGGATGAGAGACGGATCTCGGCCAGCGCCTCCTCAACCTGATGCTGAACGTAGAGGATCTGGCCCAGGTAAAAGTGTGCGAGCGCAAGCTTCGGGTCCAGCGCTATGGCCTGGTGCAGCTCCGCATCCGCCTGATCGAGCTTAGCTTGCTGGAGGTACAGGCCACCGAGGTTGGCGCGTGCGAGCGCGAGCTCGGGGTTCAGGGCGAGAGCCTGGCGGTATTCGCTGACTGCATCGTCGAGCTTGTTCTGATGAAGCAGAACATTCCCCAGGCCATTGTGCGGATTGGCGAACTTGGGATCCAGCGCAACGGCCTGGAGGAACTCCTCGCGTGCCGCGTCGAGCTTGTCCTGACGGACCAGCGCATTGCCCAGCCCGTTGTGTGGAGTAGCCGACTTCGGATCCAGCGCAACGGCTTGGCGATACTCCTCGAGTGCCGCGTCGAGTTTGTTCTGGCGGGCAAGAGCATTGCCCAGCCCGTTGTGTGGAGTGGCCGACTTCGGATTCAACCCAATAGCCTGGCGGTACTCACCAACGGCATCGTCGGGTCGGCCCTGATTTAACAGAAGATTGCCAAGCCCGTTGTGAGGAGTGGCAGCTTTCGGATCAAGCGCGATCGCCTCGCGGTACTCCGCGGCAGCATCATCAAGTTTACCCTGATCAGATAGAACATTACCAAGTCCGTTATGCGCCTGTTCCAACCTTGGCTCCAGCTCCAGGGCCTTGAGATATTCGCTGGCTGCCTCGTCAAGTCTTCCCTGTTCCAGAAGCGAGTTGCCAAGATTGTTGTGTGCATCGCCAAGCTTCGGATCGAGTTCCAAAGCCTTCCGGAATTCATCGTCGGCCTCGGCGAACTTCCGCTTGGCCTGCAGGGCATTCCCTAGCCCGTTATGGGCGTGGGCAAACCAGGGATCGAACTCGAGGGCCTTGTGGTACTCCGCAATCGCGTCATCCACCTTCTTCTGGTCAAGCAGCGCACTACCGATATTGCTGTGTGCAGTGACGCTTCCCGGGTCGAGCTCGACGGCTTTCCGATACTCAACCATCGCCTCGTCATGTTGGCCTTGGTCGTCCAAAACGATGCCGACACCGTTGTACGCCTCCGCCGTAGTTGCATCGAGCCGCATGGCTGTTCGGAATTCCGCGATCGCTTCGTCGAACCGCTTCTGACGCTTGAGAACGAGGCCAATACCCAGGTGCGGCAATGCTGACGCAGGATCCAGTTCGGCGCCTGTGCGATACTCACGTTCTGCAGCGTCGAACTTCGCCCTCATCCAGCAGGAACTGCCCTAGCGCGAGATGGCGTCCGACAAACTTGGGATCGAGTTCGACCGCCTTACGATATTCGGCGCCCGCGTCTGCAAACTCGTGCTGTTGGTAGAGCACGGAGCCCAAGGCCTGATGGGGTGCTGCCCGTCCCGGCTCAAGAGAGATGGCCTCGCGGTACGCGGCGGCCGCCTCCTCCAGCCGGCGCGCGGCATGCAGCGCTTCGCCTAGGCCTTCATGGATGGCCGCATTGTCCGGATCTTCCTGTAGCCGCTCGCGATACAGCGTCACTGCCTTGTCGAACTCGGCGTCCGCACCAACCTTGTCCGGCTGTTCGCGCAGCATCCAACCGAGCGATACGTGGTATCCAGGACGCCTTGGATGCTTGGCGATCACAGCACGGACATATTCGGCGGCCTCCGTGGTCTTCTTCTGGGCACGCAAGACGCCAGCGATACGCGTCGGTGCCACCGAGTTTTCGGGGTCAAGTCGCAGCGCTAAGCGGTATTCGCCGAGCGCGGCATCGGATTGATGTTGTGCCTTCAACACATCGCCGCTCACTATATGGGCCGGGGCATATCGAGGCTGGAGCCCAATGGCCTCCTTCGCCGCCGCAGTCGCCGCAGCGTAATCCCTGCTATTGATATCGGCCGCAGCCTTCATCACGAACGGGTCCGCCTGGTTCCAGTCCGAAGGGATTTGGCCTTCCAGGACCTGGTCGAGAATTGCCAGCGCCCGGGCTTGCTCGTCCTTGTACCACAGGAGGTAGGCAGCCACGACAAGCGGGTCGATCTCCTTGAGCACGCTGGGAACCGCTGCCGCGATCAACGCATCGGGCCGTTCCACCGGCCCGCCGGATCCGCTGGCATAGATCTGTTTGCCGTTGAGCCGCAGGCGCAGCCAAAGCCGACCTTCGGCGATCACGAACTCCCCCGAAACGCTTCGTCGCCGGTTGCTGTGCAGGAACCCGCGTATCGCCGTGACAATGTTGTCGACCGATATGCCGACCGTCGGAACGACTATGTCCGGCACCTCGCCGCGCATTGCGATGTTCGGACCTTCTGTCCGTGCATCCGCCCTGGCCACCAGCGCGTGCATGGCATCGCGCAACCTGGCGGCCGCCACGTCCGGCGAGTAACCCTTGTCGGCCAGTTCCTTCGGCACGGAAATCGGCTCGATCGCCACCGTTCTTCGCATCAATCCCTGGATCAGCAGGATTGCCACCACAATCACGGCGATGGTCCCGGCCAGCGCGATCGCGAGGCTGCCCAGCGCCTTCCAGAGCAACAGCGCGCCACGCCAGATCCGCATCGGATGCAGCAGCTCGAGCGCCACCGCACGGGCTGTGCGCCGAGGGCGTTGACCGCCTTCCTCCGATTTGCCGGCAGCAGGCTCGACCTCGCTCGCCGTTGCCGTTATGTCGATGGCATCCATCACTGGCACTCGTGGGACTGCGCGTGCTGCCACTATAGGATCAGCTGCGATTGGCCTGTGAAAAAAGACACGTGGCGAACGCTGTCGGAGCAACGGTATGACCGGCCCCCTCTCCGCACGCCTCGACCGCATGGTCGAGAGCCTCCCCCGCGCCTATCCCGGACCCGGCGGTGCCATCGCCGCGTTGCGCGACGGCGAAGTGCTGCTGCGCCACACATGGGGCTTTGCCAACGCCGAACGCCGCATCCCGTTCACCCCGCACACGCTGTTCCGCATGTGCTCCATCACCAAGCAGTTCACCTGCGCCGCGGTGCTGGACTCGTTCCCCGACCCGTCGGTGCTGGATGACGACGTCCGCGCCCGCCTCCCGCTCCTCGAGCAGCCGGCGCCGGGCGCGCTGCATCTCTGTCACAACCAGTCCGGCCTGCGCGACTACTGGGCGGTCGCGATGCTGCACGGCTCCCCGGCCGAGGCGCCGTTCGGCGACACCGAAGCCGCCCGCGTGATCGCCGGCACGCGAACGCTGCACTTCATGCCCGGCACCCGCCACTCCTACGTCAACCAGAACTTCCGCATCCTGTCGGACATCGTGCAGGACCGCACCGGCCGCTCCTTCGCGGAATTGCTGCGCACGCAGCGTCTTCGAACGCGCCGGCATGGAAACTGCGTTCCTGGCCGCCGACACGCGCGCCATGCCAGACGGCACCGAAGGCTACGAGGGCTCGCCGGCAACCGGCTTCCGCGCCGCGGAGAACCGCATACTGTGGACCGGCGATGCCGGCCTCGGCGCCAGCCTCGACGACATGATCGCCTGGGAACGCCACATCGACGCGACGCGCGAGGACGCGAATGCGCTCTACAGCCGGCTCGTCGCACCGGTCAGCTTCGCGGACGGCGCATCCGCCGTTTACGGCTTCGGTCTGAACCGCGGGACAGAACTTGGCCGCGCCGTCACAGCCCATGGCGGCGCGCTGCGCGGCTGGCGCAGCCACCGGATGTACGTGCCCTCCGAACGCGTGTCGGTCATCGTCATGTTCAACCATCTCTCCGACGCGCATGACGCGGCGGCGGACGTGCTGGCCGCCGTGCTGGGCGAGGAGAGGCCGCCGCCGGCCCCTGCCTTGCCCGCACCCGACTGGCTCGGCGCCTACACCGAACCGGAGACCGGACTTGCGGTCCGCATCGACATGGCAGACCGGCAAGTGCGCCTTCGCTTTGGCCATTTCCCGGATCGGCTCGATGTGCAGGCCGACGGCTCGGCGAGCAACGCGAGCGTGCGGCTGCAGCCCCGCGATGGTAGCCTGTGGATGCACCGGCCGTACGAGAACCAACGCTCATGCCTGCGCCCCTGCGGTGGCGAGCCCGCCAGGGATGTCGCCGGCCGCTACCGTTGCGAGGAGCTTGATGCGGAACTGACCGTCGCCGACGCCGGCGGTGTACTGTATGGCGGCTTCTCTGGCTTCCTTGGCCAGGGGCGCATGGAGACACTCGGTCCGGTCGGCGGCGACGTCTGGGTGCTGCCGTGCCCGCGTGCGCTCGACCACACACCGCCCGGCGACTGGACGCTGGCGTTCCGGCGCGATGGGTCAGGTCGGGCCGCCGGCGTGGAGGTCGGCTGCTGGCTGGCCCGCCGCCTGGCTTACGGGCGCATCTCGTGATGACCGAATTCACCAATGACGTCGTCGCTCTGACCCGCGACCTCGTGTCGCTCGACAGCCGCAGCTTCCTCTCCAACCTGCCGGTTGCCGACAGGATCGAAGCGGCACTTCCCGGCTTCGACATCGAGCGCATCGACTATCTCGACGACGCAGGCGTGGCGAAGCGCGCGCTGGTGGCGCACCGCGGCCCGATGGAGGGCGGCATCGCGTTGTCGGGGCATATGGACACGGTGCCCGACACTGGCTGGCAGGAGGATCCATGGTCGGCGCGTCTCGGCCCCGACGGCGTCCTCCACGGGCTCGGCAGCACCGACATGAAAGGTCCCGTCGCCGCCGCCATCGTCGCTGCGCGCTCGCTGCCCGAGCGCGTTCCAATCACGCTGCTGATCACCACCGACGAGGAAACCACCAAGCAGGGAGCGCGACTGATCGCGCAGAAATCCGAGCTGGTGCGGCGCGCGAAGCTGCACGGCATCATCGTGGCGGAGCCGACCGCGCTCGCGCCGGTCCGTGGACACCGCAGCCACATCGCGTTCACCTGCGTCGCGACCGGCGTGCAGGCGCACAGCAGCACCGGCCGCGGGCGCAACGCGAACTGGGAGCTGCTCCCGTTCCTGATGGAGATGAAAGGCGTTTTCGAACGGCTGCGCAGCGATGCCAGCCTACAGGACGCCGACTACGATCCGCCGTTCAGCGACTTCAACGTGGTGATCGACAACCACGGCGCGGCGGTGAACGTGACCGTGCCGAAGGCCACCGCGCGCATCAAGTATCGCTACTCGGCCAAGGTCGACCCCTCGCCAGTGCTGCAGGCTGTGTACAGTGCGGCGAACCGCTTCGGCATCACGGTGACCGAGGCTCGCGAAGGATTTCCGCCGGAACTGCCGGCCGACCATCCGCTGGTTCGGCTGTGCGTCGACCTGGTCGGCAGGCAGGCCGGCACCGCGCCGTACGGGACCGACGCGTCCGAACTACAGGCGATCGCGCCCTGTGTGGTACTCGGCCCTGGCGACATCGCCGAGGCACACACGCCGATGGAGAAGGCGCGCGTCGCTGACCTTGCGGCCGCGGTGCCGGTGTTCATGCAGCTGGCGGAACGGTCAGAAGTCGCGCTCACCAAGTAACCGATAATCCGGCGAAGCCTCGCCGCGTTCCGCCGCCGCCAGGTCACGCGCGATGCGGTCGGCAACAGCGATGCGGTAGTGCATGCCATCCCAGTAGTTGTCATCAACGCTGGTGATCTGGGTCGGGCGCATGAAATCGACCGCCAGCGAGTTCGGCACGCGCGCCGTCAGTGCGGTCACGCGCCGCTTGCACTCTCGCCACACCAATGCACTCGGGGAATTGGGGGGCGGCATCAGCCTCTGGTTATATGGGACGAAGAACAAGAGCTTCCGCGTGGTCTCCGTCAGTGCTGACAGGTCCGCGTCCAAGCGATCGAGCGACGGATAGCGCCACGTCGAAGGATCGCCGCTGCCCGGCGACGGCGCGAATGGCTGATCGTCGCGCAGGTGCATCGCAACGCGAGCGGGGTCGTATTCGCTGTCTGGCGGGACGAAGCTGGTGTAGCCGTCGCTGCCATAGACCTGTCGCTTGATGCCGGTCAGGATGCCGAACTCCTGGCCGGCCTCCTGCACCGCATACAGGTTGAACATCTCGCGATAGCCGCGCCACAGGCCCCCATCGTACATCCACGCCGGAAATGCGCGCGGCGTGAATTCCTCGGTCTCGCCCGGCGTGCAGTAGCTGATGTCCAGCCCGATCAGCACCATGCGCGCAGCGGGATGCGCCGTCCGGAACACGGCCATCAGGCGCGACTGCTCGTAAGCGGTGGCGGCATTCATTGAAAGGTTGACGAAGCGGGCGCCGAATTCCGCGTTCAGCACAGCCGGGCGCAACAATCGGCTGGTCGATGTACCGAAGATCGCGCTGTCGAACCGGTCAGACCGCGCCAGTGATGGGAACGCGAACCGCGCGTTGCTCGCCACAGGCACGCGGTCGGCCGGCGGCGACAGCGGCAGCGTGTCGAACGGATCCACCAGAACCACGAACGCATAGATCACCGCGACCGCCAGCACCGCCGTCCCGGCGGCGATGCGAAAGAAGCGGCGCCAAGACGAAGTGGCGTCAGAACTGGAAGTAGATGAAGACATTCGGCAGTCGGCCACCGATCAGCAGCAGCAGATACGCAAGTGCGACACCGGCCGGCATGGCGAGCCACGCCTTCGGCTGCAGCTTCTCCAGCGCCACCTCCTGGCTGGTCGGGCCGAACAGCGCGACAACAGTACCGCCGATCAGCGCCGCGGCGAATTCGCGATCGAGCGAGACACGACCCACTCCGTGTTGGCCGATCATCGACAACAGCAGATCGCCCGCGGTGGTGAAGTCGGCCGAGCGGAACAGCACCCAACAGGCCATGACGAACAGCAGTGTCAGCGCCCAGGCGACGATGCTTGGCAGCCGCAGGCCCCTGCCCTGCCAGACGTGGTTCAGCGCCAATGCAGTGCCATGCAGCCCGCCCCAGGCGACGAAGGTCCAGTTCGCGCCATGCCACAGGCCGCCGAGCAGCATGGTGACAATGACATTGACCGCCTGGCGCACCGGCCCGCAGCGGTTGCCGCCAAGAGGGATGTAGAGGTAGTCGCGCAGGAAGCGCGACAGCGTCATATGCCAGCGCCGCCAGAAGTCGCGGATCGATACGGAGCGGTAGGGCGCGTTGAAGTTCATCGGCAGGCGCAGGCCGAACATCAGTGCAAGCCCGATGGCCATGTCCGAATAGCCGGAGAAGTCGAAATAGATCTGCAGCGTGTAGGCGCCGGTGGCGATCCAGGCCTCGGTCGCCGACAACGATGTGGCGATCGCCTTGCCGAACAGCGGATCGGCCACCATCGCCAGCGTGTCAGCCAGCGCGACCTTCTTCGCCACGCCGATGACGAACAGCACGAAGCCGCGCGACAGGTTCTCCCACATCGCCGGCCGGCGCGGATCGAGACGGAACTGATGGATGATCTCGTTGTGGCGAACGATGGGACCGGCGATGAGCTGCGGGAAGAAGGTGACGAACATGCAGAAGTCGAGGAAGCCGTAGATATGTCGGTCACCCCGGCGGAGATCGATCAGGTAGGAGATCTTCTGGAACACAAAGAAGCTGATGCCGAGAGGCAGGATCAGGCTCCACGGCTGGAAGGTCTGGCCGAGAGCGCCATACGCGGTGCCGCGAAAGAAGTCGGCATACTTGAACAGCCCGAGCACGGCGAGATTCAGCACGACGCCGAGTACCCGGGACCCACTTGGCGCGTGATGCAGCGAACCAGAGTACGATCAGCCAGTTGGCAACCGTGAGCCCGGCGAGCAACGGGACGAACCGGACATCCCACCAGCCATAGAAGAACAGCGACGCCGCCACCACGATTGCCTGACGCGCAGCAAGGTACGACGCACACGCGTAGTACAGCACCAGAACGATCGGCAGGAAGCCGCAGATGAACGCCTGGGAATTGAACAGCATCGCGCGGCGATCCGCGAGACGCCTACTCCAGCGTCTCCAACAGCCCCGCCATCAGCGCCGCGCGCGGTGCCAGGTGCTGCCACAATATGTGCTCGTGGCTGGCGTGCGCGCCGGCGCCGGGACAGCCCAGACCATCGAGCGTCGGCACGCCCATCGCCGCTGTGAAGTTGCCGTCAGAACCGCCGCCGCGATGCTGCCGTGGCAACGCAATCCCCACCGTCTCGGCAATCCCGCGCGCCTTGTCGTACAGCGCGAGGATCCCGTGGTCCTCGGCGAACGGCGGTCGGTTCATGCCGCCCTCCACCACCACGCGGCAGCCCGGCGTCAGCGCAGTGCTCTCCAGCAGCGTCCGCTCCATGTGCTGGCCGTCGGCCACCGAATTCACCCGCAGATCGATTTCACATCCTGCATCGGGCGAGATCACGTTCGGCCGCGACCCGCCCCACACCGGCGCCGCATTCAGCGTGATGCCACGGTCGAGATCGACCATGCCGTGCAACCGCATGATCTGCTGTGCCAACTCCACGACCGCCGATGCGCCCTCCTGGAAGCTGCCGCCGGAATGCGCGCCGCGCCCCTCCACCCGCATGACGAACCGCCCCACACCCTTGCGCGCGGTGACGCAGGCACCGCCCTGGCCGGCGGGCTCGGGGATCAGCACACAGGCGGCCTCGCTGGCCTCGCGCTCGATCCATTCGCGCGACGTGGGGCTGCCGACCTCCTCGTCCGGCGTCAAAAGCAGCACGATCGGCCGACGCGTTTTCACGCGCTGATGCAGGATCGAGCGCACCGCATGGAACGCCAGAAAGCTGCCCGCCTTCATGTCGTAGATGCCCGGCCCATGCGCCTTCTCGCCGTTCACCTGGTACGGCATGCCGTTCAGCGTGCCGTGCGACCACACCGTGTCGAGGTGGCCCGCGACCAGCACCGGCTTGCCGCCGCCCGGCGTTCGCGCGATCAGGTTGTCGCCGAATCCGTCACGGCCAGGAATGCGGGTGAGCGCCGCACCGGCGCGTGCCAGCTCAGCTTCGGCCAGGTCCATCAGCCGATTGACCGAACCGGGATCGGTCGTTGGGGTCTCCATCGCCACCCAGGTGGCAAGCTCGGCCAGGAGGTCCTCGGAGCGTCCGATATTGGTCTGCGGCATTGATCAGTCCCGGGCGATTCGTCGGGCGAAGTGTGAGCGGCGGTTCGGGTCCTTGTCCACCGCGCCAGGCGGCTGCGCCGGGCAGCGTGGCAAACGAAGCCAAAGCAGCAGTTTACCACCGCAGCTTGACCCCAAGCAGATAGGCGATGGCGGTAAAGTGTGAGGCGAACCCGAACAACCTCCACGCTAACCCGGCCCTCGGTCGGTACTGCTCATCGCCGCACCTCCGGATAGTATTGCGGCGCCTCCCGGCGTTCGAACATGCCGTAGTCCCGCACGACCCGAACCTGACGGTGACGCAGTTCGCCCTGTCGCGGCGGCAGCGGAGTCCAGTCGCCCGCCGCATCGGCGCTACGCCATGAGGCAAGCAGCAGCAGCTTGCCGGCGTTGTATATGCTCTCGTATGTATCCTGCTGGACCAGCCCCTGGGAGCCGACCGGCGGCAGCCCCAGATCGGCGGCGAACGTGTCGGTTGCCGGCCTATCGCTGGAAGCCGCCGGCAGTTCGCTGATGGTGATGCACTTGGCGTCGCCCACCTCGGTCTCGTCGAGGCGCTGCTGCCGCAGGCTCTGCCCCGGTGGCACTTGGCTGTCCCTGGTGAATTCACCCACCCGCAGGTGGTAGTCCTGGAACACCTCGAAGCGCCCCTTCTCCTGCACCTTGTGGTGCACGGCGAGTGTCCGCCAGCGAATCACCGCCTTCTCATCACGCCAGGTCGACAGCGACAGCACGCGCCCCTTCACGCTCTGGCTGGCGAACCGTTCATTATCGAGAAAGCCGTCGATCTTCTCGAGTTCCGGCCTCAGAAGTCTGCCCAGCTCGAGATATTCATCCTTGCGTTCCGGCTTCGGCACCACTTCGAAGATCACGGCGAACATGGCTGTCTCCTCCAATGCCCCTGGCGGTCGGAACGTAAGGGCTGCTCCGCAGTTTCGTCATCAGCGGACGCTTCGGGCCGTGCCGAAGTGGCAGACCCTGTGCTACAGCCGCGGCCGGAAGCGAGGAGGCGAGGATGCGCGTGCTGGTCGTCGGTTCCGGTGGACGTGAGCACGCGCTCTGCTGGTCGCTCGCCGCCAGCCCGCTGCTGACCAAGCTGTGGTGCGCGCCAGGCAATCCCGGCATAGCGCAGGTGGCACAGTGCGTGCCCATAGGCGTGCTGGATTTCCCCGCCCTGGTGGCCTTCGCCCAGGACAACGAGATCGACCTCGTGGTTCCCGGCCCCGAGGCCCCGCTGGTCGCCGGCATCGCCGATGCGATGGAGGCGGCATCGATCCCCTGCATCGGTCCGTCGCGCGCCGCCGCTCGGCTCGAAGGCAGCAAGGCCTTCACCAAGGAGCTGTGCGA
The DNA here is from genome assembly GCA_963791495.1 of uncultured Alphaproteobacteria bacterium. Taxonomy (GTDB): domain Bacteria; phylum Pseudomonadota; class Alphaproteobacteria; order Acetobacterales; family Acetobacteraceae; genus JAMXLO01. Next base: position 526,807 of record CAWBST010000021.1, read on the forward strand.
TGCCGCCGGCATTCCCACCGCGCAGTGGGAGCGCTTCGACGACGTGATGGCGGCCCGCGCGTTCGTCCGCCGGCGCGGCGCCCCGGTCGTGGTAAAGGCCGACGGCCTCGCCGCTGGCAAGGCCGTCGTGGTGGCCGCCACCGAGGACGAAGCACTGGCGGCGATCGACGCGATGATGCAGGCGCGTGCATTCGGCGAGGCCGGCGCCTCCGTGGTGATCGAGGAATGCCTGGTCGGCGAGGAAGTGTCGCTGTTCGCGCTGTGCGACGGCGAGACCGCATTGCCCCTCGGCGCCGCGCAGGACCACAAGCGTGTCGGCGAGGGCGAAACCGGTCCGAACACCGGCGGCATGGGCGCCTATTCGCCGACGCCCTCATTTTCCCCCGCACTGCAGGACGCCGCGATGGACGGCATCATTCGTCCCGCGCTCGCGGAGATGGCGCGGCGAGGCACGCCATTCCGCGGTATCCTCTATGCCGGCCTGATGCTCACCGCCGAAGGCGCCAAGCTGATCGAGTTCAACGTCCGCTTCGGCGACCCGGAATGCCAGGCGCTGCTGCCACGGCTGATGTCCGATCTGCTGCCCGCGCTGCAGGCCGCCTACGATGGGGAACTCGAGAACTTCGATCTGCGCTGGAACGACATCGCGTCGATCGCCGTGGTGATGGCGGCACGCGGCTATCCGGAGGTGCCGGAGCGCGGCAGCGAGATCCGCGGCCTCGACCGCGCGGCCGCTGTGCCCGATGTGCAGATCTTCCACGCCGGCACCGAGGCGGATGCGCAAGGCCACGTCCGCGCCGTCGGCGGTCGCGTGCTGAACGTCTGCGCCACCGGCGCCGACCTCCGCGCCGCCCATGATGCTGCCTACGCGGCGATAAAGCTGATCGACTGGCCCGAGGGCTTTTGCCGCCACGACATCGGCTGGCGGGCGCTGCGGCAGTAGGCCCGGCCGGCGCGGCGTCACCCGCAATGTGTCCGGCAGGTTCCCTGAGCCTGCAAAGCGTGGCTGAACGCGAGTTGGTTCTGCTGCAGTCTCCCAGCGGCGCATACCGCGCTCCGATCGCAGCCTACCCGACGCAGGATCTGTCCAGCCTCGCGCGGCGGCTCCCGCAAGTCCGGCCACAAACCAAGTCGGCCCCTCTGATTCCGCCCGTCCGGCTCGATCTGTTCACTTTGGCAAACGGGCGGTTCGCGGTTGGCGACGGTCTGGATGGGCTGGTGCTCAGCGACGATGGCGGGACGATCGCCGAGACCGCCATGTTCACCCGACGAACCGATCGCATCGACCTGCCGTGCCCGGACACCGTGCTCGACGACGTTTTCCTGGGCTTCGATGGCGGCTGGACGAACTGGTATCACTGGCTTTGCTTCGCGCTCGGACGATCGGCGATTGCGGCCAGACTGCTCGGTCCACAGACACGGATCGTGCTGCCGGACCACGCCTGCCGCGCAGCGTCCTGGCAGCAATCGCTGGAGGCATTCGGCCTCGCCGGGCGCGTGCGTCTGTTGCAGCCGGGCTTGTACCGCGCCCGCAGTATCCGTCTGTTCTGGACCACACCGAGCGAACCCACCAACCTCACCTATCTCGGCGCGTTCCATGAGCTGTTTGCACAAATACGGAGCGGGCTGCGACCAAACCCCGCTTTGCCGCGACGCCTGCTGATCTCCCGCAGCCGCGCTGCCAACCCACGCCTCCAGCCAGCCGAGACGGCACTGGTCGAGGACGTGGCGCAACGACATGGCTTCGTCCCGTTGCATCTGGAGGAGCTCGACTTTTCGGTGCAGGCCGAGGCATGTTCAATGCCGAATGTGTCATCGGTGTGCATGGCGCGGGGATGGCGAACATCCTGTTCGGCAGGCGGGCACTGCGGGTGATGGAACTGAACCTCAGGCTTGACGGCGAAACGCTGCCGCGCCCGTGGTTCTATCTGCTCGCGCACGCGCGGGGGCAACGCTACATGATGCTTGATCGCGACGCAGGCGATCTGTCTGAGGAACGCCTCAGCATGGCAATCGCTGTGCTGTGTGGCGATTAGCGCCGCTCGCCGAAGAAGTTCCGCAGCAACTTCGCAGCTTCGCTTTCCTTACGCCGCCGACCACCTCGGGCCGGTGATGGCACGACGGAGCATCGAACACGCGTGCGCCGTGTTCCACTCCGCCGCCCTTCGGATCATACGCCCCGAACGTCAGCCGCCGCACCCGGAAGAAGCTCGCCGCCTGCGCGCACATCGGGCACGGCTCGAGCGAGACCACCAGCTCGCAGTCCGGCAGCCGCGCCGCGCCGCGCACCGCCGCCGCTGCGCGCAGCGCCAGCATCTCGGCATGCGCCGATGCGTCGTGCCGTGCCTCCACCTCGTTGCCCGCCCGCGCCAGCACCGCGCCGTTGCCGTCCAGCACGACGGCGCCCACCGGCACCTCGCCCCGCTCCGCCGCCGCGCGCGCCTCGGCCAGTGCGATCTCCATCGGCGTCATCCATAACTCCAGGGCGCAGCCCGGCCTTCTGCCGTCATGGCCGGACTTGATCCGGCCATCATGCCACACTGTCCCCGAACAACGGAGGAAGCCCGATGCCCCGCATCCCCCTGGTCACCGCAGCCAGCATGACCGACGCGCAGCGCCGCGTATACGACGCGATGATGTCTGGCCCTCGGCGGTCGCCCCCAGTCGGACCGCTCGCCGCCGCGATGCACCGGCCCGATCTCGCCGAAAAGTGGTCCGACCTCGGCCTAGTCCTGCGCTTCAACTCCACCCTCCAGCCACGCCTGCGCGAGTTCGTCATCCTGCTCACCGGCCGCTTCTGGGATTGCCAGTTCGAGTGGTTCTCGCATGAAGCAGAGGCGCGCAAGGCCGGTCTGTCCGATCAGTCCATCGAGACTCTGCGCCGCGGCGGCCGCACGTTCGCCGCAGCCGACGAGCAGGCGATCCATGACTACGCGATCGAGTTGCTGCGCGAGCACCGCGCCTCCGACGAAACCTACAAGCGCATCCTCGACACCTACGGCACCGCCGGCATCGTCGAGTTGACTGCGCTGATCGGCTACTACGCGATGGTGGCGCTGACGCTGAACGCGCACGAGATCGGCGTGCCGGAGGGTGCCACGCCGCCGCTGCCGGCCTTGCCCGGCGACGGCGCAGGGGACTAGCAATCGCACCATGACCAAGCGTCCCGTCATCGGCGTCACCTTGGATTCCGAGCAACCCGGCGGCTACTCGAAATACCCCTGGTATGCGATCCGCCAGAACTATTCCGATGCCATCGCGGCGGCGGGTGGTCTGCCGATCGCGCTGCCGCACGACGCATCCCTTGCCGCCGAATATCTCGACCGCCTCGATGCCCTCGTCGTCACCGGCGGCGCGTTCGACGTCGATCCCTCGCTGTACGGCGATGCCGACCGCCACGCGACGGTGACACTGAAAGAAAACCGCACCGCCGCCGAACTCGCGCTGACCAGCGGCGCACTGGCGCGCAATATGCCCGTCCTTGGCATCTGCGGCGGCGAGCAGCTTCTCGCGGTGGCCCTCGGCGGCACGCTGGTCCAGCACATTCCGGACGCATTCGCCGACGCGCTCGAACACGAGCAGCTCAATCCGCGCCACGAGCCGGGCCATGCGGTCGCGATCAGCCGCGGCACACTGCTCCACCGCATCGTCGGCGCGGTCGAGATGCAGGTGAACTCCGCGCATCATCAGGCGGTGCGTGACCCGGGTCCGTTCGCCGTCGTCAACGCCATCGCGCCGGACCAGGTGATTGAGGGCGTGGAGGACATGCGCTACCGCTTCTGTCTCGGCGTGCAGTGGCATCCGGAGTTCTTCATCGACCAAGGCGACCGCCGCATCTTCGACGCCCTGATCGCCGCCTGCCGCGCATGAGCGATCCCCCGCCGGGGGACAAAGGTGAGCGCATCGCCAAATGGTTGGCGCGCGCGGGCGTGGCGAGCCGTCGCGACGCGGAGAAGCTGGTGGCCGAGGGCCAAGTGAAGCTGAACAACCAGGCGGTGACACATCCCGCCACCTTCGTCACCGCGGGCGACATCGTGATGGTGAGCGGCGTCGTGGTCGATGCGCCGGAGCGCACGCGGCTGTGGCGCTATCACAAGCCAGTCGGCCTGGTGACGACTCACCGCGATCCACAAGGACGCCCGACCGTGTTCGAAAAGCTGCCGCCAGGGATGCCGCGCGTCGTCAGCGTCGGCCGGCTCGATCTCACCAGCGAGGGGCTGCTGCTGCTCACCAACGACGGCGCGCTCGCGCGGAAGCTGGAATTGCCGGCGACCGGCTGGCTTCGGCGCTATCGCGTGCGGGTGCACGGGATGCCCGATCAGCGCCGGCTGGCGGCGCTGGCCAATGGCATCTCCATCGGGGGCGTCGCCTACGGCCCGATCGACGCGGGGCTCGATTCGCGCAAGGGCGACAATGCCTGGCTCACCGTCAGCCTGCGCGAGGGGCGCAACCGCGAGGTGCGGCGCGTGATGGCACATCTCGGCCTCGCGGTGACGCGGCTGATCCGCATCTCCTACGGTCCGTTCCAGCTCGGCACGCTGCCGCGCGGCGCGGTGGACGAGGTGCCGGCTCGGGTGCTGCGCGATCAGCTGCCGCGTGATGGATAGGAAGGATTCAACACGGAGGACGAGCGAGGGCCACGGAGGGCCACGGAGAAAGACAATAGCGCTTCGCGCGAAGCCCAATCCGATCTTCCTTCGTGGCCCTCCGTGGCCCTCGCTCGTCCTCCGTGTTGAAATCTGCATCCCGCCGCACCGGTGCCGCGTATGAGGATCGTCGCCGGCGCGTGGCGCGGCCTCACGCTGATCGCACCGCCAGGCGCCACGACCCGCCCCACCGCCGACCGGGTGCGCCAGGCGCTGTTCGACATGCTGCTGCACGCCCCCTGGGGCGGCCGCGACACGGTGGCAGGTGCGCGGGTGCTGGACGTCTTCGCCGGCACCGGCGCCTTCGGCCTTGAAGCGCTGTCACGCGGTGCGGCGCACGCCACCTTCATCGAGCGAGATCGCGCCGCACTCGCGGCATTGAGCGCCAACATCGCGGCCTGCCGTGCGCAGGATCGCAGCACGGTTCTCGCGATCAACGCCCTCGCCATTCCACCGGGCACAGCGGCGAGCCTCGTCTTCCTCGATCCGCCCTACCGCGACAATCTGGTGCAACGCGCCATCGAACGACTGCGCGCCGCCGGCCGGTTCGCTCCGCAGGCATTGATCGTCGCCGAGACCGCGCATGACGAACCGATCCTCACCGCGTCTCCCCTGTTGGCAGAGCGCACGCACGGCGCCGCGAGGCTCAGCATCTGGCGCGAGGGATGACGTATCAGCCCGGCCAGGCGTGCCCCCAGCCATCCGCATGCACGACCTTGGCGAGCGGCTTGCGTGACAGCGGGCCGAAACCGTCGACCGGCCAGCCGATCGGCATCATGGCGAAGCTGTCCACGTCGTCGGGCAGGCCCAGCAGCGAGCGCACCTCGCCCTCGCAGCGCAGGTGATTGGTGGTGATCGTGGTTCCGAGCCCGAGCGCCCGGCAGGCCAGGATGATGTTCTGCACAGCCGGATAGATGCTGGAGCCGCGAATCCGATCCGCGTAGGCAAGTTCGTCCCGGTGATCAACACCCTCCGCGAGCGGCACGACCGGGCGGTGCAGGCAGGGGAACAGGATCACCGGCGCATCGCCCATGTGCTCCCACAGATACGCCCCGGTCGTCATCATCCGGCGGTACTGGCCTTCGGTGAGATGCGCAGGCTGTCCCTTTTCGGCGTACATCGCCGCGGCGATGTCGGACGCCTTGCGATAGATCGCGCCAAGCGCGCGGCGCACTGTCGGATCGCGCACCACCACGAAGGCCCAGTTCTGCGCATTGCCCGCGGTCGGGGCGCGGATCGCCGCATCGAGCACCTGCGTGATCAGCGCCTCGGGAACCGGGTCAGGCTTCAGCCGCCGCAGTGACCGCGCGCTGTAGATCGCCTCGAAGAGGCCGATGTCCGGCATCGGGCTCAGGACCCCGCCTCGATGATATCGCCGAACAGCACCCAGGTCTTGCCGTCCCACCGCTCCAGCCGCATCGCCTTGATCGGCCGATGATCGGTGTGGCTGGTGCTCGCCTTGATGCCCGGCAGCACGGTCGGCAGCACCAGGTCGTGCACGCTCTCCGCCTGCTTCATGACGTTCTCGCGCGAGAAGTCGCCGCCGCACTGCTTCAGCACCTGCATCATCAGCTTCACAGCCGAGTAGGCATAGGCGTAGTTGAGGTCGGTCAGGTCGGCGCCGGGCATGTTCTTTGCCATGAACGCGCGCCAGTCCTGCATGCCGGCGTCGTTGTCCCACTGGTGGTCGGTCGGATCCTTCAGCCAGTTGGTGGTGATCAGGCCGATCGCATTCTCCGGCCCGGCCGGCGTGATCACCGAGCCCACCGAGATCGACACGTTGGTCATGATGAACATCGGCTTCCAGCCGAGGTCATGCACCTTGCGGATCGCCTGCGCGGCGAACTTCGGCGCCGCCGCCACCACCAGCACATCGGCGCCCGATCCCTGCAGCGTGGTGATCTGGCTGTCGATCGTCGGATCGGTCGGCTCGTAGGTCGCCTCGGTCACCATCTTGCCGTAGCGGTCACCGAACACAGCCTTGAGGCCGATCAGGTAGTCCTTGCCGAAGTCGTCGTTCTGATACAGCACCGCGACCTTGGCGTCCGGCTTCTCCTTCAGGATGTACTTGGCATAGATCTGCGCCTCGGTGCGGTAGTCTGGCTGGAAGCCGGTGGTCCAGGGATACTGCTTCTCGTCACCCCATTTGGCCGCACCGGTCGCGACGAACAGGTGCGGCACCTTCTTCTGGTTGACGTAGCGCACGATCGCCGAGTTGGTCGGCGTGCCCAGCGTGTTGAACAGGAAGGCGACCTGGTCCTCCTCGACCAGCCGGCGTACCTGTTCGACGGTCTTCGGTGGGCTGTAGCCGTCGTCCAGCGAGATGAAGCTGATCTTATGCCCGGCGACGCCGCCCTGCTCGTTGACCATGTTGAAGAACGCCGTCTCCAGCTTGCCGATCGGGCTGTACGAAGAGACCGGACCGCTGTACGGCATGGTGTTGCCGATCTTGATCTCGGTCGCCGTGACGCCAGGACTGTCCGCCATCGCCCCGGTCGACAGGAACGTCGCCATCGCCACGCCGGCCGCCGCCATCAGCGCTCTCATCATGTTTCCCTCGTGGATTCGATGCGTATCCATAGTCCGGGCGCTGGCGAAATCAACGCCGGCCGAACAGTTTCTCGATCTCGGCCTTCGACAGCTTGAGGAAGGTCGGCCGTCCGTGACTGCACGTTGCGGCGCGTGGCGTCGCTTCCATCTGGCGCAGGAGCGCATCCATCTCCGCCGCATTCAGCCGCCGCCCGGCACGGACCGAGCCATGACATGCCAGCCGGGCGATCACCGCATCCAGCCGCGCGCTCAGCGCGGTCGCCTCATCCAACTCCTCCAGTTCATCGGCGAGGTCGCGCAGCAGCGGCCCCGGCTCGGGCGAGCCGAGTGCCGCGGGCAGCGCCCGCACCATCACAGCGCCGGCACCGAACGCCTCGATCTCCAGTCCCAGCCGCGCCAGTTCGTCACTGCGCGCCAACAGGCGGGAGGCATCAGCCGGCGGCAGGTCCACTACCCCCGGCAGCAGCAGCGGCTGCGTGCGCACGCCGCCGTCCAGCATCTGCTCGCGCAGCGCCTCGTGGGTCAGTCGCTCGTGCGCGGCGTGCTGATCGACCAGGACCAGGGATCCGTCCGAGGCGACCGCGATCACGTAGGTATCGAGCACCTGCGCCACCGGCGCGCCCAGGGGATGGTCCTCATTCGGTTCAGCCGCCGGCAACACGCGCGCCGCCGGCGCAGCGCCGAAAGCGAGCTGCGTCTCCGCCATGCCGGGAAGCGGCACGGACACGTAGGGCACCGGCCGCGGGCGTGAATGCAGGTGCAGCGAGGGCCGTGGCGCCGGCAGCGACGTGCCAGCGCCGCCCGCCAACGCACGGCCGATGGCACCGATCACCAGCGAGCGCACCGCGCCCACGTCGCGGAAGCGCAGCTCGGTTTTCGCCGGGTGCACGTTGACGTCCAGCTCGTCCGGAGGCAGGTCGAGCCAGAGCGCCACCACCGGATGGCGTCCGACGGCGATCACGTCGCGATAGGCGACGCGCACCGCGACCTTCAGCACCGGATCGGCGACCGGCCTGCCGTTCACCGTCAGCGCCTGCGCCGCGGCGGTGGCCCGGGTGACCGCCGGCGAGCCGGCAAAGCCCGCGATGCGTAGCGCGCCGCGTTCGCCCGCCACCTCCACCATCGCCTGCGCCGCCTCCGCGCCGAACAGCGCGGCGACCCGGGCGGCACGATCCTGCGACGGCAGGTCGAACGCGACGCGGCCGTCGCATTCGAGACGGAAAGCGACGCCAGGCGCGGCCAGCGCCAGCCGGCGCACCACGGCCTCGGCGTGGTCCGCCTCGGTGCGCGGATGCTTGAGGAACTTGCGCCGCGCCGGCGTCGCGAAGAACAGGTCGCGCACCACCACGCGTGTCCCCGGCGCGCCGGCCGCGGGAGAGACATCCGACACCGCACCGCCCTCGACGCGGATCTCCGAGGCGTGCGCGGCGTCGCGCGGCCGGGACGTGATGGCGAGCCGCGCCGCGGCACCGATCGAGGGCAGCGCCTCGCCGCGAAACCCCAAGGTGGCAATGTGCACGAGGTCGTCGTCGGCGAGCTTCGAGGTGGCGTGGCGCAGCACCGCGAGCGCCAGCGCGCCGGCGTCCATGCCGGTGCCGTCGTCGGCTACCTCGATCCGGTCGATACCGCCGGCGTCGAGCGCCACGGCGATCCGGGTGGCGCCCGAATCGAGCGCGTTCTCCACCAGCTCCTTCACCGCGGCCGCAGGCCGCTCGATCACCTCGCCGGCGGCGATGCGGTTGACGGTGTGGGCCGGCAGGATGCGGATGGCGGGCACGCGTTCAAGCCTGCGCAATATCGACGGTAGGGTAGCATCGCTGGAACGAAATGGGAACCTTAAGGACGTGGGGCCGGTGCGGCTGCAACTTCTTCCCGACACGGAGTTTCACGGAGGACTGCACGGAGTTGCATGGAGGAAGAATGAAAGGCGCTTCGCGCGAAGCGCAGGAATTCCTTCTCCGTGGAACTCCGTGCGCAACTCCGTGAAACTCCGTGTCGAATCGTCGTCCGTCCAGCCCGGGAAGCCTCACGTTTCTCCTCGCACCGCCCGAAACCGCGCAATCAGCCCCGTGGTGGATGAATCATGCGCCCCTGGCACCACACCCGGCTCCAGCTCCGGGATGATGCCGCCGGCGAGTTCCTTGCCAAGCTCCACCCCCCACAGGTCGAAGCTGTCGATGCCCCATACGCAGCCCCTGCACCGCGACCTTGTGCTCGTAGAGCGCGATCAGCCGCCCCGGGCGCAGCAGGTCGTCGTAGGCCAGCACGGAGAAGCCAGCGCACGCGGCCTCGCGAGTCGATGAGTGGCTCATGCGACTTTATACGCCGTTCGGCGCGTCGCCCCCATGCACGTTCGTGCGCTCGCTCAGCGTCCCTCAGATCGCGATCGCATAGGCCGGCCGCCGCGGATCGGCGCCCGAGGCGATCATCCCGGTGACCGGATCGCGCAGCACCGCCTCCACCGAGCCGGCAAGCCAGGTCCAGTCCGGCCATGCCTTCACCTCGTGCCCTCGGCCGGCGAGATCGGCCCGCACCGCCGGATCGATGCGTCCCTCCACCGCCAGCCGTCCGGGGAAATACTCGAACGGCGCGAACGACGAGGGGAACGAGTAGGAGGCAACGCGCGGCGCCTCGATCGCGTCCTGCACCTCCATGCCGTGCTGGAAGATGTTGAGCAGCACTTGCAGCATGGCCTGAGTCTGCACGTCGCCGCCCGGCGTGCCGAACGGCATCACCCCGCCGGTCTCGGTCACCACCATGGCGGGATTGGGCGTCAGCCGCGGCCGCTTGCCTGGCGCGACGCCGGCGGGATGGCGCGGATCGGGCCGGCTCTGCGAGCCACGCCCCGACGGCGTGATGCCGAGGCCCGGCACCACCGGCACGTTGCCGGACCCGTCCGACGGCGTGGCGCTGAACGCGTTGCCCCAGCGATCGACGACGCAGCAATAGGAGGTGTCGGCCTCCACCTTCGGCAGGTCCGCTTGGCTCGCCAGGTGCGGCAGGTTGGTGCGATCGAGCGGCGCCGGCATTTCGCCGAACGCGCGGTCGTCGCGCACCGCGGCGGCGCGGCGGGCGATGGTCGCCGGATCGAGCAGGTGGTCGATCGGCACGTCGACGAACGCCGGATCGCCGAAGTGGTACTCGCGGTCCGCCATCGCCAGGTTCACGCATTCGGCGATGCGGTGCAGGTAGGTGGCCGAGTTGTGCGCCAGGCCAGCGATGCCGACGCGCTCCAGCAGCGCCAGCGCCTCGAGCAGCGCCGGGCCCTGGCACCACGGCCCGCAGGTGATCACCTCGTGGCCGCGCCACGGGCGCCGCACCACCGGCTCGATGGGGGAGCGGTATTCGGCGAGGTCGTCCAGCGACAGATAGCCGCCTTCCTGCTGCTGGAAGCGGACGATCTCGCGCGCGATGTCGCCGCGATAGAACGCATCGTGTGCAGCGCGCAGGCCCGCCTCGCGGTCGGGTCCGGCGGCGCGGTCCTGGTCCGCCATGTACTGCAAGGTGCGCGCGAGGTCGGACTGCAGGAACTTCTCGCCCGATCGCGGCACGCGGCCGCCGGGCAGGAAGATCGCAGTGTTGGATTGCCAACGCCGGTATTCGTGCTCGTGCGCTGCAATCGAGGCGGCGAGCAGCGGATAGATCGCGAAACCTTCGCCGGCGTAGCGGATCGCGTAGTCCGCGATGTCGGCGAAGCGCATCGTCCCGTGGCGCCGCAGCGCGGTGATCCAGGCATCGGGTGCGGCGGGCACGACGGTGCGCAGCACGCCGTCGGGGATCTTTCCGCCGTGCTCGCGCATGAAGATGTCGGCGGGCAGCTTTCTGGGCCACCAGCCGAGACCGGCGATGCTCTCCACGTGGCCGTTCGCCAGCCGGATCATGATCGGTGCCACGCCCGCGACGTTCACCAGGTCCGGTTGCAGCACCCCGAGCGCAATGCCGGCGGCACAGCCCGCGTCGATCGCATTGCCGCCGGCCTCCAGCACCGAGAAGGCGGCCGAGGCGGCGAGGTAATGGCCGGCGGAGACGGCGTGACGCGTGCCGTAGACGGTGGGGCGATGGGACATGGCGGAGACCCTCCGAAGCTCATGCGAGCGTGCGGCAAAGCCGACCGAGCGTCCAGGGATCGGCGGCGGATTCACGGGAGCTTCGGTCTAAACCACGGATTCTCCCGCCGTCATTGCCGCGGTAACGACACCTCGAAGCAGCAGGGCAACCTGAGTGCGGTTTGTTGCATTCAGCTTCTTCATGATGTTCCGCACGTGAACCTTGACCTGTACTCTCCGCGATTGCGAGGTCGAAGGCGATGATCTTGTTCGGCTTGCCGCATTGCAGCAGCCGCAGCACCTCGGATTCGCGGTAGGTCAAACGGAAAACTTCCGCCGCCTTGGCGTCGGTGGGAACAGGTTGGATACCGGGGTCAGCTTGGATACCGGTGTCAGTGAAGTGCGGAACCACTGCTGCAATACCAAGCGGGACGAATGTGCCGCCGGCGAGCATAAGGTGAACCGCGGCGGCCGCGACTCGCCCGTTGAGGCTGGTCGGCAGATAGCCCGCGAGCCTATACCGGCGTATTGCGCGGATAGCGAGTTCGCAGTCGTTCAGATCGGAAATCACCGCTATCGGGAAGGTCGCGCCGTGGCAGTCCCTGAGCTCCGCAATCCGCTCCTGCACCTCGGGATCATCGATCCTCGCACCGTGGATATTCACCAGGATCAGATCAGCCGAACCGGCCCGGTCGGTGTAGTCGCACACGCCGGCCACATCGATCTCCGCATCCAGTGTCCGCAGCATGTGTGCGAGAACTCTCTCTGGTCATGGCGCTCGGATCGATCAGCAGCACCCGGCCAGATCGATTGTGCGGTTCAGCTCTTTCGCCGTCTTCCAGCTCAATGGAACCGGCGGCTTGTGGGACTTCGATCCGCTGACCGTCAACACGGCGACCCAATTTCGGTAGGCGGATCATCATCGTCCCTCCCAAGTCGCGTGCGGGAGCGCGAAGCGGATCGCCCACATTCGCATCCATGCGAACAGGTGACCAGCATTCCGAGCGAACCCGCGGACCTGTGATTGTTAGCGCGCCGTTAATTGTACGCAATTCGATAGAAAATTCAAGCCAAAAGTACTAATCCGTTGGTCCACAGGGTCTCATTGGCCGTGCTGTATCTCACGGGCCGATACTTACCCGGCGCGCTCACTCGGAAGTCGCCGCGGCTCTCACACCCTCTTGTATGACAGCATGGTCACGAACCGCTGCACGACGTCCGGTGGAAGGAAGATACCTCGCGAGATCACCAGGCGTACCGCCGCGATCAAGAGCCCGACTTCGAGGGTCGCCGGAAAGAAGCCCTGCCAACCGTCCTGGATCGCCTCCAGAGCCGCCGCCGGCTCATCCGCCCGGTTGGAGATCACCACGCGTGGAACGCCCGGCCACAACGTTGCCAGGCGGGCTGCGCTCGCCTTCAGGTCTGGGTCGGCAATATCCGCCATCTTCGCATTGAACAGCACAACGGAAGGGATCCGCAGCCGCTGCGCTTCGGCCTCATCGCAGTCGGAGAGAGGCTCGATATCGAAGTCGGGCGCCAACTCATGTAGCAGATGGCTAAGCGATTCCCTGGTCAGCTGGGCGGGGTCGATCAGGACCACGCGCGGACGGACTGGTCCGTCCGCGCGCGGCTGCCCCACCGCCGGTGCGGCACCAGCGTTGGCGCCATTGCCGCCAATCGCCCGCACTAACGCGGCACAGCCACGATCCCCGCCAAAGATGGCAGACCGCCCAGCAGAGCCGGCCCGTTCAGCACGCCGACATTCGGCACTACCAATGGCGGCAACACACCGTTGAGCAGTGCAACGTTTGGCACCAGCGCCGGAGCTGCGGGAGCCGCCACTGCCATGTTCGCGGCTGCGACAGTTGCTGGCGCAACGCTCGCCGAGGCATTGCCCATCAGCGAAACGTTGCCGTTCCCCTTGTTGCTGCCGTCGCTATTGCCGTTGTTGTCGGTGGCATTGCCGTTGCCGCTGTTGTCGCCAGCGTTGCCGTTGCCGTTGTTGTTGCCAACGTTGCCGTTGCCGTTGTTGTTGCCAATGTTGCCGTTGCCGTTGCCGTTGCCCGCTCCGCCATAGATTGCCGCGAGTTGCAGGCTCGTCAACGGCGTCGCGGCCATCGCCACGCAGGGCCCCACGACTAGGCCGACGAGGAGGCAACCAGTTCGATACGGATAGTCCATGATTACGAGACCTCCTCTTTGGGTGTTTCCCACCCCCGAGAACGTCAGGGGCGGGGCGTGGCAATCAGTGATTGCCGTTGTTGTTGCCGTTGAAGGAGCCGACGTTGCCGTTGCCGTTGTTGACGCCGCCATTGTTGTTGCCGTTGAAGGCACCGATATTGCCATTGCCGTTGCTGGGGCCGCCGGTGTTGCCGTTGCCGTTGAACGCCCCGATATTCCCGGTGCCGCCGTTCATGAAGCCGGCATTGCCGGCACTGTTGAATGTGTTGCCGTTCCCGTTTCCGTTAAGAGCGCCAGTACCCAGATTGCCATTAACATTGCCGTTGACTGAGCCGGCGTTGCCATTGCCGTTGCCATTGCCATTGCCCGCTCCGTAGTTGAGGTTGCCATTGATGTTGCCGTTGGCGCTGCCGACGTTGCCGTTGCCGTTGCCGTTGCCGTTGCCGCTGCCAACGTTGCCGTTGCCGTTCAGGTTGCCGTTAAGACTCCCCACGTTACCGTTGCCGCTGCCGTTGCCGTTGCCGGATCCAAGGTTGCCATTGCCATTGCCATTGCCATTGCCGCCCGTAGCACTTGTTGTTCCGGCGGCCGTGCCACCAAGCTGCCAGTTGCTGAGCTTGATCGGCTCCGCCACGGCGACGGTAGCACCAACGCCCAATGCAACAATTGATAGGAGGATTGGTCGCATTTATGATCCCCACTGTATGATTGTTCTCACCGACTCCTGGCAGCCCTTGGTCCGGGCGCGTGCCGGAAGCGAGTTGTTTCCGACGACAGGTTCAAATCCGTGCACCAAATGAACATTGTCGGACATTCAACTGCCGTCGTTGTGTCCTTACCGTAATGCGCCTCAAACTCTGCGAGCGCTGATAAGGCAGCCACGGGGTCGTCCATACCGGACGACCCCTCGACCCAATGCAGTTCAGTTGTGGTTGCCGGAGCCGTTACCGTTGAGGTTGCCGAGGTTGAGGTTGCCGTTGCCGTTGCCGTTGCCGTTGCTAAAGTAGAAAGGATAGAGGCTCCCGTTGCCGTTGCCGTTCAGGTTGCCGTTGCCGCTGCCGAGGTTGAGGTTGCCGTTGGCGTTGCCGTTGCCGTATCCAACGTTGAAGTTGCCGTTGCCGTTGCCGTTGTAGCTTCCGTAGTTGCCGTTGCCGTTCAGGTTACCGTTGCCGGACCCGATGTTGCCGTTTCCGTTGCCGTTGCCGTTGCCGCCACCGGCCGCGACCGTGTCGAGTTGGCCACTGCTCAGCGGGAGCGGTGCCGCGGAGGCGACTGTCGCCAGCGCCATCAGACCAGCAGTCGCGAATAGAAGTTTGCGCATTTTATAGTGTTCCTCCGTTGAACGGGTATGCGATCATTCGTTACGCCTCAAATCTAAATCGCATCGCCCGTGGTCTGCCCGTGATGGGCGTAACGCGATCGGAGTGAAGGATAGTTCGGTGATCGTCGTAAATCGCCTAATAGCCGTAGACGCCGGCATCCACTCCATGCCGCAGCCGCGGCGCATTTTCGCTACTCGAAGGCTCGCCTCGCGAAAAAGTAGTAGATTCCGTAGCTACCCAGAACGTTCCGATATCCTGCGCAATGAGCCCGCCTATTGGCGAACAAGACTCGGCAGATGAGCAAGTCGTGAAAAATCAAAGATCGGATCAGCGATTATTCAACGCGGACGGGATTGACCGCGACGCCTTGTGCAATGCGCGTCGGCGGCGGAGCGTTCGCCAACCTTTCGGGTCTGAGCCCCACCTTTGTACAAGTGGCCGATTGCGGTCACGGTGGACGATGATACCGCGCCAGCGCCGGCAAGGTCAGAGGAGCAGCCATCCGCATGACAGGCTTTGCGATGAAGAGAAATGCGCGGCCGTTTTTGCTTGCGTGCGTGTCGCTGCTCGCGCTCTCAGCATGCGATCCAAGTCCGAACCCGGCTCCCCGAGTTGTCCGCAGCATGCTGGAGAAGCGCGAGGACAGCGTGATCATCCAGAAATGGGACATCAGTTGCGGCGCTGCGGCGCTCGCCACACTGCTGACCTATGACCAGGGCGATCCGGTCACCGAGCGCGAGGTCGCGGCAGGCATGCTGCATTACACCTCGGTGGCCAGGGTCAGGGCGCAGCTTGGCTTCTCGCTGCTGGACCTCAAGCGCTACGCCGAGGGTCGCGGCTTCACCGCCGACGGCTACGGCAACATGACGCTGCGTGACCTGACGGAGACGGGACCCGCGATTGTCCCGATCACGTTGCGCGGGCTCAACCACTTCGTGGTGTTTCGCGGCATCCAGGGTGACCGCGTGCTGCTGGCCGATCCCGGCTGGGGCAACCGGACAATGCAGGTCCCAAACTTCCTTGAGGTCTGGAACACCCGCGTCGCCTTCGCGGTGAGCCGCAAGGGCGAAAAGCCCGTGCATCGACTCATGGCCACGGCCACGAACTTCTGGGCCTCCAGCACCGCCTTCGAGACACCCGCGAAGAAGATTGTGGTGGCGAAGCTGATGGACCAGCCGCCGGCCAAGTCGCAGACGATGGTGGCGAGCAGCGACACAGCCGGACCACTCGCGCAAACGGCGGCCGGCCCAGGCAGCGTGCCCACGCAAGGCGCACTGCCGGAGAGTAGTCAGCCCGACATTGCTTCGCCCGAGCACGGAAAACCGGCCGCCTCGCGAAGCAGGGCAGCATCGGCAATGGCAAGCGCCAACCTAATTCTTGCGGCGGCGACCGTGCAGCCGGGAGACACGGCGGCAACGCGTCGGCCCGCGACCATGGTCATGGCGCGCGCGGAGCCGGCGAAAGTGGTAGCCGCGGCGCGGGCCGGCGCGCTCGAAAAAGAGCTCTCGACGATGCTCCAGAAGACGGCCGTGCTGCAGCCCCCTCCAGCCGCGATCGCCGCGAAATCTAAGACCGGCCACGAACCCGCCGCCGGCCGGTCGTCCGCACCCGTGGCTTTGCAACAGACCGCGGCCCCAGGCGGCACAGCAGGGAAAGCGGCCGCCACCCAGATCGCCGCTCTCGACAAGCGCCTGTCGATCATGATCAGGGAGGTCGCCGAGCGGCAGGCGGTTCTGGCAGCGAGCGAGGCCACCGCGAACGCTGCACAGCCGAAACCCTCTCAGGAAGCCGACACGCCAGCGGGTGCCGGCGCTTCGTCGGTTGTGGCGAACCTCATCAAGCGAGCCGATGCCCTGCTCGCGCTCCGCGATGTCACTTCTGCACGGTTGCTCTACGAGCGCGCCGCGCAGGCCGGGAGCGGTCAGGCGGCAACCGCGGCAGGCCGCACGTTCGACCCGAATGCGCTGGCGCAGCTCGGGGCAGTTGGTATGAAGACCGATCCTGCCGCCGCAGCCCGCTGGTATCAGAAAGCCGTTGCGCTTGGCGACACCGCCGCCGAACCGCTGCTGCGAGCTCTGCAGGCGGCCGGTGGAGCCTGAATGCACAACCTGACGTGCGGAAACACGTCGAGTGGCTTGAAGTCTCAACCTCGGCAGTGACTTCTCGGCCACATGCCGGACGGAAAAGCGCAATTCTGGTCAATAATTGGCGGTTTTGTCTGAGCGGTGGCTGTGCCGGACTTTGCGGCCGGTGGCAGTCTTTTGAGCAGTGGCGTCGGTCCGGCCGTCTGACCGCTGCGGTCACGCGACGTGAAAGGAACACCGTGTCTTCAGTCGCACTGCACCTGGTTCGAGTTGGATTCGCCGGCCTGCTCGCTGCCGGGTATGGACCAGGGATCGGCAGTCGCGCAGCCCACGACGGAGGAATTGCAGCAGGAGATCCAGAAACGGGACGCGCAGATCCGACAACTGATAAAGCGGCTGGACTCGCTCGAGAAAGAGGTACAGGACCAGGATCGCAGCGGCGCCCGTGCCTGCCCCTCGTGCGACGCAGCCGGTGCCCGCAGAGACGCCGACCGCACAGGCCGCTCCGCCACCGGCGCCGCCCCCAGGGCGCACGCCGGTCAGGCCGCTCATTCCGCCAGTCGAGGGCACCACCGCACCCGCCGCGACTGCGCCCGCCGCCTCTCAGGAAGAGGCAGAGGAGGCGATGATCTCCAGAGCGTTGGAGAACACCCTGGTGGACCGAGGCGGCCAGCTCTTGCCACCTTACGTGGTCCAGCTCGTCCCCGACTTCAGCTACAGCCACCAGAGCCTCGATCAGCTCGCGTTCTTCACCAACGGCAACATCGTGCGACAGCAGTCGCATCGGGATCAGCTGGAATGGGGTCTCGGCTTTCGCATCGGTCTGCCATGGGAAACACAGTTCAACCTGCGGGTTCCTTTGGACCTCAGTTATGCGTCCGCGACGTTCGGCGGCAACAGGACCATCAACAGCAACCGTGGCGGCCTCGGCGACATTTCGATGGCGTTTCAGAAACAGGTGCTGCACGAGAAGGGCTGGGTGCCCGATCTCCTGGTGAACGTGGCCTATACCGCGAATACCGGCAGCACCAGCCTGGCACAGCAGGCGGTATCGACCTTCCCCTTCGCGGTGGGAACTGGATCCGGCTTCAACCAGCTCGGCGCCGGCGTCATTGCACTCAAGCGGCAGGATCCGCTGGTGTTTCTAGGCGGCTTTCAGTTACACGCACAGCTTTCCCTCCACGATCAGCGGGATCTCGACGACAGTTGGCGATCAGTACTTCATCCGGGCCGAGGCGATCCTTGCCGCCAGCCCCGACACATCGCTGCGTCTCGGCTGGCTGACGACGTTCCAGCAGCAGAACACCTTCGGAGGTATCAACCTGGCTGGCTCTGGTCAGACGATTTCAAATCTCGAGATCGGCCTCGGCAGTGTGATCACGCCGAAGATTTTCCTGGATGCGGCATTGCTGGTCGGCCTGACCCACGACACACCCGACTTCACAGCGTTGCTCACGGTGCCCTTCCGCTTCTAGCGAGCGTGCGTCTTCCCCGGTTCAAGAGAGCTGCAGGGAATTGTGCGCAAGCAGATCGCCAAGCGTACCGCGAAAACCATTAAGTTCTGCGACCAAGGTGCCGCCGCCCGGGGTCCCGGGGGGATCAACCGTGATCAACGTGGTGGAGCCTTTGATCGAGGTGGAAAGGAAATCATCGAGGTCGCTCAGGTGGCCATCCCAGCCCGAGCCGGCCAGAGCCTGGCGGAGATCGAGGACATCGTGGTTGAACAACGAAAAGTTCCAGATCTCGTCGGCGCCGGAGCCCGCCGCGGCAAGCACGAACGTGTCGGCGCCCTGGCCGCCGTAGATGAAGTCCATCCCGGTGCCCGAGTCGATGACATTATGTAGACCCGAC
This sequence comes from uncultured Alphaproteobacteria bacterium, assembly GCA_963791495.1. GTDB lineage: Bacteria > Pseudomonadota > Alphaproteobacteria > Acetobacterales > Acetobacteraceae > JAMXLO01. The sequence continues at coordinate 545,487 of CAWBST010000021.1, forward strand.
ACCCTGATCGTGTCGTTGCCGCCGCCGGTGGAAACGACACTGGAGCCGCGACCACTCAATGTCACCGTGTCGTCACCGGCGCCAAGAGTGACCTGGTTCCCGATGCCGGACAGGCTCACGACATCCTTGCCGTCACCGAGCTTCACCGAGACATAGTCTGCAACGCCGTGAACCCTGTCGTTACCATTGCCCCCGACGACTGTATCGAAGGCACCGCCGATCGAGATGTCGTTTGAGCCAGCCCCCACGACCACGGTGGATAGACCCCCGCCGGCATCAACACGGTTGTTGCCGTCGCCAAGCACGATCGTGTTCATCGAACCGACGAAGGTGGCAATGACCGGCGCCGTCGCCTGGTTGCTGGAGGATGCCGGAGCAGGTCCATTGCCATTCAAATTGCCATTCGCGATGCCGATATTACCATTGCCATTCTGATTGCCGTTGGACGCTCCGGTATTCAGATTTCCGTTCAGATTGCCGTTCAGCAGACCGATGTTGGCATTCCCGTTCAGATCGCCATTGTCGGTGCCGTTATTTAGGTTGCCGTTCAGGTTGCCATTGAAGGCACCGATGTTCTGGTTGCCGTTGTTCTCACCGTTATCGGCCCCGATGTTGCCTTGGCCATTCAAGTTGCCGTTGAAAGCTCCGATGTTCCCGTTGCCATTTCCTGTGCTGCCATTCAGGTTTCCGTTGAACACCCCAATGTTGTGTGAACCATTCGCGGTGCCGGCGTTAAAATTTCCGTTGAAGGCTCCGATGTTGTATTGGCCGTCTCCGGCGCCGGTATTGCCAACGCCACTGAAGGCGCCAATATTTCCGATGCCAGCATTGAATACACCGATATTGCCAGTGCTCCAATCCGATGACTGTCCTGGAAGGTTGCGCAAGCCCAGACCCGCGCCCGTCAGGGTGATTGAAAGCGACCCGAAGGTGACCGAGATATTGCCGTTCGCGTAGATGCGCACAAGGCCTGTGCCGCGGCCGGTTGATACTGTGTTGTTGCCGTTACCAAGTACCTACGGTGTTGAGCCCCCCACCAAGCTGAACCGTGTCGTTGCCCGAGCCAGCAACGACGGTCGCGAGACCCGCGCCTCCGGTGACAGAAAGGTTGCCGCTGCCGCCGGTGATCACGTTGCCAAGCCCCGTCAGCCGCAGTGACTTCCCTGGCATCGCCGTCAGAGTTTGGAAGCCACCGCCGCTTCCCGGAGAAGGAAGGAAACTACCAGGCTCTGATCCAACGTCCGCCAGACCCAGTGTTATTCCGTGCGCCATGCCATCCCCTCCCGAGCAAGGCCGTCGCTGCCCGACACGCCAGGCTTGCCCGGATGTCCGGCCGAGCCCTGCTTCCCGTTCGTGACGACGGAGCAGCGATTGCTCACGGGATGGCGAAGGGTGTCGCTAACAACGGTGCTGAAGGGTCTATGCAAATACGTACCGATGATAAAGTAAAATAAAAGCGAGCTGTTAGTGGTATAATTTCCGGTATTTATGGTTGTATGAGTTTGTCATGGCAACGACCTGGCGCTGTAGCCTTGAAGGTCTCCTCGTCGCTTTTGCTGTGTGAGGGCTCACTTTGGGTAAGTGCGGCGCGATGTTTCGGACGGGGGCACCAGACGAGGGTCACGCCAGGTGGAGCCGCGTCGCCGAGCAAAAACGACATTTATGGGGCAGAACAGCGTTGGCCGGGCCAAGCGGGAAGGCCATCGTCGTTGGACAGCGATGAGAGAATAACGCCGTTACCTTCGCGAGGAGGTCACTCGGGTGGCAGTGACTCCCGCAGTGGCACCGCCGAACTCCGCGCAAAGGGCGACTGAAACGACTTGCCCACACGGGGCCTGAAGCGTTTCAGAGCGTTCCGCTTCCCGCTTCGCCATATCGCTCCGCGCCCCGCTCCCGCGGGGCCGATATGGAGAGGACCCATGACCACCCTGCTCATAGCCGTGGGCGCTTTGTTTCTGGCAGTGATCTGCCGCGCGGCCCTCGACCCGCGGCCCTCACATGCCGCCCGGGAGCACGAAGATCGTGCCGATGCCGATGACGCCACACCGATCATGGACACGATCGCGCCGTCGCTCTTCTGACTGTCGTAGGCCCGGCCTTCTGGCCACAGACACACGCGCGCCACTACGGCCCGAATCTGATCGGATTCTCCCCGGCGAAGCGCGGGTTGCGGATCGGATAGAACGCGTAGCCGAATGCAATCTGATCGGGTTCCCCAATCGGCAGCACCTTCGGCATCACAACGGCAACCCCCGCAACACCCCGATGGCGCCGGCCGACCGTCTGGAACGCCGCGTGGATCGCGTCCACGATCATCTGGTCGAAGTCCGGCTGCAGGATCGATACCCCGAGCACCACGATCCCCGGACGTGCCCGGTTCACCCGTCCCTGCGCCGACGCCAGTGCGTCCACCACCGCGGCGGTCAGCACCTCCGGACTGCGGCGCGCCCGCTGCGGCCACTGCAGAGACTCCGGCGCGGTCAGCGCGAGCGACAGCGGCTCGTCCGCCGCGGTCGTGAAATGCAGACCGACATCGCCGCCCGCCAGCGAGAACCCGACGCGGTTGCCGGCGTCGTGGAGCAGCTTCGCCGCCGCGAAGCCGGTCACGGTGCGGATGAACCGGTCACGCTCCGCCAGCGGCTGCGCCAGGCGGGCCAGCAGTGGATGCTGGCCCCAACACCACATCAGATGATGCAGCGCCATGACATACATCGCCGCCATCGCATCGTCGTCCTGATAGCGCCAACTCCAGCCCGGCGTGCCGATCGGCCCACGCAGGCGAAGCACGGCCCAAGCGAACGGATAGGGGCCGTGCTCGGTCCCCGTGGCAGGCGGCGCGGCTGCTGCATGTTCGACCAGCCGGCCACCGGTGAGACGGTCGTAGTCGGCGGCGGCTGTCTCCAGCAGGGCGCGCGACAGGAGGATGGGCTTGTCCGGCCAGCGGAGGGGACGGGTCAGCTCGTAGTGTCGCGTGACCGCGTCCTGGCAGACGAGCACGGCGCCGCGCCCAATGTCGGACGTGGTGATCATCGGCACCTGCGTCGCCGCGACGGAAACAGCGCTATTGGGGAGAATTTCCCCATCAGGCAGGCCTGGCGTGTCGGTGACCGCGCCGCAGCGAAAGCACTTGATGCGGATCGCCAGGAAGTTGCCCGGCAGATAGCCCTGGATCAGCACCGAGGCGCCACAGCGGCATACCAGATCGCTGGAACCGGCGCCGCGGAACACCGGTACCGAACCGACCTGAACGAAGTGTGGGATGTTGCTATCCAGCCCGATCGCTAGAAGAGCCCTTCGAGCCACGCCCGCTGCTTGGGCTGAACGATGGGCGTGTCCCCGGTGTCCTGGCTCTGGCCAAGGGCAGAGTTCTCGCGCAGGCGCTGCGCCTCCTTCTGGGGATCCACCACGATCCCGGGCTGCTGCGGCTTGCGCCAGAAGAGCAGTTTGTCGCCAAGACCCTTCGACGGCTGGTCGCGGGCCGCCTCCTGGTCCACCTCGGTGCGGACCCCCGCCCCTACCGGCGGGCCGGCCGCCTGGACCAGGGCCTGCTGTCCTGGGCTGTTGGCCGCCGGCGCGCCGCCGAGAGCCATCTGCGGCACCAGCGCCTCTTCGGCCTTGGCGCGTTCGGATTGCTCCTGCGGCCGGATCGCGCCCGGTCGCGGCGGCGGCAGGGCGAAGCTGGTCGGCATGGCCAGTGGCGCCCGCGTGGTCACCGTGAACTCGTCGGGGGTGTCGCGAATGAAGCCCAGGCTGTGGCCCAGGCTGTCACCGCCGCAGCCGCTGAGGCCGGCGGCACCAGCAGCCAGCACTAGGCCCGTCACGACTCGTCTGATCAGGGGCGGCATCGGTGGACGATTTAGCCGGATGTCACGGCGCGCCGCAAGAATGTCATCCGGCGGAGCGGGCGCGTCGCGTCTGCGGCAGCAGGCTGTCGAGAACAAGCACCGCCACGCCGCAGACGATGGCGGCGTCGGCGAGATTGAACACGTACCAGGACCAGGCGCCGAGATGGGCGTGGATGAAATCGACCACGGCGCCGAAGCGCAGGCGGTCGATGATGTTGCTGAGCGCGCCGCCTACGATGACGCCGAGGGCTGTCGCCACCAGGCGCGACTCGGCACGGCGAAGCCAGACCACCAGACCGGCGACCACGGCGAGCGCGATGGCCGCGAGCAGGAGGTAGCTCCAGTGGCCGAAGTTCGTCAGCAGGCCGAAGGTGACGCCTCGGTTCCAGACCATCGTCAGGTTAAGGACCGGGAGCAGGACGATCTGGCTGACTGCGGGAAGTTGGACGACGTCCAGGATCCACCACTTGCTGGCCTGGTCGGCGGCCAGCACGACAACAGCCGCGACGAGGCCCAGGAGGGTGAGGCCGTTGCGGGTCACGGCAACATCAGGCGCGGCAAACCAGCCCCGACTCCACCGCGTCGGTGCACCGCGCGCACAGTCCCGGGTGCCCGGTTTGAGTTCCTACCTCCGGCAGCACGCGCCAGCAGCGCACGCACTTGGTGCCGGGCGCCGGGCTGATCGTCGCGACCGGCTCGTCCGCGGCCGGCTCGATCGTTACATCTGAAACGATCGTGATCTCGGCCCACTGGTCCGCCGACAGCAGCGCCTCGCTCTCTGCATTCAGCGCCAGTGTCACCGCTGCCTGCAGCGACGATCCCAGCGTGTTGGCGCGCCGCGCCTCCTCGATCGGCACCGTTATGCGCCGGCGAATGGCACGGATCGTCTCCCACCGTGCAGCGAGCGCATCATCGCGCCACTCCGCCGGCAGTTCCGGAAACAGCTGCAGATGCACGCTGTCCTGTTCGCCGAACCGCGCGCACCATGCTTCCTCAGAGGTGAAGCACAGCACCGGCGCGAGCCATGTCGTCAGGCAGCGATGCAGATGATCCAGCACCGTGCGCGCGGCACGGCGGCGCAGGCTGTCGGGGCGATCGCAGTAGATCGCATCCTTGCGCACATCGAAGTAGAACGCCGACAGATCGGTGGCGCAGAAGTTGTGCAGTTCGGGGTACACGCCGGTCCAGTCATAGCTCTGCACCGAGGCGCGGATGCGCGCGTCCAGCTCCGACAGCCGGTGCAGCACCCACTTCTCCAGTTCCGGCATGTCCTGGTACGCCACACTCTCGACCTCCGTGAAGCCGGCGAGGCTCCCCAGCAGCCAGCGCAGCGTGTTGCGCAGCCGGCGATACAGCTCGACCTGCTGCTTCAGGATCTCCGGCCCGATCCGCAGATCTTCCGAGGTGTCCGACATCATCACCCAGAGCCGCAGGATATCGACGCCGAACTTGTCCGCTACCTCTTGCGGTGCTGTGACGTTGCCCAGGGACTTCGACATCTTGCGTCCCTGCTCGTCCATCACGAAGCCATCCGTCAGCACCGCCTTGAACGGCGCGACGCCGCGCGTGCCGACCGCCTCCAGCAGCGATGACTGGAACCAACCGCGATGCTGGTCGGAGCCTTCCAGATAGAGATCCGCTGGCCACGGAAGACCGCGCGCTTCGAGCACGAACGCATGCGTCGAGCCGGCCTCCAGCCAGACATCGACGATGTCCATCACCTGCTCGTAGTCGTCGGGATTCCGGTCATTGCCGAGAAAGCGCGACGGCGGCGACGAGTACCAGCTGTCGGCACCCTCTGCCCTGAACACGTCCACCACGCGCGCGACCACGGCCTCGTCGCGCAGCGGCTCGCCGGTGCGCTTGTCGACGAAGACGGTGATCGGCACGCCCCAGGCGCGCTGGCGGCTGATGCACCAGTCGGGACGGTTCGCCACCATCGAACCCAGCCTGTTGCGGCCCTGCTCAGGCACGAAATGCGTCGTGGCGATCGCGTCCAACGCCTTCTCACGAATGCGCTCCGGTCCGTCGAGGCGGATGAACCAGTTCGGCGTGGCGCGGAAGATCAGCGGCGCCCTCGATCGCCAGGAATGCGGGTAAGAGTGCACCAGCTTGCCGCGTCCCAGCAGCCCGCCGGCTTCATCCAGCGCGGCCGCAACCGGATCATGCGCCTTGTAGACGTGAAGGCCGGCGAACAGCGGCACCCATGCGTTGAACGTGCCGTCGTCGCCGACCGTATCCGCCACCTCCAGATTGTGCTCCCGGCCGAGGACGAAGTCGTCTTCGCCGGCGTTCGGCGCGATGTGCACGAGGCCGGTGCCTGCCTCGGTGGTGACGAAGTCGCCGAGCAGCAGCGGCACGTCGAAGTCATAGCCGCGGCCGCGCAGAGGATGGCTGCAGACGGTGCCGGTGAGTTCGGCGCCCTTGAACACGTGCTCCACGTGATGCGCCGCCACGCCGATGTCTTTGCAGAACTGCGGCAGTAGTTCGAGTGCCACCACGAGCTTCTCGCCGACACACGCGCGCGAACCGGCGGCAACGCCATCCACGTGCATCACGGCATAGCCGAAGTCGGCGCCGGCGGCGATCGCGCGATTTCCCGGGAGAGTCCACGGCGTGGTGGTCCAGATCACCAGCGATGCGCCGTTCAGCGCATGCTTCGCTGCCTGCACCACGGGGAACCGCACCCAGACCGTGTGCGACGTGTGGTCGTGGTACTCCACCTCGGCCTCGGCCAGGGCGGTCTTCTCCACCGGAGACCACAGCACCGGACGCAGGCCGCGATACAGCGCGCCGTTCAGCAGGAACTTGCAGATCTCCGCGGCGATCGCGGCTTCCGATCCGTGGTCCATCGTGGCGTAGCGCTCGCGCCAGTTCCCTTCTACGCCGAGACGACGGAACTCCGCCATCTGCACTGCCAGCCAGTGCTCCGCATAGGCACGGCATTCGGCCCGGAAGTCGAGCACCGGTACCGCGTCCTTGTCCTTCTTCGCTTCGCGATACTGCTCCTCGATCTTCCACTCGATCGGCAGGCCGTGGCAGTCCCAGCCGGGGATGTAGTCGGCGTCATAGCCCGCCATCTGGCGCGTGCGGTTGATGACGTCCTTGTGGATCTTGTTCAGCGCGGTGCCGATATGGATGTTGCCGTTCGCGTAGGGCGGGCCGTCGTGCAGGATGAATTTTGGCCGCCCGCGCGAGGCGGCACGAAGGCGGGACCAGAGGTCCATCTTCTCCCAGCGGGCGAGGATCTGCGGCTCGCGCTTCGGCAGGTCGCCGCGCATTGGGAAGGATGTCTGCGGCAGGAACACGGTATCGCGGTAGTCGCGCTGGGCGGGATCGGTCGGAGCGTCGTTCATGGCGTGTCCGGGCGGCCGGTGCCGCTTTAGGGGGGGCGGAGCGCGTGGAAGTTCCCGGGGCTCAGCGAGCCACCGGGCCGATAATTCGCGCCTGCCTATACACCTGGGCCATCGGGCGGACTATGGGGAGGCTGCTCGCCGATCGCAAGGCAGACCTGCCGCGCGGCCAAAGATCTTGGGGTGGAGAACGTCATGATGTTCCGACGCGTGATCATCGTCGCAACGCTGATCGCCGTGTTCCCCGGGGCACCGAAAGCCCAGGATTTTTGGGGCCGCAGGCTGCCGGATCAACCGACCCAGTTCATCTTCGGGTATGGCTCGCTGATCAACACCGCATCGCGCAATTCCACCGCCACCAAGGCTGTGCCCGCCATACCCGTCCGGGTATCCGCGGCGTTCGGCTTCATTCGCACCTGGAGCGACCACTCGCCGTCCGGCTTTACCGCGCTGGGACTGCGCCGTCCCGATCAGGGCGAGACCGCGATGACGATCAATGGGGTACTTTACCCAGTCGAGGGCGACGACATGTCGGCCTTCGATCGTCGCGAAAAGGGCTACGTGCGTGTCGAAGTGCCTCGCGAGGACATAGAGGCGGTGTCCTGGCAAGGTCTGCCGTCCCAAGGCAGGATCTGGGTGTATGTCCCCGATCGACCGGGCCAGCCACCAGGGCAGGATCTGCCGCCGGCCGATGCCGATTACCCGCTGCTCCAGTCGTATATTGACGTGGTGCTGGAGGGCGGCCTGGAATATGGCCAGGACTTCGCGCGGGAAATCATCGAGACCACCAGTAATTGGAGCCGGTTCTGGTTGAACGATCGCCGACTGGCACGCCGGCCGTGGGTGTTCGACAGTCACTATAGGGCTGTCGATCGGTTGCTTTCCTCGTATGCACCACACTTCGCCGATCGGTTGTTCTCCGAGGACTATGTCTCGAAGGTCCTGCTGATGAGGAACGACCAGGCTCCGGCAGCGGCGAAATGATGTTTGCCGCGTCGCACGCGCGCCGCCTGTCGAAATCGGCCCCTCTCGAACGTCACCTGTGCGGCCGTGCATGATGCCGGCTGTGACCGCAGAGGGAGACCACCATGCAGTACTTGCTGCTGATCCATTCCAGCGAAGCCGCGATGCAGTCGGCGCCGCAGGACGCCATTGCCCGGATGCACGCCGCCTACATGGCCTATACCGAGGCCTTGACTCAGGCGGGTGTTGTGGTGAACGGCAATCGCCTCCGGCCGGTCAGCTCGACCACCACGGTCCGCGTCGTTGACGGCAAGACCCAGGTGCTCGACGGCCCGTACGCAGAAACCAAGGAGCAGCTTGCCGGCTACTACCTGATCGACGTGCCTGATCTGGACGCCGCTCTCTCGTGGGCGGCCCGCTGTCCCGGCGCCAGCGTTGGCGCGATCGAGGTGCGGCCGATCTGGGTCATGTAGTGCCGCGCGAGACCAACCATCCCGCCGCAGAGGTGGCTGAGACCGTGGCGCGCCGCAGCTATGGGAAGTTGGTTGCCTTCCTTGCGGCGCGCCGCGGCGATGTCGCGGCGGCGGAGGACGCGTTGGCCGACGCCTTCGCAGCCGCGCTCACCGATTGGCCCGCCTCCGGCATTCCGCGCAATCCGGAGGCGTGGCTGATGGCGGTGGCGCGGCGTCGGCTGATCGACGCCGCGCGTCGCCGACGAACACGCGGCGACGCGGTCGATCATCTGCGCCTGCTGGCCGAGGAACTGGGCGAGGCCATGGACGGAACGGCAATCCCCGACAATCGGCTGGCGCTGATGTTCGCCTGTGCCCATCCGGCGATCGATCCCGCCATCCGCGCGCCACTGATCCTGCAGACCATCCTGGGCTTCGATGCTGTGGCGATCGCATCGGCCTTCCTGGTCTCGCCGGCCACCATGGGGCAGCGCCTGGTGCGCGCGAAGCACAAGATCGGCCATGCCGGCATTCCGCTGCGTGTGCCGGAGCGCGGCGATATGCCAGAACGGCTCGATGCCGTGCTCACCGCGATCTACGCCGCGTTCGCCGGTGGGTGGCAGGATGCCGCGCGCCGCAACCTGGCCGAGGAGGCGCTCTGGCTCGGCCGTCTGGCCGTTGTGCTGTTGCCGGAGGAGCCCGAGGCTCTGGGCCTGCTCGCGCTGATGCTGCACGCCGAGGCCCGCCGCGCCGCGCGCCGCGATGCGGCCGGCGCCTATGTGCCGCTCGACCGGCAGGACACCGCGCTGTGGGACATGCACATGGTCGAGGAGGCGGAGGCGCTGCTGCTGCGCGCGAGCGCCGCGGGGGTGATCGGGCGCTATCAGCTCGAGGCGGCGGTGCAGTCGGCACATGCCGCGCGTCGGCTGACCGGTCAGTCGGACTGGGCGGCGATCGAGCGGCTCTACGATGCGTTGTCGGCGATCACCGACTCACCCGTGGTGGCGATCAACCACGCCGTTGCGATCGCGGAGACGCACGGGGCGGAGGAGGGGCTTGCACGTCTCGAGGAACTGGCGATGGACAGGCGGCTGGCGGACTACCAGCCGTATTGGGCCGCGCGAGCCGAACTGCTGGCGCGCACCGGCCAAACGGATGCGGCCAATCTGGCCTACCAGCGTGCCATCGGTCTGGAGACTGATCCGTCAGTGCGCGAGTACCTGCAGCGCAGGTCGCAGGAATTGTGAGCCAGTTCATAGGGATGCTTGGGTCTGCCGGGCAGGATCAGGCAGCGACTGGGCGCATCCACAGGCAGCGAATGACGGAATCGTGATTTCCGCCCGGCCGGGGCGCAGAAGAGTCTGTTCAGCGGTGTACCGATAGAGAGCCCAGCGATGGACGCCTACAACCAAGAGCACCGCCTGCTGCGCATCGATACCGTGCTAGGAAAGGACCATGTGCTGCTGGTGTCGCTGCGTGGCCGTGACGCCATCTCGTCCTGCTTCTCCTATGACCTGGAACTGGCCTCCACGGATGCCTCCATCAGCCCCGACAAAGTCCTCGGCACTTCGGCCACCATCTGGCTGAACGACGACGCCGGACTGAGCGCGCCGGTCAACGGCATCATCGCCGAATTTGCCATGACGCAGCGGGGCGGCCGCGGCCTGAGCATGTACCGCCTCCGGCTGGTGCCGAGCCTGTGGGTGCTCACCCGCACCAGCGATTGCCGGATCTTCCAGGACAAGACGGTCCAGCAGATCGTCGATCAGGTGCTATCCGACTTCGGCGTCAGCAAGAAGTCGTGGCGTCTCAACGGCGACCACCAGAAGCGCGACTACTGCGTGCAGTACCGCGAGACCGCCCACGACTTCATCTGTCGGCTGCTGGAGGAGGAAGGCATCTACTTCTACTTCCTCCACGACGACAGCAGCCACACCGTGGTGTTCAGCGACAACAACCGCGGGCTGACCAAGTGCGCCAACACGAAGATCGTTGCCTCGCCGGAGGTCGGCGCGATGGGCGGCATCTGGGAATGGGAGAACACGTATCGCTTCCGCACCAGCCAATGGGCACTCGGCGACTACAACTTCGAGACGCCGTCGACCTCGCTGACCACCAACAAGAAGACCGTCAACACCGTCCTGGCGAAGCAGAAATTCGAAAAATTCGACTACCCCGGCCGCTATCAGGCGAAGGGCCCGGGCGATACCGCGACCAAGCTGCGCATCGAATATGAAGAGGCGGCGTACCAGGAGATCGCCGGCGAAGGGGCCTGCGTCGGCTTCGACGCGGGGGCGTATTTCGCCGTGGAGAACGCCGAGGGCCAGGACAAGGGCAAGGAATACCTGCTCACCTCGGTCGAGCACACCGCGGAGGACTGGAGCCTCATTTCGCAGGACGCCAAGCCGGCGACCTATACGAACCGCTTCACCTGTGCGCCGCGCTCGGTTCCCTACCGGCCGGAGGCGAAGACGCAGTGCCCGCGCATTCACGGCACACAGACCGCTGTGGTGACCGGGCCGGCGGGTGAAGAAATCTTCACCGACAAGTACGGCCGCATCAAGGTGCAGTTCTTCTGGGACCGCCAAGGCAAGAAGGACGAGCACAGTTCATGCTTCGTGCGGGTGGCGCAGAGTTGGGCGGGCCGCAATTTCGGCACATGGTTCCTGCCGCGCATCGGCCAGGAGGTGGTGGTCACGTTCCTGGAGGGCGATCCGGACCGGCCGCTGGTTGTCGGCTCGGTCTACAACGCCGAGATGATGGTGCCGTTCGGGCTGCCGGCGAACAAGACGCAGAGCGGGCTGCGGACCCATTCGTCCATGGGCGGCAGTGCGGCGAACTGCAACGAGTTCCGCTTCGAGGACAAGAAGGGGTCCGAGATGGTGACCCTGCACGCGGAGAAGGACCTCGAGACGCAGACCGAGCACGACGCGACGCACTGGGTGGGGCACGACGAGACCACCACGATCGACAACAACCGCACCGAGATGGTGCACGCCAACGAGACGATCACCATCGACAAGAACCGCACCGAGACGGTGCACATGAACGAGACGGTGAACATCGACCAGAACCGGACGCACACCGTGCTGATCAACGACATGCTGACGGTGGGTGTGGCGCGCGAGCACACGGTCGGTGCGGCGGAGGCGATCACTGTCGGTGCGGCGCAGACCATCACCGTGGGTGCTGTGCAGGCCACGACGGTCGGGGCTTCGCAATCGACCGACGTCGGCGCTAACCGGTCGGTGTCGGTCGCCAAGGATCAGACGATTTCGGTCGGCGGCAATGAGAGTGTCTCGGTCAGCAAGGACCGCTCCACCAATGTGGGCGAGAACGAGACCCTCGAGGTCGGCAAGAAGATCGCGATCAGCGCCGGCGACGAGATTGTGATCAAGACCGGTTCGGCGTCGATCACGATGAAGAAGAACGGTGATATCACGATCGAAGGCAAGCAGATAACCATCAAGGGGTCAGGCGATGTCATCGTTAAAGGACAAAAGATCCTCCACAACTGATGCCAGCACCCGGCGGTGACGCGGACGAATCATGGCGCGGCGGGGAAAAACGTCAGAAAATGATAGCCGAGGGTGGTCCGCACAACCTGCTCTGGCGAGGCTCCTAGACGGCCAAGGACCTCGTCGTCATCCAGCGTGCCGCCCTTCCAGCACGCGACATAGGTTCCGGCCGGCCAATCGGCTCGTCCCAGCAATTGCTGCCTGGCAAACCGTTTCCAATGCCGGAGTTCGAGTGCGGACAGGAACCACGGGGCCCCGATCGCCTCGGCAATTCGGGCGAGAAACACCACGAATGGGATCCGGGACGCGGGCTCATCTTCCACAAAGCCGGTAAGCCCCTGATCGGTTGTCACCACGGCGGTGAGCTCGGTCCCGCCTGGCGGATCCAGGAAGAGCGAGGGATACAGTGACGACGGAGCAAAGCCGATGTTGACGTCGCAGGACCATCGACCGCCCTTATCTCGCTCAAGACGAGCCAATAGATCATCCGGCCCCTGCAGATTCATTTCCTCATCGAACCATGAGAAGGAGTCTTCCTCCTCGTCGTAGCGCAGTTTGGCATAGTACCGGCTTAGGTAGGTATCGCGAAAGTCCTGGGTAAATAAGCGCACGAGGCGTTCGGTAGCGCCGCTCGCGCTGAGAGCGACTGGTCCGAACACTGTGTCAATCTCAGGACGTTTCATACCAATCAGTCTCCCGCATGGATGGGAGTCGCCGTCAAGGGTCTACCGCCGTGACATTCAGCGGTATCCAGGCCGCGTCATTGTTGAAGGTATTATTCATATTCGCTACCTGGGCCGGGCTTGTCATGATCTGGACGTCGTGGTTCGGAAAGCACGTCTGCGCTATGGGCACGATATTCTCTTGCATCTGGCGCAGATTGGCACGCCTTCGCTTGCACTCGATGACCGCGTTGTCCGAGACGATGTCGAGATCGCCCTGCATGTGGCACCTGGAGCAGTGGGCCACATAACCAATATGCTGAATCTGGTCTCCCTGCTCTCGCACCTTCTCCACGCATTCCTCTTCGAATGCCAGGCCATCGGGTTCGTGGCCTCTTTGCCGTTTCCGCCTGTTGCTCTCTCTGTGCGCCCGTGCCTTCTGTTCGGTGGTGCCGGACTGCTCCTCCTCGTAATTCTGCTGCTCCTTCTCGGCGTTTTCCGGACATGGCGGTTGCCAGCAGTTGGGGCAGGCCTTCTCGCCGCAAACCCAAGTGTGGTTGCCTCCGCACGTGTTCGGGTTGACGTGCCTGCGCCACCGCGCCGCGTCCTTGACGTCGCGCACATGATACCTGGCGACTTCCGCCAGGGTGACAGTCAACGGTCCGGTGCCAGGCGGCAAACCCATCAGGCGTGATTCGATGTCGTCAGATCGGAATGCCGATCGACGTTTTGGCCCTCGATCTTGACATCCATCGACCAGGACACGCAGTAGGTCTTCCCGGTAATCACATGAGTGATCACGTTGCCACCGAGGCCGTTGGTCGCCGGCTCGTCGCCCAGCGGCGATGTCTTGTAGAACGACTGGTCCTTGAGCATCACCTCCTGGTTTCCGATCAGAACCGACTTGCTTCCTTCCTGCATATCCTTGGAGAACGACGTGTCCGGATATGGGACAGGGATAGGGCCGGCGGGAGGCGAAGGCGGGCTCAGACAGACATCCGGGAATTCGGCGATCACTTTATTAGCGCCGGCCTTACACGCAATTTCGTCGTCGTTCGCGAATACATTGCATCCCATTGTCCTGGGCTCCATTATTTGTGTAGATTTACCACTGCCACTGCGCGACCGCCAAGGTCTGATGAAGTGAAGCAGGCCACACTGTGGCCGGGGGCATATCCTTTGGCGAGCGCCTGATGCGCGACAACCAACTGGCAGCAGCCGGCCGCGGCGCCGGTATCGCCGATCGCATCAGCGCAATGCCAGATCGGCAGATCCTCGACAGACACACGAAGAAGCCTCGCGAGCATCAAGGACTGCTCCTTGAATGTATAGGCCTCTCCCGTCACGTCCGAGAGCCGAAGGCCAATGTCGTGCATTTCGATGCCGGCATCGCCGATGGCCTTTCGCGTTGCCTCCGTCAGTCCGAGCCCAAGCAGCGGATCGTCGTTGAGAATGTGCGCACTCTCATGACCGAAGCCCAAACCGATTATCCGCACCGCGGCGGTGCTTTCGGGGGGATCGCGACGCACCAGTATCGCCGCTGCCGCCTCGCCTGGGATCACACCGTCTCTGTTCTCGCTCGTCTTCAAACGCCATGCGCGTTCCAACCAGCGGAGCGTTTGCGGGTTGTTGTAGGAATCGACCCCGCAGACGAGGCAGGACGCGGAACGCTGGCTGTGAAGCAACTGGCGCGCAATCCGCAGGGCGTGGAAGCAGCCGGCACGGCCGCGCCGAACCACCTGTGAAAGCTCCGGGTCGAAACCGTGGCCGAGACGCTCTGCCACCCGAGAGATCACGCTATCGGCCGGCGCGGGTCCAACCGCGGGCCGCTCCGGCTCGGCCAGCGATACCAGTAAAGCCACACGGTCCCAACGCTCGGTCGCGCCGCGCTGGCAGTCAGCGATTGCCATGCACAGCAGTTCGATGAGCCGTTCGTCCGATTCGAAGTCCGAGGCAAGGCCCGGAACGACGGAGCCGACAACATACTGGCTCGCGGTGTCAAAGTACGGGAGTTCGTGGAACGCCGAGATCCCGGCCCGCAAGGCGGCGCATGCCGACATCGCGCTGAGCCCGACCGGACACGCCATTCCCATCGCCGCAATGAACACCGCTACACTCCCGCGATTGCTACCAAAGCAGACTCCGCTCTGCCCCGTGACCGACAGAGACCTCGCGGAGCGCATGCATCTTCCGCTTCAAGGGGATAGCTGATCGCCATGTCAGGAGGACGCGGTTGAGATCCGGCTCGATGACGACCATGTCCAGATTCGGCTCGATCCGAACGTCGCCTTGCTGAAACCGATAGACGACGGGCGCTGTCAGCCGAGGGATGACAAACTCAAGTCTTCCGTTCGGTGTCAGGTTGATGCAGCGAACCGCCTCACCGCCACGGCAATAGGGGATCTGCTGGTCCGCGGGCGCGGCCTGGAAAAAGCGCTCGTCAAAATCCGCCGGCAGGAACGGATAGATGTTGTCGCGCCAATTGTCGTCATACGTTCCGGCGAAGCGAACCCGCGGATCCCATGTCCGAGCGACCGGACCGAGCGCCATGGGCCTGTAGTTTCCATCTGGCCTTGCGACCGGTCTGCCAACCTCTTCCGTGTTGGGCAGCGGGCTGCCCTCCAGCGACCTCGCGTCCGTGTAGTAATGATACCCGACCCCAGCGTGATTCTCGGGGTAATAGCGGTGCATCGCTCTGTCGTCGCGGGAACGGTCGATCCCTCCGAATGCGCAGTCGTAATTGATCGGCTTGACGGCGAAGGGGGCGGCCTCCGTGTGCCCGATGGAAGTGCGCCCGACCCGCCAGACGCGCTCTCCGACGACGTCGAAGGACTTCCGCAGCGTACCAACCTGGATGGCGACCGTCACCCGCGAGGTCGGCCGGCCTCCGGGGGCGTAGGCACTGCCGTTCAGCAGGACATCGCATCTCGGCTTATGGAGGGCGTAGTCACATTCGTATATGGGTGCCGAATGTCCCGGTTCACCGGTGAACAGGTCGGCCTCCTGGATGGCGACCTGATCGTCGTGCAATTCCTGGACCGGCGAGATCGTCAACGTCCCCTTGATGACGACCACGCAGTGCTCCCGCCCGACCTTGTCGGTCATGACCGTCAGGCCGGCCTGCATTCCAGTCGTGTTGCTGCCGATCTGCATATCACCTGGACAGCCCTGCCGTCAGTTGAGGTGCACCGAACCGCCCTTTATGCGGTTCGCTCCGCTCGACTGGCTGGAGATGTAGGCGCCGCGGATCAGTACCTTTCCCGCCCGTGTCAGGGTGATGCTCGCTTTCCCGCAACGAAGTACGATCTCCTGCTCCGCCCGCACGTCCACGCGCTGTCCATCGCGCACCACTTCGACAGCCGGAACCGAGCGTCCTGGCCGCAGCAAGCGGCCGATCACGACCGGCCGGGCCGGATCGCCACCCTCGAAGAGCAGAGCTACCTCGCCCCCGACATCGCCTGCCTGCAGGGCGGTCGTGGCGCGCGCCGGCACTGCCGCGTCCTGGGGGTTGCCGGTGAATACCACCAACGGCTCGCCCTGCGCACCGAAACCCAGCAGAACACCTACCGCCACGCCGTCCAGCCGGCCGACCTCGCTCTGCATCGCTCTCCCCCTTCCATCTGCCCTATCGGACTATCCGCCCTGCCGCCACCTCTGCCGCTCGTCGCAGCTGCTCCCGCTGAAGGTTTCCGCGGCCGCGCGGTTCGAACATTGCGTGCCCTGGAGACCTGAGCGCAAGTTCGAGCGTCGCCGCCCAACGCTGCCCCCGGCCGCCGCCGAGGAGGGCCGCGATCCAATTGGCTTGATCCTTCGGCGCGCCCAGGAAATAGGCTGTTCCGACGTTGAACCTCGACTTGTTGGCATCCCACCATCGCGCGAGCTTCGCCAAGTCCGGCCAGGCAAGCCCGTCATCCTCGTCAAGCGCGACTGCCTCATCGTCTGGATCATCGTTGGGTCCGGACCGGAAGTCTGACGGCGGCGAGCGTTCAAGACCAGCGAGGTCGGCGCCGGTGATCGTCGTGAAGGCCTCGCCGGCGGGGCGTGCGACCGCGTCATCGCCGGCCTGGTTGATCAGCCATGGAACATAGAGTGCGTCGCCGATGACCGCAGTGGCGCGGATCACAGCCCGACGTTGCTTCGGATCGCTGGCAAGAGGGCGCAGCAGGACATTGGCACGATCAACCGACAGGCGCCGCAGCAAGAGGTCGAGCGCGCGTTCGCGCCGGTCGTCGGGCACATGGACGAACGCCGCGAGGACGCGCAGACCTTCCGTTGTGCCGAGGCGTGTGGCGGACCATGCGGCCCAGAACCGGCAGGTCTCGTCAGGATCCGCGAGCAGGGCATTCAGCTTTGCCCGGAGATCGGTTCTGCCAAGCTCGCCAATGGTCCGGGCCGCGCGCGCACGAACCAGCGGCTCATGGTCGGCGAGCATCGCCTCGATGCCAGCCTCGCGCACCGTGCGGCGCGCACCGCATGCGGCGACGCCAAGCCAGCGTGTGCGCGGGCGCGGCGTGTCGAGCAATCGCGAAATGGTAACTGCGGCATGCGCCCGGTCGACCCATGCGAGTGCGGAAACGATGCCGCGCCAAGGATCGTAGGCCGTGTGATAAGGTTCGCCCGGTGCCTTTTCCGCCGTTGCGTAGGCGCGCTCGATAACGCGGTCGAATCGACCGGGATCGCCGCTTTCCAGCGCGAGCACCGCCGCGGCAAAGAAGTCTCCCGCCTCGCCCTGATCGAGCGCATCGATTGACTGAGACCACCCGTCCGCTTCCGCGATGCGCAGCGCGTCGATGTTGGCCTCAAGGCGTTCGTCGAGCTTGACGAGATCAGCAAGGCGGAACGACGAGCGCCCGACCGCGTAGTCGCGCGCAAGCCATAAACTGGCGGCATTCTCGAGATGCTGATCGACGATTTCCGGAATGAAGAGCATCGTGGTCATGTCGCTGCCAGAGCCGAGTTGCAGTCGATCCAGGCTCGCCACCGGTTCGTTGCGCGCGCTGTCTAGGCCCGGGCGGGCACAGGCGCAAGCTGGCCGTCGTGGCACTGGCAAGGTTCAGATCAGCCGTTCCCGGCACACCGCCGACAGCCTCTCGGCCGCGAACACGATGACGAAGATCACGATCAGCAGCAGCGACACCTCGCGGTACTGGAACAAGTTCATCGCGGTCAGCAGCTGGAAGCCGATCCCGCCCGCCCCCACGAACCCCAGCACCAGCGACGAGCGGATGTTCTCGTCCAGCCGGTACAGCCCGATCCCCAGCAGCGCCGGCAGCACGCTCGGCACTACGCCGTGGGTGAACACCTGCATCCGGTTGGCCCCGGTCAGCGCCAGGGCGTCGATCGGCGCCATGTCCATGTTCTCGATCGTCTCGGCGAACAGCCGGCCCAGCATGCCGATCGAGTGCACCGCCAGCGCCAGCCCGCCTGGGAATGGCCCGAGCCCCACCGCGGTGACGAACAGCAGCGCCCACACCAGGTCGGGCACTGCGCGGGTGAACCCGATCGTCGCCCGCGACGCGTAATACAACGTCCGTGACGGCGTCACGTTGGTCGCCGCCAGCACCGCCAGAGGCAGCGCCATCGCCACGCCTGCCAGCGTGCCGAAGATCGCGATGTCCACGGTCTCCAGCGCAGGCCACGCCACGTCGGGCAGCTTGGAGAAGTCGGGAGGGGTGGCGCGGCGGATGATGTCCACCATGCCGTGGAAGCCGGTGACCAGGTCCTGCGGCCGCGCCTCCACCACGATCAGCGACTGCACCACCACCAGGATCGCGACCACGACGCCGAGGGTGCGCACCGCGATCGCGGCGGCGCCCGCCCACGCCCGAGGCGCCAGCGCGGCGCTCACGCGGCTTCCGCGAGATACAGCCGCTGCACCGCGTCGCGCGACAGGTCGGCGCACTTACGGTCGAACGCGACCCGGCCATCGCGCATCCCGACCACCCGGTCGGCATAGGCGAACGCCAGATCGACCTGGTGCAGCACGCACAGCACCGCCAGCCCATCATGATGCGCCAGTCGGCGCAGCAGGCGCATGATGTCCTGAGCGGCCTCGGGATCGAGGCTCGCCACCGGCTCGTCTGCCAGCATCGCCAGTGGCCGCTGCGCCAGCGCCCGCGCGATCGCGACGCGCTGCGCCTGTCCGCCGGAGAGCGTTCCGGCCCGCTGCGCCGCCAGGTGCGGCAGGCCGACCTCTTGCAGATGCTCGCGCGCCGCGGGCAGCTCGCCGGCTGGCAGCCCTCCGAGCGCAGTCCACCAGGTCTGGTGCCGACCCAGCGTGCCGGAGGCCACGTTCGCCAGCACGCTGCGCCGGCGCACCAGGTTGGCATGCTGCGAGATCATCGCCAGGTCGAGCCGCGCACGCCGCAGCTTCTCGCCGGCGAGGCGCGAGATCTCGGCGCCGTTCAGCCAGACCTCGCCCGCCGTCGGCATGAGCGCGCGGGTGACGCAGCGCAGCAGCGTCGTCTTGCCGCAACCGTTGCCGCCCAGCACGATCAGCAGCTCGCCGGCCTGCACCTCCAGCCCGACCTCGGACAATGCAAGCTTGCCGTTCGGGTAGCGCAGCGACAGCCGGCTGACCCGCAGCATCGGCCGGATCAGCTCAGCTTCTCCAGGTCGATGTTCAGCGTCTTCACCAGGTCCCGAATGCCATCGTATGCGCCGTCGGTCTGCGGCACGAAGCGGGTGCCGCCCAGACCCATGATCTTGCGGTCGGCCTCGGGCAACACCGAGAGGTCGAGCGTCTGCAGCACTGTGATCAGGCGCGCCTTGAAGCCGGCCGGCAGGTCGCCGCGCACGCTGATCGGATCGGTGGGGATCGGATCGGACTTCCACAGGAAGACGACGTCCCCCTCCTTGTAGTGTCCTCGCTGCGTGGCGGATTGGACCTGCTCGCTGTTCAGCTCGCCGGCGTCGACCTTGTGATTGTAGAGCGCCTCGAACGAGGAGGTGTGACTGCCGGCGTAGATCGGCTTGATGTCCCTCTCGGGATCGATGCCGACCTTGCGCAGGCCGTACGCCGGGAACAGATGGCCCGATGTCGAGGCGGGATCCGAGAACGCGAAGGAATGGCCGCGGATTTCGGCTGCCGTCTTGATGCCGGAGCCGTTCCAGGTGACCAGGCTCGCCCAGTAGCTGTCCGGCTTGCCTTCCTTGTTGCCGAACGCGGCAACCGCTTCGGCCTTGGCGACCTGGTGCGCCAGCACGTAGCCGAGGGGCCCGAACTCGCCGATCTCCAGCTTGCCGGTGCGCATCGCCTCGATCTCGGCGTTGTAGGTGGTGGTGACGTAGACCTTCACCTCGCAGCCGAGCTTGTCGCCCAGGACCTTGCCGATGTGGTCGTAGATCGGCACCAGCTTCGCGGAGGTGTCGTACGGCTCGACGCCGAAGCGCACCACACCGCCGTTCGGGCAGTCGGCGGCGTTCGCGGCCCGGGCGGTCTGGACCGTGGTCAGGCTGCAGATGACGGCGCCGGCGATGAGGCCGGCCCGTTGGCTTGTCCGATTCATAAGTCTGCTCCCCCGTCGTTGCGGCAATCGGCCGGGGTTCTAGGCGGCAGGGATGCCGTCGCGATGACAGAGTGATGAAGGTTCCATGTCAAAAGGTGGGTCGGATCGGGCTCCCTCCCGCAAGGGGTGGGGGTTGGGGGAGGCGGCAGAAGCCCCTAATTTCACTTTTCAACGTGGCGCAACAGCCGTAACGGTTGCGTCACACAGCCGGTGGGAGGCGAAGGCCCATGAAGGCGATCAACGCGATCCGCATGGGGGGCATGGAGGTGCTGCCGCTGATCGAGGGCGGCAAGGGCATCTCCATTTCGAACGGCGTATCGTCCGGCAACTGGGCGTTCACCGGCGGAGTCGGCACGTTCAGCGCGGTCAACGCCGACAGTTTCGACGCGCAGGGGCGCGCTGTCCCCCAGGTCTATCACGGCCGCACGCGCCGCGAGCGGCATGAGGAATTGGTTGCCTATGCCGTGCAAGGCGCGCTGACCCAGGCACGCCGCGCCTATGAACTGGCCAGCGGCATGGGTCGCATCCACGCCAACATCCTGTGGGAGATGGGCGCCGCTGAACGCATCATCACCGAGGTGCTGGAACAGGCAAAGGGCGTCATCAACGGCATCACCTGCGGCGCCGGCATGCCGTACCGCCTGTCGGACATCGCCGCGCGGTTCAACGTCTACTACTACCCCATCATCTCGTCAGCGCGCGCATTCAACGCGCTGTGGAAGCGCGCCTATTCGAAGGCGGCGTCGCTGCTCGGCGGCGTGGTGTACGAGGATCCCTGGCTCGCCGGCGGCCACAACGGCCTGTCCAACGGTGAGGATCCGACGAAGCCGGAAGACCCCTTCCCCCGCGTGCTCGCGCTGCGCAAGCTGATGCGCGAGTTCGGCCTGCACGAAACGCCGATCATCATGGCCGGCGGCGTGTGGTGGCTGGAGGAGTGGCAGGACTGGATCGACAACCCCGACCTCGGGCCGATTGCCTTCCAGTTCGGCACGCGCCCCCTGCTCACCCAGGAGAGCCCGATCGGCGACGCCTGGAAGGAACGGCTGCGCACGCTGCAGGAAGGCGACGTGTTCCTCAACCGCTTCAGTCCGACCGGCTTCTATTCCAGCGCGGTGAACAACGGCTTCATCCAGGAGCTGCGCGAACGCAACGAACGTCAGGCTGCCTACACCACGGAAGTGATCGGCGAGCACATCGCCGAATTCGGCGTCGGTCCACGCAAGCGCAAGGTCTATCTCACCCCCGCCGACCTGCAGCGTGCGCGTGCCTGGGAAGCGGCAGGCTACATCGAGGCGCTGCGCACACCTGACAGCACGCTGATCTTTGTCACGCCGGAGAAAGCGAAGGAGCTGCTGGCGGATCAGGTCGCCTGTATGGGCTGCCTCAGCCAGTGCCGGTTCTCCAACTGGGAACAGCAGGAGCCCGACTACAGCACCAACAAGCGACCGGACCCTCGCAGCTTCTGCATTCAGAAGACGCTGCAGAGCATCGCGCACGAGAGTGACGAGCCGGCGGCGCTGGAACGCAACCTGATGTTCAGCGGCCACAACGCGTTCCGCTTCGCCAAGGATCCGTATTACTCGAACGGCTTCATCCCCACGGTGAAGCAGCTCGTGGAACGCATCCTGACGGGTCGATAGCGGCTGTCATTGCGAGCGAAGCGAAGCAATCCCCATCGGGTCGCGCCCCATGTCGGCATGGGGGCTCGAACGTGATCCTGTGGATCGAATTGCACAGTACATGGGCGATCGTCGTGCTGGCCTTTGGGCTCAGCTACGTCATGGCGATCATCATATTCGCCGTTGCCGTTGCGGCGTCTCACCGGCGCATCGCATCGGACCTGAAGGCGACCTCGCCGGTGATGCTGACGCCCCTGTCTGTCGTCGCCGGCCTCCTGATCGTTTTTCTCTCCTCCCATGTGTGGTCGAACCTGGATCGAGCGAATGCCTACATCGCTCAGGAGGCCAGTGCGATCCGCGAATGCCTCATCCTCGCTGATGCGTTTCCCGATGACATGCGCACGGAGCTCGGCCGCTCCGTGAAGAACTACCTGCATTTCGTCGAAGTCCAAGACTGGCCAGCGATGAACGAGAGCCGTGCGAGCCTGCGACCACTGCCGTCAGGCCTCACGGACGCGGTGCGGACGTTGCTGTCCTTTGTGCCTGCGCAACCGGGGCAGCTGCTTGCCCAGCAACGTGCCCTGGTGGCACTCGAGCAGGCGCTCGAGGCCAGACGAGGCCGCATCATGCTCAGTCAGACCGTGATTGCGCCGATCCAATGGGTCGTCATTTTCACACTTGCCGCATTGGTACTGCTGACAATCGCCATGGTGCATATCGACAGACGAGCGACCGTTGCCATCAATCTGTTCATCTTCTCGTCTGCGGTGGCGGCCTGCCTCGCTCTTCTGATGGTCTGTGATCGACCCTTCGCAGCCGGCGGCAACACCGTGGAGCCGGCTGCGCTGAGAGAGATCAGCCCGGAGTAGCCGTAATGTCGGACCAGCCGATCACACTCGTCGATCATGATGCGTCCTGGCACGAACGGTTCCTCGCGGAGCAGGCCGTTCTGTCGCGCCTGCTGCAGCCGTGGCTGGCCGCCCCGCCCGAGCATGTCGGTTCGACGGCAGTGCCGGGCCTTCGCGCCAAGCCGATCGTCGACATCCTCGCACCCGTGCATTCGCTCGAACATGCGCAGGCCGCGGTGCCGGTGCTCGAGCGGAATGGCTGGCTGTTCTGGCCCGACGATCCCAACCGGTCCTATCGCCTGTGGTTCCTACGCCCGACACCAGCGGCTCGAACGCACCACCTGCAGGTCATGCAGCACGACCACGATGAGCTGCGCAAGACGCTGGTGTTCCGCGATGCGTTGCGCAACGACGCCGCACTGCGTCAGGAGTATGTCAGGCTGAAGGAGCGGCTCGCCGAGCGGTACCATCTGGATCGCAATGCCTATACCGACGCCAAGAGCGAGTTCGTGCGATCGGTGTTGCGCGCTGCCGGTGCGGCTCCGTCGTCGCGACGGGACATCACCGCGTCGGCAAAAATCCATCGAGAAACGCGGTAAGATTATCGCCCAGATTCTCGACGATGTAGCCGCCTTCCTGCACCAGCAGCGTGGGCAGACCGAGGCTGCCGATGCGGTGCCCGATCGCGCGGAACCCCTCTCCGGTGACAGCGAGATTGGCAGTGGGGTCGCCGTCATGTGCATCGAACCCGAGCGAGATGATCAGCGCCGAGGCACCAAATTTCGCGATCGCCTCCAGGCCCGTCTCAACCACTTCGACGTAGCCCGTATTATCGGTTCTCGCGGCCAAAGGTAGATTCAGGTTGCAGCCGATGCCCTTCCCCGCACCCGTCTCATCGACGTAGCCCGCGTACCACGGATACAGCCCACGCGGATCGCCGTGCACCGAGCAGAAGTAAACATCGTCGCGCTCGTACAGGATTCCCTGCGTGCCATTGCCATGATGCACGTCGACATCGAGCACCGCTGGCTTGGCGCCGCCATCCACCAGCACCTGCGCGGCGATCGCAGCGTTGTTGAGGTAGCAGAACCCTCCGGCCAGATCGGCGTAGACGTGATGACCGGATGGGCGGCACAGCGCATACGCCTCGCGCGCCCCGCCAAGGATCCGCTTCGCCCCCTCAGTCGCGACATGCGCCGAGGCCTTCGCTGCCGGCCAGGTACCGCGTAGCACCGGCACGGTCTCGCCACTCAGGTAATAGCCTGCCTGGCCCAGGATGGCGTCGGGCCGACGCTGCATCTGCCGCACCGCGTAGCCGAACGCGCGTACCGCCGGTCCCGCCAGCGGCGTCTCCTGCCAGCGCTCGAACACCGTCTCCAGGAAGTGGAGATAACCGGCGTCGTGCACCGCGGCGATCGGTGCCACGCCATGATCGGGAGCAGGCGTGGTCGGCAGGCCCAGCCGGCGCACCGCGCCAAGCAACTGGTCCACACGCGCCGCGCGGTCATAGAATGGCCGGCCGCTTGGTGATGGCGCCATGGTGGCCGGATCGTGCGCCCTGTGCGCATCGGTGGTGATGACGATCATGATGCTGTCCGAGAGGTCGACATGAAGCGCGTTGTCCTCGTTATCCTCGACGGGCTGCGGCGGGATTTCGTCGACGCGGCGCGAACGCCGCATCTCGCCGAATTCGCCGCGCGCGCCGAATGGTTCCCTGCGTATCGTACCGCGTTCCCGTCGGCCACCCGCGTGGTAACCGCGACCTTGGTCACCGGCTGCCATCCCGCGCGCCATACGCTGCAGGGTAACGCCATGGCGCTCCTGGAAGATGGCGTGCTGGTCGCGCACGATGTCGGCCGCCCCGACTTCCTGGCGCGCAAGCGCACGGTTACGGGCCATGCGCTCGCGGTGCCGACGCTTGCCGAACGCCTCGCACCGCATGGCGGCGCCATCGTCTACTCCAACGTTTCGCCGGGCGCGGCCTACACGCATGACCCCGACGGCTACGGCCACGTCTATCATCGCGCAGGCTCGTTCGCGCCTGGACGCGTCGCCGTCGCGCCCCTGCCCGTCACCCTGGACACGGCGGGCGATCGCACGATCACCGAGCACTTCATTGCCGATACGCTGGGTACGCGCAGCCCCGCGCTCGCCGTGCTTTGGCTGGGCGAGCCCGACCACTCCCAGCACGAGCTTCCTTTAGGCTCGCCGGAACATCTTGCCGTCGTCCGCGACGCGGACCGTCACGCCGGGGAGGTGATCGCGGCTGTGGATCGGCGACGTGCGGCCGGCGACGACATCCTGCTGATCGTCGGCTCCGATCATGGCCACGAAACGGTATCAGGTACCGTCGACATCGAGGCCGAATTGATCGCCGCCGGCCTGAAGTCCGGTCAGGACTCGAATGATGTCATCGCAGTGTCGAGCGGCAATGCGAGCCTGATCTATCTGCATCCGGATGCGGAGCACCAGCGCGACCGCCTGGGCGACTTTCTTATGTCGCAGGCGTGGGTTGGCCATCTGTTCGACGCGACCAAACTCGCGACGGTGGGACAGGCGCCCTACAACAATCTGGCCTTTGCCGTGTCGTTGCAGGCCGATGGCCTGGAGAACGCGTTCGGCATTCCGGGACGATCACTCGCCGCCAAGCCGCGATGGGGCAAGCAGGATAAGATGGGCTGCGGACAGCACGGAGGCCTCGCCCGCTTCGAGCAGTCACCCACGCTGCTGATCGATGGTGCGGGCTTCACCGCCGGCGCCGTTCGCAATGAACCGGTTCACGTGATCGATCTTGCGCCCAGCATCATGCGGCATCTCGGGAGACCTGCGGACGGGATGGATGGGAGGCCGCTTCAGCAAGCGCCGTAGCGACGCGCGCGATCACCGGCGCCCAGTCGCCGCTCCGCTGCTGGCGGAAGATGCGCAGCGTCGGATACCAGAGGCTGTCCTCGCGCCCGCTCAGCCAGCGCCAGCAATTGTCGTAGCGATCGAGCAGAAACACAGGCTTGCCCATCGCACCCGCGAGATGCACGACCGATGTATCGACGCTGATCACCAGGTCCAGATTGGCGACGATCGCTGCGGTGTCGGCGAAGTCCCTCACCTCATCCATCACGTCCAGCAGATCAAATCCGGCAGCGCTGATCTCGGCCGACGCGGGTCCCTTCTGCAGACTGACAAGTTGTATGCCCGGCACCGCGGCGAGCGGTGCCAATGTTGCCAGACTGGTGCTGCGGCGCTGATCGAGCGCGACGAAGCCGGCGAGCCACGGCCGGGCTTGGCCCGCCCAGCAGATACCGACCCGCAGCCCATTCCCGAGTGCCAGCCGTGCGGCCCAATGCCGCACCAGCACCGGGTCCGCGGCGACATACGGCACGACGCACGGGATCGTCTCCAGCGTGGTCTCGAAGGCGCGCGGCAGCCCGTTGAACGAACAATGGAAGTCGTGTTGCGGTACGGGGGCGTCGCCCTCCGGCACGTCCGCGACACCAGGGACGGTGCGCAGTAGCCGCGTCAAAGCCGGCGGCACCGCGACAGCGACGCGCGCCCCACGCAGCGCGAGCAACGGCAGGTAGCGCATGAACTGCAGCGTGTCGCCCAGACCTTCCTCCTGAAAGACGAGGACCGTCCGTCCGCGCAGGTCCGGTCGATCCGACAACGGCGGCAGCCGACGGTCGAACGGAAGTCTGGCACTGCCCGGCTGCGCGAAAACCAAATCCGCGTCGGGCCAGGCTTCGGCAAATCGCCCGGCATGCAGTTGCGCCACGACGCGGTTCATCCTGATCAGCCGATCGTTCGGCGCCCGCGCCAGCGCTTCACCGTAGGCCCTCAATGCCGCGTCGGGTTGCCCTTCCACCTTCAGCATCATGCCTAGATTGGCCCAGAATGCCGCTGGCGCCGGGTCGGAGGCGATGGCCTTGCCGAAGCTCTCCGCTGCTTCGGCGAAGCGGCCGGCTTCGGCCAGGGCCTGACCCATCTCATAATGCGCCTCCGCGTTATCAGGATGAGCCAGCAACGCGGGGGCGAGCAGCGGGATCGCCGCCTCGCCGTCGCCACGCTCGCGCAGCCATTCCGCCAGGCCATAACGCAATCGCAGATCGTCCGGCGTCAACGCCAGACAGGCGCGGTATTGCGCCTCGACAAATGCCGCCTTGTCCTGCGCGATCAGCATCTGCGCCAAGTCGCGGCACGGATGCGCGAAGCCGCTTCGCGCGAGCCCGACGCGGTTCAGGATTGGCGCCGCAGCAGCCGCCTCGCTCCGCACCCCGATCGCGAGGCCGCGCAGCAGCAACGCCTCGATATCCTCGTCGTCGTGGCCGAGCAATTCGTTGCATACGCACTCGGCCTGCCTGGCCTGGCCACTCTCCAGCAGCGTCAGCGCGGCCTGCAGCCGAGACTGCCGTTCCGACGTCTCCACACTCCACTCTCCTGCGACATGGCGCAGGTGGCAGTATCGCCTGGGCGGATTAACGTCGCGTGTCCGGCGCCCTCCGGTCCGAGCCCGTCACGTCCCCTCCCGCTGCCAGCCCAGCACCAGCAGCCCCAGCATCAGCGGGAGTGCGATCCACGCGGGCAGCAGCGTCAGCGAGGAAACCCCCGTCACCACATGATCATGCCGCCGCTCGAGGCCTATCCAGGAGCTGCCGGCGGCGGGCCGGTCCGGTTCCGTCCGGCGCAGGTCCGGCACGTCGGGCGGTGCCCCAGGCGTGCCGGTGCCAACGAAGTGCACCGCACCTCCGGAAGCCCTCACCAGCTTGCGCAGCAGGGTCGCCGTGGCGCGCAGATCGGCGAATTCGGGCGGGTTCGCGGCGCCCGCTGCCGCATAGGCGGTGCGCGCCCCGTCGCCCACCTGCCAGACCCCCGGTGTCGTCGCCGGCAGGCTGGTGGTGCCCTTGCCGGGGCTCGCCGCGGTCAGGTCCAGGGTCCGCGTCTTGCCGTCCGGGTCGGTCACCGTCACCTGGCCGGGAGGCGCGGGGTCGATCGAGCGGCGCTCGATCGAAAGCCGCCCGTTGGCGACATGTGCCGTGAGCGCGTTCTCTTCCAGCTCCGGTTCCTGCATCAGCCAGTGCGCCACGCGGCGCAGCAGCTCGGCCTGGGGCCCGCCCCCCTGATGGCCACGCGACCACAGCCAGATCTGATCCGACAGCAGCAGCGCGACGCGGCCCTTGCCGACCCGGTCGAGCAGCAGCAACGGCTGGCTGTCCCGTGTGCCAAGCAGCACCTCGCCGTGCACGTCGGCGGGCTGAATGCGGCGGTACCAGGATCCCCACGCCGCGGCCGCGTCGGGATTGCCGGGCGGGTTCGCCCCGCTCAGCCCCTCGGTGACCGGATGGCGCTGCCCGAGATCGGTGACACGCGGGCGGAACTGATC
Source organism: uncultured Alphaproteobacteria bacterium (assembly GCA_963791495.1). GTDB lineage: Bacteria > Pseudomonadota > Alphaproteobacteria > Acetobacterales > Acetobacteraceae > JAMXLO01. Next base: position 573,626 of record CAWBST010000021.1, read on the forward strand.
CTCCACCACGGCGCTGTTCATCGACGCCGGAACGCCGGGGAGTACCTGGCCGATCGGTGTGGCTGCCAGGCTGCTCGCTCCCGAGAACTCCGGACCCACGCTGAGCAGCAGCGCACCGCCCTCGCGCACATGGTCGGCAATGTTGGCGATGTAGGGCATCGGCAGCAGGCCGCGGTTCTGGAACCGGTCCAGGATGATCAGGTCGAACTCGTGGATCTTGTCGAGGAACAGCTCGCGCACTGGGAAAGCGATCAGTGCCAGCTCGTTAAGCGGAGTAAGGTCGTCCTTCTCCGGCGGGCGTAGGATCGTGAAGTGGACCAGATCCACCGACGGATCCGCCTTCAGCAGCCGCCGCCAGGTGCGCTCGCCGGGATGCGGCTCGCCCGAGATCAGCAGCACGCGCAAGCGGTCGCGCACGCCGTTGATCTCGACCACTGCCCTGTCGTTGATGGTGGAGACCTCACCGGCGAGCGGTGTAGCCGACAACTCCACCACAGTGGGGCCGGCGCGGGTGATCGGCAGCTCGATGCGCTGCTCCGCACCGATCGGTACATTCTCCACGCGCGGCGGCTCGCCATCGCGGCGGATCGTCAGGTTGGCCGAAGGAGAAGGATGCGCGACGCCCAGGTCCTCGATGGCGACGCGCAGCGTGACCGTCTTGCCGACGATGCCGTAACTCGGCGCCTCTATCACGCGAAGGCGGCGATCGGTCTCCTCTCCCTTGGCGGGAACCAGCACGTTGAGCGGCGCGCCACCGGGCGGCGTCTCGGGGATGTCGTGCACCTGCCCGTCAGTTATGGCGATCGTGCCCGCCAGTCGCGACCGTGGAATGTCCGCCAGCGCGCGATCGACGGCACCGAACAGCCGTGTGCCGGCATCGCCGCCCTCGGGCACCGTGACGGTGCGCAGCTCGAGATCGGGCAGTTTCGCTGCCTGTTGGGTGAGCCTGGCGCGGGCCGCGTCGGCCAGCCGTGCCCGTTCGCCGACCTGCATGGACGCAGTCTGATCCACCACCAGCAGACCGATATCGGGGAGGTTGTCGCGGCTCTCCTGCACGATCCGGGGGCCGGCCAGCCACAGCAGCAGCACGGCAAAGCCGGCGAGCCGCCAGACGGTGCCGCGCGCCCGGCGGAACGCGGCGAGCCCCACGATCAGCAGTGCAACGACGCCGAGTGCCGCGATCAACCACAGTGGCAGCAGCGGCTCGAAGCGCAGCGCGGCAATCACTTCCTCAGGGTGCATCTAACCGTGGCCCAGCACGGTCATCGGCCGCCCGCCTGCATCGTCGACCGCGATCGCTGGCCGAGTTCTGGAATCGCGAACTCGATGACGCGCTGGTCAAGGGGGCGATGGTTGGCGTCGACAAGCTCGACCTGCACCTGGTGCGGGCCGGGAGGCAGGTTCTGGATGATGAGGGGATCGCCGCTCGCGTCGGCCCAGTGCCAGGGCAGATCGTCGACGGTGACGTGGACGTGCCCGATGCGCGGCGAAACCGCCAGCGCCGCCGGGCCGAACACGGGCACGATCTGCAGATTCTCGGCCCGGTACTGGAGAAAGACCACGCCGCGGGCCAACGGCTCTGCCATGGGCGGATCAACGACGATCCTGGCGGGTGGCCGGTCCGTGGTTGTGGTGGATGCCTGTATCGTCGACCGCGACCGCTGGCCGACGTCTGGAACCACGAACTCGACGACGCGCTGGTCAAGGGCGTGGTGGTTGGCGCTGTTGAGTTCGAGTGACACCCGGTGCTGGCCCGGAGGCAGGTACTGGATGATGAGGGGATCACCGCTCACGGCAGCCCAGTCCCACGGCAGATCGTCGACGGCAACGTGGACGTGCCCGATGCGCGGCGAAACCGCGAGCGCCGCCGTGCCGAACACGGGCACGATCCGCAGGTTCTCGGTCCGGTACTGGATGACAACCAGGCCCTGGGCCAACGGCTCTGCCAGGGGCTGATCGACGATGATCCTGGCGGGCGGCTGCTCCACGGACAGCGGCACAACGGCGGCGGGACCGAGGACCTCGCTCGCGGTCTGCGCGAAGGCGCCGGAGGCGCACACCATGGTAATCGCTGCAAGCAGCGAAAGCCGCTTAGGTGCCTCGAACCATTCTCGTCCCCTGGTTGCTCGGCTCACAAGTCGTCCCCCTCCCCTTGCGCCCGGGGGAGGAGGCCCGGCCGCCCTCACTGCCCCAGCCTCTGCAATATCGCCGGCACGTGCACCTGATCTCCCTTGTAGTTCCCGGTCAGCGCGTACATCACCAAATTGACGCCGAACCGGTAAGCCACCGTCCGCTGCCGCGCCCCTCCGGGAATCACCGCGTACGGGTTGCGCCCCGCATCGTCCACCGCCCAGGCGGATGCCCAGTCGTTGCCACCGATGATCACGGGGCTGACGCTGTCGTTGGCGCGGTCCTGGTCGCGCTGCACCCACACCGACCCGCCGGTATATCGTCCCGGGAAGTCCTGCAGCAGATAGAACGCCCGCGCCAGCACATGCTCGGTAGTGAGCGGTGCCAACGGCGGGATCACCAGCCCCTGAGCCACCCGCTGGAGCGCCGACCCGGTGCCTGGAGCGAAACCGGCACCGGATCCTGATTCTCTCGTATCTACCAGGATGATCCCGCCGCGGCTCATGTAGTCGTTCAGCGCCGCCGCCTGCTCGGATACCAGCGGTTGCGCTTCGGCGGTGATCGGCCAGTAAAGCAACGGATAGAAGCTGAGATCGGTCTTGCCGGGCTCCACAGCGTCGGGCTCGACCAGTGTCGCTGCCGTGCGCCGGTTGACGTATTCCGACAGCCCCTCCAGCCCCGCGCGCGATACGGCGTCCAGCTGGTTGTCGCCGGTGACGACGTACCCGAGCCGCGTGGCGAGCGCCGGATTGGGATTGCTTTCGAGGGCATGCGCCCCAGGCGCGGCCAGCAGCCCGAGCGCCAACGCGGCCGCGATCCGGCTCGGCCGCAGCAGCCCGCGCAAACCAAGGGCGATCAGCAGGTCGAACGCCAGCAGGGCCACCGCCACCGCCAGCAGCGGGGGCCCCAGCGCTCGCTCCGGCGCGGTGTTGGCGTAGTCCTCGATGCGGGCACCGGTTACCGGCGGCGCTGCCTCGGGCATCGGCAGGTTGGTACCCAAATTCAGTGCGCGCCGTCCGTTCTCCGGCCCGTAGAGTCCCGGTGGATGACGCGGCGAGACGACGGTGCTGGCGAACTCGTTGGCAGGCAGACCGGTCGCAGCCTGCGGCGGCGTCGACAGCAGCCCATATCCGTCCAGCGTCTCGGCCGGTGCCAGCACGCTATTGTCAGCGATCGGCGCCACACCCGCCGACAGGGTGACCAAGCGACGCAGCATATCCACGAACAGGCCCGACAGCGGCAGATTGGACCAGTCGGCGTTGGCGGTGACGTGGAACAGCACGATGCGGCCAGCGCCGCGGGTCGCCTGGGTGACCAGCGGCGTGCCGTCGGCCAACGTCGCCCAGGTGTGCGCGGTCAGCTCCGCCGAAGGCTCCGCCAGCACCTGCCGGTTGACCTTGACCTCATCCGGCACAGCGAGGCCGGCGAACGGCGAGGTGGCGCTGAACTGCGCCACGCCTGCGGGTTCTGCCCAGGACAGCGCCCCGCCAAGCTGACGGTCGCCGCTGAGCAGCTTGACCGGCATCAGGGGATCGGTCTCGCCCAACGGCTGTTCCGCGGTGCGCGGGCCGGCGAAGCGGATCAGCAACCCGCCCTGCTCCACCCATTTCGTCAGCGCGTCGCGCTCAGCGCCAGCTGGCAGCGGTCGGTCGGCGAGGATCAGCACCGACACCTCGCGCTGCAGCAGGGCCGCGAGGTCGGCCTCGCGCACTTCGGTGTACGGCGTCAGGGCGCGACGCAGATAGTAGAGAGGGCCGGCGAACGGCGTATCGGCGGTGGCGAGATCGCCGGCCAGAACGCCCACCGGCCGCCGACGCCAGCGTTCGTCGAGCAGCACCACCGAGGCGGCACTTGGTGGCCCCTCCAGCACCAGCCGGCCCAGCCGGTTGCGCAATTCGGGCGGCAATACCATCGCCGCGGAGCCCTCGCTGGCGCCGGCCGGCAGGTCCAATGTCGCGCGTGCCAGGGTGCGGCCATCGCCGCTCTGCGCCAGCACCACGGCGCGACCTGCCAGCGACTGTGGGGCCTGTGCGACCTTCGCGACTAGCCGGTCGGCCTCGTTCTGTGGCGGCAGCAGCAGGCGGGCGGGGGTCGAGGCGCCGCGCAGTTCGGTGACCACTCCCGTCTCGCCTAGCGCCTCAGCGAACTGGGTGAAGTTGCCGCCATGGGTCAGCCCGTCGCCCAGGTAGACCGGCGTCGCACCGGGCCGATGCCAGGCGAACAACGCTTTCGCAGCGCCCGCGCGGTCCGGAGGCCAAGGCTCGGGATGCAGCGCAGCAACACGGGAGCGCAGATCGGCGACCGGCAGCGGTGCGGTTACCTGTGCAGATGCACCGGCGCCATCCGGTGCAGTGGCCAGAAGCGCCACCTGTCGGCCGGCGCGTTCGGCCCGGTCCAGCACGGTGTTTGCCGCCTGCATGCGGCGCGGCCAGTCGCCGGCCGCCGCCCAGTCATTGTCCACCACCAGCAGCACCGGACCGGTGCCGGCCAGTGTCGAGCCGGCGTCCAGCACGGGACGTGCCAGCGCCAGGATTACCAGCGTCGCCGCGACCATGCGCAGCAGCAGCAGCCACCAGGGCGTGCGCGCGGGCGTCTCCTCGCGTGCATGGAGCCCCATCAGCAGGCGGATCGCCGGGAATGACTCGCTGCGTGGTGCCGGTGGGGTAACCCGCAGCAGCCACCACAACAACGGCAGCGCAGGCAGCGCCAACAGCACCCAGGGGGCGGCAAAGATCATAAGTCGTTCCGGGCGACGGCCCGGCCTTCAACCGTCATGGCCGGACTTCTTCCGGTCATCATCGAGCGGTCAGTGCCGTATAGAGACCGAGCAGTGCGGCCTCGGGCGAATGGTCGGTGCGGTGGATGGCAAAGCCAAACCCGGCCGCGGAGCAGATTGCCGCCAGTCCCTCCTGCTGCGCCTTCAGCCGGCGTCCGTATTCGTCGCGCACGCCCTCCACCCGCGGGATCAGCGTGTCGCCCTCGCGCTCCAGGCCGCGGAAGCGGATGCGCCCGCTGTACGGGAGGTCTGCCTCCGCCGGGTCGAGGATCTGCAGTAGGTACCCGGTGACCGGAATCGCCGACATGCGGCCGACCACCGCCTGGATATCCGCGAGCGGTGACAAGAAGTCGCCGAACAGTACGACCCTCGCATGCCGCGGCAGAGGCACGCGCGGCGGGAGCCCGACATCGTCGTCAGCGTTGCCCGCCAACGCTTCGGCCAGCCGGTCCAACCCGGCACGACCGGAAACCGGCCGCGCATCGGGTACGATCATGGTGACCCGCTCGCCGCCGCGCAGCAGCAGGGCAGCCAGGGCCAGGAGCAGCAGGTTAGCCCGTTCGCACTTCTCCACCGGCGTGCCGCGCGACCGCCAGTGCATCGAGGCGGAGGCGTCACGCCACAGGCAGACTGTTTGTGCAGCCTCCCACTCGGTCTCGCGGATGAACCAGCCGTCCGGCGCCGGCCGCCCCGACTTCGCCGACTGCCGCCAGTCGATGCGCGCGATCGGATCGCCTGCGACAAAGCGGCGGAACTGCCAGAAGCTGTCGCCCTGACCGACCCGACGCCGCCCGTGCACGCCCTGAGCGACCGTTGCCGCCACACGTTCGGCGGCGACCAGCAGTGGCGGCAGTCGCGCACCAAGCGCCTCGGCCCGCCGTGCGTCCGCCGCTGCCTGCGCAAATCCGCTAGGCAAGTCGCTCAACCAGACGGTCGATCACATCGGCCAGTGCCACGCCATCGGCCCGGGCAGAGAAATTCAGCGCCATGCGATGGCGCAGCACCGGGCGCGCCAGCGCCACCACATCGTCGATGCTGGGTGCGAGCCGGCCACCCAGCAGCGCGCGGGCGCGCGAGGCCAGCATGAACGCCTGCGCCGCGCGCGGCCCGGGACCCCATGCGACATGCCGGCGCACAGTTTCGTCATCGCCAGTCTCCGGCCGTCCGCCGCGCACCAGCGACAGGATGGCGTCCACCACCTTCTCACCCACCGGCACGCGCCGGATCAGCGCCTGTGCCGCGCGCAGTTCGTCGCCGGTCATTGTCGGCTCCGGCGGCGCCTCGGCCATCCCGGTCGTGGCGAGCAGCATGGTCCGCTCCGCCTCGAGCGCGGGGTAGCTGACGTCGATTTCGAGCAGGAAGCGATCGAGCTGCGCCTCGGGCAGCGGGTAGGTGCCTTCCTGCTCGATCGGGTTCTGCGTCGCCAGCACATGGAACGGCCGCGGCAGTCCGTGCTCGACACCCGCCACCGCGACACGCTGCTCCTGCATCGCCTGCAGCAGCGCCGACTGGGTGCGTGGGCTGGCACGGTTGATCTCGTCGGCCATCAGCAACTGGCAGAACACCGGGCCAGGCACGAAGCGGAAGCTGCGACGGCCCTCCGTCTCGTCCAGTACCTCGCTGCCGATGATGTCGGCCGGCATCAGGTCAGGGGTGAACTGCACGCGCTTGGTTGCCAAGCCGAGGACCACACCGAGCGTCTCGACCAGCCGGCTCTTGCCCAGGCCGGGCACACCGACCAGCAGAGCGTGGCCACCCGAGAGCAGCGTGATCAGCGTCTGATCCACCACTTCGTCCTGGCCGAAGATCACGCGGCCGATCGCGGCTCGCACCCTGCCGATACGCAGACCGAGCGCTTCGACCTCCGCGAGGATCGTGCTGGCGTCGATCGCACCTTGTGGCGTGGGGACCATGCTCACGGACATACGGCAGTACACCTTCGACAAAACTTACCAAGCCGTCATATAGGCACTTTCACGTGCGGGGGGATGGTACCTATATCCGCCGCGAGGATGAAAGTTCGCGAGGGATGGAGACGGAGAAGTGACTGAGCCGAATTCTCCAGCACCGCTTGCCGGTATCCTCGGTCGAGGATCCGGTGCGCGGACGACGACCGCGGCGTTCGCGGAGCCGATGCGTGCGGCATGCCCTCAGTCTCGTCCACGCCGTGTGCCGGTGGAGTGCGGTCCCCTTCCCTTCCTGATCCGGCGCGACGGCACTTGGCTGTATCGCGGCAGCCCGATCGCGCGGAAGGAGCTCGTGTGCCTGTTCGCCAGCGTGCTGAAGCGCGAGGCGGACGGGTCGTTCTGGCTGGAGACGCCAGCCGAGCGAGGGCAGATCGAGGTGGAGGACGCGCCGTTCATCGCTGTCGAGCTCGACTGGACGGGCGATGGGCACCGGCAAACTCTGTCCTTCCGCACCAATGTCGACCAGGTAGTGACCGCCGGTCCCGATCACCCGATCCGCGTGGCGCACGACCTGCTGACCTGCGAGCCAACGCCGTATATCCTCGTTCGTACCGGTGCCGGCGAACGGGGTATCGAGGCGCGCATCAACCGTGCCGTCTATTACGAGCTGGTCGCTTTGGCTGTGCCGGAATGGGTTGGCTGCCGCCGCATGCTCGGTGTCTGGAGCCGCGGCCGGTTCTTCTCGCTTGGCGAACTGCCTCCCAGCGAAACGTGATCCCACCACGATGACGGCTACCGAGCTGCGCGCGCGGCTCACCGCGATTGCTGCTGAACCGCTGCCCGGCGAGGTCGCTCATGGCGACGATATGCTCGACGTGCTGGACCAGGCACCGGTGCCCGCGGCCGTGCTGGTGCCGGTTATCCTGGGCCCGGTGCCGGCCATTCTGCTCACCAAGCGAAATGCCCGGCTGAACAAGCATGGCGGACAGGTGAGCTTCCCCGGCGGACGGATCGACGCGCACGATGCGGATGCCGAGACGGCGGCATTGCGCGAGGCGGAGGAAGAGATCGCGCTCGATCCTGCGCTGGTGGAAGTGCTGGGACGGATGGCTGACTACGTGACCGGAACCGGTTATCGCATCACGCCGGTGCTTGGCCTGCTGCCGCCCGGCCTGTCGCTGCGGCCGGCACCGGACGAGGTGGAATCGCTGTTCGAACTGCCGATCGACGTGCTGCTCGATCCCGACGCGCCAAAGCGCCAACGCCATCACGTGCGCGGCATCTGGCGGGAGTACTGGGTATGGCCGCATCCTGACCACTACATCTGGGGAGCGACAGCGGCCATCCTGGTGCACTTGGCGCAGAAGCTGCGGGCGGCGGGGCCGCATGCTGCGGCTGGTTGAACTGGCACTGTTCCTCGCGCCCTTCGTCGTCTTTGCGCTATGGCGTTTCGCGGCATTTGAGGGCGGACCGTCGGTCCGTCTCGTCGTCGGCGCCGCCTGTGTGTTGGCGATGCTAGCGGGCATCCTGATCTGGCTGAGCCAGGACGATGCATTGCCCCCAGGTGCCAACTACGAGCCGGCGCATCTGCAGGACGGCAAGGTGATCTCCGGCCACGCTGTGCCGCGATGAGCAACGCACCGGCCCTGCGCATCGCACCACCTGCCTTCCTGGCGGAACCGGGGCTGGCCGCGGTGATGGCCGCATTGCCGGAGGCACGCGTGGTCGGCGGTGCTGTGCGCGACACGCTGGCGGGTCGCACCGTCGCCGAGATCGACCTTGCGACACCCCGCACGCCCGATCAGGTGACCGAGGCCTTGCAAGCGGCTGGCATCCGCGCGGTGCCGACGGGGCTCGATCATGGCACGGTGACGGCGGTGGCCGACGGACGCAGCTTCGAGATCACCACGCTGCGGCGCGACGTGGAAACCGATGGGCGGCACGCCGTGGTGACCTTCACCGACGACTGGCAGGCGGATGCGGCACGGCGCGATTTCACCATCAATGCCATGTCGCTGACCCGAGCCGGCGAGGTGTTCGACTATTTCGGCGGCGTCGCCGATCTCCGGGCCGGCGTCGTGCGCTTCGTCGGCGACCCGGCGACCCGCATTGCCGAGGATTATCTGCGCATCCTGCGTTATTTCCGGTTCTTTGCGCGTTATGGCAGGGACGTCGCCGATCCACGCGCGCTGGCAGCGATCCGTGCGGGCGTGCCCGGTCTGCCCAGGCTGTCGGTCGAGCGCGTGTGGAGCGAGCTGGCGCGCATCCTGTCGGCGCGCGATCCGCGCGCCGCAGTGGCCTTGATGGAGGAGTCGGGCGTCCTGGGCGCGATCCTCCTGGAGGGCGCCGATTCGGAGCGACTCGCGGGTCTGGTTGCGGCGGGCGCCCCCGAGTACCCGCTGCTGCGGCTAGCGGCGCTGCTGACCGGCGATCCCGAGGCGATGGCCGCGCGCCTTCGGCTGTCCACCGTCGAGCGCGACAGGTTGGTGGCGTTGCGCGCCGGCCCGGTGCCTCAACCCGGCGGCGACGATGCGGGGCTGCGTCGCCTGCTCGCCGACAATACGCACGAGCTGCTGACCGATCGGACCTGGCTCGCCGGCGGTGATGGGCCGGAATGGGCCGTGTTGCGCTCGCGGCTGGGCGCGCTGCCGCGTCCGGTGTTTCCCCTGGAGGGTCGGGACGTGCTGGCGCTCGGCGAACCGGAAGGTCCGCGCGTCGGGGCCCTGCTGCGCGCAGTGCGGCAGTGGTGGTTGGACGGAGGATGCCTCGCCGACAAGGAGGCGTGCCGCGGGGAACTTTTGCGGCGCATGTAGGCCCTCCCTTCCCGATATCATGCGAGCAGGCGTCGTGCCTCGTCGGCGTCTGCGGCGATCTGTGCCTTCAGTGCATCGAGGCCAGGGAAGCGGCGTTCCTCGCGGATGTAAGCGTGCAGCGCCACCGACAGCTCCGCGCCGTAGATGTCGGCGTCAAAGTCGAAGATATTGACCTCGAGGCGGCTTTCCGGGCCTTCGTTTACCGTTGGCCGGCGGCCGATGTTCGCGACACCCTTCCGCCACTGCCCGTCAGGCAACCGCGTGGTCACCGCGTAGACCCCTCGGGCTGGTTCCAGATGGCGGCCCAATGCGATGTTGGCGGTAGGAAAGCCGATCGTCCGCCCGCGTGCGTCGCCGTGCGCGACGGTGCCTCGGATGGTCCACGGGCGGCCGAGATCGGCGGTCGCGCGTTCCGGATAGCCGTCCTGCAGCACGCGGCGGATGCGCGTCGCCGAGATCGGGCCGGCGCCGTCGGCGAGCAGCGGCACCAGGGTCAGCCCCATGCCGAGGGCCTCCGCGCGCGCGGCCAGGAACTCCGTGCCGCCGCCGCGGCGCCGGCCGAACGCGAAGTCCGGGCCGCACACCAGATGCCGTGCGCCGAGGCCCTGGTGGAGCACCTCGGCGACGAAGCTCTCAGCCGGCATCAGGCTGAATTCGTGGTCGAAGCGCAGCTCGTACAGCAGCGTGACGCCGAGTGCCTCCAGCGCCTCCGCGCGTTCGGCCGACAGCGTCAGGCGGAATGGTGGATCGTCGGGACGGAAATGCTCGCGCGGATGCGGCTCGAAGGTCAGCACGCCGAGGGGAACCTTCGGCCGCGCCGCGTGCGCGGCTTTGATCACTTCCGCATGCCCGCGGTGCACGCCGTCGAAATTGCCGAGTGCCACGGTGGCGCCGCGCGCGTCGGTGGGCAGGTCCTGCCAGCCGTGGAAGATGCGGATCACGGCCGGGAGGGCACTTGCACGTAGGCTTCGCCGTCGATCACCACTGTGTCGCCGACCGCGCAGACAGTGCTGAGCGTGGCGCGCTTCTTCTCCGCGTTGAGCGCGGTGACGGTGACGGTGGCCTTCACGGTGTCGCCGATCTTCACCGGAGCGGCGAAGCGCAGCGACTGGCGCATGTAGAGCGCGCCTGGGCCTGGCAGCCGTGTGCCGAGTACGGCGCTGATCAGGCCGGCGGTGAGCATGCCGTGCGCGATCCGCTCGCCGAAGATCGACTGCTTCGCCGCATCGGCGTCGATGTGGATCGGGTTGGTGTCAGTCGACACCGCCGCGTAGAGCAGGATGTCGGCCTCGGTGATGGTCTTGCCCAGGCTCGCCGTCTGGCCGACCTGCAGGTCCTCGAAGAAGTAGCCTGTCGTCATGGCGCCGGTCCCGCTCTGGTGCGGGCGCTTTCTGGGGGAACGCGGACGCCAAAGCAACCGCGTCCGGGCGATGCTTTATCTAGTGTCGTTCTTTGCCGCTGCGCCATGCGCGTCGAGCGCCGCCTGTTCGGCCATCATGGCCTCTTCCTCGGCGATCGCCGCAGCCTCCAGCTTCGGATCGCGTGGCCAGGCCAGGGAGGCGAGCGCCTGCGCCCGCGTCATCTGGTCGACACGTCCGCCCGGGATCGGCTGGCCGAACCGGTCGCGCGGCTGGAACATCACGACGGCGGGAATCGGATCGGCGCCTGGCCGGAGGGCGACAAAGCTCGGCGCCACCTCCGGCGTGGGATCCGCGGCCGGCACTTTGGGCGCGGGTGCCGGCGGCGCTATCGGCCCGGTCTCTTCCTTGGTGGCTGGGCGCTTGCGTAAATGGCGCAGGGTGGCGGCGTAGGGGCGGGCCGCGCGGGCGAAATTGTCCATGGTGGTCCTCCCGCTCCGCTGTATGCGGTTGGCCGCATGATACGAACGAACCACGAACATAAGGTTAACCAGAGGCGATCAACCGCACCGTGTGGGCGGCGTGATGCCGGCTGGACGCGTCGTCACTTGGACTAGGGTGTTTCCTCCTGGTCGCCATAATGGTCGATCTCAAGCTGAAGATGGGCACGCGCCAGCCGCAGGCTTTCCTCCAGGGTCCCAAGGACCTTGCGGGCCTCGGCGACGATCATCGGAGAGTTCTTGCCGCGCTCCAGTCTTTCCAGGAGTTCCCTCTGACGTTCGACCCGGTGCTCGAACTCGATGACGTGTCGCCTTGCCACCACAACGGGCGAATCAGTTCTCGGCATTGCGCGCCTTCCACTCGTTCTGCGGGGCACAGGCACCGAATTTTTGGGCGGGCGCCATGCATGTCTCCCCGGGGTAGCAGCATTCAAATAGATGAATTCGTGGGTCATGGGATTCACGCAATAGTGCGTGCCCCAAGGACGCTACTGGTGCCGGTTCGCCACCGCCGCCATCACGCGCGGCGGCAACAGGCCGGCAAGACGTGCGGCGAGGCCCATCCACCACGGGAACACGACCCGCACGCGCCCCGCAGCCACGCCGCGCAGGATGACATGCGCCGCCCGGTCGGCGTCCATCAGCCCTGGCATCGGGAAGCGATAGTCCGCCGTCATCGCGGTCCGTATGAACCCGGGGCATACGCTGGTCAGCACAATGCCGCGCTGCCGAGCCTCGTGCGCGCTGGCGACGATCCACCTGTCGACCGCCGCCTTCGACGCGCAGTAGGCCGCCGAGTCAGGCGCCGCCATGAACGCCGCGATGGAGGAGATCACGGCGATCCACCCCCGCACCGCGCCGGCTCCTGGCAACTGCTCCGCCATGACCGCCATCGCCGGCAGCACCGTGTTCAGCACGCCACCGAGATTGGTCTCGAATATCGCCCGCGCCAGATTCCAGGATTCCGCCCCGCCGTCGCGCGATCTGCCTGAAATCCCAGCATTCGCGATCACGAGGTCGAGGTGCCCCGCGCCGCCAATCCAGGCCGCCATCGCATCGGCGTCCCGCACGTCGAGCGTCGTCGTGGTCACGATGCCGCCGCGTCCGCGGCAGGTCTGGGCGACAGCCTCCAGACGCGTCGGGTTGCGACCGCACAAGTGCAGGGTCACGCCGGACGCCGCCAGCGCCACGGCGAGCGACGCGCCGATGCCCGACGAAGCGCCGGTGATCAGGGCAGTGCGAACGTTGCCCATGGGCAGGTGAAACTCACTATACTACTCAGCTGACGCAAGGCCCGCGGCATTCGCTCGCTCCCTGCCTAGCAATGAGATGGGACCGTCGTCGCAGCGAACTTGAGTGACTACGGGCCGCTGCGGTATTGCTCGGCCGAGTAAATTGGGGAGCGGGAATGTTTCACGCCGGGCTTTACCTCGCCGTGGCAGCGGTCGTCGCTGCCGTGCCTTTCGCATCGGTGCACGCGGCCAATCCACAAGTGGAGCGCGGACGGTACCTCGTCCAGCTGGGTGGCTGCACCGACTGCCATACGCCGGGCAACTTCCTCGGTCATCCCGACCTCAAGCGATATCTTGGCGGTTCCGACGTCGGCTTCGGCATCCCCAAACTGGGCACATTCGTCCCCCCGAACCTGACGCCGGACAGGGAGACTGGCCTGGGGAACTGGACAGAACAGCAGATTGTGACCGCAATCACCACGGGCGTCCGGCCGGATGGGCGCGTCCTGGCGCTGGTGATGCCCTGGCAGGGCCTGTCGCACCTGACAAAACCCGACGCGCTGGCGATCGCGGCATTCCTCAAGAGCGTGCCTCCGGTAAAGAACAAGGTCCCCGGCCCGTTCGGCCCAGACGACAAGCCCAGCGTGTTCGTGATGTCCGTGCTTCCAGGCGACGTCTACGCCGGTCTGCCAAAGCCCAGGTAGCTATGGCGATCGAGCAAGTACCGCGCCCGTGCTGCGAGTGCGACAGGATGATGCGCGCATTCGTTCGGCATGTTGTGCACGTGCAGCGCATCTTGTGGTAGCGTGGACTGCGAAGCGCGGGAGACGGCGCACAAACATCATTATTGGCGGCGCTGGTGCGCCCCAGGAAGACACAATGAAGATTGCCCCTGTCAGAGGCGAATCGGGTGTCTTTCACCTGGTCATGATCAAACCGTCGCATTACGACGACGACGGCTACCCCATTCAATGGGTCCGTTCGGCCATCCCGTCCAACACGCTCGCATGCCTGAACGGGCTTGCCGAAGATGCGCAGCGCCGTGCGGTACTTGGTGCGGATGCCACGATCCGATTGCACACGTACGACGAAACCAATCGACGGGTGAGACCCAGTCGCATAGTACGCGAGATAAGACACGCGGGCGGCAAAGCATTGATCGCTCTGGTGGGTGTGCAGACCAACCAGTTTCCCCGCGCGGTCGATCTGGCGCGAGTGTTCCTTGCGGCGGGGATGCCGGTCGCCATGGGCGGCTTTCATATCTCAGGCTGCCTCGCGATGCTGCCCGAGATGCCGCAGGAGATGCGCGAGGCACAGGCACTCGGCATCACCTTCTTTGCGGGCGAGGCCGAGGAAGGCCGCCTTGACGGGGTGCTCCGTGATGCGTGGGCTGGTAAGCTGGCACCGCTCTACAATTTCATGGACGATTTGCCGTCGCTTCAGGGTGAGCCACCGCCGATACTGCCGCGCAAGCATATCCGCCGTACCTCCGGCTCCCTGTCGAGCATCGACCTGGGCCGTGGCTGCCCTTATCAATGCTCATTCTGCACCATCATCAACGTGCAGGGACGCAAGAGCCGATTCCGTTCGCCGGATGACCTGGAACGGATCATCCGCGAGAATATCGCGCAAGGCATCGGGCGATTCTTCATCACAGACGACAACTTCGCGCGAAACCGTCACTGGGAGCCGCTGTTCGACCGCATGATCGCGCTGCGGGACGAAGGGCTGAACATCGGTTTCACCATCCAGGTGGACACGCTCTGCCACCGCATTCCCAACTTCATCGAGAAGGCCGGCCGCGCCGGGGTGCGACGGGTGTTCATCGGGCTGGAAAACATCAATCCGGAGAATCTGCTGGGCGCCAAGAAACGGCAGAACCGCATCACCGAGTATCGCACGATGCTGCAGGCATGGCGCGAGGCTGGTGCCATTACCTATGCCGGCTACATCATCGGCTTCCCGGGGGACACGAAGGAGTCGATCCTTCGCGACATCGAGATCATCAAGCGGGAACTGCCACTCGATATCCTGGAATTCTTCGTTCTCACGCCGCTGCCCGGTTCCGAGGATCACCGCGAGATGTGGCGACGCGGAGAGTGGATGGACCCCGATCTGAACAAGTACGACCTCAATCATCGCGTGACGCATCATTCCCGCATGACGGACGCTGAGTGGGACGAGGCGTATCGTGCGGCGTGGGCGAACTACTATACGCCGGAACACATGCGGACAATTCTTCGCCGGGCCGCTGCGCACCGGCTCGGGAGGCCGAAGACAGCACTGACCACGATGTTATGGTTCAAGCTGATGGTTCTCTACGAAGCCGTCCATCCGCTGGAAGGTGGCGCCTTCCGCCTGAAGTTTCGCCGCGACCGCCGCCACGGAATGCCGCGCGAAAACCCCCTGGCATTCTATAGCCGCTATGCCAGTGAGACCGTGATGAAGGCGTGGCGCTACTTCGCTGTCTATCGCGAGGCCAGGCGCACGCTGAAAGAGGTTCTGGGGGCCCCGGACCGGTGGGCCTATACCGACCTCTCGATTGCTGCACCGTGCGAGGACGAGCTGGATACTCTCGACCTTTATCATGCGACCAGCGGCGGCGAGGCAGCGGTGGCGCGGGTGCGACGCGAGGAAGCGGCGCGCGCCAAGATGGCCGAGATCAGCTGACGGCACGCGCGCCAAGAACGCGATGATCGCCCGGCAGGGATGCTCGTGCCTCTGTCACGGCGCGGGCACCACGCGGTAGTAGACGCCATTGGCGCCATAGGCGGGGGCAAACCACGTGCCCCCACATTCGTATTCCTGAGGGAGGGGTCGGTAGACGCAACCGGCTGGTAAAGCCGCATAGGCCACTGGCGCGGCGGGCGGCGCATATACCGGCGGTCGGGCTGCCGCGCTCGCCGCGGCAGCGCCGACAGTCGCGCCAACCACGGCACCGGCAGCGGCTGCGCAGCCGTAGCAACCCGACGCTGAATAGTATGGCACCGCGACCGGCGGGTGATACGCGGGATAACCGTAATAGCCGCCGTAGCCAGGCGGGTGATAGACGGTCGCTCCCGAGGCATAGGTGTGCGCCGCTCCTTCCCCATACGCTCCGTAGGTACTGCCGCCGTACCTGTTGGTGTGCTCGGTGCCCTCACCGTAGGTATGGCTCGAACTGCCACCCCAGGCGTTGGTGTGGCTGGTAGAGCCCCAGGTATGTGTCGTGCTGCCGCCCCACCTGTTGGCGCTGGCCCACGCGTTGGCCGGATCTGGCCGCAGGGTGACCACCAGCAGGGCCGTGGCCATGACGACGAGTGCTTTCATAACATTTGACCTCATCAGGGTGACTTTACCGCCGGCTGGGCGGACGCTGCCTTGGGGGGCTTCGTGTTCCGCAGCGGCTTCAGGCCGGGCGGCGCGGACGCATGCGCGGGACTGTCGAACTTCATCGGCGACGCGGTCTTGGCCTTCTCCGACGTGAACGTGCCGGCGGGGATCTCCTGGTCGATCTGCCAGTTCGACAGGTCAAGCTCATGGCGCAGGCTCAGCGGATCGGCGCGGTAGACAGCACGCACGCGCCTCGGCAGCTTGTCGTCGGCACCAATCCAGATCTGCAGGAACACGTCGCTGTTGGCCCACGCCACCATGTCGGTCTTGGCGCCGCCCACCATGCCCGACGGACCAATGTAGAACGCGAGGACCGCGCCGTTCGTCAGGGCGGCATAGGGATCGGCGACGAGCAGATCGGTGAACGGATAATAGATATCGGCCTTGTCGAATGCGGCCTTCAGCGCGCCGTCGATCGTCGGCGGCGCATCGGCGACAGCGACCAGATTCTCCGCCGGCGCGTAAGCCGTCATCGACTTGCCGTCGTAGTAGAACTCGGAGGCCGGCCCATCGCCTGGAATGATCACCCGGAGCTTGTCAGGTCGCTGCATGGTGACGTCGTAGCGCACCGTATAGAGGATCGGCGGCCCGAGCTGGCTCGGATATTCGTAGCTTGCGACGGCAGTGAAGGACATCGACTTGGCCGCTGCGAGCCGGTCGCTTGCTGCCTTGAGCAACTCCATCGCTCGCGGTTCGAGCACCATCTTCGTCGGCGCCAGCGGTTTGCCTTGCGCCGTTGGCGGCTTGGGTGGCGTTGCGTTCTGCGCATGCGTCTCCGCGTATAGGCCGCCGGCGGTCGCGAGCAGCAAACTCAGGGTGAGGACCTGCCCAACTCTTCGCTGACGCTTCATTTTATTACCTCTCCATGGTGGCGCAGGCTGACTTGGTCATGCTGTGGTGGCAACAGCATTGATCTGGATCAATGCTGTTGCTGGGTGGCGATGCAGGGAAAGCGAGCGGGATGATTGGCTGCTTGGCGCGAGGGATGAAAACGCGGGTGGCCGAGCCAAGCCCCCATGACGGTAAGGCAAGGTAACCGCAGGCTCGCTCAGGCGCGTCGCGTCAACGCTGCTCCATGGTCCTCCGTATCCTGTTGACAAGTGAAATACCCCGGGCTGCAAGCTGTCGCCACCTTGCAAACTCCCATCCTTCCCTCTATGTCTTGGCCACAAATCAATCTTCCGCATAGCTACGGAGGGTGGCCTTAACCGGCCGCCTTTTTTGTTTTGGACGCACCCGAACCTCACGACACGAGCCTCGAATCGCGGCTGGCCGCCATCGTCGCGCCCACGCTGGACGGCATGGGGTACGAACTGGTGCGCGTCGCCGTCCTCGGCCGCGACCGGCCTACCGTGCAGGTCATGGCCGATCGCGCCGACGGCAGCCAGATCACCGTCGCGGACTGTGAGGCGATCAGCCACGCACTTGGCGCCGTGCTGGATGTGGAGGATCCGTTACCAGGCGCCTGGTCGCTCGAGGTGAGCTCCGCCGGCATCGACCGACCGCTGACCCGCGCGAAGGACTGGAACCGCTACGCCGGCCACCTCGCGCGCGCCGAGACCAGTGCGCCGATCGACGGCCGCCGACGCTTCTCCGGCGTCGCGCTGGGCGCCGATGAAACCGGTGCGCGGTTGCGGCTCGACGACGGGAACGAAATTGTGCTGCCACTCGACGCGATTCGCCGTGCCAAATTGGTGTTGACCGACGCACTGATCGCTGCCACCGCAACTCCACCTCGAACCAACTAGAACAGAGGCCAGAATGGATACCGCAATTGCCCGCCCGGAACTGCTCCTGGTCGCAGACGCCGTCGCGCGCGAGAAGAACATCGACCGGGAGGAAGTGCTGGAAGCCATGGAGCAAGCCATCCAGAAGGCTGGCCGCGCCAAGTACGGGCATGAGAAGGACATTCGCGCGACGATCGACCGGAAGACTGGCGACGTGCGCCTCTCCCGCTGGACCGAGGCGGTGGAAACCGTGGAGAACGAGGAAACCCAGATCCCGGTCCACATCGCTCGCAAATTCCAGCCGGAGATCAAGCTTGGCGAGCACCTGGTCGATCCGCTGCCGCCGATCGATTTTGGGCGCATCGCCGCGCAGACCGCCAAGCAGGTGATCGTGCAGCGCGTGCGCGAGTACGAGCGCAAGAAGCAGTACGAGGAATTCAAGGACCGCGTCGGCGAGATCATCAACGGGGTGGTGAAGCGCACCGAGTACGGCAACCTGATGGTGGAACTCGGCCGCGCCGAGGCGCTGTTGCGCCGCGACGAACTGATCCCGCGCGAGAGTTTCCGCAACGGCGACCGCGTGCGCGCTTACA
Organism: uncultured Alphaproteobacteria bacterium; assembly: GCA_963791495.1. GTDB lineage: Bacteria > Pseudomonadota > Alphaproteobacteria > Acetobacterales > Acetobacteraceae > JAMXLO01. Next base: position 592,034 of record CAWBST010000021.1, read on the forward strand.
TCTACGACGTACGCGAGGAGCCTCGCGGGCCGCAGATCTTCTTGTCGCGCACGCACCCGGGGTTCCTGGCGAAGCTGTTCGCGCAGGAGGTGCCGGAGATTTACGACGGCATCATCGAGATCAAGGCGGTGGCGCGTGATCCGGGCAGCCGCGCCAAGATGGCGGTGATCAGTCGCGACTCCTCGATCGATCCGGTCGGTGCCTGCGTCGGCATGCGCGGCTCGCGCGTCCAGGCGGTGGTGCAGGAGCTGCAAGGCGAAAAGATCGACATCATCCCCTGGTCGCCGCAGTCGGCAACCTTCGTGGTCAACGCACTGGCGCCGGCGGAAGTCACCAAGGTGGTGATGGACGAGGAGGCCGGGCGCGTCGAGGTCGTGGTGCCGGAGGAGCAGCTCAGCCTCGCGATCGGCCGGCGTGGCCAGAACGTACGGCTGGCCAGTCAGCTTACCCGCTGGGACATCGACATTCTGACCGAGGCCGAAGAGAGCGAGCGGCGGCAGGAGGAGTTCCGCCGGCGCAGCAGCCTGTTCGTCGAGGCGCTGGACGTGGACGACGTCATCGCCGGCCTGCTGGTGACGGAGGATTTCTCGACGGTCGAGGAGCTTGCGTACACGCCGCCCGACGAACTCGCAGCGATCGAAGGGTTTGACGAGAACATCGCGGCCGAGCTGATCCGTCGCGCCGAAGCATTCATCTCCAGGCGGGACAGCGAGCTGACTGAACAGCGCGTCGAGCTCGGTGTGACCGATGAAGTCGCCGCGATCGAGGCACTGACTCCGGCGATGCTCGTCGCACTCGGCGAGAAGGGCGTGAAGACGCTGGACGACCTTGGCGACCTGGCGTCGGACGAGCTGATCGAGATCGTCGGCGCCGACAACATGGACGAGAGCGCTGCCAATGACGTGATCATGGCGGCCCGTGCGCATTGGTTTGCCGAAGAGACACCGCAGGAGGCGCATCACGACTGAGGCAGTCGCGGAAATCGCTGACGATGATGCCGAAACCGGCCCGCTTCGCCGGTGCATCGTCACGCGTGAGCGGTTGCCGAAGGAGCGCATGATCCGTTTCGTCGTCGCCCCTGACAGGGCTCTGGTGCCGGACCTGACCGCAACTCTGCCTGGACGGGGAATCTGGTTGAGTGCGTGCGGCGATGTGTTAGAAGGCGCCCGCGCAAAGGGGGGGCTGGGACGCGCCTTCGCCAGGGCCGCACGTGGCCCTGTCACCGTGCCTCCTGATCTCCCTGCCCTGCTCGAGGCGGCGCTGGTTCGGCGGATCGGTGAATTGCTGGGGTTGGCACGACGCGCCGGTCAGGCGGTCGCTGGCTTCGACAAGGCGCGCGAGTGGCTGCGGACCGGGCGGTGCCGGCTGATCCTGCAGGCGTCGGATGGCAGCGCGGCGGAGCGCGCACGATTTCTTAGCGGTGCCAGAGAGGGCATCACGGTATTGGCCCCTCTCGAGGCATCGGTGCTTGGCCGGGTGTTCGGTCGTGACCATGTGGTGCACGTCGCGATCGCGCCCGGACGGTTGGGCGAACGTCTCGCGATCGAGGCGGGGCGGCTCGGGGGGTTGCGGCGGAGCGACGCCAGCGGCAAGACGGGCGCAACAGACGAACAGATTTTGGACGGGGCCAACGGGTAGCTGATGAGCGAAACCAACGATCAGGATACCGGCAAGGGCCGGCTCTCACTGCGGCCAGCGGGCCGTCTGGAGCTCGGCCGCACTGTCGATGCCGGTTCCGTACGACAAAGCTTCAGTCACGGCCGCTCCAAGGTGGTGCAGGTGGAGGTGCGCAAGAAGCGTGCCTCGGTGGGCACGCCAGGGACCGGGACCGGCGCCCCGGCGACGCCAGCCGGCACCGCACCGACAGCGCGTGGCGGTGCGGCGCAGGAAGAACGTCAGGTCACGACCGCGGTCCCCCGTGCTCTGACCGCGACCGAGCTCGCGGCGCGGCAGCGCGCCCTGGTCGAGCAACAGCGCGAGTCCGCAAAGCGCGAGGCTGAACGGCGGGAGCAGGAGCGAGAGCAGGAGAAGATCTCGATCCTCTCGGCCGCCGAGGAGGCGCGCCGGCGCGAGGAGGAAGAACGCAAGGCGGCGGAGGAGGAAGCCCGGCGCTCGGCTGAGGACGCCGCCCGCCTGGAAGTGGAGGAGGCAGCCCGCAAGGCAGCCGAGGCCGCTGCGGCGACGCAGGGTACCGCCCCCGCGGCAACGGGCGAGGAGGCGCGCAACCGACCGGCACAGGCGCCAACGCCGACTGCCACGCCCACGACGCCGACCGAGACATTGCGCCTGCGTCCCGGCACGCGCGGGATGGAGGAGGAGGAAGAGGCCCGGCCGATCCGCCGCCCGGGCGGGCTGGTGATGCCGCGCAAGCCGCAGACCGTCGTCGCCAAGAAGGGCACCGATGCCGGCCGCCGTGCGGGCCGGATCGACGTGCAGGCGGCGATCGAGGGCGAGGACGAGCGTGTGCGGTCGCTGGCCTCGGTGCGGCGCCAGCGCGAGCGCGAACGCCGGCAGGCAGAACTGGAGCGGCTTCGCTCAGATCAGGTGAAGGTGGTGCGCGACGTCATTCTGCCGGACAACATCACGGTGCAGGAACTCGCCAACCGGATGGCCGCTCGCGCCGGCGAGGTGGTCAAGGCGCTGATGAAACTTGGCGTCATGGCGACAATCACCCAGACGCTGGATGCGGATACCGCGGAACTCGTGGTGCAGGAGTTCGGGCACCGCGCGCGTCGTGTCTCCGAGTCCGATGTCGAAATGGGCCTGGAAGGCGCCGCCGACACCGAGGCCGACCTGAGACCGCGCGCGCCGGTCGTTACCGTGATGGGCCACGTCGACCACGGCAAGACCTCCCTGCTCGACGCGCTGCGCGCGACAGACGTCGCCGCGGGCGAGGCGGGGGGCATCACCCAGCACATCGGCGCATATCAGGTTGAGATGCCGAGTGGCGAGAAGATCACTTTCATCGACACGCCGGGCCATGAGGCCTTCACCGCGATGCGCGCCCGCGGCGCCTCCGTGACCGACATCGTGGTGCTGGTCGTGGCCGCCGATGACGGTGTGATGCCGCAGACCATCGAGGCGATCCGCCATGCCAAGGCGGCTGGCGCGCCGCTGATCGTCGCGATCAACAAGATGGACAAGGAGGACGCCAATCCCGGTCGCGTGCGCCAGGAGCTGCTCAGCTACGAGGTCGTGGTCGAGGATATGGGCGGCGAGACGCAGGACGTCGAAGTCTCCGCCACCAAGAAGACCGGGCTGGACAAGCTGACCGAGGCGATCTCGCTGCAGGCGGAGATCCTCGACCTGAAAGCGAACCCCGAGCGTGCCGCGGAAGGCACGGTGATCGAGAGCCGGCTGGACCGTGGTCGCGGGCCGGTGGCGACAGTGTTGGTGCAGAAGGGCACGCTGCGGCAGGGCGACATCGTGGTGGCCGGCGCCGAGTGGGGCCGGGTGCGCGCCATGCTGGACGACAAGGCACGTGCGATCAGCGAGGCTGGACCGTCGGCGCCGGTGGAAATCCTGGGGCTGGCGGGAGTGCCGTCCGCGGGCGAGCCATTCGTCGCGGTGGAGAACGAGAGCCGGGCGCGCGAGATCGCGGAGTTCCGCACCCGCAAGCTGCGCGACAAGGCGGCTGGCGTGACGGCCGGCGCGCGCGGTACGCTCGACGAGATGCTCGCCCGCATCCAGGCCGGCGAGCAGAAGGAAGTCACCGTGCTGATCAAGGCTGACGTGCAGGGCAGCGCGGAGGCGATCCAGGCGACCGTGCTGAAGCTGGCGCATGAGGAGGTGAAGGTCCGCGTGCTGCACGCCGCGGTTGGTCAGATCACCGAAAGCGACATCCAGCTCGCCAAGGCCTCGGATGCCTACGTGCTGGCGTTCAACGTGCGCGCCACCGCGCAGGCGCGCGACCTGGCACAGCGTGACGGGGTCGACATCCGCTACTACTCGATCATCTACGAGGTGGCGGACGACATCGAGAAGCTGGTGCAGGGCAAGGTCGCACCGAAGGCGCGCGAGCGCTTCCTGGGCTACGCCGAGGTCCGCAAGGTGTTCAACATCACACGCACTGGCAAGGTGGCCGGCTGCATGGTGACAGACGGTGTCGTGAAGCGTGGCGCCGGTGTGCGCGTGCTGCGCGACAACGTGGTGATCCACAACGGCGACCTGTCGCAGCTGAAGCGCTTCAAGGACGACGTGCGCGAGGTGGCGCGCGGCTACGAGTGCGGTCTGTCGTTCGCCAATTTCCATGACCTGCAGGAAGGCGACATGATCGAATGCTTCGAGACGGAGATGGTTCCGGCTTGAGGAAGCCGGCTGCCGGACCGTCGCAGCGACAGCTGCGTGTGGCGGAGGAGATCCGCCACGTGCTTGCCGGCCTGTTCGAGCGGCGGGACTTTCGCGACCCGGAGCTGGCGGATGCGCAGATCACCGTCACCGAGGTGCGGGTCGGGCCCGATCTGAAACACGCCACGGTCTTCGTGTCACGGCTGGGCCGTTCGGACGTGGACGCGCTGTTACCTGCGCTGAAGCGCGCCACGCCGTTCCTGCGGGGGCAGGTGGCGCATGCGCTGCGTCTCAGGTTCGCCCCCGACCTGACGTTTCAGCCTGACACGGCACTTGAGTACGCCACCAAGATCGACCGATTGTTGCATGCGCCTGAAGTGGCCCGCGACCTTGGCGGACCGGACTGAGTGGCGCCTTTCGGATGATCTGTGGCTGGTGCATCCGACTCGCTCGTAGCGCCGTATGAGGTAGAAGGCCGAAACGGCGACCGATCATGTCCGCAACAGTCCACGCCGCTGCAGGCGATGACACCGCTGCGCTGCTGCACCGATGCGCCGGCGGCGACTGCACGGCGTTTCGATTGCTCTATGACCGCTGGTCCAGCCGGCTGTACGGCGTGGCGCTGCGGATCACGCGAGAGACCTCGCTGGCCGGTGATGCACTCCACGATGCCTTCCTGCAGATTTGGCAGATGGCGCATCGCTACGATCCCGACCGCGGCGGCGCGGAGGCCTGGATGGTCGGAATGGTGCGCTTTCGCGCACTCGACATCGTCCGCCGGCGTGCCCGCGAGGTGCCGGGTTACGAACCGGAGGAGCGCGAGGACGAAAGCCCTGACGCCCTGGCCCGCCTCGTCAGTACCAACCGAAGGTGCCGCGCTGCATCGCTGTTTGAATGAACTCGAGGAGGAACGGCGACGTCTGGTGGTGCTGGCATTCGTCGACGGGCTGTCGCATAGCGAGCTTGCCGGACGGATGAGTGTGCCGCTGGGCACGGTGAAGTCGTGGATCCGGCGCAGCCTGATCCAGCTCCGCGGATGCCTCGCGTCATGAGCGGCGACCTGGACCGCGATCTGCTCGCCGCCGAATATGTGCTCGGCTCGCTCGAAGGCGAGGAGCGCGGCGAGGCCGACAGTCTGCTCATGACCGATCCGTCGTTCGCTCGGTCGGTTGCCGCCTGGCAGCAACGGCTGACGCCGCTGGCTGCCTATGCCGCGCCGGTGGCGCCGCCCGCGGATCTCTGGCGTCGCATCGAGACTGGCATCGATCCTGTGACCGCTTCACCGGACGTATTGCCGTTCCGGCACCGCGTCCGGTTCTGGCAGGGGACGACGGCCGGCGCTCTGGCAATTGCCGCCTCACTGGCAGCGCTCGTGATCCTGCGCCATCCCGAACCAGCGCGCGTTGCGGTGCTTTCGCCGCTGTCGGGCGGTGCGCCGGGTACTGATGGCAACGGCGGAGCGCGGTGGCGCACTGATCGTGCAGCCGACCGCAGCAATCTCGGTGCCGTCGGACAAGGACCTCGAGCTGTGGGCACTGCCGCAGGGCGCCATCCGGCCGCAGTCTCTCGGCGTGTTTCCCCCATCGGGCCGGCAACTGACGGCCTCGTTGACGCCCAATACCCAATTGTTGGTGAGCCTGGAGCCGAAGGGCGGCTCGCCGACGGGGCAGCCGACGGGACCGGTGCTCTATGGCGGTTGGCTGACAACAGTCGAATTGCCGCGCGGGTAAGGCAAAGTCTCGACCTCTCTCGGAACTGCAATCCGAGACAGAGCAAGATAGCACATTAATCTGGATCAATGTCCCAGATTGTGGCGCCGGAGACAGGGGGCCGCGAGTATCCAGGTCTGCACGATGCTGGTTCACGTGCCGACCCCTTCGGCCGTCGGCAAAGAATGAAGTGGCACAGGCGGAACCGGCTTGGTGGACGAAACGGGTCCTGGGGTTTTTCGGCATGTCCACAAACCATGGGGAAAGGGACACACGTCGCGCCGCGCGTGGCAGGAAGTCCGATCCTCGAGCCTAGGATAGGCAGCCCGTGACCCCAACCAACGACCGCAAGTCTGGAGGGCTGTACAACGCATTGATAACCATGGTCGTTGTCATAGCCGCGGGCATTCCGTTGACGGCGGGGCTGGTGTGGTTAGCTGACAGACAGGCACCACAGACAGGCGACATCATAGCTTTCCCGGCAACGCGGGTTCCGTCGGCCAGTACGGCCTCATTCGCTGCCAGACGTGCCATCGCCCCAGATAGCATGTCGTGCATCCTCGACGTGCAAACCATGCAGAAATCGGGGGGGAGCCTTGTGGTGGAATCCACGCAGTTCGAACCTGGCCGGATCTTCCAGGTTCATTGGGCCGGCGGGCGAACAAGCAATGACCGTCGGGACTGCGGTGATTCGGCCGATCTCCTGCTGAACAGTAACCAGATCTCTGCGCTCATTTTTGCGGCGGGAGGCACAGGCGTCGAAGCGCAGAACTAGGGAGTTGGTTCGACAGTGCAGTGTGCGGAACTTCGGAATGGAGCAGGAAGCTGATGATAAAGCCGAAGCTCCCCAGCACTTACGATGCGGCGCCGAAGAGTTATCACAGCGACAGGAACCCGCGGGAAGCCACCTGCAACTAGGGAGTTCAGCCAATCATGTCGACATCGGTAGGAACCGCGCAGTCGATCACGTGGTGGAAAGAACCTACAAAGGAACAATGGATCGCCTGGTGGGCGGCGTGGCTCGGCTGGACGCTTGATGCATTCGATTTCACCATCTTCCTGCTGATCATGGTGCCGATCTCGCAAGAGTTTGGCGTCCCGCTTACCGCCGTCGCCGCGGTGTTCACCGTAACGCTGTGGATGCGCCTCGTCGGCGCGACCGCTTCGGGCTGGTTCTCTGACCGGGTGGGCCGGAAGAACCCGTTGATGATCTCCATCCTTTGGTATTCAATCTGCAACTTCATTGCTGGCTTCTCGCCTAACTTCACCTTCCTCTTCTTCTTTCGCGCTGTACTAGGCATCGGCATGGGGGCCGAGTGGCCCGCCGGCGCATCACTCGCAATGGAGTCCTGGCCGATCCGTTCGCGCGGCTTCATGAGTGGTGTGCTGCAAGGCTCCTGGGGCATCGGCTTCGCTCTGTCAGCCCTTATCTTCGCGCTATTTAACGACACCATCGGCTGGCGCGGCATGCTGTGGGTCGGCGTGCTTCCAGCGCTGGCCGTGGTGTGGATCCGCAAGTATGTCAAAGAGCCGCCTGTCTGGCTGGAGAACCGCAAGAAGCAACGCGAACAACAGCGTGAAGTGCGACTACCACTGTTGGTGATCTTCAAACCCGGGATGCTTGGGAACACTCTGCTCGCATGCTGGTGGATGTTGAGTTGCTTCATCACCTATTATTCAATCTGGGCATTGTTCGCGACGCACCTGCAGAAGGACCTCGGCATGGGGTCGATGATGGTTGGCTTGCCACTGGTAGTTGCCAACCTCCTCGGCTTCGTCGCCATGGGCTTTTGGGGGTGGGTGGGTGACGTACTCGGACGTCGGTGGTCGATGATCATCCCAGCGGCTATTGGGCTTTTTATCACGCCTAGCTATCTCCTCACCACCGATCCGTTTTGGATTCTTCTGGGTTTCCTAGTACAGGGCGTGTTCGCTGGTGCGATGTACAGCCAGATGCCCAGCTACCTCACCGAGCGCTTCCCAACCGAAGTGAGGGCGACCGCGAGCGCCGTCACCTATCACCAGGGGGCCATCTTCGGCGGCCTGGTTGCGCCTATACTGACCTACTTCGCTGTTGACTATCATCTGGGCTTCGCGATCCCGATGCTAGTTGGCACCACATTTGGCTTGGTCATGGTCATCATCTCGCTGCTCGTGAGTCCGGAGACCAAGGGCAGGGATTACACGTCGGATCTCATGGTCGCCTGACCGCGCATGCAGTGACAGATTCATGGCGCTCCTCAATCCCGCGGGCGCTACTGGTCCGCACGACGGCCCCGGCCGATGGAGGTGGGCATGGCCTACATGCAGCAGGCTCTCGCCTTAGGCTGGACGCGGCCCGGCGGTCGTCATCCGCGCCGCTGGCACAGTTATCTGCAAGGCTCGGAGCGCACCTGGGCGATCGCCTTCGTGGTTCCCTATATGGCAGTCTTGCTGGTGTTCGCCGCCTATCCCGTCGCCTACGGTCTCTGGATGGCCAGTGCGCCGTCGCTTTACGCCGAACTGTTCACCAGCGACGAGTACGGCGATGCGTTAGTGACGACCTTGCTCTACGTCGGCGTCGGCGTGAACATCACGATGTTCCTTTCGCTGTTGCTGTCCGGCTTCTTCATGCGGCGGCGCTGGTGGATCAAGGCGCTGCTGGTGCTCTCAATGCTGCCCTGGGCGCTCCCGGCGCAGCCCGCCTTCATCTCCATCCACTGGATGCTCATCTATCCGGGCTACATCGATGCGCTCTGCTGGCACCTGTTCGGTTTCGACGGGCCGGACTGGTTCAACAACTATTGGAGCGCGCTCGGATCCAACATTCTGGCCTCGACCTGGAAGACCATGCCGTTCTGGACCTTGATCCTGCTGGCGGGGCGAATGGCGATCCCACAGGACCTGTATGACGCGGCCGCCATCGATGGCGCCTCGGGCTTCCAGCGGTTCTCGCGTCTGGTGGTGCCGCTGCTGGCGAACCTGTATCTGGCCTGCACGCTGCTGGCGGCGTTGTGGATGATCGGCGATTTCGTCACGCCCGATATGGTGTCAAGCGGCGCGCCCGACGGCTCGACCGACGTCCTGGCGACCTTCGGCGTCGATGCCATGTTGGACGATGGTAAGCCTGCCCTCGGCATTGCCGCGACGCTGTCGGCGCTGCCGCTGCTGATCCCACTCGCAGTGGCTTTGATGCGTACGCTGCAGACGCGAGAGGTACAACTTTGAGCGCGACGCTCCTATCCGGTCGCCCGGTCCGCCTGCGACGAAGCAGGCGGGTGCGACGGCTCCTGGTCGAGGCGGGGTCGCTGACGCTTGGCGCTGTGCTGCTGATCTGGTGGCTGCTGCCGATCTACAACATGGTCCTGATCGCCCTCGATTCGCAGGGCACCACCGAATTCGCCGGCACCATAATTCCGCCGGATCCTAGTCTGGAAGCCTTCGATGCGGTGCTGTTCCAGAGCTACTGGTACCTCGCGGATTTCTGGCACCAGTTTGGCAACAGCATCTATATCGGCATTACCACCATGGCGCTGAACGTGGCGATCGGCTCCGCCGCGAGCTTCGCTCTGGGCCGGATGCGCCTCAGTCGCGGCTGGGTATCGTCGAACGCGGCGCTGCTCGTCTACGCCGTCCCGGCGTATTTTCTCGTGATCCCGTTCGACCGCCTCATGCACAGCTACGGACTGATGGACAACCTGTGGTCGGTGATCGCTGTCGACGTGGTGTTCGGTCTGCCGTGCACGCTGCTGGTCCTGCAGTGGTACGGCCGGTTGATTCCGCTGGAACTTGACGAGGCGGGTCGCATCGATGGCGCCTCGCCGTGGCAGGTGTATCGCCACATCTATATTCCGCTGATGGCACCCGCGCTGGCGGCGGTGGGCACCTTTGCGCTGCTGCTCGCCTGGAACGAGTACCTTTACCAGTTCCTGCTGCTGACCTCGCGCGCGCACAAAACCGTGGCGATCACCATGGCCGAGTTCTTTGAGAATGACGATTCGCCATGGAATTTCATGATGGCGGCCGCGGTCATCTATTCCCTGCCGCCGATCGCTGTATTCTACGCCCTGCGCCGCTTCATGGCGTCAGGGCTGACCTTGGGTGCGGTGAAGGGATAGGCCCGCAGCGCGGGAGGCCGGCTCAGCCCTTGACCCCGCCCACCGTCAGTCCAGCGGTCATCCGGCCGCGAACCATATAGTAAATTGCGATCGGCAGTACCGCGTAGACGATCGCCGTCGCCATCATATAGTTCCACGGCGCCTCGTCGCTGTTGAGGAACGCGGCCAATGCCACCGGCACGGTCATGCTCCTCTTATCCGACAGCATGAGGAACTGGTAGAGATACTCGTTCCAGGCGAGCAGCAGCGCATAGGTGCCGACCGCGACCAGTGCCGGCGCCATCAATGGCAGATAGATGCGGAAGTAGATCTGCAGCGGGGAGGCGCCATCGATCCGGGCGGACTCGTCGAGCTCGATCGGAATGCTGCGAGCGTACTGCTGGAAGATGAACATCGCATACGGCGTGGCGAAGGTGACCATGGCCGCGATCACCGACCACAGATTGTTGGTCAGGCCGTAGTTCTGCATGATCCGATAGAACGGGATCGCCAGGAACGATTGCGGGATCACGTAGGTCAGCAGTGCGACATTCGACAGCATCCATCCGTGCCGGATGCGCATCCGCGAGATCGAAAAGCTGGCTGCAGAGGCGATCGCCAGGGTCAGGAACGTGGTCGCGGCGCCGACATAGATGCTGTTGCCGAACTGGTGCCAGAAATCCTCCAGGTACCAATATCCCTCGGTGAACACCACGCGGTAACCATCGAGCGACGGAACCGAGGGGAGCAGCTTGTCGGAGAACACATCGTTGTTGTCCTCAAGCGAGACCATCACGATGTTGTAGAGCGGCAGGATGGTCCAGATCAGCACGACGACGCTGAGGACCCCCGCCAGTGCTTTGGACAGGTACCGCTGCCGCCGGGCGATCCGCCGCATCGACTGCGATGCGGTGGCGGCCGGGCGAAACTCGCCAACCGTCGTGCTGCTCATAGCTGCACCTGCGAGGTCCGGAACTTGCGCATCAATATGGTCACCAGTGGGATGAGCAGGGGCAGCGCCGAGATCACCGCTGCCACGCCGAGCCGCGGCTGGGCCAGGTCGAAGGCGTAACGGATGCCGAGGGTCGCCAGGACGTGTGTCGAGTCCGCCGGTCCGCCACCTGAGACGAAGTACACCGAGTTGAAGTCGCCCAGCGAGAAGATCGTCGAGAGCAGTGTGCAGATCAGGTACAGGTTGGCCAGCAGCGGAAAGCTCACATGGACGAACATGCGCAAGCCGGTGGCACCATCTACCTTTGCAGCCTCGTAGATTTCACTGGGTATCGCCATCCGGCCGGCAAGCAGGATCACCGTCCAGAACGGCAGCCACTTCCAGACATGCGAAACCATCACCGAGCCCAACGCGGTCCAGCGGTCGGTCAGCCAGTCCGGCCCGGTGATGCCGAACAGGTGCCACCCCAGGTTGTTGATCAGACCCCACTCGCCGTTCAGCATCCAGTGGATCGAGATGTAGGTCGGCAGCGACGGCACCGCCCAAGGCAGCACGAACACCATCAGCAGCGCCTTGCTCCACCACCCTTTCCGCATGAAGAAGCCGGACAGCAAAAGAGCAAGGAACAGCTTCACGTTGATCGCGATGCCCAGGAACAGCGCGGTGTTGACCACCGTCTCCAGGTAGATCGGATCGGAGAACAGCGCGGCATAGAGCGTGGGTTTGCTGCCCATCCAGATGCCGAAGCCGACAGGGTAGGCGACAAAGATCAGGAACACCGCGATGTAGGGCACGCAGAATGCCAGGGCCCACGCGTACTCCGAACCCTGCAAATGGCCGCGCCAGAAGTGTCGTCGCTGCGCTTCGACACTAACGAACCGGCGACGGGGCAGGACCTGGACGGTCCCGATGGCCGATGCACCATCCGGCATGTTGTGTCCCTTCAGGCCTTGATTTCGAACGTCGAGAAAATCTCTTCAATTCGCGCATAGGCCTTGGCGACTGCGTCCTGCGGCTTGGCACCTTCTTTGATGACGTCGTGAATGGCGACATTGAACGGATGTTCGCTGCGCACCTTTGCCCACGCCGGATTATGGATGTAGTAAAACGGCACCAGCTCTCCGCCGCCGAAGGCTTGCTTCACGTAGGGAGGTCGGTGTGGATCCTGCTTCGGGTCGATCCAGAACGGGTCGTCCTTGACCAGCTCGGGGAGGACCGGCACGTTGCGGCCGAGGCCACCCTTAAGATACTTGCCGTTGACATCGGGCCGAATCAGATACTTCGCAAAGTCCTTTGCCACCTCGATGTTCGCCGCCCCCTTGGGGATTATGGCGCAGTTCACGCCATACTGAGTTGCCATCTGTGAGCCGTCGTTATGCAGCAGCGGCGGAATGGTCAGCACGTCGTTATACTCGGCCTTCTGCTTGCGCAGCATCGCCAGCTCGGTCGATAGTGTGCCGTCGTAATCCATCACACAGAGCTTGGCGTGGAACGCGTTGTTGTCGTCGGCGTCATTCCAGTTGACCGAGCTCGGCGGAATGTAGCCCTCCATGTAGAGCGTCGACAGGCGATCCACCGCCTTGACGACCGCCTCGTGAATCTGCGGGTCCCTGCCGTTGAACCGCCCCTCCTTGGTGACGATATTCTTCCCGCCATACGCGATCATGAATTGCTGGAACGTGTTGGTGGGGTCGTTGCCGATGGTGCTGATCACGAAGGCACTGGCATAAGTGTGCCGCATGCCCTGTTCCTGCAGCTTCTTCTGTACCGGCTTGAAGAAATCGATGAACGCATCCCACCTGTCCGGGATGTCCGACTCCTTGTAGCCGGCCTTTTCGACCAGTGTCCGCCAGACATGAAACGGGGTCACCGCGCCTGAGAACGGCACGCCGTAATAGCTACGCTTGTTCTCGACCTGATTATAGCAACTTCCGGACGCTACCGCGATGGGCAACATTTTGGACTTCTGCGTCTCGACCACGTCGGTGACGTCGACGAGCCGGTTTTCCCAGGCCTGCAGCGGCACCACCTCGGGCGGCGTCGCGCTTATCAGGTCGGGAACAACTCCGCTGGTGATCGCCGAGATGATCTTCTGTCGCAGCGGTGCGAAGGGAATGATGCTGTAGTCGATCTTGTTGCCGCTTTCCTTCTCGTAGGCGGCGACCATCGCCTCAAACGCCGTATCCTCTTCGGGCACGAAGCCCTGCACCCACCACACGGTCGCGGTCTTCGCGGCGGCGCGGGCGATGAATGGTCGCGCCAATGTTAAGCCCCCCGCGCCCAGAGACGCACGAAGCACTGAACGTCGGCTCGGTCCTTGCATGTCCGTCTGCCTCATGGGCCTGCCTCCCTCTGCGACTGGTTGCTCTACGGCGCCTTGCGGCGGTGCCTTAGCTGAGGCGGACCTTATCGGAGGCGAGGCCGCTGTCTTTGATCTATCTTTATGATCCGGATTAACGTCTCGCGCTCAGGCGACCGGATAGATGCTTTGCGCCCGCGCCGACATGGGCGGCAACTCCGATGGCAAGGGGATACGGGCGGCCCTGGGGAGAGGCCGCCCGCACGAAGTCGATCACGCGCGTGGATGCAGCACGTGGTCGACGACCTGGATCACACCGTTCGACTGGCGAACGTCGGCGATGGTGATGTCGGCGATATCACCCTTCTCGTCCTTCACCGTGATGTTGGATGAGCCGTTCATCATCAGCCACAGCTTGCCGCCGCTCACCGTGTTCAGTGTCGCCGTGCCATTGCCCTCCACAATCAGCGAGCGGAGCTTGTTCGTGTCATAGTTCCCGGCGACGACGTGGTAGGTCAGGACCTTGGTGAGCGTCCCCTTGTTCTCCGGCTTCACCAACGTCTCGACGGTGCCGGCCGGCAGCGCTGCGAATGCGGCGTTGGTCGGCGCGAACACGGTGAAGGGGCCAGGACCATTCAGCGTGTCGACCAGACCCGCGGCCTTCACGACGGCCACCAATGTGGTGTGGTCAGCCGAATTCACCGCATTGGCAACGATAGTCTTGGACGGAAACATAGCCTGGCCGCCGACACGGACGGTCGGCTCGGCCATGGTCTGCGCGAACACCGGGGCAGCGGACGCCAGCAGGATCGCGGCGAACAGGTACCTGTACGCTTCATTTCGGTATCTCCTCTCCTGCGCGGCCATCAGCAGCCGCTGTTCCCAATCGGTGCGACCGGGCCTATCGGATGCAGGAAAAAGGCGAACTTTCTTCAATGCATGCGACGGCTGCCACAGCTCACTCGTGCTCGTAACGATATCGGGTAATCTGTCCCCGTTCATCACACTGGAAGCCAGTTTGGTACATAATAGAAATGTTAGAGCAGTCCATTGCTAAACCGTTCGGAAATAGTGATCGCGATTTCGTGATTGAACTCTTGCATTATCACGTACTCGTGAGGTAAGAAGGAGGTGTTCTCCCTCCCCAAAACTTAGGCCGTGGGAGCTTGTTGCTTCCCACGGCCGTTTTTCGGGTCTTGGATCGAGAAAGCCATCAAACGTCACGGTGCGTCCAAATGCGCTCTACCTCGACGCGACGAACAGCACGCCAAGCGACTGCGCTGGTACCGTCGCCCAAGGGGATTGCGTTCACGATCGCCGACCTGGTTCTTGTCAGGCAATGGGCCGGACTGCACACCTGCCGGATGGTGGTCTGCCTCGATCACGGCGTGGATGGTGAAGAATACGAGGAGGTGATCACCTTCCATACGGGGGCCGCTTCCCACTGCCAGCTTATCATGTGGCGCAATGCGATGGCCGTGTTCGTCCAGCCTCTTATCGGTCGTGCGCAACGATATGACTCAGTCGCTGAGGCGCTCGGAGGCATCGATCTCAAGTCACGTATCGTCTTGACCGACATCACTGCGACGTCCTGGCCGGCCGAATAATCGCTGGCATGCTGTAACACAGTGGGCGATTGATACTTACCCATATTTAACATGCCCCTCGTATTATTGCTGTGATTCTGGTCTCAGCCAGTAATTAAGTATTTCGTTCTAGGAAAAGGTCCCACCCGGCCTCGGCCTTGGCGATGCGCGCGAATCATCGGTGCGTAATCAACACAATAATCAAAAGTGGAGCAGAAGATGCCTTCAGTCACGACCACCGGGACAGGTTCCGATTCCCTTGTGCTGATGATCTCCGAGGACGCCTACCTGGGAGACGCGCTGTTCACCGTGTCGGTGGACGGCAGGCAGCAAGGCGGCGTGTTTACCGCGACAGCGTCACACGCTGCGGGCATCGATCAGAACTTCACCTTCAAGGGTGACTGGGCGCCTGGCGCGCACGCTGTCGTGGTGAACTTCCTCAACGACGCATGGGGCGGCACCCCTGCGACAGATCGGAATTTGTACGTCGACGCCATGAGCTACGATGGCGCCGCCTTCGGGGTCGCCACGAGGCTGGCGTCGACCGGGTCGAAGACCTTCACCGTAAACGACACCACGCCGTTGCCCAGCGTGAATGGCACGACGATCAGATCGCCGTCCAATGGTGCGATCATCGACAAGAGCGGCAACGCGTGGACGCTGGTCCAGTCCGCATCGAGCGGTCTGCAGATCGCGGTCAATGGTCAGGTCGATCCGATAACTGCGAATGTCGTGCTGTTGCAGACCCTGAACGGCAACATGGTTCAGGAGAATACCGCCGGCAACTGGTATTCCGAAACCGGCCCCTCCGGTCCGTGGGCGCAAATCGCTGCTCCTCCTGTCCCCACACCGGTAACCATCGGCAGCGGGTCGGACACGTTGGTGCTCAGCATGTCCGAGGACGCCTATCTGGGCGACGCGCAGTTCACCGTCTCGGTCGATGGCAAGCAGCAAGGCGGCACGTTCACCACGACCGCGTTACACGCGGCCGGCGTCAGCCAGATTTTCACCATCAAGGGTGACTGGGCGGCCGGCACGCACACGGTCGCCGTGAACTTCCTCAACGACGCGTGGGGCGGAACGCCAGCGACCGATCGCAACCTCTACGTGAACGCCATCAGCTACGATGGAGCCGCGACCGGCCAGACCGCAGCGCTCCAGGGCGCGGGCCCCAAGAGCTTCAGCGTGACCGACAGTACGGCTCCTGGGGCCCCATCGGGAAGCGACACCATCGTGCTGACCATGTCGGAAGACGCCGACGGTCCGGTCGGCGCAGCCGGCCGCGACGCACAGTTCACCATCAGCGTGGATGGGAACCAGATCGGCGGGCTGCGGACCGTCACCGCTTCGCACGCGGCAGGTCAGACGCAGACCTTCAACGTGCAGGGGGACTTCGCGCCGGGTCAGCACGCGATAACGGTGACGTTCGCCAACAACTCGATGACCCAGGGCGACAAGGCCGCATTCGACGACGGCGGAGACCGCAATCTCTACGTCAACAGCGTGACCTATGCCGGCAAGGCACTGACCAATGCCGTTACGCCGATCTATACGTCACCGCTGGTTCCTCCGAATGGCGACATCTTCGATCCTGGCAACGCTATCTTCGTGGCACAGGATACAACGGTCATCCCTCTTGGCACGATCCTACAGCCAACCACCACACCGGCGGCGATCACGGTCGGCGCGGGTGCCGATCAGTTCCAGCTAATGATGTCGGAGGATCCGTTCCAGGGAGATGCGCAGTTCACCGTCTCCGTCGACGGCGCTCAGATCGGTGGAACCCTCACCACGACGGCGGTGAATTGGCAGGGTCAGCAACAAGCCTTCCTGGTGAAGGGGAATTTCGGCTCCGGCGCGCACACTGTGTCGGTCAACTTTCTCAACAACGCGGGCGTCCTCAACTCACAGGGGCTGGCCTACGACGCGCAGGACCGCAATCTCTACATCAACAGCATCACCTATGACGACCGTCCCGTGCCCGGCACGCCTTACGAGCTTTTCGTCAACGGCCCGCATGGCTTCTCGGTCGCGGCAGGAGCGTTGCCGAGCCAGGAGACGATCGCCGCATCGACGGCCAGCTCGACCATTGCGCTGAGCGGGGCGACCATCACCGCGTCTTCGGGTGATCACATGTTCTTCGTCACCGGTTCGCACGACACCTTGTCGGCAACGGGCGGCAAGGAGACAGTCCAGCAGTACGGCGGCAATGCCAACACGATCCAGACCGGTGCCGGAAACGACATGATCAGCCTGACCGGCACGGGCAACTCTGTCGACGCCGGGGCCGGCCAGAACCAGATCTACGACAGCGGCACCGCGAACCGCATCGTTCTACCAACAGGCGGCAATGGCTTCGATGACATCTTCGGCCCGGTGCTGCTGAACGGCGACACGCTCGACATGCGCACCATGCTGCAGGCCGCTCACTGGAACGGAGATCAGTCGGTGATCGGCAATTATCTGCATGCGGTTTCCGCCAACAACGGGCAGGACACGATGATCTCGGTGACCCCGAACGGCAGCGGCTCCAGCTATAACGCGGCCGATCTGCATGGCGTTGGGGCTGTCACGCTCTCCGGGCTGCTGGCGCACGCCGTCGTAGCATAAACCTGCGCCTCCTCAGCGACGAGCCGCCAGATCGGCGCCGGCCGCGCGTTGGCTTCACACGCCGCAGGCAATCTGCGACTGGTCAGTTCGAGTGATTTCGCGCGCAGGTTGGTTGGTGCAGTCAGATGCCGCCGTATATTCTGACCAAGTACCTATCGCGGGGAGGAAAAAGCAGTGTCAACGTTTGTCGTCAGCAACCTGAACGATTCAGGTGCGGGCTCGCTGCGGGCCGCCATCGCGGCGGCCAATGCCGATGCGTTCGGCAATTCGACCATCAGTTTTGAATGGCACGATCACGCTTGCCAGCGACCTCCCCGCCGTCACCCGAGACGTCATCATCGATGGCACCTCCGCGCCGACCCATGGCGCGGGCCAGTCCCAGTCGTCGAACTTGATTCCAACGGACATGCGGGGCTGGTGTTCGCCGCGGGCTCTGAGGGGTCTCAGCTCCTGGGCCTGGCGATCTGCCACGCATCGGGCAGCGGTGTCGAACTCGACGCAGGGTCGATCACGCTGAACGGCGACTACATTGGACTGGACCTGACCGGAGCGGTTGCCGGCAACGCGGGTGATGGCGTGCTGGTGTCGGCGACCTCCGCGGGCAACCACATTGGCTCCAATGCGACAGCCGCATCCGGTGTCGTCTCCAATGTGATTTCCGGCAACGGAGGGAACGGCATCAGTTTCAGTGGGTCGTCGAGCAACACGCTGGTCGACAACTACATCGGAACCGATCCCACCGGGACTGTCGCGATCGCCAATGGTGGCAGTGGCATCCGGCTGACCGATGGTTCCAACGGAAACGAAATCGGCGGTACCGCGTTCACCGATATCAGTATCGGCGCGCAGAACGATCCCACCGGCGACAAGGGCTCGACGCCGCCTGTCTTCGTCGTGCCGCCGCTGGGCAACCTGGTATCTGGCAACGCGCAGAACGGCATCCTGATCGACAGCAATTCACGCAACAACGTGCTGAACGGCAACTTCGTCGGCACCACGGCGGACGGCAACGGCGCACTCGGAAATGGGCTCGATGGCGTCGCCATCAACGGCGCCGACGACAACTCGCTGATCGGCTGCACGTTCGAACAGAACCCGTTCGTCTATTACAACGTGATCAGCGGCAACGGTGGCAACGGCCTGCACGTCACCGACTCCGATCGCACGACCGTGCAGGCGAATTTCTTCGGTACCGGCGCCGACAACGCCACCATCATTGGCAACCAGCTGGACGGGATTCTGGTCGACGGCTCGTCGATGAACACTCTGGTCGGCGGACCAATCCCGCTGGGCAACGTATCGGCGGGCAATGGCCAGAACGGCATCGAGGTGCGCGACACTGCGAGCTTCTTCACCAGCTTCAACACGTTCGGCGGCTTGCTGGCCTTCAAGGGCGCCGCGCCGAACCACAACGATGGCATCCTGATCACCTCGACCGGCGGCAATCAGACGCTGCGACCAACGCCTTCTCGGGCAATCTCAACAACGGCATCGAGATCGCTGGCGACGCGTTCGGCGTGACGGTTGATCCGGATATCGTTGGTGTGGATACCAACGGGCAGATACCCGTGCCCAACGGGAACAACGGCCTGCAGATCAGCGGCAACGCCCATGACAACGCTATCGGCGGTCAACAGCTGTCCCTGCTGTCGCACAATATCTTCTCGGCCAACGGCAGCTACGGCATCGCCATTTTGGACCATGCGCACGACAACTGGATCTTCAACAGCTATGTCGGGACGGAGGCCGGCGCCACAGCGGCACTGGGCAACCAGCTGGGCGGCATTCTGATCGCCGGTTCGGCCAATCATAACAAGATCGGCGATGTCGTCTCCGTGCCGACGCGGCCGATCGCGACGATCGTCAGCGGCAATACCGGCAATGGAATCACGCTGCAGAGCGGAACCAGCTTCACCCAGATCCTCAACGACATCATCGGTTTCGACATCAACGGCGCGCCGCTGCCGAACACCGGCCAGCCGATCGTGGTGAACGCCAGCACCAACAATACCATCGTTGGGCTTGCCGAACCCTGAGACGATCGACGCATCCACGGCCAGCGCGATGATCGCGCTGAGCGGGGCGACCATCACCGCGTCATCGGGCGACCACATGCTTTTCGTCACCGGTTCGCGCGACACTCTGTCGGCGACGGGCGGTCAGGAGACGGTCCTGCAGTACGGCGGCAATGCCAACACGATCCAGACCGGCGCTGGAAACGACATGATCAGCCTGACCGGCACAGGAAACGCCGTCGATGCCGGGGCCGGCCAAAACCAAGTCTACGACAGCGGCACCGCGAACACGATTGTTCTGCCGGCGGCCGGCAATGGCTTCGACGACATCTTCGGGCCCGTGCTGCTGACTGGCGACACGCTCGACATGCGCGCCATGTTGCAGGCCGCTCGCTGGAACGGAGATCAGTCGGTGACCGGCAATTACCTCCACGCGCTTTCCGCCAACAACGGGACGGACACGATGATCTCGGTCACCCCGAACGGCAGCGGCTCCAGCTATAGCGTGGCGGATCTGCACGGCACGGGCGCCACCACGCTCGCTGGGCTGCTGGCACACTCTCTGGTCTCGTAAGAGGCCTGCATTCGCCGGCAGTTTGACCGGGCGGCGATCCCGCACTCATCTGGGCGGTCACCACGGAACGTCTCGCGTTGCGCACCGAAGCATGGTTGGTCTCCTACGGTCTGCTCGGATTGACCCAGAACGGATTGCTGCCGGTCCTGATGCCGCTCGTCGCACCGCATGGCGGAGCAGCCGGCCTGACCTATGCCGCCTTCTCGTTCCTAGGCCTGTTCGCTCCGGTGTTGGGCAGCTGGGCCGATCGCCGCGGGCGACACCGGGATCTGCTGATCTGGGGCTCTCTGGGCTCGGGCGTTCTGCTGCTGCTTTTCGACGAGGTCAGTGCGCCGCTGCGCATCATGATCGCCGCTGGCGCCGGTCTCGGAGTCATGGCGACGACGACCGCCGGCAATGTGCTGGCCATCCAGGGATTTCCGGAAGGCGAGTGGGACGCCCGCGTCGCGCTGCTGCAACGCTTCGTCAGCACTGGCCAGGTCATTGGATTGATCGCGGCGGGGCTGCTGGCACACAGCCATCCGGGTGACGGTTTCGTATTTGCCGGCGGTTCGCTGTTGGCCGCGGGCGTTCTGGCATTGCTTTCCGCTCCCGGCCGCATGCGACGCGAGTCGCATGATAAGCCTCCGCCTAGGCCGATGAGGGGTGGCGATGCCGGTGTGTCGGGTCCGCATCACCGCGGTCATCATGTCTCCTGGCGGGAGTTCCGCGCGTATCTCGCCGTGATCAACCAGCCGATGCGACGGTTCCTGATTGTCTGGCTGATCGCGTATCCAGCCATGAATGGCTTCGCCACGCTGTTTCCAGTGGCCATGACGCAGCAGTTCGGCATGAACCCCATCATGCCGTCGAGCGCCTATGCGATCGGTGTCGCGGCCAGCGTACTGCTCTATGCGCCGGTCGGCGTGGCAACCCACCGCCTTGGCGGGGCGTGGATGCTGATGGTCGGGTTCGCTGCGCGACTCACGTTGCTCGGCATGCTTGCTGTCCTGGCCCTCGTGGGGGCCGAATGGATCGGCTGGCTGGTGCTGGTCGGGTTTGCGTTGATCCAGTTCGTCTGGCCGCTGCTCGCGGTCGCCGCCAATTCGCTGTCCGTGCGGCTGGCGCCGACCGCGCGGGGCGAGAGTGTCGGACTGTTCAATGCGGCGACGTCGCTGGCTGCGGCAGTCGGCTCGGCTTCGGCAGGCGTGGTCTTTGGAGCCGGCGGGTTCGTCGCGCTGGCCGCAGCGGCGTTCGGTGCTGTTGGAGTAGCGCTGGCGCTGATTGCCGTGTGGCCGGTGCGCGACGGCAGTTAGTCAGAGGCTGGCCCCAGGCTATTGATGGCGCTTGCTGTTGGACTCCTCGAACAACTGCCGCGCCTTCGCCACGTCGTATGGCCGCTCGTGCAGCGTGTCCGGGTCCCACTCGCTGCGTTCCTGTTTCAGGAAATCGCCGCCGTAAACATGGATCGCACCGGTGAGCCGCGCGATAGGGTTGGTGACCGAGTGGATGATGTCCGGCCCCATCGGGGTGCAGTCACCGCGGCATAGCGAGCGCGCGCCTGCCGCCTCGATTTCCCGGTCCGCATCGGGTGGCAGGCGTCGCCAGTAGATGTTGTCCTCGCGCCCTGTGTAGATGCCGATCACCGCCCACATCCGGTGGTCGTGCGGCATGATCGTCATACCGGGTCCCCAGATCAGGTTCAGCACCGTCAGGTTCGGTGTGCGATAGATCACGTTGATCCCGGCCCGTTCCGGCTCGCCCAGCGCCGCCAACACCGCGCCCGGCTCGCTCACTGCACGGGCAACCACCTCACGCACCAGCTTATGGCTGGCATCGGCGCTCACCGCATCCTGGCAATCGGCGAAGAACCGGTCGAGGTCGAACATCAGCTTTTCTTCCCACGGGGCAATCGGGGGAAGGATCATGCATGATGTCTCCCTTCTGTAGCAAGTCCTTCACACCGTCCCGCCCGGCACAATCTGCCGCCCTGTTAACTGTAGGGTAAGCGCAACGAGTCACTATCCCTTACGAACCGCAATGCGCGCCCTCAGTGGGCGCAGGGATGTCAGCAATGAAGGCCCTAGTGGAAGGGCTGCGAGCTCTGGGGCCCGCCCGGCTCGCCGCGATGGGCGCCGTTGCGCTTGGGATGCTCGGCATGTTGGCGCTGATGGTATTGCGTGGCGGCACCGAGCAGATGGAGCTCCTCTACGGCGATCTTGACCTGCGCGATGCATCACAGGTCGTGGAGCAGCTCGGACGCGGCCATATCCCTTATCGCATCGCAGGCAACGGCAGCCAGGTCCTGGTGCCCGCCGCGCAGGTGGCGGATGCGCGGTTGGCGCTTGCCCGCGAAGGCCTGCCGGCCGGTGGCTCCGTCGGCTACGAGATCTTCGATCGTTCCGACGGCATCGCCGCAACCGAGTTCCAGCAGAAGATCAACGAGACGCGCGCGCTCGAGGGCGAGATCGTCCGCACCATCCGTGCGATACACGGCATCCGCGCCGCGCGTGTGCATCTGGTGCTGCCCCGCCGCGAACCGTTCGCGCGCGAGCGCCAGGACGCGCAGGCCAGCGTGATGCTGACGATGACCGGCGTGGGTCGGCTGGACCGCGAAGGCATCCAGGCCATCCTCAATCTCGTCTCCGCAGCCGTGCCCGGCCTGCGGCCGCAGAACATCGCCATCGTCGACTCGCGTGGCGACCTGCTGGCGCGCGCCGGCGAGCCTGTCGGCCCAACGGCGACCGCGCTTTCCACGGAGGAAGTGCGTCGCGCCACCGAACTGCGCCTGTCGCGCGCTGTCGAAGAGATGCTGGAGCGAAGTCTGGGTGCCGGCCACGTGCGCGCCGAGGCCGCGGTGCGCATGAGCTTCGACCGGTTAAACGAGACCCAGGAGCATTACGATCCTGACGGCCAGGTGACGCGCAGCTCGCAGACCGTCAACAGTAACTCGAAGAGCACCGAGCCAAGCGGCTCCGTGTCGGTGCAGAACAACCTGCCCAACGCGGATGCCGGCCACGAGGCCGCCGGTTCGCAGGAGGGGCGGCAGGAGGAGACCACCAACTACGAGATCAGCAAGACGGTGCGGACGCTGATCCGCGAGCAGCCGCAGATCGATCGCATCAGCCTGGCGGTCATGGTCGATGGCACGGACAGCGTCGGCGCCGACGGCAAGCATGTCTGGCAGGCGCGGGCTGCCGAGGAACTGGAGCGCATCAACGGGCTGGTGAAGAGCGCGATCGGCTACGACGAAAAGCGCGGCGACCACGTCGAGGTGGTGACCATGCGCTTCGCGGCGCAAGACATGCCAGGTGTTGCCGAAAGCGGCGGACTGCTCGGTATGAACCTGGAGAAGGCCGATCTGCTGCATCTGGCGCAGACCGCGCTGTTCGGTGTGATCGGCGTCGTCACGCTGCTGGTCGTACTGCGACCGATGATGCTGCGCATCACCTCAGTGGTGCCTGCTGCGCCGGCCATTGGTGGAAGTACGCTGGCCTCACTCACCGGACCGGCTGGGCCGCCATTGCCGGCACCAATGTCGCTGTCCCCAGCGGATAGTGCGTCGACGCAACTGCTCGAGGACGAGAGCATGGTGAACATCGCGCAGATCGAGGGGCAGATGCGTGCCTCCTCGCTGCGCCGCATCGGCACACTGGTCGAGAAACATCCGGAGGAGACGTTGTCGATCGTCCGCGGCTGGATGGTGCAGGAGAGCAATTGACGTGCTGAACCCCGAGGACTACCGCGCGATCAGCGGAGCACAAAAGGCCGCGATCCTGATGATGGCGCTCGGCGAGGAGCAGTGCACACGGCTCTTCTCCTTGATGCACGAAGACGAGATCAAGGACATCTCGTCAGCCATGTCGCAATTGGGTGCGGTGCGGTCCGAGGTGGTGGAACGCTTGTGCCTCGACTTCGTCGATCACATGGGAGCCGCCGGCAACCTGGTCGGCAGTTTCGAAAGCACCGAGCGGCTGTTGCAGAAGAGTTTGCCACGCGATCGAGCGTTGCAGATCATGGATGAGATCCGTGGTCCAGCCGGCCGCACGATGTGGGACAAGCTCGGCAACGTGCACGAGGCCGTGCTGGCGAACTACCTGAAGAACGAATATCCGCAGACCGTCGCCGTGGTGCTGTCAAAGGTGCGACCCGAACACGCCGCGCGTGTTCTGACGCTGCTGCCAGATTCCTTTGCGCTGGAAGTCGTGATGCGCATGCTGCGCATGGAGAGTGTGCAAAAGGACGTTCTCGATGGCGTTGAGCGCACACTGCGCGCGGAGTTCATGTCCAACCTTGCGCGCAGCACGCGGCGCGACTCGCACGAGATGATGGCGGATATCTTCAACAATCTCGACCGTCAGTCTGAGACGCGCTTCATCGCCGCGCTGGAGGAACGCAATCGCGAGTCGGCAGAACGCATCAAAGCGCTGATGTTCACCTTCGACGACCTGATCCGGCTAACGCCACAGGCGGTTCAGGTGCTGCTGCGCGCGGTCGAGAAGGACAAGCTGCCGGTCGCACTGAAGGGCGCATCCGAAAAACTGCGCGAGATGTTCTTCAAGAGCATGTCCGATCGCGCCAGCAAGATTCTGAAGGACGACATGGAGGCGCTCGGCCCGGTGCGGCTGCGCGACGTGGACGAAGCGCAATCGGCCATCGTGGTGCTTGCCAAGGAACTGTCGGCGCAGGGCCAGATCGAGATCGCCGAAAGCAAGGACGAGGAAATGATCTACTAGATGGACGCGTTCGCTCATATGCAGATGGCAGGCCGGCTGTTTGCCGACGACTTCGATATGCCGGAGGCCGCGCCTGCACCCGTGGTGATCGAGCCGGTGTTCTCCGCCCACGACCTGACTGCGGCTCGTGAGGCGGCATGGCGCGATGGACACGCTGCCGGTCTCAAGGAGATCGCCGAGGGCGACGCTGCCGCGACGCGCCAGGCCATCACGGCGATCGCCGAACAGTTCGCGGCGGAACGCGATGAGGCATTGGCGCGTGCAGAGGTGTCAGCGGAGGCGATCACGCAGCTATTGCTCGGCGGTATCGCGGCGGTGTTTCCCGCGATGTGCGCGCAATATGGCGACGCGGAGGTGCGCTCCATTGTGCGCATCGTGCTCCCGGCACTGACGCAGGAGCAGGTGATCACCGTGCGGACGCATCCGCGCACGGCCAAGGCATTGGCGCGGGAGATCGCACGGCTGGATCCAGAGCTCGCCGCGCACGTCGAAACTGTAGAGTGCGACGCGATGTCACCGGGCGACGTGCGCATTGCATGGCGTGCCGGCAGTGCCACGCGCGATACGGCCGCGTTGTGGGAGCAGGTGGCCGCGGTGCTGATGCCCGCCGGGCTGCTTCGTACGGATGCGGCGATCAGGGAGACGGTTGATGGCGGCTGACATGGAACTCGCCGAACTGGCAGACGGCAATGGGACAAGCGCCGACAGCAATGCACCGCGCGGTGTGCGCGAGCTGGAAGCGGTCTACGACATACCGGTCACAGTCAGCGCGGTGCTCGGCAAGGCGACGATGCAGGTGAGCCAGCTGCTGAAGCTTGGTCGCGGCGCAGTCGTGGAACTGGACCGCAAGCTGGGTGAGGCAATCGACATCTACGTCAACAACCGCCTGGTCGCGCGCGGCGAGGTGGTGATGGTCGATGACAGTCGGCTCGGGGTGACGATGACGGAAATCGTCAAGACGGATCGGACGAATTAACCAATGCGCGTTCTGATCATCGGTTCGCTGGCAGGTGAACTGGGCCAGGCTGCGCGCATAGCGATCGCGCGCGGTGCGAAGCTCGACCAGGCGGACGACGCAGACACCGCTCTGGCGCGACTGCGCAGCGACGCCCACGTCGACGTGGTACTGTGCGACCTCATCCATGATGTAGGTGCGGTGGTACGTGCGCTGGCCGCGGAACGCATTGCGGTTCCGGTTGTCGCCTGCGGCACGGGCGACAATGCAGATGCCGCGGCGCGGGCGATCCGCGAGGGTGCGCGCGAGTTTCTGCCGCTGCCGCCGGATCCCGACCTGATCGCCGCCATCCTGGAGGCCGCCGCGGGCGAAAGCCATGCCATGGTGGTGCGCGATCCTGCCATGCAGGCCACCGTGCGGCGCGCCGAACAGGTGGCGGCGTCGGAGGCCTCAGGTACCTGATCACCGGTGAGTTGGGAACCGGCAAGGAGGTGCTGGCGCGCCACATTCATCGCCGCTCGCGCCGTTCCGCGGGTCCGTTCGTAGCGCTGAACTGTGCCGCGATCCCGGACAATCTGCTGGAGTTGGAGCTGTTCGGCCACGAGAAGGGCGCGTTCTCCGGTGCCGTCGCACGTCGCATCGGCAAGTTCGAGGCCGCCGATGGTGGCACGCTGCTGCTGGACGAAATCAGCGAGATGGACGTCAGGCTGCAGGCCAAGCTGTTGCGCGCGCTGCAGGAGAGAGAGATCGACCGCCTGGGTGGTGCGGCGCCGGTGCGAGTGAACGTGCGCATCCTCGCGACCACCAATCGCGACCTGCCGGCCGAGGTGCAACGTGGTACATTCCGTGAGGACCTGTATTTCCGTCTGAACGTCGTATCACTGCGCATCCCGCCGCTGCGCGAGCGTCCGGGTGACATCGCGGCTCTCGCGGAGCACTTCGCACGCCGCTACGCCGAAGTGAACGGGGTGCCGTTCCGTCCGCTGTCACGCGACACGGCGCCGCGACTCACATCGCATGCCTGGCGCGGCAACGTGCGCGAACTGGAGAACGTGATCCACCGTGCGGTGCTGCTTGCCGATGGCACGGAGATCGGCATTGAAGCGATTGAGCTGGGGCCACCGGCCGCGACCGGCAGGGCGCCGATCGCAGGGGGCATCGCCTCGCTGGTGGGTCGCCGGATGGAAGAGGTGGAGCGTGACCTGATCATCGAGAACTCTCGGCCACACGCTGGGCAACCGCACACATGCGGCGACCATTCTGGGCATCTCGATCCGCGCGCTGCGCAACAAGCTGCGCGACTACGCCACACAGGGCGTCAGAGTTCCGCCACCGGCCGTCGGGGTTGCGGCCTGAACATGATCGGTTCGGTCTCGCAATCTGGACTCCGTCATGGCTGATGCAGCCGCTACGACGTCGTTCCTGCCCGCACTGACCGCCCGCCTGCGGCAGTTCACGCCGGGCACCGACGTCGGCCTTGCCTTGGGCGTGATCATGCTGCTCTCCGTCCTGATCCTGCCCCTCCCGACGCTGCTGCTGGACCTCGGCCTGGCTATCTCCGTCACCGCCGGTGTCCTGGTGCTGATGGTGGCGCTGTTCCTCGACAGGCCCCTCGACTTCTCCAGTTTCCCGACGCTGCTGCTGCTCACCACCCTGCTACGGCTTTCACTCAACGTCGCTGTCACCCGCCTGATCCTGTCACACGGCAACGAAGGCCCGCTCGCTGCGGGCCATGTCGTTGCGGCATTCGGTGGCTTCCTGATGGGCGGCGACGTGGTCATCGGACTGATCGTCTTCTCGATCCTGCTGGTGGTGAACTTCATGGTCATCACCAAGGGTTCCGGACGCATCGCGGAGGTCGCCGCACGGTTCAGCCTGGATGCGATGCCAGGCAAGCAGATGGCGATCGACGCCGACCTTTCCGCCGGCATCATCGACGAAAAGACGGCGCGCCACCGCCGCCGCGAATTGGAGGAGGAAAGCAGCTTCTATGGTGCGATGGACGGCGCGGCGAAGTTCGTCCGGGGAGACGCGATCGCGGCGCTGATCATCACGGTGATCAACATCCTGGGCGGCCTGACGATCGGTCTGATGCGCCACGGCATGTCGTTCGCCGACGCCGCTGCCACTTTCACGACGCTGACGGCGGGCGACGGCCTTGTGTCACAGATCCCCGCACTGCTGGTCTCCACCGCCGCAGGCATCGTCGTGACCAAGGGCGGCATGGAGGGCACCGCCGATGCCGCTCTGGTCCGCCAGCTTGGCAAAAGCCCGAAACCTCTCGCCATGGCCGCCGGCGTGGCCGGCGTCCTTGCTCTTCTGCCGGGCCTGCCCACACTGCCATTCATCGCGCTCGCCGGCCTGGCGGGTGGCGGCGCCTGGCTGCGCTACAAGAACCCCCCAAGGGTGGCATCAGAGGCGCCAGCGCCGCCGGTCGTGACCGAGCAGCCCATCAGCGACACGCTGCGGATAGACATGATCCGGGTGGAGCTGGGTTATGGCCTACTGGCTCTCGCGGGCGGCGATTCACCACGGCTGACCGAGCAGATCAAGGGCCTGCGACGTTCGATCGCTGCCGAGATGGGCTTCGTGCTGCCGCCGGTGCGCATCCAGGACAACATGCAGCTTGGCGCGGACCACTATTCGATCCGCATTAAGGAGATCGAGGCCGGCTCCGGGGAACTGCGGCCGGCCATGCTGCTCGCGATGGACCCGAAGGGTGGGCCGCCCCCGGTGCAGGGCGAGGCGACACGCGAACCGGCGTTCGGCCTGCCCGCATTGTGGATCGATCCGGCTCTGAAGGAAGAGGCGATGTTCCGCGGCTGCACGGTGGTCGACCCGCCCAGCGTGCTGACCACGCACCTGACCGAGGTGGCGCGCGAGACAATGGCGGAACTGCTGTCCTACGCAGAGACGCAAAAGCTGCTCGACGATATGCCGAGGGAGCAGCAGAAGCTGGTGGCGGACCTGATCCCGTCGCAGATATCGGTAGGCGGGGTGCAGCGCGTGCTGCAGGGCCTGCTGACGGAGCGGGTCTCCATCCGCGACCTGGCGACGATTCTGGAGGGCATCCAGGAGGCGTGTGGCGGTGCGGCGCGAGCCATTCCCTCGATCGTTGCGCATGTTCGCGCGCGGCTGGCGCGGCAGATCAGCGACAGCCATACGGGGTCTGGTGGCTATTTACGGCTGGTAACGTTGTCGCCCGAGTGGGAAGCAGAGTTTGCCGACGCGCTGGGCGGACCGCCGGAAGATCGGCAGCTCTCGATGGCGCCGCACAAGCTTCAGGACTTCATGCAAAAGCTGCGTTCCGCGTTCGATGCGGCAGCTGCTACGGGGGAGACAGCGGTGCTGCTGACCTCGGGGGGCATCCGCAGCCATGTGCGGGCAATTGTCGAGCGGATAAGGCCGAGCACGGCGGTGCTGGCACAGGCAGAAATTCACCCGCGGGCACGGATCCGAACCGTCGGAACGATATGACGGCCGCCCGTATGCCATCATGCGCCTGAAGCTCTACCGTGCGCCCGCGATGGCGCAGGCGATGGCCCAGGTCCGTGCCGAACTTGGCAAGGACGCCTTGATCCTAGCCACGCGCTGCGTCGGCGGCAGCGTCGAGGTCACGGCAGCATTGGAGCCTGAGGACGAACGATCACCGCCCGTCCTGGCCGATCCCGCCCGCCTTGCAGCACTGGACTTTCATGGCGTCCCCCCGGGTGGGCTGCGCGCCGCCCTCGAGCAAGGTGAACTCGCGACCTCCCTTGCCGCTGCCATCTCGTTCACGACTCTGCCGCTTCACGGCCATTCGCTGCTGTTGGTCGGCCCTCCCGGGGCTGGCAAGACATCGACCGTCGCGCGGCTGGCGACCCGCCTGGTGATGGCCGGCGTCACGCCGATGGTGATCACCGCGGACGGCAAGCGCGCCGGTGCAATTGAGCAGCTTGCTGCGTTCACCAGACTTCTCGGTGTCAGCCTGATTGTCGCCAGTGACCCGGTGACCCTCGGCCGCGCGCTGACCAGCCGCCCGCCAGCCGGCCCGGCGTTGGTCGATACCCCCGGCTACGACGCGTTCGATGCCGCGCAAATGGCGGAACTGGCTGCGCTCGCCGCTGCGGCCGGCGGCGCCATGGTGGTGGTGCTGCCTGCCGGTCTTGACGCCGCCGAGGCCACCGACATCGCGCACGCCTATGTCACCGCTGGCGCAAGTCTGATGGTGGCGACGCGGTTCGACCTGACGCGCCGCCTTGGCGGCGTGTTGGCCGCCGCAAGTGCCGGCTTGGCTTTGACCGAGGCCGGAATCGGCTCGGGCGCAGCGGATGGACTGTTGCCGATCACCCCCGAGTGGCTCGCCGCTCGCCTGCTGACGGGATCCCGCCAATGACGGAAAGCCGCACCATCGCGATCGCCTCGGGCAAGGGCGGGGTCGGCAAGACCTGGTTCGCCATCACGCTCGCCCATGCGCTCGCGCGCCGGGGAACTCGCGTGCTGCTGTTCGACGCCGACCTGGGCCTCGCCAATGTCGACATCCAGCTTGGGCTGACTCCGGAGCAGGATCTTTGCAGCGTCATTGCCGGGCGCGCCACGCTGACCGACGCGACGCTGCACCCGGCCGAGGCCGGCTTTTCCGTCGTGGCCGGCCGTTCCGGCTCTGGCGCGCTTTCGGCGATCGAGCCGGCAGCGCTCGAACGCGTGCTGACGGCGTTACGCTGCGAGGCCGGACGCTATGACGTGGTACTGCTCGATCTCGGCGCTGGGCTTGAACGTGCGGTGCGCCGGCTTTCGGCCTGGGCCGACACAATGCTGGTGGTGGCGACCGATGAACCGACGAGCCTCACCGACGCCTACGCCGTGATCAAGCTGTATGCGGCAGACCGGCCCCAGGGCGATGTCCGCGTCGTGGTCAACCAGGCCGCCACGCGCCAGGCCGGCGAGCGCACCTTCGCCACGCTGGAGCGTGCCTGCCAGACTTTTCTCGGCCGTGCGCCGTTGCTAGCGGGTATCGTCCGCCGCGACGACAGGGTGCGCGATGCGATCCGCCGGCAGACATTGTTGCTGCTGCGCCATCCGACCTGTCCCGCCGCTGTGGACGTGGAGGCCGTTGCCGGCTCGTTGTAGCTTTTGTCGCACCGCACCACATCAGCGTGCGGAGGAGCAGCATGGCGTTGATCCGCAGCAATACGGCCCGCGATCTGCGCGTGGACTTCTTCCGCGGCCTGGCGCTGTGGTGGATCTACACCGACCACATCCCCGGCGACGTGCTGGGCGACTACAGCCTGCGCAACTTCGCCATGTGCGACGCAACCGAGGTGTTCGTTCTGCTGGCCGGCTTCGGTGCGGGCATCGCCTATGGCTCGGTGATGGACCGCCAGGGCTATCTGTACGCAGCGGCCGATACGCTGCGCCGTGCCTGGACCCTCTACATCGCCCACATCTTCCTGTTCGTCGTCTACACCGCGCAGGTGGCGTATTCCGCCGCCGCGCTCGACCGGACGTTCTACCTGGAGGAGACGCGGCTCGACGTGCTGGCCGACGCGCCGTACCGCGCATTGCTCGAGGCGCTGCTGCTGCGCTTCCAACCCAGTCTGCTGAACATCCTGCCGCTCTACGTCGCGCTGCTGCTGATCTTCGCGCTGGCCTTGCCGCTGCTGCGCAAACCGATGCTGCTGTTTGCCGTATCGGCAACCGCGTATGTCGCGGTGCGCATCACCGGTATCAATCTGCCGGCTTGGACAGGCGAGGGCTGGTTCTTCAATCCATTCGCATGGCAGATCCTGTTCATGATCGGCGCGATCCTGGCCTATGCGCCGCCGCGCATGCCGCGGCTGCACTGGCCGATCGACACGCTCGCGATGTTGGTGTTGTCGGCGGGACTGATCGTGATCTGGGTGATCGACATCCATCCGCGCATCCTCGCGTCGATGCCGGCGCCGGTGATCCGCTTCGTGATCACCGAGGACAAGACCGGACTGCACCCGTTCCGCCTGCTTTCCATCCTGTCGCTCGCCTGGCTGGTCGCGCGTTCGGTGCCGCGTGACGCCGCCTGGCTGCGCTCACGTGTTGCTGCGCCGTTGGTCCTGCTGGGGCAGAACTCGCTACCGGTGTTCTGCTCGGGCATCTTCCTTGGTTTTCTGGCGCGCCTTGGCCTCGAGGCGCGCGAGAATGTTGCCATGCAGATTGCGGTGAACTTGCTCGGCGCGGTGGCGATGGTTGCTGTAGCGGGACTCGCCGCCTGGTATCGCGGCAAGGGACGTGCACCGGCGCATAGGCAGCCGGTTACCTTGCCCGCTGTTGCCCGGACTGATACCGGATAGGTCGACATGCGCCATCCGGGTTCCGCGATCCTGCTCTGCGTCCTGCTCGCGTTCGCTCCGGTGTCATGGGCCGGCGAACTGGGCGATGCGTGCGGCGCACCGGACGATCTGGTCACCACCGATACCCCGCTGGCGCAGCTTGCCGCTGCGATTGCCGCGGGTGGGCCGGTCGACAT
The DNA here is from genome assembly GCA_963791495.1 of uncultured Alphaproteobacteria bacterium. Classification (GTDB taxonomy): domain Bacteria; phylum Pseudomonadota; class Alphaproteobacteria; order Acetobacterales; family Acetobacteraceae; genus JAMXLO01. Next base: position 624,293 of record CAWBST010000021.1, read on the forward strand.
CCTCGCTGTCGGATCGGCGACGACGGTCGGTTCGTTGACCGCAGGTGGACTGCACAGTGCTGCGCAGGGAGGCGCATTCCCGTGGCACATGGTGCGCGCGCTGCATGCGGCACTACCATCGGTTGATTTCCGCCTTACCGTGCGGGGCGGCCGCGGCATGACCACCGAAGACATGCTGCCGTTGATAGAGGCCGCATTGAAGCAGCAGCACTATCCGTTGGTGCTATGGCAGACCGGCACGGTGGAGGCGGTGCGCGGATTGCAGCCCGACGGCATGCTCGACGTGCTGCACACCGGTGCCGAACGCGTGCGCGATGCAGGCGGGGATCTGGTGCTGATCGACCCGCAGTTCAGCCGCTTCCTGCGCGCCAACACTGACCTCGATCCGTATGAGAACGTGATGCAGCAGGTGGCGACAATGCCCGGCGTGGCGCTGTTCCACCGGTTCGATCTGATGCGGACATGGGCGAACGACGGCCGGATCGATTTGGAGAACGCCCCGAAGGCTGATCGTGACAAGGCGTTGGACGAACTGAACGCGTGTCTCGGCAAGGCACTGGCGCGCTTCGTGCTGAGCGGGGCTGACGTGGGGAAGAAGTAGCTTACGTTATCCGCCGCTGCGTACTTCGGTTCCCGCCCAATCCTCCATCACCTGTATCAGCGCGGTGATGTCCGCATCGCCCAACCCCTGCGTGACGCCGAACCGCCACAGCTGTCCGACTGTTTCGTGCACCCACATCGGCACACCGATCGCCTGCGCCTCCTGCAACCCGAGCACGATGTCCTTCACCATCGTGGAGACCTTCGCGCCGTAGTCAAACGTGCCAGGCAGTACCGCTTTCGGTACCTTGTCGAGAGTGGCACTGTTGCGACCGGTGGAGACGTTGATTACCTTCACCATCAACTCGGGATCCAGCCCGCCTTTCGCACCCAGCACCAGCGCCTCGAACGCCGTCGCCATGTTGGCGGCGCTGATCAGATTGTTCACCAGCTTCATCAACTGTGCCTGGCCAGGACGTTCGCCAACCTCGAACACGTTCTTGCCGATACGCACGAGCAGCGGCCGGATGTCGTCCAGCGCCCCGCGAGGGCCTGCGGCAATCACCGACAGCGTTCCGGCGCGCGCACCTTTCGGTCCACCACTGATCGGGCAGTCCACCAGCGTGATGCCTCGCGCTGCCAGCGATTGTGCGATGCGAGCCATCGCGGCACTGCCGATGGTGGACATCTCGACGTAGATACGCAGGGCGGGTGAGCCCGCCACTTCCGCCGCCACCTGCTCGCTGACCGCGCCGGTCGGCAGGCAGGCGAACACGATCGGCGCTGCGTGCGCCACTGCCGCGACGGACTCCGCATCGACTGCGCCGCGCAGCACGAAAGGCGCCACCGCCACCGGGTTGGGATCAAACACGTGCAGTCGCACATCGTCGCTTTCGAGCCGTTCCGCGATCGCGGCACCCATCTGGCCGAGGCCGAGGAATCCCACGTCCATGTCCCACCTCCGGTGGGATGATGACACACACGGCCGCCCGGCGCATTGTTGGGCGATCCGTTGACGATGGGAGGGATGCGAATGGCTGGAATGCTCGACGGCAAGGTTGCCGTGGTCACTGGCGCGGGGCGTGGTATCGGCCGCGCCACGGCGATCTGCCTGGCGGCGAACGGCGCCAAGGTGGTGGTGTGCGATGTCGGCGCCGCAGTGACCGGCGAGGGCCACGATATCGGGCCCGCGCAGCAGGTTGTCGCCGAAATCGCCCAGGCCAATGGCCAGGGCCGCGCTGTGGCGAATACCGACAGCGTCGCGGAGTGGGAGAACGCGCAGAAGATCGTGCAGACGGCGATCGACAATTTCGGGCGCATCGACATGGTGGTGAACAACGCGGGGATCCTGCGTGATCGCATCTTCCACTACATGACGCCTGAGGAATGGGATGCGGTGATGAAGGTGCATCTGTACGGCGCCTTCTATGTCAGCCGCGCCGCGGTGCCGCATTTCCGCAAGCAGGAGAGCGGCTGCTACGTACACATCACCAGTACGTCGGGGCTGATCGGCAGCGTCGGACAGGTGAACTACGGCGCGGCAAAGCTCGGCATCGCCGGCCTATCACGCTGCATCGCGATGGACATGCAGCGCTACCACATTCGCTCCAACTGCATCGGGCCGCATGCGTTCAGCCGCATGATCGAGACGGTGCCTGGGCAGACCGAGGAGCAGATGAAGGCGCGTGCCGAAAGGACGCGGCCGGATCATATCGCGCAGCTCATCGCTTTCCTGGGAACCGATGCGGCGGCCGATGTCTCCGGGCAGATCTTCGGTGTGCGCGGGAATGAGGTGTATCTGTACAACCAGCCGCGGCCAATTCGGATCATGGCGCGGACCGATGGATGGACGCCCGAGAAGCTGGCCGAGCACTGGCTGCCGGCGGTGAAGAACAGCTTCACGCCGCTCGAGCGGACGCGCGACGTTTATCCATGGGATCCGGTATAGACCCTCACCCGCCGCGCTGCGCGCTGCGACCTCTCCCGCGCGCGGGAGAGGTGAGGCTATTTGGGGAGTGGCGCGGACGTGAAGGCGTGCCAGCTTTCCTGAATGTGGCACCGCGCCTTGTCCTGACTGTCCGCCGCCCAGGCGGCGAGCGCTGCCACAGCTGGGGCGAGCTCCGCTCGGCGCTCGCCGCCAAGCTGCTCGGCCAGCGCAACCGCCACAACCGCGTCGTTCAGCATCCCTAGCTGCTTCAGTAGCGCCTTGCATCGATGCAGATATCCTTTCACCTGCTTGTGCCGATACAACGGTGCCAGGAACTCGACACTGTAACGCAGCTTCTTCAGCGCCTTGCGCAGTGCGTGCAGTTCGTCATTCGTGCAGTGCGTGATGTGATGGCCGCGGCGCAGCACCTTGTGCTCCAGGCGACCCACCAATTGCGGTGTGAGATCGACGAGCGGTGTGTGCGTCGTGATGCCCTCAGGCGCACCCCATTCCGCCAGGCCGAGCACGATGGCGGTCAGGGCGGGTCGCTGCATCTCGCTCGCGACGCGCGCATGCGCCGCTCTCCCCTCAGCCTCAGCCGGCGCACGCAGCAGGTTGAGCCATGACGTGGCGACGCCATGCTCCTCCGCCGATTCCAGCATCTCTGAGCAGAACACGTCCCAGTCGCGTGCCTCGCCGAATATCCGGCCCAGGTCACGCAGCGCCTCGGTGAAGCGTGCCTCCGCATGGGGCTCGAGCTGTGGGCGGAACAGCATCAGGGCCGCACGCAGGCGGCGGATGGCGATGCGCATCTGATGCACGCCCTCGGCGTCGCCCGCGGCGGCGGCCGGCTGGTTGGCCATAAGATGCGCCAGCACGGAATCGACGATGCGGCGGAAGGCGTCCCCTGCTGTCACGTCCTTCGGCAGCTCGACGTCTCCGTGCTTTGCGGCCTTGCGAGGCCGCCCGGTGCGGAGCCGCCAGCCGCGATCAGCCTTGCTCTCGGCGCCGAGGGTCATCGGCACGTTCGTGTGCAGCACTGCGGCAAGCCGGTACATCGGGTCGGGATCGCCGTCCTTCAGCTCGAGTTCCATCTCGCGGATTTCCTCGCTTGCGTCTCCGGCGTCGACGCGGCCGCGGTCTACCGCTACCTCGATCGTCGCACCGTCGCGCCGGACGGTACGGATGGTACGCTGCACATCGGTGACGAATACCGGTTGAAGCATGGACGCCTCGGAGAGCCACGCCGCGGCCGGCGTCCCGGCAAGCAGGTCGAGGTCCGGTGATTCCGTCCTTACCGGCCACTCAAATTCGTTGCGCGCGAATGCGCCGTTGTGCCCGCCGCCAAACTTCAGCGTCTGCACATGCCGCATGCCGCGGCGTCGTACGCGCAGACTGATACCCTCGCGGGCGAGGGCTCCGGTCTGGGGTATCGAAATAGGTGGTGACTTCGTGCGCCTGTCGCACGTCGACGGATTGGAGCGCCGGATGACCTTCGAGTGATGCGTCCGCTCCAACCGGCAGGTTGAACTTGACCTCCCGCTCCAGCGGCGGTCGTTCAGGGTGTCTGCTCATGAACGCAGGGAACGCACCACGGTGGCAGGCGTTGCTACCTGCCCACGAAATTCGGTGGTCGTTTCTCCCGGAATGCCGCGACACCTTCGCGATGGTCGTCGGTCTGATCGAGCTGCGGCTGGACGAATGCCTCGTAGTCCAGGAAGTCCTCGTAGCTCGGTCCGCTCGCCATGTGGAACAGCTTCTTTGCCATGCCGAAGGCAAAGGTCGGGCCGGTGGCGAGGTCGGCTGCCAGCGCCTCGGTCATCGTCATCAGTTCGCCGTCCGGCACGACATGGTTGACCAGCCCGAGCGACAACGCCTCGGCCGCCTCTACAAAGCGTGCGGTGAACACCAACTCCTTGGCCCGAGCCAGGCCTATGCGGCGTGTCAGGAACCAGATCGCCCCGCCATCCGGTGCCAGGCCGATGCGTCGAAACACCTGCGAGAAACGCGCGGTTTCCGATGCAACGATGAGGTCGCAGGCAAGCGCAATCGACCAGCCGATGCCCACCGTCGGGCCACGCACCGCGGCGATCACAGGCTTCTCCGTCGCATGCAGCGTGCGCAGGAATTGATGGCTGCCGCCTTGCATCTTCTCGCGTTCGGCGCGCAGCCCGCCGCGCTGCATGCGCCCGACATCGGCGCCGGTGCAGAACGCGCGGCCCTCGCCGGTGACGATGATGGCGCGCACGTTCTCGTCGAAGCGGAGCTGCTGCGTGTAGTCGCGCAACTGAGCTCGCATCTCGATGGTCAGCGCATTCAGCTTCTCCGGCCGGTTGAGCACGATCTTCGCCACTGGCCCTTCGATGATCAGGTCGACCGACATCGCCTGCGTTCCTCCGCGTTGTTCGCGCCATCCAAGCGTGTTGACGCCATGCGGGCAAGGCGCCACCGTGGCTTTACCCTCTTCCGCTGCGCGGGCGAGGTGAACAGGGGGATTGTCCATGGCGCGTCCGTTCGAAGGCATCCGCATCATCGACATTACGCATGTGCTGGCAGGCCCCTTCGCCGCCTATCAGCTTGGATTGATGGGCGCGGACGTGATCAAGGTGGAGCACCCCGACGATCCGGATCAGAGCCGGGATTCCGGCAGTGACAACGATCTGAACCACGCGAACATGGGCACCGGGTTCCTGACACAGGCATCCAACAAGCGCGCCATCACGCTCGACCTGAAGACCGAACAAGGGCGCGAGATCCTGAAGAAGCTGGTCGCCACCGCCGATGTGCTGGTGGAGAACTACCGGCCGGGCGCGTTCGAGGCGCTGGGGCTCGGCTACGAGGAGATGCGCAAGGTCAATCCGAAGCTGATCTATGCGTCGTTCTCGGCGTTCGGCCAGGGTGGGCCGCGACGCGAGCAGACCGCGTACGACCACGTGATCCAGTCGACCTCCGGCATCATGGCTATGACCGGCACGCCGGCGGCCAATCCGATCAAGATCGGCGCACCTGCCATCGACTATGCCACCGGCACGATGGGCGCTTACGCTCTGTCCGCAGCGTTGTTCCAACGCGAGCGCACCGGGCAAGGTCAGCGCGTCGACATGGCGATGCTCGATGTGGCCATCATCCTGATGGCCTCGCATGTGACCGGGTATATGCGGAATGGCCACCATCCGAAGCCGTCGGGGAATGGTACCGGTCATGCCACCAGCATGGCGTACCAGACGAAGGATGGAATGGTGATGATCGGTGCGTCCAATCTGCGTCAGCAGAAGCGGCTGTGGACCGTGCTGGAACATCCCGAGATGATCAAGCGTACCAACGACGAACGCCGCGCCGATCACGATCGCGAAGAGAAGCTGCTCGGCGAGATCATGCTGACGCGCAGTGCGGCGGAGTGGGAGGTGTGGCTGCAGGAGCGCCATGTTCCGGCCTCGCGCGTGCGCACGATGGGCGAGGCGCTGGCTGATCCGCAAATCGCCTCGAGGGGTGTGCTGCATCGGCACGAGAGTGCGCCAGGGATCGACGGTTCGTTCACCGTTCCAGTGGCTGCTTTCAAGTTCGGACATGACGGACCGCGCGTGGATCGTCCGCCACCAATGTTTGGACAGCATACGGACGAGGTGCTGGGGGAGTTGGGATACAGCGGCGCGGACATCGCGCGGTTTCGGAAGGACGGGGTGATTTAGGGTGTCATTTGCGGGCAAGCGGGGATGACGAGAGGGAGGAGGCACTGATGCAGCTTGGTCGACTTGGTGCATGGTACTCGACTGACAAGCTGGGAGGCCCTCAGCAGATCAAGTCATTTGTGCAGACGGTTGAGCGCCTGGGCTACGACACGTTGTGGTATCCCGAATCGCGCGGCTATGAATCTCTGTCGGTTGCCGGCTTCATGCTGGCGAATACGACAAGGCTAAAACTCGGCAGCTCCATTGCGTCGATCTATGCGCGCGACGCGTTCACCTCGCGGCGCGGCCTGCTCTCGCTGCAGGCGCTGTATGGCGATCGCTTCATTCTTGGCCTCGGCGTCAGCCACGTGCCGATGGTCGAAGGTATACGAGGCCACACATACGAAAAGCCAGTGCCCGCAATGCGCGCCTACCTCGACGGCATCACCAAGGGCGAGGCCGGCTCGGACAAATGGCCGATCGCCATTGCGGCACTCGGTCCGCTGATGCTGAAGCTGTCGGCGGACCGTACGCTTGGTGCGCTTCCTTATAACACCACGCCGCAGCACACGGCCGAGGCCGCACGCATATTGGGAGCGAACAAGTGGCTGGTGGCGGAGCAGAAGGTTACAATTGAAACCGATCCGGCGAAGGCGCGCGCACTCGGGCGCAAGGAGCTTTCGCGCTACATGGTGCTGGACAACTACCGCAACAACTGGCTGCGCATTGGCTTCACCGAAGCGGAGCTGGCGAATGGCGGTTCCGACCGGTTCATCGACGCGATGGTGCTGTGGGGCACCGCGGACAAGGTGCGCGAGGGCCTACGCGCGCATTTCACCGCGGGCGCCACTCAGGTCTGCATCCAGCCAGTTCACGAGGACGGCGACACCGCCGCGCGCGATCGCATTCTGACGGAGCTGGCCGACACCTGACGGGAGGCACGCCATGTCGGCAACCCACAGATCCGGACCGCTGGCACGAACCGCCATGGCCTATGTGCTGGCCGGCGGCCGCGGCAGTCGGTTGATGGAGCTCACCGACCGGCGCGCCAAGCCCGCGGTGTTCTTCGGCTGCAAGTCGCGCATCATCGATTTTGCGCTGTCGAACGCAATCAATTCAGGTATTCGCCGCATCGGCGTGGCGACGCAGTACAAGGCGCACAGCCTGATCCGCCACCTTCAGCGTGGCTGGGACTTCCTTCGCGTCGAACGCAACGAAAGCTTCGACATCCTGCCCGCATCGCAGCGCGTGTCGGAGACCGAGTGGTACGCCGGCACGGCCGATGCAGTGTACCAGAACATCGACATCATCGAGAGCTACGGGCCGGAGCACATCATCGTTCTCGCCGGGGACCATATCTACAAGATGGACTACGAGCCGATGCTGCAGATGCATCACGAGCGCCAGGCCGACGTGACGGTGGGCTGCATCGAGGTGCCGCGCTCCGAGGGGTCAGCGTTCGGCATCATGGCGGTGGATGGCACCGACCGGATCCTGTCGTTTCTGGAAAAGCCGGCGGATCCGCCCGGCATGCCGGACAAGCCGGACAAGTCGCTGGTCAGCATGGGCATCTATGTGTTTGCCACGAAGTTCCTCTTCGATCAGCTTCGGCGCGACGCGGCCGATCCCAACTCCAGCCGCGACTTCGGCAAGGACCTGATCCCGCACCTCGTAAAGCACGGGAAGGCGATCGCGCACCGCTTCACCGAATCCTGCGTGCGCTCGGGCTTCGAGCCTGAAGCCTACTGGCGCGATGTCGGCACGCTCGACGCCTATTGGCAAGCCAACATCGACTTGACCGAAGTGATCCCTCCGCTCGATCTCTACGACAGCGAATGGCCGATCTGGACTTATGGCGAAATTACGCCGCCTGCCAAATTCGTGCACGACTTAGATGGCCGCCGTGGTCAGGCGATCAGTTCGCTGGTCTCCGGCGGCTGCATCATATCCGGCGCATCGCTGCGCCGATCCCTGCTGTTCACCGGCGTGCACATGCACTCCTATGCCAGCATTGAGAACACCGTCGTGATGCCCTACGTGGACATCGGCCGCTCCGCCAGACTTAGCAACGTCATCGTCGATCGCGGCGTGCGAGTTCCGGAAGGGCTGGTGGTCGGCGAGGATCCGCTGGCGGATGCGAAGCGCTTTCGTCGCACCGAGCAGGGCGTGTGCCTGATCACCCAGCCGATGCTCGACCAATTGAGGTGATGGCGCCACTCAGCGTCCTCGCGGTCGTCTCGGAGATATATCCGCTGATCAAGACCGGTGGCCTCGCCGATTTTGCCGGCGCGCTTCCTGGCGCGCTCGCCGCGGAAGGCATTCCGGTGCGTACGCTGGTGCCCGGCTATCCGCCGGTGCTGAACGCGTTGGAAGGCGGCGTGGCGGTTGCGACCTTGGAGGATCTGTTCGGCGGCACGGCGCACGTCGTGGCAGCGCGCGCTGGGGGGCTCGACCTGTTCGTGATCGATGCGCCGCATCTCTATGCGCGCCATGGCGACCCGTACCGTGGTCCGAATGGACTTGACTGGCCCGACAATGCATTCCGCTTCGCGGCGTTGTCACGTGTGGCGGTACTGCTGGCACGTGGGCTTGTCGAGGGATACCGGCCCGACGTGATTCATGCGCATGACTGGCAGGCCGGACTGGTACCGGCCTATCTGCATTACGATGGCGCCACCGAACCGCCGACGGTGATGACGATCCACAACCTGGCCTTTCAGGGGCGGTTTCCAGCGCACCTGTTGCCGCGTCTCGGTGTGCCCGCTGAAGCATTCACCATCCGGGGCGTCGAATACTATGGCGATATCGGATATCTGAAGGCCGGACTGCAGTTTGCCGACCGGATTACCACTGTCTCGCCCACCTATGCCGCGGAGATCCGTACCCCGTTGGGAGGCATGGGGATGGACGGCCTGCTGCGCGCGCGCGCCGACGTTCTGTCCGGCATTCTCAATGGCATCGAGACAGACGTGTGGGATCCGTCGCGCGATCCGCATCTCGCAGCGACGTTCGATGTCGATAGGCTGGCGGAGCGTGACGCGAACAAGGCGGCTCTGCAGGCGCGCTTCGGCCTGCGACGTGATCCGGCGATGCTGCTGTTCGGTGTCATCAGCCGGCTGTCGGCGCAGAAGGGGATCGATCTGCTGCTCACCGCGCTCCCCGCGCTGCTCGGCGGCGGCGGTCAGCTTGTCGTACTTGGCTCCGGCGATGCGTCATTGGAGGCAGGTCTTCGCGCCGCCATCGGCCAGGATGTGGGGGCTCATATCGGCTACGATGAGGGCCTTGCGCACCTGATCCAGGGTGGCTGCGACGCGCTGCTGATGCCGTCGCAATTCGAACCATGCGGACTGACGCAGCTCTGCGCCATGCGCTATGGCGCGTTGCCGGTGGTCGCGCATGTTGGCGGGCTGTGCGACACGGTGATCGACGCGAACGAGATGGCGCTGACCGCTGGCATCGGCACCGGCTTCCACTTTTCGCCGGTGACGACGGAAATGCTGGGGGCGGCGATCCTGCGCGCACTGTCGGTATGGCAACAGCCGGACGTGTGGCGACGCCTGCAACGCAACGCGATGCAGACCGACGTAAGCTGGCGCCGGCCCGCGGCGCGCTATGCAGCGCTGTATCGGGAAGTTGCCCACCACAACCAGCTGGCATTGCCAGGGTCCAGCTCGCTTTGACAGCCACGCCTTGCTTCGCTGCGCGCGCAATGACAGCGTGTCGCAGCAACAGGAGGAACACACCATGGATCTCGGATTGAAGGGCAAGAAAGCCATCGTCTGTGCGGCGAGCAAGGGTCTTGGCCGTGCCTGCGCCATGTCGCTGGCCCGCGAAGGCGTCGATGTGGTGATCACCGCGCGCACCGCCGCCGACCTGGAGAAGACCGCTGATGAGATCCGCCGCGAGACCGGCGTGAAGGTCACTGCGGTTCCCGGCGACATCACCACCGACGCCGGCCGCGCCGCGGCACTCGCGGCCTGTCCCAACCCCGACATCCTGGTGAACAACGCCGGCGGCCCGCCGCGCGGCGACTTCCGCGAGTGGAGCCGCGACGACTGGATCAAGGCGGTCGATGCCAACATGCTGACGCCAATCTTCCTCATCAAGGCGGTGGTGGATGGTATGATCGCGCGCAAGTTCGGCCGCATCGTCAACATCACCTCGGCGTCGGTGAAGTCGCCGATCCCCGAGCTGGGCATGAGCAACGGCGCGCGCGCGGGCCTCACCGGTTTCGTTGCGGGCCTCGCGCGGCAGATCGCGCGGCACAACGTGATCATCAACAACATCCTGCCCGGGCCGTTCCTGACCGACCGCCTGCGCAGCGGCTTCCAGGAGGCGGCTCGCGCATCCAATCGGCCAGTGGACGAGCTGGTGCAGGAGCGCGCGAAGAACTCGTATACCGGCCGCGTCGGTGATCCGGCCGAGTTCGGCGATGCCTGCGCCTTCCTGTGCTCGGCCAAGATCGGCTTCATCGTCGGACACAACCTGATTCTCGACGGCGGCAACTTCAACTCGTCGATCTCGTAACGATCCGGCACGGCGTTTCGCGGAGATGATCCCGCGCGACGCCATGCCGACGGCCAACCCCTCTTGGCGCTGGCTGCTGTCGCTCCTATTGTTGCGCTCGCGACAAGGAGGTGGTGACGATGCGCAAGACTTTGGGCGGTGTGATGCTTATGGCAGCAATTGGAGCCGGTGCGGTGCCGGCTTCGGCGCAGAAATCGGCCGACACGCTGCGCATCACCTGGCGCGATGCCGTGCCAGATGTCACGCCTTACTACAACCAGCTTCGCACCGGCCTCGTGCTCGGGCACCAGGTCTGGGATTCACTCGTCTATCGCGATCCGGAGACCTTCCAGCTCAAGCCGCTGCTCGCCGAATCCTACAAGTGGGTTGACGAGACGACGCTTGAATTCACGCTGCGCCCAAATGTCACCTTTCACAACGGCGACAAGCTGACGGCCGACGATGTCGCCTACACGATCAACTCGATCCTGACCGACAAGCAGGTCTCGACTCCGAGCAACTACGCCTATCTCGATCACGCGACCAAGGTGGACGATAGCCATGTTCGCGTAGAGCTGAAGCGGGTGTTTCCCGCGGCGCTCGATTACATGGCGATGACTCTCTACATCATGCCGAAGGCGTATCGCGAGAAGGTGGGGCCGCAGGAGTACTCGCAGCATCCGATCGCCGCGGGTCCTTACAAGATAACCAAGGTGAACGGCGCCACCGAAGTCGATATGGAGCGGTATGAGGGCTATTACGCCGACAGTCCCAAGGGCAAGCCGGCGATTGGCAAGATTGTCATCCACGAGGTTCCGGATTCCGCCACCGAAATGGCGGAGATGCTCGGCGGGCGTGCCGACTGGATCTGGAAGTTCAGCCCCGACCAGTTCGATGCCGTCGGCCGCATGCCGAACCTGCAGGCGACACGGGCGGAATCGATGCGAGTTGAGTATCTCGGCTTGGACGCGGCCGGACGCACCGGTGCCGACAATCCGCTGACCAAGGACAAAGTGCGCCAGGCTGTCGTGTATGCGATCGATCGCGCCACGATGGCCAGGCAGCTCATGCAGGGCGGATCGCGCGCCATCGACACACCCTGCTATCCGACGCAGTTCGGCTGCAATCCCGGCGCGGCAGTGCATTATCCGTACGATCCCGCGAAGGCGAAGCAGTTGCTTGCCGAGGCCGGTTATCCGAATGGCTTCGACACCGAACTGGTGACCTATGACCTGCCGCAATGGGGTGGTGCGGTGCAGGGCTATCTGAAGGCGGTTGGGATCAACGCGAAGATTGTTCAGCTGCAGGTCGCGGCAGTGGTGCAGCGTTCGCTCGCCGGACAGAACCCGATGGAACTGGGCTCCTGGGGCAGCTACTCGGTGAACGACGTGTCCGCAATCCTGCCGAACTATTTCACGTTCACGGGCAACGACTACACGCGCGATCCGGAGATCAGGAAACTGGTGGAAGCCGGCAGCGCGACGGTGGATCCCGACCAGCGACGCAAGGCGTACACCGGAGCGATCAAGCTGATCACCGAGAAGGCGTCATGGGTGCCTATCTTCACCCACACGGTGACCTACGGCTATTCGAAGCAGCTTAGCTTCAAGCCATATCCGGACGAGCTGCCACGGTTCTTCCTGGCAAGTTGGAAGTAGCGGCTTTGTGTCTCGATCGGGCGTAGCCGCGCATTAGGATGCGGCCGCGCCTATCGGGAGGAAGCCAACATGAATCGCAATGACGGCGCGTCGAGGCGCGCGGTCGTACGGGGAATCGCCGGCACGGTCGGGACTGCTGCACTGGCCCCAGTTGCCTTCGCTCAGCAGCCGAGTGCGGCGACCGGTACACCACCGACCGTCATCAGCAATCCGCCGCGGCAATGGGGGCGCCACGCGCCGCCGAGCATCTATCCTGATCCGGACATCATCATTATTGACCCGTCGTTCGAACAGTATGCTGTTGGGCATCACCGCGATCCATCGCATAGCGACAGGTTTCCTGTGGACGGAAGGGCCGGCATGGTCGAGCGAGGGTCAGTATTTCGTGTTCAGCGACGTGCAGGGCAACACCCAGTATCGGCTGCTGTGGGACAATCGACGTGTGAGCGAATTCCGCAAGCCGTCGAACAACAGCAACGGCAACTCGTTCGACTTCCAAGGGCGCCAGCTCTCAACCGAGGATTTCTTCCGCCGCGTGGTGCGCTGGGAGCACGACGGCACGATGACGGTGATAGCCGATCAGTTCGAAGGAAAGGGGCTGAATTCGCCCAACGACCTGGTGCCGCATCCTGACGGCAGCATCTGGTTCACCGACCCGCCGTATGGCGACTCGCTGTCGGAAGGCCATCCAGACGAGGCGGGCGGCTCGACCAATCCGCAGGGTCTGCTCAAACCGGGTATCGGCGCCGAAAACGCCGGTGCGATCGGCGGCAAGAAACGCGAACTGCCGAATGCGGTATATCGCTGGGACCCGACGGGCACACTCGATCAGTTGATCACCGAGAATCAGCTCAAGGATCCCAACGGTCTCTGCTTCTCGCCGGACTACAAGACGCTCTATGTGTGCAGCACTGGCAAGGGACCTGGTGACACTCACTCTGGCGGAACAAACAGCATCCATGCGTTCGACGTGCAGGGCAGCAAGGCCACCAACGGGCGCGTATTCCTCGACATGAAGGTCGATGGCGTGCAATGCGGGCCGGACGGTCTGCGCGCCGACGTGTTCGGCAATCTTTGGTGCAGCTCCAGCGCGCCGCTCGGCTATGCCGGAGTGCTGGTCTACAACGCGCAAGGCAAGCTGATCGGCCGTATCCGCCTGCCAGAGGTGTGCGCGAATCTCTGCTTCGGTGGACCCAAGCGAAACAATTTACTGATGTGTGGCGAGCCAGTCGATCTACATGCTGCAGGTGCAGACGCAGGGCGCGGCGCCGGGGTGATGGCCGGGTCATGCCCGGCCACAGGGCTCACGGCAGGCGCAGCGCCATGTCGCCGCTTGAACGCGTGGATCAACTGCCGGCGCAGGAACCGCCAGCCATCGGGCTGCTTCACCAGCACGTCGTCGTAGGTGCCGCAGACCGAGGGGACAGGCCCTTCCGTGCCCTGCACCATCACCAGGTAGTTTGAGCTGCGCGGTGGCGCGCGTACCGGCGCAGTCGATGATGGAATTCATCACGTAGTGCATGCGGCGTGGCTGCGGCGGCACAGACTGCTGTAGCCACGCCGCGATGTCCGAGGTCCCTTTGCGTTGCGATAGGGCGCGATCCACTCGCCGTCGTCGGTGAACAAGGCGGCAAGTTCCGTGAACCGGCCTTCGTCCATGTAGAAGCAATAGCGATGCAACAGCTCGCGGATCGCGTCCTTGTCCTCAACCACGGCGCGTCGCCAGCAGTGCGGCAAGCTCGATCGCGGCGATCAGGCTCGCGGGATTGGCAATGCCCTTGCCGGCGATATCGTACGCCGTTCCGTGATCGGGTGATGTCCGCACGATCGGCAGGCCAAGCGTGAGGTTCACGCCATGATCCATGTCGAGCGTCTTCAGCGGGATCAGTGCCTGGTCGTGATACATGCAGATCGCCGCGTCGTAGCGGGTGCGTGCTGTCGCGGTGAACATCGTGTCGGGAGGCCATGGACCGGAGACATCGATGCCTGCGGCGCGCAGGGTCGCGATGGCCGGTCCGATGATCGTTGTCTCCTCGTCGCCCAGCGCGCCCTGTTCACCGGCATGCGGGTTGAGCCCGGCAATTGCGAGACGTGGTTGCGCAATTCTGAAGTCGCGCTGCAGCGCGGTGGCCGTGGTCCGCGCGGCGGCGACGATGGCCTCGGTGGTCAGCATGGCAATCGAGTTGCGCAGCGAGGCATGCACGGTGACCGGTACAACGCGCAGCTCAGGGCTGACCAGCATCATGATCTGCTTGCCATGCGCACCAGATAGTTCGGCGAGAAACTCGGTGTGGCCGGGATGGACGAAGCCCGCGTCATACAACGCGGCCTTGTTGATCGGGTTGGTGACCATGCCACCGACAACGCCTTGCAGGCACAGCGATGCGGCGTGTTCGATCGAGGCAATCACCGCTTTGGCGTTGGCCTTGTCAGGATGGCCGGGTCGTGGGGCAGCGGCCAGCTTGATGGGCAGGACGGGGAGGGCGTCTGAGAAGACCGTGCGTGCTGCTTCGGGCGATGCGACTTCGGTGATCGGTATATCGGTCGACAGTGCGGCCAGACGCGCGGGATCGTCGATTGCGACGAAGCTCGGGCCATCGAGGTGCAGTGCCTGCCAGGCGCGCAGCGTCAGTTCGCCGCCGATTCCGGCGGGATCGCCCATCGTTAGGGCGATGGTTGTCACGCCCCCTCCCCCCAACCCCCTCCCGCAAGGGGAGGGGGAGAGATGATGCAGCTAGACATGCAGCGCACGTCCCGCGACCGCGAGGGCCGCTTCCTTCACGGCCTCGCTCAGGCTGGGATGCGCGTGGCATGTCCGCGCGACATCCTCGGCCGACGCGCCGAACTCCAACGCTGTGGTGAGTTCCGCGATCAACGTGCCGGCGTCAGGGCCTATGATGTGTGCGCCGAGCAGGCGGTCGGTGGTCTTGTCGGCGAGCAGCTTCACGAACCCGTCCGTCTCGCCCATCGCACGTGCGCGACCGTTCGCGGTGAAGGGGAACTTGCCAACGTTGTAGGCAGTACCTGCTGCTTTCAGCTCTTCCTCGGTCTGGCCGACCGACGCGACCTCCGGCGAAGTGTAGACCACACCCGGTATAGCGCCATAATTCACGTGTCCTGCCTGGCCGGCGAGATGTTCGGCGAGCGCCACGCCCTCCTCCTCCGCCTTGTGCGCCAGCATCGGTCCGGCAATCGCATCACCGATCGCGTAGATGCCGGGAGTATTGGTGGCATAGTGCGCGTCTGTCTTCACCCGGCCTCGCTCGTCCAGTTCTACCCCGGCGACGCCATCGGTATAAGCGCGGCGACCGATCGACAGGAGCACGATGTCGCCCCTTAGCTCTTCCGCGGTACCGCCGTTCGTCGGCTCTATGCTCAGCGTGACGCCGTCATTGCCCTTCCTTGCGCCCGTTACCTTCATGCCGAGGCGGAACTTCATGCCCTGTCGCGCGAGGATGCGCTCGAAGGCCTTGCTGATCTCGCCATCCATCGTGGGGACGATGCGGTCGAGGAATTCCACCACCGTCACGTCCGCGCCGAGCCTGCGCCATACGCTGCCGAGTTCCAGCCCGATATAGCCACCGCCGATCACCACGAGATGGCCCGGCACCTTGTCCAGTTCGAGACCGCCGGTCGAGGTAACGATCTGCTTCTCGTCCACCTCGACGCCGGCGAGCGGAACGCTTTCCGAACCGGTGGCGATGACGATGTGCCTGGCATCGTAGCTGGTGCCATCGACATCGACCTTACCGGGTGCCGTGATGCGGCCGGCGCCTTTGAGCCACGTCACCTTGTTCTTGCGGAACAGGAATTCAACGCCCTTGACGTTGGCAGATACCACCTCCGCCTTGCGCGCCTGCATGCGGGCGAGATCGAGCTTCACGCCGTCCACCAGCACGCCATGGGCCTTGAGCGCGTGCGAAGTGTGGTGGAATTCCTCGGATGATTGCAGCAGTGCCTTTGAAGGGATGCAGCCGATGTTGAGGCAGGTTCCGCCGAGAGTAGGGCGCTTTTCGACGCAGGCGACCTTCATGCCGAGCTGCGCGGCGCGGATGGCGCAGACGTAACCCCCGGGTCCGGCCCCGATGACGATGACATCGAAGGAGTTGGGCATCGGTTCAGAGCCCCAACAGCAGGCGGCGCGGATCTTCCACGCCTTGCTTTACGCGCACCAGAAAGCTCACCGCCTCGCTGCCATCAACAATGCGGTGGTCGTAGCTCAACGCCAGATACATCATCGGCCGCACCTCGATCTTTCCCGCCACGACCATTGGGCGCTCCTGGATCTTGTGCATCCCAAGAATGCCCGACTGTGGCGGGTTCAGGATCGGCGTGGACATCAGTGAACCATACACGCCGCCGTTGGTAATGCTGAATGTACCCCCGGTCAGCTCATCCAGCTTCAGCGCGCCGTCACGCGCTCGGCGACCGAAGTCAGCAATGGCGCGCTCAATCTCGGCAAAGCTCATGACATCGACGTCGCGGATCACCGGCACGACAAGGCCCGCCGGTCCGCCGACCGCGATGCCCATGTGGACGAAGTTCTTGTAGACGATGTCGTCCCCGTCGATCTCGGCGTTTACGGCGGGGAACTCTTTCAGCGCGGCGACACACGCCTTGACGAAGAAGGACATGAACCCGAGCCGCACGCCGTCGTGCTTCTTTTCGAACGCCTCGCGATACTCGCTGCGCAGCGCCATCACTGCGGACATGTCCACCTCGTTGAAGGTGGTCAGCATCGCGGCGGTGTTCTGCGCCTCTTTCAGCCGTGCTGCGATGGTACGGCGCAGGCGCGTCATCCGCACGCGCTCTTCGCGTGGCTCCGCCTCGCGCGGCGACTTGGCGACCGGAGTTGGCGCTGGTGCGGGCGCCGGTCGGTTCAGGAAGGCGAGCACGTCGCCTTTGGTGATGCGGCCATCCTTGCCGCTACCCGCTCCGATCTGTTCGGCGGAGAGATGCCGCTCCTCGATCATCTTCTGCGCGGCCGGCAATGGTGCATGCGCCGCAACATCGGCGGGCGGCGTTGCAGGACGCGCCACGGGGCCCAGCGCAATCGCCGGTGCATTCACCCCGGCTAGCGGCATAGCCGCGGGACGCGGCGCGGGTGCCGGTGGCGGCTTCGGTGCTGCCTTCGGCACAGCCTGCGCCTGGGCCGCAACAGCAGCGCCATCGAGCAGTCCGAGCAGCGCACCGACCGGCACCTCGCTGCCTTCAGGCGCGCTGATCGAGGTCAGCACGCCAGCCGACGGCGCGCTCACTTCCACCGTCACCTTGTCGGTCTCCAACTCCACCAGCGGTTCATCGGCGGCAACCGCGTCGCCTTCCTGCTTCATCCAGCGTGCGACGGTGGCGGAGGTGACGCTTTCACCGAGTGTCGGCACCTTGATCTCGGTCGCCATCGTCAGGCGCTTCCCAGCGCGTCAGCGACCAGCGCCGCCTGCTCCGCCGCATGCGCGCGGGCCGATCCGGTCGCGGGACTTGCAGCCGCGTCGCGGCCGACATAGCACGGCCGCTTTGCGGCATTGCCAATGCCGGTCAGCACCCGCTCGATGCGGCGATCCACAAAGTTCCAGGCGCCCATGTTCTCCGGCTCCTCCTGGCACCATACGAGTTCAGCGTTGCGATATGGCGTCAGTTCTCGTGTCAGAGTCTTTTCCGGGAAAGGATGGAGCTGTTCAAGGCGCAGGATGGCGACATCGCCGATCAGCTTCTCGCGCCGCTCGGTCAGCAGATCGTAGTACACCTTACCCGAGCATAGCACGACGCGGCGCACATCCTCGGGCGGCGCGATCGTGTCGATCTCCGGGAGCACGAAGCGGAACGCGCTGCCGTCACCTAATTCATCCAACGACGACACGGCGAGCCTGTGCCGCAACAGCGATTTCGGGGTGAAGATCACCAGCGGCTTGCGGAAGTTGCGCTTCACCTGCCGGCGCAGCGCGTGGAAGTAATTGGCCGGTGTTGTCAGGTTTGCGACGCACATGTTGCGTTCGGCGCAGAGCTGCAGATAGCGCTCGATTCGCGCCGAGGAGTGCTCGGGGCCCTGCCCCTCGTAGCCGTGCGGCAGCAGTAGCGTCAGACCGGACATGCGCAGCCACTTGCTCTCGCCGCTCGCCAGGAACTGGTCGATGATCACCTGAGCGCCGTTGGCGAAGTCGCCGAACTGCGCCTCCCACAACACTAGCGTGCGCGGATCGGCCAGCGAGTAGCCGTATTCGAAGCCGAGTACGCCAGCTTCCGACAGCAGCGAGTTGTAGATCTCGATCTTCGCCTGGTCACGCGTGATGTTGTTCAGCGGCACGTATTCGTTCTGATTTACCTGGTCAATCAGCACCGCGTGGCGCTGGCTGAACGTGCCGCGCTGGCTGTCCTCGCCCGACAGACGCACGCGGCAATCCTCCAGCAGCAGCGAGCCAAACGCCAGCGATTCTGCGGTCGCCCAATCGATGCCTTCACCCGAGTCCAGCATCGCGCGCTTGGCTTCCAGCTGTCGGGCGATGCGCGGATGCACCTCGAACCCGGCAGGAACACGCGTGAGCGCAGACCCGATGCGTTTCAGCGACGCGACGCTCACTGCGGTTTCCTGCTCATGGCGCTCCGCCTCAGCGTCGGCAGGCGTGAAATCCGGTCCAGTGGCCCTCTAGCCAATCTGCCTTGTTCGGCTTGTACGACTTAGCAGCCGCATTGGCTTCTTCCAGCGTACGGGCGAATTCATCCCACATCGCCTGCGCCTCGGCGGCGCTGACGACGCCTTCCACCGCCAGTCTCTCGGCATAGTGCGTGCGCGTTGTCTTTGTCTGATTGATCGCGCGATACATCAGCGGCTGGGTGAACGCAGGCTCATCGGTCTCATTGTGGCCATGGCGGCGATAGCAGACGATGTCCAGCACGATATCGGCCGCAAAGCGCATGCGGAATTCGGCCGCCATGCGGGCGCAGAACACCACCGCTTCGAGGTCATCGCCGTTCACGTGGAGGATCGGCGCCTGGATCGACTTGGCGACATCGGTGCAATAGAGGCCGGAGTAGGCGTGCGCCGGCACGGTGGTAAAGCCGATCTGGTTGTTCACCACCAGATGCACAGTGCCGCCGGTGCGGTAACCGATGAGCTGACTCATCGTCAGCGTCTCGTACACCAGGCCCTGGCCTGCAAACGCCGCGTCGCCATGCATCAGGATCGCCATGACCGAACTGCGGCGCTGGGTGTCGCCGGCCTGGTCCTGGCGTGCGCGCACCTTGCCGATCACCACAGGATCGACCGCCTCCAGGTGCGACGGGTTGGGCTGCAGCGACAGGTGCACGCTTCGCCCTGCCACGTCGATGTCGGTCGAGGTGCCGAGGTGGTACTTCACGTCACCCGAGCCCTGCACGTCATCCGGCTTGAAGCTCTCGCCGCCGAACTCGGAGAACACCGCGGTCAGCGGCTTCTTCACGACGTTGACCAGCGTGTTCAGCCGGCCGCGATGCGGCATGCCGATGGCGATCTCCGAGACGCCGGCCGACGCCACCGTCTCGATGATGGCGTGCAGTGCCGGGATCGGAGAACTCGCCGCCCTCCAAGCCGAAGCGCTTGGTGGTGACATAGCGCTTCTGACAGAACGCCTCGAAGCCTTCGGCCTCGGTGAGCTGCGTCAGGATGGCGCGCTTGGCCCTGGCATCGAATGCGTTGCGCCATGGTGCACCTTCCACCCTGCGCTGGATCCATGACTTCTGGTCGGGATCCTGGATGTGCATGAACTCGACGCCGATATGGCCGCAATAGGTCTCGCGCAGGATCGTCTGGATTTCGCGCAGCGTCGCGGTCTCGCGGCCGAGCACGTTGTCGATGAAGATCGGCTTGTCGAGGTCGTTGTCGGTGAAGCCGTAGGACCGTGGATCGAGTTCGGCGTGCGGGCGGGGGATCTGCAGTCCAAGCGGGTCGAGGCGTGCCTCGAGATGACCGCGGACGCGATAGGAGCGGATCAGCATCAGGGCGCGGAGCGAAGCGATGGTGGCGGCGCGCACCTGCTCGCCGGAGTGCAGCACCGCCGGCGCCCACGCGTACGGGCCTTCAGCGGCGGGACGCTGCACCTCTGGCTGCAGTTCCGGATGACGTGGCGCCCAGGAGGCGCCGGTCGCCTCCTCCAGCACCGCGCGCGCGTCGTCGTTCAGTGCGCTAAATAGCTCGGCGAAGGTCGGATCGACGGACTGAGGATTGGACGCCCAGCGGGCGTATTGCTCGCCAAGAAATGCAGCGTTCGCGCCACTGAACGCAGAAGCCAGGACGTCAACGCCTGCCATTCGCAACGATCCTTTTTGCCGGCGAGCAATGTGCCTTCGGGAAACGCGTACATGGACACGCTTGCGCGATCACGAAGAGGAGACCGGCGCGAGCAGGGTTGCTTCTAGCGCATGGCGCATTGGCGGCAAACTGCGGGCTCCCGGGTTCGTGATTCGAGAGACTGCGAGGGCTTGGTTAACAAACGCTCACAACCCGGCCAGATGGTTAGTTACCGCTTGCCATTCCCTGCGCCATATCGGCGAGCCAACCGGCCAGTTCGGCCCCAATATTGGGGGATACTCACATGGCATTTTCGCTCGGGTTCACCGGCGCCTGGACGCGCACCGCAGCAAATCGTCTCGCTCTGGGAATGGCGATGAGCCTCCTCGTGGCCACGGCGTGGGCGCAGTCGGGACCGCCAGAGGTGACGGTCGCCATGCCGCTCGCCAGCCGTGTCGCGCAGTGGGACGAGTTCACCGGACGGTTCGAGGCGATGGAGCGGGTCGAGCTGCGCCCGCGCGTCTCCGGCTACATCGACCAGGTGCATTTCCGCGACGGCAGTATCGTCAATCAGGGCGATCTGCTGTTCACCATCGACCAGCGTCCGTTCCAGCTCGCGGTCGAATCCGCTCAGTCCGACGTGGTGCGAACCAAGGCGCAGGTCGTGCTGGACGAGGCGGACTACGAACGCGCGCAGCAGTTGGTGAAGACCGCGGCGACGCCGGTGCGCGAACTGGACCAGCGCAAGGCCAACCTCGACATCGCACGCGCGCAGGAGATGGCGGCCGAGACGGCATTGCGCACCGCGCAGCTCAATCTCGAGTGGTCCGAGGTCCGCGCGCCGATCACCGGCCGCGTTTCGGACCGTCGCGTTGATCCCGGCAATCTTGTCGCCGGTGGGCAGAGCGGCGCGACCCTGCTGACAACGATCGTCCGCCTCGATCCGATCTACTTCGTGTTCGACGGATCGGAAGCCGACTACATCCGCTACAGCCGGTTGAGCGTCGACGGTCAGAGGGCGTCGTCGCGCGATGCGCCCAATCCGGTACAGGTGCAGCTCGCCGACGAGACGGACTGGCCGCACCGCGGCGTGATGAATTTCGTCGACAACGAGATCAGCGCGCATTCAGGCACGATCCGGGGGCGTGCGATCCTTGACAACAAGGACCGGTTCCTGACGCCGGGCACCTTCGGCCGGCTACGGCTCTATGGCGGGCCGCTCGATGCGCTGCTGGTACCGGACGCCTCCGTGGTGTCCGACCAGGCACACAAGGTCATTCTGGTCGTCGGTGCGGACAACAAGGTCGCCGCCAAACCGGTGACGCTTGGCGGCATGGCGCGCGGGCTGCGTGTGGTCGCCTCGGGGCTGGTGCCAAGCGACCGCGTGGTGGTCGGCGGCCTGGCCAATCCATTCGTGCGGGCGGGCGCGATCGTCGAGGCGCGGCAGGGCGAGATCCACCCGTCGGGTAGTCAGTTCGCCGCGGACCAGTAGCATGCGCTTCTCGCACTTCTTCATCGACCGCCCGATCTTCGCGGCAGTGCTGTCGATCATCATCACCATCGCGGGCGCGCTGGTGGAGCGCGCCCTGCCGATCTCGGAATATCCCGAGATCGCGCCACCGACTGTCAGCATCCGCGCCACCTATCCTGGCGCCTCAGCCGAGGTGCTGGCGCAGACCGTCGCGACGCCGATCGAGCAGGAGGTGAACGGCGTCGACGACATGCTGTACATCACGTCGCAGTCGGTCGGCGACGGAACGCTGACGATCAACGTGGTGTTCAAGCCTGGCACCAATGTCGATACCGCGCAGGTGCTGGTGCAGAACCGAGTATCGGTCGCCGAACCGCGCCTGCCGGAAGACGTGCGGCGGCTTGGCGTCACTGTGCGCAAGGCGTCGCCCGACCTGATGATGGTCGTGCACATGGTCTCGCCCGACGGATCACGCGATCAGCAATACATCTCGAACTATGCCACGCTCTACATCAAGGACGCGCTGGCGCGGGTGGACGGCGTCGGGGATGTCAACGTGTTCGGCGCGCGAGACTATTCGATGCGCGTCTGGCTCGATCCCGGCAAGGTGGCCGCGCGTGGGCTGACCGCGGACGACGTGGTGGCGGCGTTGCGCGCGGCCAATTTGCAGGTAGCAGCCGGCGCGATCAACCAGCCGCCGGCGATGTCGCCTGGCGCGTTCCAGTTGTCGGTGCAGACGCTCGGACGGCTTACCGAGGTCGAGCAGTTCGAGAACATCGTGGTGCGCGCCGATCCGGACGGCGGTTACGTGCGGCTTCGCGACATCGCCCGCGTTGAACTCGGATCGAAGGACTACACGGTCAACGCCTATCTGAACAAGGACGTGGCGACGGCGATCATGATCTATCAGCGGCCGGGTTCGAATGCGCTGGCCACGGCGGCCGCGGTGAAGCAGGCGATGGCGGAGGCGAAGACGGACTTCCCGCCTGGCCTCGACTACACCGTCGTCTACAACCCGACCGAATTCATCCAGCAGTCGATCGACGAGGTGCAGCGCACGCTGTTGGAGGCGATCGGGCTGGTGGTCTGCGTGGTGATCCTGTTCCTGCAGACTTGGCGGGCTGCGATCATTCCGGTGATCGCCATCCCGGTGTCGCTGATCGGCTGCTTCCTCGTCATGGGGCTGGCCGGCATCTCGTTCAACACGTTGTCGCTGTTTGGCCTTGTGCTGGCGATCGGCATCGTGGTGGACGATGCGATCGTGGTGGTGGAGAACGTCGAGCGCTATCTGCGTCAGGGCATGTCGCCGCGCGACGCCGCGCATCGGACCATGGACGAGGTTGGGAGCGCGCTGATCGCGATTGCGCTGGTGCTGTGCGCGGTGTTTATCCCGACCGCGTTCATCAGCGGGCTGCAGGGTTCGTTCTATCGACAGTTCGCCATAACGATCGCGGCCGCGACGGTGATTTCCGCGTTCGTCTCGCTGACCTTGTCGCCGGCGTTGGCGGCGCTGCTGCTGAAGCCGCACACCCACGAACCGCAGCGCACGTTGTTCTATCGCCTTGGCGCGCCGGTGCGGACCTTCTTCGCCGGGTTCAACCGGGTCTTCGAGACGACTATCGTCCGGCTACGGCAGGCTGGTGGCGCGCCTGGTGCGTGTCGGCGTCATCATGCTGGTGGCGTATGGCGGGTTGATCTACCTCGCCTATGACCGCCTTGCCGTGACGCCGACCGGGCTCATCCCGCAGCTCGACCGAGGCTACCTGATCGCAGCGTTCCAGTTGCCGCCGGGCGCGTCGCTGGCACGCACCGACGCAGTGATACGCCGCGCCTCGGAGATCATTCTGTCGCGGCCCGGCGTGCAGAATTCGGTGGCGTTCACCGGGTTCGATGGCGGCACCTTCACCAATGCGCCCAATGCCGGCGTGATCTTCGTGCCGTTGAAGCCGTTCGAGCAGCGCGTTCCAAAAGGGCTGACCTCCAGCCGCATTCTCGGCGACCTGCGTCAGCAGCTGGCGCAGCTCGATGATGCCTTCGTGTTCGTGCTGGAACCGCCTTCGGTGCCCGGCATCGGCACGGGGGGCGGGCTGAAGCTGTACGTGCAGGACCGCGCCGGCAGCGGGCTTCCGGCACTGGAGCAAGCGACCTGGAGCCTTGCCGGATCGGCGGCGCGGACGCCTGGGTTCAATCAGGCCTTCACGCAGTTCAATACTCACACGCCGCAGATCTATGCCGATATCGATCGCACCAAGGCTGAACTGCTGCAGGTGCCGATCGATCGCGTGTTCTCGACGCTGTCGGTATATATGGGTTCGGCCTACATCAACGACTTCAATCTGCTGGGTCGCACCTACCAGGTGTCGGCGCAGGCGGACAATCCGTTCCGGGTGAACCTGCGCGACGTCGAGAACCTGAAGACGCGCAACAACTATGGCGACATGGTGCCGATCGGCTCGGTGGCGACGTTCCGCGACACGACCGGCCCGTTCCGCGTGCCGCGCTACAATCTGTATCCGGCGGCCGAGGTCCAGTTGGGTCTGACGCGCGGCTTCTCGACCGGCCAGGCGATCGCGGCGATCGAGACGATCGCGAGGCAACGGTTGCCGCGGGGCTTCGGCTTCGAATGGACCGAGATCGCGCTGCAGGAGAAGCTCGCGGGCAATACGGCGTTCATCGCCTTCGGATTGGCGGTGACGTTCGTGTTCCTGTTGCTGGCCGCACTGTATGAAAGCTGGCTGCTGCCGTTCGCGGTGGTGCTGATCGTGCCGATGTGCATCCTCGCCGCGATGCTCGGGGTGAACGCGCGCGGTCTGGACCGCAACATCCTGGTGGAGATCGGCCTCGTGGTGCTGGTCGGGCTGGCGGCGAAGAACGCCATCCTGATCGTCGAATTTGCACGGCAGGCCGAGGAGCAGGGCATGAACCGGTTCGATGCGGCGGTGGCCGCGGCGCGCACCCGGCTGCGGCCGATCCTGATGACGTCGCTGGCGTTCATCCTGGGCGTCGTGCCGCTGGCGATTGCAGTGGGGGCGGGGGCGGAGATGCGGCAGTCTCTCGGGACCGCTGTCTTCGCTGGAATGCTGGGTGTGACGCTGTTCGGGCTGGTGTTTACGCCGGTGTTCTACGTGCTGACCCGGCGGATCGAGCTTAGGCTGGGCGCGAAACGCGAGGCGCCCGAAGCGCACGCCGCAGCCGACTGATGACGGTCGGTCCGGGACTGGCGAGCGCCTCAATCGCTTAGCTCAGCTTATCTGAACGCCGGCGAAAATCTCGTTTGCATGAATGACTGCGGCGACCGATCTCGGGCGCGGAGATGCCGCGACCTGATTCGGAGCTTCGCTGATGACCTATCCTGCTATCTCGACCGAAGATGCCTCTTACCGGCGGTACACGTCCGTTGCTAACACAATCATGGCCTATGTCGATGTTGGTGACGGCGATCCGATAGTTTTCCTGCACGGCAATCCAACGCCGTCGTATCTCTGGCGAAACATCATCCCGCGCCTGGTGCCCTATGGACGGTGCCTGGCACCGGACTATGTCGGCATGGGCAACTCCGGCGCGGCTCTCGCCGGCCGCTATCGGTTCGTCGAGCATGTGCGGTACCTCGACGCCTGGTTCGACAAGATGGACTTGGAGCAGAACGTCATCCTGGTGGTCCATGACTGGGGATCCGCACTCGGCTTCCATTGGGCACATCGTCATCCGGAGCGCGTCAAGGCGATTATCTATATGGAAGGGATCGTGCGCCCATTTCTGTCGTGGGACGAATGGCCTGCCGTCACCAGGGCATTCTTCCAGGCGCAGCGCACGCCGAAAGGCGAAGAGCTGATTCTCGAGAAGAACCTGTTCATCGAATACCTGCTGCCGCTGCGACACATCTCGGCGGAAGCGATGGAGGTGTATCGCCGCTACTTTCGGATTCCCGGTCCAACGCGTCAGCCGATGCTCACATGGACCCGGGAGCTACCAATCGAAGGGCAGCCGGAGGACGTGGTGTCCATTGTGGACGCGTATGCGAAATGGCTGTCCACCAGCGCGATACCCAAACTGTTCATCGACGCGGAGCCAGCCGGATTTCTGATTGGCGCGCAGCGGGAATTCTGTCGGGCTTGGCCGAACCAGGAAACCGTTGTGGTGCAGGGCTCACACTTCCTGCAGGAGGAGGCGCCTGATGAAGTTGGCGAGGCCACCGCGCGCTTTGTTGCCAAGGTTCTGGCGGGACAGATCGCATGATCGAAGGCCCGCATTTCTGGCAACTGACCGAGCTTGCCAATCGCCTTCGGAAACGCGAGGTGTCGTCGGTCGAGGTCACGCGTTTACTGCTCGACCGCATCCAGGCCGTCGACGAAGCACTAAGCAGCTATGTCCGCGTCATGTCGGATAGCGCCATGGTGGCGGCCGAGGCGGCGGATGCGGAGATTGCGGCAGGGCGCTACCGCGGACCGCTGCACGGCGTGCCGCTGGGCGTGAAGGACCTATTCTGGACCAAGGGTGTCGCGACCGCGGCGGGCATGCCGATCCACCGGGATTTCCGCCCGCCGGAGGATGCAACGGCAGTGGCCCGCCTGAGGCAGGCGGGAGCCGTACTGCTCGGCAAGCTCAAGATGACCGAAGGCGCCTATTCGGACCATCATCCGTCGGTAGCGCCGCCGAAGAACCCCTGGAACGCCGACTATTGGCCCGGCATCTCCTCCAGCGGACCGGCCGCGGCGACGGCCGCTGGCCTGTGCTACGGCGCGTTAGCGTCCGATACCGGCGGGTCAATCCGCTGGCCGTGTGGTGCGACGGGGCTCACCGGCCTGAAGCCGACATGGGGGACGAGTCAGCCGCTTCGGGGTGGCGGAGCTTGCCGCAACCCTCGACCACGTGGGGCCAATAGCCCGCAGCGCCGCCGATGCCGGCGCGATCCTCGGGGCGATCGCGGGCAGCGACTCCAAGGATCCAACCGCGTTGCTGGATCCTGTGCCCGATTATCTGGCCTCCGCGGGCCAGGGTGCACGGGGTCTGCGCATCGGGATCGACCCGCGATGGAACTGCGATGGGGTCGATGCGTCCGTGCAAGCTGTCCTGCGACAGGCCGTTGAGACCTTCCGCTCAATGGAAGCCATCATCATCGAAGTCGCGGTGCCGGATGTCACGCAGGCGATTATCGACTGGGCGCCCGCCTGCGCCGTGGAGGCCGCGGTTGCCCACGAGGCAACGTATCCGCGCCGGAGGGACGAATACGGCGCCGTGCTGGCCTCCGTGCTGGATATGGGGGCTGCGGTTTCAGGCGTTGACCATCACAAGATCCAGCTCCGGCGCATGGAACTGCGCGGCCGGTTCGCGCAGCTGTTTCGCAGCATCGATCTACTGCTGGTGCCAGTCCATCCGTTCGCGCCACTCAGCCTGGCGGCGATCCAGACGCTCGGTGAGCAGCCGGACCTGATACTCGCGCTGCAACGATACACAGCGCCTTTCAATCTGACAGGAAATCCAACGATCACTCTGCCGGGCGGCTTCAGCGAAGCCGGGCTCCCGATCGGTTTTCAGCTCGTTGCCCGCCACCTCGATGAGACGACGCTGATCGGCGCGGGAGCGGCCTTTCAGGCGGAGACCGCCTGGCACCGGCGGCACCCCAATTCGGCGTAATCAACAGCAGCAGTCGGGTTGCGAGAGGCGGAGCGGTGGCCGGGGTTGGCCGGCCACCGCGGCGCTCCTCAGGCCTGCGGCGGCGGCTCCGGCGGGGTGGGCGGGCGGTTACGACGCTCGGCCATGAACTGATCGAACTCGGCCTTGTCCTTGGCGAAGCGCAGCCTGTCGAGGAAGCTGCCGAATTCCTTCTGTTCCTCTTCGAGCCGGCGCAGCGTCTCGGCGCGATACTCGTCGAAAGCGTGGTTGCCACTGGACGCGGGCTGGTGGTCACCGCCACACCAGAAGCTCTTCCATCCTGCCCACGGCGGGGACGGTCCGCCCTGGCCCTGCCAGTTGCTGCGCTGCCATCCGCCCTGCCAAGCGCCATAGCGGCCACATCCCCAGAATCCCATACGCTTGCTCCATATGCCGTAAAACAGAAGCGCGAGGCCGACCGGCCACCAGAAGATGAACCCGAGGACCATCGCCGCGATCCACAGGGGCTTGGTGGCGTGCCAAGCGCGCCAGTGATCCCAGCCGGGGTTACCCCAGCCGGAGCCCGGTCCCCAGGGCGAGCTTCGGTGCGCCGGGGTTGCCGTAGGTGCCGTTGTTCGCCGAGCCTGACATGGCGGCCTCATGTGAATGTAAGATACATTTACATGATGGGTGTCGTGAGGGGTGGCGTCAAGCGGAATCGGGATGCCAAATTGCGATGCACGTCGAATTCAGGACGCAGGCGATGACCGACGCTTCACACGATCGTCCCGCAATACTGCACAGCCTGTTCGACCTGGCAGACGGCGTCGCCGAGGAAGACTTCAAGCAGGCGCTCGAGGCCTTCTTCGAACATCTGAAGGCGAAGGGCTTTGCCAGGAGCTTGCGCATCATGCGGCGCAAGCCGTTGCCGGAATTCGGCGCGAGGCTGCCTGACTTCGCCTACTACGCCGCGATCGAGTTCCACGACCTCGGCTGCGAGCAGGCATGCTACGACTATGTCGCCGAGAACTCCGAGCCGGTCTGCGTGCTGCACCACGCGATGAATTCCAGGGTCAGGCGCGGCGCGCAGTTCTTCGTGAGCGCAGATGTTTGAGCAGCGGCGGAGCAGGTTCGCTCAGATTTGCAATTCAGGATGATCGTTATCGTTGACCACCTTTGGTGCCTTACCGCACGGGGACATCAGACGACGCGGTAAGCGCCCCCTATCAGGCGCGGTGCGGAATGGCTGACTTCCAGTTCCACGGCGATGTCAACGTCATCAGCGAAGCCTCGGTCAATTAGCTCTCGCCCTGACACTGAGGCCCGAATCAGCCGCTCCACATCTTCTCGTGCACTTCGAAAAGCATCCCGGGCGACCTGCGCTTCGGGTGAGCAGGGCAGAGCAAGATGGTGAATGATCGCGCCAGCGCCCAGCAGGTCTTCGATAGCTGGTCGCAGGCTTCCATCCGGCCAACGCTCCCCTGCCGGGACGACGCCCACGGCTCTTCTCCCGGCTATTTGGCGCGCTGCTCGGGCGACTGTGGCGGCGTTTCGCAGGCAGCCGGCAAACACTGGCCTATCACCACAGGCGAGCGAAAGTCGCGCGCCGTTCGGTGACGGAAGCATGATCCGCGTTCCGGCGGTAATCGCCATGAGACTGCGAGGCGAAAGGCTGAATTGACCGCCAGATGACCGCCGTGACTTGGCCAAGACCGCACCTACCCCATCTGCAGCAGTTTGTGCCGCATCTTCATCGCCATAGGGAACGGGATACACCAGTGCCCCTTTCGACACCGCCACGTCCACGGCAGTCGAAAACGAGAGCACGTCCACGATGATGAGGACCGCTGCCTGCTCCAGCAACGTTCCGACGCCGGCAAGTCCCCATTCGGTCAGGATCATGTCATCTTCATCATAATGCTGCAGGCTTCGTCACTCCGATTAACTGCCCGGCTTCTGCCCGCCGGCGAGGCCCAGGCTCTGGAGGTAGATCAGCACGCCGGCTTCCAACAGATCCTCGGGCGACATCGGCAGCTTTCGCCGCGATGGATCGGCGCGCACGAATAGCGACGCGATCCCGTGCGACAGGGCCCAGACATGCAATGCCACCATCAGCGACGGCGGACGCTGCCCCGGCGGCAGGCTCGCGGTCAGTCGGTCGGCCGCCTCACGCAGGATGGCGAAGGCACGGTCGCCGGCGGCGAGAAGGCCAGGATGGCTGTCGAACGCGATGCGCGTCTCGAACATCGCCGCATAGTGGGCCGGTTCGTTGCGCGCGAACGCGAGGTAGGCGCGGCCGAGTGCCTCGAAAGCAGGCAGTGCGTTGGGCCGGCCGTCGTTCCATGCGGCGGCAAGCGCGGCCGCGAAACGCTCGAAGCCGCGCAACGCCACCTCGGCCAGCAGCGCCTCGGCGTCGCGGAAATGACGATACGGCGCGCCGGGGCTGACGCCGGCCAGCCGCGCCGCTTCGGCGATGGTGAAGCCCGCCGGGCCCTTCTCGGCAATCAGCGCCAGCGCCGCCTCGACCAGCGCCTCACGCAGATTGCCGTGATGGTAGCCGCGACGCTCGAAGCCGCCCTGCCCGCTCCAGCTCATGTGAAGGAGTTTTACATTGCTGGCGCCAGCGATCCAACGCAGTCCTCATCGTGACACGAATCGGGCGAGGGATCATGCTGCCGATGATGAAGATCGACATAGACGCGCTGACCGAAACCGAACTGATCGACCTCAATCATCGCATCGTTGCGCGTCTGCGCGCCCTGCGGGATATGCGGGCTCACGTGGGGATGCTGGAGTTCCGCATCGGCGATCGGGTGACCTTTCAGCCGCCGGGCCGTGGGCGGGTCGAGGGCGTCCTGGCGCGCTACAACCGAAAGACTGTCACGGTCATTGCCGACGATGGCGGGCAGTGGAATGTGTCGCCGGACTTCCTTGGCAGGGCCGGGACGCCGGCAACTCCGGACACAGGCGGGACCAACGTGATCCTGCTGGGCAAACGCTGAACCTGGGCGGTCGCGCCTAGGCCGTTGCGGGGTAGACGTCGGCGAGCTCTATGCTGATCCCCGGCGGGTCGAGCACGATGCTGCCGATATTGATCACGCGGCTCACGATCTCTGAACCGGACCGGCTGTGGTGAATGACCTCGCGCCGCCGCGTGCGAACGATCAGGTAGTGCTGGATGCTGGCAACCTTGAAGTAGTCCGCAAGCTTGTCCGCCAGATCGATCGACTCCGTTGAGGGGAACAACACTTCCACGACGACCACGAGGGTTCGTCGCGGCAACCGCATCGCCCGGCGCAGGTGGTCCGCAATTGACCACGGCGTCCGGTTCGTAGTCGGTGTCTTCGTCGATCTCGATGGTCACCCCGTCGCCGAGCGCCTCGCAGGGAAGGTTGCCAGCCCGGATAGCACAATCGAGCGCGGCCCACATGCGACTCTTGACCCGAACATGCTCGATACGCTCGGGCGACATCGCGACCGGTTCACCGGCGATCCGCTCATACCGCCGGTCCTGCTTCTCGGCCCATCGACGGAATTCTTCACGGCTGAGGTGTTGCGCCATGCATGCCTCCTGCCGGGCAAGCTATCACCCCTTCAGCACGTCGACCATCGTGCTGCCGAGCGCTGCGGGACTTTCCGCGACGTGGATGCCGGCTTCGCGCATCGCTTCCATCTTGGCCGCAGCGGTATCGCGTCCGCCGGAGATCACAGCGCCGGCGTGGCCCATGCGCCGGCCGGGCGGGGCGGTCGCGCCCGCGATGAACCCGACCGTCGGCTTCTTTATCGGATTGCGCCCTAGGAAGTCTGCCGCTTCGATCTCGCTCTGCCCGCCGATCTCGCCGATCAAGACGATCTGCTTCGTCTCGTCGTCCGCGAGGAACATCTCCAGCACCTCGATGAAGTCGGTGCCCTTCACAGGATCGCCGCCGATGCCGACGCAGGTGCTCTGCCCGAGCCCCACTGTCGTGGTCTGCGCCACCGCCTCATAGGTGAGCGTGCCGGAGCGCGACACGATACCGACACTGCCGCGCCGATGAATATGGCCCGGCATGATGCCGATCTTGCACGCATCCGGCGTAATCACGCCCGGACAGTTCGGCCCTATCAGTCGCGACCTCGAGCCGGTCAGCGCGCGCTTCACCCGCACCATGTCGAGCACCGGTATGCCCTCGGTAATGCACACGATCAGCGGGATCTCCGCGTCGATCGCCTCGAGGATCGCATCGGCAGCGAACGGTGGCGGCACATAAATCGCGGTCGCGGTGGCGCCGGTCTTCTCGCGCGCCTCCCACACCGTGTCGAACACCGGCAGGTCGAGATGCACGGTGCCGCCTTTGCCTGGCGTGACACCGCCAACGACCTGCGTGCCGTAGGCGAGCGCCTGCTCGGAATGGAACGTGCCCTGTGCGCCGGTGAAACCCTGCGTCATGACGCGTGTATTGGCGTCCACCAGGATGGCCATGTCAGGCGGCCTCCGATACGGCGCGCACGATCTTCTCCGCCGCATCAGCCAGGTTGTCGGCGGCGATGATCGGCAGGTTTGACTTCGCCAGGATGTCCTTGCCCAGCGCCACGTTGGTGCCTTCCAGCCGCACCACAAGCGGCACCGACAGTTTTACTTCCCGCGCGGCGGCCACCACGCCTTCGGCGATCACGTCGCAGCGCATGATGCCGCCAAAGATGTTGACAAGGATGCCTTCGACATTGGGATCCGACAGGATGATCTTGAATGCGGCAGTGACGCGTTCCTTGGTGGCGCCGCCGCCTACATCGAGGAAGTTCGCCGGCGCCGCGCCATAAAGCTTGATGATGTCCATCGTCGCCATGGCGAGACCGGCACCGTTCACCAGGCAGCCGATGTTGCCGTCGAGCGCCACGTAATTGAGGTTGTACTTGGCGGCCTCGAGTTCCTTGGGATCTTCTTCTCCCTCGTCGTGCAGTTTTTCCAGTTCCGGATGGCGGAACAGCGCGTTGTCGTCGAAGCTTATCTTGGCATCCAGTGCGATGACTTCGCCGCTGGCGGTGACGACGAGAGGGTTGATCTCGACGATCGAGCAGTCGAGTTCGGTGAAGGTGCGGTAAAGCGCGGGCACGAAGCGGCCGAACGCGGTGATCTGGCTGCCGGTGAGGCGGAGTCCATAAGCCAGGCGGCGCGCGAGGTAGCCCGACATGCCGGCCGCCGGATCGACCGAAGCGTGCATGATTTTCTCAGGATGCCGCGCGGCGACATCCTCGATGTCCATCCCGCCTTCGGTGGAAGCGACCAGCGTAACGCGGCCACTCGCGCGATCGACCAGCAACGAGAGGTAGAGTTCGCGCGCGATGTCGCAGCCGGCCTCGACATAGACGCGATGCACGGGCCGTCCGGCGGCTCCGGTCTGCTTTGTCACCAGCGTATGACCCAGCATCGCATCGGCTGCCGCGCCCACGTCCTCGGCCGAGCGCGCAAGGCGCACGCCGCCCGTGCCATTCGGATCGTCGGCAAAGCGGCCAGCACCGCGACCGCCGGCATGAATCTGCGCCTTCACGACGTAAACCGGGCCTGGCAGGCTGCCCACCGCTGCCATTGCTTCGTCGGGTGTCCAGGCCACAAACCCATCCGGCACCGGCACGCCGTAGCGGCGTAGCAGCTCCTTGGCCTGGTATTCGTGAATGTTCATCGGCCGCTCAGCCGATCAGCTTCTTCGCCGCCTCGACCAGTTCGCTGACGGCAGCACACGACTTGTCGAACGCAGCCTTCTCCTCGGCGTTCATATCAATCTGCACGATCCGCTCGATGCCGCCTGCGCCGATCACCACCGGCACACCGACGTACAGGTCCTTCACGCCGTATTCGCCGTTCAGCAGTGCCGCGCATGGCAGCACCCGCTTCTTGTCGAGGAGAAAACTCTCCGCCATCGCGACCGCCGAAGCTGCCGGCGCATAGAACGCGCTGCCGCGTTCCAGCAGCTTGACGATCTCGCCGCCACCGTCGCGCGTACGTTGCACGATCGCGTCGATCTTCGTCTGCGTCGTCCAGCCCATCTTCACGAGATCGGGCACTGGAATGCCCGCGACCGTCGAGTAGCGTGTCAGCGGCACCATCGTGTCGCCGTGACCGCCCAGCACAAACGCGGTGACGTCCTCGACCGACACTCCGAACTCCTGCGCCAGGAACAGGCGGAACCGCGAGCTGTCGAGGATGCCGGCCATTCCGACCACGCGGTTCGCCGGCAGGCCCGACTTCTGCTTCATCACCCAGACCATCGCATCGAGCGGATTGGTGATGGTGATCACGAACGCGTCGGGGCAGTGGGTCCTGATGCCGTTCGCCACCTCGGCGATCACGCCGGCGTTCTTGCCGATCAAATCGTCGCGCGACATGCCGGGCGTGCGCGGAAATCCCGCGGTGACGATGACCACGTCAGAGCCCTTGATCGCCGAGTAATCGGAGCCGCCAGTCATCAGCGCGTCGAACCCGTCGACCGGGCCGGACTGCATGATGTCGAGAGCCTTGCCGGCCGCGACGCCACCGAACACGTCGAACAGCACCACGTCGCCGAGTTCCTTGAGGCCGATCAGGTGGGCGAGGGTGCCGCCGATGTTGCCGGCGCCAATGAGGGCGATCTTGTTGCGGGCCATGACGTGTCCTTACAGCGGGCGAGGGAATAGCCGATTCAACGCGTTGCTGTGCGCCGGGTGCCCGGCGGCCCGGGAGGCGGGAAGGTGCTAGCCGATTGGGCGACGGTGGGCAAGGTGCGGTGCAGCACGCGGAGGCGCTCAGTGGCCAGCCCAACAAAGCTACCTTCCAGGTAATCGACCGTCGGAAACGGTCATCATAACAGCGGCTCCACCGGAAGGCGTTGCACTTGGTCATCGCTACAGGCAGAGCTCACGAGGAACTCTACTTGTCGAGCCATACCGTCGCCAGATCCTGGTTAACGTAATGGCTCGGGCCGATCTTCCAGCCGTGCATGTATGACCGCTCGGGCAGCATCCGGTTCCACCACAGCATCGGGAACTCATACGCCTGCGTGTCCACAATTCGCGTCTCGTACGCCCGCATCAGCAACCGCTGCTTCGCCAGGTCAGTCTCGTGCAGCATCTTGTCGTAGAGGTCGATCAGGTCCTGGTCCTCGTAGCCGCCGTAGTTCTCCACGAACGCCTTCTTCGGCAGGTACTTCTGGGTGTCCATGACCGGATTGACCACGCCGTTGCAGTTGGCCTCCACCACGACGTCGAAGTTGCCGGTACGCATTGCCTCGAACCACGGCCCGGTCGGCACGACCCTCTGGGTCACCTTGACGCCGATCTTGCTCCACTCATCGACGATCCAGGTACCGACATACTTGTACGGCTGATCGACGTTGCGGTTCAGCATCTCGAAGCTGAGGTTCTCCTGCCCGGCCTCCCTCAGCAGCTTCTTCGCCTCTGCCCGCGACTTGTCGATATCGGGCCAGAAGCCAGCCATCGTCTGCAGCTCCTCCTTGGTCGCTGCGAGCGGCGAGCCCGGGAACACGATGCCGCCGACGGTGCGCACATTGGCGATTTTGGAGAGTGCGGGCGCGCCGTGCCACTGATCGATGCCCAGCAGCAGCGCCTTGCGCACCCGAACGTCGTCGAACGGCTTCTTCTTCGAGTTCGGCGTGATCAGGTTGCCGCAGTTCCAGTCGCTGGTCTGGATGGTGACCTTGTCGCCGAGCTCCTTCTTGAGCTGATCGATCGCTGCCGGCGGTAGGCCGCGGAACTCGGTCGCAGCGCGATCGCCGCGGATCGCCTCGGTGCGGACCACCTGCTTGTCGGCATAGATGCCGACGAAGCCGTCGAGATAGGGCAGACCCTTGTGGTAATAGTCGGGATTGCGCTCACCCTTGATCGACTGGCCGAGGTCGTAAGCGACGAACTTGAACGGTCCGCTGCCCATGATGTTTCTCATGTACCAGTTCGGGTCCTTGTCGAGGATGTCCCGCTTGTAGATGTAGGCGTACGGATCGGCGATCGCCGGCAGGAAAGTGAGAGTGCCGAACTTCAGCTTGAACACGACGGTGGTCGCGTCCGGCGCCGAGACGGTGTCGACCATCTGGTACCAGTTGGCGCGTGCGCTGTTGTAGCCGGGCGGTGGATGGATGATGTGGTTCCAGCTCGCCGCCACATCGGTTGCGGTCAGCGGCGAACCATCGTGCCACTTCACGCCCTCGCGGATCTTGAACGTATAGGTGGTGCCATTGTCGGTCGGCTGCGGCACCTCGGTACACAGGTCACAGACGAATCTCGTGACATCTTCCGGATGCTCGGGGTCGAGCCGGATCAGCACGCTGTAGAACGGCGCCGTCGAGTGGACTGTGGCGTAGGTGGTTTCCCTATGGCCGTCGAAACTCGGCGGCGCGTCGGCCGGGATCATGTAGGTGAGCGTGCCGCCGTGCTTCGGCGTTTCGTCGGCCGAAGCCGGCCCGGTAGCGATGAACGAAGCGATGGCGCCGAAGGCTGCTGCCCATGGACCTGAGCGCATTGCTGCTGTCTCCGTTGGCATTCTTGATTGATGGCAAACCCGGATGGGATTGTTGTTGATTGCGCCATCAGTATGTGCCGGAGCCCGCGGCGCGTCGAGATGCGCCGCCAGGTCAGCAGGCAATCGTCATCACGTGCCCTGCTTTGGCGTAAGGGATCAGCTCGCTGTCGCGCGTGACGATTTCCAGATCATGGGCGCGTGCCGTCGCTGCGATGATGCGATCGGCTGGATCGCGCGGTGGGCTGCCTGGCAGGAATGCGGATGCGATCAACAGCGTGGGCGGCATCGGCGCCAGTCGTATTCCAGGCAGGTCACTCAGGCGGGCGAACCAGACCTCAGGGGCAAGTGTGAGCAGAATCCTCCGGCGGACGGGGCAAAGTCTCGGATTGACCCGTCCGGCTTTGCGGCTCGAAATCAGCCTGCCGCGTCGCAACCCAGCGGGGAGCAGTATGAGCGAGAGGACGGACGCATCGCTTCAGGGTGCCGACAAGATCGCGCCCTGGCCCGGCATTCGCCGCCTTCAGGCGCATGCGCCGCGCTTGCTTGCGGTGCTGCTCGCGGGTGGCCTCGCAGCTGCCGTGATTGTCAACTGGAACCGCTGGATCGGCAGTGCGGGGCCGGAATGGACGGACGATGCCGCGGTGGCGGCCGACCTCACGCCACTCTCAGCCCAGGTCGGCGGACGCATCAGCGCGGTGCCAGTGAACGACTTCCAGCCGGTGCACGCCGGCGACATTCTGGCGCGGATCGACGACGCGCCGTTCCGCGCGCAGTTGGGCCAGTCGCAGGCCAGCGTCGCGGCGGCCGGCGCTGCGATTGCCAATCTGCAGGCACAGGAGCGATTGCAGGCGGCAAACATCGCCGCCGCCGAAGCGCAACTCGAAGGAGCACGCGCGACTGCCGTGCGCAACCATCTGGAGGCAGACCGTCAGCACAGGCTGATCGCCACGCGGATCGTCGGTACCGAGCAGGCGGTCGAGCAGGCCGACGCCGCCGCAAAACTCTCCGATGCGCAGGTCTCACAGGCAGGCGCCAACGTCGAGGCCGCGCAGCGGCAACTCGATGTGCAGCACACCCAGGAGGCACAGTTTGCGGCCAATCTGAAGGCGGCGCAGGCGACGCTCGATCTGGCACAGATCAATCTCGGCTATACCACGATCGCGTCACCGGTCGATGGCATGGTGGGACAGCGCCGCGTCTATCTTGGCCAATATGTCGGCGTTGGCACCCAGGTCATTGCGGTGGTGCCGCTCCGCCACGTCTACGTCATCGCCAACTACAAGGAGACCCAACTCACCCACCTGCAGCCTCGGGCAACCGGCCGAAATTCGCATCGACACTTTCCCCGGCGTGGTTCTGCATGGCCACGTTGCATCCTGGTCGCCAGGCACCGGATCGCAGTTCGCGCTGCTGCCGCCCGACAATGCGACTGGCAACTTCACCAAGGTCGTGCAGCGGATACCGGTGAAGATCGTGCTGGACGATGATGGCGGCCTTGGCACGCGGCTGCGCCCCGGCATGTCCGTCGAGGCCACGATTCATACCGATGCCGCGGGCAGTGAGGATACCGCGCAGTGAGCGGAACTCTCGCTCGATTGGCGCCGAGAATGCATCACGATGCGCCGGCTGCCCCGCCGTGTACTCGCCCCATCATCGGGATCGCGGCGGTGCTGCTGGGTTCGGTGATCTCGACTCTGTTTACCCGCATCACGACCTTCGGCCTGACCGATCTGCGCGGCGCCGTGCACGCCGGATTCGACGAGGGCGCC
Organism: uncultured Alphaproteobacteria bacterium; assembly: GCA_963791495.1. Lineage (GTDB taxonomy): Bacteria > Pseudomonadota > Alphaproteobacteria > Acetobacterales > Acetobacteraceae > JAMXLO01. The sequence goes on from CAWBST010000021.1 coordinate 662,172, forward strand.
TGGATCACCACAGCCGCCACAGTTGGGCAAATGTGCATCGGACCGATCGCCGCCTGGCTCGGCTTGGTGTTCGGACCGCGGCGCGTGCTGTTGGTCTCTGCGTCGGTGTTCGCATTTGCGTCGGCGCTGATCCCCTTCGCCCCTGATCTCGCCAGCGTGCTGGTGGGCCAGGCGGTGGCCGGACTTGCATCGGGCACCTTCATCCCGCTGACCATCGGCTTCGTGGTCCAAAGCCTCCGGCCGGCGCTATGGCCCTACGGCATCGCCGCGTACGGCCTGAATCTTGAACTATCGCTCAACATCCCCGCCTCGCTCGAGGGCTGGTATGTGGATCATCTCTCGTGGCATTGGATCTTCTGGCAAGGTACGTTGCTGGCGCTGCCGATGCTGGTCGCTGTCTACCTCGGCATGCCACGCCAGCCGGTTCACCGTGACGCGCTGCGTTCCGCCGACGGCTGGGGCATGTTCTTCGCCGCGGCCGGCTTCTCCATGCTTTATGCGGCGCTCGATCAGGGCAACCGGCTCGATTGGCTGAACTCGGGTCTGGTGTGCGGTCTTCTGCTCGGCGCCGGCGTACTGATCGCCGCTTTCATGGTGCAGATCGTGGTGGCCGAACATCCCTGGATCGCACCGCGCTTCCTGCTGCAAAGGAACATCGCACTGGTGATGACGATCATCGTTCTGTATCGCTTCATCATCCTGTCGACCAGCTATATCATTCCGCAGTATCTCACCACGGTGCAGAGCTTTCGCTCGCTCGAGGTCGGCAAGGTACTGGCCTGGATTGCCGTGCCACAGTTTCTATTGGTACCAGTGATAGCGACCGTGCTGCGATGGCTGGACCCGCGGCTGATACTTGCGCTTGGGTCGTGGTGCGTCGGCATCGCCTGTTTCATGGCGTCGGACCTTACCAAGGACTGGGCGACAGACGACTTCCTGGCCTCTCAGGTGCTGCAGGCTTTCGGCCAATCGGCCGCGCTGATCTCGGTCGTGCTGTTCGCCGTGCGGCATCTGCGCCCGGCGGACGCGGTCACCTTCGGCGTGTTACTGCAGACCGCGCGATTGCTGGGCGGTGAGGCAGGAAATGCGTTCATGCAAACCTATGTGCGAGTGCGCGAGCAGGTCGATTCCAATCTGCTCGGACTGCACGTGATGTCGGGTGACGCGAGTGTGACCGAACGCCTCGCTGCCTACAGCAATGCAATCGCCGCCCGATCCGATGGCATCGCAGGTGCGTCAGCGCGGGCCGTGGCGCTGCTGGTTCAGGCAGTGCGCAATCAGGCGAACGTACTGTCTTATCGCGATGGCTTCTTCATCGTGTCGTCGGCGGTCATTGTTATGCTGCTGCTGACTGCGCTGCTGCGTCCGGCGCCGAGTCCGTCCTGAGCGATCACCCGGCAGCCGACGCGAGCTTCTTCAAATCCGCCAGCGGCCGCGCGCCGTAGTGACTGATGACTTCCGCCGCAGCGATCGAGGCGAGCTTGACGCACACCTGCAAGGGTCTGCCCGTGGTCAGACCCGTGAGGAATCCCGCGGCATACGCGTCACCAGCGCCCGTTGTGTCCACCACGCGCGTCGGTTCGGCGGCGATCTTCACCGTCTCGGCGCCGCGCAGGATCACGCTGCCCGCCTCGCTGCGCGTCAGTGCGGCGAGTGCGACATCGGCGCGGGCACATTCGGCGGCGGCATCGAAGGTGTTCTCCTCATAGAGGCTGGTCACCTCGGCCTCGTTGGCGAACAGGATGTCGATGTCCTGCTTGACCAGTTCGCGGAATGCCGCGCGGTGACGGTCGACGCAGAACGCATCGGACAGTGAGAGAGCGACCTGTTGGCCCGCAGCATGAGCAGCGGCGGCGGCACGGCGGAACGCGCGCTGGGCTGCCGGCGGGTCGAACAGGTAGCCCTCGAGGTACGTCACGGCGGCATCGGCCACCAGCGCTTCCGCCACATCAGCTTCGTCGAAGCTGACACAGGCGCCGAGATAGGTGTGCATGGTGCGCTGCCCATCCGGCGTCACCACAATCAGGCACCGCGCGGTCGGCGCGCCGCCATACAACGGCGTCGATGGGAAATGCACGCCGATCGCCGTCATGTCATGGCGGAACACGGTACCCAGTTGGTCGTTCGCCACCTTGCCGAGATACGCGACGCGCGCGCCGAGCGCCGCCGCCACCGCGCAGGTGTTGGCTGCCGACCCTCCGCTGCTCTCCTGGCCCGGGGGCATGGCGGTGTAGAGAGTATCGGCCGCATCGGCATTGATCAGCGTCATCGAGCCTTTGCGCATGTCGTGGCGCGACAGGAACGTATCATCCGCCTGCGCCACCACATCGACGATGGCATTGCCGATACCGAGTATGTCGAAACGTGTGGTCATGTCAGCGTCCTGATTCGGAATGGGGTCTCGGTGACGGGGGTCTGTCAGCGCGTACCGGGTGGATGCGCGCGTACTGCGGCCTCGTTCACCTCGACACCCCAGCCCGGTCCTTTCGGAACGAGAAGCTCGCCGTTCTCGATCACCGGTGCGTTGAGGAACAGTTCGTCGCGCCAGGACACGCTGTCGATGTCGATCTCCATGACTCGGAAATTCGGAACAACGGCGGAGAAATGTGCACTGATCGCCGAACACAGATGACCGTAATAGTTGTGCGGCGCGCAGTTCACCTCATAGGCCTCGGCCATCGACGCGATCTTGATCAACTCCAGGAAGCCGTTCCAGATCACGTCGATGATCGCGACGTCAGTTGCGTAGGCGTCGAAGAACGGCCGGAACGCACGGCGCCCGCACACCGATTCCAGCGACGCGATCGGGCACGGCGCGGCGCGGCGGATCAGCGCGAGCGACTGCGGATCCCAGGTGTCGATCTCGAGCCACGTCATGTCGAACGGTGCGACCGCCTTGGCGATCTGCAGATAGCCTTCCGTCTTGAAGTGGTAGTTCACATCGAGATGCAATCCCATCTCCGGACCCGCGCCGGCGCGGAACGCACCCAGCAGATCACGCACCGCCTGCAGCGTCTTGCGGTCGACATTCAGCTCGGGCCAGCCCGGCGAGCGGCCAAAGCCTGGGCCGAAATTGGTCAGCCTCTCACCGTCGAACGGCAGGATGTTGGTCTTCAGCGCCTTGAAGCCGCGCCGCTTCACCTCGGCGCCCAGCGCGGCAATGTCGTCGAACGTGCGTAGTGGCGGCGCGCCGACCAGCTCATGATTGCGTACGCGGTAAGAGCCGCAATGCGACCAGTAGACCGGGATGCGCTCGCGCACCGGGCCGCCGAACAGTTCGTAGACCGGCACGCCCAATGCCTTGCCCTTGATATCGAGCAGAGCGTTCTCGATGGCAGCGATCGCGCGCGAATTCACTCCGCCCGGCGCCTGCACCTGCCTCACCCATAGCATCGACGCGATCTGCTGCACCGGGCGCGGGTCGAGCCCGATCAGCGGCTCGGCGAGGCCCCGGATGACTGCGGTCAGCCCACGGCTGCCATCGGCCTCGGTGTATTCCGACCAGCCGACCAGCCCGTCATCGGTGGTGAGCTTCAGGAATGAAAATGTGCGCCAACCGGCATCGCAGTGCAGATCTTCAATCTTGGCGAGTTTCATGACGTTGCTCCCTTCGTTGCGGCGCGTGGGCGCGGCGGCAACACCAGGCCGACGCCGCGCAGATGGCTGAACAGCGACCTCAGCTTGTCGCGGTCCGCCTGCGGCAACGGCGGCCGCAGAATTGATTCGATGTTCGAGCGCAGATGCGCCTCATCACCTGTGCCGAACAGCACGACATCCACGCCGGGCTCGTGTCGGACGTAGCGGTACGCCGCATCGGTCAGGCTGGTGGCACCTCCGGGATGGATCAGGAAGCCGAGTGGATCGGGGTCGTCGGCCAATGACTGCGGCACCTTGCCCTGCGCCGCCAGCTCCTTCATCGCCTCGGCCACCCGCTCGGGCCGGGCGAAGATGCTGCGCACCGCGAACATAAGCAGCGTGCCGACGCGGTGCTGCAGCGTCGCGGGGAACACTGCCTCGCGCGTGTTCTGGCTCATCAGGTGGAACGCCACCATCACCACGTCCCAGATCCCGTCGGGAATGGCGCGCAGCAGCATCTGGTGTTCCAGATCGTTCGGCGACGTCTCGGTGATGCCGAGGAAGCGGAATTTTCCCTTTTCCCGTTCCTTCAGCAGCACGGGTGCGATGACATCGCGCACGTAGTCATAGCCGGACGGTGGCACGGCATGGAGCTGGAACACGTCGATGCAGTCGATCCCGAGTTCGCGCAGCGAGTTGTCGAGGCTGGCCACGACGCGTTCCGGCGTCCATCGGTCGCCGCCGCGCATGACCGAGGACTTGGTGGTAATCACCACGCGGTCGCGCGGTACGGATTTGATCGCCTTGCCGACCACGCCCTCGGTGTCATAAGGCGCGGCGGTGTCGAGTAGGTTCACGCCCTGATCGAGCGCGGCATGGATGATCGCGATGGCGCTCGTCTCGGTCCCGCCGGTGTTCAGTCCCAGCCGGCTGAACCCGCCGCAACCGAGACCGGCAACGCTGACCTTGAGTTCCGTCCTGCCCAACGTGGTGTAGTCCATGCGCACTCACCTGCTCCCTGAAGATGGTCAGGCTAGCGCCCTGATTGCGGGGTGCAACTTTCCGCGAATTTCCGCTTGCATTACACATTGAAGGAATGGAACATTGGGGAATTGCAACTGAGAGTTACGCGTAGCAAATGAGCCTGCGTGCGCGCCTGATCCTGTTGGCCGCGATTTGCGTACTGCCAGCAGCTCTCCTCCTGGTTGTGACCCAGGAACAATTGCGCGGCGTGCGCGAGATGGAAGTTAGGCAAGAACTCGCCGGAGCAGCGCGGTCCGAGGCGGATTACCTTGCCGGCATCATCCAGGGCGCCGATCAGATGCTCTCCGCGCTGCAGCTGAGCCCTCCGATAAGGGAGCGCAATGCGCCCTACTGCTCCGCGGTGCTGGCCCGGCTGACGCGCGAAAACCCGGACTATGCAAGCATCGCCGCTGTAGACCCCGATGGACGCTCGTTCTGCACGAGCGTGGCCGGCCGGGCCACCTTCGAGGGTGACCGGTCCTATTTCCGCGCCGCGGTGAAGCAGCGCCGGTTCGTGGCGGGCGAGTACGACAAGTCTGGCCTCACCAATACACCCGTCCTGCCGGTCGCCCGGCCGGTCATCGCTCCTGATGGAATGCTTCTTGGCGCCCTGGTGCTGTCGCTGAGCCTTGATCAGGTGGCACACGAACTTGAGGCGAGGCTGCCGGCCGGCACAAGCTTGATCGTCGTCGACAGGAACCGGGGCGCCCTGCTGCAGGTTGCGAACGCCACAACCCATGGCGGAGTTACCGCGCTCGCGCAGTATATCCGCTCGGCGCCGGCGGACTCGCCGCAGATCGCGGACATTCCTGGTGCCGGGGGACGCAGCCAGATCGTCGCGCGCGCGCCGGTCGGTGACAGCCAAATCGGCGTGCAGGTGTTGGCCGCCCGGGACCGCGGCACCGCGCTCCTGTCGTTGAGCGAGGCCACCCGCGACGGCGCTGCCCTGATCGGTGTGGCGCTGGCGCTGGCGGTGCTGACCGCGGGATGGATGGCACGACGCTTCGTGGGGCTGCCGATTCGTGATCTGCTGGTGACGGCCGATCGCCTGAAGGACGGCGACTTCGCGTTCAGAGCGACGCGCACGGCCGGGCGTTCGGAACTGGCGTGTCTGGGGCGCGCGCTCAATGCGCTGGCTTGCGCGCTCGAGGAACGCGAGCGTGCGCGCGTCGACGCCGAGGAGCGGCTGCACAATCTGGCGGCCACACTGGAAGAGCGCGTTGTCGAACGCACGCGTGAACTGGCCGAGGCGAATGCACGCGTCGCGGCCGAAGCCACGGAACGCCAAAGCACCGAGGCAGCACTGGCGCAGTCGCAGAAGCTGGAGTCGATCGGCAAGCTGACCGGTGGCGTCGCCCATGACTTCAACAATCTGCTCAGCGCGGTCCTGGGGTCCATCGAACTGGCGACCCGCCGGACCACCGATGCACAAGTGAGGCGGCTTCTGGCTGTCGCCGCGCAGGCGGCGGAGCGCGGCGCGAAGCTCACCGGTCAGATGCTGGCGTTCTCCCGCAAGCAGGACCTGACGCTGAAGCCCGTCGACATCAACCAGACCATCAATGGCATGAGCGATCTGCTGCGGCGGACGATCGGTCCGATGGTTCGTGTAACCAACGATCTTGCCGATGATCTCTGGTTGGCGATGGCCGACCAGGTGCAGCTCGAGGTGGCCCTGCTCAACCTTGCGGTGAATGCGCACGACGCGATGCCGGATGGCGGCAGCCTGCGCCTAAGGACCAGGAATGTGACAGTGGCGACCGCCAATCGGGCGGTACCCGCGCTGCAGCCTGGCGACTATGCCATGCTGACGGTGAGCGACACGGGTCATGGAATGCCGCCGGAGATTGTGGCCAGCGCATTCGAGCCCTTCTTCACCACCAAGGAGCCGGGCAAGGGCACTGGGCTTGGCCTCTCCATGGTCTACGGCTTCACCAAGCAGGCGGGTGGGGCCGTGACGATGGAAAGCTGCGTCGACCAGGGCACCTCAGTCAGCATCTATCTTCCGAGGGCGCGGGCTATGCCGGGTCGGATAGCCCGCCCAACCGTGCCGGCGACCACCGAAAGGGGGGTTCGCATCCTGCTGGTCGATGACGATCCGGCAGTGCGGGAGACCACGAAGGAAATGCTGGTCGAACTGGGGCACGAGGTTGTGGAGGTGCAGGATGGCCCCTCAGCCCTCCAACGCTTGAGGGGAGCCCACCGGTTCGACCTGCTGATCGCCGACTTCGCAATGCCCGGCATGACGGGAGCCGACGTCGCCTCGCAGGCGCAAACTCTGTGCCCCGACCTCGCCATTCTGTTCATGACCGGTTACGTCGACAGCGACAGGCTTCGCTCGTGGTCGCTGCGAGGCTACCGCACCTTGAACAAGCCCTTTCATGTCGCGGAGCTGACCAGCGCCGTGCAGCATGCACTCGATCTGCGCCTCGATCAGGAGACCTGAGCAGGGCGTTCCGTTCCCATCAGGATGCGCCCGTGGTTTCATGCTCTCGAGTGAGACGGAGCGCATGATGATCCTGATCGGTCAATACGATTCCCCGTTCGTGCGGCGTGTCGCAATCGCCCTTAAGCTGTACGACATCGCGTATGAGCATAGGCCTTGGTCGACGTTCGGCGATGCCGATCGGATCGCCCCGTTCAATCCGTTGCGCCGCGTGCCGACGCTTGTGCTCGACAATGGCGAGAGCCTGATCGAAAGCGCGGCGATCCTCGACTACCTTGATGAGCTTGTGGGGCCGTCGCGCGGGATGATCGCGGAGAGCGGCGAGCCGCGCCGTCACGCGCTCAAGATCTGCGCTCTGGCAACGGGTCTGGCCGACAAATCCGTGAGCCTCTTCTATGAACGGGCACTGCACCAGGCAACGTCCGACCAGTGGATCGCCCGATGCAGGGCGCAGATCTCCGACGTGCTAACTGTGCTCGAGTCCAGCCATGCTGGGGCAGGCTCGCGGTTCTGGTTCGGTGATGAGATAGGCCACGCCGATATTGCCGTCGCCTGTGCCCTGCGCTTCACGCGGGAGGCGCATGCCGGGCTGTTCGACGAGCAGCGCTGGTCGGCTCTGGCAAAACATGCCACGACGTGCGAGGGCTTGGCGGTGTTTCGCGAAATCGCACAGCCATTCCTACCGCCGGCCTGAGCGGGGAAACATCCTGCTTTCTCCGCTCGCTCGTGCCCTCGGCCAGCTCGACGACCCGGTGTTCCTGGGCGTTCTCCTGCGCAGCCTCCTCTGGTCCGCTGCCTGCTTCATCGCGATTCACGTCGGCACCATCTGGATCGTGCACCGGCTGCTGGACCTGCATGGCTGGCTCGGCTGGGCGGCCGACGTGCTTGGCGGCATCGGCGCATCGCTTCTCGCGCTGTGGCTGTTCCTGCCGGTCGCGGCGATCATCGGCACGCTCTACATTGACCGCATCGCCCGAGCGGTCGAGCGCCGCCACTACCCTGCACTGCCGCCTGCGAGTGGCGCGCCGATCGCCGCGCAGCTCTGGGATGCCATCAGCATCGCCGCCCGTATCCTGCTGCTCAACGTTCTGGCACTGGTCGCCGCGCTGATCTTGCCTGGGGCCGGCCTGATCCTCGCCTGGATCATCGGCGGCTATGCCATCGGCCGCGGCCTGTTCGCCGCGGTGGCGATGCGACGCATGCCACGCCTCGCAGCCGAGACATTGTACCGCCGCGCCCGCCTCGTTATCCTTACGCAGGGCTGCATTCTGGCGCTGGCGGCCTATGTCCCGATCCTCAATCTGCTGCTCCCGGTCATCGGCACCGCGGCGATGGTCCACGTGCTCGACACCGCGATGATGCCGGACGATCCGGGCGGCGCATGGCGTTCGTAACCAGGGCACGACGTTTGCGCTACGTCGCCTTCAACGTGATCTCCTCGTAGGGCGCGGTATAGGCAAAGCCGGGTATGCGGCCGAACTCTGACTCCGCCACGCGCGGGCCGACGCCGTTGAGGAAGGCGAGCTGCCAGATCGGCGCATACATTGCCTTGTCGATAACGAGTTTCTGCATCTCGGTCAGGATCGCAGCCCGCTTCGCGTGATCACCTTCGACCGCCTGCAATGGATACAGCGCGTCGATATCCGGATAGCTGCCATAGACATAGGCGCCGCCCTTCACCACGAAGGCCTCCATGCGCGTTGCGACATTGCCGAAAGCGCCGCTGGCACCCTGGATGATGTCCCGGAACTTCTTGCCGGCGTATCCCTCGATGAAGGCAGCACGCTCCAGCGGACGGAGCTTCGCCCGGATGCCGACCTGTGCCAGGTTGTCAAGCGCGGCCTCGCCAATATTCGCGTAAGACGAATCGCAGGTGTAGTAACCGGCGTCGAAGCCATTCGGATAGCCCGCCTCCGTCAACAGCGCCTTCGCCTTCGCCGGATCGTAGATCGGCGGCGGCGGCGGCCAGTAGAACTCGAACATGTCCGGCATGATGCTGCCGGTGACGTGAGAATTGCCCAGCGTCAGCGCCTCGTTGATGGTCTTGCGGTCGAGCGCGAGGTTGGCGGCCTGCCGCACCCGCAGGTCATGCCATGGTGATTTTGCATCCCATTGCTCCGGGAAATACAGCCAGAACGCCCCTTGGAGGACCACCGACTTCAGGGTCAGGCCGGAGGTGCGCTGCAGTTGCTGGGCGAGTTCGCCGCGGATCGAGTAGGCGATGTCGACTTCGCCTGCCTTCAGCGCTGCCAACCGCGTGGCCTCGTCCGGCACGACCTTCAGCACCAGGCGCTTCACGGAGGGAGGCTTGCGCCAGGTACCTGATCGAATGCCTCCAGCACCAGTTCCACACCGGCGTCGAACGAGACGAACTTGTACGGACCGGCGCCGATGGGCGCCTTGCGGAAGCCGTCATCGCCCACCTTTTCCACGTACTTCCTCGGCACGATCCAGCCGGCGCCGGTCGCGCCTGTGTAGAAAGTCAGGAAGTCCGGCCAGGGCCGCCTCAACTTGAAGCTGACGTGAACAGGATCAGGGGTCTCAATTGCAGCCACCCGCTCCTTCATCAGTCCGTACGACGCACCATGATAGCGGTCGAAGGAGAATTTCACGTCGTCCGCCGTGACCGGTTCACCATTGTGGAACAGTACGCCCTTCCGCAGCACGAAGTCATAGGTGAGCCCGTCCTCAGAAACCGCCCAGGACTCCGCGAGGCAAGGGGCCTGGGGCTGCCCGGGCATGTCCTTCGCCATGGCATCGTGCAGCGCGTAAAGCAGCATATACGGCGTGATGATCCCAGAAGTCTGTGAGGGATCGAGCCACGTGGCGGCGAGCGAGATGTGCACCGCGTAGGTGATCTGCCCTTGCGATGGCGCGGCACGGACCGGCTTTGCTGTGCCGGCAGCGACGCCAAGCGCAGCGAGGGCAAGTGCTTCACGGCGCGTCACCGGGATCGTAATTCCGATTGCCTCGCGTCCCCGAGGCTCGCGGGTCGATGAGCCCATTGTCGCCCCCTGTGGCTGACTGTGTTTACGATCGTGTTACGTCGATACGGCTTCTCCTGGTTGCTTTACGTTTGGTCGCCCGTCGCCGGTGACCGGTCATCGGCGTAGGTTGGCCACGCTCGGTGCGGCGAGCCCCAGGACATTGCGACGGGGTCGAACGACGGCCATTGCCAGCGAGCGACAACCGCCCGCAGCGTTCAATAACGGAATCCACCAACGCCTCCCAATACCTCTTATCGCTGAGGATCTACTACCGGCGATGGTTTACAGAGGCAGACTAGATCATTTGAACATTACTGTCACCTGCTCAATAGTGCCGGTCACGGAGAATAGATTGCCCATGCGCGCTGTCGGGAATGTCCGAGCATAATTGCTTGCTCCTCCATTGGCACAGAGCGTAGCCTTGCATCTGCACGACGGCGGAAACTCGCACGGTCCTGCTTCGTGCACCGATGAGCGCTTAATGAAGCCCACCGCCTTCCGGCGCTGGGCCCGTAGGCGTTTGCATCTCGCGCTTCGCGTTGTGAACGTAGCGATAAAGAACCTACGAGGGAGGATTCATATGCCGATCTACATGTATCAGGCTGCTTACAGTGCCGACGCCTGGGCAGCCCAGGTCAAGAACCCGCAAAACCGCGTTGAAGCCGTTGGCCGCCAGGTATGCGAGGCCGTCGGAGGCAAGCTGATCGGTGGCTGGTTGTGCTTCGGCGACTACGATCTGGTCATCATCGCCGATGTGCCCGACAACGCGTGCATGGCGGCAATCGCGGTTGGTGTCGCCGGCGGCGGTGCCGTCAAGGCAAGTAAGACCACCGTATTGATGACAGGCGCCGAAGGCGTGGAGGCTCTCAAGAAGGCCGACGCGGTGGCCAAGACCTACCGACCCGCGCGATAGTGGGCGACGACGACTGCGTGACCTGTGCCGCCGGGCGTCGTCAGGCCCGGCGGTCACGCTCGTGGCCCATGCGGATCGTTGTGGATAACCGCCGACGAGCGGTTGTTCCGCCGGAACCACCCGTGTTACGCCAACCGCAACGTCGCGACTCCTGTCCGTTGCCAGTTGAACGAGGAACCTGTGTTCAAGCGTCGCAAGCCTGACGAACCGCAGGACGCCGAGCCGGGCATCACCTTGCCCGCAGGCATATCGGCTCCCGACCAGGAAGGCGCCCACGATCTTCTCGAGGCTCCAAGCGGACCGATCGACAACGGTCTGGGCGTGCCTCCCTTCCGTCCCGCCCAGCCGCAGGAGGTTCAGACCATGTCCCGGCAACCATTCACCACCGCGCCGACCCCTCCACCGGCAGCCCCGCCTGCTGGCATCCGGCCCGGCCTGCCTCCCATCCGCAACCCGGCGCGCGATCCGGCGGAACGCCGCACCCTGGTCGTCGGCCGCGGCATCAGCCTGCAGGGCACCGTGCAGGACGCCGAGCGCCTCGTGGTCGAGGGCACTATCGAGGCGACCATGATCCACGCCACCGAGTTGGCGATTTCGCCCGGCGGCATCTTCAAGGGCGAGATCGAGGTGGAGGATGCCGAGATCGCCGGCACGATCGACGGCACGCTGACCGCCCGGGGCAGCCTGATCGTGCGCGCCACCGGCAAGGTGCTGGGCACCGCCCACTGCCGTCGCCTGCAGGTGGAGGACGGCGGGCAGATCACCGGCCGTATCGAAATGCTGACCGACCAGGCAAGAGCCGAGCCGGCACCTCGCCCGTTCAGCGAGTCAGCCGCCTAGGACCAGGAAGAGGCCCAATCTCCCTGCCCTCGCCGGAGGGTCGGGGCTGGCATTGATGCAGATCAATGCAGGAGCCGATCGTCCGAGGATACTGCGCGCGTGCCATCATGACAGGTGCCGCGTGCGCATATACAAAACCATCACCAAGGTCCCTGGCGGGCTCATGGTCGTGCCGCTGTTTACCGGTATGGTTATCAATACGTTCTTCCCGCACCTGCTGAAGATCGGCGGCTTTACCCAGGCGCTCAGCGACGTCGGCTATCCGACGATCCTGGGCATGTACCTGTTCACCGTGGGCACCAAGATGACGGTGCGCGCCGCGCCGCGCATGCTGAAGCGCGGCTTCGGCATCATGGCTGCCAAGGTCGGCATTGCCACGATGATCGCCGTCTCTGTGGGAAAGTTCTTCGGCGGCGACGTGTTCGGCTACAGTACGCTCGCCCTGCTCGTCGCGATGAGCGACACCAACGGCGGCATGTTCATGGCGCTGACCAGCGTGATGGGCGACAAGGAAGACTCCGGCACCTATGTGCCGCAGAGCATCGAGACCGGCCCGTTCCTCACCATGGTCATTCTGGTCGGTGCCGGCCTGGCCAACATTCCCTGGCTGACAATCGTGTCGGTGATCGCGCCGATCGCCGTCGGCGCGCTGTTCGGCAACCTCGACGAAGATCTGCGGGAATTTTTCGGCTCGCATGAGCCGATCATCGTGCCGTTCATGGGCTTCACACTTGGCCAGACCATCAACCTGTCAGCGGTGGTGACCGCTGGCATACCGGGCGTTGCGCTGGGCGTGTTCGTGCTGGTCGTCACCGGCGCGGTGTGCATCCTGGCTGACCGGCTGCTCGGCGGCTCCGGCATCGCCGGCGCCGCGGCATCGAGTACCGCCGGCAACTCCGCCGCGGTGCCGAAGGCGGTCGCCATGGCAGACCCGAGCTATGCTGCCATCGCACCTGTCGCGACCGTGCAGGTTGCCGCCTCGGTCATCGTCACTGCCGTGCTGACGCCGATCCTCACCTCGTTCGTCTATAGGCGCGTGCAGCGGCAGCGGGCGCTGGAGGCACAGGCCGCCCCAGCAGTCATGCCGCTGGCAGCAGCGCCAGGCGACGACTGATACCCGCTGCGCCGCTTTGCCAGTCCTCCGTTGGCCGGATCACCCGCTAGCCCGCCATCTGCATCGACGGGGCACCCCCAGAAGGTTCTTGCGCAATCCCGGCCCAGCTGCGCAGCGACGGCGCCAGCGCCTGCTGCATCAGCGCATCCACGTGGGCTTCGCCGCAACTCACCAGCACGTAGCGTTGGCCCGCCTGAGCGGCAATCGCATGGGCTGCTGCATCACGGTAAAGCCGGACCAGTGCGCTGGCGATCCCCTCCGGCGTATCGGCGACGCAGCCTGTCAGAGCCGGTGGCAAGGTAAATCCCTCATAGGCAATCGAGGTGCCGACGCACGGCACACCGGCAGCGAGACTTGCAAGGACTTTGGCCTTGAGCCCAGCACCATAGCGCAACGGCGCGACCGTCAGCCGCGTCTCGTCGAGCAGCCCATCGAGTGCCTCGACCGATCCGACGAGTTCCAATCCAGGCTGTGTCAGTCTGCGCAACGACGCTGGCATGTCGTTGCCTACGATGCGGAAACCGATCGCAGGTTCCCGCTCTTGGACTAGCGGCACTATCTCGTGCGCCAGCCAATGCACGGCATCTACGTTGGGGTCGTGTCCGAAATGGCCGATGAACGCAACTCCATTGCGTCCGGCGAACCCGGTCGTCGATGTCCGCAACGGCACCGACCACGGTACCACTGCTACCCTGACACCAGGAAGTCGCGCCCGCAGGAGCGCCGCCTCAGCATTCGAATGGGTGATCACCACATCCGCGAGTCGCGCGGCGATCATCTCCTCAATTTGCAGACGCTCGGCGCGGCGAATGACTTCGGGGCGGTCTTCCACCGAACCCTGGCGTGCAAGGCGCAGATGGTGCAGATCCGCGACCCCATAGACCAGTAGCGCACGTCGGCAGTACTGCCGAACCAGTTTGCCATACCCTGCGGCATTTGCCGCCCGATGCAGATAGACCAAATCGATGCGTCCGGCATGTCGGCTTAGTATTTCTTCGACCGACCCGTACCATGGCGCCACTAACGGCCTGATCCCAAGCGCCGTCAACTCCGCCGCCCGTTGGGAGCGGTCACCCAGATCCTGCGAGGCGGCAAAGCTGACATCGAAGCCGATCCGTATCAGAGCGCGCATGTGGTCGATCGCAGCGTTGGCACCGCCATTCACTCCTGCAGCTGGGAACAACTCGTCGACAAACAAGGCCTGTGGTCTTAGTCCCGGCACAGCGCGCTGCACGGCAGCGGTCGGCAGCAGGCCGCCCCAGCGCTCGCGTACATTGGTCACGTCCGCACGAACACCTGCGTCGAGCCGCGCGCGCGCAGCGAGCAGCGCCTCGGCCTCTGTCATCACATAGCCGATGATGTCGTCCAGATCAGACGGTTGCGCCGCTGTCTGTGCCATGTCGCGCAACATCCGCGCGACGCCGGCGCGGCACTCGGCATCGAAGGCCGACGGGGCAGACAGCCGCATCGGGGAGCCCGGCACGTGCACATGATCCACCGCGCGCCGGATCTCAATTGTATGTCCCGATAGCGGATTCAGCGTAATGGGATGCCGAAAACTGAACGAACAGCATCCATCACCCAGATAGCCGACGTCCTCCAGGTCAGGCCGATAGCGGTCAGCCACGACGTGGCCGACCACCTCTCCATCGCAACTGATCTCCAGTCGTACCCGTTGCTTTTGGTTGGTCGGATCAAAAACCCAACCCTCTATCCGTATCCAGTCGCAGCACTCTATGAAGCCCTGCAACGTCTCAGGTGAACAGAAGTTGTCGGCGGACCCGGCGCGCGCCATGAGGCGGGCTTGGATCGCGGCAAGAGCTTCCGATGCGTGCTCAACCCGCGGCGCACAGAACTCCCAGGCCGGACCCGGATCGTCAGGATAGCGACGAGCATAGTCGATGGCATTGTGGAACATGCCCCTGCTGTCGCAGTCGACGAACGTTTCTGAAGCCGCACCGTTGGCGAAAATGACATCGTGCGCTGCCAACTCAAGGTGGAAATATTCAACGCTTTCCACATCTTGCAGTTGGCGGACACTGATGCCGTTCAACAACATCTCAGCCGGAACCAATACGTCATCGATAAACATCGAATGCTTCGGCGAGACATCGAGATCGTGGTTCGGTTTGCCCTCGGCGAGAGCACCCGCGCTAATGCGTATTGGCAGGAGGTCGCGATTGCCCGAGATGAAACGCCCCTGGTAGCCGCGCCGCCCGATCCACTTGATCGGCTTGGCTTCCTGCCACCGCGTGGTGACCAGGTCGCCTATGCGAAGGTCCTCAATTGGGATCTCACCCGACGGCGTGAGGATGCGTGTCCCTTTCGCGTAGCAGGGCGCGACAGCTTCAATCGTATCACCGAGCGCCTGGAAAGTAGCAGTTGCGCCGGTGGCCATCGAGACGTTCTTCATCGTGAGGATGGAGGCGCCGTCCGGGTCCGTGACCGTCAAATCACCGCTCTGAGAGAGCGAAACAGTATCGCCGGTGAAGTCGGCGCCAGCGAAAACAAACGTATCGCCCTGCGCGACGTTGCTGATGTGCTGGGTTGTCGTGATGCCGGGCCTGAAGCCGGTCAGAAAGTCGATCGCACCCGTGTTGAGAGAGGTGGAAGCCTGGTTGAGAAAGCTGTACGTAACGTTGGGGTTATCGACTGTTGTGCTGCCGAACTCGAGTTGCCCGCCGGAACCCACGGCGCCGCCATTGTCCGCGACAATTGTGATTGTCTGGGGTGTGGCACCCTTGTCGCTGATCTTGGTCTCGATGGCGAACAACCCGCCGGGATCGATGGTGATGGGGGTCGCGTGGCTGCCGCTGTAGACGAGCTTGCTGGTCAGCAGACTGCCATCGATCGAGATAGTGGGGACCGCATGGCGAGCGCCTGACGTACTCAGACTGACGGTGGCGAGATCGAAGGCTTCGGCGGTTGCGACCGATACCGTATAGGTCGTTGGACTCCCCTTGTGCGTATTGTGGAATACCGCCTGGTCCTGATTGACGGTGAGCACGCCAGGGGGCGCGCCAGTTGTCGGCGTCCAGTCGGAGATCGTGCTCCAGTCGGCTGAAGTCCCGGCACTCCAGTTAAACTTGGCCATCGTGATCTCTCCATCTTCGCTTTGAGTTTTTCGTTGGCGCCGCTCGCAATTATTCCGACACTACCGCGAATCATACACGGGTAGTTCCGATAAGCTGTCTGCCAGTTGTTATAGCGTTGTTAAACCAGCGTTGATCGGGCACGACTCGCGTGCCACGGTTCGGATTGTTAGATCCCGAAGCCGGGCCGTACTGCTTGGAACAGTCGCGCGCGAACTGTTGGTTAGGCTGCTGTCACTGGCCGAGCCGCTCTTGTCAGCCCCTCGCCGCCTGGTATGCGGCGAGGCAGGCCAGATCGACGATCTGACTGACCGAGGCGTCCATCGGCATGATCTGCACGGGCCGTTCCATGCCCATCAGAAGCGGCCCGATAGTCGTTCCACCGCCAAGCCGGCGTGCCAGGCTTGACGTGATGTGCGCCGAATGCAGCCCGGGCATCACCAGCACGTTGGCGTCCGCCGTCAGCCGGCAGAACGGATAGAGCGCACGGATGGATGGCTCCAGAGCGACGTCGGGACTCATCTCGCCGTCATATTCGAAATCAACCTTGCGCTGATCGAGCAGCGCGATTGCGTCGCGCATCGGCGCGTTGGCAGGCAGCAGCGGATCGCCGAACGTTGCGTGCGAGAGCAACGCCACGCGCGGCTCATGGCCAAGATGACGCGCCGCCTGCGCGGCACCGACGGCGATCTCCGCCAGCTGTTCGGCATTGGGCCGAAAGTGCATCAGCGTGTCGGCGATGAAGATGGTCTTCCCACGCATGCCGAGGACGAGAGTGAGGCCGAAGGCCAGGCCACCCACAGCGGGCTCGATCGCATGGCTGATGTCGTCGAGGCACACAGAGGCGGAGCGGGTCAATCCGGTCACCATCGCATCGGCATCGCCGGTCCCGACCATGCAGGCGGCGAACACGTTGCGGTCCTGGTTGACCATGCGCTGGCAGTCACGCTGCAGGAAGCCACGGCGCTGCATGCGGCCATACAGGAACTCAACGTATTTCTTGTTGGCGCTGGACAGCCGCGCATTGTGGATCTCGATGCCCTCCACGATGCCAAGACCGAGGCTCGCCATCGTCGCTTTCACCTGGTCCTCGCGGCCTATCAGCACCGGCCGCCCGTAACCGGCGTTGCGGTAGGCGACGGCGGCGCGCACCACCTTCTCCTCCTCGCCTTCGGCGAACACGACGCGGCTTGGATTGGTACGCACGCTCTCCATGATGGCGTCGAGCGCGCCGGCAGTGGGATCCAGGCGGCCCGACAGATCGCGCGCGTAGCGTCGAAGATCGACCAGCGGACGGCGAGCCACGCCGCTCTCCATCGCCGCGCGCGCCACTGCCGGCGGCACCCAGGAAATCAGCCGCGGATCGAATGCGTTGGGGATGATGTATTCGGGACCGAAGGTCAGCCGGCGACCGGTCGAGGCGGAATGCACCTCGTCCGGCACGTCCTCGCGCGCGAGGTTGGCCAGCGCCTCGGCTGCCGCGATCTTCATCGCCTCGTTGATCGTGCTGGCGCGCACGTCGAGTGCACCGCGGAAGATGTAGGGGAATCCGAGAACGTTGTTGACCTGATTGGGATAGTCGCTGCGTCCGGTGGCTATAATCGCATGCGGGCTCGCTTCACGCGCTTCTTCCGGCGTGATCTCCGGATCCGGATTCGCCATCGCGAAAATGATCGGCTTGTCGGCCATACGGCGGACCATCTCCTTGGTCACCGCACCCTTCACCGAGAGGCCGAAGAACACATCGGCGCCGTCCAGCGCATCGGTCAACGTGCGCGCCTTCGTGGCGGCCGCGTGGGCCGACTTCCACTGGTTCATGCCGTCGGTGCGACCTTGGTAGACAACGCCCTTGGTGTCGCACAGCACGACATGCTCCGGCCGCATGCCCATCGCCTTCAGCAGCTCGACGCACGCGATGCCGGCCGCGCCGGCGCCGTTCACCACCAACTTCGTCTGGCGCAGGTCGCGCCCGGTGAGGTGGCAGGCGTTGATCAGCCCCGCCGCGGCCACGATGGCGGTGCCGTGCTGATCGTCGTGGAACACCGGGACGTCCATAAGCTCGCGCAGCTTCTGCTCGATCACGAAGCATTCCGGTGCCTTGATGTCCTCAAGGTTGATGCCACCGAAGCCGACGAGAAACCGGACGGCATTCACCACCTCGTCGACATCCTCCGAGCCGATCTCGAGATCGATGCCGTCGATGTCGGCGAAGCGCTTGAACAGCGCGATCTTGCCCTCCATCACCGGCTTGGCCGCGATCGCACCGAGATTGCCCAGGCCCAGCACCGCGGTGCCGTTGGACACGACCGCCACCATGTTGCCCTTCGCCGTGTAGTCGTAGGCGAGCGCCGTGTCGCGCTGAATATGCAGGCACGGCTCGGCCACGCCGGGCGAATAGGCAAGCGACAGATCGCGGGCGGTGGTAATCGGTTTGGAGATGCGGGTCTCCAGTTTACCGGGCCGCCCGGAGGCGTGCAGCGCGAGCGCCTCTTCCGCCGATATGCGCGCGGTCCGCGTGTCGATGCTGCCGTCGGCCATGGATGTTTCCTTTTCGTACTCGATCTGAGTGCCGCTTGTGGCATCATGCCGGCCGCAGGCGCGTGATGGAAGCGCGCCCGAATTCTGTGCAGTTCGTGATCAGCCGATCGCCTCAACGTGGTGGCAGGCCACGCGCGTACCCGCAACCTGCCGCAGCATTGGCCGCTCCGCCACGCACTGCTCCGTTGCGTACGGGCAGCGCGAGGCGAACACGCAGCCGGCCGGCGGATCGATTGGCGAAGGCGGCTCGCCCTTCACCACAACCGCCGTTTTCCGTTGCGCGGCATCGAGCAGCGGCGTCGCGGCCAGCAGCATGCGTGTATATGGATGCAGTGGCGTCGCGAATACGCTCTGCTTCGTACCATGCTCGACCGTCCGGCCGCAGTACATCACCAGCACGTCGTGCGCGATGTGGCGCACCACCGACAGGTCGTGGCTGATGAACAGGTAGGCGAGGTGGAACTCGTCCTGCAGATCCATCATCAGGTTCAGCACCTGGGCCTGGATAGACACATCCAGGGCGGAAACCGGTTCATCCGCCACCACGATTCGCGGCCGCAGCATCAGCGCGCGCGCGATCGCGATGCGCTGGCGCTGGCCGCCGGAGAACATGTGCGGATACCGGCCATACTGATCCTGCCGCAGTCCGACCTTGGCCATCATTGCTCGCGCCGCATCGCGGCGCGCGTGCCGGTCACCGCGGTGATTGATCGCCAGCGGCTCTTCCAGGATCGCTCCCACCGTCTTTCGCGGGTTGAGCGAGCCATACGGGTTCTGGAACACCATCTGCACCGACAGCAGCAGCTTGTGGTGCTCGGCTGCGCGCACGTCTTCCGTCGGCTCACCATCGATCAGCAGGTCACCGGCCGTCGGCGGTTCCAGCAACGTCGCCATGCGCGCCAGGGTGGACTTGCCGCAACCCGACTCTCCCACGATCGCCAAGGTCTCGCCGGCTTGCAGCGTGAAGGACACGCCGTCGACCGCGCGTACCGTTCCCTTGCGGGCAAACAATCCGGTGTCGGCGCGGTAATAGCGGCGCAGTTCGCGCGCTTCCATCAGCGGAGGCATTGCGCGGACTCGTCCAACGGATAGTAGCAGCGCACACGCCCTGTCGCGCCGCGCGTGATCGCCGGCGGCTCTGCCGTGCAACGTTCCGCCGCGAACTTGCAGCGCGGATGGAATACGCAGCCGGTCGGACGATCGTCGATGCCTGGCACGACGCCGGGGATTGTCGGCAGCCGCTGGCGGTCAACCGCCAGCTCCGGCAAAGCGGCCAGCAGCGCGGCGGTGTAGGGATGGCGGGGTGCGGCGAAAAGACGCGCGGTCTGTGCCTCCTCCACCATCTGACCGGCGTACATCACCAGGACACGATGCGCCGTCTCCGCCACCACGCCCATGTCGTGCGTGATCAGCACCAGCGCCATGCCGCGCTCGCGCTGCAGCGATATGAGCAGCTCGAGGATCTGCTTCTGGATGGTCACGTCCAGCGCCGTGGTCGGTTCATCGGCGATCAGCAGCAGCGGATTGCAGGCGATCGCCATGGCGATCATCACCCGCTGGTTCATGCCGCCGGAGAGCTGGTGTGGAAACGCGCCCAGCCGCGTTTCGGGTGCCGGAATGCCGACCTGACGCAGCAGGTCGATGACCAGCTCGCGGACTGCGCGGCGGTCCACGTGGTGATGCGCGCGCAGGCTCTCGGCAATTTGCCAGCCAATCGGATAACACGGATTGAGCGACGAGGTCGGCTCCTGGAACACCATCGCCATGTCCTTGCCGACCAGGCGGCGCCGCTGGCGCGATGTCAGGCGCAATAGATCGTGGCCGGCGAAGTGCAGCCGGTCGGCCGTGACGCGCCCGGGCCAGGCGATCAGTCCCATCACCGCCAGCATCGCGACGCTCTTGCCAGAGCCTGATTCGCCGACGATGCCGACGATGGAACCGGCGTCGAGCGTGAGGTCGAGCCCGTCCACCGCGCGGAACACGCCCCGCGCTGTGGTGAACTCGACGGCCAGATTGCGGATCTCCAGCAATGCTGTCATGGCGAGCGGCATGACTGGTCGAGACAAAAAGAACGAACAGACCTCCCCCTCCCCTTGCGGGAGGGGGTTGGGGAGAGGGGGCCGGGCAATTGGCATCGCCTCCTCCCCCCAACCCCCTCCCGCAAGGGGAGGGGAGTCTCTTCTAGCCACCCTCTTCGCCAGCATCATCAGCGCTTCAATCGCGGATCCAGCGCATCGCGCAGGCCGTCGCCGAACAGGTTGAACGCCAGCACGGTGAGCAGGATCGCGAGGCCCGGAAATGCCAGCACCCACCACGCGCGTTGATAGAACTGCAGCGCGCCGGCCAGCATCGTGCCCCATTCCGGTGTCGGTGGCTGCGCGCCCAGGCCCAGAAAACCCAGCGCCGCCGCATCCAGGATGGCAGTGGCGAAGCCAAGCGTCGCCTGCACGATCAGCGGCGCCAGGCAGTTCGGCAGCACGGTGTCAAACATCAGATGCAACGTGCGCGGCCCCGGCGCAGCGCGTCGCGGTGACGTAGTCACGCGCGAGCTCCGACAATGCTGCTGCGCGCGTGAGACGCGTGTAGCTCGGCAGCGTCACCACCGCGACCGCGATCATCGCGTTGAACAGACCAGGGCCAAGGATCGCGACGATCACGATAGCCAGAAGCAGGCTGGGAAATACCAGGACGATGTCCATCAACCGCATGATCGCCGTGTCCACCAGGCCACCGGCGAACGAAGCGGTAAGGCCGAGCACGATGCCGCAGGCAAGCGACAGTGTCACCACGGCGACGCCGATCAGCAGCGAGAGCCTCGCTCCGTAGATCAGTCGCGCGAGCACGTCGCGGCCGACATCGTCGGTGCCCAGTGGGAACGCGGCAGTGCCGCCTGACTGCCACATCGGTGGCGTCAGGAAATGGTCGCGGTATTGCTGGATCGGCGAATGCGGCGCCACGACATCGGCGAATACTGCGACCAGCAGCAGGACCACCATCACCGACATGCCAAGCACCGCGCCGCGGTTTTCCGCGAACGACCGCCAGAATAGAACCAGCCTGCCTGGCATAGGCGCGGCAGATCTTGTCGGGATGGCAGCCTCCGACATCAGCGGCGGATCCTGGGGTTGAGAAATCCGTAGGTGAGATCGACCCCGAGGTTCACCAGCATCACCAGCGTGGCGATCAGCAGCACGCCGCCCTGCACCACCGGGTAGTCGCGGCGCTGCACCAATTCCACCAGCCAGTGACCGACACCAGGCCAGGCGAAGATCGTCTCGGTGAGGATCGCGCCAGACAGCAGCGATCCGACCTGCAGACCGATGACCGTCACGACGGGGATCAGCGCATTGCGCAGCGCATGGATCACCACCACACGCGGCGCGCTGAGGCCCTTGGCGCGCGCGGTGCGGATGTAGTCCTCATTCAGCACCTCGAGCATGGCCGAGCGCGTCATGCGTGCCACCACCGCAAGCGGCACGGTGCCGAGTACGATCATCGGCAGCACGAGATGGCTCGCCGCCGAGGTGCACGCGCCGGCATCATCGGAATACCAGCAATCGATCAGCATGAAGCCGGTGACTGGCTCGACGAACATCGCATCGCTGATCCGACCCGACACCGGGGTCCAGCCGAGGGTGACGGAGAACATCAGGATGGCCATCAGTCCCCACCAGAAGATCGGCATCGACGCGCCGGTCACGGATACGCCCATCAGGCCGTAATCGAATGCGGTGCCGCGCCGCACCGCCGCCATCACGCCCAGCGGCACACCGACCAGCACGGCGAACAGGATGGCGCATAGCGACAGCTCGATCGTCGCGGGGAAGAGCTGCAGGAATTCCCGCCACACCGAGTCCTGCGTCACGATCGACGTGCCGAGATCGCCGCTGGCGACCTGCTCCTCGTAGTGCAGGAACTGCCGCCACATCGGCTGGTCGAAGCCGAACTGATGGCGCAGCTCGGCCAGACGCTCCGGTGCGATGCCGCGTTCCCCGGAGCGGGTCTCGATCGGGTCGCCCGGCACCAGGTGGATCAGCAGGAAACTAAGGAACGTGACCGCCACGAAGGTCGGCACGATCACGCTGATCCGCCGGATGAGAAAGCGCAGCATTCAGTGCCCCGGTCGCCATCCGTCGTCATGACCGGGCCAGGCCCGGTCATCCATGTCTTTGCTACCGGGACGAAACGAAGACGTGGATGGCCGGCACAAGGCCGGCCATGACGAGGAGACGGTGGGCACGGGTTGCTACTGCAGATCGACCGCGTCGAACTGATGGCGGCCGAACGGACTCATCTTGTAGCCGGTCACCTCCTTGCGCATCGGCATGAACACGACCGAGTGGGCGATCAGGTAGAACGGCGCCTCCTGGTGCATGATCACCTGCGCCTGCTCATACAGCTTCGTACGCTCGGCCTGACTGACCAGTGTCGCGGCCTTGTTGATCAATGCGTCGAAGTCCGGGTTGCACCACTTCGATGCACTGCCGCCACCAGGGCGCGCAGCGGCGCAGCTTGCGAGCGGGACGAAGAAGTTGTCGGGATCGCCGTTGTCGCCGGTCCAGCCGAGTTCCGCCATCTGATGCTCGCCCGACTGCACGCGCTTGCGGTATTCACCCCACTCGTAGCTGACCACTTTGGCCTTGATGCCGACCTTGCCGAGATCGGACTGCATCAGCTCCGCGATGCGCCTTGCATCAGGGTTGTATGGCCGCTGCACCGGCATGGCCCAGATGTCAGTCTCGAAGCCGTTGGGGAAGCCAGCTTCGGCCAGCAGCTTCTTCGCCTGCTCGGGGTCATACGGAAAATCCTGGATCTGGTCGTTGTACGACCACATGGTCGGTGGGATGAGGTTCTTCGCCGGTTGGCCGGCGCCCTGATACACCGCCTGCAGGATCGCCTGCTTGTCGATCGCCATGTTGATGGCGATGCGCACCCGCTTGTCGGTAAACGGCGGCTTCTGGTTGTTGAACGCCAGATAGCCGATGTTCAGCCCCGGCTGCTGCATCAGTTGCAGCGCTGGATCGGCCTTGATCGCCGGCAGATCGGCCAGATTGGGGAATGCCATGACCTGGCACTCGTTGGCGCGCAGCTTGGCGAGACGCACCGCGGGATCCTTGTTGATCGAGAACACCAGCGCATCGAGCTTCGGCTTCGGTCCCCAGTAGCCGGGGAAGGCGCGGTAGCGGATGGTGGAATCGCGCTGGTCACTGCAGCAGCTCGAACGGACCCGTGCCGATGGGTTCCTGATCGATCAACTCGGGCTTGCCCTGCTTCAGCAGCGCATCGGCATATTCCTTCGACTGGATCGTGGAAAAATCCATTGCGAGATCGGCCAGGAACGGTGCCTGAGGCGCAGTCAGCGTGAAACGCACCGTATACGGATCGAGTACGTCGATCGACGACAGCAGCTTGTTGAAGCTCATGTCGTTGAAGTAGTCGTACCCGCCGCCGGACACCTTGTGATACGGATTGGCATCCTTCCACTGCCGCCCGAACGAGAACACCACATCCTCGGCGTTGAAGTCGCGGGTCGGCTTGAAGTTCTTGTTCGACTGCCACTTGACGTCGTGGCGCAGGTGGAAGGTGAAGCTCTTGCCGTCCTCCTCGATCTCCCAGCGCTCGGCAAGCGCCGGTGAGACCTCGGTGGAGCCCGGCCTGAACTCGACCAGGCGGTTATAGATCGGCTCGTTGGCGTCGAAGGTGGTGCCCGTCGTGTTCAGCATCGGGTTGAAGTTCTCGGGCGAGCCTTCCGAGCAATAGACCAGCGTCTTGGCCTGTGCCGTCGCCAGGAGGGCCGAGAATGCCATCGTGCAGGCGAAGGCGGCCGTGCGTTGTGCGGTGTGCATGCGTGATCTCCACGACGTCCGGAGGACTTGCGGCGTCTTGGTTATCAGTCCCTTAGGGGCGGCCTGTCCAGGTTAATCTGGTGTGTGAGATGCTTGATCCGCTGCGACTGCCGCGGCACCCAGACGCCGCAGACCGGCGCCCAGTACCGCTGGGATGACCGCGTCCGCATCTCCCTCATCCGATCGGTGATTGACAAATGCGGCGCGCAGCACGGTCCGCCCCCCGATGGTCGTGGTCGAGAGGACCACGTCGCCTGCTTCCTGCAGGTCAGCCGCAATTGCTGTCTGCAGCTCATCATCCCCAGGACGATAGCGAAAACAAACGATATTCAGCCGAACCGGTGCCGTCCGTTCTAGCAGCGGTTCGTTGTCGATCGCTGCCGCGAACCGTCGCGCCAGCAGGCAGCTTCGCTCCGCAACATCTCCGAGCCGGTTCGCGCCGAAGGCCTTGATTGTCATCCAGACCTTGAGCGCACGAAAGCCGCGCGACAGCTCCGGCCCGAGATCGACCGGCCACGGCCTTCCGGCAGCCAGGCCACGCATCTGGCACTTCAGGTAGGCTGCCTGATGGGAGAACGCCGCCTCGTGCCCCGCAGGATCGCGCACCACGATGCAACCGGCGTCATAGGGGACCTGCGCCCATTTGTGGAAGTCGAAGGCCACGGAGTCAGCCCGCTCGATCCCGGCGAACAGAGGACGAAGTGCTGCGGACAGCATGGCGATCGCGCCAAATGCCGCATCGACATGAAACCAAAGTCGCTGCTCCACGCAGACGTTCGCGATCTCACTCAGGTGATCGATTGCGCCGATATCGACGCTGCCCGCTGTCCCAACCACGAGGAACGGCAACATGTTCCGTTCCCGGTCCGCGGCGATCGCGGCTCGCAAAGCAGCAACGTCCATCGCGCCTGCCGTGTCACATGGAATAAGGCGCAGTGCCCGGGCGCCAAGGCCCGTTATGTCCAGTGCCCGTCCTACGCAGAGATGGACCGCCGCCGACGCGTAGGCAACCAACTTCGATTCGCCGATCCCATCCCGTCGTACCGCCGGTCCCAATGCCGCGCTTCGCGCGATGATGACGGCGACCAGATTCGCGACCGACGTGCCGGTCACCACGAGGCCGGACGAATCTCGAGGCAGCCCAAGCATCTCTGCGGCCCACCGGATCACCTGCCGTTCGCACGCGATGGGTGCGTGGTCGCGGCCGCCGCAGTTCGCATTCAGTCCCGAAGCCAGCATTTCGGCCAGGACGCCTACGGCTGTGCCGGCTCCATGTACCCAGCCGAAGAATCGCGGATGTCGATTGCCGACTGTGTACGGCGCAATCAACCGCTGATATTCATCGTAGACGTCCGCCAGAGGTACGCCGACGCGTGGCAGGGCATCGCTCCAGGCGCCGCGCACATCGTCCGGCATCGGCCGCCACACGGGCCCCGCCCGGATACTCTGCAGTTCGTTGAAAACGTCATCGAGCATCTGGTGACCCAACGCGCGCAGCCCGGACCATTCATCGGGGTCCAGCGATGGGTCAGCGTCACCTGCCGCAGCCGGCGGCGCATCCGTGGTGATCGTCCGGCGATCGGAGGACGCCACGATACGTCTCCACTTCAGAGCAAGGTCCTGCGGCAAAAGAGATTGCATCTGCGGAGGGTGGACGATTCGAGCTAACCGTCCATTAAGCAAAATCATCGCAGGGTCGCTCATGGCATTGTCCGCTGCCGACCCAATCCCACGCCTCTCCGATGCGTGCGACCCGCCTGCCGTCATCGGCGCGGCCGCGCTGACCACCGCAGCGTTCCAGGGCGCCACCGCTGATGCATTGGCTGGCATGATCGAGCGATTGGACACCGACCCAATCGCCCGGCTCCACGATACCTCCATCGCCTATCAGCTCGCCTTCCGCCGCGCCGAGGCGCTGGGATTGCAGGCTGAGGCGCTGGCCGGGTCCCAGCTATTTCGCATCCGCCGAGAAAGCCGATCCCCCGCTGACATCCGGCTGCTCGCGCTGATGGCGCCCGGTGACCTTATGGTCAACACGCCGCTGGACTTCATCACGAACTACCTGGACGTGCGGCTCGATCTGCTATTCCTGATGCCAGACCGAGGATTGCCGGCAATCATCCCTGATCACGACGTCATGTTCTTCGCCGTGAGTGAGTCCGATGCCGCCATGCTCGCCCGCATGAGCCGACTGTTCACGTCGTGGCCACGGCCGGTGTTGAACGATCCGAGTTTCCAGCCCGCCCTGGCGCGCGACACACTGGCCAGGTCGCTGGCCGACGTTCCGAGTATTTGCAGCCCATCGACCGTCGCGGTCGGCCGCGATGAACTTGCGAGTTTACTCCGCGGCAGTGGTGCGAACAGCGATCTCCTGCCGGGTTGCCGTTATCCCGTTCTTGTACGCCCGCAAGGCTCCCACGCCGGCGCAGGCCTCAAAAAAATCGACGATTCTGGCGACCTGGCCGCCTATATGTTGTTCTCGTTCGTATCTTCCTACTTCGTGACCGCCTTCGTGGATTACCGGTCCGCAGACGGCTTGTACCGGAAATACCGCGTGGCATTCATAGATCGTCAGACCTACCTTTGTCATATGGCCGTTTCGCAGAACTGGATGGTCCACTACCTGAACGCGGGCATGACTGAGAGTGCGGACAAGCGCGCAGAAGAGGCACAGGCGATGATGCACTTTGATGCGACGTTCGTCGCCCGTCACCGCGAAGCCTTCGTCGCTTTGCATGAGCGATTGCCGCTCGACTATTACTCGATCGACTGCAGCGAACTTCCGGACGGGCGATTGCTTGTGTTCGAGGCGGACACCGCGGCCATCATTCACGCGATGGACCCTGAAGCGGTGTTTCCATACAAGCACACGCAAATGCGGAAGGTATTCGCAGCATTCGGCGACATGTTGCGGCGGCGGATGACGTCCGCCAGGTAGGTAGCCGCGTCGGCCCGCACTGGCCATCCGCTTTCGGAATCGCGCCCGCGCGCGGTAAACCACACCGATGGCCGCATCCGCCCGCACGCTGAATGCTTCCGGCGCCACGCCTGCCATGGCGCAATGGTTTGCCGCCAAGGAGGCGCATCCGGACGCGCTGGTGTTCTTCCGGATGGGCGACTTCTACGAGCTGTTCTTCTCCGATGCGGAATCAGCGGCCGCAGCGCTCGACATCGCGCTGACCCAGCGCGGCGAGCACAACGGCACGCCGATTCCGATGTGCGGCGTGCCGCAGCACGCAGCAGAGGCGTATCTCGCCCGACTGATCCGCCGCGGTTTCCGCGTCGCGGTGGCGGAGCAGATGGAGGACCCCAAGTCGCGCACCGGGAAGGCGCCGATCCGCCGCGCCGTGGTGCGTCTGGTGACCCCCGGCACGATCACCGAGGAGGCGCTGCTGGAGGCCGGCCGCGCCAATCTGCTGCTGGGGCTGGCGCAGGACCGCGACGGCATCGGTGCGGCTTGGCTCGACGTGTCCACCGGTTTGTTTGAGACCGCGGCGATAGCGGAAGGCGATCTGCCCGGCCTGCTCGGCCGGCTGGAGCCGGCGGAGATCCTGGCGCCGACCGGGCTGTCGCTGGGCGAATGGGCGGACAAGCGCGCGCCCAATGTCGTCCCGTCACCGCCCCTGGTGGCACGGCGGCGGCTGGCCGAGACATTCGGCGTCGCCAGTGTGGACGCATTCGGCAGCTTCACCGACGCAGAGGCGATCGCGGCGCTGATGGCGGTGGACTACGTACGAGCCACCCAGGCCGGAACGCTGCCGCGGCTGGCCCGTCCCGCGCCGCAGGGACAGACGGGGGTCCTGGCAATGGATGCAGCGACCCGCGCCAGCCTGGAGATCCACCGGGCGCGCGACGGCGGCGCGCTGCACTCGCTGCTCGGCACGGTGCAGCGGACGCTGACCCCGGCGGGAGCGCGGCTGCTCGCAGGCTGGCTGGCCGCTCCTCTGACCGACCCCGCGGCGATCGCGGCACGCCAGGATGCGTGGGCGTGGATGGTCGCGGAGGGCGATGCCGCCGGTCGGTTACGGCGCGCGCTGCGGACGGCGCCCGACATTGCGCGGGCGCTGGGACGGCTGTCGGTGGGGCGCGGGGGCCCCAGGGATCTTGCGGCACTGCGCGATGGTCTGCGCGCGGCGCAGGCGGCGGAGTCGGCTTTGACAACACCTCTCCCGCTCGCGGGAGAGGTCGCTGAGCGAAGCGAGGCGGGTGAGGGTCGATCGACGGCACAAATACCCTCACCCGGCGCTCTGCGCCGACCTCTCCCGCAAGCGGAAGAGGTGACCGGGTTGTTGCGCACAGCCTGCGCCGCGCTGAAAGTCGATCCATCGCTCGAACAAACCTTGACCGCCGCCCTCGCCGACCCCGCGCCACACCGGTTGGACGATGGCAATGCCATCCTCCCGGGCTTCGACCCCGAACTCGACGCCGAACGTGCCCTCCGCGACGACAGCCGCCGGGTGCTTGCCACCCTGCAGCTCGACTACGCGCAGCGCTACGGCGTCGCCAGCCTGAAGATCCGCCACCATGCCCAACTCGGCTATGTCATCGAGGCCCCTGCCGCCGCGGTCGAAAAACTGCGCGACTTTCCGGAACTGACCCTCCGACAGGGAATGGCCAACGGCGCCCGCTTCACGACACCGGAACTTTCCGATCTCGATCGCCGTATATCGGAGGCCGGCGAGCGTGCCGCCGCGCGTGAGCGGGCGGTGTTCGCGCATCTGGTGCAGACCGCACTGTCGCAGGCCGAAGCACTCGCCGCCTGCGCCGATGCGCTGGCGCTGCTGGACGCCACCCAGTCCGCGGCGAAGCTAGCGGAGGCGGGCACTTGGTGCCGTCCCCAGGTCACTGACGATGAAGCGTTCCTCGTCCGCGCCGGGCGCCACCCGGTCGTGGAGGCAGCGATCGCCGGTCGTGCCCAGTTCGTCCCGAACGACTGCGACCTTTCGCCCGACCAGCGTGTCCTTCTGCTCACTGGTCCCAACATGGCCGGCAAGTCAACGTTCCTGCGCCAGAACGCATTGATCGTGGTGCTCGCTCAGGCCGGGCTTCCGGTGCCGGCGGAAGGCGCGACGATCGGCGTGGTCGATCGCCTGTTCTCCCGCGTCGGCGCTGCCGACGACCTGGCTCGGGGGCGCTCCACGTTCATGGTGGAAATGACAGAGACCGCCGCCATCCTGCATCAGGCCGGCCCGCGCTCTCTCGTGGTGGTGGACGAGATCGGCCGCGGTACTGCCACGCTCGACGGCCTTGCGATCGCCTGGGCGGTGCTCGAGGCGCTGCATTCGGCGATCCGTTGCCGCACCATCTTCGCCACACACTTCCACGAGCTTGCCGAACTGGCCGACCGGCTGCCGCGTCTCAAACCGCACACGATGCGGGTGAAGGAATGGAAGGGGAGCGTGGTGTTCTTGCATGAAGTGGCAGCTGGCGCCGCCGGCCGCTCCTGGGGCGTGCATGTCGCCGAGCTGGCGGGCGTGCCGTCGCCGGTGGTGCGCCGCGCCGCCTCCCTGCTGGCATCGCTGGAGAAGCACGGCGGCCCACTGGGTGCGGCAGGTGCACCGCTCACCGCGCTGCCGCTGTTCGCCGCCTCACCGCCCGAAGTTCAGCCCGAACCCGACCCGCTGGCCGGGGCGCTCGCCGCACTGGAGCCGGACAGCATGACGCCGCGCGACGCGCTCGACGCTTTGTATCGGCTGAAATCGCTGTTGGCAGTTCCCGACAGCGCCGCGAGCTAGGTACTCTGGCCTGAATGCTGACCCCTGTCGCCCAGCCGAAGCCACCCGAGGCGTCCGTATCCGCCCTCTCCGCCGCGCTCGCCGCGTTGGCCGAAGACGGTGCCCCGGTGTCGCGCGATGCAGCGCTGGGTGCATTCCGCCGCCATCTCGCCCGCATCCAGCAGCATGTGCAGCATGCCTTCGAGCAGGAGCAGATCACCGGCCTGCAGGCCGCCCGCCTGCTGGGCAAGCTGACCGACGGCCTTATCTCTGCGCTGTACGATCACGCCACGTCGGACACCGGCTTTGGCGAACCGGAGCATCTCGCGGTCGCCGGCACTGGCGGATATGGGCGCGGCGTGCTCGCGCCGTTCAGCGACATCGACCTGTTGTTCCTGACCGCCGAGGAACCATCACGTCAGACGCTGCAGGTGGTCGAGTACATGCTCTACTTCCTGTGGGACCTCGGTGTGAAGGTCGGCCACGCCACCCGCTCGATCGAGGACTGCCTGGTCGAAGGCGCCAAGGATACCACGATCCGCACAGCGCTGCTCGACTCCCGACATGTGGCCGGCGACGCGAAGCTGTTCGCGGACTTCCACGCGCGTTTCCGCGCTGCGTGCAAGGAGGCAGGCGTCGCGGAGTACATCGCCGCCAAGCAAGCCGAGCGGGATGTGCGCCACCGCCGCTACGGCGACAGCCCGTTCGTCGTCGAGCCGAACATCAAGGAAGGCCGCGGCGGGCTGCGCGACCTGCAGACGCTCTACTGGATCGCGCGCTACGTTTACGACACGCAGACGATGGGCGAACTCGCCGATGTCGGTGACGTGCTGACGCAGGCGGAAGCGAAGCACGGCCGCCGCGCCTGGGAGTTCCTGTGGACCGTGCGGTTCCATCTGCACTACGTCGCCGGCCGCGCCGAGGAGCGGCTGACGTTCGATCTCCAGCCGGTGGTGGGCGCGCGCATGGGCTACACGCGCCATGGCCGCCAGGACGGCGTCGAGCGCTTCATGCGACACTATTTCCTCACCGCGCGCGAGGTCGCACGGCTGACGCGCATTTTGGAACCGGGGATCCTTCGCGAGGCGCTCGGTCCGCCGGCGATCGCTGCGGAGACCGACCCGGCGCTGTTGAGGTGCGGCTTCGTCCTGGCCGAGGGCCAGCTGCTGCCCGTCGCAGGGCACGATTTCGACCGCGAGCCGTTGCAGATGCTGCGCATCCTGCAGGTCGCGCGAGACCGCAATCTGGAACTTCATCCGTTGGCGGTGCGCTCGTTGATCCAGAACGAGCGCCGTGCGGTCGAATTGCGCGGCGACCCCAAGGCGGCCGCTCTGTTCATGGACCTGATGTGCGGCAAGGAACCGGAACATCATCATCGCGCCAGCCAGCATCCCGACGGCGCACGTTGGCTGTCGATCCTGAACGAGACCGGCTTCCTTGGACGCTTCATTCCCGACTGGGCGCGCATCGTCGGGCAGATGCAGTTCGACACCTACCACGTGTTCACCGTCGATGAGCATACGATCGAGGCGATCAAGATCCTGAACACGCTGGAGCGCGGCGAACTCGCGGAGATCGCGCCGGTCGCCAGCAGTCTGGTCGATCACCTGCAGTCGCGCCGTGCGCTGTATCTCGCGATGCTGCTGCACGACATTGCCAAGGGTCGCGGCGGCGACCATTCGGAGATCGGTGCCGAGATTGCGCTGAAGGTGGGACCGGAACTCGGCCTGTCGGCGGAAGAGACCGAGACTGTTTCGTGGCTGGTTCTGCACCACCTGCTGTTGTCGGCGGTGGCGTTCAAACGCGACATCGATGATCCGAAGACCATCCTCGATGTCGCCGACACCATTCAGTCACCAGAGCGGTTGCGCCTGCTGCTGATATTGACGGTCGCCGACATGCGCGCCGTGTCTCCCAAGGTCTGGAACGGTTGGAAGGCCACGCTGCTGCGCGAGCTATTTGCCCGTGTAGCCGAGGTGCTGGCCGGCGGACTGTCCACCACCGAACGGGACGTCCGGGTGGAACGCGCGCGTCATGCCGCCGCCGCGCTGCTATCCGACTGGTCGAAACAGGAGATCGAGCGTTTCACCCAACTCGGTTATCCAGGCTACTGGCTGTCGTTCGATCCCGAAACTCATGCACGCCACGCGCGTCTGGTGCGCGATGCGGAGGCGCGCCAGGCACCCCTGACGGTGGACACTCAGCCGCTGCCTGCACGGGCGGTCACCGAGGTCACGGTATACTGTGCCGACCACGCGGGGCTGTTCAGCAAGATTTCCGGAGCGCTCGCCGTGGCCGGTGCGTCGATCGTCGACGCGCGCATCCACACGATGACCAACGGCATGGCCCTGGATACGTTCTGGATTCAGGACGCAGCCGGCGGGACATTCGACGCGCCGCACCGGCTGGCGCGGCTCGCGGTGCTGATAGAGCAGGCGCTCTCAGGCCGGATCCGCCTGGCTGCCGAGATCCGCAAGGTTTCGAAGCTGCTGCTAGGGCAGCGGATGCGGGCGATCCATGTCCCGCCGCGAGTGGTGATCGACAACCACGCCTCCAACACGCACACCGTGCTGGAGGTGAACGGGCGCGACCGGCCCGGGCTGCTGCATGACGTCACCGCGGCGGTCAGCGACCAGGGGTTGCAGATCGCCTCAGCCCACGTCACCACCTATGGTGTACGCGCGGTCGATGTCTTCTACGTGAAGGACGTATTCGGCCTCAAGGTTGAGAATGATCGAAAGCTCACTACATTGAGAAGCGCACTGCTTAAGGCGCTGGCCAATCCGGACGAGGCAGCACCAGCGCAGGCCATCCCAGCCAGAAAGCGGCGCCGTGCCGCGGGGGGATGAGGGTTTTGTAATCTCGACGGCGCATCTGAAATGCTTTCCGCTCGTATGAGTCCCAGGAGGGACGGCAGCGACAATTGGCTGGGTTGCCGCCGCTCTGCAAAGCTGCCTACGTTCGCTAATGCTCGACCTACCAATGGAGACAACAACATGAGTTTACTGTCCAAAACAGCGTTTGCTGCGCTGCTGCTTGGCTCGACAATTGCCGCCCCAGTGTTTGCCGCCTCTCCTGACACCACGGGCTGCCCGGCCGGTATGCATCGTGCCGATTCCGAGGGCGGCCCTGGCTGGCAGCAGCAGGCTTCCTCGGCCCACAAGGCCGATTCAGAGGGCGGTCCTGGCTGGCAGCAGCAGGCTTCCTCGGCCCACAAGGCCGATTCCGAGGGTGGCCCTGGCTGGCAGCAGCAGGCTTCCTCGGCCCACAAGGCCGATTCAGAGGGTGGCCCCGGTTGGCAGCAGCAGGCAGGGGCACGCAAGGCCGATTCCGAGGGCGGCCCAGGTTATCAACGGCAGGCTTCGGCAGCAGTGCCCTGCATCAAGTAAAGGCCCCGCCGAACTCTCAAGAACTCGCAGATCCCGGTCGGCGACCGCCAGCCGGGATCCTTCGTTTATGAGCCGGGACCGCCCATCGATAGCGACACCCACCTGAGTGGTGCTCTTGCCCCGAAGGAGCACAGCCAGGAATGGGCGCTGTTGCTGGTGCGCCGCCTGCACGGCGCGTCGCACCTCCTCGGGTGTCGCCACGGGAGCGCCCTGAACGGCGGTGACGACGTCGCCTGCAACGATACCGAGGTCGCGCGCCTCGCAATCGGCCTCCACCGAGGCGACCAGCACCCCGTTTACCTTGGCGTCGATCCCAAACTGCTTGCGCGCTGCGTCGGTCAGCGGGGCCAAGCCGCACGCCGGGATCGGGCAACTTCTGGATCATCGCCTCGGCTGCCTGCGCGCTCATCACGCCACCGCCCGGCATGAAGTTGGGCCACTCGGCGACAGTTGCGGTGACCGCTTGCTCCTTGCCATCCCGCCAGACAGTCAACTGAGCCGGCTGCCCGACCGGGATCTCGACGATCGCCCGCATGAAAGCCCGCGGATCGGTGGGCCTTGCGTCATCGACCGCCATCAGGATGTCACCGGGCCGCAGTCCTACGGCACTCGCCGGGCCACCCGCATCCACCGCGGAGATGATCGAGCCTTTCGCCTCGCGCATGCCCAACGCCTGCGAGAGTTCCTGCGTCAGATCCTGAAGCGTCAGACCCAGCCAGCCGGGCTTGGGATGGCTGGGATCGAGCAAGCGGTCGACGACAAACTTCGAGGTGCCGGCCGGCATCGCGAACCCGATCCCGATGAATCCACCGCTCTCCTCGGGGTTGTAGAGAGCAGTGTTTACCCCGATCACGTCGCCATTCAGATCGACCAGCGGGCCGCCGGAATTGCCGTGGTTGATGGCGGCGTCGGTCTGGATGTAGTTGTCGAACGGCGTGTCCTGAATGTCACGGTTCAGCGCGCTGACAATCCCCGACGATACCGACTTACCGAGGCCAAGTGGGTTGCCGATTGCCAGAACGGCGTCCCCGACATGCAGGTTCTCGCTGTCACCCCATTTCAGCGCCGGTAGCGGCCGGCCGGCATCCACCTTCAGCACCGCGAGGTCGATCATGGCAGCAACCGCGAGCAGCTTGCCGGTTACGCGGTCGCCGTTGTCGAAGATCACCTTGATGTCGATGGAGCCGTCGATGACGTGCTTGTTGGTGACAATAATTCCACTGGGATCAATGATGAAGCCAGAGCCATAGGTCTTAACCCGCCGCGGCGAACCGCCAGGCTGTTCCGGCTGCTTCACTCTCCACGTCGAGATGTTCACCACCGCGGGCATGGTCTTTTGCGCCACAGCGGCGTCGCCGCTTTCCATGGCGCGGGCGAAGGCTGGCGTCCTTGTGCATGGCGTCGCGATGAGTATGGCCAGAGCCAGGATCAATACGCGGTTCATCGGGCCTCCCCTATTATCGCCGGGTCATACCACGCCATCAGCGTCGCCAGCCAAATTCGTTGAGGTGACATCATCCAGGATCTCTCCGGTGGAGCGGCACGAGGGACGGCACCTTGCGACTGTAATGCGCATAAACCTCGCCGAAATGCTCTCTGAGGAACCGCTCCTCGATGGCGATCTTGCGCAGGAAGGCTGCGGTGACCAGAACGAGTGCGATGACGCCTCGCCACTCGCCGAGCGCGATGGCGGTGCCCAGCACGGCCAGCAGCAGGCCGGTGTAGATTGGGTGCCGTGCCCAACGATAGGGTCCTGTGCGGATCAGTTCATGTTCCTGTTTCAGCGTCACCATGCTGCTCCAGTTGGCACCGAGTGAAAGCCGGGCCGCAACGCTGATGGCAAGCCCCGAAGCGACGAGGATAGCGCCTAGCCACCACCACCCCGCGGCGGGGGGCACGAACCGTGCTGTCAGCCAGGCCATCGGCACGCGCAGTGTGGCGAGCAGCGCAACGCCCACAGCGAGAGGAATGATGTGCGACAGCCGCGAGGCGAAGCTCTCCTCTCGGGCGGTCGCCTTGCTACCGATCGCGGCGACGCTCCAGTAGAGCAGCCAGGCCAGCCACAGCGCTGGGATCAAATAGCGGTAGACTTCCTGCATCACTTTGCGCGAGGCGGCTTCTCTGACGGCGGGGGCGTCTTGTCCGGATATCTGCACCACGGCGCCGCAACGCAACGCCAGCACTCGGGCACGCGCGCTTTGCACACGTACCTTCCATGCAGGATCAGCCAATGGTGCGCGTCGCGCAGCAGCTCCGGCGGGATGCGGCGGACCAACGCGTCCTCGACGGCGCGTGGCGTGGGACCAGGTGCGATGCCGGTGCGGTTGCCGAGGCGGAAGATGTGCGTATCCACCGCCATGGTGCTTTCGCCGAACGCGACATTCAGCACGACGTTGGCGGTCTTCCGGCCGACGCCGGGCAGTTTCTCCAGCGCCTCGCGGTCGCGCGGCACCTGGCCGCCGTGGTGCTCGATCAGCTGCCGCGACAACTCGATGACGTTGCGTGCCTTGCCCTGCCAGAGGCCGATCGAGCGGATATGTTTCGCCACCCCGTCGACGCCCAGACGCAGCATCGCCTCGGGTGTGTCGGCTTCCTTGTAGAGCGTCTCGGTGGCGCGGTTCACCGACACGTCGGTGGCCTGCGCGGACAGCACGACGGCGATCAGCAGGGTGAACGGATCGATGAAGGTCAGTTCACTGCGCGGATCCGGATTGGCCTTGGCCAGCGCCTCAATGAAGCCGCGCACGTCCTCGCGCGTCATGGCGCGCGGCTTACGGCGCCTCGCTTTGGGGGGTTGCAGTCCTGTCGACATGGCAGGCGCTTGTCGCGCGCTCGCGTGCGGGCGGCAAGGGTTTGCCAATGCCGTGGGCGCGCTACATGGTGCTGTATGGATGACGAAGCCACCCTGTTCGAGGCGGTGATCGTGCCCCACCGCAGCCTGTCGCTGCGTGGACTGGCGATCCTCATGGTGGCGATCGGCCTGTTGTGCGCCCTCATCGCGCTTCGGTTCTGGCTGATCGGCGCCTGGCCGGTGGCCGGCTTCGGTGTGGTGGAGATTGGGCTGGCGATCTTTCTGCTGTGCCTTAACGCGAGCCGGGCGCGCGCCAGCGAGCTGGTCCTGCTGTCCGAGGATGTGCTGCGGATCGTGCGGGTTGACCAGCACGGCCGGCGGAAGGAGCGCGTGCTGCCGGTCGGCTGGCTCAACGCCGTGATAGAGGAGCCGCCCGGCCGAGTGCCGCGTCTGTTGCTGGTCGCGCATGGTATGCGCGAGGAGATTGCGACGTCCCTGGGCGAGGTGGAGAAGCGCGATCTATGGGAGGCGCTGCGCGATGCTCTGCACCGACTGCGCAGCCCGCGCTTCGATAATCCGCAGCTGAGGGCTGACGGGACCTGACGCGACCTCAGGTCTCGGTCGGTCCCATCGACTTGATCAGGTCGAACACGCGCTTGCGCACAGCGGGTTCGGTGATGCGGTAGTAGGCCCGCACGAGTTCCAGTGTCTCGCGTCGGTTCAGTGCATCGTCGGCGAAGCTGTCCGGCGTTTCGGAAAAGCCGGTGCTTCGGCGGTTCATAGGACCGCCGTAGGTGCTGGCAAGGCTCTCCGGCATGTCGTCGAAGAAGAAGCTGATCGGCACATCGAGGACGCGCGACAGGTCGAACAACCGCGACGCACCGACGCGATTGACGCCGCGCTCATACTTTTGCACCTGCTGGAAGGTCAGGCCGAGTGCTTCTCCCAGGCGCTCCTGCGACATTCCAAGAAGCGTGCGCCGCAGACGAATGCGGGAACCGACATGGACATCGATCGGGCTTGGTCGTGCTGGCTCTTTGTCGGCACCAACGACGGGTTCGCCGCGCGCCATGTTCGCATTCCCTTTCAGTTCGTTCAGCATAGGCGGCTCCTGGGGGCGACTGTGGCACAACCGGCTGCTGGACTGTTCATTAATCGAACCTTAACACTACAACCTTTAATTGTCAATGGCGATCTAAAAATGTGGATATGGTTTTATTTTTCCTGTGCGATCGGGCCAGACTCTCGCGAACTCGCGGGGCGCGGTCAACCGGACGCTGCATTGCGTCTTGCCACAAGCCCCACCCCGAGTGCAACCGATCCCGAGATGGCAGGCAGCCAGAGCCCGATGCGGCCGAATACGGTTTCCGGCAACGGACCGGGCAATGCCACGGCCAACGTGCCTGATGTTTGTAGATCGATTCGGCCGAGTTCGTGCCCGTGCGCGTCGAAGGCGGCCGAGATGCCTGTATTGGCCGCGCGCACGAGTGGCAGCCCTTCCTCCACCGCGCGCATGCGTGCCGCCGCCAGGTGCTGACGCGGCCCGGTCGAGTTGCCGAACCAGGCGTCGTTGGTGACGTTCACCAGCCAGGCGGGCCGATCGCGGCGATCGATGATCTCGCCGGAGAAGATCGCCTCGTAGCAGATCAGCGGCCCGAAGGCCGGGAGGCCGTTGACGTGCAACGTGCGCGGTCCGGGGCCGGAGGCGAAGCCGTTGCCGGGCATCACCATGATCGGCAGCGGCAGCCAGTCCGGGATGTATTCGCCAAATGGCACCAAATGCCACTTGTCGTACAGGCCGCCGATCGCACCGCCGTCGATTAGCGCGAACAGACTGTTGCGCGGACGCCTCTGCTCATCGAACCGGACGCTGCCAATGAGTGCCGGGATGCCCCCGATTGCCCGCTCGATGGCCAGCCGCGCTGGTTCATCGACATCGAGCAGGCCAGGAAACGAGGTTTCCGGCCAGACCTCCACGGCGGGTTGCGGGGCGCGGCCGTGTGAACTCAGGTCCAGGTAGTGCCGGAAGATCCGCACCGCGAGGTCCTGGTCGAACTTCTGGCCCTGTGCGATGTTGCCCTGGACCAGCACGACGGTCATCGCCTGCAGCGGAATGGCCTGCCGCAACCGAACCACGCCGAATGCGGCCCAGGCGGCGAGCAGCAACGCGCCTCCGACGCGCCATCGCCAGCCGAGGATCGGGGTCGCCGCAAGCAGCAGCGTAGCCAGGGTGAGCCCGTGCACGCCGATCCATGCGGCGGGCTGGATGAACACGTCGCCGATGGGACCCGGCAGTTCCCACACGCTGCCCCACGGGTTCCAGGGAAATCCGGTCAGAACGAACTGCCGCGCGAGATCAGACAGGACCCAGGCGCCGGCCAGCGCCAGGACGCGGGGCCAGCCCGGCCGTGCCAACCGTGCGACGAAGCAGGCGGCGGCAATGAAGACCGCGAGCGCTGCCGCGGTCGCTGGCACCGCGAGTGGCACCAGCCACCAGAAGCGCGCCGCCTCGAACAGGATCGCCTCGGTGATCCAGTAGAGGCCCAGGACGTGGTGGCCGAGCCCGAACCACCAGCCGCGCCGCGCCGCGACGGCGGGGGAACGTGCCGCATCGAGGAGAGTGAGCAGGCCCGGCACCGAGATGAGCAGGAGCGGGATGATGTGGAACGGCGGCAAGGCCGCTGCGGCGAGCGCACCCAGCGCGAGAGCGGCCAGATCGGCACGCAGGCCGCGCAAGGCCGCGAGACGCGACTGCAGGCGTGAGAGCATGCAGCCGGCTACACGGCCGGCTCCGCACAGGCAAGGTGGGTCGGCTTCGCACTCTCCCCGGGCGCGTCCTAAGGTCTCGCTCATGCAGCCTGGCATCCTGCTCGCCCTGTCGTCGGCCGTGCTGTTCGGCGCAAGCACGCCCTTCGCCAAGCTCCTGCTTGGCTCGGTGGATCCGTGGCTCATGGCAGGATTGCTCTACCTCGGGGCGGGCGCTGGTCTCTCCACTGTCCATCCGTCGCGCGGCATCCTCCGCCTGCCGACTGTCGAGGCGCCTCTCCGTCGATCGGACGTGCCGTGGCTTGCATCGGTGATCCTGTCGGGAGGCGTCCTCGGCCCGTTGCTGCTGATGCTGGGCCTGGTGCGCACGGAGGCTTCGGCGGCGTCGCTCCTGCTGAACCTGGAAGGCCTGGCAACCATGGGCATCGCCTGGGTCGTGTTCCGGGAGAATGCCGATCGCCGCCTGCTGCTGGGCGCATTCGCCATACTGGCCGGCGCCGCGCTGCTGTCCTGGCAGGGCCGGGCGTCGTTCCAATGGAGCGGGTTGCTGATCGCCGGAGCCTGCCTGTGCTGGGGCATCGACAACAACCTGACGCGCAAGCTGTCCTCGGCTGATCCAGTGCAGATTGCCATGCTCAAGGGGCTGGTCGCGGGCGCAGTCAATCTGGCGCTCGCGTTGTGGTGGCGGGGCGCGATGTTGCCATCTGTCGGCACCCTGGCGGCGGCCGGTGTCGTCGGCTTCCTGGGCTACGGCGTGAGCCTAGCCCTGTTCGTCCTCGGATTGCGCGATCTCGGCGCGGCGCGCACCGGAGCCTATTTCTCGCTCGCGCCGTTCGTGGGGGCCGTTCTCGCGGTCATCATGCTGGGCGAGCCGGTATCGGTGCAGCTTGTCGTGGCCGGCTGCCTGATGGGATTCGGCCTCTGGATGCATCTGGCCGAGCAACACGAGCATCAACATGCGCACGAAGCGATGGAGCACGAGCACAGGCATTGGCACGACGCGCACCACCAGCACGAACACGTCCTGAGCGATCCATCCGGCGAGCCGCATACCCATTGGCATCGGCATGCGCCGCTTGTGCATCGTCATCCGCACTATCCCGACCTTCACCATCGACACGGGCACAGGCACGCGCATTGACCGGCGGTTTGCCGCGTACGGCTTGTCGCGCCTACAACATCGCAAAACCCACACGAGGTGATTCGATGACGGGCGAAAGATCGGCACGCGCGCATCTCATAACCGGTGGCTTTCCGCCGGGTTCGCTCGCGGGACATGACCACGACTACGCCCGCCTGCGGCTGCTGGGACTGCTCGCGGAGTGCAACATTCCTGCCTCGGTCGCGAACGATTTTTCCGATGTTGAGAAATGGCTGCCGGTCAGCCGGTTGTTGATCACCTACGTGGCCGGCCCCTACCCCGACGCGACGCAGTGCCACGCCATACAGCAGTGGCTGGAGGAGGGTGGGCATTGGCTGGGCCTGCATGGCACGAGTGGCGGCCGTGCGGAACGAGTGGAGGGCTTCCGTCAGCGCCGCACCGTCAAGGCGGAACACCACGCCCTGCTCGGCAGCTACTTCCTGACGCATCCGCCGATATGCAAAATTCGCGTCGATGTGCGCGACACAGATCACCCGATCACGCGCGGCCTCGGCACGTCGTCGTTCGAGGTTGAAGACGAGCCTTACTTCATCGAGCTACAGGATCCGGGCTCGACGCGAATCCTTCTGACCGCGGACTATGGTCCGGCCGCTGTATCACCAAGCATCGGGACGCTTTATGCCTCGGACACATCGCTGCAGCCCGACGGCAAGACCCGCGTGTTGGGCTATACGCGCGAGGTCGGCCCCGGTGGTGTGACCTACTTCGCCCTCGGCCATTGCCACAACCCAGCCATCCGCGCCGTCCGGACCGCCGATCCATCGGATTCGACACCGCCTGTGTTTCATGGCGCGTGGGAGTCTGACGCATTCACCGCGCTGCTACGCAAAACAATCGCCTGGGGTGTCGGTGTCTGATCGGGCTCTCGACGGCGCCCACCATTCCCGCCGATCACACACTGCTCTAGTTTGCCCGCCCCTGACCACCTGACGGGGCGCACCTGCGTGAGCGGCTCGAAGAACCTGATCATGGGCTACTGCGCGAAGCTTCCCTTCCGTCGCCTGGAGCCGTTCATCGCATCGCTTCGCAACACGAGCTTCGCCGGCGACGTCTGCCTTCACGTCCAGGATGTCGCAGCAGAAACCATCGCGCGGCTTCGCTCCCACGGAATCATCGTCGAGCGTGCCGGTCCCTCGGCGCAGCCCAGCATGACTGTGATGTCGAGCCGCTGCTTCAGCTATCAGGACTTCCTGTTGGGCAAAGGCGAACCATACGCCAACGTGCTGCTGACCGACCCTTCGACGACCGTCTTCCAGGCCGACCCATTCGCCGACCCGCGGCCCGCGGATATCGTCTACACCGCTGAACGCCGCAGGATCGGCGATACCCCACCGGTGCACGATGCCGTGGTGCAGGCCTATGGCGAGGCGGTCGCCCACAACATCCGCGACTGCATTGTGTCGAATCCCGACACCACCATCGGTACGCGATCGGGCATGCTTCGCTATCTCGCAGCCATGGCGCACCAATTCGCTGGACGGACCACGCCAATCACCGGTGCGATCGATCGGGGCGTCCACAACTATGTTGTCCACATGCATCCGTTGCGGGGTGCCTGGCTCGATACGACGGACCGGATCGCCGCCACAGTGGATACATTGCCGGACGACGCCCTCGGAACTGAAGAACAGGGCGTAGTCATCGGTGGCAATCCGGTACCGGTACTGTCCCGCTGGGATGCCAATGCCAAGGCGGCTGAGCACATCAGGGCGTCACCGCGCATCCGGATGAACGCCTCGATGCTGGGCGGCTGGCCAGCACCGGTTAACGCACCGTCGGCATCCGAGCCGCAGCCACCCACGACCGACGCCGTTGTTGCCTTCTATCTGCGTCAGCGCGATGCCAGTTGGCTCGATGGCTTCCTGGGCAGCCTGCGCTGTGTGAGCGAGTCCATAGCCGTGCATTGCGTCGGCGATTTCGACCAGGATGACCAGGTCATCCTGGCGCGCTACCGGTGCATTGCCTACCGAGTGCCCGCGACCGAGCCCGAGCTCGCCGAGAACAACGCGCATTTCTACCTGAGCCAGATCCTCGACCGGCTGTCGTCCGACGGAACGGTGCGATCGGATCAGGTACTGGTCATCGACAATATGCGCGCGATCTTTCCGCGCGATCCGTTCCTGTCGAAGACCATCGGCCTGTCCGTGTTCTGCGAAGGGCCGACACGCATCGGCGAGTCGGACTTCAACCGAGCCAGGGTGGGGCTCTTTGCATCGCCGGACCAAGCCTGGCTGCGCAATCCCGTCGTATCATCGATGGTACTCCGCGGACCGCTGCCCCTGGTGCGCGAATTCTACCGTCGCATGTTCATCGAACTGGTCGGCCGCGCCGAGTTGCTGAAGATCCAGAAGATGGTCCAGGGCCTGGTGAACAGGCTTTGTCGCAGCGGAGAGCTTGGTTTTCCGGTGATTGCCCATCCAAACGGAGCAGAGGTGCATTTCGACTTCCTGGAGTGCCGACTCGCCGTCGATACGAGGTACGGTGTCCGCGTCGGTGGAGCCGTGCCGGGGGTGGTACTGGCCA
Organism: uncultured Alphaproteobacteria bacterium; assembly: GCA_963791495.1. GTDB lineage: Bacteria > Pseudomonadota > Alphaproteobacteria > Acetobacterales > Acetobacteraceae > JAMXLO01. The sequence continues at coordinate 704,889 of CAWBST010000021.1, forward strand.
GCCATCGGGAAACGCCGCTGATGCTGAAGCTCCGGATCGACTTGAACCTTCCCGACATCTGAGCCACGACGGCCCGCCGCACTGGCGACGACGCGCCGCGGCTGATAAACGCTCGCCATGGATGCTGTCACGCCCGGCCTGGACATCGCGGCCAGACGCAACTCCACGCGCGCGCTGCTCATGCGGCTGTGGCGCGAGCACATCAGCCATCACAAGCCACGGCTGCTGCTGGTGCTGATTTTGACGGGCCTGATGGCCGGCACCACTTCGCTGTATCCCGTGGTGATCGACCACGCGTTCCAGATGTTCGCCGATCGCGACCGGCGCATCCTGTATCAGATCCCCGCCCTGGTGCTCGCCATCACCTCGATCAAGGCAGCGGCGCAGTACTTCCAGAACGTCCAGGTGCAGCAGATCGTGTTGCTGGTGATCCGTGACTTGCAGTGCCGCATGTTCGCCCATCTCGCGCGCGCGGACCTCGCTCGGCTGGAACGCGAGGCGCCGGCGCAACTTGCCGCGCGCTTCACCACGGATGCGACGATCATTCGCGACTCGCTCACCCGCGCGGTGAACGGAGTCGCCGACGCGGTGACGGTGGTCGGGCTGGTCGCCTCCATGTTGTACCTCGATTGGCTGCTCAGCCTGGTCGCCGCGGCGATGTACCCACTGGCGGCGGTGCCTATACAGAACATCGGCAAGCGCATCCGCCGCGCTTCCGGCGGCATGCAGGAGCGGATGGGCGAGACGGCGGCGATGCTGAACGAGAGTTTCGCGCAAGCCCGCACCGTGCGCGCATACCGCCTGGAGGCCGCCGAAACCGATCGCGCCGAGAGCGCCTTCGCGCAGCTTTACCGTGCCCTGATGCGTATGGCCAAGGGCCGCGCGCGCGTCGACCCGGTACTGGAGGTGCTCGGCGGAGCCGCGGTCGCCGCGGTGATCGGGTTTGCCGGATGGCGAGCCGCGATCAGTTCGCAGACAATCGGCAACTTCACAGGATTCGTCGCCGCGCTGCTCATCGCCTCGCGTCCGCTGCGCGCTCTCGGCTCGCTGAATGCCGCGCTGCAGGAAGGCTTGGCCGGCCTGACGCGCGTGTTCTCCGTGGTCGATGAACGGCCGCATATCGCAGATGCGGCGGACGCGGTGACGCTGCCTCCCGGCAAGGGCCGAGTCGTGTTTGACGATGTGCATTTCCTCTATCCGGATGGCCGAGTCGCTCTCGCCGGACTATGCTTCACCGCGGAGCCAGGCACGATGGTGGCACTGGTCGGACCATCCGGCGCGGGCAAATCCACGGCATTGGCATTGATCCCGCGTCTGCATGACGCTACGGCCGGTGCGGTCCGGATCGACGGCAGCGAGGTACGCGGCGTTACGCTGGCCAGCTTGCGCGATGCGGTTGCCTACGTCGCGCAGGACGCGCTGCTGTTCGACGACACGGTCGAGGCGAACATCCGCATGGGGCGGCCAAATGCCTCGGATGCCGAGATCGCCGCTGCTGCGGAGGCTGCCGCCGCCTCCGGGTTCATTGCAGCGCTTCCGGATGGGTTTGCCACCAGGGTCGGCCCGGGCGGCCAGCGCCTGTCCGGGGGCCAGCGTCAACGAGTGGCGCTGGCACGGGCACTGCTCCGCGATCCGCGCATCCTGTTACTGGACGAGGCGACAAGCGCGCTCGATACGGAGAGCGAAGCAGCCATTCAGGTGGCACTCGCGCGGTTGCGACACGGTCGCACCACCATCGTGGTCGCGCATCGCCTCTCCACGGTGCGCGATGCGGATCTGGTGGTAGTTATGCATGAGGGCAGAGCCGTGGAACGCGGCAGTCACTCTGCACTGTTGGATCACGATGGCCTCTATGCCAGACTGGTCCGCAGCCAGACCCTGGTGGAACCTGGGGCAGCGCAGTAGCGGACGCGTAACGTTTCCTGCGCCATAAACAATTGTGTTACGGCTGGGTGTGAACTGTCGGACACCCAGCGGGCGACCGGGATGAACGACCAGACAACGACAACCGAACTGCCGCCAACCTTGCGGCATCCGCGTTCCGACCAACGGGATCTGCTCTCACGGCAGAGAAGCCGGCGTGCCGCGAGCGCCAAGTGGGTGCTGCTGCTGATCGTCTTGGTGGCGGCCGCAGGAGCCGCGACTCACTGGTATATCACCAGGGACGAAGTGAGCACCGATGACGCCTACACCGATGGCCGTGCCATCACCGTGGCGCCGCAGGTGGCGGGCACCGTCGTCGCGCTGCACGTGACAGACAACCAGCAAGTCAAGGCCGGGGACCTGCTACTGGAGGTCGATCCGCGCGCCTATGCCGCGGCGCGCGATCAGGCGCAGGGCGCCCTCCAGGTGGCGGAGGCGCAACTCGCCAATGCGCGCATCAACCTGGAATGGGCAAAGCAAGACTACCCCGCCAAACTGGCTGCCGCGCAGGCCTCTCTGGCCGCGGCCCGTGCCGGCCGTTTCAAGGCGGAGGCGGATGCGCGCCGCCAGCGCGATCTGCCGAAGCAGGCCACCACCCAACAGGAGATCGACACCGCCAACGCCGCGCTGCGCACCGCCGACGCGCAGGTGGATCAGGCACAGGCGGCCGTCCAACAGGCCGACCTCGTCCCGCAATATGTCGGCCAGGCCGAGGCCCAGGTGCGCCAGCTCGAAGCTCAGGTGGCGCTGGCCCACGCCCAGCTCGATCAGGCGATGCTGAACCTGTCCTGGACCAGGATCACCGCCCCACAGGACGGCTGGATCACCAAGCGCAACATCGAGCAGGGCAACTACGTGCAGGCAGGGCAGTCCGTGCTGTCGATCGTCACGCCCGATATCTGGATCACTGCCAACTTCAAGGAATCGCAGCTCGACCGCATGCGCCCCGGCGAGAAGGTGGATATCAGCATCGATGCCTATGGCCACCTGAAGCTTGTCGGCCACGTCGACAGCATCCAGCTCGGCTCCGGTTCGCGCTTCACCGCATTCCCGCCGGAAAACGCCACCGGGAACTTCGTGAAGATTGTCCAGCGCGTCCCGGTCAAGATCCTGATCAACTCGGGCATGGATCCCAAGCTCCCGCTCCCCCTGGGCCTCTCCGCCATCCCAACGGTCCATCTCGCCGATGCAGCCTCCGGGTAAGGCCAAGGGGGCACTGCCCCCTTGGAACCCCCGCCAGGGGACAGTCGTCCCCTGGACCCCTCGGACTGGTTTGTTGAAGGGGGGGCCATCAGCAGCGGAGCGGCTCCAACGTCCGAGCCCGGGCCCCCCTTCAACAAACCAAACTGACAGGGATCCAAGGGCCGGCGGCCCTTGGCAGGGGGTCCAGGGGGACAGCGTCCCCCTGGTCTCACCCGACGCAGCATGAGCGATTGGCACGATGCGGCATGGCGGCCGAGGGGGAATGTCTGGCTCGTGGCCGGCGCCGCAACGTTGGCGCCATTCATGGAGATCCTGGACACCTCGATCGTCAATGTGAGCCTGCCGAACATCGCCGGAGCTTTGTCTGCGAGCAATAACGACGCGACCTGGACGCTGACATCTTATCTGGTCGCGAATGGGATCATTGTGCCGGTCGCCGGGTGGCTCGGGCGGCTGATCGGGCGCAAGCGGTACTTCCTGATCTGCATCGCGATGTTCACGGTGTGCTCTTTCCTGTGTGGGATCGCGACGAGCCTGCCGCAGCTTGTAGTGTTCCGATTGCTGCAGGGGCTGTTCGGCGGTGGGCTGCAGCCGGCCCAGCAGTCGGTGATCCTCGATACGTTCGAGCCATCGGAGCGGGGGAAGGGATTTTCACTGGTGGCGATCGCGGTGATCTTTGCGCCGATCCTCGGTCCCGTGCTGGGCGGCTGGATCACCGACGACTATTCCTGGCGCTGGGTGTTCCTGATCAACGTGCCGGTCGGGATTTTCGCCTTCATTTCCGTCGCGCAGCTGGTGGATGATCCGCCCTGGGTGCAGCGCGATCGCGCGCACCCTCGGGACATCGACTATTGCGGACTGGCGCTGATCGCGCTCGGGCTGGGAGCGCTGCAGATCATGCTCGACCGCGGCGAGGACAGTGACTGGTTCAGCTCGCCCTTCATCCAGTTCGTCGCGTTGCTGGCGGCGGTGGGAATTGTCGGCGGCACGGCATGGCTGCTGATGATCGAGAAGCCGGTGGTCGATCTGCGCTGCCTGAAGGATCGGAACTTCGCCGTTGGTGTGCTGATGGTGGCAGGGATCGGCGCGATCCTCTATTCGACCAACGTTATCATCCCGGTGATGGCCCAGCAGTGGTTCGGTTACACCGCGCTGCTCGCGGGGCTGCTGTTGTCACCCGGAGCGGCGGTGATGATCGTGCTTATCCCCATCGTCGCGCGGCTGGTTCTGCCGAACGTGCAGACGCGGTTCGTGATTGCGTTTGGCTTCTTCGTGCTGGGGTGTTCGGCGGTGTTCGCCTACCGACTGACGCCGCAGATGGATTTCTGGACGCTGGCCTCTGTCCGCGCCTTCCAGACAGTGGGTCTGGCATTTCTGTTCGTGCCGAACAGCACGTTGTCCTACTCGACGCTGCCGCGGTCGCTGAATGCCGACGCCACCGCGCTGTATTCGATGTTCCGCAACATCTTCGGCTCCATTGGCATCGCGGTGATCACGGCGTTGGGAGCAGAGCGTGCGCAGGCCCATCGAGCTTATCTCACCGGGCATCTGACTCCCTACGACCAGCCGTATCAGGAGCTGCTGGCGCGCCACACGCAGACGCTGCAGGCGATGGGCCACCCCGCACGGAGTGCGCACGATGCGGCGATGGGGCTAATCAACCAGACGCTGAACGTACAGGCGGCGATCCTCTCCTACATGGACCTCTACGCCTACGTCGCACTCGCGGCGTTCTGCCTCGTGCCGCTGACGCTGCTGTTCCGCGCCGGCGTGGCGGGACGGCCAGCGGGGCGCTGACGCTTCACGACAACGCGCGGCGAGCGCGGCGCAGCATTGCAATTCGAGGTGGGGCTGACCAGTCTCGACCAACTCGACCATTCTGCGGCTCGGAGATAGGAGTTAAGGCGCGTGAGCGGGGCGACTGATACCGATATCGAAAGTCTGATCGATGCCGCGAGGACTTCCGGCACGGTCGATCCAGAGCAGGAGATCGCGGCGCTGCAGGACCTGCTGCGGACCGCCTGGGGCCTGATGTCCGAGGCGCAGCAGACGGCGCTTATGGAGAGCGATGAGGCTCAGGCGGTGCTGATATCCGACGAGGATGAGGCGGACGAACCGGGCGAGGAGTGACGGCGCCTACATCACCTGCGGAACCGGCGACCCAATCAGCCGGCGTCGGACGCGCGCCGACATCTGATCGATCACCGCCACAGTCACCAATATGAGGAGGATGATGAACGACACTTCATCCCAGTACCGCACCTTGATCCGTTCGGCGATCTGCAGCCCGATGCCCCCCGCTCCAACCACACCCAGGATCGCCGCGCTGCGGGTGTTGCTCTCGAACCCGTAGAGCACCTGCGCGAGCAGCACCGGCAGCACCTGCGGCAGAAGCCCGAACCGGATGGCCAATAGCCGCGAGCCCCCGGCTGCCTCCACCGCCTCGGTCTGCCGTGGATCGGCGTTCTCGATCGCCTCGGCGAACAGCTTCGCCAATACGCAGATATCCGCCGCGGCGATCGCCATCACGCCGGCAAGCGGCCCCAGCCCCACTGCGCGCACGAACGCCAGTGCCCAGATGAGCTGGTCCACGCCGCGAAACCCGTCGAACACACGGCGGATCGAGAAATGCGCCAGCGCGTTCACCAGCACGTTGCGCGCGCCGAGGAAGCCTAGTGGAAAGGCGATAACCGCCGCGACGAAGGTGCCGAGGAAGGCCATCGCCACGCTTTCCGCCAGGCCTTGCAGGATGTCCTGCCATTGGGCGCCGGGACTGGGCGGAATCATCTGCCGCAGGATGACAAACAGGCCCGAAATGCCGTGCGACAGCCGCGCCGGCGTGATGTCGAACCAAACACACAATGCAACCAGCCAGGCGACGCACAGCGACGCGCCGAGCCATCGCAGTGCACGCGTCAGCGGCGTCGGACCGAAGGCGCGCGGGAAACGCGCACGAACGCGGGCGATGTCGACTGTGGCGATCACGGCGCCATCGTCTCATCGTCATGCCCGCGAAAGCGGGCATCCAGTGCCACCGGCCTTCGTGGGAATGACGGAGGCGGCGGCATCACTCCACACGTCCGATGGCCAGCGTGCGCAGCTTCTCCGACGTCAGGTCGATCAGGCTGACCGTCAGGATGATCAGCACGATTATCGCGCCGATCTCCTGGTAATAGTTGAAGCTGATCACCGAGTACAGCTCCTGTCCGATCCCGCCCGCGCCGACGAAGCCGATCACCGTCGCACCGCGCACGTTGATCTCGAAGCGCAGCAGCACGTAGGACAGGAAATTCGGCAACACCTGCGGCAGGATGGCGAAGCGCACCGCATGCGCCCAGTTGCCACCTGACGCGCGCACCGCCTCCCAAGGCCGCATGTCGGCATTCTCGACCACCTCGGCGAACAGTTTTCCGAGCGCGCCCGCGGTGTGCAGTGCAATTGCCAGGATGCCGGCCAGCGGGCCGACTCCGAATGTCCACACAAGAATCAGCGCATAAACGATGTCCGGCACTGTGCGAAACAGTTCCAGCGCGCGACGGAATGCGAAATGCACGGCGCGGTTCGGTGCGAGGTTGATCGCAGCCGGGAAACACAGCAGTGCGGCCACCATCGCGCCGGACAGGGTCGCGAGCGCCGCCATCTGGCTGGTCTCGAACAGCAGCCACAGCCAGATGTCCAGCCGGTACATCCAGAAGGCGAGCGAACCCTGCGCATCGGTGCCGGCAAACAGCACTGACGCCCGCAAATCGGGCAGTAGCTTCCAAAAATACTCCCCGATGCGAGGCGCACCGTTGATCAACGACGAGGGATACGCCTCGGACACCCATGCGGCGAGCAGCAACGCCGAGCACAGCACGATGCCACCGCCAACCGTGCCGATCAGCCGTGCGCGCCGACGCGCATGAAACGCGGTCTCCAGCGACGCCGCGGCGCTCACCGGCGCCGACGCTGCGCCGCCTCCTGCTGCAGCATGTCGATGAACACCTGGAAGTCCTCGTGCTTCACCGGCACCCAGCCCTTGCCGCTGCCCATGTCGAACGTGTGGTAGATGTCCGGATACGCCGTCGGCAGCGCGAGATGGAACGCCAGCATGTCGGCCTGGTAGCTCGCCGGCGTGCTCTTCCGCACGGTCAGCGGGCCGTTCAGGATCGGCCGCGACTTCCAGATGATGCGCACATCCTTCATGTCGAGCATCTTCTTGTCGACCATCATGCGCAGGTTGCCACGCGTGTAGCCCACGGCCGGATCGCCGACACCGGACGTCCAGGTGACGCCGCCGTCGTACTGGTGGTTCATGACTGCTACCACCGCCTGTTCGTGCCCACCGGCAAATCCGGTGCGGCTGAAATACTTCCCGGGTTCGGGATCGATCCCCTGCGCGCGAAACTCGGCACGTGGGATCAGGTAGCCCGAGGCGCTGTTCGGGTCCGCCCAGGCGAGTGAATGCCCCTTCATCTCGGCAAGCGATGTGATGCCGCTGTCGGCCCGCACATACATCACCGATACATAGGAATTGCTGCCGTCCTGTTCCTGCGTGACCACCAGCGGCACGACATCGCCGTTGCTCTCCAGCCAAGCGGAGGCATAGGCGGCCGGACTCATATACGCGTTCTCTAGCTGTTTTGCGGCAAACGCCTGGATCACGCCGGCATAGTCGGCGGCGACCAGAAGCTTCACCGGCACCTCGAACGTGGTCTCCATCAGCTTCTTGTAGCCATCGACACGAGCCAGCCGGTCGGCGTCGTTCTCGCCGCCGAGCAGGCCGATGCGCATCACCGGGATCTCCTTCGCCCAGTCGCGCTTGCCGGGCTTCGGCATCTCCTGCGCCAATGCGCTCGGCGCCAGCAGAAGTGTCGCCGAGGCCGATGGTCGCGCGACGCCGTGTGATCATGCCTGGCAATCCTCGATGTGTCGCCGCTAGCTTAGTGCCTTTGGGGTCATTCCGGATACCGGTCGTGGCGATCCACCGTGCCGCGTGCCAGCATGCGGCGCGCATCGCAGGGCACTGTAACCATGCCGTTCAGTCCGTTCGACGACAGGCCTTTCCGTGGCATGACCAAGGTGGCGACGACCTACGGCGTGCTGCTGGTCGGCAATCTCGCCGCCTGGGGCTGGGCATGGATCGCGTTCGCGGATCGGCCGGCGCTGCTCGGCATCGCGTTGTTCGCCTACGTCTTCGGGCTGCGGCACGCCTTCGACGCCGATCACATCGCTGCCATCGACAACGTCGTCCGCAAGCTGATGCAGCAAGACAAGGCACCGCATGCCGTCGGTTTCTTCTTCTCGCTTGGCCACTCCACCATGGTCGTGCTTGCCTCCGTAGCGATCGCCGTAACGACAACCGCTCTGCAGGGCCGCCTCGCTGCCTGGCGTGACATCGGTGGCGCCGTCGGCACGATGGTCTCTGCGCTCTTCCTGCTGCTCATCGGCATCGCCAATCTGTTCATCCTTCGTGGCGTCTGGGCGGCATTCATCCGGATCCGCAATGGCCAAGCGGTCGGGGACGATGCGCTCGACGGCCTGCTCGCGGGCCGCGGCCTGCTGACCCGCCTGTTCCGCCCGATCTTCCGCGTCGTTTCGCGCTCATGGCACATGTATCCGATCGGCTTGTTGTTCGCCCTCGGGTTCGACACCGCGACAGAAATCGGTCTTGTCGGCATCTCGGCGACCCAGGCCGCGCAGGGCATGCCGGTCTGGACGATCCTGGTGTTTCCCGCGCTGTTCACTGCCGGCATGTCGTTGCTGGACACCACCGACAGCGTGTTGATGGCGCGCGCTTATGGCTGGGCCTTCGTCAATCCGATCCGCAGGCTCTGGTACAACCTGACCATCACCGCTGCGTCGGTCGTCGTCGCCATTTTCATCGGCGGCATCGAGGCGACTTGGCCTGATCGGCAGCAAGCTCGGCCTCGAAGGTGGGTTCTGGAGCTTTGTCGGCGATCTGAACGACAGCCTCTCCGCTCTCGGCTACGTCGTCGTCGGCATCTTCGTCGCGAGTTGGATCACCTCGGCGCTGATCTACCGCCTGAAGGGCTATGACCGCCTGCAGGCGGATGCGTCCTGAAGCGCAAGCTTCGGTCTCACGGCCTTGTGATTTTCCCCGGATAATCACCTGCGTATATCCGGATACGGATATTCGGAAGCGGTGAAATGCCTTCGGCCAAACGTCAGCACCCACAGAGTCTGCTCGCCCTCGCGGTGCTCGCGCTGGTGTTCGAGCGGCCGATGCATCCGTACGAGATGGCGGCGACCATGCGGGAGCGCCACAAGGAGGAAAGCATCAAGCTGCGCTACGGGTCGCTCTATACCGTGGTTGAGGCGCTGCGGCGCGACGGGCTGATCGAACCGCAGGAGACGTCGCGCGACGGCCGTCGACCGGAACGTACCGTCTATGCGCTCACCAGCGCCGGCCAGGCGGAACTCTTCGCGTGGATGAGCGACCTCCTGCTCTACCCGGTGAAGGAATATCCGCAGTTCATGGCGGCACTGTCGCTGCTGCCAGTGCTGCCGCCATCGATCGTCGAGACCAGGTTGCAGGAGCGGCTGCAGCACCTGGACGTCGCCATCAAGACGAAGCACGGCGCGCTCGACGGCGTGTTGCGAACTGGCTTGCCGCCGCTGTTCCTGATCGAAGGCGAGTACGAGATCGCGTTGATGGAAGCAGAACGCGATTTCGTCCGCCGGCTCGTGGCGCGCATTGCCAAGGACCCGGCGGAACTTGCACCGATGTGGCCGGGGATGCACGCCGGCGCCGAGAAACGCAAACATAAACGGAAATCCTGACGGGAGCATTCATCATGACAGAGCTCAAACATGTGCTGATCATCGGCGGCGGAATCGGCGGCCTGTGCCTGGCGCAAGGCCTGAAGCGGGCCGGCGTGAACGCCACCGTCTATGAGCGCGACCGCGCGATCACCGACCGACTGCAAGGCTATCGCGTGCATATCAGCCCGAAGGGGAGCCGCGCACTGCACGATTGCCTGCCGCCCGACTTGTTCGAGACATTCGCCGCCACCTGCGGTCGCCCGCCGCGCGCCCTTCGCATGTTGACCGAACGCATGCAGACGCTGATCTCGGTCGGCGGCTTCGGCGAACCCAGCGGTGATGCGGTGGAACAGCATCGCTCGGTCAGCCGCATCACGCTGCGCCAGGTACTGCTCGCGGGGCTCGGCGAGCGCGTGCACTTCGGCAAGACCTTCGTCCGCTACGAAACGCGCGGCGATGGCGTCGTGGCGTTCTTCGAGGACGGCAGCAGCGCGGAGGGCGATGTCCTGGTGGCGGCCGACGGGGGCGGCTCTCGGGTACGTCGGCAGTACCTGCCGCATGCAGAGCGGGTCGATACCGGAGTCGCCGCCATCGGTGGCAAGGTGTTCCTCGACGAGTCGACGCGCCGCCGCATCCCGGCACCGCTTCGCGACACGCTGGCGTTGGTGTCGGGACCCGGTGGGCGCGGATTGTTCGTGGCCCCGCAGGAGTTCTCGCACGCGGCACCGGTGAACGGGGTCGGTGGCGCGGAGGCCGGCGTCGATGCAGCGAGTGGCACGCACTTCGACAACACGCGCAGCTACCTGATGTGGGCGTTCGGCGCGCAGCGTCGCGTACTCGGCCTGGACGCCGAGGATGCGCCGTCCGCCGAGACACTGCGCGGCATCGCGCTCGCGGGGATGGCAGACTGGGACGCGGGCTACCGCGAACTCGTGCGCCTGACCGATCCGGATACGCTCTCGCTGCTGCCGATCCGCACGTCACGCCCGGTGGACGCATGGCAGGCCAGTCGCATCACGCTGCTCGGCGATGCGATCCACAGCATGACGCCGTATCGCGGCATCGGCGCCAATATCGCGCTGCGAGACGCGGCACTGCTGTGCCGTCAGCTCGTGCGTGCGGCGCGTGGCGAGCTGCCGCTGCTGGATGCGGTCGCCGACTACGAACGCGCGATGCGTCGCTACGGGTTCGCCGCGGTGCGCGGTTCGCTCGAGGCGATGAAGGCGCAGCTCGAAACCGGCGCACTGGCGCGTGCGGCATCACGCGCGGTGCTGCGAATGATGAACCGCGTGCCGTCGCTGAAGCGGTGGTTCTTCCTGGCGATGGCAGCCGAGTGACGACGCCTACTCAGCCGCAACGGTCGCTGTCTGCTGGCGTGCCACCGAGCGCGCCGTGCCGACGCACAGCAGGCTCGCCAGCAACAGCACCGCGACAAACACCAGTATCAGCTCTGGATGGCCGCGATCGATCAGGAAGCCGAACGGCACTGGTGTCACAGCGCTGCCGAGAGGCAGGCCGGCGCTGACGAAACCGAACACCTTGCCGATCTGACCAGGCGGCGCGGCGTCCTTCAGCATCACGTCGCGCGGCGTGCGGCTGGCGCCCAGAGCAAGGCCAGACGCGAACATCAGCGCGATCACCAACAGCGCGGAAACCGGTGCCCAATTCACCGCAAGGGTCAGCGCGGCGGACGCGATCGTCAGGATCACCGCGAAGGCGAGTACGTGCCGCTTGTAGGTGTCGGCGAACCAGCCACCGACGAGTACTCCGATGGTTGAACCGATCATGTAGCCGGTGAGCGTCGTCGACGCGATCTCCAGCGTCAGACCCTTCACCGTGTGCAGTATCGTGATCAGCCACGACTGCACACCAGCCCCCGCCATCGAGCCCAACAGAAAGAACGCGAAGAACAGCAGCATAGTCCGGCTCATCAGCAGCTCGCGACCGGACAGTGCGGGGCCGGCGTGCGCAGGCTCATGGCGCACCTGGTCCTTCAGAATGCTACTTTGCAGAATGATGGACACCGCCACCGGAACGCCCAGGAGCCCGACCATGATCAGACTGGCGCGCCAGCCGATCGTCACCGCCAATGCCGCCATGATCGGCGGCGCGGCAGCGAAGCCCAGGTTGCCGCTGAACGTGTGCAGTGCGAACGCGCGGCCCATCCGGTCCTTGTCCACCGAGCCCGACAGGATCGCGTAGTCGCAGGGATGGAACACCGAGTTGCCCATGCCTGAGAGCGGCGCCAACAGCAGGATCTGCCAGAAGCTGGTGGCGAAGCCCATGGCGGTGATGCAGAGCGACATCAGCAGCGCGCCGCCGATCAGAAATGGGCGGGCGCCGTAGCGATCCACCAGGAAGCCGACCGGTGTCTGCAGGATCGCCGACGCGCCGGACATCAGCGCGACGGCGAGGCCAAGTTCCGCGAAGCTCACCTGGAATGCTGTCTGCCAGGCGAGGAACAACGGCGGCAGGCACAGCGAGTAGAAGTGAGACAGGAAATGGCCGTTTCCCAGCAGCAGATTGACGCGGGTGGTGCGGCTCACGGCCATCTCTTGGGGTCTCCGGACGTCGGAGCAAGGATGTGGTGACGCTTGAGTGGCGTCAACCGCCGCGCCGACCCTGTGTGGCTAGCTCGTGGAATGTCCGGTGTTTGTAGCTCGTGAAGTGTCCGGTGAAGTCGGCCTCCTTGGGTGGAGGTTTGGATGGACCGGGCACGCATTCACGAGGGGATACGTCGGATGCGTTTCGAGGATGTGCTTGGCCGGACGGAGCGGTCTGAACTGAGCCAGATGGAGGCGGCGGAGTTGCTTGGAGTAAGCGAGCGAACGTTCCGCCGATGGCGGGATCGGCACCGGGAGGAAGGACTGACGGGGTTGGCGGACCGCCGTCTGCAGCCGTCGCCGCGCCGCGCGCCGGTGGCGGAGATCGAACGGATGCTGGGGCTATATCGCGACCTCTATCGCGGCTTCACGGTGAAGCATTTCCACGAGCACCTGGCCAAACGGCACAACTACACGCTGGGTTACACGGTGACCAAGCTGCATCTGCACCGTAGCGGTCTGGTGAGCCCGGCGAAGACGCGCTCAGCGCATCGCAAGAAGCGCCCGCGTCGCCCAATGGTGGGGATGATGCTGCATCAGAGCCTGCCCCGGACTGGATCCGGGGATGCCTCGACGCACGCCTGGCTGGCGGGGGCTGCCGGCAAGCACGACCTGGTGGTGACGATGGAGGACGCCACCAGCGCGCTCTACTCGCTGTTCCTGGTGGATGAGGAGGGCACGGCGTCGAGCCTGCGTGGTGTGCGCGAGGTTGTCGAGAAGCAGGGTCTGTTCTGCTCGCTCTACACCGATCGAGGCAGCCACTACTTCGAGACCCCGGCGGCGGGTGCTCGGGTGTCGAAGACGGTGCTGACGCAGTTCGGCCGCGCGCTGAAGCAGCTCGGCATCGAGCACATCGCCGCCTACTCGCCGCAGGCGCGCGGTCGCTCGGAACGGGTGTTCGGCACGCTGCAGGACCGGCTGCCGAAGGAGCTGGCGCTGGCCGGCATCACCACGGTGGAGGCGGCCAATGATTGGCTGCGTGAGGTCTACCTGCCTGACCACAATGCACGGTTCGCGATCGCCGCGGAGCAGGAAGGATCGGCATTCGTGACCGACACGGCGGGCGCCTGGCGCGAGATCCTTTGTATCCAGGAGGAGCGCCGGGTGGGCAACGACAACACGGTGAAATGGCGCGGGCTGAGCCTGCAACTGCCATCGTCCCGATTGCGACCACACTTCGTGAAGGCGACGGTGCGGGTGCATCGAGTATCCGGATAGCCAGCTGGCGGTGTTCTGGGGACCCCATCGGCTGGCCGACTACGACGCACACGGCGCCATCATTCAGCCGGAGCGACAGGCCGCATGACACGCTCCCAGCGCGGCCGCTCTGTGCCGGGGCATGCCCCGGCACAGAGCAAGAACGGAGCGGACAGATCACGCGCTACAAAAACCGGACAGAGTGATTAGCTAGCGACACCGCCGCACCGCCTCTGCGTCGCAGGAGACAGCTAGCCGAGTGTCCCGATCTGCCAGCTTGTCGTCGTCGTCACTGCGCCGTCGGCCATCGGCGTGACGCTTTGACTTCGCAGCATGACGCCGGTGGCACGGTCGATCGTATAGAGTGTCTCGGCGCGCACCTCCGGCCGGCCCGCGGCATCATGCCGCACGACGCGCAGTTCCATCGCCGGTCGTTTGTTTCCGGCCACATCGACGGTGGCGTTGGCGACGTGCATGACGGTGACGCGCTTCCAGAGCCGTGCATGTTCGGTGTCGAACGAAGCCTCGGTGCCCACCGGGCCGACGAGCGCGGCGCGGAAAGCCGCTCGAGCCTCATCGCTCATCGGCTTGTCCGGTCCATTGCTCCATAAGCCGAAATAGAGCGGGTACGAGCGGCCGGACCAATCGAGCAGGCAGCGGTCGGGATCATTGGGGTCGCTGCCGCGATAGCCGATGCGAACTCCGTCCGACAGCGTGGCGGACAGACCGGTGGCGCAGTTGGGCACCGCCGCAAGCCCGGAAGCATCCGACTGGCTGGCCGACTGTGTCGGCGCCCCACTGGGAACCGCCTGGCAGGCCGCAACGGAAAGACAGAGGGTCGCAAGGCACCCGACAATACCCGGATGCCGCGAGGCATGACGCTCGAAATGCATCGCACGCAGTTACCACGACGGTTTCGAGTCGCATAATACCCAATTGATCACACGTGGTTTATTTGGCCTTCGTATTTGCCAGAACCGGTCGCCCTGCCTCCCCTGGCCATCTGGCACGCACCCTGCAATGAACGCCGTATGGGCTTCCCCGCGTGGCTCCCCCTGCTGCTCGGCTTCCTGACCGCGGTCGGGCCGGCCACGACAGACATGTACCTGCCGGCCTTTCCGGCAATCGAGGCCTCGTTCAGCGCGCACGCCGGTTCTGCGCAGTTGACCCTCGCCGCGTGGTTCGCCGGTCTCGCGGTGGGCCAGCTCAGCCAGGGCACATTGTCCGACCGGTTCGGCCGCAAGCGGCCGCTGATCGTCGCGACCGCGATCTACACGCTCGCCTGCCTGGGCTGCGCGCTGGCGCCATCGATCCAGTGGCTGGCTGCCTTCCGAGCGCTCGCCGCGATCGGTGCGTCGGCCGGCATGGTGATCCCGCGCGCGATGGTCCGCGATCTGGCCGAGGGCCACGCCGCGGCAGTGCTGCTGTCACGGCTGTCGCTGGTGATGGGGGCCGCGCCGATCCTCGCGCCAGCCATCGGCAGCGCGGTGCTGGCCTTCGCCGACTGGCGCGGCATCTTCTGGATCCTCACCGCATACGGCGTTGCATGCTGGATACTTGTGGTGCTGCTGTTGCCCGACACGCTGCCAGAGGAGCGGCGCATCCGGCTGCGTCCCGGCGAGCAGTTGGCTCGCTATCGCAGCATCCTCGCCGAGCGCGGCTTCCTGACGCATGCATCGATGGGCGGCTTCGCGACGTTCGCTTTCTTCGCCTATCTCGGCGGCTCGTCGCCGGTGTTCATCCAGGGCTTCGGCCTGACGCCGGCGCAGTACGCGATGATCTTCGGCGCAAACTCGTTCGGCCTGATCTGCTGCGCGCAGCTCAATCCGCATCTGCTTCGTCGTTTCGGGCACTCCCGGGTGCTGCGCTGGGTCAGCCGCGTCCATCTGGCCGCAACCGCCGCGCTGACGGTGATCGCGTTCGCCCAGTGGCACACGTTGCCGCTGGTCGATCGCGCCGGTGTTCGTGGCGATAAGCTGTATGGGCATGCTGAACCCCAATACGATCGTCGGCGCGCTTGCGCGTCATCAGCATCACGCCGGCAGCGCGTCATCGGTGATGGGCACCGGTCAGTATCTGCTGGGTGCGATCAGTGGCCTTATGGTGGGCCTCGTTACCGACGGCACGCCGCGCGGCATGGCAGCGCTGATGCTGCTCGGCTCGATCGGCATGACGATGGCCGATGCACGACGGCCACGCGTGTAATGCTTGAGGAACCGGCCGCCGCCGCCATCGATCACCCTTGCCATCCCGCCTTGCGCAGGCCAACGAGCATGTGTTCATGGTCCTGCGGGCGGAAAGAGGGCGGGCAGGAGCGCACGTAAGCCTCAAACGATCGCAACGACATGTCCATCGCTGTCCGCAATGCATCGGAGGCTTCGGCGGTCCTGCCAAGCTGACCGAGCGCCGCCGCCAGCCATCGATAGGCCAGAGGATGTTCCGGATGATGCGCTATGGCGTTTCGTGCCGCGGCAACTGTGGCGACATAGTCGCGCTCGAAATAGTAGGAGCCCGCAATCTGGCTTCGCAGATGCGCGTCGCGGGGATCATGCGGACTGAGCTGTAGTGTCGCCAGCACGACGTCACGTCCTTCCTTGGGCTGACCACCGAAAATCAGCAACGCGCCTTTGATGCCGTTTGCCCATGGCGAGTTGGGGTTGTGCGCAAGAGCAAGGGCCGCTCGTTTCCAGGCCTCGGCGAAGTCACCGGAAGTCCAGAGGGCGAACGCCATGATCGCCTGCGCGTCGGCATCGTTGGGGTCGATCTCGATCGCCGCCCGCGCTCGATCCATGGCGAGCCTTGCCGCCGCATCCCTCGGCATTGTGCCATGCGATACGTTCTGCATCAGGATCGATTGCGCATAAGCCGCATGAGCAGCGGAGAATGTGGGATCCAGCGCTATGGCGCGGTCGAAGAACCGCTGCGCCGTCACATTGTCGCTCGCGGTGAATTTGCCCATGTGCCAGAGGCCGCGCTGATACGCCTCCCACGCACCGAGGTTCTCAGGTTGCTTGCGTAGCGATCGTTGCCGCTCTGCGCCAGAGATCGCGGGAAGAACCGCATTGGCAACTGCCGACGAAATCTCATCCTGGACGGCGAATACCTCATGCACATCACGATTATATCGCTCGGCCCAGATGTGATTCCCGGTCTCCGCGTCGACGAGCTGTGCCGTGACCCGGACGCGGCTGCCGCTCCGGCGCACGCTGCCCTCGACCACATAGCGGACGTCGAGTTCGCGCGCCACCTGTTTGACGTCTACGGCGCGGCCTTTGTAAGTGAAGCTGGAATTGCGCGCGATCACGAACAGCGAGCGGCTGCGGGAAAGCTCCGTGATGATATCGTCGGCGATCCCGTCCGAGAAGAATTCCTGATCCCGATCATCGCTCATGTTCGTGAAGGCCAGCACAGCGATGGAAGGCTTGCCCGACAACGACGAATTGTCAGTCGCTTCGTCAGGCGAAGACCGCTCAACTGAGTTCGGTGTGCCGGTGTTGCCATTGGGGTGCAGCACAAACGCCTCGACCGGCCTGGCAATGTTCTTCAATCTGATTGGCCCAAGCGCCCGAAAGTCCAGACCAAGCCGGTCGCGTACATGATCGCGCACCGCACGCGTGACGCAGACGCCACCCGGCGGGCATTCTGCCTGAAGCCTGACCGCCACATTCACCGCGTCGCCATGGAGATCGGTTCCCTCGGCGATCGTGTCACCGATATTGATGCCTATGCGAAAGCGGATGGCCAGATCAGGAGACTGGCCATCGTCATGGCTCGGAACGGACTGCTGCACCTTCACGGCGCAACGCACTGCTCCGTCGATGCTGTCGAATACGATGAGCAGCGAGTCGCCGCCGGTCTGAACTATTCTTCCCCCATGCTCGTTGATTGTCGGGTCGATCAGGTTGCTTCGGAGAAGACGCAGACGCTCGAGTGTGCCACTATCATCCAAGCCAATGAGGCGGCTGTAGCCGACCATGTCCGCATAGGCCACGGCCACCAGCTTCCGGCTGGTTGGTGCGCTTCTGATCAGATCCGATGCGTTGGTCCCAGACACCATTGACGTCAACCCTGCCATCCGGCCTTTCGTAGTCCCTCCAGCATGTGGTCGTAGTCGACCTGCCGCATCCAGGGCACGCGCTGTCGCACGAAAAAATAGAACGCATCCGGTGCGACAGCGATCGCCCTGTCGAGCACCTCGCGGGCTTCAGCAGTCCGGCCGAGTTGGCCAAGGGCGGCGGCCAGCCATCGATAGGGCCAAGGATGGTCCGGACGGTCCGTCACCAGACGCCTCGCCGAGACGACCGCACTCTCATAATCGCGCTCCATGTAGTAAGTCTCGACAATATGGCTTTGTGGGATCACGTCCAACGCGCTGCGCGGGTCAATGCGCATGGCGAACTGGATCGACTCCCGCCCCTCCGTAGGTCTGCCAGTGTTCATCAGCAGCCAGCCCTTCGCTCGGTAGGCGTGAACGCAATTTGGGTTGATCGACAGCGCCCGCTCGACTTGTTCAAAGCCTCTGGCGCAATCCCCAGCAAGCCAACGGCGAACGCCTGGTAAGCAAGTGCCTCGGCGTCAGTCGGGTCCAGCTCCACAGCTTTGCGGGCTTCATCCGCTGCCAGAAGCAGGCCCTCGGCAAGCGGTCGTTTGACGAAGAGGCCCATCTCCAGTTGATACAATGTCGCAAGCCCGGTACGGGCCGCTGCCAAGCGTCGGGTCGAGCTCGAGAGCGCGGTTGAAATAGGAACGTGCGTGCGATGCTTCCTCCAGCCTCTTCTGCGTCAGATGCCACAGGCCGCGTTGGTAAGCTTCCCATGCCCCCAGGCTTTCAGGCGGCTTGCGCAGCGCCCGCCGTTGTTCCGCTTGGGAGACAGCCGGTCCAATAGCCCTGGTGACCGCAAGCGTGATCTCGTCCTGCACGGCGAACACATCGGCCAGATCGCGGTCGTAGCGTTCTGCCCACACATGGTTCCCGGTCTCGGCGTCTATGAGTTGTGCGGTCGCACGGATCCTCTGACCGCCGCGACGCACGCTGCCCTCCAGGACGTAGCGTACGCCGAGTTCGTGCCCGACCTGCTTCACGTCGATCGCGCTACCCTTGTAGCTGAAGCTCGAATTGCGGGCGATGACAAACAGCGCACGGTTACGTGACAGTTCTGTAATGATGTCATCGGCGATGCCATCAGAGAAGTATTCCTGCTCCGGGTCACCGCTCATATTGGTGAAGGCCAGCACGGCGATCGAAGGCCGATCCGGCAGCGGCAGGGTTTCGACCGATTTCAGTGCGGCCGCAGCGGATCTCAGTACAAATGCCTCGACTGGGCGGGCGATGTTCTTCAGATTGAGCAGCCCAAGCGTCTCGAAGGCCAGATCGAGCCGATCGTGCACATGGTCCCGCACCGCTCGCGAGACACAGATGCCGCCCGACGGACACTCCGCCTGGAGACGGGCCGCGACGATCACGCCGTCGCCGTGCAGGTCGGCGCCGTCGGCAATAGCGTCGCCTATATCGATCCCGATGCGAAAGCGGATAGCCCTGTCGGGGGCGTGACCCGCATCGTGGTTCGGAACCTGCTGTTGTACCCTGACAGCACAGCGCACCGCGCCGTCGATGCTGTCGAACACCATCAACAGCGAGTCGCCGCCAGTCTGCACGATCCTGCCACCATGCTCCGCGATCGCTGGGTCGATCACCGCGGTTCGCACAGCGCGCAGTCGTTCGAGCGTCTCAGCATCATCCAACCCGATCAGGCGGCTGTAGCCGACCATGTCGGCGTACACCACAGCGATGAGCTTTCGCCGATCTGACGAGTGCCCCGATTGGTCCGAAGCTTGGGTCTCTGCCATCGTCAGCCTTGCCATCCTGCCTTGCGCAGGCCGTCAACGACGTGATCGTAATCCGGCTGCCGCATCCAGGGCGGGCGTTCTCTCACATACAGCCGGAGCGACTCAGGCTTGATTGCGTTGGCCTGGCGCAGCGCGGCCTCGGCTTCGGATCTGCGGCCCAACTGACCAAGCGAAGCTGCCAGGATCCGGTAGGCATGCGGATGCTGCGGATAGGCCGCAATCGATCGCTTCGAGATATCAGCTGCAGTCTCGTAGTCCCGCTCGAAGTAATGGCTCAGTGAGAGCTGCACCCGATTTGAAGCGCTGAACATATCGCGTGGATTGAGCCGCAGGTAGGCAAGGAAAATCGCGCGCGCTTCCGCGGGCTGACCCCTGAACAGGAGATTGGCGCCCTGGTGACGGCGTGCCCGGGAACTGGTCGGATCGATCGACAGCGCCTGCTCATAGCGGATCGCGGCAGCGTCGGTATCACCTAGAAGGAACAGCGCCACACCGATGGCGGTGTTCGCGTCCGCACTCTCGGGATCGATGCCAAGCGCAGCTTCTGCCTGCTCGATTGCCCAGGCGGCCGCATCCTCACGGGATCTACTTCCGTACACGGAATCGGCCAGATAAGTATGCGCCAGCTCGACGTAGGCGGGGGCAAAACCTGCGTCGAGGCGAATGGCCTGCTGGAAGAAATCCCGCGCCCGCGTATTGTCGGTCGCGTTCTGCTTGGCCTCGTGCCATAGGCCCCGCTGGTACGCCTCCCACGCGCCCAGGCTCTCTGGCGGCTTGCGAAGGATGCGCCGTAGGTCTGCATCGGCAACTGCCGGAACGATCGCCGCGACGACCGCCATCGTTATCTCGTCCTGCACGGCGAACACGTCTTCCAGCGCGCGGTCGTAACGTTCGGCCCAGATGTGCTTGCCTGTCTCCGCGTCTATCAGCTGTGCAACCACGCGCACCCGACTGCCGCTGCGACGCACGCTGCCTTCCAGCACATACCGGACGCCCAACTCTCGGGCGACCTGCTTGATGTCGACCGATCGTCCCTTGTAGGTGAAGCTTGAATTGCGGGCGATGACGAACAGTGAGCGGCTGCGCGACAGTTCGGTGATGATGTCATCAGCGATGCCGTCGGAGAAATACTCCTGCTCCGGATCGCCGCTCATGTTGGTGAACGCCAGCACGGCGATCGACGGCTTGTCTGGCAGCGGCAAGGCTTCCCCTGTGCCGTGCACTAACGTGCGCTCAATGGACTTCGCCGTGGTGGCGGCAGGCCGCAGCACGAACGCCTCGACCGGACGGGCGATGTTCTTCAGATTGAGCGGCCCAAGCGCCTCGAACGCCAGGTCGAGCCGGTCGTGCACATGATCGCGCACCGCCCGCGAGACGCAGACGCCACCCGGCGGGCATTCGGCCTGGAGCCGGGCCGCCACGATCACGCCGTCGCCATGCAGATCGGTTCCGTCGGCAATCGCGTCGCCGATATCGATCCCTACGCGAAAGCGGATGGTCCGATCGGGAGAGTGGCCCCCGTCATGATCCGGAACCTGTTGCTGCACCTTCACAGCGCAGCGCACTGCTCCGTCGATGCTGTCGAACACGATCAGCAGCGAGTCGCCGCCGGTCTGAACGATCCTGCCGCCATGCTCCGCGATCGCCGGGTCGATTACATCGCTCCGCAGAGTGCGCAGCCGCTCAAGAGTCCCGATGTCGTCCAACCCGATCAGGCGGCTGTAGCCGACCATATCGGCATAGACCACGGCTACCAGCCTACGGTTCGCCGGCGACCCCTCGCTTGATGCCGAAGTCTTGGTCGGAGACATCATCAACAACCCTGGATTGGGGTAACGCTAGCACAAACACGTCGTCCACACGATTCGCCAGCGGGACGCGCCCATAGATCCGGGAGCCCTACCCGCCGGGCCAGCGCAACTTGCATTCCGCAGGACTTCAGGCTGAAAAGCGCTCAGAACTTGAGAAAAGGTTCGCACCGCATGCACCCGATCGTCGGCATTCCCGCCTGCGCCAGGCTGGAGAAAGGTCAGCTTCGCCACGACACGCCGGCACGCTATGCCGCCGCGGTGCTGGGCGGTGCGGATGCGGTCCCGATCATGATCCCGCCCATGGGCGAGGCCTCGCTCGCGGTGCTCGATCGTCTCGACGGCCTGCTGCTGCCGGGCAGCCCGAGCAACGTCCATCCCTCGCACTACGATGGCGGCGACAGCCTCACGCCCGATCGCCATGACCTGGAGCGCGATGCGACAACTCTGCGGCTGATCCCGGAAGCGCTCGCCCGCGGCATGCCGCTGCTGGCGATCTGCCGCGGCATCCAGGAACTGAACGTCGCCCTCGGCGGCACGCTGCATCAGAAGGTGCATGAAGTGCCGGGCCGCATGGACCATCGTCCCGACCTCGGCCCGGGTCCGCTCGAGGAGAAATACGCGCCGCGGCATCTAGTGTTCCTGTCCGGCCAGCTCTCGCGCATCGTGGGCAGCACGAAGATCCTGGTGAACTCGCTGCACGGCCAGGCGATCGACATCCTCGCACCTGGGTTTGTGGTCGAGGCGCGGGCACCCGACGATACGATCGAGGCAGTGCGCGTCGAACATGCGAGAGGCTTCGCGCTGGGTGTGCAGTGGCACCCGGAGTGGGGCTATGCCGACGACAGCGCGAGCCTGGCGATCTTCCGCGCTTTCGGCGAGGCGTGCGTGGCGTATCGGTCGGGACTGCGAAGGGCGGCGTGAGATGGACCTGCAACTGACCGGCAAGAAGGCGCTGATCACCGGCGGCTCCAAGGGCATTGGCCGGGCGACCGCGGAAACACTGGCGGACGAGGGCTGCGACGTGACGCTGGTCGCGCGTGACCAGGGCGCGCTGGACGAAGCCGCCGCGGCGATCCGTGCGCGACGCCAGGTGAACGTCCGCACCATCTCCGCCGATCTCTCGTCCGACGCCGCGGTGCGTCGCGTCGCCGCAGAGGCGGGCGAACTCGACATCCTGGTGAACAACGCCGGCGCCATCCCGCCCGGTGACGTTCTGTCGGTCGATGACGCCCGATGGCGCCAGGCCTGGGACCTGAAAGTGTTCGGCTACATCTCGTTCTGCCGCGTGGTGTATGCACAGATGAAGGCACGCCGCGCCGGCGTGATCGTCAACGTGATCGGTGCGGCGGGCGAGAGCTTCCCCACCGGCTACATCGCGGGCGCCGCCGGCAATGCGTCGCTGATGGCGTTCACCCGCGCGTTGGGGAAGGGAGCGCCAGCCGATGGGCTGCGCGTGGTGGCGATCAATCCCGGACCGGTGGAGACCGACCGCCTGGTCATGCTGCGCCGCGCCGAGGCGCAGGCAAAGCTCGGCGACGCGGAACGCTGGCGCGAGCTGACATCGGGAATGCCGTTCGGCCGCGCCGCGTCACCCCGCGAGATTGCCAGCGCGGTGGCGTTCCTCGCCAGCCCGCTGTCGGGCTACACCACCGGCACCATTCTGACGATCAACGGCGGCGGCTAGGCCGGCCAGGCTTCACCTCTTCGTCTCCCGCAGAGCCGCTAAGGCCGCCCCTCGTGCGGCCTCACTCCCGTGAGGTCAGTGGCAACGAGAATGACCATGTGGCGGCCCTTGATCGTCTCGTGCTGCTCGACCGCATCGACGATGAGTTCAACTTTTCCTTTCTCGGCGGCGTCGCGCAGATCAGGTGCCAGATGCAGTCCCGCCAGATCGATCCTGGCAGCGCGTGGAGCACCACCTCGCTGCTTCAGAAGGCGCCACGTCAGGCAGGTCGTCCCGGGACAGTGCCTCCTGTCGCGAGCGACGCGCAGGCGCAGTTTCTTTCCCGCCTTTTCGGCCTCGTGCGACCCAGTCCCGTTTGCTTCGTCAAGCAAGTCGCTGACGGCAGTCACATCCGGAGCGGACAATACAACATGTGAAACCGGCGTTAGTTGGACGTTGTCCCGCTTATCCGGCGCATCTGTGGTTTCAAGTGCAACCGTCGTCTTCGGCTCAGGCGACGCTTCCTGCAACACGGGCGCAGGTGCGCGATCCATCTGTGAGTCATGCATCAATGCGCCGTCATCAATCGCAGATGAAGTCTCAGGCGGAACGATCATCGCCTGTTCGGGCAACATCTGCTCCTGATGCTGCGCTGAAATTGCCGCGGCGTTCGGACTTGAAGTAGGCCCGACAGCAGAAGACGCGCCCGGCATGAGGCTCTCAGGCTGAGCAGCGGCGGGGCCAGCGTAGTGCTCTCGCTCGGAATCCTCCGTCGCCTGCGGCGGTCCGAGGATTTGCAGCGTCGCCGCACCGATGCCGCCGAGACTCACAACGCCGACCCAGAAGAGAAGTAGTCCGCACCATCCGCGAGATAGCCGCATGCCCTATCTCCGTGCCAACACGAGAAATGCTAACATCAACGCCTGGATTGGCAAAGAAAAACCCAGGCCATTACATCGATCGTCACAATTGCTGGCGGCTTTTCAGACCGACGGCATGCACCGTCCCGAACATGCTCGCCAGTATGCCGGAACAGGACGAGTCGCCCAGCGCTCCGTAATCCGCGCACGAGTCTCGAAGCAAGAAGCGGAGTGCCGCACGAAGCCCGATTGCCTACGTTGCTTCACGGGCGACGGCAGCCATTGCCGCGTCCTTCTCGCATTCGAGCAACGAGCGAACGGAGATGATCGATGTCTCAGGACAACAAGCAGGTCGTGGCGCGCTGGTTCAAGGAATTCTGGGGGAACCCGTGGAATCCGCGCATCGTCGACGAACTCGGCACGCCTGATATCGTCGTGCACTATCCGATGCACGAGCCGAAGAAGGGTCGCGCAGTAGTCAACAGATTCATGAAGGAGTTTCGCGAAGCGTTTCCGGATCTGAACTTTTGGGGCGTCGGCGATCTGATCGCGGAAGGCGACTATGTGGTCGGCCGATGGGAAGGCGGCGGCACGCATACCGGCCCGGCGTTCGGTGATTTCAGGTTAGGTTCGCTTCCGGCTGCTTCTGGTCGGAAGATGCGGTTCGCCGGAACAACCGTCCTTCGTATCGAAAATGGCCGCGTCGCAGAGGAACTTGGCCAGGAGGACGCAATCACTGCGATGCAGCAGCTTGGCTTGATCAGCGCTTGACAGCACGGCGAGCATTGGCGGCCTCAATCGGGCCGCCAGGCTCGTCGCCTTCCCAACTTGACTCCCCCTCCCCCATGTCCGTTCATCAACTCACGACGACAAAGAGCGGGGGGAGATGACGCAGAAATCCAAGCAGGTCGCCGGCTTCCGCGAGGCGGTGCAGGACATCCGCGACGGCAGCATCATCGCGTTCGGCGGCTTCGCCATGCCGGGCGTCCCGTTCAACCTGATCAAGGCGCTGCTCGAGCACGGCGCGAAGCAGCTTACCCTCGTCGCCAACACCACCGGCGGAGCGCAGCAGCCGCGCATGCCCGACATCGGCATGCTCGTGGAGAACGGCCAGGTGAGGAAGGTGATCTGCGCCTTCACCGCCGCCACACGTCCCACCGACACACTGCCGTTCACCAAATACTACGAGTCCGGCGAGGTCGACGCGGAACTGGTGCCGCAGGGCACGCTTGCCGAACGTCTGCGCGCGGCCGGCGCCGGCATCCCGGCGTTCTACACGCCGACCGCCGTCGGCACCGAACTCGCCGAAGGCCGCGAGACCCGCGTGATCAACGGGCGCGAGTACCTGCTGGAATACGCGCTGCCGCTCGACTACGCCTTCGTCCGCGCCACCCGCGCCGACACGTTCGGCAACCTGCAGTTCCACCGCTCGCAACGGAATTTCTGTCCGGTGATGGCGACCGCGGCACGCGTCACGATCGCGGAGGTGGACGAGGACATCGTGCCGGCAGGTACGATCGATCCCGATCAGGTGCACACGCCGGGCATCTTCGTGCATCGGCTGGTTAAGGTGCCGCCGCCGCCAGACGGACTTTGGCCAACCCGCCGCCAGGAGCGTCGCCGATGAGCGGAACCCAGAAGGGCCTCACCCGCCAGCAGATGGCGGATCGCATCGCGCTCGAGTTCCAGGACGGCTGGATCGTCAACCTGGGCGTCGGCATTCCCACGATGTGCTCCAACACCGACATCGGCGATCGCGACATCACCTATCATTCAGAGAACGGCGTCATCGGCTACGGTCCGATCGCACCCGCGGGTGAGGAGGATCTCAACCTCGTCAATGCCGGCGGGCAGAACGTCACGTTGAAGGCTGGCGCCGCGGTGGTGCACCACGCCAACTCGTTCGCGATCATCCGCGGCGGCCGCATCGACGTCACTGTGATGGGCGCCTACGAGGTCGCGTGCAACGGCGACTTCGCCAATTGGAAAATCACCGGACAGAAGGGCGGCGGCATCGGCGGCGCGATGG
Organism: uncultured Alphaproteobacteria bacterium; assembly: GCA_963791495.1. GTDB lineage: Bacteria > Pseudomonadota > Alphaproteobacteria > Acetobacterales > Acetobacteraceae > JAMXLO01. The sequence goes on from CAWBST010000021.1 coordinate 730,790, forward strand.
ATCTCGCGGCGTGTGCGAAGCGTGTGTTCATCATCATGGAACAGACCACGCGCAGCGGTGCACCGCGGCTGGTTGCGCAATGCGCGCTGCCGGTGACGGCGCGCGGCGTGGTGAAGCTGGTGGCGACGAACTACGGCCTGTTCGAGCCCATCGGCGATGGGTTCCGCATTCGCGAGATCGCACCCGGCATCACGCTGGACGAAGTGCACGCGACGGTCGGCTGCAGGCTGACAGTGCCCGACAATCTGCCGGCGGTACGATTGGTCAGCTGAGAGGAGTCACACCAGCTCGAAATGTTGCTGGTATCACTGCGCCTGCCCACGTTGCGAACGAGCGCGGGCAGCCGATAGAGCCTCCTGTTGGGCTGCCCGCTGCTGCCAGATTGCTTGGTTCTGCGCTGCCAAGGCTTGAGCCCGCGCGGCCTGAGCCGCCGCCATCTGCTGCTGTTGTTGCAAGGCGGCTTGGGCCTGAGCCTGCTGTTGGGCTGCCCGCTGTTGCCAGATTGCCTGGTTCTGCGCTGCCAGGGCTTGCGCCCGCGCAGCCTGAGCTGCCGCCAATTGCTGCTGTTGTTGCTGCAAGGCGGCCTGAGCCTGAGCGGCCTGGGCAGGCGTCAGCCGCTGCTGGCGTTCCTGCCATGCCCGGTCGCGATTCCAGTCGTGGCTTTGGTGATGCCAGTAGGGACCCCGATCGTTGCCACCACCCCAATAGCCGCCTGCACCGGTGAACACATCGGACCCGTAGGAACCGAGGCCCGGCGCATAACCATACCCCGGGTAATCCGGCGCGGCGTATTCCGGGGCGTAAGAGCTGTAGCCAGGCGCGTAGCTCGTTGGTTGCTCCGCGCAGGCGAAGAGCAGCGTCGCCGAACTCAGCAGCACGGCCGATCGAACACGCATTTCCGCCTCCCAGCTACCCGCTTCCCTTGCGAAACCCTCCCCACCGCCATTCCTAACTTAGGAATTGATCGTGTCGGAAACAGGGCAGCCAGCCTGCCGCAAGCGACCGTTCGGAGGGCCGTCGGTTTCGCGCGCCGCTACCCCGCTCGCGTCAGCGTATCGCGCAATCGCCGCCGTCCGCGCGCGCGGACTTCCGCGCGTGGCGCCATCACCTTGATCTGCGCCTGCAGTTCGGCGCGGTGCTCATGGATCGCGGCGATCACAGGACCCATGGGAACACCAAGCTCGACCAGCACAGCCTCGGACAGTTGCAGGCTCGCCTCGATCGTCTCCGGCACTGCATCGGTGGCGCCGATCGCATAGAGATGCGCCGCGTGCCGCGCGTCGCGGGCCCGCACCATGATCAGCAGATCCCGCCGCGCGAGGCGAGCCGCGGCAACCAGCCGATCGCTCGCCGCGTGATCGCCCATCGTCACCACCAGCGCACGCGCTGACTCAACATGCAGACGATGCAGCAGCTCGGGCTGTGTGATGTCGCCCCAGTATACTGAACGGCGCACCTTGCGCTGGTCCGCGACTCGGTCGGGATCGGCGTCCACCGCCACATAGGCCACGTTGTGCCTTTCCAGCAGCGAGGCGACGGTTTCGCCGACGCGACCGAAGCCCGCGATGATGACACGCGGCGTGGCATCATCGACCTGTGGCAGAAGCAACGCCGGATCGACGACTGGCGCAACGCGCGCGCCTCGCGACATCCGTCGGCCGAGCGTCGACAGCAACGGGATGCAGGCCATCGTCGCGGCGGCAACCACCAATGGGAAGCGCACGACGTCCCCGCCGATCAGGCCCTCGACATGCGCCAGACCCAGGATGACGAAGCCGAACTCACCGCCGGGTCCGAGCAGCAGTCCGGCCTGCAAGCCGGTCAGCCAACGCAGCCCGAACGCGCGCGCGAGACATGCGATGATGGCGAGCTTCACCACGACAAGCACGACACCGCCCAGCACGACCCGCGGCGCATCGGCGACGATGCCGGCGAGATCGAGGCTCATGCCCACGGAGATCAGGAACACGCCGAGCAGCAGCCCCTTGAACGGATCGATCGTCACCTCGATCTGGCGGCGGAATTCGGTTTCAGCCAACAGCAGACCGGCGATCAGCGAACCGAGTTCCATCGGCACGCCGACCTCCGCGGTCGCCAGGCCGGTCGCCAGGACCACCAGCAAGCAGGCAGCGACGAACAATTCCGGGCTGCCCGTGCGCGCGACGCTGCGGAACAGTGGACGCAGCACCAAGCGGCCGGCCACGATCAGCCCGAGCACGACAACCACCGCCTGAACGATGGTCCAGGTGAGCGCCCCGCCGCCGGCGCCGACCACGCCGATGACAAACAGCACCGGCACCGCGGCAATATCCTGCAGCAGCAGCACCGCCAGCGAGGCGCGTCCCACCGGTCCGCCGAGACGCTTCTCGTGCGACAGCACCTGCACGACCACCGCGGTGGACGACATCGACAGCGCCGCTCCGATCACGACGGCCAACAGCGGCGACGCATCGAATGCATAGGCGATCGCCGCGATCGCCACCGCGCACAGCACGAACTGCAGCAGCCCGAAGCCGAACACCAGCCGGCGCATCACCTGCAGCCGCTCCAGCGACATCTCCAGGCCGATCATGAACATCATCATGCTGATGCCGAGTTCGGCGATCGGCGCGATCGTCTCGGGACGGTTCAGCATGATGGCGCCAAGCCACGGCAAACGGTCGGCCAGCAGCACAAGGCCGTATGGGCCCACAGCGACGCCGACCAGCATGAACCCCAGTACGGGGCTGACGCGCAGCCGATGAAACAGCGGGATGACGATGGCCGCAGCAGCCAGGATGATCAGGGCCGGCTTGAACAGTGCCGGATCGAGGTGAGCGCCCAGGTGTCAGTATCCGAGCGCGAACAGGAAGCTGTGGAACGCCTGAGACACGAGACCCGGCGTCTGGATACCGGCGAAATGCCCTGAATTGATCTCCAGATAATCCGCGCCCGAAATCTGCTTCGCCATAGGCTCGATCGCAGACGGTGGGCGCAGCCTGTCATGCGTGCAGCCGATCACCAGCGTGGGGCAGGCGATGCGCGGCAGCTCCTCGGTCACCTTCGAATCTGCCAGCATCCGGTTGATCGCCGCGAAGCTCTCGGGGTCGTTGGCTATCCACCGCGCGCGGAATTTCCTGAACTCCTCGGCATTGTGACGAACCTCCGGCGGGTACGAATTCGCCAAACCCTGATCCACCAGTGCTCGCATGCCTTGCGCCTCGGCAGCGTCGGCGCGATCCAGAGTCGCCTGACGGCGCTCGGGAGCAACGCCAGTGGCAGGGCTCGTCACCACCAATGCGCCAACACGGGACGCGTGACGTACGGCGAAGTGTATGGCAATCGCGCCCCCCACGGCGGTGCCGGCAACCGCGACCTTGCCCTTGATGCCGATCGCATCCAACAGCGCCGCAAGGTCATCGGCCATGTCGTCGAACGTAACCTTCCCGTGGATTTTCTCCGACAACCCCGCGCCACGCGTGTCGTAGCGCAACACCTGCCGCGTGTTGTTGAGCGCAGGCAGCACCTGATCCCAACTGTCCAGCGTGCCGCCCATCTCATGCACCAGAACCAGCGTCGTCCTGCCACTACCGGAGAGTTCGTAGCGCAGGCTGGTGCCGTTCACCTCGATCCAGTTCATTGCGTTCCCTCCTCTGGTCCGGCTCCCATGGAGGATGCCACACTGCGGCGATGGAGGACATGGCATGATGAAGCTGCACTGGTCGCCGCGCTCACCCTATGTGCGCAAGGTGATGATCGTCGCGCACGAACTCGGGCTGGCCGATCGGCTGCAGACGGTGCGGACGGTTGTAGGTGGCACAACGCCGCATCTCGAATTGATGCGCGAGAACCCGTTGGGCAAGATCCCCACACTGGTGCTGGAGGATGGCACGATTATCTATGACTCACCGGTGATCTGCGAGTATCTCGACACGCTACACAACGGACAAAAACTGTTCCCCGCGTGGCTGGAACGCCTGACCGCACTGCGCCGCTTGGCGCTCGGCGACGGCATGCTCGACATCGCACTCGCCTGGCTCGGCGAGCGCTTCCGCCCGCCTGAGAAACAGAGCGAGCCCCACATGGCGCTGTGGCAGGCCAAGATCCGCGCCTGCGTCGATGCGCTGGAGCAGGAGGCGGAGACCTTGGCGGCAGGCAGTCTCACCATTGGTCACATCGCAATCGGCATCGCGCTGTCTTACCTGGACTTTCGCTTCAGCGATCTGCGCTGGCGCGACGGCCACTCACGATTGGCGGCGTGGCACGCGACGTTCGATGCGCGCCCGTCGGTCTTGGCCAACCCGCCGGTCGACGACAGGTAGCAGTCGCAGTATGGACCTACCTCGGACGCAAGGAGCCGAGGCAACATGAGCAAACACGTGGTCGCAACCGTTGCGGAGATTCCGCCGGGCAACCGGAAGCTGGTGACAGTGCGCGGCCGTTCCATCGCCGTGTTCAATCTGGACGGCGAGTTCTTCGGCCTGTTCAATCGCTGCCCGCATCAGGGCGGCCCGATGTGCGAAGGCATTCTGACCGGGCTGATCGAATCGGATGAACCGGGACACTACAAATACTCCCGCAAGGGCGAGATCATCCGCTGCCCATGGCATGGCTGGGAATTCGATGTACGCACCGGGCAGTCGTACTGTGAGCCGGAACGGATCCAGGTACGCAGCTATCCGGTGGAGGTCGCCGAAGGTCAGCGCGTCGTTCAGGGGCCGTACGTGGCGGAGACCGTGCCGGTGACGGTGGAGGAACAATACGTGGTGGTAGACGTCTGACTCGCCGCAATCTGGCGAGATCAGATCGCGTAGGCACCGGGAAGCCTGACCGCTCTCGGAGTGACCGACGGACTTCGGCGCTTACTCCGCCGCCTCCAGACGGATCACCGCTTCGGTATAGCGACCCGGACTCGCTTGCTCCGCGGGGAAGATGCCACGCTCGTCGATCCAGGCCTGCGTCCGCTCGTACATCCTCTGGGTATATGGCTCAAACACGAAACGCTCGCCGGGTCCAAACCGCCGCACATCGATCAGCGCCTTGTGTCGTTCCGGCAGTTCAAACGCGTAATATCGCGCATAGGGTTGGTGGGAGATATCGATATCGGCCTGTGCACGCCGCAACGCCCGAAAATATCTGCGGACATCGTCGAGCGCGACGCCACTCGGCACCATCGCCGCAATCATGAAGGTGGCGTCGACGATCTTGCGAAAGCCAAGCTGTTCCATCAGGTAATATTGCGCACCGAACACGGTGGCAGCCGCCGCGCGGCCGTCCAGCAGTTGATCAACCCGGTCAGGCGGTGACCCGCCAAATGTCAGCCTGATCCGATCGCTGGGGACGAAGGGTTCCAGCGCCTGAATCGTCGTGTAGTGGCTACCGGACTGGTAACCGACATGCACGGGGACATCAGCGAGATCCTCAGGCGCCTTGATCGCCGAATGAGCAGGAACAAAAATGCCGCACGGGGTGATTGTGTAGCATTCGCCCCAGAGGCGCCCGAATTCTGCCGAGGCTGCCTTGTTCACCGTCCAGTGACACGCGCAGCTGATCGATGCGTCGCGGCCTTGTTCATAGGTCTGATAGGCGCCATGGCGCTTATCCAAATCGGCCGGCGGCATCGCAGCACGAACGTGATCTGGGGAAAGCAGCCCATGCGAGGACAGTGCGTAATCCGTCAGTCCCTCGGCCGCGAAATACCCGTTTTCCTCGGCCACCCATTCCTGCAGGCGGCCATGGGTATGGATGATAAACGTGGACATCGGACGATCCTTCTCCTGCAGCTACGCACTGACGAGGCGAAGCCGCTACACTACTTCTTCACCCCCAGCCCGCGCATGAACTGGTCGCGGATGCGCGGCGGATCGCGCTCCGTGGTATCGACCGGCTTCTCGCGATCGATGCGGCAACCGATCAGCCACGGGCCCTCCTCGCGCAGCGACAGTTCGATCAGTTCCTCGAACGCCCCCTCGTCCGCCGCCCAGGCACTTTGCGCAATCCCAGCGCCACGCGCCATCGCGACGATGTCGGCACCAAGTTCGGTCGAGGTAAGCTGCCCGCCGGTGATCTGATACGTGCCATTGTCCATGATCACGATCGCCAGGTTCTTTTGCCTCCGCGCCGCCACCGTCGCCAGCGACCCGACCTGCATCAGGATCGACCCATCGCCCTCCAGCGCGATCACCTTGCGCTGCGGCTGTGACAGCGCGACGCCGAGGGCGATCGGCACCGCCAGTCCCATGCTGCCCAGCATGTAGAAGTTCTGTGGCCGCCGCCCCGCCGCCCACAGATCGAAGTTCGTGTAGCCGATCCCCCCGATCACCGCCTCGTCGTGCTTCAGCCGCGCCACCATGCGCCGGGTGATGTCGAACCGGTTCATCACCTTCGCCTGGTCGCGGCTCGCCGGATGGTTCGCTGCAAACGACATGGCCGGGCTCACTTCGCGAATACCTTGCCCCCGGTGAGCAGGGGCGAGAGGATGAACACGCACGGCGCCTGCGTGGCGACCGCCTGGGCAATGCTGCGATCGACGGTGAACTCCACTTCGTCGAGCCGCGTCATCGTGTGATGCTCCACCGCCAGCGCCTGCAGCACCGGCCGCATCGTCTTCGCCACCAGCGACTGCCCGATATTGAACTCGCCGAGCGTGCCGCGCTCCGACACCATCATCAGCACCGGGATCTGGAACGGCACCGCAAGCGAGGCGATCGCGTTCGGCAGCGTCGCGAACCCCGACGTCTGCATCAGCACGATGCCGCGCAGCCCGCCCATCCAGGCGCCGGAGACGATGCCCACCGCCTCTTCCTCACGCGCGCAGGAGAACGCGGTGAAGAACGGATCGCCGTGCACCGCATCGATCAGCGGCCGCAGCACGTTGTCCGGCACATAGGTCACCAGCTTCACCTCATGCCGCTTCAGCACGTCGCGCACGATCTCGTGCCACGCGCCCTCTTGCCCCTTGCTCTGGGCTTCCTCGTCCATTCGTGCTCTCCGGCCCGGATTCCGCCACTGTGCGACGCCTTGCGCCGGGCGGCAACCGTTCGTAAGGAAAAGGCGACGAACTTCAGGAGGCCCCGATGCCAGATGCCGGCCCGTATGACGTGATCGTTGTTGGCGCGGGCAACGCCGCGCTGTGCGCCGCGCTCTCCGCGCAGGAGCAGGGCGCCAAGGTGCTGGTGCTGGAGAAGGCCAACGAGGAGGAGCGTGGCGGCAACTCCACCTTCACCGCCGGCGGCTTCCGCTTCGTGCACAACGGCGTCGACGATCTGCGCCGCGACGTGCTGGTCGATCTGTCCGACAGCGAGGCGAAGCAGATGTACATCCCGCCCTTCACGGCGGAGATCTACATGGACGACCTGATGAAGGTGACGGAGAACCTCTCCGAACCAGAACTGGCCGACCTGCTGGTGAACCGCTCGCGCGAGACCGTGGTGTGGATGCGCGAGAAGGGCGTGCGCTGGATTCCGATGTTCAAGCGCCAGTCGTATCTGGTGAACGGCATCCAGCACTTCTTCGGCGGCATGGCGGTGGAGGCGGTCGGCGGCGGCTGGGGCCTGGTCGACTTCCTGTTCCGTTCGGCCGAACGCAACGGCATCCCCGTGCGCTACAACACCGGCCTGCGCAAGCTGATCCAGAACCGCAAGGGCGAGGTCACCGGCGTCACCGTGTTCGGCCCCGACGGCTACGAGGACATCAGCGCGAAGTCGGTCGTGCTCGCGTGCGGCGGCTTCGAGGCGGATCCCGAGATGCGCGTGCGCTACTACGGCCCCGGTTGGGAGATGGCACGCGTCCGCGGCACCCGCCACAACACCGGCGAGGGCATCAAGGCGGCGCTGGAGATCGGCGCCGCGGCATTCGGCGGCTGGTCAACCTGTCACGCGGTGCAGTGGGACCTCAGCGCGCCGCCGTTCGGCGACCGCGTCGTGCTCGACAACTACCAGAAGCACTCCTATCCGATCGGCATCATCGTCAACGCCAATGGCGAGCGCTTCGTCGACGAGGGCGCCGACTTCCGCAACCACACCTACGCCAAGTACGGCCGCGAGGTGATGAAGCAGCCGCAGCGCATGGCGGTGCAGATCTTCGACAAGAAGACCATCGACATGACGCGCGACGAGTATCGCATCCGCCAGGTGACCAAGGCGGAGGCGAACACACTGGAAGAGCTGGCACAGAAGCTGGAGATCAGTCCCGAGGGCTTGGTGCGGACGGTGCGTGAGTTCAACGCGGCGTGCCAGCCGGGCGAATACAATCCGGCGATCCTCGACGGCAAGGCCACCAAGGGGATCACGCCGCCCAAGTCCAACTGGGCGCTGCCGATCGACGAGCCGCCGTACCACGGGTACGCGGTGACCTGCGGCATCACGTTCAGCTTCGGCGGATTGAAGATCACCACCGACGGCGAGGTGGAGGACACCACTGGCCGCGTCATTCCGGGCCTGTTTGCCGGCGGCGAACTGGTAGGCGGCGTGTTCTACCAGAACTATCTGGGCGGCGCGGGATTGATGTCCGGCTCGGTGTTCGGACGGATCGCCGGGCGATCAGCAGGAAGCTACGCGAAGAAGTAGGCGGACGGCGGCACTCTCACCCGGCGCTGCGCGCCCACATCTCCCGCTGGTACCCCCTCGCGCGCTGCGTTCTGCAGCGGCGACACCGTGGCGAGTCTGCAATGTCCATGCAGCTGTCTGCGCTGCGGCTTGCCAACGCATGGGCAGACAAATCACGAATACGAACGAGGATCGCCATGCCACGTGACAAGATTAGAATTGGCTGCGGCGCCGGCTTCGCTGACGATCGAATCCCGCCCGGCGTGGAGATCGTCGAGCGTGGCGAACTCGACTATCTCGCGATGGAATGCCTGGCTGAGCGCACCATTGCGCGCGAGACTCTGGATCGGGCAAAGGACCCGGCCAAGGGTTACACGCCAGGTACTGCTCGAGCGCATGGAGGCGATCATGCCGCCGGCGCTGCGGCGCGGGATCAGGATTGTCACCAATATGGGAGCGGCAAATCCGATGGGTGCGGCGCGCATCATCCGCAAACATGCCGGTGATTGGGGCTGTCCCGGCTACACCTGCGCGGTGGTGCAGGGCGACGAGGTCACCGATGTCATGCGCGCGCATCCCGAATTGTCCTTGATGGAGGATGGCGCCCCTCTGGAATCACTGTTGCCGCGCATGGCCTCCGCCAATGCCTATCTCGGTGCAGACGTGGTGGCGCAGGGGTTCGACACTGGCGCCGATCTGGTGATTACCGGACGCGTTGCCGATCCGGCACTGTTCCTCGGACCGATGCTGCACACCTTTGGCTGGTCGTATGATGACTACCCGAAATTGGCCAACGGCACTTTGGCGGGGCACTTGCTGGAATGCTCTGGCCAACTGACTGGCGGTTGCTTCGCCGATCCGGGCAAGAAGGAGGTCGATGATCTGGCTGGGCTGGGCTATCCGCTCGCCGATGTATGGTCCGATGGCCGCGTGGAAGTATCAAAAACTCCTGGGTCCGGAGGGCGGCTCGACATTGCGACATGCACGGAACAGCTCCTCTACGAGATGCATAACCCCGCCGCGTACATCACGCCGGACTGCGTGCTGGATGTCTCATCCGTGACATTTCAGCAGATCGAGAGGGATCGCGTTGGCTTGAGCGGGGCAAGGGCGAAGCCGCGTACGCCGACCTTCAAGGTCGTCGTTGGCTATTTCGACGGGTATATGGGGTCAGGCGAGATGGGTTTCGCCGGCGTCAATGCCGTAAGTCGCGCCAGACTGGGGATCGAGGTTGTGAAGGAACGCCTGCGCCGACGTGGTCTCACCTATGAGGAAATGCGCATCGACCTGATAGGCATGAATTCGCTGCATGCCAACGACGACAGGCTGTGCCCTGAGCCGTATGAGGTGCGTCTGCGCATTGCGGCGCGCACATCGGACAGGAAAGCGGCCGAGGCGGTGGGTGCCGAGGTGCGCAGCCTGCATATGCAAGGACCCACCGGCGCCGGTGGCGGTGTGAACTTCGGTGCGAGGCAGATCCTCGCGGTGAAATCCGTGCTGATCCCGCGCGAGTGGGTGAAGCCGGAAGTCATCATGGAGCGCGCGGTATGAGCGTGCGAGTCTATGACCTTGCTCATGCCCGTGCCGGCGACAAAGGCAATACGTCGAACATCTCCGTCATCGCCTACAGCGACGAAGCCTGGCAGGTGTTGCGAAGAGAACTCACGCCGGAACGTGTGCTTGCGCATTTTCGGCATCTTACCGCTGGTCCAGTGCGCCGTTACGAACTGCCGCAACTACGGGCGCTGAACTTTGTCATCGAAAACGCCCTGGGAGGCGGTGTCACCCGATCGCTGGCGATCGACCCCCATGGCAAGAGCCTGAGCGCGCTGATGCTCACCGTCACGCTTCCTGGTCACAACCAAGGGACACCCGCCGTCTGAGTCGGAGAATATGAATGTCGCGTGTCTTCATCACTGGCTCCTCGACCGGTCTGGGTTTGATGGCCGCACAGCTGCTGGTCGAGACGGGGCATCAGGTCGTCGTGCACGGCCGCAACCAGGCGCGCGCCGATGCAGCGCTCGCGGCTGTTCCTGGCGCGGAAGCCGTGGTTGTCGGCGATCTGTCCAGTATCCGGGAAATGCGCAACGTTGCAGAGCAGGTCAACGGGTTCGGCCGGTTCGATGCTGTGATCCACAATGCCGGTATCGGCTATCGGGAGTCTCGTCGCAACGACACCGAGGATGGCCTGCCGCAGCTCTTTGCCACCAACACGTTGGCCCCTTACGTCCTGACGGCATTGATCGCGAAGCCCAAGCGGCTTGTCTACCTGAGTTCCGGCATGCACCGCAGCGCAACGCTGAAACTTGGCGATTTGACATGGGTGACGCGATCCTGGCGAGGAGCAGAGGCGTATGCGGAGAGCAAGCTGCATGACGTGCTGATCGCCTTCGCTGTGGCGCGTCGTTGGCCGGACGTGCTTTGCAATGCGCTCGAACCAGGCTGGGTGGCGACCAGGATGGGCGGCCCTGGCGCTCCGGATGACCTGGACGCGGCGCACAGAACGCAGGTTTGGCTCGCGGTCAGTGAAGATCCGGCCGCGCGCGTGACCGCCCAATATTTCTACCACATGCAATCCCGAAAACCGAACCCGGTCGTGCAACGCGAGGAGCTGCAGGATCAGCTTATCGCGGCTTGCCAACACCTATCGGGAATCGCCCTGCCAGTGTAATCTGCCAAGCATGTTCGCCGGCATTGGAGGAAGCCATGGTGTCTACGGCAACAGCACATTCCCCCCACACATCTGCCGATGAATGGCAGACCCGATGCGACCTTGCCGCCTGCTATCGCCTCGTCGATATGTTTGGGTGGTCAGACTTGATCAACACGCGCATCACCGCGCGCGTGCCTGGGGCGCGGGATCATTTTCTGATCAACCCCTACGGTCTCCTGTACGAAGAGGTTACCGCGTCGTCGCTGGTGAAGATCGACGCCGATGGCAACAAGGTCGAACCGTCGGAGTGCGAGATCAACAGCGGCGGCTTCGCAATACCGAGCGCGATCCATATGGCGCGGCCTGAGGTGCAGTGCGTGATTCATACCCACACGATCGCCGGCTGTGCGGTGTCGATGCAAAAGGACGGACTGCTGCCGCTCAACCAGCATGCGCTGCAGGTGATCGGCGATATTGCCTATCACGACTACGAAGGTACCGGCCGAAGCTCCGACGAACGCGAGCGCCTCCTCGCCGACTTTGGCGATCGCCGCATCATGGTCCTGCGCAATCATGGCCTGTTGATTGTGGGGACAAGCATCGCCGAGGCGTTCGTGGCGACATATCGAATGGAACGGGCTTGCGCGATGCAGCTTGCCTTTCAGCAATCGGGCGCCGAGTTCAGCCCGATTGGTGACGATGTCGTCCGCCGCGCCCGGAGCAAAGCCACGACCTGGGTCAGTGGTTCGGCGAAGCTCGAGTGGCTGGCCCTGCTGCGCAAGCTCGACCGCATCAACTCGTCCTACAGGCAATAGCCGGCGTCGCTCGCGGGTCTGCGAGCGACGCCGGCGGCGCTTGCTGGCCTACGTTGAAGCGTTGAGCTACATGTTCGAGCGAAATCTCAGGGAGGGCCGCCATGTTTACTCGTCGCTCGGCGGGGCTTGCGGTTGCCGCGATGTTCGTCCTGGCTGCACCCGCAAGTGCAGAGGAACGCGCTGAAGTCATCCATTGGTGGACGTCCGGCGGTGAATCAGCCGCCGTCAAGGTTTTCGCGGATCAGTTCCGAGCCGCCGGCGGGACTTGGGTGGATACTGCGATTGCGGGGGGCGCCAATGCCCGCACCGCCGCCATCAACCGTACGGTCGGCGGCGATCCTCCCACCGCCATGCAGTTCAACACCGGCAAGCAGTTCGACGATCTGGTGGAGAACGAACTGCTCGCCGACGTGGATGCGCAGGCGGCGGCCCAGAACTGGAAGGCGATCCTGCCGGCCTCTTTCGTTCAGGCAGTCACGCGCAACGGCCATGTCTACGCCGTGCCAGTCAATATCCACGGTCAGAACTGGCTGTTCTACTCCAATGACGCACTGCACCGCGCCGGCGTGCAGCCGCCCACGAGCTGGGAGGACCTGTTCCCGGCGCTCGACAAGTTGAAATCAGCCGGGCTGATCCCGCTTGCCTTCAGCGGCCAGAAGAACTGGGAGCGAAACCTGTTCAACAATGTGATGGCGGGTCGCGGCGGTCACGATCTGTTCGTCGCCTTCTGGGGCAAGCGTGACGTCGCAATGGTGAAGGGCCCTGAGTTCCGCTCAATTGTCGAGACGTACAAGCGCCTGCACGATTACGTCGACCCCGGCAGTCCCGGGCGCAACTGGAACGATGCAACAAGCCTCGTCATCCAGGGGAAGGCCGGCATGCAATTCATGGGCGACTGGGCGAAGGGGGAATTCACCGCGGCAGGCATGACACCCGGCAAGGAATATGGCTGCACCGTGCTCAGCGAACATGGCATGGCCTACGTCATGGGGGGTGATGTGTTCGCCTTCCCGCGCCTGAAGGACACCAGCCAGACCAAGGCCCAGCAGTTGCTCGCGCGCGTGCTGTTGGAGCCCAAAACTCAGATCGAGTTTGCCCAGAAGAAAGGCTCGATCCCGGTGCGGCTGGATGTGGACACGAGCTCGCTCGATACCTGCGCACGCAAGGCCTCCGGTTGGGTTGCCGACGCAAAGGCGCAGGTCCCTGCAAACGAACTGTTGTCGCCGCCGGCACTGACGGGTGCCATCGAGGACATCATCTCGCAATACTGGAATGACCCGACGATGACGACCGACACATTCATCACCAAGGTAGCAAGCACGCTGTCGCAGCAGTTCTGACGCCGCCCCGCGCCATGCAGATCGGCTCCCGCCTGGCAGCGCATGTCGCGCTGGCACCGGCGTTGCTGATTGCGCTGGTCGCGTATTGTGGCGCGATGGGCTGGACGATCTGGATTTCGTTCACCAACTCGCGGATGTTGCCAAGTTCGGTATTCGTCGGTCTGCGGCAGTATAGCAGCCTTTTGGCCAATGAACGCTGGCAGGTCTCCGCCACCAACATAGCCATCTTCGGCCTCTTGTTCATTTCCCTCGCCTTGGTGCTGGGATTTCTGCTCGCCGCGCTGATCGATCAGCGGGTGCGAGGCGAGAGCCTGCTGCGTTCGGTTTTTCTCTATCCGTTCTCGATGTCCTTCATCGTCACCGGGCTGGCTTGGCGTTGGCTGCTTGATCCAACATTCGGTATCGAAAAGGTCATGCGTGATCTCGGCCTGGCAGGCTTCCATTTCGATTGGATCGTGCGGCCGGAGCGCGCAATCTACACACTCGTCGCCGCAGCAGTCTGGCATGCCGGAGGGCTGGTCATGGCAATCATGTTGGCGGGATTACGCGGAGTCGATCCGGAACTCTGGAAGGCGACACGCGTGGACGGGATCCCAGCCTGGCGCGTCTATCTTTTCATCATCGTGCCGCTGCTTAGGGGGAGCTTCGCGACCGCCATCATCCTGCTCGCGACAAGTGTGGCGCGGCTCTACGATCTGTCGGTAGCGATGACCAACGGCGGACCTGGCATCGCCTCCGAGGTTCCCGCCAAGTTCGTGATGGATCACCTGTTCGATCGCGGCAATGTCGGTCTGGCGACAGCGGCCGCGACGACGATGCTGATCACGGTGGTCGCGGTGATCGCGCCGTTGCTCTATTGGCAGCAAAGCCGCCCCGGCGCACGCCGAACCGGATGAGCGGCGCGACTTTGATCCCCCGTGGCCGTCCCCCCAGAAAGCTGTCGCCGGCGCGCTTGGGGCTCTATGCGTTCCTGGTCATCTGTGCCCTGTTCTTCCTGACGCCGCTCTATGTGATGCTTGTCACGTCGCTCAAGGCGATGCCGGAAATCCGCCAGGGTTACATCTTCGCGTGGCCCAGTGCACCGAGCCTCGCTGCCTGGAGCAAGGCATGGTTCGCTGCCTGCACCGGACTGTCCTGCAACGGCATCCGCGTCGGCTTCGTCAATTCGCTGCGAATAATGATCCCCAGCGTCATCGTCTCGATCACGGTCGGTGCGATCACCGGCTATGCGTTGTCGTTCTGGCGACCTCGAGGTGCCGTCGTGCTGTTCGGCGTGCTGATCGCGGTCGCTTTCATTCCGTATCAGGTCTTCATCTATCCGCTGGTGCGGATCTTCTCACATCTCGGCCTCAACAACTCGGTTCCGGGCATCGTTCTCATCCACACCATCTTTGGCCTGCCGACGATGACGCTGATCTTCCGCAACCACTTCGCGGCCCTGCCAGAGGAACTGTTCAAGGCAGCGCGCGTCGACGGCGCGGGCTTCTGGCGCATTTTCGGCGCAATCATGCTGCCTATGGCGCTGCCGATCATCGTCGTTGCTGTGATACTGCAGGTCACCGGCATCTGGAATGACTTCATCTTCGGCCTGGTGTTTGCCGGCCGTGCGAACCTGCCGATGACTG
>CAWBST010000022.1:0-254132 GCA_963791495.1 uncultured Alphaproteobacteria bacterium
GAGCTTCGAGCCGGACGATGCCGCGATCTATCTGTTGATCGACGGCGTTGAGGTCGAGGTGCCGAAGTGCGTCTTCGTCGAGAAGGGCGGCAGCCTGGACGACTACGACGATGACGACTTGACCAGCGCATTCGACTACGGCTATGCGTTGACCGTCCACAAGGCACAGGGTTCCGAGTGGGACAAGGTGCTGTTGATCGACGAGAACAACAAGCATGATCGGCGGCGGTGGGCGTACACCGCGATCACCCGTGCCGCCAAAAGCATCATCGGTACAAGGCTGACATTCAACACAAGAGGGACAGGGCGGGCAACGCCCTGTCATATCACATGAAGGCAACGATTAAGCTGACAGCCGAACAGCGCGAAGCACTGCGCCACGACATTGATCAGACTGCAAGACACTGAAGTTTTCAGGCTGGGCGGAATGCCAAAACTCTTCGTCGCCGTGTTGTTGGAAGAAGTTGTTGTAGTAGCTATTTGATGTCAGGAACGGCAATTACGCAACGACAAGGACGCCACGGTGCCGTGCAATGGCTGCACCATCTGCTGTCACCATGATCGCGTCGAGGTATTGCCGTTGGCTGGAGACACCGGAGCATCTGGCGCACCTGGACACCGAGACTGATCCCGATGGAAGTAGCCCCGACAGTCTGAAGCTGAAGCGGCGAGAGGATGGCGCACGAGGAGCCGAGGTGATTGTTCGATTTGGAGACCCGTGCCGACGACATCATCGCGGCATCACGGCTTCAGATCGTCGAAGACACCACTGCCATGCCGCATAAGCTCGATGCCGGGGAAGCGGCGCAGTACGCGAAAACCCGCATGGCGCAGTTGTGACCCAAGTACGATCGGCTGTTTGCCGAGCGCGACGGGCGAAGATGAGGCCGAAGGAGCGTGCGAAACATGAGCGCACGCTGATCGCAAAGCACGCACAGACTGTCTGACTGACCACGGGAGGTCGCGCTTTAGCGGCCTCTCTCCACCTATTTGAGCGAGATCAATCATGGACGATGAAGTCGCCGCGTATATGGAGTTGCTTACTCGGCAAGAAGACCTGCATCCCGATCTGAAGCCGTGGATTGTGCCGATGTCGTTCGGCGGGATGATGCTGAAACACCCGCTGGTGTTCAGTCCCTTCCACCACGACGGGATGAATGCCCAAGCGAACGCGAGCTATCGCTACAAGCTGGCGGCACTGGAACAGGCGAAGCAGGCTGGCGACTGGGAGACCTACATATGGCTGCACGAACGTCCGCACCGCGTTGCGGCGTTGCAGGCTATCGCCTCCAATCTGCACGGGCGCGGGTATTGGGAGATGGTGTCGCATGTTTGGTCGGACAGCGAGAACATCTGGCAACACCGTCGCGCATGGTGGAAGGTCTGGCTGAGCCAAGAGCCGGAGCGTCATACCGTGATGGACGATGAAGAGCGCGAGCATCTCGCCGGTCTGCCGGATGGCCTGACGATCTATCGCGGCGTGCATCTGCGCTCTGCCATGCACGGTCTGTCATGGACGCTTGATCGTACGCGGGCTGAGTGGTTCGCCGACTACCGGCGGATCAAGAAGCGGAGGCCGATGCTGTTGCAGACGATGGTGAGCAAGAGCGAGGTGGTGGCGTACTTCGCCGGACGCAGCGAGCAAGAGATCGTGGTGCATCCGAACGTCGCGCGGAAGCTGGCACCTCCACGCCGGTTCGCCCGGCGTGTTACCGCGTGAGATCAACGTTCAGTCCGATATCTGTACGCCCCACACGCACCATGCGGTAGATTCTGGTGGCGGTCTCTTGGGAGACCGGCTATCGATCCGCAATGGCAGAGAAATCTCAGCCCTTTCGGTTCGGCTCCATGATCCGCGACGCCCGCAAAGCCCTGGGCCTGACCCTCCCTCAGTTAGCTGCTCGGGCGTCGGTGAACCCCCATGCGGTCTGGGAGATCGAGACGCAAGGCGGCGGACGGATGGAGACGGTCGCCGCACTGATGACTGCGCTCGATTTACGCCTCGCTGGGTTGCCGCGTGGACCCTGTATCGGTAAACGTCTTGCCGTCCTGCGCGCTCGGCGTGGTTGGTCGATTTCAGAGACCGCTCGGCGTGCTGGCGTTTCCCCCAATGCCGTTAGGCGGGCTGAAAACGACGGGGCACGTGTGGATACGGTGGAGGCGTTGCTGAGCGTCCTCGCTACCCAGGTTCGGGCGAGAAGGCCGGAACGGGCGAGGTGGGAGGCTGGGCGACGGGACTGCCGCTGGACGCCGCCGGAAGTCTTCGACGCCATCGAGCGGGCGCTCGGGAAAATAGACCTTGACCCAGCCGGCGATACCGCGAGTTCCGTGCGCGCCGGGACTATCTACGTCGAGGACGGTATCCAAAAGCCATGGTTCGGCAACATACTCTGCAACCCTCCATTTTCGGGCGCGGCGGCTTTCATCCGTCGCGCGCACGCAGCGTGGTCGGCGAAGGAGTGTCGAATGGTTGCGCTGTTGCTACCGGTTCATACTCACCTTGTGGTGTTCCATGATCTTGTGGTCGGCGCCGCCGACGTATTTTTCCTGCGCAACCGCATACGTTTCATCAGCCCGGATGGGCGCCGAGACACAGCACCATTTTCGTCAATGTTGGTCATCTTCGGCGCAGACGACGATGTGGTCGAAAGGGTTCTGGCAGAGTTCCAATGCGTCCATTTGGCGCGAACGGCCAAACGGTCAGCATTTGGAGGAGGCGGCGGTCCGCTTGATCGCACGGTCGTGCAGTAAAGGACATCGAGATCGTAGACTTTGGTCACAGTCAACGCGGCGGCCGGTGGGATGATTCGGACACGATCTTAAGTGGATTTGACGCGGACATCCCTCGCTCGTCGCTCGCATTGGGTCACCACACCAAGCCATCCACCTGTGCAGTGCATCGCGGGTGAAAAACACCTTCCCCCGACTTCAGTATCTACCCCAACACTCAGCACATCGATGATCCCTGGATGCGGCATGTGCGCAAGATGATGGCCCACTGGCGTGGGGGCGCGCGATTTGGCTTTGCCGATTTAACTAATCGTGGTGCACAATGCGGGCGAGCCGGATTGTCCGAACTCGGGCCTACTCACGTAGGCAGTAAAGCTTCGATAGAAGCGCGGTCTGGATGCCTCACGGGTACTGGCACTTTTGCTGCCCCGAGTACGGGATGGGCACTTTGAGTTTGGCCGTCTTGCGGCTGATGAGGAGTTTGTCTGCGAGGTCTGCGCCGAAGAGGACCGTGGACCGATCCGGCTGGACCGGTGGACGGCGGACGATATGGCCCCATCTACGCCCGCTTGCGCCCCGACTTGGCCACCTGAACTGCCGCCGAGCTAGTCGGTGGGGTACTTTGATGTCTTCCCGGCCAGAACCGAGCATCTGGTTCAAACCGTTTGCGGGTCATTATCCTCTTTTGCGCCACGGCGTGGGCTGGCTTGCGCGGCTTCGATGAGCCCACGCTTATCCATTGCATAGGGGATGCAGCCGATCCCTTCCGCCTCAACTAGCGTGTCGTAGACTTCGACTTGTAGGACCGGTTCATCATCAGGCATCAGTGTCAGGAGCGACTGCATCTTTGGCGAGATCGGTAGCTTCATCAGACTTCCTTCGTCCATGTTGCATTCAGTCGCCATATGCAAGGCGGTGGCAGCGATGCCTTCGGGCGAGTTGCCCTCCTACACCAGCCTACGGCACGCCATGTTCAGCAAGAAGAGCCCATTGAACTCAGCTTGGGTCATTTTGGGCGCCGCTTGCGCTTCGCCGTCGTTGCCTCAAACCGCGCCAACTCGGCGGCCTGCTTCTCCGCAGCTTGAGCTAGTCGTCGCATCCAGGCCGCGTCGTGATCACCGCTCAAAATATCGGCCACATCCTCAGCCTTTGCGTTATGCGGAATCAACGAATGACCTTTGCCCTTGCCCTCGAACGCATCCAACTTCGCTTGCAACTCCAGGAACTTTCCTAGGGTGATTTGCTTGGTTGTGCGTGCTGTGCCTTCTTTGTCCTCAGGCGGCGTGACCACATGCTCCTTCTTCCAGCGATTGCGGATCGTGCGGGGATGATTGAGCCGATACATCAGGTTGGCGGGCTTCGTTTTCAGCCACAGGATGAGTTCCTCTCTGCGCTCCAGAACCCAGAGTGCGTGTGAACGTTCCGACTTATGGAGACCAGCGATCAGCGGGAAATGTGCGGCGAGCCGCTGCCACATCTCTCTGTATCGCGCCCCCGTGGGTTGGTTAACGTCCGCCTGCCGCATGACGATCTGCTGGAAGTCCTGACAGGCTTGTGCGACATCAAGCCATCTCTCGAACGTCTCGCCGCGCTTCATCGCATTCAATGCTGCCTCACCCCTCTCGATGCGCTCCCGCTGTGCGTCGGGAATGCCCTGCAAGAGCGGGTCCTCGTCGCTATTGTGCGGAGAGACATGTGGCACCAACGACCGGCGATCGTCATCATCTGTCATGCGGCGGCGTCTCCATCGACTGTCGCGGCGAGACCGGCTATGTGTAGGCATGGTTCCCTCACGTCAAGGGGTGTTGGTTGGAACGTCCAACCTACGTAGGCAATCCTAACAACCCTCGACACGCGTCAACCTTCGACCCTGTCGGGGCCGCCGTAAGGGTCCGGATTGACAGCGGATCGTCGTCTGGATTGGTCATAGAGTATAGGACGCGTCCGCGATAAGCCATTGAGGCGCAACGCTTCCCGGTCCAGCGGGATTACTGTGCGCTTGTCGATATTCGCGACCCGGTCATCGGGACGAAGCATTTGCCCGCTCCAGCGTTCCAAGTAGACCCGCTTCTCAGTCACTTTGATGATAGGCAAACGCTCGGCTCTTGACACGTAACCTTCCAACCGACACCGCCATATCGTGCCGTCGCTCCAACTCATGCAATTCACTCTTTTTTTGCTTCTGCATCATATATAGCATTCGAGCGTAAGTTATCACCGAATGCGATCGTGGAGCCTGCGCCGACGACTGAGATACAATGAGACATTGGAGCGACATAGATGTCGATTAGACAACAGCATTTTAGGATCACCAGTACCATTGCGCCGCCACCTGGACGCGGCCGTGACGCGCAAATGCCTTTTCGGCAACTGGAAATCGGGCAAAGCTTCTTCCTGCCTTGTCCGAAGCCGAAGCGGATTTCCCTGACTTATTGGCGGCGTATCACCGGCCATCGATATGTGTGTCGCCGCATAATCGAGGACGATAGGGAAGGTTACCGCATCTGGCGCGTTGCCTGATGAGTTCTTGGTTCGGCCGACCAACGCAACCGGATTTCATAAATAGAAATGGACTTCCAAGTGTCCACCGACCTGTACGCCGTACAGACCTTATGAACTCTGACCCATCTTCGACAGCGCCGTTCTGCAAGTTATTGAAAGTGCCCGACAATTCGCGCCGCGACGGCAGCGTGGCACTACACGTTCTGGAGCGGCAATCAGTCTGCGGTGATCGCCTGCACTGTTGGTGGCAACGCCACGCCGGCGGCACGCAGTGCGAGGCCGGCAGCGATCCTGGGCGTTGATCGGAGCATGAATTGCTTGCCGTCCTGGTCCACCTCGGTCTCGGTCAGTGCATCAATGTCGGCGATGACGGCGGGCCAGGATCCGTTTCGGCCGAGCGCGGCGATGCGGGCCTCGAGTTCGGCCTTCAGCACGAGGGCAAGAAAACTACAAAACACGTGGCCGCGAATTGTCTCGTCGAGCTTGTGGAAGATCGGTCGAGTTGAGAGCAGATGTTTTGCCGTGCGGAAGGTCTGCTCGACGGCCCAGAGTTGCTTGTAGCACAGCATGGCAGCCAGCGGGTTGAGATCGGTGTTGGTACGCAGCACGAACACGCCGTCGAACCTGGCGTCTTCGTCAGCCTTGCTGCGATCGACCGCGAAGTGACCATCGCCGACGGTCTTGAGGAAACGACGGAAGCCGGTGTTGCCGACCAGCGCCTTGTCGCCGCGGCGCAACTGCCGTTCCAGCGCGGCCAGAATGGCGGAGCGGTCGGCAGCGTCCTTCGCTGCCTCTTGATGGTTGATGCAGACGATGTAGCGCGCCCCGCCGAGCGTTACCGCCTTGGCACTGTAGTCGGTGTCTCTGCCGCGCTTCTCGACAATAAGAGGTACGAAGGGCGCGGCATCGTTCAGCACCACATGGCGCACCAGTTTATCGGTGCGCTCGCGCACGCCGAGAATGTAGAGTAGGCTGCGCTCCTCGAGTGCGGCGATGGTCTCGGCACTGATCATGCCGCGGTCGGCGACAACGCAGACTTGGCCGATGGCGAAGCGCCGGCGCAGACGGTCGATCACCGGAACCAGGCTGGTGACGTCGGCAGTGTTGCCGGGCCACATCTCAGAGCACACAGGGCGTCCGTCGCCGTCGATCAGAATGGCGAGGATCATCTGACGCAGGTCAGGCCGATGGTCCTTGCTGTAGCCGTATTGTCCGATTGATTGGCCGCCCAAGCCCTCGAAGTACAAACTAGTGGTGTCCATGAACACCAGGTCGAGCCGGCTGAACAGGTCGCGCCGATGCGCGAACAGGTGCTCCTCAATCAGATCTTTGCTGCAGCGTGGTGCGAACCGCGTCGCACCGTCCTGCTGATCGGCAGGCAGTTCTTCGCCGAGCCAGGCCATGGCACGATAAAGATGATGGAGGCCGAGATCTTCGCTGCCGGCGATGCGATACTCCTCGCGCCAGCGGTCGGCCGCCAGATCTGAGCCGCCACGCATCAGCCGGTGCAGCACGGTGAGGAACACCGCACGTTCCAATCCGAAGCGATGACCGCGGCGGCGCGCCAAGGCGGTGATCACGCTCTGACAGCCGGTCTCTGCCCAAAGTCGCTCGAATAGCAGTGCCGGACCGATACGGCGCACCGTGATCGCGGGTACCTCTCCGGTCCTCGCCGCATTCAGCACCATCGCTTGCTGCACGAAGCGCGCGCCCGAGCGCAGCAGTCGATCGAGTTGCCCGCTGGCCTCGAGTTCATCCAGCCGTCCGAGTGTAGCGATCACGCGCTGACGCACCCGATCGCCGGTACGGTGACTTTCGACGATCTGCAGGTAGATGCGTCCCTGCGACTGCTTGCGGCGGAAGTACATGCGCGAATTGGTGTTTGGGTGCGCACAGATTGCCAAAGATATCCATGCCGTCAATGACGAACAGCATCTAGGCGTGGCACTACAAGTTTAGCGAGAACGCTAGCCACAACCAATGAATTCAGTAACTTAGCATGCGCCCGGAACACCCAACTGTCGAAGATGGGTCTGAATGCCGGTCGAGTAGGCCGAACCTGACCGGCATTCGCTCATTCCATAAGGTCTATCACCGATGCTCAAGCCCGTGCTTGCCGGGTTCACCGGCAGGAAGGCTTTGGCTGACACGGAAACATATCCCAACTACATTTTGCTGAAGTTCGAGGACGTTGAAACGGGTGTCAACCATACCTTCCGCATTGATCCAGACAATGGCCTAGACGACCGTAAGGCCGCCGAGGTTTACTGCC
Organism: uncultured Alphaproteobacteria bacterium; assembly: GCA_963791495.1. Lineage (GTDB taxonomy): Bacteria > Pseudomonadota > Alphaproteobacteria > Acetobacterales > Acetobacteraceae > JAMXLO01. The sequence continues at coordinate 7,505 of CAWBST010000022.1, forward strand.
GCAGCCTGTCGGTTTGCGTCACCTATAACGGTCACGGCTTCGATGACCATGTGTTCGCACTGGCGTTCCGGGGTCTCGATTGTCATTCCCTTTGGGAAGCCGCCGATCAGATCATCGCCGGCAATGGACGGCGACATTCGCCTTTGCTCGGCAGGAATGGCGAACCACTTGCCGACTACCCGCTCTCCATTGACCTTGCCCGCATCCTGACGGGTGCCGGCGGGTTCCCCGGCCTCAAGACGCTCGGCCCATGGTTCGGCTATAAGACACTGCAAGAACTGCCAATCGAACCCGGCACGACGCTGACCGAGGAACAGAAGGCGACCATCGACGCCTACAACATCCACGACATCAATCTCACCCGGTTGGTGCTGGAACGGTTGGACAAGGGTATCGAGATGCGTCGGGTGATGTCGGAGAAGTATGGCATCAACCTGACCTCGGACAGCAACGCCCGGCTCAGCGAGCGGGTGGTGGTAACGCACTATGAGCGGTTGATGCAAGAACGCGTCAATGCCACCTGGAACCCGGAAGACGACGAACCGCCAGCCTATCGGCTAAAGGCACCGAAGAAGACCGAGTGGCTGTGCGGCGGTATAGACCTGCTATCGCGCAGGCACACCTTCACCGATCCTAGGCTGCAAAACCTACTCGCCACTGTCAGCGGTTGGAACATGAAGTGGCGACGCATCACCAACACCAAAGGCGAACCAGACTTTGAGACTCCGGCCTTCAGCACCAAGCTAACTCTCGCTACCAAGACCTACTCAGTCGGAATGGGCGGGCTGCACTCGGAAGATGCGCCGCTAATCTACCGTCGCAGCGACGACGAAGTGGTGATCGACATCGATGTGTCGTCTTGCTACGCGGCGGTCATCATTAACGAGAAGATCGTACCAGATCATATTGACGCCGATCTGTTCGTCCAGGCATTCCGTGAGATCAGGGACCGCCGGTTGGAAGCCAAGCGGGCGGGTGAGGAGGAGATCGCCGCAGGACTGAAGGAAGGCATCAACGGCACCTACGGCAAATACGCTTCGCGGTTCAAGTCCGATTTAGTCGATCCGCCCAAGCGGGCCGCAGTGTCGCTGAACGGTCAGTTCATCCTGCTCCGGCTGATCCAGGACATGTTGACCATAAATGGCCTCGCAGTTCTGTCCGCCAACACGGACGGCATCATGGTTCGCCTACCACGCCAACATCTTGCCATGATGCAACATGTGATGGGTGACGTGGCTGCGACCTACGCGATCGAGTTCGAGCAGGTTGAGGTTCTGAAGCTGTTCCGCACCGATATCTCGAACTTCGTCATGGAGTATCAGACCCCGGCCGGCAAGACCGGCGTCAAGCGCAGAGGTGGCATCTATCACGGCGTCGAGTGGGGCAAGAAGAACGCGCACGCCATAGTGGCCGATGCTGCCGTGCGCGAGCTTTTGCATGGCATACCGGTCGCCGAAACGATCAATGGCTGCGATGATTTGGCGCGGTTCACCGACTATCAGGCGGTGGATAAGACTCACTACGTCGAGGACTCCGAGGGCAACCGCCTAAGCCAACGCATCAATCGCTGGTATGAGGCGATCCCGTCCACCGCTGGTGTCGTGCTCTACAGCGTCAATGCCGCCAACCCGAAGCAGCGCGCAAGGCATGCCGGGATGGTCAACGCCGTGTTGGTCAACGATCTGCCTGATGCGATCCCGGCCGATCTCAACCGCGCCCATTACATCGAGGCAGCGCAGAAGATCGTGGACAGCGCGCTCTACCCCAAACCGAAGAGGCCGGGGCGCAACAAGAAGTTCGAGAACCTCAACGATCAGGAGCGCGAGGAACTGCACCAGAGGCAGACCGCCGGCCAACCGAACCTGGAAAACCTCGCCACGCTCGACCTCAAATACTACCGTGACTACTACCTCGCCAAAACCAAGAACCTCAACTACTACGACTCGATGCGCGCGGTTCTGGCGATGCTGTGGCACCGCTACAGGCTAACCAAGGCCGATCTGATCTGGTGCTACGAAAGCTTCGACAGCAGCATTCAGTGGTGGACCCGCAAGGGCAAGGTGCGTGACATCCTTAGCTACATCGACTGGTTGGTGCAGCAGGTGCCGGTCGAGAAGGAGGTGCTGCCGGATGATGACATGCCGTGCCACGTCACCGTTGAGATCATGGACGACGAGCCGGGTGCCGGCAAAACCCGCGAAGCGTTGCGCGAAATCGTGCAGGGCGGGCCGGGGGTCTATTGGTGGGCGATCGGCAAGATTAACCCGCTCGCGAGTGAACGCTGCGAGGAACTGGCGACCATCGTCAGCCAGAACACAGGATCGACCGTGGATTTCCTCGCGATCCACTGCGAGGCCGGCGGTAAAGGCACAATGAAGATGCAGATCGACAGGCGCATGGCCGAGATCAGTCAGCGTCCTGATAGGGATGCGGTGATTTTCGTCACGTTAATAACCCACAAGACCTTGGTAGACCACTGCTTGGATCGCTGCGAAGGCACGCTGATGATCGACGAGCCGATCCAGATATGGGAACAACGGTCATCGGACTTCAACAAGTCCTACCGCGTGGTGCGCGAGTTGCTGCATCCCGTCGGCATCAGCGAGCCTGATGCTTATGATGGCAAGGTGGATGTGGACACCCAGGCGGTGCGGCTGGTGCTGACCCAGGAAGGTTGTGAGCAGTTCGAGGACGACGATATGAAGCGCGACACGCTGCACGGTAGCACCAATTTGCGCTGGATCATCGAGCAGTCCGGCAAAACCAGTGGACAGGTCTTCGCATTTGCCGATGAGTGGAACGCTCTAGGCGAGCCGGATCAGGGCAACTTGGATGTGCTGGCGCTGCTACATCCGTGCCACATCGCGCATTTCGACCGGGTGGTGATGATGGCCGCCTACTTCGATCAACTGCTGATCCACCAGCTATGGTCATACCTCTACGATGTGACCTGGGTAAAGCGGCCCTTGAGCGATGGTTGGGCACGCACCGCGCCACTCAGCGAGCGAGTCACGCTCTATTACCTGCTAGAGAACCGCGAGATCAGCGACACTTACCTGATGAACCGGGGAAACCCCTCACGCCGTCGGGCGATGGCGCAGGCGCTCAAGGCGTTCTTCGGCGATCAGCCGTTCATTTGGTCAATCAATGAAAGCCTACGCGCGACCGGTGACTTCGCCGCCCTGCCGACCCACATCATCGATGAGCAAGGCCATCAGCGCGATGCCTACCTGACGCCGCGCGCGAATGGGATCAACTGCTATTCGGGAGTCCACGGCGCTGCGTGGCTGGGCACGATCAAACTGCCGTCGGCTATATTGCGCTTCCTGGAACGCATCCTTGGCCGGCAACGGGCCAACCTCCTCGCCTTGCAGGAATACGAGTTGTACGCCTGCTTGCAATTCCTCAGCCGGATCAACACCCGGCGGTTCGTTAGTGCTGACCAGTGCAAATACGTGGTGGCTGACAAAACCCAAGCAGAATACGTCAAGATCAAGTGCGGGTTGGGCGAGGATCGCGTGCTGCCGTTGCCGATGGACGCCGCGCTCAAGGCGCAACTGGATGACGTGGCAGGCAAAGGCCGTGGACGCAAGGCCAGCCAGAGCGAAAAGGAGAAGTGGGAGGCCCAGTGCCGCAAACGCGAGGCTGACCGCCAACGCGCAGTGCACAAGCGGGCTGAGGCGGCGAATGCCAAAGGGCGGAAGCCGGGTGCTAGCGGGCGTCCAGAGCGAAGCGAGAAGGAGAAGCTGGTCGCTGTAGTCCGCAAGCGCGAATCAGACCGGCACCGGTTGGCGCAGAAGCGGGCGGCGTTCGCCAAGGCAGCATAGCCTCGGATGTCGCAAGAAACCCGTCGTAAGTAATTCCCTAAAGGGGAAGGCTGTCGAATTTGTTGCGACGGGTTTCACGCGACACAAGTCGCAGGAAAAACGTCGCAAGAAAATCTCTATGATTTTGGGATTAGCTGCGACGCCTTTTCTCGCAATTTCCTGCTGTTCGCTCTCGCGCGGTTCCCATTACCGGTGCTGCGGTGGTGCCCTGCGCAAATACCCCGGTCGGAGCCGAGATCACCGATCGAAGTCAACAAATCGCCCGCCACAGTCTGTTCGCAGGCACCGAGCCTGCAACATTGCAGGTTCGGTGCTGAAGAGATGCTGTTGAGGTTAGATCGTGGTTCAGCCCTGTTCCGGGCGAGGGGAGGCGGCGGTTGGCGGTTGGTCCAGCACGCCGCGTAGCCGATCCATCTCGTCCACCACACGCACGATCTCGTCGCGCACAGTCCCAGAATAAGCGCCGGCAAACACGGGATCGTCAAGATACTGTTTGATTTGCTCGCACGCTTCTACCAGCACGTCACTAATCATATCTGTTCTCCTTGGACAGCAGCAAACCCAATGCGGGTCGTGCATGCAGGAACGCAACACATCGTGCAGCACGTGTGCAAGAGTGCGGTGGTCGTTACGTGTTCTGGCCAGAAGCGCTGTCCGATTATCAAAAAAAGCTGTCACCACCTGCAATACATGTATTGCGATATCGACTTAATGACCAACAACCCAAAACGGTCAAGCCGAATATTTTTTCATGGAACCTTGTTTGCGGACAGGCGGGGGGCAAAGTGACAAGTCCGGCCGAGTGCAATCGATGGAGGATTTATGACGGTCGCATTCGCAGCATTGCACAAAACTGTGCGGTACCGTGGTGAGGAAACGGGCCTCCACGTCCCTCGCCTTCACGGATGGCGGGGTCTTCGTCAGCCGCCGTCAACCAATGCTCTATGAGCCGACGTATGCCGCTACGTGAGGTGATGCCCGATCCCTACGTGTACGTGCGATACACCGACCAGGATCGTCGGAAGTGGATGGAGGCAATCCAACTTGTGAAGGAGCCCGAGGAAGAGGCGCCGTTCAGCCCGGTGCTGGCTGACGCGCGCCTGTGACGGCGGGATAGTGGTGACCGATGATGTCCTTGGCGACGCCCGCCGGGCATTCCGCTGTTTCGAACAAATGGGCCACCAACTTACGGATCGAGTGGAACATAAATCGTCCGTCGAAGCCGAGTCCTAAGTTCAAGCGGCCAAATCGCTTGCCGATCGGCTGGCTGCGTTCGCCGTACTTGTTCATGGCGGTGCTGTGGATGAGGTCGGCGTGCTGAACCCGCTTCCAGCAAGGCGGCGATCCTGGGATGCACATGCTGGCCGTCGCCGGCCGACTACCGGATGAAGCAGACCCCTTGCACCGTCGCGCTGAATGTACTGATCGCGGTCGCATGGATCGGCACCTCCGCATCACATCGATCGAACGGCTACCCCGGTTGCACGCCGAATTTTGGGCGGATTGCTGCTGGCCTAGATGGCAGCGATCACCACACCACACTGTCGGCTGTTTGCTGCCAGCCTCGACCGACCGGTGGGCGGTCTTTTCGTGCTGTCTGTGACGTTTGACCAAAGCACCGTCGGGTTCGTGCACGATTTGCTACGAACTACATTGGAAGCCGAGTGCTATTGTGGCTGCATCGGGATGTCAGATATTTTCTGACAGCATCGACCGATGGTCAGCTTTCAAAGATCAAGCAGGTAGTTGTCCCATGAACGAGCAGGCGTCCCCCGCTGTCCGTGACACGTCCCTCCGCAGTACCAACCCGTCGGCCCCGGCTGATCACCGTGCCCTCAACCATGATCGGGCCTATCTCCGGTGTGATCGGCCGGATGAAGAAAATCTTGAATTCAAGGGTCGTAGAGCCGCTCCCCTTCTCCAAAGTCGATTGGAATCGCGCGCCCATACAACTGTCGAGCATCGTGGGGCGCGGCGGCTTGGGACCGTTATGGAACCCAGCGCCTGACGCCCAAACCGACGCCAAGCCCACTGAAGCAGACGCTCGAACGGATTGGGGTATTTCGGGTCGAGTAGCTGCACGGCGCGCAGGGCGCCGTCGTCATGGGCGACGCGCACGATTGAGCCGCGAGCGAGGTCCGCAGCTAGTGCGGTCGGTTGCCCACTGGCATCATAGAAATTTGGGGATTTGGCTGAAACAAAATCGCCTTGCTCAGTTAGCAAGCGATAGGCTACCCGGCGGTCAATCCGTAGCGGAAACCGCAGGTGGCAGGAGATAACGCGAGTAGGCGGCGTCGTCGTGATAGGCACTGCGTTGAGCACTCCACAATGTTTGTAGAGTGTCCGTCGCGCCCCTCGGTATTCGGCGGTTTCTAGTCATGCTGAGCAGCATCCGGGAACCGGATCGCACGGTCAAGTTGGACCAGCCGGTCCCGCAGGTCGGATTCGTCAACGTACCCGAGTGTCACGTCGTTTCCGGCGTGGCCCAGCAGATCGCGCATGACCGGAAGCGGGCAGCCCGCCGCACTCAGCATCGTCGCGAAACTGTGCCGCAGCGAATGGAAGCTCCTGCGCCTGTCGTATGCCAACTTTTGCTTCAACCGCGTGAACCGTTGACCTATTTTGCTGCCGCGCAGTTTCCACTTGTTGTTCGCGGTCGAGCGAATCAGATAGCCGTCGCTATCCTGTCGCTGCATCAGTTGCTGGACCAACGGTAGGATCGCGGTGGGCACCGGCAACTCGCGCAGGCCAGCTTCAGATTTCAGCCCAGCCGCGATGTAGGTCACGCCAGCCATCTGATGCACGTCCGTGGCCTTGAGTTGCGCGAGTTCCTCCAACCTCCAGCCCATATAGATCGCCAGCTTGATCGCGTGGCTCAGTTCCTGGTCGCCATACGCTTCGGCTTCTTGCCAGAGACGTGGGACCTCGCTCAGCGGGAAGCCGATCTTGGCCGACTTCGCGCGCTCGACTTTTGTCTGGCGGGACCGGATCCTGCGGCCAGCAAACGGATTCGCTTCGCCATCGACGAGTTCGTGCGAAGCCATCCAGGTCCAATACGCGCTGAGCGCGTTCCGCCTGAACCGCACCGTAGCGGTGCTTTTGCCGCTTGATAGCAGATCGTCGATCCAGGTCTGCACATGACGGCCGAATAATCGTTCGAGCGGCTGCCCGACCGCCGCGTCGAAATCCCTGATAATGACGATCCAGCGATCCGAGGTCTTGCTCTTGCCCAACGTCGCCTCCCACCGTAACGCGTGGGTGATGAACGGCGTGTGGTTGCCATCAAGATGCCTAATCTGGTTGAGCGCTCCGATCGCCCTGCGACTATACGGCGCCGTGAGCAAAGCCGGTGGGGCATCGCCCTGGCATTCGGTGAGCGCGGTGCATTGATGCAACCGGGTCATGCCGCCGACCTCGCGGAACACGAAGTCGATCACATCGACCACCAATCGCGCCTCGGCATCCGAGTCGTGCTCCTGCCGATACTTCGCCGCCAGCTTGTCGATCTGCTCCTGAAGCGGATCACGCAGCCCGGCGCGCACGGCGGCGATCCGGCTTTTCCATTCGACGACGAGGGGGCCGACCGCCGCCGCTGCCCGGTCCGGGTCGGTCTCGCCCTGCGGGGCGTCCCCCAAGGGCACCATGAACTGCTTCTTGCCGTAAAAGGCATAGCGCACGTCGGCGGGGATCGGCATGTGGCCGTAGTAGCGGGTTCGCTTCTTGAGGCAGTATCGCGGGGCGGCGCGGGGCATGGCAGGCTCCTGTCCGCGAGCAGCCTAGCGTGGTCATATTCGCGGTCAATGGCCACAGATGTGACTATGCAAATTGCTTGATAACAGATTGAAAATACCGGATGATCAGAAGGAGATTTCGAGTGGCGGAACCCTGGCTGATTTCATCCGTCCAATCCTGAACGGGTGACACATGTCGATGCTGGCAGGCTTCAGTGTTGTGCAGATTGGCCAGGGCCTGGCTGCCGCTGTCTGCGGACGGTTGCTTGCCGATGTTGGCGCGAATGTGGCGTGCGTCGACCCTGACACTTCGACGCTGCTGGCCGCGTATCTCAATCAGGGCAAGGCGGTGGTGACACGCGATGCGCTGGCGAGAGCCGATCTGATCGTGTGCGAAGGCCGTCCCGCGGAACTGCGCGAGCGTCAGTGCGATACCGAGGCTCTGCGGCGATTGAATGAAACGGCCGCGCTGGTGTTGATCTCGCCGTTCGGTCAGAGCGGACCGAGGGCGAACGATCCGGCGAGCGATCTGACATTGATGTATTCCAGCGGCATCGCGCGGCTGTTGACGGGACAGGTGGATGATCTGTCGGAGGCGCCGATCCGCCCGGTGGGCGAGCAGTCCGCGTTCATCGGCGGGCTCGCGGCTGCGTGTGCGGGCATGCATGCGGCGCAGGCACACATGTCGGGCGCGATCGTCGATGTGTCGATCGAGGAAGCGCTGGCGACGATGGCGATGGGCGAGCTGACCAGCGCCGGACTGCACGGCAAAAGCCGCTCGCGCAAACGCCTGACCGACGGCAACGGGGCCACCGTTTGCATCCTCCCTGCGCGAGACGGCTATGCCGCTATTTCGCCGCGCGAGGACCGCCAATGGGCGTCGTGGCTCGTCGCGATGGGATCGCCGGATTGGGGCAACGATCCGCGTTTCGCCACCAAGGCGGATCGTGTCGCCAACTGGGATGCGCTTCACGCGCTGATGTCGGCGTGGAGCCGGCAGCATGACAAGCAATGGATCGCCGATACGGCGCAGGCCGCGCGTGTGCCCAGCTTTCCGTTGCGCGAACTGGCCGAGCAGCTTGAGTCGCCGCAGCTTGCACATCGTGGGTTCTGGCGCGCCGTCGAGCTTGGTGGCCGAACGATCAAGGCGCCCGGTCCACCGTTCGGGTTGAGGGTCGCAGAGAGCGAGCGTGAGACACCCCCACCCCAACCCTCCCCCGCTTCGCGGGAGAGGGGGTTGTTGCCGTTGTCCGGCGTCCGTGTGCTCGATTTCAGTTGGGTGATCGCGGGGCCGACGACGACGCGCTATCTAGCGGCGATGGGCGCCGATGTGATCAAGGTCGAGGCGCCTGGTCGCGGCGATCCTGGCCGCGCATCTGAACTGCACACCGTGCTCGGTCAGGCGAAGCGGGGCATCGTGCTGGATCTGAAGGTTCCCGAGGCCGTCGATGTGGCGCGGTCGCTGGCCGAGCGTTGCGATGTGCTGGTGGAGAATTTTGCGACTGGGGTGATGGACCGGCTCGGGCTCGGTGCGGCCGCGCTGCAGCGGCACAATCCAAACCTGATCTACGTTTCGGCGTCGGGTCTCGGGCGAACCGGGCCGGAATCGCATGCCGTTGCGTATGGCACGCTGCTGCAATGCTATGCGGGATTTGCCGGTCTGAACCGGCATCCCGATGTGCCACCACGCGTCGGGTTCGCATGGCTCGATCCGATGTGTGGGCTGATGCTCGCGTTCATTGTTGCCGCCGCACTATGGCAGCGCCGCAGGTACGGTGGCGTGGCGCGGGTCGATTTCTCGATGATCGAAGCGCTGCTTTGGACGATGGCGGAGCCGCTGCTGGCGACCCAACTCGACGGCGCGCCGGCGCCGCAGGGCAATGCTTCCAAGCGCCATCGGCTGCACGATGCGTTCCGCTGTGCGGGCGATGACGACTGGATCAGCGTCGCGGTCGGAGATGATGTGCAATGGCGGGCGCTGTCCGATCTGGTCCCTGGAACGCTGGCGGACTGGGCGCGCACGCAGGATGCCAAGGCGGCAGCCGCGAAGCTGCTACGAGCCGGAATCCCTTCGGCCGCGCTCGCGAGTTCCGTCGATCTCGTGCGCGACACGCATCTGTGCGAACGCGGCTTCTGGGATGTGCACGAGGGCGGTGTGCTGCCGGGACTTCCCTGGCGTGCCAGCTTTGGTCGCAGGACCGGCCCCGCACCGGCGCTTGGTGCCGATACGGAGCAGGTGTTGCGCGAAATGCTCGGCTGACAGACGCCGCCTCTCAAGCTGGCTGTACAGCTGTGCGTCTTGCGGGGAAGGGCGGGAAGGTGAGGGCGATCGCCACCGCGCCGAGCCCGATGCCGAACGAGCTGATGTAGAGCAAGCCGTAACTGCCTGTGTGGTCGTAGATGAGGCCGCCGACGGCTGGTCCCAACGCCATGCCCAGGCTCGAGACCATCGTCGCCGCACCGAACACCGTACCCATGATGCGCATCGGGAAATACTCGCGCGCAATCACTGCGTAAAGCGGCATGACGCCGCCATAGGCGAGCCCGAACACTAGCGCCACCGCATAGAATTCACTGAGTTGCCGGGTAAAGAAATAGGCGCCGGCCGCCACCGCCTGGATCAGGAGCCCTACGACGAGAGTGCGCTTGGCACCGAACCTGTCGCCCGAGAGACCGAACACCAGCCGGCCGCCCAGGCCCGCCAGACCCTCGGCGCTGTAGATCGTGACCGCTGTCAAAGGCGGAAGTCCACAGGCGATGGCATAGCTCACGGTATGGAAGATCGGGCCGGAATGCGTCGCACAACAGGCGAAGAAGGTGGCGGCCAGCACGATGAACTGCGGCGAACGCAATGCCTGTCCCACTGTCATGCCAGGATCACCGGGCACGGAGTTCGATGCCGCGCCAGCTCGCACCACCGTGCTTGGCGGCCGCCTTACCAGGAAGGCGACCGGCACCAGCACTACCCAGGCGAGGATCGCGATGCAGAGTTGCGCGGTGCGCCAGTCGTATGTGGTGATCAGCCAGCCTGCGAAAGGCGAGATGGTCAGCGGCGCCATGCCCATGCCCGCCGAGACCAACGAGACAGCCAGGCTGCGGCGTTTCTCGAACCAGCCCGTCACCGTCGCGATCGTGGGCGCGAAGACCGCCCCAGCCGCACCGCCGACCACGATGCCATAGACGAGTTGGAACTCGAGCAGACTGGTGGCGCGGCTTGCTGCGGCTACGCCCAGCCCCAGCAGCAATCCGCCCGACAGCACGACGACCATGGGGCCGAAGCGGTCGGTCAGCGCGCCCCAGCCAAAGGCACCCAGTCCCATCGCAACAAAGACGATTGTCATGGCGCTTGAGATACCGGTGCGCGACCAGCCGGTCGCCTCCGACATCGGCTGCAGGAAGACCGCGAGCGAAAACACCGTGCCGATGGCGACGCATCCCATCAACGCCCCGGCGCCGACCACGACCCAACCGTAACTGCGCTTCATCGAGAGAATTCCTTCAAGGTTGCGAGCCATTATTTAGCCGATTAGTTAAATAAACTTGGCATGGATAGCGCGCTTCACTCCTTGTCGCTTTAGATGGCGGCCGCCGTTGCCAGTGCGACCGGTTGCCGTTCTGGCGGGCGGAAGGTGAACGCGATTGCTACGGCGCCGAGGCCGATACCGAACGAACCGATATACAGCCAGAAGTAGCTGCCGAACGTGTCGAAAAGCCAGCCGCCGGCCCATGGACCAATCGCCATGCCCAGAAGCGAGACCATCACGACGGCGCCGTACGCGGTGCCCATGATCTTCGCACCAAAATACTCGCGCACGAGGATCGCGTAGAGCGGCATCACACCGCCATAGGACAGGCCGAACAGCGCTGCCAGTGCATAGAACCCCGTGGCGCCCTGCGTGACGAGGTAGAGGCTCACGGCGAGCGCCTGCACGGCAAGTCCGGTGATCAGAGTGCGCTTGGCGCCGACACGATCGGCGACCAGGCCGCACACGATGCGGCCGCTCAACGACGCGAGACCAGCGACACCGAACACGGCGGCGGCGGCCATCGACGGCACGCCGCAGTCCATCGCATAGCTCACCATGTGGAAGATCGGGCCGGAATGTGCCGCGCAGCACGCGAAGTGAGTGAGCGCGATCGAGGCGAATTGCGGCGTGCGCAACACCTCGAGCATGGTGAACTCGTGCCCTGAGATGCCGGCATTGGTGGCAGCACCAGCGTACGCCGGCACGGGCGGACGGCGCAGGAACAGGGAGGCAGGGATGATCACCATCCAGGCGATGCCACCTGTCACCAGCATCGCGCTGCGCCAGTCATAGCTGGTGATGATCCAGCGCGACAGCGGCGCGATGAGCACCGTGCCGAGTCCCATGCCCGCAGAGACCAGTGCCACGGCCAGGCTGCGGTTGACGGTGAACCAACGCGTCACCGTCGCGGTCATCGGTGCATAGATGCTACCCACAGCCAGCCCGACAGTGATGCCGAACAGGAGCTGGAACTGCCATAGCGTCGTCGCCTGGCTGCCTGCGATCAGGCCGATGCCGAGGAGGACGCCGCCGGCCAGCACCACGGCGCGTGTGCCGAACCGGTCGGACAGCGAGCCCCAGAAGAACGATCCGAAACCCATGGCCAGGAAGTTGAGCACCGCGGCAAACGAGATGCCGGCGCGTGACCAGCCCATGTCCTGCGACATGGGCTGCAGGAACACGCCGAGTGACATCATGCTGCCCATGCCGATGCAGCCGACGAGCATGCCGATGCCGACGATGACCCAGCCGTAGAAGAGTTTCATGGCCGCTCCCGCGGATCAGTCGTGGCAGCACGACGCACTGGCATCGTCGTACCGATCGTGATGGCGAACCCAGTCCGTGAGGTTGCCGTTGATGGTTTCGTCGCGTCCTTTCGGCGTGATGTCAAGGAAGGCGTAGCTGCCCAGGAACATCTCGCCGCCACGCGCGAACGACGAGTAGGTGTGGAAGATCTGGCCGGCTTCGTCCTTGTAGAACACGCTGCGGCCCGACATTTCGTCGATCACCTGGGCGCCGTCGCGGTAGTTGTAGGTGGCCTTGCCGGCGGCGATCTCCTCGGGCGAGAACGACACGTGGAAGTCGTGGTTGAAGTCATTGCCGTACGACGACACCCATTTGACGCGCCAGCCCATGCGCTGCCTGAACGGCTCGGTCTTCGCCAATGGCGCGCGCGAGACCACGGCGTATGACACGTCGTGGTGCGCGAGGTGAACCAGCGCACCCATGGTGTGGTCGAGTTCGAACGAGCAGCCGACGCAGCCTTCCGTCCAGTCCGGGCCGAACATGAAGTGCTTGACGACGAGCTGGCTGCGCCCGTCGAACAGGTCGGCGAGCGTCTCCTCGCCGTTCGGGCCGTCGAACACGTAGTTCTTCTCCACCTTCACCCAGGGCAGCGCGCGACGTTCGGCGCTCAACTGGTCGCGCAGGCGGGTGAATTCCTTTTCCTTGCGCAGAAGTTCCTTGCGTGCGGCAAGCCACTCGTCGCGTGAGGCGATCTGATGCTGCATTGCTCTATTCTCCTTGTGCGATGGTTTGCAGGTAGCTGGCGAAGCGCTCGAAGCAGCTTGTCCAGCCGATTACGTGGTCGTCGCGGCCTTCTGAGGTCTCGAACACACCCTGATGCAGCGTGAGCTTTGTCTTGGCGCCTTGCTCGGCGAAGGTCACGGTGGTCAGCAGTTCGTGGCCTGAGCTGCGCCGTCGGCGTTCTCCCAGGCGAAGGTGAAGACGATCCGCTCCGGCTCGACGATTTCGCGGTAGACGCCGCGCTTCCAGTGCTCGGTGCCGTGCGGCGAGCGCATGCCGAAGCGGTAGGTGCCGCCGACACGGACGTCCATGTCGCAGTGGATCGTGGTGAAGCCCTGCGGGCCCCACCAGCGGGCGATATGTTCCGGCTGTGTCCATGCCCTGAACACCAGCCGGCGCGGCGCATCGATGACGCGCGTGACCACGAGTTCGCGATCCGCTGTGACGCTAATGCTTCCGTCCACGTCGCTTCTCCTTGCCTTGTAGTTCCTTCAGGTAGCCCTCGAGCCGGTCGAGGCTCTGTTCCCAGAAGATGCGGTAATGCTCCAGCCAGTCTGCGGCACCCTTGAGTGGGCGCGCCTCCAGCCGGCATGGCCGCCATTGCGCCTCGCGGCCGCGGACGATCAGTCCGGCGTGCTCCAGCACCTTGAGGTGCTTGGAGATCGCGGGGAGGCTCATGTCGAATGGCGCGGCCAGTTCGGTGACCGAGGCTTCTCCCGAGATCAGCCGCGCCAGAATTGCCCGGCGCGTCGGGTCCGCGAGGGCGGAGAAGGTGCGGCTGAGGTAGTCGGGGGGCATATGCTGAACCCGCAAGTTAAGTAACCTGCAGGTTAAGTATGGCAGGGCACCAGGCTTGTCAAGCGCCGCAAACGGCGCGGCCGGTCAGCCGTCGCCTGCGGTGGCTTCCCGTATCTTCGTTGCCAAGGCCGTCATGCTGAAGGGTTTGGGGAGCAGGAGCGCGTTGCGGTTGATCGTGCTGTTCCGGAACGCCGAGCCTGATGCATAGCCGGTCGTGAAGACGACGCTCAGGTCGGGACGGCGTCGGGTCGCTTCGGTCGCGAGGGAAGGCCCATTCATTCCCGGTAACCCGATGTCGGTGAACAGCAGCGTGATTTCCGGATGCTGCTCCAGTGCCGCAAGTCCCGATCGGGCGTCTTCCGCCTCGATCACCCGATAGCCCAATCGTATCAGCGCCTCCCGCGAGTAAGTCCGCACCTCGGGCTCGTCTTCGACGATCAGAATGACCTCCTCGTTCTGCGCGGGAGGCATCGCCAGTGATCCGCCACGGTGCTCCGACCGAGCGGGTGACTCGTCCGCGCAGCGGGGCAGATAGATCCTTACGGACGTACCACGACCGACTTCGCTGGCGATATTCACGTGCCCGCCCGACTGTCTGACGAAGCCGAATACCTGCGACAGACCGAGGCCTGAGCCCTTGCCGATGTCCTTGGTGGTGTAGAACGGTTCGAACGCCCGCTCCGCCACATCCGGCGGCATCCCACAGCCGGTATCGGTTACCGCTACGAGAACATACGGACCTGGGACCACCTCATCGTGTTTGGCCGCATATACGGCGTCCAGAGTGACATTGGAGGTTTCGATGACCAGCTTGCCGCCGCCCGCCATCGCGTCTCGTGCGTTGATGGCCAGATTGACCAGCGCGCTTTCCAGGTGGTTGGGATCGGCAAAGATCCGCCACAGCCCGCCGGCCAACCTCGTATCGACCGCTATGTTCTCACCAACCGCGGGCTGCACCATGCCCGACATATTCGCCACGAGCACATTGGCGTCGAGTGGCTGCGGTTGAAGCGTCTGCCTGCGCGAGAAGGTCAGCAGCCGGTCGGTGAGTGATGCTGCACGCAGCGAGCTCTGCTCGGCTCGCTTGATGTTGGCGAGGGCATCGTCCGGCCTCGCGTCCTCGAGTGCACGTTGGGCCATTTCCAGATTGCCCAGCGTGACGGTCAGCAAATTGTTGAAGTCGTGTGCCACTCCGCCGGTAAGTTGCCCGACCGCCTCCATCTTCTGTGCCTGGAAAAACTGCTCGCGCGACTGATCGAGAATGCGCTGCGCGTCCCTCCGGTCGGTCATGTCGCGGGTCACCTTTGCAAACCCTTCGAGCACACCTGATTCGTCTCGGATGCTATCTATGATGACATGGGCCCAAAACCGACTGCCATCCTTTCTCAGACGCCAGCCTTCCCTTTCGTAGCTGCCGTCTCGCATGGCGGCTGCGAGCGCCAGCTCGGGTTCTCCCGCTTCGATGTCCTCCTGCGTGTAAAAGCGGGACATATGCTGGCCGATTATCTCATCGGCGGTGTAACCCTTGAAGCGCTGCGCTCCCGCATTCCAACTTGCGACATATCCTGTTGGATCGATGAGGTAGATCGCGTAATCCTTCACACCATGCAGCAAAATGCTGAATTGATGCTCGGCCCGACGGACTGCAGTCACCTCCCGCTCAACGAGCTGTGCGATGCGCCGGTCATAGAATGCGCCCGCTAGCGCGAGGCAAAGCAGCAGGATGGTAGCTCCCGAGATAGCTAGCGCAAGTTGGGTCTGCTCGAGCGACGCGTGGTTGAGCGCAGGCCCCGTTGCCGCGACGCCGGTGAAGGTTGCCGCGGCCATGCCCGTGTAGTGCATGCCGGAGATGGCAAGGCCCATGGCAATTGCTGCAATGGCTTTGCGCGGGAAGTCGTGCTGCCGGCCGGCGAGCCAAAGGGCCACGATGGCCGCGCCGATCGCAACGACGACCGACAGAGCGACAAGCAAACGGCTATATTGGACACTGGCTGGCATGCGCATTGCCGCCATGCCGGTGTAATGCATCGCAACGATGCCCAAACCCATGAACGTCCCGCTCAGGACGGCGTCCCGGGACCGGGCTGCCTTGCGGCCGGCCACTGCAAAACCCGCCGCTGCCGCCGCGATTGCCAGGAGCACAGACAGCAACGTCGGTGCAACGTCGTAAGTCACCGGGACCGCAATCCGGAACGCCAGCATGGCGACGAAGTACATCGACCAGATGCCACCCCCCATCGCAACGGCTGCGGCAGCGGTCCATGCCGCGATCATCCTGCCGGTCGCTGACTGAATCCGCCCCCCGAGGTCGAGTGCGATATAGGACGACAATATCGCGATCAGGATAGAGAGGCCGACAAGTGGCGGAAAATACGTTGCCGTGATGTCCATGGCGGTCAGATGTCAGACGGACCGATCTCCTTGCGTTCCAACGTCGACCAAGGTCATGAAGGAACTATTAACGCCGTTACCAAGTCGGCCACCCGAAAGCTCGAAATTCGCTGCTGGCAGTAGAGGTTCTGCTACCGGGCCTGGAACAGGATCGCCCGCAAGCGACTAGGCGGCAGTTGCGATGGCTTCACGTACCTTCGTTGCCAACGCCGCCATGCTGAACGGTTTGGGCAGCAACAGCGCATCGCGATTCATGGTACTGTTGTGGAATATTGCGCCAGACGCATATCCGGTCGTGAACAGTACACGCAGGCCGGGACGGCGTCGCACCGCTTCTGTCGCAAGGGAATGGCCGTTCATTCCCGGCAGCCCGATGTCCGTGAACAGCAGCGTAACTTCTGGATGCCGTTCCAGCGCCGCGAGCCCCGATCGGGCATCTTCAGCCTCGATCACCCGATATCCCAGCCCCGCCAGCACGTCGCGCGAATATGCCCGTACGTCTGGCTCATCTTCCACAACCAGGATGGCCTCTTCGTTGCCTGCCTCACTCAGCGCCGGAGCGCCGTCACCTTGCTCGTGCTGCGTTGACAAGTCGCCCATGAAGCGCGGCAGAAATATCTTCACAGACGTTCCGTGACCGACCTCACTGTAGATCTTCAAGTGCCCGCCCGATTGCTTAACGAAGCCGAACACCTGTGAAAGACCAAGACCTGAGCCCTGACCGATTCCCTTGGTGGTAAAAAATGGCTCGACTGCCCGTTCCGCCACGCCTTTGGTCATGCCTGCGCCGGTGTCTGTCACCGCTATAAGGACGTACTGTCCGGGAAGCACTTCATCATGTCTGGCCGCGTATACCGCGTCCAGCTGTACGTTGGACGTTTCGATCACCAGCTTGCCGCCATTCACCATCGCGTCACGGGCGTTGATCACTAGGTTGAGCATCGCGCTTTCCAGGCGATGGGGATCAGCATGGATACGCCACAAACCACCAGCCAAAATCGTATCAACCGCGATATTCTCGCCGACCACCGGCTGCACCATGCCCGACATGTTGGCGACCAGGACATTGGGGTCGAGCGGCTGCGGTTGAAGCGTTTGTTGGCGGGCGAAGGCCAGCAGGCGATCGGTGACAGAGGCTGCACGCAGTGAGCTCTGCTCAGCTCGCTTGATGTTGACAAGGGCATCGGCTGGCTGGCCGTCCTCGAGTGCACGCTGCGCCATCTCCAGGTTGCCCAGCGTGACCGTGAGCAGATTGTTGAAGTCGTGCGCCACTCCGCCGGTAAGTTGTCCGACTGCCTCCATTTTCTGTGCCTGAAACAACTGCTCGCGCGCCTGGTCGAGAATTTGCTGTGCTTCGCGGCGATCCGTCATGTCGCGGGTCACTTTCGCAAAGCCCTGCAGCGTGCCTGAATCGTCTCGAATGGTATCTATGATGACGTGTGCCCAGAACCGGCTTCCATCCTTTCTGAGACGCCAGCCTTGTTTTTCGCAACTGCCGTTTCGCAAGGCGGCGTCGAGTGCCTGTTCGGGTTCCCCCGCCTCGATGTCCTCTTGCAGGTAAAAGAGCGAGAAATGTTGGCCGATTATCTCTTCAGCGGCATAGCCCTTGATACGCTGCGCTCCCGCATTCCAGTTCGCAACGTGTCCCTGTGGATCGATGAGATAGATGGCGTAATCTCGTACGCCCTGCAGCAGGACGCTGAATTGGTGCTCTGTCTGCCGGACTGCGGTTGCCTCCCGCTCGGCGAATTCGGCCAAGCGCCGGTCATAGAACGACGCTGTCAAGGCGAGGCAGAGGAGCAGGATGGTGGCCCCGCCGATGGCGAGCGCAAGATGGGTCTGCTCAAGGGCGGGGTGGCCGTTCGCGGGACCTATCGTGGCCATGCTTGTGAAGGTTGCCGCTGCCATTCCCGTGTAATGCATGCCGGAAATGGCAAGGCCCATGGCAATCGCTGCAATGGCTTTGCGTGGGAAGTCCTGTTGCCGACCCGCGAGCCAGAGCGCCACTATGGCCGCGCCAACCGCGATCATGACTGACAGCGCGACGAGGATGCGACTGTAGTGGATGCCGGCCGACATGCGCATTGCTGCCATCCCGGTGTAATGCATCCCGACGATGCCCAGTCCCATGAATGTCCCGCTGAGTGCGGCGTCCCTGGGCCGGGCTGCCTTGCGGCCAGCTACGGCGAAACCAGCCGCTGTGACCCCAATTGCCAGGAGTAGGGACAGCAGCGTCAGTGCAAGATCGTACGTTATCGGTACCGCCATGTGGAAGGCGAGCATGGCGACGAAGTGCATCGACCAGATGCCACCCCCCAACGCCACTGCTGCAGCAGCGGTCCATGTTACAATCGTCCAACCAGCCGCCGTACTGATCCGCCCCCCAAGGTCGAGCGCGGTATAGGAGGCCAGTATCGCGATCAGGATCGAGAGGCTGACCAGTGCCGGATCATACGTTGCCGCGATGTCCATTACAGTCTGATACCAGACGCCTAAATTTCCTTGCGTTCATTCAATGTTAACGAATGTCACGAAGACATCATAAATCCGTTACCGAGCCGGTCGTCGAACCCGGAAGAAGAGTCAGAACTCGCCGCTGCGATACGCCTCGTCGAGACGCTCAGCGTCGTCCTCGGACGGCTCCTCCCAAGCCTCGCCACGGCGCCGTAGCCCTCCGGTGAAGTTCGCAGGGCGCTTGGCGTTGAACGCCCGGCGCCCTTCCTCGCCGTCGGTGGTCACCTGGATCAGCAGGTTGTTCATCAGGTTCTGCACGTGCCAGGCCTGGTCGGTCGGCAGATCGCCGAACCGCACCACAAACTCCTTCATCATGCGCACGGCGACCGGCGGCAGACTGACGATATGCCGCGCGTACTTCTCGGCGCGCTCCAGAAGCTGGGCATGCGGCACCACCTCGTTGATCAGGCCGATCCGCAATGCCTCCTGGGCGTCGAACGGCTCATCGGTCAGCAGTATCTTCATCGCGTCGGCATAGCGAAGCTGGCGGACGAGCAAGGCGGCGCCAGGCCCGTGGCCGATCCATCCCTGCGACAGCAGCGCGAACTTGAATCGCGCATGCTCGGCGCTGGCGATGCGGATGTCGGTGGAGGACAGCAGGACATACAGGCCCGCGCCGGCAGCCCAGCCATTCACCGCGGCGATGACCGGCTTCCACACCCGCGGATAGTGATCGCCGAACCGTCCATCGGCGCCCGTCTTCTGCCCATGCACCGTGCCGGCGAGCGGCCAGAAGATGCGCTGCGTGCGCAGGTACTCGCGTTCCTCCTCGGTGATGTTCTTGCGCGGCGCCAGATTGTGGCCGCCGCAGAAATACCGGTCGCCCGCGCCGGTCAGGATGGCGCAGCGAATGTCGCGATCCTCCCAGAGGTCGATCCAGGCCTGCGAGATCTCGTCCGACGTCTCCTTGTCGAAGATGTTCGCCTTTGCGGGGTTGTTCAGCGTGATGTAGGCGACGCCGTCGCGCTTCTGGTACTGGATGGGCATCAGGTCAGCGCCCTTCCCTTGCGCGCGATGAACTCGGGGAACGCGTCCTCTGCCTTGGCGCCACGCATCACATGCGTGGTGTAGTCGTGCTCGATCTCATATTGCTGCTCGAGGCTCTCGCCCTTCTGCTGCAGCAACAACGCCTTCACACCCATCACCGCGCCGCGATGATTGCCGGCGATCATCCGCGCGATCTCCATCGTCTTGTCGCGCAGCTTTGCGCGCGGCACCAGATGGTTCAGCAGGCCGATGCGATACGCTTCCTCGGCTTCCACGATGCGCGCGGTGAACAGCAGTTCCTTGGCGATCGGCCAGCCGACCTGCGCGCCCAGCGACCAGGTGCTGTTGATGCGGCCGTACGCCGCGGCAAGGAAGCGGAACTTGGTGTCCTCGCAGCCGATGCGCATGTCGAGCGACGAGGCCAGCACGGCCGCGCCACCGAAGGCAAGGCCGTTCATCATGCCGATCGTCGGCTTGGCGGACGCCGAAATGTCGTAGGCCCTGCGGCCGCCGCGCATCGCATCGAGCTGTTCCTGCGTGTATCGACGATCGTCCTCACGCTGCTCGTGGATGTCGCCGCCGGCGGAGAAGGCCTTGGTCCCGGCGCCGGTGATCACGATGCAGCCGACCTTGTCGTCGGCATCCATCGCCTTCACCGCGTCGTGCAGTTCGGTGGACAGCCTGCGGTTCATCGCGTTCAGCTTGTCGGGACGGTTCAGCGTGAGGACGCCGACGCCATCCTCCACATCGACCAGGATATGTTCATAGCTCATGGTTCGCTTCCTCAGTTGGTGACCGCATGTGGCGCCGGTGTCTTGGCAATTGCGCCCGTCATGGGAATGAAGAACACGCCCATGTCGCGCTTTGAGTGGATCTTGCCCTCCTCGTCCTTGGTGTAGACATAGAGCACCTGGCCGCGTTTGAACGGCTGGCCGATCGGGATCACCAGCCGACTGCCAGGCTTCATCTGCTTGAACAGGTCGGGTGGCGCATATTGCGCGGCACAGGTTACGATGATGATGTCGAAGCCGCCCTCGACCTCGGGCCAGCCGTAGTAGCCGTCTCCGACGCGTGTATGGACATTGTGATAGCCAAGCGGGGCAAAGATCCTGCTCACCGCCTTGCCGAGAGGCTCGATGATCTCGATCGAATAGGCCTGCTTGACGATGCGCGACAGCAGAGCGCTCTGGAAGCCGCTACCGGTGCCGATCTCCAGTGTCACGTCCTGCGGGGCCGGCTTGCAGACCTGCGTCATGTAGGCCTGGCCCAGATAGTCGGACAGCGCCGACCCGTAGCCGAGACCCCAGGGCTTCGGCGTGTCCTCGTAGGCGTCGCCGGGTGTCGCACGGTGCTCGGAGTAGATGTAGTGGAAATACTCGCGTGGCACCGCCTCGAACGCTGCCATCACGGCCGGGTCGGCGGTACCGAGATGCTCCTTGAGATAAGCCTCGATGTGGCGCAGCACGGGGGGCTTGCGCTTCTGGATGGCGTCGAACTGTGTTTCGGTCAGGCTGACGGGGCGGCCCGAAGCGGTCATCGCCGTCTCATAGGCGGTGAGGGTCCAGGATGACGCGGCACGTGCTGCGTGCGCCAGGCAAAACGCGCCAGCCGAGGAGATCACTCCGCGGCGCGTGATCGTGCTGAAATGTGCTGCCACGCGGGCTTCTTCCTTGCTGCGGGAAACGTCACCAGCGCGATCACATACAGCACTGCGGCGCAGAGCAGAACCCGGCTGAAACCAGCCTCGCGTGCGATCAGGATGGCGAGTGGCGTGGCAACCACGGAGAAGGCGCCGTTCAGGCCCCAGGCCCAGGGCAGAAAACCCCCGGTGCCGGTGTGCGTCAGGCCGAGTGGGAAGGGGACGCCGAGAGCGAGCGATACCGGCGCCAGCACGGCCAGGACGAGGAGGGCGCGGACGGTCCAAGGAAGGTCGAGGGTCGCAAGAATGGCGGGCTGCAATCCCGATAGTGTGATGGCGCACCAGCACAGGATGATCATGCAGGCAAAGCTGATGTAGGTTCGCGCGCTGGACAACACCTCGCCCGCTTGCGGGACAGGTCGGCGCCCAGCGCCGGGTGAGGGTGTCGCGGTTGCAGCTAGACCCTCACCCGCCGCGCTTCGCGCGACGACCTCTCCCGCAAGCGGGCGAGGTGTTGTGGTGAGGCGATCCGCGATCATGCTGCCTAGCCCGGAGAACACCAGCATACCGGTCAGCACGAGGGCGAAGCCCGACGTGCGGTCGTTCAGCCAGAGGCTGGCCTTCTCGATCATGAAGATCTCGATGAAGAGAAAGCCCAGGCCCAGCGCCGGGAAATACACGATCGGCCGCAGCAGTCCCACCTCAGGTAGGCGCAGCCTGCGCGGCGCAGCCAACGGCACCAGGAGCACGACGGCCGCGATCACCAACGCCTGCGCCAGTACGGCGAGATTGACCAGCGCGCCGATCTCCGCCTGGGGGAGGATCTCCAGTCGCTTCAGGACTGTGTCGATCTGATCAAGCCGCAGCACGGCATAGAAGAACGGTCGATCCAATGTGATCGGCGCCAGGTTGAAGGCCGCTCGAGATGGCGTCGGCTCGTTCGCCAGCACTGCGTGCGCCTCGTCGGCGATGGAGTTGTCCGGGCCATCGGAGGTTACCTCGCCGCTGGCGAACGACACCGCCGGCAGGTCGTTGTAGATGCTGGCGCGCGCGGCAGCCGGATCCATCCCCGGATACCACGACACGTCGAATGAACGCTCGTCACAGAGCTTCCGCAGAGTGGCTATGCGCCCGGCATCCCAGGCGTCGTTCGACAGCAATATGCGCGCACTCCAGGCGGAGCGGTAAACCACGGTGTGCGCTGCAGGATCGCTGATGCCGGCGGCCAGCAATGCCGCCCGCGCCGTCGCCAGCACACGCAGCGCATAGACCGGGAAATCGCGGATCGACACTGGGATGGACACGATCCCGCCAGGTCTCAACGCCCGCAGGTCGTTTGCAATTGCCTGCACCGAAAATGCCGTTGCATTCGCCTCCGCCGCATCGAGAAAATCCGCCGACAGATCGACGATGTCGTAGCTGCCACCGTCGCGGGTGGCAGCAACTGGCCCCTCGCCGGACAGGCTCACGCGGCTGTCCGCACGCCAGGGAGGCGACGGCCCCAGACCCTCCTCCAGTGAGCGCAGCAGGACGGGCTCCGGCTCCAGAACGCGTACTCGGGCTGCGCCCAGTGCCAGAGCGCCGGCGATACGAAATCCGCCCGAGGCACCCGCCAGCAGCACGCTCGCGTGCGGGATCAGTTGATATGGCAACGCGTCCAACGCCGCTGGCGCATAGCCGACATCGAACTCGCCGGGCTTTGGCAGGGCGGCGATGCGGTTGCCGTCGCGGTAGAGCCCGAAGGTGCGTGGCGGTCCTGGCACGCCCAGCATGCCGGCGTTGTTGGATATGTCGGTGTCCACGCGTTCGGTGAAATCGTCCAACAGCGCGTAGTCGCCGCGCGGCGACAGCACGTCGGCGACGACGCGTGCATCTGGCGTGTGTAGCGGCGTATAGATCGCCTTGAAGTCATTGAATTCCGCCTGGTTGTCGAGCAGCAGGAGCGCCTCCGCGCCGAGCAGCGCGATACTGGCTGCCGCCACGCCCGCCCAACGCCAGCGTCCAGCCACGAAGCAGGCGCTGATCGCCAGCGGCACCAGAAGCACCGGCACCAGGTAGAACGCATGCACCGCGAACATCGCGGCCAGTACGACGGCCGCTCCGGCACCGGCGCCCGTCAGGTCATAGCCGTAGACCCGGCCAATGCGGTCGGCATTCAGCACGAAGCTAAGGCTGACAAATGTGCCGGCAAGAAAGAAGAACGGCAGCAGGCACGCGTAATAGCCGGCGATGTTCCAGAGTTGCGACTCCCACGTCGCCGGATTCTGCAATTGCAGCGGGTTGAACGGATTGGTGGTGGTGAAGTGGAAGCCGATGGCAGCGGTCGCCACCAGCAGCGCCGGCAGCGTCGCCAGCAGCGTCTCGCCGTGGCGCGCAAGCACGTCGCGGAACAGCGCCAGGACCACGCCGCTGAAGGCGAACCCGACCATCACGATGGAGATCACCCAGTAGCCGTATTCGGACCACTTCGCGACCGCGAAGTAGCGGGTGAGTGCCGTTTCGTATCCCACCGCGGCCAGCGACACGAGGAACAGCGGCACAAGAGCGGTGCGAGCCTTCACGGCCAGACGCTCCGGGCCATGAAGCCTGCGAGCAGAGCGTTGAAGCGCGCGGCATCATCGACGAACAGCGCGTGGCCGGCGTCACCGAAGACGGCGATCTGCGTGCCGGGCCGGTTGTGCGCAAGGTTCGCTGCCTGCTCCGACAGCCAACCGGGCCGCACCACGTAAAGCACCGGCTTGCCGGTGGAATACAACGCGTCGCGCCAGTAGCTGCGCGGCCAGGGGTAAGCCAGCAACGCCCGGCTGGCCTGCTCGGGCGTGTGCAGCGTAGCCTCGGTCAGGCGGTCCACATAGCCCTCGCTCGGTCGGCGATGAAACATGCCAAGGACAAAGCGGTGCATCGCGATCGCATGCGGCAATGCTGGGGCACTGTGGCGTGGTGCGTGAGGCGGCGGCCCTGGCTCCTCGCCAACAGAATTGTCGACCAACACGAGGCCGGCGACTTTCTCATCACCGTGCATCCGCACATAGGCAAGGGTGTCAAGCACCCCGAGTGACCAGCCGACCAGCAGCACCGGCACAGGCTCCAAATTGGCAATCAGCTCGGCGATGTCCTGACCGCGCCGAGCCGGTCCGTAGCCCGACGAGGGCGCGTCCGAGTCGCCCTGACCACGCGGATCGAATGCCACGACGTGATAGCGCTGTGCAAAGGCCTGAATTTGCGGCTGCCAGATCCAGGCAGGCATGGTCCAGCCTGGAACAAAGACGATCGTGTGACCGACGCGCGGTCCCGCCTCCAGGTAGTGCAGGCGCACCCCGTCACTGCTGGTGAAATACCGGCTCTGCGTCGTGTCCGCCGATGCCGCCGGTCGCGCCAGCAGCGAAACCAGCGCCGCAACGAGGCAGGCTACGATTCGCATGCGACAAGAACACCGGTATGCACCGCACCGTGTCAACGCCCATGGCTTCACGGCTTCTTCATGCCTCGGAACGACAATCGCCGGCCGGTCAACGGGCCACCTCGGAGATCACGTGGACACGCAGTTCGACACCGCTCGCCGCCTCCTGGTGGTCGACGATGAACCCGTCCAGTGCCTGATCGTCACCCGCGCGATGGCGGCGTTCGGTTTCATTGCGGACAGCGCCGCCTCGCTGGAGGAGGCGAGTGGCCGCATCGTCGAGCATGTATATGACGTCGTCGTCCTGGATCTGTCGCTCGGCGAGCGGGAAGGGATCAGTCTGCTGCGCCTGATTGCAGCGAGCCCCGGCGATCCGGTGGTGATCTTCATCACCCGCCTGGACGACAGGGTGCGGGCGGCCAGCATCCGCTATGCCACCGAACTCGGCCTTCAGGTCGCCGGGGCGCTGGTGAAACCGGTCGGCGCGTCGGCGCTGCGCGAACTCCTGAACAATCCACTGCCCCAGCGACCGAGGTCCGATCAAGCGCATCCCGATCTACCGACATCCGAAGAGTTGCATGATGCGCTCGATCGGCACCAGATCGTCGCCGCGTTCCAACCGAAGGTCACCCTGTCCGACGGAGAGGTGGTCGGTTTCGAGGCGCTGGCACGCTGGCGGCATCCGCCACGCGGTCCTGTCCCGCCGGATGTGTTCGTTTCTCTTGCCGAACGCAGCGGCCTCATCGTACCGCTGACTCGGACCATACTGACCGACGCGCTCGCCGCCTGTCAGCGCTGGCGCCGGGACCACCCAAACTGCGGCGTCGCCGTCAACATCTCACCGCTGGTTCTGGCAAACGCCGCGCTGCCTGAAGAGATCGAGGCGATGCTGCTGCAGCATAGGCTGTCGCCCGGCGCGCTGACTGCCGAGATCACCGAAACCACCTTCATCGCCAGTCCGCTGGAGGCGATCGAGCTGCTGACGCGGCTGCGCATCAAGGGGATCGGATTGTCGCTGGACGATTTCGGCACCGGCTATTCGTCGCTGCTCAGCCTGCTGCGCCTGCCGTTCACCGAACTGAAGATCGACCGGTCATTCGTCGCTTCATGCGAGACCGACGAAGAGGCATGGAAGATCGTTCGCGCCACCATTTCGCTGGCGCGCGAACTCGGTCTTTCAGTGGTTGCCGAAGGGATCGAGACCGAGGCGGTGGCCAACCGGCTGCGCGCTGCAGGCTGCCAAATCGGGCAGGGGTGGCGATTTGGCCGTGCCATGTCGGAGAGCGCGGTGCACGCCTTGCTGGTTCGGCACACGGAAGTGGTGGACGCGTGATGGCCTGGCGACGCCGCGGCGCGGGCCGCGCGGCAGTACACGTCACGCTGCTCGTCTCCGTGCTCCTGCTGATCTGGGGTGGCATCTGGCTGCAGCTCCAGCAGGAGCGCGTCGCTACCGAGCGCGATGCGATAAAGGAGACCAGCAACCTCGCACTCGCATTCGAGGAGAACATCATCCGCTCTATCACCGCGATCGATCAGGTGCTGCTGTTCGTCCGCGACTCCTACGCGCGCGATCCGGGGCGCTTCGATCTGCGGAGCTGGGCGCACGATCGGCCGTTCATCAACGACCAGACCTTCCAGCTCTCGCTGGTCGATGCGTCGGGCATGTTGGTGCAGAGCAACCTGGCGGAGACATCACGCCCCGTCGATCTCAGCGATCGCGAGCATTTCCGAGTCCATCTGGGCGCGAAACCAGACGTGCTCTTCATCAGCAAGCCGGTACTCGGCCGGGTGTCCAATCGCTTTTCCGTGCAGTTCACCCGTCGGGTAATAGGCCTTGACGGTGATTTTCTTGGTGTCGTCGTCGCCTCACTGGATCCGTCGTACCTGGCGCGGTTCTATGAGACGCTGCAGATCGGCCATGGCTTCGTCATGGTGGTGGGGCTGGATGGCTATGTGCGTGCAGGGAGCCCGGTTCCGCAATTGATTGGCAAGCCGCTGGTCAACTCTCCGCTGCTTGAACGGGCTGCGCTGGCGGAGCATGGGAACTATAAGGTGGACGCGGCGGTGTCGACCGGACGCGCCGCCATCGTCAGCTACCGCCGGCTCGCCAACTACCCGCTTGTCGTCTCGGTCGGCTATGGCTCCGACGAAGTATTCGCGCCCTACCGTGATCATCGCGTCCAGTACATCGTGGCTGGGCTCGGTTTGTCGACGTTGGTCGTGTTCATCAGCATCCTTCTGGCAATCCATCGCCGCCGGCTCGCCGGCTGGCAGAACAGGCTGACCGTCACGCTGGAGAACATGAGCCAGGGCATCATCATGGTCGACCGGGACCGTCGTGTCGGTGTGATCAACCGCCGCGCCGGTGAGCTGCTGGGCCTGCCGCCAGGATTGATGCGTGAGAACATCGGCTTCGACTCGATCGTTCGCTGGCAGATGCAGGAGGGGGAGTTCGCATCGCAGGACGATGCCGCGTTTTCGACAGACAGTCTGAGCGAGCTCGGTGGCGTGCCGGTGTATGAGCGAACGCGCCCGAATGGCACGATACTGGAGGTTCGCACGGTGCTGCCGCCGAATGGTGGGGCGGTGCGCACGTATACCGACATCACCGATCGCAAGCGGACCGAACACGACCTTGCGGCGGCGCGTGATGCGGCCGAGGAGGCGGGCCGCGCCCGGTCACAGTTCGTCGCGGTCATGAGCCATGAAATACGCACGCCGCTGAACGGCATCATCGGCGCAGCGGGGCTGCTGCTCAACCACAGGCTTGACTCGGAAGAGCTCCACTATGTGCAGATCATCCGAGAATCCGGCGATCATCTCCTGCAGCTCATCAACGACATCCTGGATTTCTCTCGGCTGGACGCGTCATGCCTGGAGCTGGAGGAAGTGGCATTCGAGCTGCGTGCGATCATTGCCGGCGCGGTGAACATGCTGGCTGCACAGGCAGATGCGAAAGGGCTGGACCTGACGGTTGTGGTCGCCGAGGCTGTACCGGTGCGTGTGGTGGGTGATCCAGCGCGGCTGCGGCAGGTGCTGCTCAACCTGATCGGCAACGCCATCAAGTTCACTGAGCGCGGCGGTATAGACGTTGCGGTGTCATGCCCTGGGTGGCAGCCTAGCTGCGTGCGACTTGCAGTAGCAGTGAGCGACACTGGCATTGGTATTCCAGGTGATGCGCTGCCACGGCTGTTTCACGAGTTCAGTCAGGTAGATGGCTCGATCTCGCGCCGCTTCGGCGGCAGCGGTCTTGGACTCGTCATCAGCAAGCGATTGGTCGAGCGTATGTCGGGATCGCTGTCCGTCGAAAGCGTGCCCGGGGTTGGGAGTACATTCAGCTTCGAAATCATGCTGAAGGACGCGTCCGCAGAGGCCCTCCCAGGCGAGGAAGCAGCGGCGCCGTCACGGGGTATGGCGCAGCGGCTGCGGATCCTGCTGGTCGAGGACAATGGTACCAATCGACTGATTGCCAGCCGCATGCTCGAGCACATGGGGCATCGCATCGACGCGGTTGCCGATGGAGCGGAGGCAGTTCGCGCTGCGAAGTCGATCCCCTATGACCTCGTCCTGATGGACGTGATGATGCCGGAAATGGACGGCTTGACCGCGACCAGGCTGATCCGCAGCGAGTCCGGTCAGGTGGGACAGACGCCCATCATAGGCCTGACGGCGAACGCCGAGCGCAGCAAGGAGGCGGCCTGCAAAGAGGCCGGTATGGATGGCTTCGTCAGCAAGCCGGTGACCGCCGAGCGCCTTGCGGCAGCGATCGAGGCTGTCGTAATAGCCGGTGCAGTGACCCCGACCGGCGAAAGCGTATTGCCATTGCTGGACGAGAGGGTGCTGGACAGGCTTGCGGACGATATCGGTGCGGATGGCGCAGTGGACGTGGTGCGGCTGTTCCTGGCCGAGGCACCGCGCATGATCTCGCGTCTCGAGCAGTCATCCATCAGCGGCGGACGCGCGCTTGTGCGAGAGGTTCACACCCTCGCCAGTGCAGCACGGAGTGTGGGGTTGCTGCGCGTCGGGAACACCGCCGCTGACATCGAGCAGGCGGCCGCGACGCAGGAACCTGACGCAGGAGAGCTCACCGATCTGTTGGACCAGCTGCACCAGAGCATCGCCCGGCTGGCCGAATGGGAGGCGTCCCGAGAGGCGGCCGAAATAGCAGTCACTTGACGTCGGTGAGGCGTTGCAGGTCGGCCGGCCGGCGCAGCACGATGAAGCCGTCTTCCAGATCGACCGCACCATTCTCGCGCCATGTCCGCAACTGCTTGTTGACGCTCTCGCGCGACGAGGCGACGAGATTGCTGAGGTCGCGCTGCGACAGCTTCAGGTCGATTCGCGTGCCGGCGGAATTCGGTCGCCCGTAATCCTCCGCCAGCTTCAGCAGCACGCGCGCGAAGCGCACCGGCAGATCGAACAGTGCGATCTCCTCCAACGCCATGCTGGTCCGCCGCAGCCGCCTGCACAGCACAGCGAGCAGGCGCGGGAACAGGTCCTCGTTCTGGCGGCAGAAGGGCAGGAAGTTCCGTCGTTCCACCACCAGCAGGGTTGTGTCCTCGATCGCGGTCGCATCGGCGCTGCGCGGTTCGCCGTCGAGCAGGGCGATCTCGCCGAAGATCTCACCAGGGTTGATGACGTTGAGCGTCACCTCCTTGCCGTCGCCCGAGATGGAACTGATGCGCACCCGGCCGCGCAGCACCGCCATCAGCGAGGAGCCGTTGTCGCCGCGCTGGAATATCATCTGGCCTCGACGGACGCGCCGTTCCGAGGCAAATTTCAGGATCTCATCGAGTTCCTGCGGCTGCATGGCAGCAAACAGCGGACTGCCCAGCAGAGCATCCCGCTTAGCGTTGCGTTCGAGCTTCGCCACGAGCGTCTCCCGGTCCATTGCCCCGCCCGGCGGTTTTCCGCGCTGGGCGATTCCCGGAGGCAGTATGCGCGCCTTGGTGGCAATGTGGTATCCGGGCGGCAATTCGGGAAGGAGACCCACATGCTGGACGACGCGGTCCGCTACGCCCTCGCCCATGAAACGCCGTGGCCGCGCGACCTGCGGGCGCATCTCGAGGCAGGCTTCTTCGAGCCGCCACCGCACAACGAGATCCTTGGACCGATCCGTCCGCGGGGAGGTCCGAACGGGTTGGTCATCCGTGGCGGTTCGGTGGTCGCGCGCTGGGGCGATACGCGGCAGGTCGATTTTACCTTTTCGGTCGCCAAGAGCTATCTCAGCTTGCTGGCCGGCATCGCGGTGACCGACGGGCTGATTACGGGTCTCGACGAGCCGGTTGCGCGCACCGTGGACGACGGCGGGTTCGAGGGCTCGCACAATGGCGCCATCACCTGGCGGCATCTGCTGCAGCTGACCTCCGAGTGGGAAGGGACGCTGTTCGGCAAGTCGGACATCGTGGATCGGAACCGGAACCTCGCGGCAGAAGGCAAGGGCCGCAAGGGCGACGCGCGTCCGCTGCGCGAGCCCGGCGGCTTCTGGGAGTACAACGACGTGCGCGTGAACCGGCTGGCGCTGGCGCTACTGCGGCGATTCCGGCGACCGCTGCCCGAGGTGTTCGCGGACCGCATCATGCGCCCGATCGGGGCATCGAATGACTGGAGCTGGCACGGCTACCGAACGTCCATGGTGGAGATCGACGGGCGGATGATCGAGTCGGTGTCAGGCGGCAGCCACTGGGGCGGCGGCGTGGCGATCCACGCCGAGGATCAAGCACGCATCGGCCTGCTGATGCTGCGCCGCGGCGGGTGGGAAGGGCAGCGCCTGCTCCCCGAGAGCTGGATAGACGAGTCGCTGAAGCCGTGCCCGCTCAACCCGAATTATGGGCTGCTCTGGTGGCTCAACACTGGACGGACGCGCTATCGAAGTGCCTCAGAAACGAGTTTCTTTGCCTCAGGCGCCGGCGGCAACATAACCTGGGTTGATCCAACCAACGATCTGGTGGGGGTTATGCGCTGGATGGATCCTGCTTCGGTCGACGGGTTCATCCGGCTGGTGATGGAGTAGCGCCTAATCGAAGCTGAGGAAGCCCGCCATCTCGCTGATCGGTCGTGCTGATTTCAGCCGCGGGATGTCGGGCACCGGCCGCGCGGTCCAGGCATCGCCGGCCAGCAACGTCTCCAACTCGGCCGCCACTGACAGCACCAAGGTATCGCCCCCGCGCGGCCCGACGATCTGCAGGCCGAACGGCATGCCATGACGGTCAAGACCGACCGGCAGCGAAACCGCCGGATGGCTGGGCAGCGTCACTGCATAGGCGAGCGCCAGCCAGTGGAAGTATGTCCGTGTTGCCTTGCCGTCGATTTCCGCCGGGTAGAGTTCGCGCCAGGGGCGCGGACTGATGGTGATCGAGGGACTGAGGATCACGTCCCAGTCCTGGAAAAAGGTCTGCCAGCGTCGATACATCGCGGTCTGCAGCGAATGAGCGCGCGCAACGTCGGTGGCCGAGTAGCGCAGTCCCTCTTCGACATTTGCCCGCACGTTGGGGCCGACATCCTGCGGACGCGTACGCACCTTCTCGAGATGAGCGGCCAGAACGCCA
Organism: uncultured Alphaproteobacteria bacterium; assembly: GCA_963791495.1. GTDB lineage: Bacteria > Pseudomonadota > Alphaproteobacteria > Acetobacterales > Acetobacteraceae > JAMXLO01. The sequence goes on from CAWBST010000022.1 coordinate 38,892, forward strand.
ACGGCACGCAGCACCTCGAACGCTTCGTCGGCACCGGTGCAATCCGGCGTGGCCTCCTCCGCACGCGCGAAGACATGCCTGAACTGGCCGGTCTTCTCAGCGAACACCTCGGCGATGTGCCGCTCGGTCGGCGCGAAGCCGAAATCCGGCGTGACTGCGACGCGCAGGCGCGACAGATCGATGCGCGCCGGGATGGCAAAATCCTCCGACCGGCGGATCGTTCGGCCGTGCACGGTGGTCGCCAGAGGGTCGCGCGCATCGTCGCTGACCATAGTGGAGAGCAGCAGACACAAATCCGGAACGGTGCGCGCCATCGGCCCTGCGACGGAGAGATTGTTCCAGCCGAGCCCACGACGCTCGTTCGCAACCAGGCCCGGCGTTGGGCGGAAGCCGACAATCCCGGAGAATGCCGCGGGATTGCGCAGCGATCCGCCGGTGTCGGAGCCGGAGCAGATCGGCACCATGCCGGTTGCCAGTGCCACGGCCGAACCGCCCGACGAGCCGGCTGCCGAGCGCACGGGATCGAACGGATTGCCGGTCGCGCCATACACCGCGTTGCGGGTATTCGCGCCGGCGCCGAATTCCGGCGTGTTGGTCTTGCCGACGACGATCGCGCCGGCCTGGCGCACGGCTGCCACGATGCGTTCGTCCGCAGCAGGGATGTGGTCGCGGAAGATCGTGCTGCCGAACGTGGTGCGCAGGCCTGCGGTTTCCTGCAGGTCCTTGATGCCGATCGGCAGCCCGTGAAGCGGGGGCAGATGGTCGCCGCGCGCAACGGCCGCATCCGCCGCCTTCGCGGTCTGTCGCGCTCGATCGAAATCGCGCGCGACCATCGCGTTCACCGCATGGTCCACCGTCTCGATACGGGAGATGCAGCTTTCCAGCAGTTCTGTCGGCGCCAGTTTTTTCTGGCCGATCAGACGACGCGCATCGACAGCAGTGAGGTCGCACGGCTCGGTCATCGCGTCTGCTCAGTAGCCCAGCGCCAGCCCATCCTTGCGCGGCTCCGATCCACCCACCAGGCAGCCACGCGCGCGATCGATCCAGATCGCCTGACCGCCGCCGTGCGGACGATCTGCCGTCTCTATGTCGTGACCGAGACGGGCCAGCGCTTCGCTGATGCCACTCGGGATGCCGTGCTCGACTTGCACCTTGCCGCGCAGCGGGAACAGTCGTGGCAGGTCGAGTGCCTCCTGAATGTCGAGCCCGTATTCCAGCATGTTGGTGAGGAACAGCGAGTGCCCCATTGGCTGGAAGTGTCCGCCCATCACGCCGTACGGCATCACCGCCTGACCATCCTTCATCACCATGCCGGGGATGATCGTGTGCATCGGCCGCTTGCGCGGGGCGATGCAGTTCGGATGGTCGCGCTCGACGCGGAAGCCGAAGCCGCGGTTTTGCAGCATCACGCCCGATCGCTCGGCGAGGATTGCCGAACCGAAGCCCTCGAACAGCGAGTTGATGAAGCTGCACGCGTTGCCGTCCTGATCGACCACGCAGAGATAGATCGTGTCGCGATGCGGCGGCAGCAGCGTCTCGCCGGCGGACGGCAGCGCCTTTAGCGCGCGCTTGTCATCGATCAGCGCGCGCAGGCCGGACAGGTACTCCGCGCTCAGCAGCTTCTTCACCGGAACGTCCACCTGAGACGGATCGGCGACAAAAGCGTCGCGGTCGCGATACGCGAGCCGTGCCGCCTCGATGTGTCGATGATAGCGCAGCGCGCCGAGAGGTCCGTCGGCCGCGGACGACAGCTCACCCAGAATGCCGAGGATCATCAGTGTGACGATGCCCTGGCCATTGGGCGGGCACTGGTAAACGTCGTGGCCGTGCCAGTTGAGCCTGATTGGGTCGACGAAGTCGGCGCCGGTCAGGCCGGCGGAAAAATCGGCCTCGGTGTGCAGGCCGCCCCGCGCGCGCAGCGTCGCCACGATATCGGCGGCGACCGGCCCCTCGTAGAACGCCCTGGCGCCGTGACTTGCGATGCCGCGCAGCGTCTCGGCCAGCGCCGGCTGACGGAATATGTCGCCCGCGTTCGGCGCCGCGCCGTTCGGCAGGAACGTGTGCGTGCCGTTCTTGCGCAGCTTGGCCTCCAGCCGCTTCCAGGACCACGCCACGATCGGGTGCACCGGCCAGCCATCCGCGGCGTAGCGGATCGCGGGCTGCAGCAGCTCGTCGAGACCCTTGCGGCCGTGCGCCTTCAGCAGCGTCTCCCACGCGTTGACTGCGCCCGGCACGGTGACGGCATGCGCCGAGGTGTTCTCCAGTGCTGAGATGCCGTGCTGCTCATACCAGTCGATCGTGGCCGCGGCCGGTGCGCGGCCCGAGCCATTCAGCGCGAACACCTTGCCGGCGCCAGCGGGCGCATAGAGGCAGAAGCAGTCGCCGCCGATGCCGGTGGATTGCGGCTCGATCACGCACAGCACCGCGGTTGCCGCCACTGCCGCGTCCAGTGCATTGCCGCCGGCCCGCAGAACGTCGAGTGCGGTCAGCGTGGCGGCCGGCATCGAGGTGGCGGCCATGCCATGCGTCGCATACACGGGGCTGCGGCCGGGGAGGTGGTGATCGCGCATCGTTCGGTTCGCTCCAGTGGTCACGGATCGGCAAGTCCGCCAGTATGGGCCACCAACCGATCACTGACCACCGGGCCAGGCCCGGTGGCAAGCCACTGGAGCAACGGCCGATGGCCGAGACGATCGCCTATAGCGACTTCGAGCGGGTCGATATTCGCGTCGGCACCATCACCGATGCGCAGCCGTTCCCGCAGGCGCGCAAGCCGGCCTACAAGCTGGTCATCGACTTCGGTGCTGAAATCGGAATCAAACGGTCCTCGGCGCAGCTTACGGTGCACTACAGGGCTGATCAGCTCATCGGCCGCCAGGTCTGCGCGGTGGTGAATTTCCCGCCGCGCCAGATCGGCCCGTTCATCAGCGAGGTGCTGACCCTCGGCATGCCGGACGACGACGGCTCGGTCGTGCTGGTCAGGCCGGACTTCAAGGTGCCGAACGGTGGCAAGCTGTTCTGATGGCGACGCACTACTATGCCGTCTCCTGGGACCAGTTGCATCGTGACTCCCGCGCGCTGGCCTGGCGCCTGATGGAGAAGGGACCGTACGCCGGCATCGTGGCGATCACGCGCGGCGGGCTGATCCCGGCCGCGATCATCGCGCGAGAGCTCGACGTGCGGCTGGTGGAGAGCGTGTCGGTCTTGACCTATGCGGCTGGCAGCGGCGGCACGCTGATCGAGGAGTCGAAGGGCGGGGACCCCGTGGTGATCAAGCCGCCCGCCGCGGCCGGCGACGGCACCGGCTATCTGATCGTCGACGATCTGGTGGACACCGGCGCCACCGCGCGCGTGGTGCGCGGGCTGCTGCCTCGCGCGCATTTCGCCGCGGTCTATGCCAAACCGGCGGGACGCGACACGGTGGACACGTTCATCACCGAGGTATCGCAGGACACCTGGATCCTGTTTCCCTGGGACACTGAGCCTCAATTCGTGGCACCACTGGTCAAGCGCGGAAACTGATTGTTCGAATTTTGTCGCCAAGGATGACGAGTGCGATAGTTCACAGCTCGCGCTATTGCTCGGATGGTAAGTCGATCCGGGCAGAGCCAGGAGCACCCGATGTCCGATTCTCCGACGCGGTCTGCTGCACCTGATAGCGGAACACTGACGCTTTCTCCATTCGTCCAGAGCCGTCTTGGCTGGTGCCTCATGGGCTGGGACTGCCAAGTGCGGAGTTTTCAACTCCAGGACTGTGATGACGACGGGCTTAGAACAGCCTGTGGAGCACTGAGCCAGCAACTTCGAATGAACCCGCGGCTTGGTCCACATGCGGCGGCGCCAAGTTTTCTGAACGCGCTGCAACCCGACGATTGGGACACGCTGTACGGGTTGTTGCGTCTGGCTGGTCCCACCCTCGCGTGGTCTGACGTGCCTGGCGCCCAGCGGAACATCGTAACCGGTGGTCCGGTTTCGCGAGGCAAAATCGATTCATCCGGGACCTTCGTTCCGCCCGCCCCCGATGACCTGATAGCCGGGTTCGGTGTGCCGTCGCCGGCGATAAAACTTGGCAAGCGTTTCGCGTTTGCCTCCGATCCTGACGTGCACCTGTATCTGTACCTCGACAAGGACGCCTACGCGAGCGAGATGAAGTACTTCGCTTCCGGCGGTGGGATCCAGTTCGGCGGCAAGACGAGCGGGGGAACACCGCTGAAGCTGCGCCTCGGCGTGGGACGGGATACTGCGGGCGGCGGAGCAGGATTCATAAACCTGCAGATTGGGCCTGACTTCGCGCCCATAACTCCGGCACGATGACAGACGCTTCCTTTATCAGTGCAGTTTCAACGTGCGGATCACTCGAACACCGCAACCGCGCGGATCGGGCTCGCGGTGCCGCCGCGGATCTTCAGCGGGAAGCCGATGAATCGGAAGCGCCCGCGGCCGATCAGCTTGTCGAGATTGGCCAGACACTCCATGTGCGTGATCCCGCGCTCGGCACACGCCATGTGGGCGAGGTAGTTGGGTTCGCCTTCCGGCGCCGGACTGATCGCCTCGACGCCGAACATGAGGATCTCGTGGTCGGCCAGCCAGTGCACCGATTCCAGCGCGAGGCCGGGAAAGTCGTGCAGATATCCGGGCTTGCCGAGGAGGCGATCGTTGGTCGCCATGTAGAGCAGGACGGTGTCGCGCGGATGGATCTGCTCGCCTGATCGGTCGAGCGCTGCCTCCATCTCCGGCACTGTGATGGCGTGCTTCAACGGCACGTGCGACAGGTCGAGGCAGATTGCCGAGGTGTAGAAGTTCTCGAGCGGCACCTGATCGATGGAAGGCGCGCCCGGCCGCGGATCGAAATGCACCGGCGCATCAACATGTGTCCCCGCGTGGTCCGACAGCGCGATCGACAGCGCCTTCGAAGTGAAGACGGTGTTGCCCGCAAATTTCTTCTCCGAGTGGTCGCCCCATACCGACACGATGACCGGCGGATGCGACGGATGGGTCTGCGTCCGGTGGAACAGCTCGCGGCTGAGGTCGATGAGTTCCATTGGGTGCCCTTCGCGGCTGGTGTGCGGGAATGCTACCGTCAGGCATCGGAAGGGAGGAAGCAACCATGGCCGGACTGTCGGACATCCTTGAGACGACGCAACTGGAGAAGGTGGCGGACGGGTTTGTCTTCACCGAGGGGCCGCTGTGGCATCCGGACGGCTTCTACTATTTCGTCGATATTCGCCAGAACCTGCTGTACCGGATGGTGCTGGGACAGAAGCCGGAAGTGGTGCGCAAGACCATCGGCGGCAACGGCACGACGTTCGATTTGCAGGGGCGGCTGGTCCAGTGCGAGGGCGATGGCCGCATGGTGACGCGGCTCGAGGCGAACGGTGCGGTGACGACGCTGGCCGATCGCTTCGAGGGCAAGAAGCTGAACCGGCCGAATGACGTGATCTGCCATTCCAACGGCTCGCTATATTTCACCGATCCTGGCTATCGCGTGCCGATGGCGGAGCGGGAGCTGGATGCGGCGGTGTACCGCATCGCGCCGGATGGAGTGGTCAGCCTGGCGGTGCCGGTGGAGTATCCGAACGGCCTCGCGCTGTCGCCAGATGAACGGACATTGTACATCGCGAACACGCGCTGGTGCCAGTACATCCACGCAGTGGAGCTGGATGCGAGCGGCACCATGGTACGGCGGCGCGTGTTCGCTGACATGTCGGCCGATGGCACGAACGGCGTGCCCGATGGGATGAAGGTGGACATGGCGGGCCGGGTGTTCTGCACAGGCACCGGCGGCGTGTGGGTATTCGCGCCGGACGGCACGAAGATCGGCATCATCGAAATGCCGGAGGTTTGCGCCAACGTCGCGTTCGGTGGACAGGACCTGCGGACGCTGTTCCTCACCGCCAGCACATCTGTCTATACACTGCGGGTGAAGACGCCGGGCATGGCGCATCCGTGGTATAAGGCGCGCGCCTAGCACCCTGTCATTGCGAGGAGCGCAGCGACGCGGCAATCCCCACCCAGTTTGGCACGAAGGCAGAAGCCACCTTGATGGAGATTGCTGCGTCGGCTTTGCCTCCTTCGCAATGACATGCGTGCCGGCTGCCTACGTCTTGCTCACATTCCAGAACACCGGCGCCGGACCCTTCAGCGGATCGCTGATCCCCTTGCTCCACGCCACGCGCGGCATGTAGCGGCCAAGTGGAATAAACGGCACAGATTCGAACGCCGCCAACTGGATCTCGCGCTCCAGCCGTATCTGTTCGGCGGCATCCTCGCTGTCGAGCCAGGCGTTGTACGCCGCCTCGATGCGTGGAATGTCGGGCCAGCCGATCCACGCGTCCTTGCCATTGCCACGCAGCAGTGAGCCTAGCAGCGGATCGCGATACTCGGGTACTGGTGTGACGCTGACGAACAGCGACCAACCGCCCTTGTCCAACGTCTGCTTGCTGGACCGGCGCTGCAGCACAGTGCCCCAGTCCATCGCCTGATCGTCGATCGTCATGCCGACGCGCGACAGCGCATCCGCCACGACAAGCGAGGCCGAGTTGTAGAACGGCTGATCGGTCGTGTGCAGCAGCACCAGCCGCTCGCCGTTGTATCCGGCGTCCTGCAGCATCGCCTTCACCTCGGCCGTGCTGCGGCGGTTGGTCAGCGCCTCGATCCCGGCCATGTCCACCTCGGGCAGGCCCGTCGCCAGATACCCCATCGGTATGATCGTGCCCTGCGGATCGCCACCCATCAGCGCATCCATCACGGCGCGCTGGTCGATCGCCGCCATGATCGCTCGCCGCAGCTTCACATTGTCGGTGGGCGCGACGACGTGGTTGGGACGCAACTGGCTGATGAAGCCCCATTGATCGAGCCGGCCGGTCACCACGTTCGGCGCCCGCTGCAGCATCGGCAGCAGATCCGGCATCGGCATTTCGAGCCAGTCCACCTCGCCGGTCATCAGCGCATTCGCCGCGGTGGCGGGATCGGGGATCATCTTCCATTCCACCCGATCCACCATCACGTGATGCCCGCCCGAGGTGAAGCTCGCCGGGTCGTCGCGCGGTACATAGCGCTCGAACGGCACAAGTGCTGCGTGACTGCCGATCACGTACTCGTCCTTGAGGAACCGGAACGGGCCGGATCCAATGATCTCCGTCATCTGCTTGAACGGATCGGTGCCGTTGGCGATTCGCTCCGGCACCATCACCGCGGCGGTCTGGAATTTCGACAGCAGTTTCGGCAGAGCGGGGAATTTCTTGTTCAGCCGAACCACGATCGTGCGGTCGTCTGGTGCTTCGAGTGCATCGAGTCTCGCCTCCAGCGTCGCGCCGCCGGGATCGCGCTTCATCCAGCGTCGCAATGACGCCGTGCAGTCGCGCGCCAGCACGCGCTCGCCGTCGTGGAACCACAGGTTCTCGCGCAGCTTCATCACCCAGCGCTTGCCATCGTCCTCGACGACGTAGCCCTCCAGCATCTGCGGCTTCGGGTTCATGGCGGCGTCGCGGCCGAACAGCACATCGTAGATCATGAAGCCGACGTTCCGCGTGGTCATGGCGCTGGTCCACACGGGATCGAGGCTCGCCAACGGCGACTGCGGTATGAAGACCAACGTCTTCGCCGCCCCGCCGATCGCGGGACGCGCCAGTGTCGCCGCCGCGGCGCCCAGCAGGAAATCGCGTCGTTTCATGGGTCAGCTCTTGCTCACGTTCCAGAACACCACGGAAGGTCCTTTCAGGATGCCGGTTACATTGTCCCGCCAGGCGGCGCTTTGCCGGTAGCCGCCGAGTGGGATGAACGGCAGCGTTTCGAACGACCGCAACTGGTATTCGCGTTCCAGCCTCGTCTGCTCTGCCGGATCGGTCGCGCCGAGCCAGTCGGCGTAGAGCTGCTCGATTGTCGGATCGGTGGGCCAGCCGAACCAACCCTCCTTGCCGTTGCCGCGGATGAAATTGGCAAGTAGCGGATCGCGGTGATCGGGCGCTGCGACGACCGACGGGAACATCGACCAACCACCTTTGTCGAGCTGTTCGCGATTGGTGCGGCGTGTCTGCACGGTGGCCCAATCCATCGCCTGCTCGTCGATGTTCATGCCGGCGGCCGACAGTGAGTGCGCGATCACCGCACCGGTCGGATTGAAGAACCAGTGATCGGTGGCGTGCAGCAGCACGATGCGCTCGCCGTTGTAGCCGGCCTGATCGAGCATCGCCTTGATCTGATCACGCGTATGCCGCGTGCGCACCAGTTCCATGCCGGCCTCGTCCACCTCTTTCTTGCCTGTCCTCAGGAAGCCGACGCCGGTGAACATGTTCTCCGGATCGCCACCCATCGACGCTTCCATCACCTCCTGCTGATCGAGTGCGGCCAGCATCGCACGGCGGACGCCCGGATTGCTGGTTGGCGCGGCAACATGGTTGGGCCGCAGGAAACAGATCTGGCCGTAGGTATCCAGCACGCCAACCGTCACGCCACGCGTCGTCTTCAGCTTCGGCAGCAGATCGGGCAGCGGTATCTCGATCCAGTCCACCTCGCCGGTCATCAGGGCACTCGTCGCGGTGGCACCGTCCGGGATCATCTTCCACTCGACGCGATCGACCAGCACGCGATGCCCGCCCGCAGTGTAGCTCGCCGGCTCGTCGCGCGGCACATAGCGGTCGAATTTCGCAAACGCAGCGTGACTGGCCAGCACGTGCTCGTCCGCGAGCCAGCGGAACGGGCCGCTGCCGATCGCCTCGGGTATCTGCTTGAACGGGTCGGTCAACGCGAGCCGCTCCGGCATCATCACCGCCGGGATGATGAACTTCGACAGCAGCGTGCGCAGATGCGGAAACGGCTTGTTCAGCCGCAGCACGATGGTGCGATCATCCGGCGCCTCCATCGCATCGAGCCGCTGCGACAGCGTGACGCCGCCCTGGTCGCGCACCATCCAGCGCTTCAGAGAGGCGATGCAATCGCGCGAACGTACCGGCTCGCCGTCGTGGAACCACAGGTTCTCGCGCAGCCGCAGCGTCCAGCGACGACCATCGTCCTCCATCAGGTCGCCTTCCAGCATCTGCGGCCTGGGGTTCATCGCCTCGTCGCGACCGTAGAGCAGGTCGAACACCATGAAGCCCATGTTCCGGGCGATCTGCGAGCTGGTCCAAACCGGGTCGATGCTGTTGAGCGCAACCTGCGGCACAATGCTCAGGGTCTGTGAAGTGCCCGCGATGGCGGGACGTGCAAGCGGCGCGGCAATGGCGGCCGCCGCCCCCAGCAAGAGGCTGCGTCGGTGCATTCCTGTATTTCCTCCAGGTATGTACCGGAGCCTAGCGCAGTGGTGCCGTCTGCTCCATCTCCTCGCGCACCTCCCGTTCAATGACGTCGAGCAGGCGCGCCGGAAAATGCCGTGGCACGCCCTGGGCGATGAACACCATGCGCGTGGTATGGTCCGCTGAGGGCCAGCGCTCGAGGAATTCGGGCGGCGAAACGACGTGCTGCACGCCATGGATCACAGCGGGCTGCCCTGGCATTTCCGCGATGTTCACAAACCCCTTCAGCCGCAGCAGCCGCGCTCCGCAATGCTCGGCCAGCGCTTCGAGCAACAGGGTCAGTGCCAGCGCCGGGATCGGGCGATCACGCTGCAACACGAATGTCTCAATGCCGTCGGTGTGCACTGCGCGTGAGAACGGATTGCGGGATGATGGCTCGGGCAAGCCGGCGAAGCGCGCGGCGACGTCTGTGCCGGCAAACAACGTCGCGGGCACGACATCGCGCGCGACATGCAGCGCGGCGCCGGGGTTGAGGGCGCCAAGCCGGGCGCTCAGCGCCTCTGTCGGCGCAGCGAGATCGGTCTTGCTGAGCAGCAGCGTGTCGGCCAGTGCCGCCTGGCGGCGAGCCTCCGCATGGCGCTCGAGCGTCGCCTCGCCGTGCAGCACGTCGACCACCGTGACGATGCCGTCGATTGCATGGTCCTGCGCTACGTCGCGGTCGGTCATCAGCGCCTGCAGGATCGGCGCTGGATCGGCCAGGCCGGAGGTCTCGATCAGCACTCGATCATAGACCGCCTCGCCAGCCTCGCGCCGGCGCCGGAGATCGAGCAGCGTGGCCACGAGGTCGCTGCGCACCGCGCAGCACAGGCAGCCGGTGGTCAGCGCCAACAGCGTCTCGTCGCTGCTGGCGATCAGCTCGTGATCCAGGCCGATCTCACCGAATTCGTTGACGATGACTGCGGTGCGCGTGAAGGCAGGATCGCGCAGGATGCGGGAGATCAGCGTGGTCTTGCCACTGCCGAGAAAGCCAGTGACGATGGCGACCGGGATCATGAGACGAGGCGGCGATGGACGGCATGCATGACGGTACCCTGCTGACTGACGCGGCGATGCTGCGCGAACTCTACGGCACGCCCTCGGATGGGGCGATCGCCAAGGAGATCGACTACGTGCATGCGCATTATCGCGCGATGATCGAAGCTTCGCCATTCATGGTGATGGCGACCAGCGGTCCTGACGGGCTGGACGTCTCACCGCGTGGCGATCCCGCGGGGTTCGTCGTGGTGCAGGATGAGCGGACGCTGCTGATCCCGGACCGTCGCGGCAACAATCGCGCGGACAGCCTGAGCAATCTGATCGCCGATCCGCGCATCGCTCTGCTGTTCCTGATCCCCGGCGTCGGCGAGACTCTGAGGGTGAACGGGCGGGCGGAGATTTCCATTGATCCAGTTCTGCTGGAACGGTTTCCCGCGCAGGGCAAGCTGCCGCGGTCGGTGATCGTGGTGCATGTCGAGCGGGTGTATTTCCAGTGCCCGAAGGCACTGGTGCGGTCGGATCTGTGGAACCCGGAGAAGCACGTGGAGCGGCGGAGCCTGCCGAGTAGCGGGACGATCCTGGCGGACATCACCCGCGGGCGTGTTGGTGGGGCGGAGTACGATGCGGCGTATCCGGAGAGGCTGAAGGCGACGATCTACTGAGCCGCTGCAAAGGCCGCCTGATAGGCTTGCAGCACGTCGCTGCCGAAGCACGCCAGCATAACGCGTTCGATCGACTGCTCGTTCGCCAGGAATCCCGCAACCGTTCGCACCGCGACATGCGCGGCATCCTGCAGCGGATAGCCGTAGATGCCGCAACTGATCGCGGGGAAGGCGATCGAGCGCGCTCCATTGGCCACTGCCAGCTTCAGGCTCTCTGTGTAGCAGCCCGCCAGCAGCGCCGGTTCGTCGTGCTGGCCGTCGCGATAGCGCGGGCCCACGGCATGGATCACAAACTTCGCCGGCAGGCCGTAGCCTTTGGTGATCCTGGCTTGTCCCGTCGGACAGCCGCCAAGCGTGCGGCATTCCTCTAGCAGCTCTGGCCCAGCGGCGCGATGAATTGCACCATCCACGCCACCGCCGCCCAGCAGCGACTGGTTCGCCGCATTGACGATGGCATCGACGGCAAGTTTCGTGATGTCGGCCTCGCGAACTTCGATGCGCTGCATCGTAGCCTCCATCAGAGCCAGCCGCGCCAACGGAATATGGCCAACGGAATAATCGTGCTCAACGCCATCAGCACGAGGCTGTAGGGATAGCCCAACGCCCAATTCAGTTCAGGCATGATCTTGAAGTTCATCCCGTATATGCCGGCGATCAGCACCGGCGGAACACCAGCCACCGACACGACGGTCAGCACCTTCATCACGTTGTTCTGCGCCACGTTGATGAAGCCAAGCGTCGCGTCGAGCAGGAACTGCAGCTTGTCGTTGAGGTGAGTGTCGAAGTCGTTCAGCGAGGCGATGTCGCGCCGAAGCGTCCGAATGCGCGGCCGGAGCTCCTTGGGCAGCCAATCGGCGGCGGTCGTCTCGACATAAGGCACGATCCGGCCGGCGCTGACCTGGCTCTCCCGCACATGCGAGACCAAATCGCCGATCCGGCCGAGGCCCACCAGTGTCGCACGCAGCATCACGTCCTCACGCCTGCCTCCACCCGCTGCGGCCATGTCGTCGCAGAAGATGCGGTGCGATATCGTCTCCAGCTCGGACTTCACTTGCTCCAACGCGTCCGCCTGCCGATCGACAATGGCCTCCAACAGCGCGACCAGGATATGCGAACCGCTGCGCGCGGTCGTCCTGGTCTGCTCCGTGAAGCGGTCGAACAGCCTGCTGGGCGCGAAGCGGACCGTGATCAAGCGATCAGGCGAGAGCACGAAGCCGATCGAAACCGAGCGCGGTTCAGTTTCCGGGCGGCTGACCAGCGGCATGCTGAGATACAGTGCGCCGTCGCGGGTCGAGAGGCGGCTCGAACTCTCGATTTCGTTGATGTCGGCCTCGCTGGGTATCGCGAGGCCGGTCTCGTGGGCGACGCGCTCGGATTCTTCCGGCGTCGGCTCGAGCAGATCGATCCACATCGCCTCGCGCAGATTCTCTGCCGTGCGGCAGAGCAGTCCGTCGCGGCAGGCGAATGCGGTCAGCATTCGTTGGTCAATTGCGCGATCGATCCACCAGCGCGTTCTTGCCGATCCACGGCATCATGGCGCGCAGCTTCTCGCCCACCTGCTCGATCGGATGCTCGGCCAGGCGGCGGCGCATCGCCTTGAAGCTCGTCTGGTTCACCTTGTTCTCCAGCATCCAGTCGCGCGCGAATTTCCCGCTCTGGATGTCGGCCAGCACGCGCTTCATCTCTGCCCTGGTCGCGTCGTTGACGATGCGCGGGCCGGACATGTACTCGCCGTATTCCGCCGTGTTGCTGACCGAGTAGTTCATGTTGGCGATGCCGCCTTCGTAGACCAGGTCGACGATCAGCTTCACTTCGTGCACGCACTCGAAATACGCCATCTCCGGCGCGTATCCGGCCTCCACCAGCGTCTCGTAGCCGGCCTTCATCAGCTCGACGAGGCCGCCGCACAGCACGGACTGTTCGCCGAACAGATCGGTCTCGCATTCCTCCTTGAATGTCGTCTCGATGATGCCCGCGCGGCCGCCGCCGATGGCGCTGGCATAGGACAGCGCCACCTCCATCGCGTTGTCCGAGGGATTCTGCGCCACCGCGACCAGGCAAGGCACGCCGGCACCGCGCTGGTATTCGCTGCGCACCGTATGTCCGGGACCCTTCGGCGCGATCATGAACACGTCGATGTCGGGACGCGGATCGATCAGGTTGAAATGCACGTTCAGCCCGTGTGCGAAAGCAAGCGCTGCGCCGCTCTTCATGTTCGGGCCGAGTTTCTCGCGATACAGGTCGCCCTGGCCTTCGTCGGGCGTCAGCACCATCACGACGTCGGCCCATTTTGCGCAGTCCGCCGGGTCCATCACCTTCAGCCCCGCGGCCTCCGCCTTCGCGACGCCGCCCGATCTCGGCCGCAAGCCGACGATGACGTCCTTCACGCCGCTGTCCTTCAGGTTGTTGGCGTGGGCGTGGCCCTGGCTGCCATAGCCGATGATGGCGACACGCTTGCCCTTGATCAGGTTCACATCGGCGTCGCGGTCGTAATAAACGCGCATCTCACTCGCTCCTGTTATCGGGACAACCCTAGATCGTTCGCACGCCGCGCGCTATCGCCGCCACGCCGGTGCGCGATACCTCGGCCAGGCCGAGGTGGCGCATCAGATCGAGGAAGGCGTCGAGCTTTTCGGTGGCGCCGGTCAGTTCGAACACGAAGCTCTCGTGCGTTGCGTCCATCACGCGGGCACGGAACGCATCGGCAATGCGCAGCGCCTCGACACGCTTCTCGCCGACGCCCACGATCTTGATAAGCGCCATCTCGCGCGCGATGTGCGGGCCCTCACGCGAAAGATCGGCAACGCGGTGGACCGGCACCAGGCGATCGAGCTGCGCCTTGATCTGCTCGATCATCATCTCGGTCCCGGAGGTGACGATGTTGATGCGCGAGCGGCCACCGCCGCTCTCCACCGGCGCGACCGTGAGGCTGTCGATGTTGTAGCCACGGCCGGAGAACAGGCCGACGACGCGGGCGAGGATACCCGGTTCGTTTTCCACCAGAACGGAGATCGTCGCACTGCGCAGTGTGTTGTCGGTCATGTTGGCAACTTTGCTGACGGCAACAGGGATCGGGCGGCAAGGGCGCCGCCGGTACACACGGGCGGCGCAGCGGATTATACGAGTACGAGACCTTCGTCGGTGATGCCGGCGGCTTCGTCCTCGTGCTCAGGGCCGAGGATCATCTCGTTGTGCGCGGCGCCGCTCGGGATCATCGGGAAGCAGTTCTCCTTCGGATCCACTGCGATGTCGGCGATCACCGCGCGGTCGGTCGCCAGCATCTCGCGAATCACGTCATCGAGCTGTTCGACGCGCTCGGCGCGCAGGCCGACGGCATGGAAACTATCCGCCAGCTTGACGAAATCCGGCAGCGCAGCGCTGTAGCTTTCCGAATAGCGGCCGCCGTGCAGCAGCTCCTGCCACTGGCGCACCATCCCCATGTACTGGTTGTTCAGGATGAACACCTTCACCGGCAGGCGGTACTGCGCCAGCGTGCCCATCTCCTGGATGTTCATCAGCACCGACGCCTCGCCGGCGATGTCGATCACCAGCGCCTCGGGATGCGCGACCTGCACGCCCATCGCGGCGGGCAGTCCGTAGCCCATGGTGCCGAGGCCGCCGCTGGTCAGCCAGTGGTTCGGTCGCTCGAAGTGGAAATGCTGCGCGGCCCACATCTGGTGCTGGCCGACCTCGGTGGTGATGAAGATCTCCTTGCTCACCGACCGCGTCAGTTCATACAGGCGCTGGATCGCGTACTGCGGCTTGATGATTGCGCCGGGGGTCATGTCCTGGGTGAACTTCAGGCTGTCCTTTGCGCGCCATGCATCGATCTGGCGCCACCAGGAGGCGATCGCCTGCGTGTCGGGTGTCGTGGTGTCAGCCTTCCAGGCGGCGATCAGGGCGTCGAGCACCCGGCCGGCATCACCGACGATCGGCACATCGACCGGAACATTCTTGTTGATCGACGAACTGTCGATGTCGACGTGGATCTTCTTGGAACCCTGGCTGAAGGCATTCAGCCGTCCGGTCACACGGTCGTCGAACCGGGCGCCGATGTTCAGCAGCACGTCGCAGCCGTGCATCGCGAGGTTCGCCTCGTAGGTACCGTGCATGCCCAGCATGCCGAGGAACTGCGGATCCGAGGCGGGATAGCCGCCAAGACCCATCAGCGTATTGGTGACCGGAAAGCCGGTCATGCGGACGAACTGCGTCAGTGCGGCGGAGGCTCCCGGTCCGGCATTGATCACCCCGCCCCCAGTGTAGATCACCGGCCGCTTCGCCTGCTTCAGCAGCGCGATCGCCTTGTCGATCTGGCCGTGGTCCGGTTCGGTCCGAGGCCGGTAGCTCGGATGGCCCGAGGCAGGTGGCTCATACGGCGCCTTGCCGATCACGATGTCCTTCGGCAGGTCGATCACTACAGGACCGGGGCGCCCGGAGCGGGCGACGTAGAACGCCTCGTGCACCGCGCGCGCCAGGTCCTCGGGACGCTTGACGAGGTAGTTGTGCTTGGTGGCGGGGCGCGTGATGCCGGTGGTGTCCGCCTCCTGGAAGGCGTCGTTGCCGATCAGATGGGTCGGCACCTGGCCGGTCAGGCACACCACCGGGATGGAGTCCATCAGCGCATCCACCAGTCCGGTAACCGCATTGGTGGCGCCCGGGGCCGGATGTCACCAGCACGACGCCGACCTTGCCGGTGGAGCGGGCATAGCCCTCGGCGGCGTGGACAGCGCCGCCTTCCTGCCGGACCAGGATGTGGCGAATGGCGTTCTGCTGGAACAGCGCATCGTAGATCGGCAGTACTGCGCCGCCGGGGTATCCGAAGATGACCTCTACGCCCTGGTCCTTCAGGGCGCGGAGAAGAACTTCTGCTCCCGACAGGGTGTCGTCTGCCGACATAGTCTGTGCTCCCGAAGATGGCGGGGGCGCACCGATAGGCTGGATGGTGCGGTGCGTCAACCCAGGCTTTCAATAAATGCGAAGATATCGGGGTAATTCCTTTCCGAAAATTGCTCCTGTCCTGTGAATCGCGCATGGATCGTATGGACGCGCGATGGTTCGGCAAGTTGATGATGGCGGAACCAGGTCGCCTGCCGCTTGGTGTACTGGCCGGTGACGAGTTCGATCCGCCGTGTGGCTGCGGCGAGTGTCAGATCGCCCCGCAGATAGCCGGCCAGTTCCGGCACGCCGTGCGCCCGCATTGCGGGCAGCGTCGGATCGAGGTTGAGGGCCAGCAGAGCCCGTACCTCCTCGATGGCGTCCTCGCCGAGCATCGTCGCGAACCTGGCCGCGATCGCCGTCCGCAGCTCGGACCGCGGGGGATCGAGCAGGATGGCGGCAAACCGCCAGGGTGCCGGCTGGCTGGCGGCTGACTGCCACGACGACAGGCTGCGGCCGGTGCCGCGCCAGACCTCCCAGGCGCGGGCGACGCGCTGGCTGTCGGTCGGGCGGATGCGGACGGCGGTGTCAGGGTCCGCCTCGGCGAGCCGGGCATGCAGGGCAGCGGGACCGATCTCCTTCAGCAGGCGACGCGCTTCGTCGCGCGCGGCAGGACCGGCGTCGGGAATAGCCGCGAGCCCGTCCGTCAGCGCGGCGAAGTAGAGGCCGGTGCCGCCGGTGAGGATCGGCAGCCGCCCGGCGGCGCGCGCCCGCGCCATCTCCACCAGCGCCGCTTCGCGCCACCACGCGACACTGCCTGGTTCCGCAGCCGAACGGACCCCATACAAGGCGTGCGTGACGCGGGCTTCATCCTGTGGTGAGGGGCGCGCGGTGAGGACGCGGAGCTCCCGGTACACCTGCATCGCGTCCGCGTTGATGATCGTGCCGCGCAGGCGCTCGGCCAGTTCAAGAGCGAGGGCCGATTTGCCGCTGGCGGTGGGGCCGGCGACGGCCAGGGCAGGGGGAGGCACTATTGGTGTCCCGCTCTCCACGAAGCCACGATCGGGCCGTGGCGTCGTCCATTCCGAGGCGACATTGGTATCGAGCAGGAAGCTCACAATTCGATGTCGCGTGGACGGTCCTTGCGGCGCTCGGTCTTGAGTCCGGAGCCACGCAACGGTGACGCCGCCAGAAACTGCGCCAGATTGCCCGTCCGGCTGGACCGCCGCTGCCATTCTTCAGAAGAAACGACAACCGCCGCCGGCCGGCCATTTCGGGTGATGGTCTGCGGACCGCTGCGGGCCTGCTCGAGTACCTGGCACAATTTGGCCTTGGCCTCTCCCATGGTCCAGGTGGACTTGTTGGTCACGTGCTGACCCCAGTGGTCACGATGACAACTGTGCCCATGTAGGACCTGCCGCCGCAAGTCTCATGCGTGCTGCATCAGCCCCGCCGCCAGCGCATCCAACTGGGTCCCAAATTCGCTTACGCTGTATGCCAGCCGGTAGTCCCACTGGCCGAATTCGCCGGTTGCGTTCACCGCCGCACACCAGCGATGCGCGGCCTGTGCTTTAACTTCGGCGAGGCCGCCCCAGTCGGCCCCTTTGATCTCGGCGATTACAAATCGGCCCGCCGCACCGGCCAGCCGGATCACGTAATCCGGCAGATATTCCGACGGCTTGCCATTGTGCAGATAGGGAATGGTGAAATTCAGACCGTCGTTCTTGATGTAGGCAGCCACCGCCGGGTGCGAATCAAGCAGCTCGGCCGCAGCGGCTTCCCAGATCGAATCGATGATCACCAGATTGACGTGGCTGCGCACCGCCGCGCGCAAGCGCTTGGCGGTGAACACGCTGATATCGGCCGTGGCGCAGGGCCGATCGCGGTCAAGGTCCGGCACCTCCGGCGCCTCGCCAGCTTCGGTATCCGGACGAATTGCCGCGAGCAGCCGCTCGACGATCCAGCCGTAATAGGGTGAAAGGAACGCATCGACGCCGCTGGCTCGGCGGCAACTGGCTCCACCTTCTCCGCGATATAGCGCTGCACGAACCCAGCAACTGAGGAAACAGCACATGTGGCGGTGCCTCGCAGACGTCCTTCTGCCACGTAATGCCGCGTCAGATCGGCCGCCATCTGGAAGCACAGTTGCTGCACGCGATGTCCCGACGGAACGCCGCCAGATCGGCACGCACCAGCCCGCCGGGTGCCAATGCGCGCTCGGCTGGCCCTGGTTCAGCATCGCCGCCAGGTCGGACTGCGGCGGTATCGCGGGCGGGTCCGAGCACCAGGCGCGCCACAGTTGGTCCAGTCCACTGCAATGCGGTTGCGCACGCCGATCGAATACCCCAGCACCCGCGGCACCGTGATGGCGAACTGCGCCTTCTGCGGCACGGCATGAATGCGCCGCTGCGGCGGCCGCGGCTTCGGCGTGGCGCCGGTCGCCTTGAACGGCACCACCTCGAACGGCACGCCGAACACCTGTGCCACTTCCTCGTCGAAATGGTCGTCGTCGTTTGGATCAGGGTTGTAGAACCGGCGGCGCAGTGCGCGCCCCACCACCTGCTCGCATAACAGTTGCGACTGGAACGGCCGCAGCCCGACCACGTGGGTGACGGTGTTGCAGTCCCAGCCTTCCGTCAGCATGCCGACGCTGACGATGCAGCGGATGTCGCGGCCGGGCGGATGCAGCGGCCGCTCCAGCTTCTTCGCCAGTTCCTCGAAACCTTCGGGATAGATCGGGCGGCCCTGCGGATCGGCGGGCCAGTGCACCTTGCCCACCGTGTCGAGGATCAGCCGCATCCAGGTGTTCTCGTCCGACTTCGCGTTGCCGGTGTCGGTCTCGTGCACCACGCCGGTATCGATGCGGATGGTGACGGTGCGATCCGGCGCATTGCGCAGCTCGGGAATATTCAGTGATCGGGATGTCGGCAGGGCGGATATCCTCGCCGATCCACTCGTAGAGCGTCCGTGCGATGCGCTTGTTCTTGCATACCAGGATGAACACCGGCGGACGCGGGATCGTCGTCCGCCGCCCATTCGTTGCGCTTGTCGTTCCACATGCCGCCGAGGATCTCGAATCGGCGGATGCGCGCATTTCAGGATTGCCTCCGGCTTCGGACTGCCGCGTTTCGTGCCTCGTTCGGCCGCGGTCAGCTTCGGCAGTATCCAGGCCCAGATGTTGAAATAGGCCGGCAGCAGCGCGCCGCTGCCGTCGCGCGCGACAAGCTGCGGCACCTTCACCAGGCCGCTCTCGATCGAGTTCGTCAGACTGAAATCGCTGACCACCCAGGGAAACACGGTGTTCGTCGCGCCGCCCATGCGGCCGAGGTAGTACGGCGTGGCGCTCATGTCGATACAAATGTTGATGCCGCGCTGCCGGCTATCTTGTCCAGGCCATCGACCCAGATCGTCGCCTCCTTGCGGCTGGCTTCCGCTTCCTCCGCATCCTCCTCGTCCTCATCCGCTGCGTCATCGTCCAACTCCTCCGCCTTCGGCGGGATGCGGTAAGCGTGGTGCGCCTCGTCGTTGATCACCAGGATGTTCTGCCGCCCGCCAGCTTCCTTCAGCACACGATCGACCAGCGCGGCGTCGCTCTCCACATAGCGGGTCGATCGCACCAGCGCCTTGCGCACATCCCCCGCATCGTCGGTCTCTTCGCGGATCACCTCGATGTCGCCCTTTGCGCGCGCGGCGGCATAGGACTCCGGCGTGAAGTAGCGGCTGCCGCGCGCGGTGGTGATCTTGCCGCCGATGACGATCCACTCGGTGCGCGTCTCGGGTTTTCCCGCCTTCACCACGCGCGCGCCGCCGCCGCCCTCCGGCGTGCCGGGCTCGAATTCGTGCCAGTTCTTGATCAGCACCCGGCCGCGCGCGAGGTCCGGCATCATCGACTGCGGCACCAGATCGCGCGTGCGATACAGGCTGGCATCGCCGGTGCGCGGATCGAGCTCTCCCAGCCGGCGGCGGATCGTCACGTTCGGGCAGACGATCAACACCGTATCGGAGAACCGCGCGTCGCCGCGATCCGCCTGTTTGTTGAGGATCGACCACGCGGCCAGCATTGCCGCGACCGTGCTTTTGCCGGTGCCGGTCGCCATCTTGCAGCAGCGCCGCTCAAAGCCCGGATAGCCGGCGGCGCGACGCTCCTCGCCGGGGTCATCGCGCGGGATCGTCAGGCCGGTGAGGAAATCCGCCCGCGCCTCGGTCAGGAAGATGATGGTCTCGACCGCTTCCTTCTGCGCATAGAACAGGCGAGGACTGCGACCGTCGCGCTCCCACCAGGCGATCAGTTCCGCCGTGACGCGGGAGATACCGGGCCGCTCGGCCGCGCGCCACTCGTCCAGTCGGGCGCGGATCGCGTTGACCAGCGGCATCTCGCGCCAAATGCCGCGACTGCCGGCCGGCCCTTGCATGTTGGCGTGCGGGTCGCGGTACCAGTATCCGGCAGGGCGGCGACCTGTCAGGCGTTGTGGTGGTTCGCCTTCACGCAGGTCCCAATACTCCGCCGGTTCGACGAACGGCGAGTTGAGGATCGGGGTGGGGACCTCGAACCCGCCGCTGGCTTCCAGCGCGCCGCTCATCCCCGCCGCCCGGTGCGACGAGGGCGTCGGCGCATCAAGGTGTTGGCAAGCTTTGGCTGGGACAATCCAAAGGAAGAATATGAAACCGCAGATGCACGCAGATGCACGCAGATGAGGCAGTGAGAGCACTCGATAATATTCGCCGCTCCCAATGCCTGAATTACCTCAAGGCGACGGGTCTGCACCTGTGCCTGCTGGTCAACTTCGGCAAGACACGCCTCGAAGTGAAGTGCATCGTACTCTGCCTCTGAAGCACTGGTCTTATCTGCGTGCATCTGCGTGCATCTGCGGTTTCAAATTCTTGCCTTCTTTCTACACCCCAAGCCGCCGGATCACCGGCAGCTCATTCCCCCGCTCGTCGATCACCTTCACCGCGATATCGCCGCCAACCGCCGCGGCAAACGGCGCCGAGGTATCGCCCGCCAGATGCGCCCAAACCGCATCGTCATGCGTCGCCCGCAGCGCGCGGCGCAAACTGTCCCACGCCGCGGTCTTCGGGAAGAACACCTGATCGGCGTGGAACACCATGCCGTTATACGCGGTGTCCAGCATCCAGCACGGCACGTCGTCGCCGGCGGCGTGGTGCGGCTGCATGGTGATCGGATCGAACACGTCCAGCCCGAGCAGCTTCACCTGCCACCGCGGCGTGCCGTCCTCGGCCGCCTCGTCCAGCCGCGTCACCGCGATGTCCGGCGCACCGCACACCGAGAAGATCTGGCTGGAGCGCTGGTTCTTCAGCAGGTCGCCCATCTGCAGGTCCATCGTCGCGGCGACGAAGGTGGCGGGCAGGCCGAGCGCATCCTCGCCGGCGTCGATGTCGCCGCGCGCGTCGGGGGTGATGGCGAAGCCGATGACATACAGGTGGCGATAGCCCTTCACGTTGGCTTCCTTGGCGGCGTCGAGCACCGCCTTGGCGGTGACCGGGCCGTCCGCCGGGCCGAACAGGATGGCGACGGCGAGCGAGGAGAACGGCAGCCCGCCGGTGTTGCTTTCGTGCGCGGCGTCGATCGCCGCGGCAAGCGGCACGACGCTGCCGGAGGCGTCGAGATCGACCTGCGCCTCGGCGGACAGCGACAGCGAGCGGCCGGGTCGGCGGATGGATTTCAGTGTGACCTTGCGGTTGCCGGGCAGCGCGATGGTCGGCGAGCGGCGGAGCACTTCGATCATGCGCGCGACGTGGTCGCTGGGTTCGTCCTGGCGGGGTGGTTGCGGCTGGGTTCGCCGGCGAGTTGTTGTGGCGTGGGGAGCGTGGCTTCGACGACAAAGGGGCCGGAGATGCGCGTAACGCCATCGTCAATCTCCGGGCGGTCTACCAGCACTTCTTCTGTGCGCGGTCTCGTCTGTTCGCGATCGACCTTCAGACGTGATATGCGGCACAATTCCGCCGATTTCTTCACCCCGCCGATTTTGTTTGCGCGTGTAGATAAAGCCGCTGCGCTGGGGCTGCCATCGTCGTCGCGCAGTTGGAACCAAGGAAAAGTGGCGGTGAGCACGCGCTCTGCGCGCAAGCGCGAGCGGAACACGTGAAGTGTCGATGGTAATCCAGCGGCGACCCCAGTGTTCAGCAACGTAGTGGTGTCGTCCCAGAACCGCACGTCGGATCGAGCACGAGATCCCCGGGAGCCGTTGTCATCAATATGCAGCGTTCTATCACTTCGGTCGTAGTTTGTACCACATACGACTTTTCATCTCCGAACCCTCCCGCACGAGCATCGTCCCAGCAGTTTGATGATTGGTACTCACAGGGAAGTCATCGGCATACATTTTGTATCGAAGGTAATTCCCGACTTCTACAAGGCGATTTTGCGCCTTCAGGTGGTCAAGTCCCTCGACTTTGGTACGTCCAGTAATATCCGCGTCAGCGGGTTGGAAATCGCTCTGCCAGCCGAAACTCATAGTCGTGATATGATTATCGTTCTCGGCCCCGCTATCGGCGTAAATGCGCTAGAGTATGAACGCCTGCACAGAGGTAGCGGCACATCACGCTTGATCTCAGCCGGCGGAACAGTCGGCGACGTTGTCCCGTCAGGAAAGCTCAGCCGTATTGATAGGCATCATCGTCAACTATTCGACGCGCGTCGCTTCGGACGGAATAGCTGGATTGAACTTTATGCGTTCTATGTCAATGCGTACATACCAGAAAATCGGTAGTCGTAGCTAACGTCAGCGTCCGAGCTTGGGGCCTGAACTCATGCCACTTGTTTTACTAACGAAAATCGTACTGCAAAGGAAATTTGAAGGTTGCCAAATACTTCGTCCATCAGCTCCCGCACATGATGCAAATTCTCGTCGCTGATCTGCACGAACACACTGCCGCTCGGCGTCAGCAGATCCCTTGCCACCAGCAGCCGATCGCGCAGATACGTCAGATACGAGTGCAGCCCCAACTGCCAGGTATCGCGATACGCCTGCACCATCTCCGGCTCGCGCGTCATGTCCGCATCGTCGTTGTTTGTCACGTCGCGCTTGCGCACGAACGGCTGGAAATTCGAGCCGAACCGCACCCCATAGGGCGGGTCGATGTAGATCATCTGCACCTTCCCGCCCAACCCCTCGAACCGCAGCAGCGAGTTCATCACCACCAGCGAATCCCCAGGATCAGCCGGTTCACCCAGTTGTTGCGGTGCTGATATGCATCCACCTGCTGCGACAACGGCATCCGCGGATCGCCGAACAGCGCGTCCATCTCGCCTTGATCCGGCCGCCTGCGATGATCCTCCAGCGTCTTGACGATCGCCGGCGTGGACAGCCGCTCATGCACGAACAATGGCAGCGTCGGCACCTCGAAGCTTTGCCGCTCGGCCTTGCCGGACCAGTTCAGGAACGGCGCCTGCATCCGCTTCAGCGCGTCCACCGCGTCCTGCAATCCCGCCGCGCGCAACAGCACCGCGCCATCGGCGCCCTTCAGCTCCCGAGGCTCCGGAAAGTCATGCGGCGCCGGCAACGCGGCGGCCTCCTCGACGCAGACGAGCAGGAAGGCGACGGTCTCGCGCGCCGGATTGGTATCCCAGTCCAGCGCTGGAGCGAGGCTTGAGTCGTAACGATAGGTCGCCGGCGGCGCCTTCGACCGGAAGCGCGGCGCAGCGCCGATCTCCGGCCGGGCAACCGCGTCTTGGCTGTGCTCATAGCGCTGCGGCGCGATGCCGCCACGCGGCGCCCTCTGGGATCGGCTGGCTCTCGCCATCGTCTGCTCGTCTCTATCTCAGGTGGTGGATGCTTGCGCGCCTGCACTGAGCCGTGCAAGCAAATAGCACCCCTCTCGCGCGGCTATGGCTGCTCGCCGAGCCTGGTGAGAAGCGCCGCCACTTGCTCTCGCAAGCGAGGAAGGCTGTTGTGGACTGTTCGCCAAACGGCCTCGTTGTTCACCTCGCGATAGCCGTGGATCAGCGCATTCCGCATGCCGATCGCCCGCTGAAGATCCGGGATAAGCGCCGCAATCTCCGCAGCCTCGCGCGACAGACGATTGAGCGCCTCACCGATAATCTCGAACTGCCGCTCGACCGCCGCGCGCATCATTGCGTCGGCGAGGTAATCCGCGAAACTGCGGTCCCGCACGAAATCGGTGATCCGCTCAGCGGCCTGTTGGACATCCCACAGCCAGGCACGCGGATCATGCTGCATAGAGAAGGTGCCGCGAACGCTCGATCCCGGCCTGGATGAACGGATTCTCCACTGCCCCGTCCATGACAAGGTCCACTGGCCGGCCCAGCCGGTCAGCCAGGGCTTCACGAAGGTCCAGGTAGGCGCCGATGTCCGGAGCATGGCCCGGCAGATAGGCAACCAACAGGTCCACATCCGAACTGGCCGGGTCGAAGTCGGTGACGCGCGCAGCCGAGCCGAACACGTCCAGGCGCTGGACGTGGAAACGCCGGCAGAGCTCCGCGATCTCGGCGCGATAGGCCTCGATCAGCGGCAGCATCGGTCGGCGCTCGTTCGCTTGGTCATGCCGCGCAACCTACCACATCCGCCAACCTGCGCCCCAGTGCCTTGCTTTCCCCTGCATTCCCCGCCATATCCCGCCCGCCGGCCCAGCCGGTAATTCACACGCGGGGCGCCTTTCCCGGCCAGGTTCATCCCTCGGGCGGGTCCGGTGTCGCAAGACGCAGCCTCGCGGAGGCACAACCGGACGAAGCGAAAGGATCCGCCCCCATGGCGATGCCCGACTTTTCAATGCGCCAGCTTCTCGAAGCCGGCGTCCATTTTGGCCACCACACCCGCCGCTGGAACCCCTCGATGGGGCCCTACCTGTACGGCGTGCGCAACCAGGTGCACATCATCGACCTGCAGCAGACGGTGCCGCTGCTGGATCGTGCCTTGCGCGCCGTGCGCGATGTGACCGCCGCCGGCGGGCGCGTGCTGTTCGTCGGCACCAAGCGCGCCGCCGCCGAATACGTGGCCGACGCCGCCAAGCGCTGCGGCCAGTATTACGTCAACCATCGCTGGCTCGGCGGCACGCTGACCAACTGGAAGACCATCACCGGCTCGATCAAGCGTCTGCGCCAGATCGAGGAACTGCTCGGCGGCAACATCGAGGGCCTCACCAAGAAAGAGGTGCTCGACATCACCCGCGACAAGGAAAAGCTCGACCGCGCGCTGGGCGGCATCAAGGAGATGGGCGGCCTGCCGGACATCCTGTTCATCATCGACACGAACAAGGAAAAGCTCGCGGTCGAGGAAGCCAACAAGCTGCACATCCCGGTCGTCGCGGTGCTGGACAGCAACTCCGATCCCACCGGCGTGACCTATCCGGTGCCCGGCAACGACGATGCGATCCGCGCCATCACGCTCTACTGCGATCTGGTCGCGGGCGCGGTGCTGGACGGCATCAGCGCCGAGATGGCCGCCTCCGGCCAGGACCTGGGCGCGGCCGAGAGCCTGCCGCCGGAAGCCATGCCGGATGTGGAAGCGCCGGCGGAAGTTGCCAACGCCTGAACGCTGGAGACGGACCGATGCCTGAGATCACCGCCGCCCTGGTGAAGGACCTGCGCGAGAAGACCGGTGCGGGAATGATGGATTGCAAGCGCGCGCTGACCGAGGCCGGCGGCGACATGGAGGCGGCGGTCGACTGGCTGCGCACCAAGGGCCTCGCCGCAGCCGCGAAGAAGTCGGGTCGTGTCGCCGCAGAGGGTCTGGTCGGCGTCGTCTCCGCGCCCGGTCGCGCCGCGATGGTGGAGGTGAACGCCGAGACCGACTTCGTCGCCCGCAACGACACGTTCCAGGCCTTCGTAGAGGCTGTGACAAAGATCGCGCTGTCGGTCGGCGAGGACCTCGATGCGATCAAGGCGGCGCCGTTTCCCGGTTCCGGGCGCAGCGTGGCCGACGAGCTGACACAGCTGGTCGCGACGATCGGCGAGAACATGAACATCCGCCGCGCCCGCGTGCTGAGCGTCGGCAGCGGCGTGGTGGCGACCTACGTGCACAACACGCTGAGGCCGGGCCTGGGCAAGATCGGTGTGCTGGTGGCGATCGAGGGCACCGGCGAGATGGCCGCGCTGGAAACGCTGGGCCGGCAGGTCGGCATGCACATTGCGGCGAGCACCCCCGAGGCGGTCGACATTGACAGCGTCGATCCGGCGGCGCTGGCGCGCGAGAAGTCGGTGCTGATCGAGCAGGCGCGTCAGTCGGGCCGGCCGGAGAACATCATCGAGAAGATGGTCGAAGGCCGCATCCGCAAATTCTACGAGGAGGTCGTGCTGCTCGAGCAGGTCTGGGTGCACGACGGCGAGAGCCGGGTAAAGGCAGTGCTCGCCAAGGCCGGCGTGAAGCTCGTCGGTTTCGCCCGCTTCAAGCTGGGCGAGGGGATCGACAGGCCCGAGGGGCCGGACTTCGCGACCGAAGTGGCGGCGACGGCCGGGGTGTAAGGTTATGGGGTCGAGATAGGAACCTCGGGAAATCTGGTGGAGGCTCGAATGGCGCTGGAAGTTCGTCCTTCTTCACCTTCGTTCGCCGCCGAGATCGCCGGCATCGATCTCGCCCGACCGACTGATACTGACACCATTGATACGATCTGGTCGGCGATCGATCGCTATGCGGTGGTGATCTTCCGCGACCAACGCCTCAACGACGCACAGCTTCGCGACTTCGCCGCGCGTTTCGGTCCGACTGGAGATCGGTCGGGCCGCCGCCCGCCCCGGCAAACGCCGGCTCGCCATCCCGCAGATCGGCGACATCTCCAATCTCGACGAAGACAACAACGTCCGCCGCCTGGATGACCGGCGCCGGCTCGACTGCACTTGGCAATCGGCTGTGGCATACCGACGCGTCGTACATGCCGGTGCCCGTCGTCCTCGGCATGCTGCACGCCGTCGCGCTGCCGCCGCCCTCGCCGTTCGGCAACGGCGAGACAGAATTCGCCGACATGCGCGCAGCCTACGACACGCTGCCCGACGCCACAAAGCAGGCAATCGACGGCCTCGTCATCGAGCACGACATATTCTGGTCGCGCGGCCAGATCGGCTTCACCGACTTCCCGTCAGGCGAGCGCGAGCAATACCCGCCTTCGCCCCAGCGCCTCGTGCGGACGCATCCCGGCTCGCGGCGCAAGACGCTCTACCTTTCCGCGCACGCCTCGCATGTCGTTGACTGGCCGGTGGCCGATGGGCGCCTATTGCTGTGGGACCTGACCGCCCACGCGACGCAGCGCCAGTTCGTCTACAGCCACACCTGGCAGGTCGGCGATCTGGTGATCTGGGACAACCGCTGCACGATGCATCGCGGTCGGCCGCACGACGAACAGCAGCCGCGCGATCTGCGCCGGGCCACCACGCTGGATACCGCCTCGACGCTCGAAGAGGCGGCCTGAGTTCTCGTCGTTACGCTTGCGGGAACTTGTTCGCCTGCTCCTCTGTCAGTAGGGTGCGCGCCGCCATCGCCAGGGACTCGCTCCCCATGCCAGGCCGTCCGATCTACCAGCGCGTCCTCCTGAAACTGTCAGGCGAGGCCCTGATGGGCCGCCGCGAGTATGGCCTTGACAACGACACCGTCCGGGCCATCGCCACCGATATCGGCGATGTCGCGGCCATGGGCGTCCAGGTCTGCATCGTGATCGGCGGTGGCAACATCTTCCGCGGTATCTCGGGCGCCGCCGCCGGCATGGAGCGCGCCCAGGCCGACTACATGGGCATGCTGGCTACCGTGATGAACGCGCTCGGCATGCAGTCCGCTTTGGAAAAATGCGGCGTCCCCACCCGGGTACAGTCAGCGATCCCGATGTCGTCGGTCTGCGAGCCCTATATCCGCCGACGCGCCGAACGGCACATGGAGAAGGGCAGGGTGGTCATCTTCGCAGCCGGGACCGGCAATCCGTTCTTCACCACCGACACCGCTGCCGCACTGCGCGCGACCGAGATGCACTGTGACGCCTTGCTCAAGGGAACCCAGGTCGACGGCGTCTATTCGGCCGATCCGCGCAAGGTGCCGAACGCCGAGCGCTACGATCAGCTCACCTATCACGCGGTGCTGGCCAACGACCTTGGGCGTGATGGATGCCGCCGCCATCAGCCTGGCGCGTGAGAACAACCTGCCGATCGTGGTCTTCAACATTCATGCGGCGGGTGCTTTCGCCGCAGTGATCCGCGGTGAGGGCCGCTTCACCAGGATCATCGAACAGGAATAAAATACCGGGGAAGTCGTCTGGGAGGCTGCCATGGCACAAGCCGATGCCAACAAGTTGAAGCAGGATCTGACGCGCCGAATGGATGGCGCACTCGATACACTGAAGCGCGAGTTCAACGGGCTGCGCACCGGTCGGGCGCATCCCGGCCTGCTGGAGCCGGTGAAGGTGCAGGCCTACGGCTCGGAAATGCCGCTGACCCAATGCGGCACCGTGGGTACGCCGGAACCGCGCATGCTGACGGTGCAGGTATGGGATCGCAGCCTGGTCGGCGCGGTCGAGAAGGCGATCCGCGATTCCGGTCTGGGCCTCAATCCGGCGTCCGACGGGCAGCTTGTCCGTGTGCCGATCCCGCAACTCACCACCGAGCGCCGCGCCGAACTGGTGAAGGCGGCACACAAATACGCCGAGGGCGCGAGGGTCGCGGTGCGTGCGGTAAGGCGCGACGGCATGGAGCAGGTCAAGACGCACGAGAGAAAACACGAGATCGGCGAGGACATGGCAAAGGACTGGAGTGTCGACGTGCAGAAGCTGACCGACCAATACATCAAGCGCGTCGACGATGTGCTGGCCGACAAGGAGAAGGACATCCGCCAGGTCTGATCGGCACCGATGCCCACCGCCGCCGTCCGGCGCGAGACGGCCACGTCGCAGGCCGCCGGCCCGATGCATGTCGCGATCATCATGGATGGCAACGGGCGCTGGGCCACGGCGCGGCATTTGCCGAGGCTCGCCGGCCACCGCGAGGGCGCCCGCGCGGTCAGGCGCACCATTGAGGCGGCGATCGAGAATGGCGTCGCCTGGCTGACCATCTACGCATTCAGCAGCGAAAACTGGCGTCGCCCAGCCGGCGAGGTGCTCGATCTGACCGGCCTGCTGCGCCAATACCTGAGAAGCGAGCTTGCCGAACTGCATGAGAATGGCGTTCGGCTGCGAATCATCGGCGACCGGTCGCGCTTCGATCCTGATATCCGGGACGACCTTGCGAAGGCGGAAGCGCTGACGTCGACCAACGCCAGGCTCAACCTGACGGTCGCGTTGTCCTATGGCGCACGGGCGGAGATCGCCGCCGCCGCGCGAAGGCTGGCCGAAGCGGTGCGCGATGGGACACTCGACCCGGCGCAGGTCGACGAGGATCATGTCGCCGGGGCCCTTGCCACAGTGGGGATTCCCGACCCCGACCTGATCATCCGCACCTCAGGTGAGCAACGGCTGTCCAATTTCCTGCTCTGGCAAGGTGCCTACGCCGAACTCGTGTTCCTCGACGTTCTGTGGCCGGACTTCAACGCCGGCCACTTCGCGGCTGCGCTGGCCGAATATGCAAGGCGGGAGCGGCGCTTCGGAGCTCGCCCTGGCTGAGCGCCCGCCAGGACGCTGGGAGGACCTTCGCAAACGCGTTTTCTCGGCGCTTGTATTGGCGCCCATCGCGATCGCCGGCGTCTGGGTGGGCGGCATCGCCTTCATCCTCATCGTTGCCGCTTTGATGGCCGGCCTGACGGTGGAATGGCTTGGCCTGTGCCGCCAGTCCCGGTGGCCAGCGCTGCGGCCCGCCGGTTTCGCCTACGTCGTGCTTGCCGGTGTCGCGATCGTGTGGCTGCGGCACGATCCCGATGCGGGCCGAGCCGATGTGCTGTTCCTGCTGTTCATCGTCTGGGCTGACGACATCGGCGCCTATCTGGCCGGACGCCTGATTGGCGGACCCCGCCTTGCCCCGCACATCTCCCCCGGCAAGACCTGGTCAGGATCGGTGGGCGGCCTGTTCGCGGCGGTTGCCGCCGGCCTCTTCGTGGCTCACTTCCTCGCCGGCGCTGTGACTTGGCGCACAGCGGCGATCGCCGCATTTCTGGCCATCGTTGCACAGGCCGGCGATCTGTTGGAAAGCTTCGTCAAGCGGCGGCTGGAGGTGAAGGATTCGGGCCATCTCATTCCGGGCCACGGCGGCCTGTTCGACCGCCTCGACGGCGTGCTGGCCGCGGCGCCCGTGGCCGCCCTTCTGGCGCTCACCCTGGGACGTGGAGTAGTTCTGTGGCAATGACCCCGACCCCGCGCAGCGTCACCGTTCTCGGCAGCACCGGAAGCGTCGGCACCCAGACAGTGGAACTACTCGCCGCCAGACCCGGGCGCTTTGATGTCCGTGCCCTGGTCGCCGGCCGCAACGCCCGGCTGCTTGCCGAGCAGGCCGTCGCCTTGAAGGCGGAACGCGCGGTGATTGCCGATCCCGCCAACTACGCCGAACTGCGCCAGGCGCTGGCTGGCACCGGGATCGACACCGCCGCCGGCCCCGAGGCCGTGGTGGAGGCCGCCGCTCTTCCCGCCGATTGGACCATGGCAGCGATAACCGGCGCCGCCGGTCTGGCCGCCACTCTCGCCGCGATCAGCCGCGGCGCCTGCGTCGCGCTGGCCAACAAGGAGGCACTGGTCTGCGCCGGCGAGGTCATGCTGCGCGCGGTGCGCGACGCCGGCGCCACGCTGCTGCCGGTGGACTCTGAGCACAATGCCATCTTCCAGGCGTTGGAGGACGGCAACCGCGCGGCGGTCGAGAAGATCGTGCTCACCGCATCGGGCGGTCCGTTCCGCACCGCCTCACTCGACGACATGGCCGCCGCCACGCCGGACGTGGCGCGCAAGCACCCGGTCTGGTCGATGGGCGCGAAGATCAGCATCGATTCCGCAACATTGATGAACAAGGGCCTTGAACTGATCGAGGCGGCGCGCCTTTTCTCGCTGCAGGAGCCGCAGATCGATGTGCTGGTGCATCCGCAGTCGGTGATCCACGGGCTGGTGTTCTATCGTGACGGCAGCGTGCTTGCGCAGCTTGGGTCGCCCGACATGCGCATCCCGATCGCCCATACGCTGGCTTGGCCGGAACGCATGACGACCCAGTCGCCGCGGCTCGACCTTGCCAGCCTCGCACGGCTGGACTTCATGGCACCGGACACCGAGCGCTTCCCGGCACTGCGTCTGGCGCGTGAGGCGCTGCGTGCCGGCGGCGGCGCGCCGGCGATCCTCAACGCGGCGAACGAGGTCGCAGTCGATGCCTTCATGCAGCGCCGGATCGGCTTCCTCGATATTGCCGGCACGGTGGCCGACGTGCTGGACGCCATGGGGGCGCATCCGGCAAACACGCTGGACGAGGTGGTGGCGCTCGATGCCGCCGCCCGCCGCAACGCGGAACGCCTGACCGCGGCGCGCGCCGCCTGAGGCACCAACCAACCGAAAGCACACTGAACCATGCCCGCCGTGCTGCAAAGTATCCTCGCTTTCATCGTCGTACTCGGCGTGCTGGTCTTCGTGCACGAATTCGGCCACTACCTGGCCGCGCGCTGGTGCGGTGTCCACGTCGAGGTGTTCTCGATCGGCTTCGGCCCCCCGATCGCCACTTGGCGCGACCGCGTCGGCACGGTGTGGAAGCTGGCTTGGCTGCCACTCGGCGGCTACGTCAAGCTGCATGGCCACGAGCGTCCGGAACTGGCGGTTGCCGAGGAGCCGCGCGAGCCGGGCAGGCTTCGCTTGGCCATGATGCGCTGGCGCGGGCGCGACCCGGAGCCCGCCGCGCCGAGACCGGTCGTTCCCGAGCCTGTCCGCGACAGCAACCGCTGGATCCCCGGCCGTGTGTTCCACGAGAAGCCCGTTGCTTCTCGGGCGATTGTCGTCGCCGCTGGACCGATCGCCAACTTCCTGCTGGCGATGGTGCTGTTTGCCCTGTTGTTCGCGACCGCCGGGCGTCCTGTGATCCTCCCGGTCGCCGGCGACGTGCTGGCGGACGGCGCCGCAGCGCGCGCAGGTATTCGGGCGAACGACAGGATCGTGAGCATAGCGGGGACGCCGATCCAGAGTTTCGAGGACATTCAGCGGGTCATCACGGCGCATCCCGCGGAAACTCTGCCCATCACGCTCAAGCGCGGGCAGGAGACATTGGACCTGAAGGTGCTCACCGACGCGCGCGAGTCCGGTGGGCGCAAGGTGGGGATGCTGGGTATCCGCGGGGGTCAGGTCGAATACCAGCGGCTTTCCCTGCCTGAAGCGCTGTTGGGCGGCGTGACCCAGACCTGGCAGGTCACCTCCGACACCGTCGCGGGCGTCGCACAGATGATCAGCGGCCAGCGCGGCACCGAGGAACTTGGCGGTCCGCTGCGCATCGCCCAGCTCTCCGGCCAGGTGGCGCAGCTGGGGCTGGCCAGCCTGGTTTCATTCATCGCGGTGCTGTCGGTGAATCTCGGCCTGATCAACTTGTTTCCGATCCCCGTCCTGGATGGTGGGCATCTGCTGTTCTATCTGGCCGAGGCCATTCGTGGCCGCCCGATTCCGGCGCGCGCGCAGGAGTACGGTTTCCGCGCCGGCTTGGCGTTGCTTGCCGGACTGTTCATTCTCGCCACGTGGAATGATCTCACCCATCTCGGGATGTTCCACTGAGTTGACGCGGCTGTCAGTCAGCCGAGTCCCTTTCGTCCCCGATCATCGAGACCAGGTCGACGCCCAGCCTGGCGAGCGGCTTGGCGTCCTCCCAGGATGCCACGTGACGGACCAGGACGCGGGCCTGGTAGGCGTGCAGGCTGTCGATCACCTTGCTCAGCCTTCCCGGGTCGCCGGGCGCCCGGCCCTCCTGCCGCAGGACGACGATCGCCGCTCCCAGGACGGAGAGTTCGACCGACGGCGCCTCCATGCTGTCCGACTGGAAACCGACGCCGTGGCAGAACGGGCGTAACCGCATCACGCACTCCAGGACACGGCTCTTCGGGCATCCGCGCGGCATGCCGGACAGGATCAGTACGAGCCGCTCGCGCAGACGGTTGTCGAGTGCCTGACAGGCTGCGACGTAGCGCTCGGTCCGGCGCCGATCGAGGAATACCTCGAAGTCCACATTGACCATGACCAGGAGCGATCCGCCCTCGGCGATCTCGGTGATGGCCTGTTCTGCCGCGACACCAAGTACCAGCCGGTCGAAGTCGAACCCCTGGCGCTCGCCTATCGGCAGCGTCGCGTATGCGGCAAGCAGCCGTTGCTCCAGCCGCTGCGGAAGCCGCGCGAAATGCGCCACGACCTCACGTGTGCGGCGGCTGCGCACCGGCTCCAGTCGGCAGGCCGTCGTCCCCAGCGCCTCGCGCAGCGTCTCCCGCGCGCGCGCTTCGACCTCCGCCAGGCGACTGTTGAGCCTCTCGCTGATGGCGGCGGCGAGCTTGTCGGCGGCGCGTCCCGGCTCGTGCGGTACGTCAACCGCAGCAGTGATCGCGGACACGGTGGCGGTCGCCTCCGTCTCGCCGTCGCCGATCAGACGCGTTCGGATCTCACGGGCCATTGCCGCGGCGCGGAAGGCGGCTTCCTCCTCCGTCGCATCGGCAAAGCAGATCAGGAAGTCCTCATCCGACGAACGCAGCCAGGTATCGTGCGGTCCGCAGCGGCGACGAACGACATGTTCGGCGCTGGCCATTGCGCGCTCCGCCACTGCGGCCCAACGGGATCCGAGCGCCGCCTTGACCTCGTCGAGCCCGACCAACCGGATTTTGCCGGCGATATGTACCGTGACTGCCGGCTCGTCTGGCCGCTTCAGCACGGTAACGATACGGTAGCGCCGAAGGTCATCGCGCTGCACCATGGTCGACGTGATCTCGACCGCCACTTCGTTGCCGTCCGAGCGCAGTAATCGCGTTGTCAGCGAGTACTCATGGCCGGTCTCCGTCTGGCGATTGCGCGCTGCCATCGCCGCTGCGCGAGAGCCTGGTGCATAATGGTCAATGCTCGCCTTGCCGACCAGGCTGCCCGCTGAATATCCGAGCAGCTCGTCCAGGGCCGGATTGGTCATTTGGATCAGGCCGGTATCGGATGTGACCGCCACTGGAGCCTTGACGCTCAGGAATACCTTGGCGAGCACTCCCTGGATCGCCGCCTGCTGCTGGCGCGCGTGAAGCGCCTCGGTGATGTCGCGGCCGAGCACAATGAAGCAGGGTGGCGACGATCCGCGCACCGGCATCAGATGCAGCCCGAGCCAGAACGATGGGCCTGACTGCCTTGCGCACAGCAACTCCGAGTGGATCGATCGGTTCTCCATCACGGCACGCAGGATCTCGGCACAGCGGGCCGGATCGCTCTCCGCTGCGGCCAACGAGGCGAAGGGCCGGCCGGTCAGCTCCTCGGGGGTATGGCGTGCGGCACGGCAGAACGCGCCGTTGGCGGTGGCGACGACGACGCTCTCAGCGTCGTTTCCCGTCTGCTCCAGAACGATGACGATGTCGTCGGACTGGTCCAGCGTGTCGTACAGCATCCGCTGGACCGACGCGGAATCAAGCAAGCCATGCTGCATGCACGTTGCCTAGGTCACCTCTGGCTCCCGCCGAACCGGAACTGTGGGGCTGATCGTCTTAATGCGGAATTAAAAACCCCATCCGTCCGGCAGCGTCCCAGGCCTGCAGGTGATCCCATGGAAACCTGCGGCCGCGGTCAGTGATCGCCTCTCATCGGGCTTGGTGAAACTCCAATTGAGGCGCCGGGATAACTGGTCGGGTCCGCCTCTCAGGCTGTGAAGCAGTTCAGCGCTTTCCGCCTGGCTGGTCGTCATTCTCCATCGGGTCAGCAACCCGCCCCCTGGGCCAGCGAATGGAGAGGATCATGAAGAAGCTTCTGGCCATCGCAGCCGTCACGACGGGTCTCAGCGCAGCAGCCACCACGGTGGCGAATGCCCAGGGCTACCTCGTCAACGGGCACGCCGCATCGAAGGCGGAGGCACAGCTCCTGGTCTCCTACGGCGTCCAGCAGGGCAACTGGGTGGTCGACGGTTACGGCATCGCGTCAGCCGAAAGTGGACACAGCAGGCAAGCCACTGCCACGAGCGGCGGGCAGAAGTGCTGGTACGTCCTCGACGTGCAACTCTGCGACTAAAGGCGACTAACGATCGCACTGCCAGTCGTCGTCAGTCATCGGCTCCATTGCCCATTGCTGCCCAACGTATGATGCTCAACGTCATGATCCGTTGGCATCTTCCGTGCACCGCTGTTTGCGTCTTGCTTGCGGGATGCGGGACCACCCGTCCCGTCACCGACCAAGAGCTTGCTGACCGCGGATACTGGTATCATGACGGCACCCACATGGGCGGGTCGAGCGGACACGCGAGCCCACAGGCGATCTACAACGCAACGCACGGTACCTGGCTGTGGCCACCGACGGAGAACAGCGGCAAACCCGGCGGCTAGAGTTGCTCAGCCCTTCTTGCACCGGGCTTCACGCCCATGCTGCAGTCGAGATGGCAAAGCGGGGATTGCACGAATGACACGACAGGTGGTTTCGTCCGGCGGCCCGTTCGAGCAGATCTATGGATACAGCCGCGCCGTGCGCGTCGGGGCGCATGTGCATGTTGCAGGAACTGCGGCGCGGGGCGAGGCGCTGGCCGGCGATGCCTATCTGCAGACGCAGGATATCCTCGGCACGATCCGCAGCGCGCTGGAGCAAGCGGGCGCGCGGGTCGAGCAGGTGGTGCGCACTGTCATATATGTCACCGACATCGGCGACGCCGAGCTGGTGGGACGGGCCCATCGCGAGGTATTTGGCGATGTGCGCCCGGCCAGCACAATGGTGCAGGTGAGCGCCCTTATCCGCCCGGAAATGAGGGTGGAAATCGAGGCTTATGCAGTGATCGACGAAGCCTCTCGGCCTTAGGCGGAACTACTGGACGATGCGGCGGAGCCAGGCTCCGGCCTTCGCCACCGCGTCGCGCGCCTTCTGCACGCCTTCGGTCGCGCGCAGGAAGCCGTGCAGTACGCCGGGATAAACTTCCAGCTCGACCGGCACCGCGGCCTCCCGCAGCTTCACCGCCAGCGCCTCGCCCTCCGAGCGCAGCACATCGAGTTCGGCGAGCAGGATGAGGACCGGCGGCAGTCCGGTCAGGTCGGCCCGCAGCGGCGCGGCAAGCGGATGCGTACGATCCGCCTCATGCGGCACGTAGACACTCCAGTAGAACGCCATCTTCTCGCGCGTCAGGACATGCCCGGTGGCGAACTCCCGATAGCTGGGCGTCTCGAAGTTGCTGTCGCACACCGGGTAGGCCGTGACGATCCCGGCGAGCCTTGGCCCGCCTGTGTCGCGCAGCAGCAGCGCCGTCGCCAAAGCGAGGTTGCCGCCCGCCGAGTCACCGCCGAGCAGGATCCGTGTCGGATCGAGTCCCCACACGGCGCCCTCGCGCGCAACATGGCGCACCACCGCTGCGCATTCCTCCAGCGCCTGCGGAAACTTCGCCTCGGGTGACAGCGCGTAATCGACGCTGACGACGGCGACTTCGCCCCCCGCGGCGAGCGACCGCGCCGCCGTATCGTGCGTATCGACCGAGCCCCAGACCCAACCGCCGCCATGGAAGTATACCAGCACCGGCAGCGCCCGGTCGGTCCGAGGGCGATGCACACGGCAGTAGATACGCCTTCCGCGCGCCGCCACCCAGCGTTCCGTCGTCTCCGCCATCTCCGGGCCGCGCGCACCTCGTGCCAGACTGATGGCGTCGTTCACCGCACGATGCGGTTCAAGCGGCAACTCCAGCTTCACTGGCGGGAATTTCGCCGCGATCGCCTCTGCCTCCGCCTGATAGGCGCGCATCTCCGGGTCCCAGCGCGACCTGTCGCTCATCTCTCCCCTCCTTCGTCGCAACCGACATGCAACGCCGTCGGCAACGCCTTGGCAATGCGCGGTTGATACTGTCCACGCTGGCCACCTTATCCTGCTGGCACCATGCACCTGCTGCGCAACAAGCCCGCCGGGCGCTTCAGCCCCGTCTGCCTGTTCCGCCCGGACTCGATCGCTGTCATCGGCGGGGGGTCGGAGGTTGGCGCGCAAGTGACGGCAAACCTTCGCGCCGGGGGCTTCAAAGGCGGGGTGCTGCACGCCGACACCGCAGAGGACATCGAGGCGCTCCCGTCAGCCGCCGACCTTGCCGTCATCGCCACCCCGCCATCGCCCCAAATCCTGCGGGCGCTGGCTGCCAAAGGCACACTCGCGGCCGTCGTCCTCTGCGACGCAGATGGCCTGACTGACCCAGAGTTTCGCAGCGGAGTTCGTGTGCTGGGGCCGGGCTCGTTCGGCATCGCCGTGCCCTCCATCGGGCTGAATGCCTCGCGCGCGCATCTGGTGCCACCCGCCGGCCGGATCGGACTTGTCTCGCAATCGGCGTCGCTGTGCCGTGCGGTGGTGGACTGGGCGGGGCCGAATGGCGTCGGCTTCAGCCACATCGTCGGCATCGGCGGCCGCGCGGACATCGGCTTCGGCCAGGTGCTCGACTGGCTGTCGCGCGATCCCGGTACCGGGGCGATCCTGATCGATATCAGGCAGCTGCGGAATCGTCGCGTCGTTCCTGTCCGCTGCCCGCGCCGCGTCGCGGCTGCGACCGGTGGTGGCGATCCGGGCTGGCGGCTCGGTCGCGGACCCGAGCGGCGCCGCCGACCGCGCCTTCGAGGCGGCGCTACGCCGGGCGGGCGTCCTGTGCGTTACCAGCCTCGAGGACCTGTTGGCGGCCGCCGAGATCCTCGCCCGAGCCCGGCCGGTCCGCAGCGAGGCACTGAGCATCGTGACGAACACCATTACCGCCGGGCGGATGGCGGCGGACGCGGTGCTGCGAAATGGACTACAGCTCGCAACAGACATCGTGCACGTGGAGCCGGGAGAGTCTGCGCGCCTGGCGGCGCTGGCATCCGCGGCTGCCGGGACACCCGGCGTAGGCGGCGTCCTTGTGGTTCATGCGCCAAGTGGCGAGGTCGATCAGCCCGCGATCGCCGCACTCGCCGAGTCACGCGACGCAATGAAGGTGCCCCTTCTGGTCTGTGCCATGGGCGAGACCACCGGCTTCGCGTCTCGGCGTTACCTCGCCGAAGCCGGTATGGCCGTGTTCCCCACGCCCGGGCAGGCGGTCCGCGGCTTCCTGCACCTCGTGCATGACCGCCGCAACCGCGCCGCGGCGCGGGAACTGCCTCCCGGCACGGTGCTGACCGTGGCCCCTGATCGCGACGCGGTGCGCGATGTATTCGCCAGTGTTCGCCGCGCCGGGCGCCTCGCCACGATGCAGGACGAAGCGCTGGCGGTGCTGTGCGCCTATGGCATCCCGGTGGTGCCGAACCGTGCCGCCGCGTCGCCGGAAGATGCCGCAGAGGCAGCGAGCATTGCTGGGCTTCCCCGCTGTGGTGAAGCTGCGCCAGAGCGTGCGCCCCGATGCGCGCGCCTCCGGTGGGCTGGCGCTCGATCTGCACGACGCAGGGGAAGTCATTGCCGCCGCCCGGCGGCTTGCCGTGCGACCCGATGCCGGCGCGGTCCCGCTGATGGTGCAGCGCCAGGCGATCCGCTGGCGCGAGCTTCGGGTCCGGGTGACCGACGATGAAACGTTCGGGCCGATCATCAGCTTCGGCCAAGGCGGCACGACAGCCGATATTGCCGGCGATGTCTCCGCCGATCTTCCCCCCATCAATCTCGCGCTGGCGCATGGCCTGATCGCGCGCACGCGTGCCGCGGCGACGCTGGGGCGGTTTCGCGACAACCCGCCGGCCAACGAGCCCGCCGTCGCCGAGACGCTCGTACGGGTCAGCCAGCTCATTGTCGATTTTCCCGAGATTGCCGAACTGGACCTGAACCCGCTGATCGTCGATGCGGATGGCGTGCTGGCGGCGGATGCCTGGCTGCGTCTGCGCGAGGCGGGTGACGACGGCGGCGGACTGGCGATCACCCCGTATCCGGCCGAGCTGTCGGAACACTGGACCACGCGGGATGGAGAGCAACTGACTTTCCGGCCGATCCGTCCCGAGGATGCCGAACAGCATGGCGCCTTCTTCAGTCGGCTGTCGCCGCAGGACATCCGCTATCGGTTCTTCACCGCGATGCGCGAGCTGTCGGCCGAGCAGATGGCGCGCCTCACCCAGATCGACTACGACCGCGAAATGGCCTTCATCGCGCTGCGCGAGGCAACCGGCGAGACTGTCGGTGTCGCGCGCGTGGTGTGCGAAGACGAGCGCGAAGCCGAGTTCGCGGTGATCGTGCAGGGGGACATGAAGGGCAGGGGTGTCGCCCGCCATCTCATGCAGTTGCTGATCGACTGGGCGCGCAGGCGAGGGCTGTCGGCCGTCGTCGGGCAGGTGCTGGCGGACAATGCGCCGATGCTGGCCTTCGTGCGGCAGCTTGGGTTCAGCGTGAAACGCATGCCGGAGGAACCGGACGTGGTGGAGGCGCGGCTGTCGCTGGAGTAGTCTGGCGCAAATGGAAACGTCCGCCCTGCGCCTCCCTGCCGCCGAGCTGCGCGCGGCACGGCGGCATGCGATCCTTTTCGTTCTCAGTGCCTCGGCCACCTTCACGCTCGGATCCGCGCTGGTAAAGGCATTGACGGCGGACTTCCCGGTGCTGGAAATCGTCCTGTTCCGCAGCGTCGTCGGCTTCGTGGCGATGCTGCCGATGATCGTGCGCAGCGGCGGCCTCTCCGCGCTGAAGACGCGCCGGCCGGTGGGCCATGTGATGCGCACGGTGTACGGCTTCATCGGCACCGTCACATCCGTTTACGGCTTCGGTGTACTGCCGCTGGTCACCGTGACGGCGCTCGGCTTCGCCATGCCGCTGTTCCTGACCATTGTGTCGGTGCCGCTGCTAGGCGAGCGGGTGGGGCCGCGTCGTGCGACCGCCGTGGTGGTGGGCCTAGCCGGCGTCATGGTGATGCTGCGGCCCTGGCATGTCGATGCGGCTTCGATGCCGCTGGGCGCGGTGGCGATTGTGATGGCCGGCGTCTTCACCTGGTCGCTTTCGATGATCAACATCCGCCAGATGGGCGATGCGGGCGAGCGCAACGTGACCATTGTCTCGTGGTACAGCCTGGGCACCGCGGCGCTGGCGGCGTTCGGCTGCCTCACCGACTGGGTGACGCCGAGCCCGTGGCAGCTCGCGACGCTGATAAGCGCCGGGCTGATGTCGGGCTTCGCGCAGCTGCTGATGACCGAAGGCTACCGCGCCGCGGAGACCACTCTGGTGGCGCCGTTCGAATATGGCGCGATCATCTATGCGACCGTGCTGGGGATCGTGATCTGGGGCGAGTGGCCGGATGTCTGGAGTTTGGTCGGTGTCGCGGTGCTGATCGCGTCGGGTTTGTACATCTGGCATCGCGAGGTCGAGATCAAGTCGCTGCAAAACGCCAGGCACCGGGTTTCCAGAAGGTGACAACTGCACTTTGCTAGTGGCAGTCGGGGCTTCCCCCGGACTCTTGCCGATGTCGACTAGAGGACACAAGGCCTCGCCCCACCAAGCCTCCCGCCTGGTGGGGCGTTTTCTTGTCCGCGCCAGTCGCCTATGGCTCCCGCGTGCCCGCCACTTCTAAGGTTCGCGACATCCGAGAGATTTAGCGTAATGGCAAGTTTCGCCGGGGTTTAGGCATTTGGCGGCGGTTGGGTAAACCACGGTACTGTAATGCCCTGACAACTTACGTTCGGTCCAGAAATATTGGCGACGAGATACCCGTCTTGTCTGACCGTTCCATTGACCGTAGCGGTTCGGTGCTGGCCGCCCACTTCCTGCGCCGTCATCTGGAACGTTCTGCTCTGAGCGTTGACGCTTCCCGTGGCATGAGCCATCGACTGCATATTATTCCACGCAATCATGCCGTCGAGGGCACCGTTCGCGTCCAGCACGACGTGCCAGTCGAGTGCGGGGCAGCTGGACTGCGCCGTCGAATGGAAGACGTAAACCCTGCCCGGCGGCAGCTGCTGAATGGCAGATGCGGCGGCAGGCGTTGTGGTCGGCGGAGGCTGAGGAGTGCAAGCTGCGGCAGAGATCACTAGCACGCCAGCAGTCACTGACTTGAGTAACGTCATTTATTTCATCCTCCCCGATTCCAACACTGGTGCCCGAAGAGTCTGCCGAAAATCAGCCCTCCTGGCAATCGACATGTAGGCGGGTTTCGTGCAGAGGAGCGTCGCCACCTGACCGTGCCACCTCCCAAGCCACGGTTCACCTGCCTCAACTGCTCGACGAGGCGGCGGCGGCGAGACAATAGTGATCACATGCCAAAGTCGGCCCGATTGCGGGGTCGAGGGCTGGGCCGGTGCTCTAGTGGTTCGATGGCACAGCTCATTTTGGGGTGGCGCAGCGCGAGTGTCTCGTGCTGGCAACACTCGAAGTCGAGCTTGCGACCGGCTGATGGCCGGAGCTACGGGTTGCGCAGCAGCGCGACCACCACTGTCACGATGCCCAGCACCAGGTTGACCGCGATCAGCTTGCGGATGCGGTCGATGGACGCCGCAGCCGTGTTGCGATCAGTGGTGCGGCGGAAACGCGCATAGGGGCCGAACACGATCAGAAGGAACACGCCACTCATGATCAGCCCGAGCAGCATCATCAGGTGCACATTCCAGCCGACGAAGGCTGGCCCGCCGTAGAAGCCGAACAGCACAGCGAAGCCGGACAGCAGGATCAGCGGCATGACGTGCCATATCACCAGGAAGAAACGGCGAAACACTTGCGTGTGGAGCGCGATGCGCTGGATCGGCTCCAGCACCGACAGGCTCGGCCGCAGTACGACGTAGGCGAAGAACATGCCGCCGACCCAGATCACCGCGCACAGCACGTGCACCGCGAGCACCCATCCCCAGACGTTCATCCCATCAGCTCCTGCAGTTCGGCGAGCAGTGCGCGCAACTCCGCGGCGGCGGTGGAGCGCGGCGCGGCCTCGGTGACCCCGAGGCCGGCGGCGAATGCATGCGCGAAGCCGGCGCGGTTGCCAAGCGCCGAACGCAGCAGCGGCACGCTGCGCGCGGCGAGGTCCGCGGCGATCGTATCTCGCAGCTTTGACGTTGGAGCGGTGCGGTTGAACATCAGGTGCGCGGGACGACGCTCATCCGCCGCGAGCCGCAGTGTGCCCTCGGCCGCCCAGACATCGGGCATGCTTGGTTGGATCGGCACGATCACGACATCGGCGGCACGCACCGCGACGCGCGCATCGGTATCGAGCTGCGGCGGACTGTCGATCAGCACCACGTCGTGGTCGCGCTTCAGGCGATCGAGTTCGGCAGGCAAACGCCAGCCGGAGATATCCGAGAAGGCGAGGGCGGCCGTCTGCTGCAGCCTCGCACGGCGCAGCGAATGCCATCGGCCAAGGCTCTTCTGCGGGTCGATATCGAGCAGCCCGACCCGTCGATCCGACGCGAACGCGGCGGCGATGTTGGCGGCCAGCGTGGACTTGCCGGTGCCACCCTTCTGCTGCGCGACTGTGATGACAACCGCCATGGATGCGACTCCGCTGGTGCGGTGCAGTATAGCTCACAGGGGCTGGTTGATCTGAAGAGGGGCTGGCAGCGGACAGCGGCGAATCGCATCATCCGGATGGTTGCTACGCTCTCCGCGCAAGGCGAGGCACCCCGATCTCGTCATCGGTACAGATGATCAGCGCCAGCATACCGTCGACGATTCCGGCCGACTTGCGACCAGCCCTTGGAATCGGGATGTTATTCTCCAGGCAACAGCGAACCAAAAGTTCAACGATATCCTTTGCAACAGGCTCTATGCGTAGGACCTGTCGCATTTGGCCGTAGACCATGCTGAC
Source organism: uncultured Alphaproteobacteria bacterium (assembly GCA_963791495.1). GTDB lineage: Bacteria > Pseudomonadota > Alphaproteobacteria > Acetobacterales > Acetobacteraceae > JAMXLO01. Next base: position 81,419 of record CAWBST010000022.1, read on the forward strand.
ATCGATGGTGAGGTGCACGCCACCGTCAGCTGACGGCTTGACACCAAGTTCGTTCAGTTCGCCGTGAGGGAGGAAATCCGGGTGCACGCGGCGATAGCTCTGAATCGCTTGCAGCAACTCGGGCTCCGACAGCATGATCTGGCGCCGCTCGATCGGCATGGTTCACCACACGTTCGTCCCACGAGATATATAGACCGAGTTCGTTTCAAAACACTGAACGAAAAGCAGGCCGCGCAGATCAGCTCCCATATTTGCATATCAGCATATGCATCCGGCTGATCATTGCGGTCAGGGCAGCAGCACCACGCGATCCTGTGCGATCGAATTGACGGCCCGATAGGCGTCTTTCGCACGTTCCAGCGGATAGCGGGCTGTCGCCACAACCGGAAATGGCTGCAGTTGGCCGTTGGCAAATCCCGCCACCAGCTCACGCAGCAGGGCGGCCGACGCGCTGGCATCCAGCGCCAGCAAATCGATGCCGAAGAAGCTGTGCCGGCCACGATAGAAGGTGAAGATGTCGAACGGCACCGGACGTTCGACTGTCGCGATCAGGATCTGACGTCCGTCATGCGCCATCGCCTGGTTGGCCGCCGCGAAATACGGGCTCCCGACCGTGTTGTAGACGATGTCGGCGCCGTGGCCGTTGGTCTCGTCGTGCACCAGTGTGGCGACGTCGGTGCTCGCTGCGTCGATCATGCGGACCGCGCAGAGCGCATGGACGAATGGCTCGGCACGTCGCGTGACGCCGAACACGCGCGCACCGTGCATGGCGGCGATCTGTACTGCCGCCTGACCCACCTTCCCGTTGGCAGCCATCACCAGCACGACATCGCTTGGCTTCGGCATGCCCGAACGATGAAACCCTTCGATTGCGGTGACGAACGGCACGCCGAGGGCGCCGGCCTCCTCAAGCGTCAGCGTTGCGGGCTTCTCCACAACGGCGTCGCGATGCACGACAAGGTGGCTGGCGTGCGTGCCATCGCGGGTAATGCCGAGGTCGCCCCCCGCTCCGAACACCTCGCGGCCGATCAGGTCCGTGGGGCCCTCCAGCACGACGCCCGCCCAGTCGCGGCCCGGTGTGCGTGGCCACAGGGCCTGCGGCATGCGCCCCATCGCCGCGGCAACATCGCTGCGGTTCACACCAGCGGCGCGGACCTCCACCAGCACCTCGTCCGCGCCGCGTGGCGGCACATCGCAGGTCTCGATCTGCAGGTCGATGTCATCGACCGTCTCGGCCTTCCGCAGAACGCGCAGCCTTCGCATGGCAGTCCCCTCTGTCGCCAGTTGCGCGGAGCCTGCACTATCCTGGGCGGGAACGGTTGCAAAGGCGCGCGCATGAACACCCCGTTGGCAGGCATCACCGTGCTGGATTTCGGTCAGATCTTCCAAGGCCCTTACGCCACGCTGCTGATGGCGAAGGCCGGCGCCAACGTGATCAAGATCGAGCCGCCGCATGGCGAGCCGGGACGTCGCCGCGCCGCACCAGGCAAGAGCACGACGCTGCCGGTGGCGATGCTGAATGCCAACAAGCGGGCGATCACGCTCAACCTGAAGTCGGAGCGCGGTCGTGCGCTGCTGCGTCAGATGGTGGAGCGCGCGGATGTGCTGCTGGAGAACTTCTCGCCCGGCACCATGGACGAACTGGGCGTCGGCTACGCGGTGCTGAAGGCGATCAATCCTCGGCTGATATACGCCACCGGCTCGGGTTTCGGCATCACCGGGCCGGATCGCGACAACCTGGCAATGGACTTCACCATCCAGGCGCAGTCAGGGATCATGAGCGTGACCGGCTTTCCCGACGGTCCCCCCGTGAAGGCCGGCCCGACGCTGGTTGATTTCATGGGTGGCATCCATCTCTACGCGGCTGTCGTCACCGCGTTGTTCCAGCGCGAGCGCACTGGCATGGGCCAGCTTGTCGAGGTGGCGATGCAGGAGACGGTGTATTCGTCGCTTGCCTCCAGCATGGAGTACCATGTGCGCACCGGCGAGCTTCCACCGCGCACCGGCAATCGCCAGTCGGCGCTGGCCAGCGCGCCATACAACGCGTTCCCGACCGCCGATGGCTGGGTTGCGATCCATGTGGTGACGGAAGCTCACTGGAAGAACCTGACGAAGGCGATGGGACGCGAGGAGCTGGCGGACGATCCGCGATTCGCTACCAACGCCGCGCGCGCCGCCAATCTCGAGGCGACCGACGATGTCGTGGCGGCCTGGACCAGGACGCTGAGCAAGATGGAGGTGTTCGCGGCGGCGAAGCGCTATCGGATCCCATGCGCGCCGGTGCGCACCGTGCCGGAGGTGATGAACGATCCGCATATGCACGGCCGCGGCATGCTGGAGCGGATCGACCATCCGGAGCTCGGGAACATCGTGGTGCCGACTACACCGCTACGGCTGCACGGCGCGGAGAAAGTGACGACGCTACCGAGCCCGGTAATCGGACAGCACAATGCCGAGATCTATGGCGGCTGGCTGGGGCTGTCGGCGGGTGAAATCGAGTCGCTGAAGGCAAACGGGGCAATCTGAGCATCAGAGCTCAGAGGCTGTCGCTACGATCGTCACTACCCCGGGCGTCCCAACGTTCAACTGACGTTCCTTGTGTATAAATTTGCCGCAAATCTAGTGATATTGGCAGATTGGCGGTGTTTTCTTACGCATTTCCGGAGCGTATACACAATACGTGTGATACTGTATGGAGAACGAATCGTAAGCGCTGGTGTTCACCAAGGGCGGATCGTCGTGGACTGGTCGATGGTCAAACAATGTTGTCATATTTCCCAAAGCGGACAATAGGCGCTGCCGTGGGGAAGTCTATCCTCTGGTTCGCGATGTTTGTCATAGTAATTCTCGGCGCAGACAACACCGCGCTGGCATCGGCAATGCATGGCGTCAATAAACTCGGTGGTGCTGAACTCTCATCCGCATTCCCTGTTCACCCGCCGCGCAGAGCTAAACTTGGAAGAGTAGCGGCTTCACACACCATCAGGCGCCACATTGGGGTACAGAAACGTCCCCACTTCGTCCGCAACGCCCGATTGTTGCCTGCCTCGCCGATATCTACCTGGCCGTTGTCGCTGCCCTTTCTAATGTTCCCGATCGTGATACCCACAGCCCCAATCACTATTGTGATGTCTGACATGCCACGCAATGTACCAGCACGGACAGCATTCGAGACGCCGCCGGATTACGGCTATGTTCCAGGATGTCACGTAATTCGTAACGGCTACCATTGTGATATCCCTCACAACGAGACCGCGCCCTGAGATCAGCCCGTCAAGTGGCACGGCGACGCCGCGCTGCGGTCAGTCCCGCAGACCGAGTAGCTCCCGCTTCAATCGAGGGGTCGGCGGCTCACGCCCGATGAAGGTCGCAAGCATCAGCTCAGCGAATTGTGGGTCGGAAATGTCGCCCATTCGCCGTCCGTTGAAAATTATGTGGACGCCCTGCGACGTGAACAGCAGCGTGGAACCATCGCCTTTGTGTACAGATGGAACTGCCGTGAGAAACCGCCGCAAGTCGCGAGGATCAAGGTAGCACGGCGGCTTGCAATTCTGCTCGAAGCTCTCCTGCCATGCTTTGCGGGCATCCTCTGCGTCCACATCGCGCAGGAACCGGATGTCGAGCAGTTTCCTCTCTTGCGAATGCAGGATCGTGTCGGGATCACCGTTCCGGCGCTCCAGATACAGACCAGCCACGTAAATGCGAATACCGAGAGCTGAGTAGGTCCGCAGCCCGATCCCGTTCAGGCGCATCGGAATGCCGTCCACCACTCGCATGTCGGGCATAGCCACACCCTCCAGGTCTGCCGCGTGCGCGACAGACAGTGCGACCCAGACCGCGGCTACCAAGATCAATCCCCGGACCATGGCTAGGGCGCATCCTTCGACCAGCTTTTTCAACTTGTCAACGTTGCGGCCTGGGGCCAACTCGTGAGGCCCTCGGTGTATCCTGATGTTGCGTGCCGGCGTCTTCGGTCGGGCAAATTCGCAGGCTGCGCACGGTACGCATCGGACTTGCCGCCGGGCTCGCATATGCTTGCGTCCGCGCGTGCAGAGTTCCACCTTGCTGCTGAAACAGAGGGAGCGAGGCAAATGACCAAGGTAGCGGTGCTCGACGACTGGCAAGGTGTGGCGAAGACCAGCGCGGACTGGGCGCCGTTGCAGTCTCGCGCAGAGGTCGTGTTCTTCGCCAAGGCGTTCGACAACGAGGACGATGCGGCGCGTCAGCTCGCCGACTTCGACATCGTTCTGTCGATGCGCGAACGCACGCCGCTGCCCGGTTCGCTGATCAACCGGCTGCCCAAGCTGCGCATGCTGGGGATGACAGGTGCACGCAACGCTTCGCTCGACACGCCGGCCTGTACGGCTCGCGGCGTCGTGGTGTGCAACACCGTCGGTGGCGGCAACAGCGAGGCTGCGACGGCAGAGCTGGCGCTCGGCCTGCTGATCTCCGCGGCGCGCGCGATCCCTGCAGGTGACGCCAACATCCGCGCGGGCAAATTCCAGGAAGGCGTTCCCATCGGCTACGCGCTGCAAGGCAAGACGATGGGGGTGATCGGCCTCGGGCGGCTCGGCTCGCACATGGCGCGCTACTGCAAGGCGCTGAACATGAACCTGCTCGCCTGGAGCCAGAACATGACGCCGGACAAGGCGCAGTCGGTCGGTGCGACGATGGTATCGAAGGACGAACTGCTGTCGCGCTCCGATGCGGTCAGCATCCACCTGGTGCTGTCCGACCGCACGCGTGGTCTGATCGGCGCAGCGGACATCGCGCGCATGAAACCGGGCGCGATCCTGGTGAACACCTCGCGTGGGCCTATCATCGATGAGAAAGCGCTGATCGACGCGGTGCGGGCCCGCCGCATCGTGGCGGCGCTCGATGTGTTCGACCGGGAGCCGCTGCCGGCAAACCATCCGCTGCGCACCTCGCCCAACGTTGTGATGACCCCGCACCTCGGCTACGGCGTGCAGGAGACCTGGGTCGGCTTCTATCCGCAGAGCGTGGAGAACGCGCTGGCGTTTCTCGATGGCAAGCCGGTGCGGGTGACGAATCCCGAGGCGCTGGCGAAGGCATAGGACCGAATCAGCTCTCAAGCCATGCGGAACAGCCGGCGGTCCCACCATACCGGCTGGTGCAGGCTGTGGGTGATGCGCGGGAACTCGGGATGCTCGGGGTTGATCAGCACGTTGAGTTCCATGCGCGCAACGACGCTGGGAACCAGCAGCAGGAGCGACCGGCGTGACGTCTGCCAGGCTTCGCCGTAGGCCTGCGAGACCGCGGTTCTCGATGCGTCCCATCCTGGCAAGTGTGCAGGGTTGAGCAATTCGTAGCTCACGCCATTGGGTATGGTGATCTGGATGAAATGCTGGTTGCCGGGAAATTGGCCGGCGCCATTCGCGATGATCTCCAGCATAGCGGTCGAATAGTGCTCGGAAGCATAGATCAGCGGAGCGTTCTCGGTGTTCCATCGGCCGGGCGCCAAGCGGGAGCCGGCAGCATCGAAAATGGGGTAGGCGCCGTTTGGATCACCGATGCGAAACGCAGTCAGGACGCGGTCGAGCCGCTGTGCCGTCACGCCCCCGTGCCATATTTCAACCGGCCGAGAATGCCTTCAACCAGCGGCCGGCCGAATTCGCTGGCGATGACGACATCGATCGGACGGCGGTCCTCCAACATCATGTGCGGCTCGAACAGCCACCGGCGCGCTGCTTCGTCGCTCTTCCATACCTCCTTGGCAAATGCCCAGACCGAGGCGACCCGCGCGACGCGGCCGCTTTCCTCAGGCGTCAGCCGCGGCGTGTGCTGCGCGCGGCGGCGAGCCAATGTGGCGCGTGGCACCAGGCGATAGGCGAAGCCGCTGTCATCCGGGGCGACCACCTGGACGACACGGTCCAGCGCAGAGAGGGGCAGGCCCTTTTCCACGTCACTCATGATGCCGAGCGCAGAGCCCGGACGGGCGGGATGCTTGCGGAGACCCAGCAGTTCAGGAACGGAGGCCGTGGCAGACATCAAACCCTCTTCTGATCAATAGAGGCACAATATGGTCTCAATTGGACAGAGCCGCAAGGACTGCCCTTGACCCCGCGCCGCCGCCGGGTACCCATCTCCCTGGCAGACACAGGAGAACCCGATGCGCGCGTGGGCCGTGGTCGAGAATGGCAAGCCGTTGCGGGAACTCGAACTTCCCACCCCGGAGCCCAAGGGCACCGAGGTGCTGATCGAGGTGACGCATTGCGGGGTCTGCCACTCCGACCTGCACATCTGGGAGGGCTACTACGACATCGGCGGCGGCAAGAAGATGTCGCTGAAGGATCGCGGCGTCGTGCTGCCACTCGCAATGGGACACGAGATCGTCGGCCGCGTCGCCAAACTCGGCCCCGACGCCAAGGGCGTGAAGGTCGGCGACCTGCGCATCGTGTTCCCATGGCTCGGCTGCGGCACCTGCGAGAAATGCCAGGCCGAGGAAGACAACATGTGCCTCACGCCGCGCAGTCTCGGCGTGTATGCCAACGGCGGTTACGGCACGCACGTCATCGCACCGCACCCGCGCCACCTGGTGGATCCCGGCACGCTGGATCCGGCCGTGGCAGCAACCTATGCGTGCTCGGGCATCACCGTTTATTCGGCGATCCGCAAGGCGATGCCGGTCCCACCCAATGAAGCGATCGTCGTGGTCGGCGCCGGCGGCCTCGGGCTGAATGCGATCGCCGTGCTGCGCGCGATGAAGCACCAGAACATCGTCGTGGTCGACATCAGCGCGGAGAAGCGCGAGGCGGCGCTGAAGGCCGGCGCGCACAAGGTGGTGGACGGCAGCGGCGACGGTGTGACGAAGCGCATCATCGACACCGCCGGCGGCCCGGTGCTCGCGGTGATCGACCTGGTGAACGGCACGCAGACCGCGCGGTTCGCGTTCGACGCGCTGCGCAAGGGTGGCAAGCTGGTCCAGGTCGGCCTGTTCGGCGGCGAACTCACGGTCCCGCTGCCGCTGATGGCGATCCGTGCGCTGACCGTGCAGGGAACCTACGTCGGCAATCCGAAGGAGCTGCGGGAGCTGGTGAAACTGGCACAGGATGGAACCCTGCCGGCGTTGCCTGTCGCGACCGTGCCGCAGAGCCAGGCGAATGAAGCGCTGATGCGTCTGCGCGACGGTAAGGTGACGGGACGGCTGGTGTTGCGGTCCGAGGCGGCCTGACCGCCTACAGCACCAGGCTGGTCCACAGCATCATCAGCGTCGCGATCATGCCGATCGCGCCAAGAATTGCGGTCGGCTGAACGTCGTTGGACCGGCGGGCGATGGAGCGGGCGGTGCTGGTGCGGCGCATATTGCGAACTCCTGACCGAAGCATGGCATCAGCGAAGCACGTGTCTGGCGTCCAGCGAAATTGGGAATTTCCCGTACGGAAATCGACGAAACCGCCCGTCTGACGCAATATCGTCCATCGACCACCAGGATCATGGAGCCTGCGATGAGCCAGAATGCAGCGACCCGACGCTCGGTCGTGTTGAGGCGGCGTCCCCATGGCGCGCCGCGCCACGAGGACTTCGAGATCCGCGAGGACGCCGTGCCGCAGCCCGCCGCGGGCGAGGTGGTGACGCGGACGATCTGGCTGTCGATCGACCCCTACATGCGCGGCCGGTTGCGCGAGCAGCAGACCTACGCACAGCCGGTCAACCCGGGCGACGTGATGACCGGGGAGACCGTCGGCGAGGTGATCGCCTCGGCGCACGCCGATTTCGTGCCGGGTGATGCGGCGGTAGGCGCGCGCGGCTGGCAGACGCATTCCGTCACGCCGGGAGATCGGCTGGTGAAGCTTCCGCGCCATGGCGCGCCGCTGTCGGCCTATCTGGGCGTACTCGGCATGCCGGGCGCGACCGCGTATCGCGGCGTCACCGAGATCTGCCAGCCGAAGAAGGGCGAGACCGTGGTGGTGTCCGCAGCGTCGGGCGCGGTCGGCTCGGTGGCTGGCCAGCTTGCCAAACGCGCCGGCGCACGCGTTGTCGGCGTGGCCGGCGGAGCGGAGAAGTGCCTGTGGGTGCAGGACAGTCTGGGCTTCGACGACTGCGTCGATCACCGCTCGCTCGATCTGCACGCCGAGCTCGCGGCGGCGTGTCCGAACGGGATCGATGCGTATTTCGAGAATGTCGGCGGCGCGGTGCAGGCGGCCGTGTTCGACCTGCTCAACCCGTTCGCACGTGTGGCGATGTGCGGCATGGTATCGCAGTACAACGAGGCCGAATTCCCACCCGGCCCCAATCTCGGCTTCGTCGTCGGCAAGCGCATTCTGATCCAGGGCTTCATCGTATCCGACAAGCCGGAGAAGCTGGCCGAATGGCGCAGTCTGGCAGCCCCCTGGATCGCCGATGGCAGCCTGAGTTATCGGGAGGACGTGGTGGAAGGCTTGGCGAACGCCGCCGACGCACTGGCCGGCATCCTGGGCGGGCGCAATTTCGGCAAGCTGCTGGTGCGGGTAGGGCACGATCCGACGTAGGCCCGACGCGTCAGCCTCGTGAGAGAGCCAGTTCTTCGCCGATCTCCTATTTGTCACCCCCGCGAAAGCGGGGGTCCAGTCCTGGAACGAACGCGGGATAGAGGTCCTCCCATTCAGGATTTTCTCGTTTCGATCAGCTCAAGCTTCCATGCCCTGCGCCAGTGCTTGATCTGCTTCTCGCGGCGGATTGTTGCACGACATCACTCGTCACGCCGACATACAGCGTGCCATTACGCTTGCTCGCAAGGATTATAGACGCAAGGCAGCTTCATCGTGCCACACGCGCCGCTGGACCCTCGCTTTCGCGAGGGTGACGGAGGAGACCTGCCCACGCACCGGTAAACGCCGGGCAAACGCCATGTCCCCCGCAGGAATTGCGGCGCGCCGCAAAACCCGCTACCGCAAGCGCAATGGACAAAACCCTCTCCGACACCCTGACTGCTTGGCGCCACCATCTCCATGCGCATCCGGAACTCACGCTGCACGAGAAGGAGACCGCCGCCTTCGTCGGAGCAAAGCTGCGGGAACTCGGCGTCCCCTTTGTCGCTGGTGTGGGTGGCCACGGCATCGTCGCGACGATCTCGCGCGGACAGTCGAACCGCAGCGTCGGGCTGCGCGCCGACATGGATGCGCTGCCGATCAGCGAAACCACCGGCCTCGCCTATGCTTCGGGCAATCCGGGCGTGATGCACGCCTGCGGCCATGACGGCCATACCACGTCACTGCTCGGCGCCGCGGCGCTGCTGCAACGGGACACGTCCTGGACCGGCACGGTACACCTCGTGTTCCAGCCAGCCGAGGAGGGCGGGGGCGGGGCGAAGAGCATGATCGCCGACGGCCTCTTCGAGCGGTTCCCGATGGAGCGGATCTTCGGCTACCACAACTGGCCGGGTCTCGACGCCGGAACCGTGGCGGTACACGACGGCACCGTGATGGCCTCGGGCGGGCGTATCGAGTTCCGCGTCAAGGGCCGTTCCGGCCACGCCGCCCTGCCGCATTTGACGCGCGACCCGATGGTCGCGTCGGCGCATCTGCTGCTTGCGCTGCAGACGATTGTATCGCGCAACGTCGATCCGCTGGACGCCGTCGTGATTACCGTCGCGACGATGGAGACGGGCAGCGCGGCCAATCAGATCCCCGACGAGGCCTTCATGCGCGGCACCATGCGCACGCTGCGTGATGAGGTGTGCGATGCGGTGGAGACTGCGATCCGTCGTGTCGCGGCCGGGGTGGCGCAGAGCTGCGACGTCGAGATCGACGTGGCACTGCGCCGCGGCAATCCGGTGACCGTGAACACTCCGGCCGAACGGGACCTTGCCGCGGAAGCGGTCCTGGCGGCCGGTCTGCCGCTTCGGCGCGACATGCCGCCGGCGATGACCGGCGAGGACTTCGCCTGGTATCTGCAACAGCGTCCCGGCGCCTTCGTGTGGATCGGCAACGGCCCGGCTGAGGACGGACGAGGACTGCACAGCTCGAGCTACAACTACAATGACGCGATCCTGCCGGCCGCGGCTGACTATCTGGCGGGCGTGGCCAGGCGGGCGTTGGGTAGCTGAACACATTTATCGCGTTTGACCGGGTCCGGCTTGATCTGGGTCAAATATGCCGGCCCACGATATGTGCTAATAGTTCGTTAACCCGGTGCACAAAGGGAAACGGACGATGCTTGATGAAGCAGTGTTCACGGCGGGCGACCTGATGACCCGTGATGTGGCAGTGGTACACCCCGAAACGCGTCTGCTGGAGGCGGTGAAGCTGATGGCACGGCGCCGGATCAGCGGCATGCCGGTGCTGGACGATGCCGGCACGATCGTCGGAATGATCAGCGAAGGCGATCTGGTGCGCTGGCACGAGGGCTACACCGACAAACAGGCGCGGTGGCTCGACATGTTGGCAGACGGCTTCGAGCTTGCGCCAGCGTTCCTGGAAGGCATCCGGGAGCAGCGCTACACGGTGAAATCCGTCATGTCGCCGGGTGCCATGACTGTCACCGAAGAGACGCCGGCGCGCGAGATAGCTCACCTGATGCACGCCAAGAACATCAAGCGGGTCCCGGTGGTCCGCGATGGCAAACTGGTCGGCATCGTCGCTCGGTCGGACCTGGTGCGGGCGCTCTCGGAAAAACTCGGGGAGATGCAGCAGCCACTCACGACGGCACGGACAACTGTGAACGAGGCGCTGCGCCACGGGCGCGAGAAGGCAGGCTGACACGGGTCATACCGCCAGGTTGTCGATCAGCCGCACCGAGCCGAGCCGTGCTGCCGCGATCAGTCGGGATCCTGGCCGGAGCACATGCAGCGGCTCCATGGTGGTCCCGTCCACCAGCGCGAGATAGTCGATCGCGAACCCTGCACTGCTCAGCCTGGCGCGAGCGTCGGCCAGCGCGGCACCCGGCAGACTGCCGGTGACGAGCGCGCGGGCCACTGCGTCCAGCACTGCGTAGAGATGCGGCGCTGACGCGCGCTCCTTCTTGGTCAGAAACCGGTTGCGCGAGGACAGTGCGAGGCCATCCGACTCCCGCACCGTCGGCACACCGACGATCTCCAGCGGCAGGTGCAGATCGGCGGCCATGCGCCGCACGACCTGCAATTGCTGCCAGTCCTTCTCGCCGAAATAGGCGCGATCGGGGCGCACCTGACCGAACAGCTTTGCGCACACGGTGGCGACGCCGCGGAAGTGCTCAGGCCGCGATGTGCCTTCCCATTGTTCTGCCGGCCCGGTTACGTCGATCGTCGTGGCGTCACCCGGCGGGTACATCGTGGCGACGTCCGGCAACCAGACGAGATGGCAGCCGCAGGCTTGCAGCATCGCAAGATCGCCCGCCTCATCGCGCGGGTAGCGCGACAGGTCCTCGCTCGCGGCGAACTGCAGCGGATTGACGAAGATCGAGAGCGACGACGGCCGCACCGCTTGCCAATGCCTCCCGCACCAGCGCGCGATGACCATCGTGCAGCGCGCCCATCGTCGGCACCAGCGCAAGTGCGCCGAACCGGCGGCGCAATGCCTCGCACCCGGCATGCAGCTCGGCAATCGTGCGTGCCAGCTCCATGCGTGAAACTTGGCCTCGTGGCCGCAGTGGCGCAACATGTGTCACGGGTCGAGGGATGCAGTGAGCGAACAAATCGCAGCGCGCTACCGGCGATTTGCCGAGGTCGAGGCGCATGGTCGCTCGCCGCTGTACGAGGCGTTCGCACTTGGCGTCGCCGGCGACACGTTCGTGCTTGATTTCCTCGCCGCACTGCCTGACGAAAAGCGCCAGCCCAACCTGCTGTTCGCAGCGCTGCGCCACGTCTGTGGCACGCCGCGCGACTGGCTCTCGTTCCGCGCGATGCTGCGCGACAACGCGCCCGCCGTACGCGAGACGATGCTGGCGCGTCGCACGCAGACCAATGAGGCTGGCCGCTGCGCCACGTTGCTGCCAGTGCTGGCGCGCCTGCCGCAACCGCTGGCGCTGATCGAAGTGGGTGCGTCGGCTGGTCTGTGCCTGCTGCCTGATCGCTATGGCTACGACTATGGGAGGGTCCGGCTGGCGCCTGGATCGGCCGATGCGCCGGTCTTTCCATGTCGTGCCGATCCGGCGACGCCGCTGCCTGCGGCGCATCCGCGCATTGCGTGGCGGCTCGGCTTGGACCTTCATCCGATGGACGTTGCCGACGCGGCAGACCGCGCGTGGCTCGCGGCGCTGGTGTGGCCCGAGCAATCGGATCGGCTGGATCGTCTGTGCGCCGCCATGGATGTGGCAAGGCGCGATCCGCCGCGTGTCGTTCAAGGTGACCTGCTGAAGGACCTGCCGACATGGGCGCGACATGCGCCCCGGGACGCGACGCTGGTCGTGTTTCATTCGGCGGTGCTCGCGTATGTGGCGGATCCTGCCTTGCGCGAGCAGTTCATGCAGACCGTGCGTGAGCTCGGCGCGGTCTGGATCAGCAACGAAGTGCCGGGCGTGTTCCCGTCGATACGGGAGAAGCTGTCGCGGCGTGGTCCGCGTGGGGCATTCCTGCTTTCGGTCGATGGTGCGCCGGTCGCATGGACCGACCCGCACGGTGGCTGGATTGAATGGATTGTCGCGGAGGGGGGACAGCAATGAAGCTTGCAGGACAGGTCGCGCTGGTCACCGGCGGATCGCGCGGCATCGGCCGGGCAACGGCACTCGCGTTCGCGACAGAAGGAGCGGACATCGCGTTCTGCCATCTCGACGATGGGGCAAAAGCCGAGGAGACGGAAGGTGAAATCCGTGCGCTTGGCCGGCGCGCAATGCACCGCTCGCTCGATGTGGTCGATATTGCCGCAAGCCGCGCCTTCGCGTTGGAAGCCGCCGCGGCGTTCGGACCGATCGACATCCTGTTCAACAACGCGGGGATGAACATCCGCAAGAAGTTCGAAGACTACACCGAGGCGGATTACGACCGCATCCTCGATGTGCACATGAAGGGCATGTTCTTCATGGCGCAGGCGGTTTATCCGGCGATGGCGGCGCGCGGGCGCGGCTGCATCATCAACGTCGCCTCGCAGCGCGGGCTGAAGGGTGCGGTGAACTCCGCACCGTATTGCGCGGCGAAGGCGGCGATCATCGGGTTCACGCGCGCGCTGGCCTGCGAGGCGACGCCGCGGGGCGTGCGTGTCAACGCGATTGCGCCGGGGCCGATCGTCACCGACCTGACCGCAACGATGGCGCCGGCCGACCGCCAGGCCTTCATCGACGCGCTGCCGGTGCATCGCTTCGGCCGCCCCGAGGAAATTGCCGCGACCGCATTGCTGCTCGCGGGACCGGATGGCGGGTTCTATGTCGGGGCGACGCTGTCACCGAACGGCGGGGACGTCATGTACTGACGCGCTGCCGGGGGCGGCGCACAGCGCGGGGCTTCGAGGTTGCAGTCCCATCATTGTCTCATGGAACCGTTGCGAGAGACGGTGTCTCGGATTCCGTGACATCGTCCGCCGCGCATCGCGCATCGAGGGCGAGGAACACCGGGCTGTTGCTGGTGACGATCTCGCTGATGATGGCGCGGTCGGGTGGCGGGAATTTTGCCCCGGGCGGCATGCCGTGGTCTTGCCGGATCGCCGCCGAGCGATCGGGGTAGAGCACGGCATATTGCTCCGCCGGGGTCATGTCCTCGTATTTCGGCATAGGGGCCGGCTGTGGTTCGGGCGCGGCGCCGGGCTGGCATGGCGGCTCCGGCTCCGGCGGGAGAGTGCCGCTGTGCAGGTGACCGGCGCGCAGCATGGCGGCGGGGCGGTTGGCGTCCTCCGCCTTGTGCCTCTCGGCCTGCAGGCGCAGCAGCGCGCGCAGGCCGCCATGCATGGTGCGCATCATGAGGGCGTGCTGGCGGCGGCAGCGGTCGGCTGCGGCGAGGTCGTTGACGAAGCGGGTGGCGGCGCGCAGCGCGTCCTTGGCGTGGAACTCGGCCGCGACGATGTCGGCGGCGAGTTCGGCCTCGGCGGCATTCTCCGGGATGTAGTGGGCGAGCGCGGTGATGGCGCGTTCGTCGCGCAGGGCGCGCTGCTCGGGGGTGTTGTCGGCGGGGGCTGGGAGGTTGCCGATGAGGTCGGCGCAGATGGCGCGGGAGAGTGGTTCGGGGATGTTGGGGAGGACGTAGATCATGGTTTGGATCCCGGCTGGGAGGTGAAAGGCCGGGATGTGGTGGTTAGTTATGGTGACTACAAGGTGTAGTGTAACTTTCTGTCTGATCCATGGTGGTGGGGTGGAGAGAACCCCGGCTGGCGCTGTCCCTGGCGGGGAGCGCGCTGCACCGTCGGCAGCCCGCGGCGAGCCCTGGCGGACTTGCGAGTTGTCATCCCGGGGACCGGTGCTGGCCGAAACCGGTACGGCCGCTTTGGCGTGCACCAGCGGCGTGACCGGTGTCCACCCCACCGGCAAGTCGCACCGGCCGCTACGAACGCCACGGTGCAGTCAATCAGAGCGATCGGCCGGTGCTCGCGCGCTCAGCGTGCGACAAATGAAAGGCTGATCGCTATTCCACGCCACGTCGCGCGGCTACGACGTACTCGCGCGGCAAGGGGAAGCGTGACATGATCAACTTGAGCGGTATCAGCCACGTTCTGTTGCGGGTCGCCGCGATGTCGGCGACGACCCGATCGCTATTTCCCACCTTCGCCCTGGATGTCTATCGTAACCTCATGCAGGGCAGATGCTATCCATCCACTTAGGATTGTTGGCCTGGCCAAAGGCATTGCCGTTGCCAGGGTGATCTGACACGAACTGCGCGGTACCAACGTAGCCGTTGAAGTTGGTGATTGAGGTGCCGTTCGGTCCGTCCGTCATGGTCAGGAGCGTGGCCGGGTTAAAGGCGAAGTTATGCAGCAGCTCCGATCCGCCCTTAAAGAATTCAGCAACATTCGGAATAAAGGTCCCCACCTGGTCACCTTTGAGGGTCGGTGGCGTCGGCGTCAGGTCGAGAAACAACATACCCGACACCAGCGAACCGTGTGCAAGGACGATATCATCCGCCTCGCCGGTCGGCCCGGTGTTCGTGAAACCGGTACCGCTGGCGTCTGAGATTACTGGACCGTTGTGGTTTCCGGGGTCCGCCTTCAACTCCACTTCAACAGACTTGAAGTCGAGTATATTGGGTGGCGGGCCACCGATGCCTTTATCGACTGCATGGAAATATAGCCCATAGTCGCTGCCAAACCCTTCCGGCGTGACAGGTTTGCCGTGCAGACTGAACCCCGTGAACACCTCAATGCGGTTGGCAACATGGGTGCCGTCGGGTTGGGACACGTCAGTCAAATAGCCAGTGAAGCTTATCGTATCGGCGGTGAAAGCCCTCCCTGTGAGTCCGGCAGCTTCCGGGTCCCAGGTAAATCGCGCGATCGACGGGTCGTGTGGAAATCCACCCTTGTGCATGTTGTGCTCGTGCATGTTGTGCTCGCTTTCTGGTTAGGAGAATTGGGTCGCTGCGAATGACCGCCAGCATGGGGATCAGCTGCGGCGGTGCGCTATGCGGCCGTGGTAAATCGGTTCAAAACGTTTGCCGGAAAAGGTAAAAGTCAGTGAATTGAGTGCGTTGGCTGGCGCCGGGGTTTCCGCGATAGCCGCCCGGACCGGGCGCGGCTAAGCTCATGGAAAGGAACGTCACACCGAGAATGCATGGACGCGCCCGTCGCACATGACGTGTTCCTGTTCGGCGGCTTCCGCCTCGATCGGCACAGCGGCGGGCTGTTCAGGCAGGATGGAGCAGGCGGTGCCACACGGCTCGCCATCGGCCCGCGCGCGCTCGACGTGCTCGCCGTGCTCGTCGCGCATCCCGGTGAACTGGTGCCGAAGCAGGCGATCATGCAGGCGGTCTGGCCCGGCATAACGGTCGACGAGAAGAACCTAACGGTGCAGATCTCCTCGCTCAGACGGGTGCTCGACGACGGTCAGACGGAACGGAGCTGCATTCAGACCGAGGCGGGGCGGGGTTACCGCTTCGTGGCGCCGGTAACGCGGCACACTCCCGACAGTGAAGCTGTCAACCGGCCCGTCCCGCCGGACGAGGACGCGGCCGTGCCCGCGGCATCAAGGGCAGATCCAGGCAGTGCGCCGAGCACGCCGCGCCTCACGCAGCATCGTTGGGCGCGGGCAACGTCTGCTTGCCCTGGCCGTACTGACAGTGGCCATCGGGCTTGGTGCCGCGTGGTTCCTCAAGGGTCCGGGCCGGATTGCCGATGACCGTGCAAAACCCGACGGCATCTGTCTCCGCGATCGAAATGTCGTCCCCGATGTCCTCGTCGGCAGCCGCGGCTGTCCATGGTCGTGTTGCCGTTCGAGAACCTGGCCCGCGATGACGCCAAGGACGATTACCTGGCCGACGCGATTACTGACGACCTGACCACCGATCTGTCGCGTATTGCCGGGGCGTTCGTGGTCGCGCGGGAATCTGCCTACACCTACAAGGGCAAGGCCAAGGATGTGCGGCAGATCGGCCGCGAACTCGGCGTGCGGTACGTGCTGGAAGGCAGCGTGCGCCGGATCGACGCCACACTTCGGGTGAACGTTCAGCTGATCTCCGCCGAGACCGGCGCGCATCTCTGGTCGGACCGGTTCGACGAAGAGATCAGCCAACTGGCCGCCGGACAGCAGCAGATCATCGCGCGGATGTACGACACGATCGGCTTCAGTCTGGTGGATATCGAGAGCGCGCGCAGCCTGCGCGAACGGCCGACCAGCCCCGACGCATTCGACCTTATCCTGCGCGCACGCTCAATGGAGCATCTGCCGCAGACCCCGCAACGGGACAAGGAGACACTGGCACTCTACGAGCGCGCGCTTGTGCTGGATCCGCAGTCGGTTCCTGCCCTCATCGGGGTTGCATATTTCCTCATCGACGGCAGGCCGGCCGACGTTTGGGGCAATTTCGAGAACATGCAACGTGCCGGACAGCTGCTGGCGCAGGCGCGCGCGCTGGCTCCTGGATCAGCCAAGGTTCTCAACATCACCCTCTATTGGCTGCGAACGGTGGGCCGTTGTGCGGAGGTGATCGAAGCCGCCGAGCATGCCATCCGGATCGATCCGAACCGGATGCGGACGGAAACCGGGATCTACAACGAGCTTGCCGTGTGCAAGACGTGGACCGGGCATGCCGAGGAGGAATTGGCACTTCAGACACAGGCGGATCAGCTCAATCCGCGCAGTCCCTGGAAGCACAGCCGCTACCGCCACATGGGCTTCGCCGCTCTGATGCTGGGGCGTGACCAGGACGCGATCGCATTCCTGCAGCGCTCACTTGCCATCCATCCAGAAGCCGGGGCAGCTCATGGACCTATCGCATGCTCACAGTGGCCTATGCCCGAACCGGTCAGATCGACGAGGCAAAGCGCTGGCTGGCCGCATCAGACCGGCTCTGGCCCTATGTCACGGTTCGCGGTGTCTACCCGCAAGAGCTCTCAAGCCCGGTCTATGTCCAGCAGATGAGAGACTATCAGGCAGCTTTGCGTCTTGCAGGCGCGCGCGACCACGCCGATGAAGATGCGGACTTCGGTGCGCCGACGGAAGGGTCGCTGTATGGCGAGGTTGCCGGCTACACACCCGTAGCTGCGCCGGGCGCGCGAATGATCCGGACCGCCGAGCTTGTTCCGTTCCTCGCCGATGTAAGACCGCTGGTCATCGACACGGTCTCGAACTCGTGGGGCCGGTCGATCCCCGGAGCGATCGGGCTCAAATTCTCTGGTCTGGGCGGCAGCTTTGCCGACGAGGCACAGGATCGCCTGCGTCGCAAGATGGTCGAACTGACCCGTGGCAATCTCAATCAGCCGGTCGTTGCAGTCGGTTGGAACTCGGAGCGCTTTGATGGGCGTAACCTTGCACTTCGGCTCGTGGCGCTCGGTTACACTAATGTTCTCTGGTATCGCGGTGGTCGCGAGGCTTGGGAGGTGGCGGGTCTGCCCGAGACCGAGCTCGTGATGCAGGATTGGTAGGTTGCCATTTGCCGTTCGCGCTTCATCTGCGCATTCCGCCACATGCGAGCGCTCGACCACTTTCCACCCTTCTGAGCGGTAGGTGCCGAGGTTGATCGCGAACTCATTCATCAGCATCGGTGCGACGAGCGCGAGGATTGCGCCGTCCATTGGCGCGTCGCGTGGGCCAATGGCTCGGGTGGGGATTTGACGGCATGGCTGTTTACCGCGCCTCCAGTGGACCGATAGCTGCGCCCGCAGCCGGAGCGGCAGCAAGAGCCTCCTCCATTGCCACGTTCTCCTCCAGGAGGATCATTGGGGCATTGATGCAGAGTCATGCCCATTGCCACGACTCATAACGTGAGTGCCTCCGCGATGGCCGGCCAAATCCTGCCATCGCGGAGAAGTGTCGCTACGCAACGAGCCTTTCGGCAATTTGCACCGCATTGAGCGCTGCACCCTTCAGTAACTGATCCCCGGCCACGAACAACGCCAAAGAACATCCCGACGGATCGCTCGCGTCCCGCCTGATGCGCCCCACCAGTACATCGTCCTGTCCCGACGCCTCGATCGGCATCGGGAAGTGATTGCCCGCGGCATCGTCGACGATGCGCACTCCCGGCGCGGAGGCGAGCACGTCACGCGCCATCTCCGGCGCGATCGGCCGTTCGAACTCGACGGTGAGCGCGATCGAATGTGCCCGCAGCACCGGCACGCGCACGCACGTCACGCCAATGCGCAGCTCCGGCTCCTCCATGATCTTGCGCAGCTCACGTATGACCTTGGTCTCCTCTTCATTGTAGCCGCTCGCTGGATCCACCCTTGTGTCGTGGCTGAACAGATTGAACGCGTAGGGATGCGCCAGCACACGATGCTGATATGCGGCCCCCTGCAGATAGGCCGCGGTCGAGGCACGGAGTTCCTCCATCGCCGCCGCACCGGCGCCCGACGCAGCCTGATACGTGGCGGCGATCACCCGTCGGATGCGATTGTGCCGATGCAGCGGCCACAGCGGCACCACGGCGACGATCGCCACGCAGTTCGGGTTGGCGATAATGCCCAAATGGCGAGCGATCGCGTCCGGGTTCACCTCGGGCACCACCAGGGGCACGCCGGGTTCCATGCGGAATGCCGAGGAGTTGTCGACCACCACGGCGCCTTGCCGCGCCGCGATCGGAGCGAACCGTCGCGACACGGTACTGCCAGCCGAGAACAGCGCGATATCGACGCCGGGAAAACTGTCCTCGTTCAGCTCCTCCACGGCGATGCCCTGGCCGCGGAACAGCAGCTTCCGCCCCGCCGATCGGCCAGAGGCGAACAGGCGCAGCCGTTCGAGTGGGAAGTTGCGGCTTTCGAGGCAGCCGATGAGTTCGCCGCCGACGGCGCCGGTGGCACCGACGATCGCGACGACAGGATGGTGCAGGCTCATGACACTCGCTCCGTTCGTTGGCCGGTGAACGAGTGCCTGAGAAAGCAAAGGCCCCGTCCGATGCCGGCGGGGCCTTGGGTGGTGCTATGTCGCTGCCGTCAACATGTGCACGCCCAGGAGACCCGACCGAAGGGCTTCCAGTTCTTCATCGTGCACTTGCTTACGCGGTGGGACATGGTGCGATCCTACCTCACCGATCCGCTTGTCAGCAATCCCAATAATGCCTGGGCAGCGGGACTGAGATAGCCATTGCGTCGATGGACGGCCACAATCGGGATGACGGTTCGCATCGCCGGAACATCCAGCGCCACGAGAACGCCACGGCGCAGTTCGTCGCGCACGCTGCTCTCCGGGACGAGTGCCAGTCCGAAGCCGGCCT
Organism: uncultured Alphaproteobacteria bacterium; assembly: GCA_963791495.1. Taxonomy (GTDB): domain Bacteria; phylum Pseudomonadota; class Alphaproteobacteria; order Acetobacterales; family Acetobacteraceae; genus JAMXLO01. The sequence goes on from CAWBST010000022.1 coordinate 101,115, forward strand.
GGGCCAGACGCTTCTGCGCGGTCAGGCTGTCGATCAAGGTGACATCGGCGTCGTGCAGCCCGGCGCGGATCAACTGCCGCGCCAATACATGACCCGACAAATCACGTTCGCCCCGCGATGGCGGGAACCCGATCCAGCGTTCGCCCGCCAACAGGCGCGCATCGCGCACGCGGCGGTCGGCCAGTCTGTGGCCCGGTTCCGCGACCACCACCATTGCTTCGCTTCCGGCGGCCAGTGTGTCGAGTTCCGCTCGGTCGGAGGTGAAGTAGCGCAGGCCCAGCATCGCCTCGCCTCGGCGCACGAGGTCGGTCACCTCGGTGCTTGACGCGGTGCGCAGTTCGAGGTGCACGTTCTTTGCACGCCGCGCAAACCGGCGCAGCACATCGACGATGTGCGTGTCGGCAAGCGTACCGACCAGTGCGAGCGAGACCACACCACGCATCCCACCCTGCAAACCTCGCACCGCCTCCCGCCCATCCTTGAGTGCTGCGAGCGCGGCCTCGGCGTGCGGCAGGAACGTACGGCCGGCCTCGGTCAGACGCGCGTTGCCGCGGATGCGTTCGAACAGCGGGGCGCCGAGTTCGTGCTCGAGGATATTCAGGCGGCGGCTGATGGCGGGCTGTGTGCGATGCAGCCGCCGTCCCGCGCGGGTGAAGCCGCCGAGTTCGGCGATGGCGACAAAGGTCTGGATCCCGTCGATGTCCATCGATAAGCAATCCTGATGCAGACGTAAAATACTATGCATTTGACTATGCACAGAGCCAGCGCAAATTCGGACACCGTCAACCAGGAGGATTTGCGATGCGCACCCAGATGGAGAAGGCCATGGCGTTCCGCGCGCTGCACGAGCGGCCAGGCGCATTCATCATTCCCAACCCATGGGACGCCGGCACGGCGAAGCTGCTTGCGGCGCTCGGGTTCGAAGCATTGGCGACCACCAGCCTCGGACTTGCCAACATGCTGGGCCGTCCCGACAGCGTCGTGACACGCGACGAAGTGATCGAGAACTGCCGGACCATTGCGGCGGCGACCGAATTGCCCGTGAACGCCGATCTTGAGAACTGCTTCGCGCATGCGCCGGAGGCGGCGGCAGACACGATACGCCTCGCTGCCGAAGCGGGGGCGGTCGGTGGCTCGATTGAGGATTTCACCGGCGATCGCGCGAACCCGATCTATCAATTCGAACTCGCGGTGGCGCGGGTGCGCGCGGCGGCGGCAGTCGCTCATGCGCTGCCGGTACCGTTCCTGTTGACCGCGCGGGCGGAGAACCTGCTGCACGGTTCGCATGACCTGGCCGAGGCCATCCGCCGCCTGCAGGCCTACGAAGCGGCGGGTGCGGACGTGCTGTACGCGCCTGGGCTGCGCAACCTGGACGAAGTGCGACGGGTGGTGAGCGCAGTGAAGCGGCCGTTCAACGTGGTGACCGGCTGGCTCGAACCCGACATCACAGCGACGCAGTTGGCCGAGGCCGGGGCGAAGCGGATCAGCGTTGGCGGCGCGCTGTCGCGGCTCGCGCTTGCGAGGTTCGTCGAGGCGGGGCGGGCAATGAAAGACATGGGCTCCTTCGCATGGATGCGGGACATGATGCCGATCGCAGAGACGCGGCGGATGCTTGGCACTGCGTCGGCTTGATTTGCCGAACCGGCGAACCGGGGGCAGCATGTCTCGATCATGGTCCGGCCACGGGAGGGAACATGCCGAACAAGGTGTCGCTGTATGCCAACGTTGGGCCAGAACTGACGCACTACGACGTCGACGTGGATGCCGCGATGCTGACGCGGCGTGGCACGGTCAGCCTGCCGGCAAACGTGCAGTATGCCTGGCCGCATGCCGCACGACCTTTCCTCTATGTCGCGACAAGCGACAGCGCATCGGGCACGGGTCCGGCGGGCAACACGCATCATGTCACTGCGTTTGGTATCGGGCCGACCGGGGAGCTCAGGCAGCGCGGCGAACCGATCCCATTGCCGACGCGACCCGTACACATGTCAACCGATATTCCATCGCGCTACATCCTGGTCGCGTTCAACAACCCCAGCGCGGTCCGCGTGTATCGGATCAACGGTGACGCGACGCCGGGCGAGGAGGTCGCGCAGCCTGGGCCGATCGATCCCGGCATCTTCGGCCACCAAGTGCGGGCGACGTTGGACAATCGCCAGGTGATCCTGGTCACGCGAGGCTACGACGCCGCCGACGGCAAGCCCGAGGAGCCGGGTGCGCTGAAGGTATTCGACTTCAAGGACGGCGTACTGAGCAACGAGGTCTCGATCGCGCCCGACGGCGGCTATGGATTCGGCCCGCGTCACCTGGATTTCCATCCGTCGAGGCCATGGGTCTATGTGTCGCTGGAACGGCAGAATGCGCTCGACATGTTCGAGATCACCAACGGTGCGCTGTCGCCGACGCCGCGCTTCCGCAAGAACGCGCTGGGACGCGCGTCGGTCGTTCGGCAGGCTGTGGGCACGGTGCACGTGCATCCGAACGGTCGGACGGTCTATGTCGCGAATCGCGCCAGCAACGCGGATGGCGAGAATTCGCTGGCGGTCTTTACGATCGATCAATCGACCGGCGAGCCGCACCTGATCGAGCACATCGACTCGCACGGTATCCATCCACGCACGTTCCACATCGATCCCAGCGGGCGCCTGATGGCGGTTGCCCACATCACCGGTGCGGCGCTCTCGCTGTTCCGCATCGGCGACGATGGCGGGCTGCACTTCGCGCGAACCTACAATATCGATGTCGGCCAGCGCACCATGTGGTGGATGGGTATGGTGGAACACGCAGCACAGGACGCCGCGACATGAAATTCGGCGCTTCGATGTTCTTCACTGACTACTCGATGACCCCGGCGGAGCTAGCCACGGCACTGGAACAGCGCGGCTTCGACATCGTCTGGGCGCCGGAGCACTCGCACATTCCTCTTTCGCGCAAGACGCCGTTCGTACTCGGCGGTGATCTGCCGAAGCGCTACTACGACGTGATGGACCCGTTCGTCAGCCTCAGCATTGCGGCGGCCGTCACCAAGACGCTGAAGATCGGCACCGGTGTTTGCCTGATCGCGCAGCGTGATCCGATTCAGACTGCGAAGCTGGTGGCCTCGATCGACCAGGTTTCGGGCGGACGCTTCGTGTTCGGTGTCGGCAATGGCTGGAACCAGGACGAGATGGAGAACCACGGAACCAACTTCAAAACGCGCCATAAGCTGGCGCGCGAGCGCATTGAGGCGATGAAGGCGATCTGGACGCAGGACACCGCGGAATATCACGGTGAGTTCGTCGATTTCGGTCCGATGCAGACCAGGCCGAAGCCGGTGCAGCAGCCTCATCCTCCGATTCTCGTGGGCGGCGCGTTTCCTTACAGCGCGCGGCGCGCGGTGCGCTACGGTGACGGCTGGATGCCGCAGGTGACCGCAGGGTCGCCGGCGCCGCTGACCGAGTTGATACCGCGCTTCCGCCAGATGGCGGCCGAGGCTGGGCGCGATCCGAACGGGTTCGACATCTCGATCGGCGGGCAGGCGGAAGATATCGATCTGATCAAGCGATATCGCGATCTGGGCGTGAATCGGGTGTCGGTCAGTCTGCTGTCGGAGAAGGCAGAGACGATCCTGCCTGTGCTGGACCGTTGGGCCGCGATCATCCGTGCGGTCAACGGATGACTCTTCCAGCTTAGCGGGCGCCACGCATCGCCTGCCAAACGCGGAACGGTGTTGCCGGCCCATCGAAGTGCGTGACACCGAGCGGCGCCAGCGCGTCTGTGATCGCATTGCCGATCGCCGGCAGCATTGCCACGGCGCCGGCCTCGCCGCAGCCCTTTACGCCGAGTGGATTGGTGGTACAGCGAGTTCCGTTGAACGCCAGATTTATCGGCGGCAGGTCGTCGGCGCGCGGCATTGCGTAGTCCATGAACGATCCCGCCAGCATCTGGCCGGATTGCGCATCGTAAGCCGCGTGCTCCAGCAGTGCCTGCCCGACGCCCTGCGCGATCGCGCCGTGCGCCTGACCCGCTGCGATCATCGGGTTCACCAGAACGCCGTAATCGTCTACCGCCGTAAGGCGAACCAGCGCCACAAGGCCAGTGTCGCGATCGATCTCAACCTCCACCACATGCGCCCCGTTGGGGAAGGTCATGTGCTCGCGCGTCCACGCATGATAGGTATCGAGAGGCGTGCCGGCCTCGCGGGCCCGTGCAGCGACATCCAGCAGCGAGATCGAACGATTGGTACCGACCACTGCGAAGTGGCCGTCGGCGAACTCGACATCCGCTTCCGCCGCCTCCAGCGCGTCGGCGGCAATCACGCGACCCTTCTCGACGATCGTCTCCGACGCACGCCAGATCGCGGTGCCACCCATGTAGGTCGCGCGCGAGCTGCCATGTCCTCCTCCCGTGGGGATCAGATCGGTATCACCCTGGCGCAGGCGAATGAGCTCGTTCGGAACGCCCAGACGGTCGGCGAGAATCTGCGGAAATGTCGTCTCGTGGCCCTGACCGATGGTTTGCGTGCCAGTGATCAGCGATACCGTGCCATCGGGTTCGAAGCGGATGTCGACGTTCTCGTGCGGCGAGCCACCGGTTCCCTTGATGTGATAAGCAAACCCAAGTCCGCGCAACAGTCCGCGTTCGTTGCTTTCACTGCGCCGCGCAGCGAAGCCGGCAACATCCGCCAGCGCGAGCGCACGATTGAAGGTCTCCGCGAAATTGCCGCTGTCCACGGAGAAACCCAGCGCGTTGGTCAACGGCATCGCCGTCGCAGGAACCATGTTGCGACGGCGCAGTTCGGCGCGGTCGAAGCCGCACTGCCGCGCCGCCGCGTCGATCAGCCGTTCGATGATATTGACGGCCTCGGCAAAGCCAGGCCCGCGCGTGACGCCTATTGGCGTTGTATTGCTCAGCACGGTCACAACACGCAGCGCAATTGATGGGATCGCATAGATGCTGCCTTGCAGATGCACATACTGGTTGGTCTGCACTGCGCCGGCGCCGCCCGCCATATAGGCACCGATGTTCGCCACGCTGCTGACCCGCAGCGCGAGGAATTTGCCATCCGCATCGAGCGCCAGCGAAGCCTCTGCCTGATGATCGCGCGCCTGGTGGTCAGAGACGAAGCCCTCGCTGCGCGTGGCGATCCACTTCACCGGGCGCCCGACACGCTTGGCAGCCCACAGGATCAGAGCATACTCGGCGTAGTTGAAGTTCTTGGCACCGAAACCGCCGCCGACATCGGGCGCGATGAATCGTACGTCGGCGGGCGGCACACCGAGCGCGCGGGCGGTTGCGTCGCGGTTGCCGTGTATGTTCTGACTGGAAACATACAGCGTGTAGCGTCCCTGTGCCGTATCATGGATGCCGACCGCGCCGCGCGGCTCCATCGGATTGGTGACGATACGGTGGTTGTCGAGGCGCAGCGAAACGACATGCGCGGCGGTCGCGAACGCAGCATCGGCAGAACTCGCATCGCCCCAGCGCCAGTCCATGCAGACATTGCCTGGCACGTCGGCGGAGATCTCCGGCGCCCCCGATGCACGCGCGTCTGCAGCAGTGGTGATCGCGGGCAGAGGCCGGTAGTCAACTCCCACACGCTCGGCGGCATCGAGTGCCTGGGCCTGCGTCTCGGCGATGACCAGCACGACCGGCTCGCCGACATGGCGCACCTTGTCGGACGCCAACAGCGGCTGCGGTGCGAATGCGAATTTTTCCCCGGTCTGCACATTGGCTTCCACTGTCGGACGCATGGGCTGCAGCCCGTCGGCTCGCGCATCCTCGCCGGTCAGCACGGCAAGCGTGCCGGGCATTGCCCGCGCCGCTGCCGTGTCGATCCGATCGATCAGTGCGTGAGCGTGCGGCGAGCGCAGGACCACGGCGTGCGCCACGCCGTCAAAGCGCAGGTCGTGCAGGTAGCCGCCCTGACCGGTGGTGAACCGCGCATCTTCGCGCCGCCGTGGCACATCGCCTATATTGAACCGACTCGCCATGAAACTCCCTCAGCTCGAACCAGGAGGACCCGCAGACCCCGGCAAACGCCCCGCCGCGTCAGAGCAGATGCGTTGAGATTCACCTGATGGGGTCCAGGGGTTTGCGAACCTAATCGCCCAGGCGTGTTGTCAGTACGGCCGCCGGCCGCTGGCCCACTGCCTGCGTCACAAGGGGTGTAAGCGCACCCGTCTCGCCGCTGACGCGATAGGAAGCCAGGCGGCCGGACGCCGTGCCCGCAGCGAAAACGAAAGAGCCGGCGGGGTCGGGACTGAACGCGCTCGGAACTGGTTCGGTCGCCACATGTCCGATGGGAGTCAAATGACCAGTGGCAGCGTCCACTGCGAACCCGGCGATGCTGTTATGCCCGCGGTTGGCGACGTAGAGGAATTTCCCCGAAGCCGTGAGGTGTATCTGGGAGCAGGTGTTCCGAGCGGTGTACCCGTCGGGCAGGGTCGTGACCGTCTGCACCGCGGAGAGGATGCCGCTCGCATTGTCCAGACGATAGGCCGTGACGCTGCAGCCTTGCTCGTTGGAGAAATAAACGAGATCCAGGGTGGGATGAAAACAATAGTGGCGGGGGCCAAGGCGTTCCGTCGGCTCGATCCGGAATGGTGAATTGGCGGTCAGGCGTCCGGTCTGAGCATCGAAGCGGAACTGCAAGATCATGTTGGGACCCGGGTTCTCTTTTGGAGGCTCCAGGACGTTGTCGTTGAGGCGGGCGATGTGCGGCACGAAGGCAAACCGGTTGGAGGGGTCGGTCGCTATGGCGTGGGCGCCGGTGGCCGTGGCCAGCCAGCCGAGGGATGGCGTACTCACGGCACCGTCTTCTCCAAGAGGATGAACGGCCACACCGCCGCCCTGATAATAGGCGCACAGCAAATACCTGCCGATGCGGTCGGGGGCGAGAAAGGTGGGCGCGTGCTCCTGTGAGACCGTCCCCAGCAAGGTTAGCCCGCCGGTGCTCTGGTCTATCCGGAAGCTCGAGATCGCCGGTCGGGTGCGATGCCCGACATAGAGCGTGCGCCGGTCGGGGCTATTCGCCATCACTGACGGTCCGCCGGTGGTCGGCACATCGGTCTGCCGCGTGAGCCGTCCTGACTCTGCATCAATAGCGAAGGCCGCGATTTTGTCGTCGTCTTGCAGGCAAACATACAGAACGTATGGCATCTCCTACCCTCCTTTGGGTTCTCTTCAGGTGAGAACCCCTATTCGTCCCCGACAGACCTAACCGGCCCGCGTGTAGCGCCGGCATTCGAAGCGCAGATGATCGCGAAAGTGCGGCCGCATGCGCTCGGTCCACGGGGTGTTCGCTGCCGCCTTCCACTCGCTTGAGTACGGCACTTCCGACGAGGCGAGATGGTAGAGCGCGGCATATCGCTGTGTCGCGCCGGTGCCGCGATAGCGCCGGGCTGACAATGTGCCCTTGACGCCACCGAGCGCCGGAATGTGCTCGGTGTTGTACCACTCGTTGAACTCTGCCTCGTGCTCAGGCGTGACGTTCATCGCTATCAAGAGCAGTGCGGCGGCGTCCTTCGGGGCACCCTTGTCGCCCGGGAAAAGCTGCTCGCCTTCGTATCTCATCAATCCCTTGCGGAACCTGGCTGTCCGCTTCGTCCATGGCGACGAGTTCGCGCCGGCGATCGCTACGTAGGGCGCGCTCTGCAAGACGCTCACTGTCTCGAGGTCATAAGTCGCGACCGCGACCTTAGGGTCCTTGACGTCGATCCAGCGCTCGGCGTTGAGGAAGCCAGGAATACGCAAGCGCTCAGGCACATGCTCCAAATCGTACCAATCGTGGAACTCGTCCTCACGACAGGCCGAAAAATCCATTGCCGCGATCAGAATACCCTTCGCCATCGATACCTCCCTCCGGTTGCCGAGATCATGGCCTCATTATGGGTCGCGCGACGGACTCGATAGGAGTCGTTCCTTGGGAACGCTGTACTAGCACGTCATCGCGCGGGCGCCCCGCATCTTCCAAACGGAGTGTCACACTTCGTCGGTCAGCATCTGCGTCAATTCGTCGGGCATGCTGAGCATCGGATAATGCCCGGTGTCGAGTTCCAGCCATCTGGCCCCAAGGCGAGCAGCGGCACGGCGCTGATGCGCCTCGCCCGGATTCGGCGCCCTGCGACACCAGATCACCGCCGCCTTCCAGCTTTGGTCCCAGAAATCGGTCAGCTTCACGGGGATCTCCGAACATCCGGTGGGATGCGGGGTATAGCGATCGAGCACCCAGGCTCGCGTCTCGGGATCCAGGTCGGCGAACAGTCCCTTCTCGGCGTCCTCGCGCGGCGGGGCATAGGCAAGTCCCGGCGGGACGGGAGTCGTGCGCCTCACGATGTCACGCGTGCGCTCGCCATTGAACAGCGCCAGGGCATCGACCAGTACCAGGCGTGCGACCCGGTGCCGCATCTTCTCCGCCGCGCCGCAGACCACCATGCCGCCGGAACTGGTGCCAACCAGCACGACGTCGCGCAGATCTTCGTAGAACAGCAGATCGGCGATTTCCGCGACATAGGTCGATGTGTCGATACCCGCGCGCAGTTGATGCCGACGCTCGGCACAACCATCCATGGTCGGGGCATGAACGATGTGGCCCGCGGAGCGTAGGCGTGTTGCGACACGCTGCCAGATCCAGCCGCCTTGATAGGACCCGTGCACCAGAACGAACGTCGTCATCGTCGACAATCCTTTAGCTGAGTGTATCGCTGAAGCAGACGATGCTGGCAGGCTCCTCGTGAAACTCCGGATCGCGCCGCAGCCGTCCCACCATCGCCTCGACATAGGGTGCTGTCGCGCAGAGCTGCTGAAAATGCCGCTCGTTCAGCGTCAACCCAGCCCGGCGACACGCTGCTGCGATCTCATCGCACCGCGCCGCATCTATCTCCGGCTGCGCAGGGTCCGGGATCGGCGGAAGCGCGGTGCCAACTGCGGCGTTCGGTTCCAGTACCGGCCGACGCGCACGCCACGGCGTTGCAGCTTCATACGCGTGCGCGACACGCAGCACGGTCGCATCGTCGAACGGGCGTCCGACGATTTGCATCGATAGCGGCAGCCCATCCGGGGTATAGCCAATGCACTGCACCAGCGCAGGCCCCCCCAACACGTTGAACGGCGTCGTCACCGACGCCTTCTGCCAGAAGCTGATCGTGCGCCAACTCTCCAGGCGAGGCGCGGGCCCGGGTGCAGCGGTTACCAGCGCGTCGTATTTCGCGTACAGCGGCGCCGCCTCGGCGATCAATACGCGCCGCCAGCGCGAGGCCTGCACATAGTCCGCCGCGGAAATCAGCAACGCGCCCAGCGTGCGGCCGAGGAAATCCTCGCCAAAGTCGCTGAGCTGCCGGCGTAGTGCCGGTTCATGCACGGCGTAGAGTTCACTTTCCGCGCCGGTGATCTTCACGTCGTGATAGACCTGTGCGGGCCGGATGCGTACATCCTCAAGCGTGGCGCCGAGACCGCGCAGCACATCGAACGCCGCATCCAGCGCAGTCTTTGCCACCGGCGGGATCGGCGCATCTTGCTCGAACAGATGGCGTAGTACACCGATGCGCAGACCCTTGATGCCGCCGGTCAGACCGGCACGGTAGTCAGGCACCGGTCGGCCCGCGCTCGCCGGATCCTTGGCGTCGTGGCCGGCGATAGTCTGCAGCATGATGGCGCAGTCCTCGACGGACCACGTCATCGGACCGGCGTGGTCGTAGCTGAACGAGTTCGTGTAGACACCGAAGCGGCTGACCAGGCCATAGGTCGGCTTCAATCCCACGAGGCCGCACAGCGCAGCCGGATTGCGAATCGAGCCACCGGTATCGGACCCCAATGCGCCCATCATCAGACCCGCGGCGACACCTGCACCGGAGCCGCTGGACGAGCCACCAGTGAAGTGATCGCGGTTCCATGGATTGCGGGCGGGTGGCCAGGGCAGGTCGAATGACGGGCCGCCGTGTGCGAATTCATGCGTGGCGAGCTTGCCGAGCAGGATGGCACCTGCTTCGCGCAGCTTGGTGACCGTGGTGGCATCGAAGTCTGGAACGTAGTCGGCTCGCGTGCGCGAGTGGCTCGTCGTGCGGATGCCGGCGGTGCAGTAGATATCCTTCAGCGCGAACGGAATGCCGTGCATCGGGCCGCGATACTTGCCCGCCATGATCTCGGCTTCCGCGATGCGCGCCTGATCCAGCGCCTGATTCGCAGTGACCAGCAGATAAGCGTTGAGCTGCGAATCGATCGCGGCGATGCGGTCGAGGAAGGCGCGGGTCAGCGCAACCGGCGAAAGCTGTCGGCGCTCGATCAGGCTTGCGGCTTCGGCGATGGTGAGGAAATGCAGATCGGTCGTGCGCGGCGCTGCGTCATTTGGCATCGGCAGGTCCTCTCATACAGCCGGGCGTGCGCGGATCTCGTCGGCCACCTTGCGCGGCAGGAACTGGCCATCCCTTGGATCGCCGAAGAACTGCCCACCTTCCACCATCACCTTGCCGCGCAGCACGGTCGTACTCGGCCATGCGGTCACCACATGTCCCTCCCACGGCGTGTAGTCGGTCTCATGCAGATCGGCGGCGCGGATCGTCTTTTGCAGACCGGTGTCCAGCACCACGATATCGGCATCCGAGCCGACCGCCAGCGCGCCCTTGCGCGGATACATGCCCATGATCCTCGCGGCATTGCTGGAGACCATGCCGACGAAGTGCTCCAGCGAATAGCCACGCTGTGTCACCATCTGCGTGTACATCAGCGACAGCCGCGGCTCGACACCCGAATTGCCGCCCGTGGTGTCGTCAATGCGCGAGCCTTGCAGCTTCACGCGCAGCGGACAGCACAGCTCGTCGGTGGCGATCACCTGGATGGCACCGTGATTGGTCGCGCCCCACAGCGCCTTCTGATCCTCGGGGAACTTTAGCGACGGGTAGGTGTGATACATCTGGCCGCCCTGCTTCTTGTAGTCCTCCGCCGAGTACATCAGGTACTGGTGCAACGTCTCGCCGTACATCGGGAAGCCGCGCGCACGCGATGCGGCCAGTGCCGCCACGCCGGTGGCAGCCGAGACGTGCACCATGTAGAGAGCCGCACCCTCCACGCGCTCCGCCAGGCGGATCACACGGTTGAACGACAGTTCCTCCGACAGCGTGTTGTGCACCTCCGCCATGTGCTCGAAGCCGACGCGGTTCTCGCGCATCAGCTTCTCATACATGAACATGACGATGTCGTTGTCCTCGGCGTGAATTGCCGCGACGCCGCCGGCCTTGGCGACCGTCTTCAGCGCTTCCCAGATTTCGCCGTACTGCACCATGCGCCCGGTGTTCCCGGGGCGAATGTCGGTGGTGAAGATCTTGATGCTGGCGTGCCCGGCCTGCATCGCCTCGGCCAGTTCGTCGTACTGGCCGACCGGGATCTTGCCCATCAGCGTGAGATGGAACCCGTAATCGCAGTAGCATGCGCCTTTCCAGTTCGCGTCAGTCTGTTGGATCGCAGTCTGGATCGAGCGGTCATGCGTGCACTGCACGAAATCGATCAGCGACGTGGTGCCGCCGAACAGCGCGGCCCGGCTGACCTGCGCCGGCGGATCAGTGTATTTGGGCTCGGCCTCGCCAGGGAAGCGGATCGGCGACAGGCAGTGGATGTGCGGATCGACGCCACCCGGAATGACGACCTTGCCCGTCGCATTAACCGTGCGTGTCGCGGCGTCCAGCGAGCCGGGTGCACCGATCACCGCGATCTTGTCGCCGGCAACACCGATATCGGCGACGATCGCTCCGTTCGGCAACACGCAGGTGCCGCCCGATATGACGAGATCAAGCATCACTGTTCCCCGTTGTTGTGTTGGTTGCTTCCACGACCGGGTCTCCGGCGACAAACCTGTCGAGCAGCATGTCGGAGGGAATGTCGCGGACAATGAACACCAGCCGGCTACGGTGATCGGCATCGGGCCAGGCGTCAAACCAGCGCGGCGGATAGAGGGTGTGCTGCACGGCATGAATCTCCGCCGGTCCCTGCGCGTGATCGGCGAACGCCACAAGACCCTTCACGCGCAGCAGATCCTCACCGTGCTCGCGCGCGAGGTTTCCCAGCGCCATGGCGAAATCCAGCCGTGACATGGGCCGGCGCAGCACCAGCACCACCGCGCGGATGCCATGTGCATGCACCGCTGTGGCCACGAAACGCGGTCTCGCGGACGCCCTGGGAAGATCGCTGAACAGCACGTCCTCCGGCCTGACGCTTGCGGCGTCGCTGATGCTCGCAGCAGGATTCAATGCGGCGAGCCGCTGAAGCAGCGCGTCCGTGGGTGCAGCAAGATCCGTCTTGGTGAGCAGCAGCCGGTCGGCGCAGGCGGCCTGCGCTGTCGCCTCGGGGAACCTGTCCAGCGTTGTGGTGCCAGTAATGCAGTCGATCGTCGCCACAACCGCACACACTCGCAATGACTGCTCCAGGAATGCATCGGCTGACAGCGTGTAGAGGATGGGACTCGGTTCCGCGAGTCCGCTGGTCTCCAATGCCAGGCGTTGAAACGGCGGTAGCTCGCCGCTCGCGCGCTGGCGGAGCAGACGATACAGCGTGTCGGCCAGATCCTGCCGCACGGCGCAGCAGACACAGCCATTGGGCAGCGCGACGATCTCCTGATCCGCAACTTCCAGCAGGAGATGATCCAGGCCAACCTCGCCGAACTCATTGACGATGACCGCTGTGTCGGCGAGGCCGGGGCTGGCGAGGACGCGCGACAGCAGCGTGGTCTTGCCGCTGCCCAGGAAGCCGGTCAGCACGGAGATCGGCAGCGGATTGCGCGGTAGCGGCGGCGCGGGGCGCTTCATCGCCGCGCGGTGTTCACCCGGGCGATCGGCGTTTTTCCCAGGTACTCGACCGCGGCGGGAAATACTGAGTTGCAGCGTGTCGCCTGGGCTGGACCGTCCAGGGTGTCTGCGGCTGCCCGCCAAACAGCATAGTGCGGCGCTGCCCGGTGCGCTTCCAGCGCGGCTTCGTCCCGGTAGACCTCGAAGAAGTAATAGACGTTCGGATCCTGTTGGTCGCGCAGAACGTTGAAGCGCAGGCAGCCTGCCTCATCGCGTTCCGAGCCGAGGGCATCCACCTCGATCGCCTTGAGGAAACGCTCGCGCTCCTCAGGCTTGACCCGGACCTTCACCCACATTGCCAGCATGTTTGTCTCCCGTCCCGATATTGCGGTCGGCGTCGCTGTTGACCCGCCGAGCCGCGGGTACCATAGCCGGGCAGCGCGAGACCGCCTACGCTGGTCAATCCAGTCGCAGCGATGGGGGACGACATGAAGTTCGGCGGTGCAATGTTCTTTACCGAGTATTCCATGACGGCGCCGGAGCTGGCAGTCGCGCTGGAGCAGCGCGGCTATGACAGCATCTGGGCGCCCGAGCATTCGCATATTCCGCTGTCGCGCAAGACGCCGTTCCCAGGCGGCGGCGAACTACCCAAGCAATATGCCGATGCGATGGACCCGTTCGTGGTCCTGACTGCCGCGGGATCTGCGACCAAAACGATCAAACTCGGCACCGGCGTGCTGCTCGTGCAGCAGCGCGATACGATCCAGACCGCGAAACTCGTCGCCTCCATCGATCAGGTCAGCCAGGGCCGCTTCTTGTTTGGCGTTGGCGGCGGCTGGAACCAGGACGAGATGGAAAATCACGGAACGGTGTACGCCACGCGCTTCAAGCGGATGCGCGAGAGCATCGAGGCGATGAAGGAAATCTGGACGAAACCGAAGGCCGAATATCACGGCGAGTTCGTCAATTTCGATCCGATGATGGCGTGGCCGAAGCCGGTGCAGAAGCCTCATCCGCCGATCCATGTCGGAGGCGCTTTCCCACACGCCGCCCGGCGCGCCATCCGCTATGGCGACGGTTGGATCCCGACAGCCCGTGGCGACCTCGCGGCCCAGCTTCCGGAATTCCAGAAGATGGTGCGCGATGCGGGACGCGATCCGGCATCGATCGAGGTCACATCGTTCGGCCTCGCGGAGGATCTCGACCGCCTGAAGCGGCTGAGGGATCTCGGCGTGACCCGCGTCGTACCGATGTTCCCGCCCGAGAAGTCGGACAAGGTTCTGCCGATCATCGACCGTTGGACCAAGCTGATGCAGCAGGTCAACGGCTGACCCGAGGAAGTATCTGCCGGCCTGCCGTCAGCCGCGGCTACCAGGTTGCCGCCGGATGTTCAGTAAGACTTTCCGGTCGGGTAGGTCGGGAATTTCGGCAGGTTCGGGTCCATGTAGTCCCAGGGCTGGGCGCTCCTGACGAAGATGTCCGCCTCAGGCCGGAACCAGCTTGGATCATCGAAGCTCGAAACACGAATGCCGACAAGATCAGGTCTGGTGGAGACCTGGACGTAAAGGGGAGCGCCGCAATCGCCGCAGAACACGCGTGCGATCTCGTTGCCAGCATCAGACCTGGCGAGATAGCGCTTAGGCGTTCCGCGGGTGATGCGGAATTCGGCGGCCGGCATCCGCACCGCGGCGACATAGGCGCTGCCGCTTTGCCGCTGGCAGTCGCGGCAGTGGCACTGCAGCGAAAAGTGCGGTGCGCCGCCGCTCTCATAGCGAATGGCGCCGCACAGACATCCGCCGGTTCTTATCGGCACGCCAGTCTCCCTCGATGGAGGCTCAATGTTCAGACCGTCAGTACCGCCTGACAAGACCGGAGCTTGCCGGGTGGGCGGACGGTTGCATGATCGCGTGTTCTGATTGCAGCATCATGGCAGCATGGGACGATAGAATGGGGCGCCAATGAGATCGAGCCGAATGACCACCTATATCATCGTGGCGATGGTTCTAGGGATCACGGTTGGTGGACTGATTCACAATTACTACATCGATCCGGCCACTCAGAAGCTGTTCGCCACCTATATCTCGTTCGGCAGTTCGATCTTTCTGCGCCTCATCAAAATGATCATCGGGCCGTTGGTCTTTTCCACCCTTGTCGTGGGGATCGGCCACATGTCCGACGCCGGGGCAGTAGGACGGGTGGGCGGCAAGGCCATGCTGTGGTTCGTCAGCGCCTCGCTGATATCGCTGGCGCTGGGTTTGCTGCTGGTCGACCTGTTCGAGCCCGGCCTTGGGATTCACAAGGGCGTCAGCGGCGTAAGTTCAGGCATCGATGCGCATGCCATGACCCTGGACGGCTTCGTGAAGCACGTATTCCCGGATTCGGCGGTCCGCCCGCTGGTGGACAACGAGATCCTGCAGATCGTGGTCTTTTCGATCTTCTTCGGGGTGGCCTGCACTGCGATGGGCGAGCGCGCGAAGCTGGTGCTCGATGGCATCGAAGGCCTGTCGCACATCATCCTCCGCGTGACCGGCTACGTGATGAAGCTCGCACCGCTCGCCGTGTTCTGTGCGATAGCATCGACGATCGCAACGAACGGCCTGGGCATCCTGGTCAACTACGCCAAGTTCATGGGCGAATTCTACTTCGGTCTCGTCTGCCTGTGGGTCGTGCTGATCGTCGTGGGCTTTGTCCTCCTGGGACCAGACATCCGGCGCCTTATTCTGCTCGTGCGCGAGCCATTCCTGCTCGCATTTTCTACCGCAAGTTCGGAGGCCGCCTACCCGAAGATGCTGGAGCAGCTGGCGAAATTCCCGATCTCGCGCAACATCTCCAGCTTCGTTTTGCCTCTCGGGTACTCGTTCAATCTCGATGGCACGATGATGTACTGCACGTTCGCCAGCGTGTTCATCGCGCAGGCCTACGACATTCCGCTGACTTTGGGCACTCAGATCGCCATGCTGCTGACGCTGATGCTGACCAGCAAGGGTGTCGCCGGTGTGCCGCGAGCCTCGCTGGTCGTGATCGCGGCGACGCTTAGCCAGTTCAATCTGCCGGAAGAGGGACTGCTGCTTATCCTCGGCATCGACACGTTTCTCGACATGGGCCGTTCGGCCACCAATGTCATCGGCAATTCGCTGGCGACCGCTGTCGTCGCAAAGTGGGAAGGGCAACTGATCACCGATGTCGATACCGAAGCGATGATCGAGGAGATGGAAGTCGAGCCGGTATGAGGCTCCTGTCCGCGGTCGCTCGCCTAGCGCTTGCCGCGGTCTGGATCTGCGGCCACGCACTGGCGGAGGAAGGCGCACCGCTCACCGGCACACTGAAGACTGTCAGCGATCGCGGCACGATTCTGATTGGCTACCGGGAAAGCGCGCTGCCCTTTTCGTTCCTGAACAAGGCGGGGCAGCCGATTGGTTTCTCGCTGGACCTGTGCCACGGCATCGCCGAAGACGTGGCTCGGAAGTTGAACCGTGATCTGCTGGAATCGGATGCACCAGCCTGGCAAAAGGGAATTCGCATCGTCTACGTTCCAGTCACAGCGGACGAGCGACTTCCAAAGGTCATGTCCGGTGCGCTCGACCTCGAATGTGGCTCGACGACGGCCAACGCCGAGCGTGCCAAGTCAGTTGCGTTCTCACCAATTTTCTTCCTGAGCGGCACCAAGCTGATGGTCCCGCTGAAGGGTGGCGGTGTGAGGGTTACGTCCTTTCGCGACCTGGGCGGCCGCACAGTCGTGGTCGGCATCGGCACCACAAACGCCGAAGTAATGCGACGGCTGGCAGGCAGCGTATCGCCGCCCATCAGTGTTGTGGCGGCGCCGAACCTTGATGCCGCATACGAGATGCTGGTCGCGGGGAAGGCGGATGCCTTTGCTTCCGACGACATCCTGTTGGCCGGCTACATCGCCACGCGCCAAGATGGCAGGAACTTCACTGTCGTGGGCGACTATCTGTCCTACGAGCCGTATGCGATCACGATTCGCCGAGACGATGCCCCGTTCGCCGAACTCATCAAGGATTCGTTCGCCCGAATGGCGAGCGAGGGAACGCTGGGTCGGCTTTATCGGCGCTGGCTGGTCGAGCGGCTGCCAACCGGCGAGAGATTGGGTGTCCCGATGAGTCCGTATCTGTCCGAGATTTATCGGGCCCTGGGACAGCCCGATTGATAGTAACCGAGAAGAACGCCAGCAAGTGGCGAAAGCTCGTGCCGGTGCGGCTGTCAGTCAGGTGTAGGTTCGTCGCATCAGTCCGGTGGCGATCGCGCTGATGATGCAGGCCAGCAGCAAATAGCCGGCGAGATACCATGGCTGGTTATCGTTCCACTTGACCAGCAGCGTGGCGAGGATTGGCACCGGCGCCAGGAAGATGATCGACCCGAACTGATAGACGAGAGAGACGCCCGTATACCGCACCGGCGTATCGAACAACTCACAGAACAACGCCGCCTCCGGCCCATAGACCGGCGCCCATAGCACACCAACGGCCACGACTATGGCCACCGCGGCCAGCTCAGGGCTGCCCGACTGCAGCATCCACAGCAGTGGAAAGCTCGCAATTCCATTCACGATGGTAAAGACGCCGAACAGCATGCGGCGGCCGACACGGTCGGACCACGCCGAGGCGAGCGGAACGGTGAACATCAGCACCAGGGCCGCCACGGTGACCGAACTCAACACCAATGTGCGCGGCAGATGCACAATGGTGGTGAGGTAGGACAGCATGTACAAAGTGAACACCGTGAACACGCCGCCTTCGCCCATCCGCGCCAGCCAACCCAGCAGCACGTTCCACCAGTATTTCCTTGCCAATTCCCCGATCGGCAGTTTGGCGACGTGGTAGCCGTCCCTGATGCTGACGAACTCGGGCGTTTCGAACAGCTTGAGCCGCACGAACAGGCCGACCCCGAGCAGCAGGATGCTGGCGTAGAAGGCGCAGCGCCAGCCCCATGCGAGGAACGCCTCGTTCGACAGCACAGACGACAGCAGTGTAATCGCACCGGTGCTGAGGCACAGTCCGATCGCAAATCCAATCTGTGGAAAGCTGGCGTAAAAACCGCGGCGTCCTGGCGGAGCATACTCAAATGCCATCAGCACGGCGCCGCCCCACTCGCCGCCCATGGCGAAGCCCTGCGTGAGGCGAAGCACAGTCATCATGATCGGTGCCGCGATGCCGATTGCAGCATAGGTCGGCACCAGCCCGATCAGGAACGTCGCTGCGCCCATCATCGTCAGGGTCAGCACCAGCAGCGGCTTGCGGCCGATCCGGTCGCCGAAATGACCGAAGAATGCGCCGCCAATCGGGCGCGTCAGAAAGCCGACCGCGAATGTGGCATAGGCAAGCAGCAGCGACACCACCGGATCGTCGGCAGGGAAATACAGCTTGTTGAAGATGAGGCCGGCGAGCGAGGTGTACAGAATGAAGTCGTACCACTCGATGGTGGTACCGATCAGGCTGGCGGTGGCAGTCAACCGAATGGCGTGCAGACGTTGGCGCTCGTCCGATGGGGTTGCGCCGACGGCGATCGAGGGTTCGCTGGCCATGTTGTTTCCCCCTCCTGCGATAGCGGCTTCGTTCGCTACTGCATCGCGTTCACCAGTGCCGCGCCGGCGGCCAGTGCGCGCAGTTTGCCCTCCGCCGCCTTGCGCGACAGCGGCAGCATGCCGCAATCCGTGCAGGCATAGAGATGCCCCGGATCGGTGTAGCGCAGCGCCGCATGCAGCCGCTGCGCAACGATCTCTGGCGTCTCGACCAACTCGTTGCCGACATCGATGACGCCGAGCAGCACATCTTTGCCGCGGAGCGCCTCGATCACCGCCACGTCAACACCGCTTGCCGCAGTTTCGACGGACACCTGCTCTATCGATGACTTTGCCAGCAAGGGCAGGGTGGCCTCGTAATGGCTCCAGTCGAGGTTGGCGGACTTCCAGCGCTTGACGTCTTCCGTGCCGTAGCCGTAGCAGATGTGGACGGCCTTGGTGGCAGCCACACCCTCTGCCGCGCGTTCCAGCGTCGCCAGTCCCCAGTCCTTCACCTTGTCCACGTAGACATTGAAGCAGGGCTCGTCGAACTGGATGACTGCGGCTCCGGCCTCGGCGAGTGCGCGCGCCTCTACGTTCAAAAGCTCGGCGAAGCGCATGGCGAGGGCAGCTTCCGTGCGGCCGCCTATGGTATCGACGATGCTGTCGACGATGGTCATCGGACCGGGCAGCGTGACCTTGATCGGCCGGTTGGTCATCGCCTGTGTCGCGCGCAGCGCGTCCACGAAAATCGCTCCGCGATAGGTCGGTTCACCAATCAATCGTGCGGCGGTGATCTCTTTGTGATAGCGCTGAGCACGCTGCGCCCGCATGGCGAGGTTGACTGTGTCGATGCCGTCCAGACCCTGGAAGAAGCCCCAGATGTAATGCCGCCGGCGCTGTTCGCCGTCCGTCACGGTGTCCAGCCCGGCCTGCTCCTGCGCCGCTACCCAGAGGCGTACAGCGTCTTCCTTGCCTTCCTCCAGGATCGCGCCTTCCAGGCGCCAGGGCGGGAACAACTCGCCGGGCTTCGCCAACCAGCCAGGCTTTGGCAGGCTGCCGACGATGGTTGCCCTGACACGCTGCTGCGTCGCTTGGTCCATTCCGTCCCTCCCGTGCGCGGGAGAGCGCAGTATGCGACGCGTCCGATCGTTGGACCAGTTGATGCTGGGCCGCATGCTCCATCAGAAAGCATTGCGGTCGCCTGGGCGAATGTCCGCGATGCGGGCGCGCGGGTCAAACCAACGCTTGCGACCATCGACCCGTCGCCCAGTCTGGCGATCGCTTGACCAGGGCGTCCGGGCCGTTGGTAATCGATCCGAACCGCGCTGTCGCAGAGCAGGAGACACACCATGCCGACCGTCCATCCGCAGATCCAGAAGGCTCGCGATCTCATGCCCCTGTTCGCCGCGGCCGCAGACGAAAACGACGAGATCCGGCAACTCACAAAACCAGTCGTCAAAGGCCTGATCGATGGCGGGTTCTTCACCATGCTGAAGACGAAATCCGTTGGCGGCATGGAGCTGAAACCCTCGATCTTCGCACAGGTGACCGAGGCGATCGCCACCGCGGATGGATCGACCGGGTGGGTGGTGTGTCAAAGCAACGGCTGCTCGACCACGAGCGCGTATCTCGATCCGCACATTGCCCAGGAGATCTTCGGGAGGCCGGACGGGATCGTCGCCTGGGGGCCGCCCGGTTCGCCATACGAGGCCACACCAGTCGAAGGCGGGTACCGCATCACTGGCAAATGGCGCTTCATGAGCGGCAGTCAGAACGCTACCTGGCTGGGTGCGCATCTGCGGGTGGCGGGCACCAAGGAAACGAAGACCTTCCTGTATCCAAAATCGAGCGCCACATTCCACGATATCTGGCACACACTGGGTCTGCGCGGCACGGCCAGCAACGAGTATTCCGTCGACAATCTGTTCATTCCGCATGAGCGCGCCATCTATCGCGACGATCCGCGCGATCGCCGGTCCGACAGCCCACTGTATCGTTTCACCAGCAACCAGCTCTATTCGATCGGGTTTGGCGGCGTCGCGCTTGGTATCGCCCGGGGCACGATGGACGCGTTCTTGGCCCTACCGCCAGAAAAGACCCGCCGCGGCGCGGGTAAACCGATGGTGGAGAACAACGTCGTCCAATCGCACGTTGCGCAGTCCGAGGCGAGGTGGCGGTCCGCGCGCTATTTCCTGCACGCGGCAGCAGACGAGGCGTTGGAGACAATCGAGGAACAGGGCGCGATGGACCCTGATCAGCGCACCCGCCTACGCCTCGCCTCCACCTGGGCCATTCAGTCGTCGCGGGAGATCGTCAACACGCTGTTTCACGACTGCGGCTCGATGTCGGTGTTCGAGGAAAACCCGTTCGAGCGCCGTCTGCGCGACATTGACACGGTCGCGCAACAGGGCCAGGGGCGCATACTGCACTACGAGACGGTGGGTCAGGTCATGCTTGGCCTGTCGCCAGAGAACATCTTCTGACGGTGGACAAACGGGGCCGGTGCCACTGGCCCCGCTGCAGCACTGCCCGGACGTGGCAGGGGCCACAGGTTCAATCCCTGTCGCGCCCACCATCCAGCAGAGCATTGCGTCAGTGCGGCCGCTTCGCGGCCTCATCGAACACGGTGCATGCCAGGGACACCAGCTGATGGGCGGTATCGGTATAGCCGGCGCGGTCCGCATCCTCTGCGAGGGCGATCAGGCGATCCGACAGGATCAGTTCGCTCACGCGACCCTTCTGATATGCATCACCAATGGCTGCTCGCATCTGAGGATTTTTCCACCTGTAGTTGTATGCGATGATGCAATATTTAATTTAGAGAGAGGTTAACGGCGCGGGGAAGAATTCGCGCAAGGCCATCACCCGCAGTGCAGAGGCCAACGGGCGCCCTTCACCGCGCTCGGCGTCAGCCGCCGCCACCAGCGCTGTCAGCGTCTGGTTGCGTCCGGCCGCAATATGCATGAGTGCAGACCAGAACTCCTGCTCCAGTGCGACGCTGGTGCGGTGGCCGGCGAGCGAGAAACTGCGCTTGATCAGGCCACTCAGCCGCCGCCTCCCGGCAGCGTGGAACCCGGCATGGTCATCGTCGCCGGCACGACCCAGCGATCGAAATCCTCGGGCCGGACGTAGCCCAGACGTTCCGCCGCCTGCTTCAATGCTATGTTCTCCGCAAGCGCGAGCTTGCCGATCCTCACCGCCTTGTCATACCCGATCAGAGGATTGAGCGAGGTAACGAGCATGTCACGGTTCGGTGCCTGGTTGTCCACCATGTGACGGGCAAAACTTATAGCTGAATCTGCGAGAATTCTGCATGATTGCAGCACGTTCTGAATATTCGCCCATAAATACGTTGCGCTCGAGGTGGCCCTGCGTGCCCACCAGCGTCGCGGTAACGTGATTGCCCATGACCTGGGCGGCAACCATGGCGAGCACCTCGCACTGCGTCGGACAGGCGGCGATCACGGCTTGGCGCCGCTGCTCAATCGCGCGCACGCCCATTCCGCAGCCTCGGCGACCACTGTGTTCGCATCGCCGGTCAGCCGCTCCGCGACTGGGAGCAGTGCGGGGTCGCCGGAATTGCCGATGGCAATCAGCACGTTGCGTACGAAGCGGTCTCGGCCGATACGCTTGATCGGCGACCCGCTGAACATGGTGCGGAACCGTGCGTCGTCCAGGGCAGCAAGATCCGCCAAGCGCGGCGCCGTCAGCTCAGCGCGTGCGCGCAGTTTGTCATGCGGCGTGGCTTGGGCGAAGCGGTTCCACGGACAAACCGCCAGGCAGTCGTCGCAGCCGTAGATGCGATTGCCCATCAGCGGGCGCAGCTCATGCGGGATCGCGCCATGATGTTCGATGGTGAGGTAGGAGATGCAGCGCGTCGCATCGAGCCGGTAAGGTGCGGGGAATGCATCGGTCGGGCAGATGTCGAGGCACCGTGTGCAGCTGCCGCAGTGATCGGGATGCAGTTCGTCGGGTGTGATGTCGAGCGTGGTGTAGATTTCGCCCAGGAACAGCCATGAGCCGTGCGTGCGCGAGACGAGGTTGGTGTGCTTCCCCTGCCAGCCGATGCCGGCACGCTCTGCGAGCGGCTTCTCCATCACCGGCGCAGTATCGACGAACACTTTCAGTTCAGGGCCGAAGCGAGAGACGATGAACTGCGCGAGATGCTTCAGCATGCCTTTCACCACGTCGTGATAGTCGCGGTTGCGGGCATAGACCGAGATGGTGCCGCGCTCGGCGCGCGCGAGCGTTGCGAGCGGATCGTCATCCGGCGCGTAAGACAGACCGAGAGCGATCACGCTCCGTGCATCCGGCCAGAGCCTTCGCGGACTGCTGCGTGCCCCGGAGCGCGATGCGAGCCACCCCATGTCGCCGTGCTGTCCGGCAGCGAGAAACTCGGCCAGCCGTACCCGTGCCTCTGCGCCGAGCTCCGCTCGGCAGAAGCCGATCGCGTCGAAACCCAGGGCAAGGGCGCGGTCGCGGATCAGTGGCTTTGGATCAGTGGGGTCGCGTTTCACCTGGCGACGAGCTCGGGCTCGCGAAACGGGATATGAGAGATTACCCCCGTCCTCGATACGGCGCCACATCCTGCGGCGGGATCCATGCACCATCCGGCGGCGCACCAGTCTGCCAGAACACGTCGATCGGAATGCCGCCGCGCGGATACCAGTAGCCGCCGATGCGCAGCCATACAGGATCGAGCAATGCCATCAGTCGTTCCGCTATCCCCATCGTGCAGGCCTCGTGGAACGCGCCGTGGTTACGGAACGACGTGAGGTAGAGCTTCAGCGACTTGCTCTCCACGATCCAATCGCGAGGGACGTAGTCGATGACGATATGGGCGAAGTCCGGCTGACCTGTGACCGGGCAGAGCGAGGTGAACTCAGGACAGGTGAACCGGATGACATAGTTCTTGCCGCGCGACGGATTCGCCACACGCTCCAGCCTCGCCGCGTCCGGACTGGCGGGTTGCTCGACGTGATGGCCGAGCTGCGTCAGGCCAACATAGTTCTCATCGGTCATGATGGCTCCTCGGACGTCCACCTGGCGCGCACCGCACCGGCAAACGCGTCCAGTCGGCAGTCGGCGATGGCAGTGCGCAGGCCCTGCATCAGGTCCTGATAATACTGCACGTTGTGCCAGGTCAGCAGCATCGGACCGAGCATTTCCTCGGCCATGAACAGATGGCGCAGATAGGCGCGGCTGTGGCGGGTGCAGGCCGGGCAGGCGCAGGCATCATCCAGCGGCGCGGCATCGTCGGCGAAGCGTGCGTTGCGTAGGTTGAACACGCCCCGCGAGGTATACGCACGAGCGGTGCGGCCGGCGCGGGTGGGGATCACGCAATCGAACAGGTCGATGCCGCGCCGCACCGATCCGATGATGTCGTCGGGCGTTCCCACACCCATCAGATAGCGCGGCGCATCCGCTGGAAGATGCGGCACGGTCGCATCGAGCACGGCGAAGGTGCTGGCCTGACCCTCGCCGATCGCCAATCCGCCGACGGCATAGCCATCGAAGCCTATGCGCAGCAGCTCTTGCGCGGATCGCTTGCGTAGCTCCGGATAGACGCTGCCCTGCACGATGCCGAACAGGCCGTAGCCGCTGCGCGGCCGGAACGCATCGCGCGACTGCTGCGCCCAGCGCATGGACAATTGCATGGACGCGTGCGCGTCGTCGGGCGTGGCGGGGAAGGGGGTGCATTCGTCCAGCACCATGGTGATCGTGGCATCCAGTTGGTGCTGGATCTCGATGGAGCGCGCCGGCGTCAGGCGATGGGTCGAGCCGTCCAGATGCGACTGAAACGTCACGCCGTCGGCGTCGAGCTTGCGGAGCTTGGCCAGCGACATGACCTGGAAGCCGCCGGAGTCCGTCAGGATTGGTCCTGGCCAGTCCATGAAGCGATGCAGACCGCCGAGACGGGCGATGCGCTCCGCGCCGGGCCGCAGCATCAAGTGGTAGGTGTTTCCCAGCACGATGGTCGTGCCGGTAGCCCGCACGGCATCGGCTGTCATTGCTTTCACTGTGCCGGCCGTGCCGACCGGCATGAAGGCTGGTGTCGGCACGTCGCCGTGCGCGGTGCGCAGCAGGCCGGCGCGCGCTGCTCCGTCTGTCGCGGTGACGCGATGGGAGAAGGGTATCACAATGATTCTCCCCCTCCCCTTGCGGGAGGGGGATGGGGGGAGGGGGCAACTCGCGGTCCCACATCCCCCTCCAAATCCAGCAGACATGCGTCGCCATAAGAGTAGAAGCGGTAACCCGCATCGATGGCATGCGCATAGGCGGCGCGCATCCGCTCGGCACCAGCGAAGGCACAGACCAGCATGAACAGCGTCGATCTGGGGAGATGGAAGTTGGTCAGCAGCAGATCGACTGCGCGAAATCGGTAGCCTGGGACGATGAACAACGTCGTGTCGCCGGCGAATGGCCGGACGCATCCGTCGTCCGATGCGGCACTTTCCAGCAGGCGGAGGCTGGTGGTGCCCACCGCGACCACGCGTCGGGCGGCGTTGATCGCAGCGGCGGCTTGCGGCGTGATCTCGCCGCGTTCGGCATGCATGTGGTGCTGCGCGACGTCATCCGTGCGCACCGGCAGGAAGGTGCCGGCCCCGACATGCAGCGTGATCGTGACCTGCCGCACGCCACGCCTGTCCAGCGCCTGCAGCAGCGCTGGCGTGAAATGCAATCCAGCCGTCGGCGCGGCCACTGCTCCGTCATGCGCCGCGAAGATGGTCTGGTAGTCGCGGCGGTCCTCGGGCAACGGGCCTACAGGCCGCGCGATATACGGCGGCAAGGCAAGCGCCCCGGCACGCTGCAGCGCCGCAGCGAACTCAACGTCGTGCTGATTGAATGCGAGCACCACGCCGCCATCCGCATCGCGCTCCATCACCGTGGCACGGAGTTGGTCGCAGCCATCGAAGCGCAGCTCGTCACCCACGTGCAGTCTCCGCGCGTTGCGTGCCAGTGCATGCCAGGCTCCGTCAGCGCGCGGCTGGTCCAGCGTGATGCCGATGCGCGCCTCGCCGCGCCGTGCAGTGAGTTGAGCCGGGATGACCCGCGTGTCGTTGACCACCAGCACGTCGCCTGGCCGCAGCAGCGCCGGCAGATCGCGCACCATGCGATCTGCCACGCCATCACGCGTGACATGCAGTAGGCGCGCGGCATCGCGCGGGCGGGCGGGATGCTGCGCGATGCGATCAGGCGGGAGGTCGAAGTCGAAATCGGCAAGCCGCATCAGGCGGGTGTCGGTGCCACTCGGCGCAGCAGGCGCATCAGCGGGATGGCAATCAGCACAGCCCAGAGCTTCCCCACAACCTGGCCGGAGAGGAAATCCAGGCTGCCGAAGGCAAGCGTCAGGAACACCACCGAATCCACCACCAATCCGACGATCGACGAAGCGACCACCGCCAGCGTGAGCTGCCGCCGCTGCAGCGGTGTATAGACGGCGAAGTCCGCAAATTCGCTCAGCGCGAACGCCGTGCCCGAGGCGAGCACCAGTGCCGTCGGCGCCACCAATGCCGACAGTACGGTGCCAACGGCGATCGCCGTCAGGCCCCAGATCAAACCGAGGCAGCGCTGCACCACATCGCGCAGTACCAATGCCGCACCGACCGTGAGCACGCCAGACGGCGCGAGCAGCCCCGGCGCGACCGGCACCAGGCACGGACCCTGCGGCACACACGTTGTGCCGACATGCAGGATCATCCAGTTGGCGAGCGGGATCGACGCCAGGAAGCAGGCGAAGGCCGCAAGGCCAATGCGCGTTCTCGACGTGATGTCCATCAGTTTGGCTGGTAGGAGGCGATCTCGACCAGATTCCCATCGGGATCACGGCAATACACCGAGAGGATCGGGCCAAGTGCGCCAGCCCGTTCCACAGGTCCATTGAGGATTGCCACGCCGCAGGTCTGTAAATGACCGACTACTTCGTCCGGCGGTGCTGCGGTGATGAAGCAGAGATCGCCGGAGCCGGACGCATCGTTCGCGCCGGTCACCCATGAACGCGGATCGGTACCACTTGGCCGCACGTTGATCTTCTGGCCGCCGAACTTCAGCGCGGTGCGGTTGTGCGGGCCGAACTCCTCGCGCTCCATTCCGAGTACGCGCTGATACCAGGCCGCGGTGATCTCCACGTCCTTCACGTTCAGCACGATGTGGTCGATGCGGTCCACGGTGAATTGCATCATTCCAGTCCGTCGTAGAAGTCGTTGCCCTTGTCGTCGATCACGATGAACGCCGGGAAGTTCTCCACCTCGATGCGCCACACCGCTTCCATGCCGAGTTCAGGATACTCCAGTACCTCGACCTTGCGGATGCAGTCCTGCGCCAGCCGCGCCGCGGGGCCACCGACGCTGCCGAGATAGAAGCCGCCATTCGCCTTGCAGGCCTCGCGCACCGCCTTCGAGCGGTTGCCCTTCGCCAGCATCACCAGCGATCCGCCGGTTGCCTGGAACGCAGGCACGTAGCTGTCCATCCGACCGGCCGTCGTCGGGCCGAAGCTGCCCGTGGCGTAGCCGGTGGGGGTCTTCGCGGGACCCGCGTAATACACCGGATGGTTCCTCATGTAGTCGGGCAGGCCGTCGCCGCGATCCAGCCGCTCCTGCAGCCTGGCGTGCGCGATGTCGCGTGCCACCACCATTGTGCCGGTCAACATCAGCCGTGTCTTTACCGGATAGACAGACAACTGGCGTCTGATCTCCGCCATCGGACGGTTGAGATCCACCGCGACCGCATCCTCGCCGAGGTGTTCGTCGGTCGTCTCTGGCAGGTATTTCGCGGGATCGGTCTCAAGCTGTTCAAGGAACACGCCGTCCGGCGTGATCTTCGCCAGAATCTGCCGATCGGCGCTGCAAGAAACCCCGATGCCGACCGGCAGGGAGGCGCCGTGCCGCGGCAGGCGGATCACACGCACGTCGTGGCAGAAATACTTGCCGCCGAACTGTGCGCCGATGCCCAGTGAGCGCGACAGCTCCAGCACCTTCTGTTCCATCTCCAGATCGCGGATCGCGTGGCCTGCCTTGCTGCCAACCGTCGGCAGCGTGTCCAGCCAGCGCGTCGATGCCAGCTTCACCGTCTTCAGAGTCATCTCTGCGCTGGTCCCGCCGATCACGATCGCCAGGTGATACGGCGGACAGGCCGATGTACCGAGCGACCGCATCTTGCCGTCGAGGAACTTGAGCAGACGTTCAGGCGACAGGATCGCCCGCGTCTCCTGGAAGAGGAACGACTTGTTGGCGCTGCCCCCGCCCTTGGCCACAAACATCAGGTGGAATTCATCGGCGTGGTGCTCACCGGGTGCCGCCATGATGTCGAACTGCACCGGAAGGTTGTTGCCGGTGTTCACCTCCTCGAACATCGACAGCGGCGCCATCTGCGAATAGCGCAAGTTGGTCTCGGTGTAGGTGCGATGCACGCCCCAGGACAGCGCCTCTTCCTCGTCGCCATCCACCCAGACGCGCTGGCCCTTCTTGCCGAACACGATAGCCGTGCCAGTATCCTGGCACATCGGCAGCACGTTGCCGGCGGCGATGTTGGCGTTCTTCAGCAGGTCGAGCGCCACGAACCGGTCGTTATTGCTCGCCTCGGGATCGTCGAGGATCGCGCGCAACTGGGTAAGATGGCCAGGCCGCAGCAGATGCGACACGTCGCGGAACGCCTGGAACGCCAGTTCACTGAGCGCATCGGGTGCTACTCGCAGAACTGTCTGGCCATCGCAGGTCGCGGTGCGCACGCCGCCAATCGGCAGTTGCTTCCACGGCGTGCGGTCCGGCCCGAGCGGGAACATCGGCGAATAGAGGAAGCCGGACGGTCGGGGCATCGGCGCGTTCATCTCAGGTCCCAATTACCACTGAACCAGTGTCATTACCAATGCAGCATCATTCTTTTGACGGCGGGCGGCGGCGGAATGCATCGAGGCTCACCACCTGTGGTGCATCAGCCGGCTTCTCCAGCTTGGCCGGCTCGGCTTCCGGTTCCTCGGCGGTGTCGACCGCGAGAACCGGCCGGAACCGCAGCCCGTAGCGCACATGCGGATCGGCGAAACCCGTCACAGCGCCGAGCGGAATCACCAATGACGCGGGCACGCCGCCGAACGACAGGCCGACGCTGATCAGTCCCGCCTCATCGTCCATCTTCAGGTCCCAGAACTGGTGTTGCAGAACAATCGTGATCTCCTGCGGATACTGCGCGCGCAACCGTGGCGGCATCACGACGCCGGGATAGTCGGTGCGGTAAGTCAGATAGAAATGATGCTCCCCCGGCAAGCCGTTGGCGGCCACGTGCGACAGCGCGCGCGCCACCACGTGGCGCATAGCTGCCTCCACCCATTCATCA
Source organism: uncultured Alphaproteobacteria bacterium (assembly GCA_963791495.1). Classification (GTDB taxonomy): domain Bacteria; phylum Pseudomonadota; class Alphaproteobacteria; order Acetobacterales; family Acetobacteraceae; genus JAMXLO01. Next base: position 129,717 of record CAWBST010000022.1, read on the forward strand.
TAGGGGAGCAAGCTTTCCGGCTGCTGCTCCTTGTCCTCTGCCATGCGATGACCCCATGGAACAAGCGTTACAGATAGCGCGCTGCGGGCGAGCCGGCAAAGGGGTGGCGATTGAGGGCACCCGAGGAAGATGGCCCGCTCGAGCTCACGGCCGGTAGCGGCGCATCACCTCGACAAACCGGTCAAGCGGCAGAGCGTGCGCGGTGTGGCCAGCGAACCCGGTCATCGTCTCGGCGGCTGTCAGTGCGTTGAGGATCGCCTCCTCGGTCGCTTCTGCTGCGGCCTGGAACAGCGGGTTCATATTGTCGGGCGACAGCATGCGCACCGCGCTGATCGCTTTGCCATGATGGACATGATTGCCGGTTGCGAAGGCAAGGAAGATATCACCGCTGCTGTTGGAGCCAATGCCCCCTACCCAGGCAAGGCCGGTTGTCGCGCGTCGCGCCAGCCGTTGGCACTGGATAGGCAGCAGCGGTGCATCGGTCGCCAGGACCACAATGATCGAACCGGCATCGCACGGAATGTCGCGATGCGATGGCACGGTATCGGGACCGATCTCGCGTCCCACCGGCACGCCATCGACGCGCAGCAGTTCGCGCGCACCATAGTTCGCCTGTACCAGCGCACCGACCGTGAATGCCTCACCGGCGACCTGAACCACGCGCGATGCCGTGCCGGTCCCGCCCTTGAACTCGTGGCAGATCATGCCAGTGCCACCGCCGACATTTCCTTCGGCGATGGGGCCGGACGTTGCAGCATTCAGTGCAGCGACAGCGTACTCTGCGGTAATTGGGAAGCTCGCTGCGTCGCTGAGCCAGCCGTCATATGTCTCCGCCACCACCGGCAACAGCCAGGGCATTGGTACCTTCTTCTCGACCGCATAGGCGCAGATGGCGTCGCGCACCACACCGATCGCATGCGTGTTGGTGATGCAGATCGGTGAGGCGAGCATTCCCTGTTCGGCGATCCACGCCCAGCCGGTCATCTCGCCATTGCCATTGAACGAGTGAATGGCGGCGAACACTGCGTCGGTCCAGATCTCCGGTCCGCGCGGCCAGATCGCGGTTACGCCGGTGCGCACGACCGATGGCACGTCGCGGATCAGCGTCGCGTAGCCGACGCGTACGCCGGGCACGTCGGTGATGGCGTTCCATTGCCCCGGCGGCAGAGTGCCAGTGACGATGCCGAGGTCACGCAGCCTGGCGCGTGGCATATCGAAGCCCTTGGGTTTCAGGTCAGGTGAAGGCAGCCTCGGCCGCCGCCGTCAGTTCACGGCGCAACCAGTCGTACCACTGTTCCATACCCTCTCCAGTGCGGGCAGAGAGGCGCAGAGCCGACATTTCCGGATTGACCTCTCGCGCATTCGCCATCACCCGCGCCAGGTCGAAGTCCACATGCGGCAGCAGATCGATCTTGTTGATCAGCATCAGCGAGGCTGCGCGGAACATGTGAGGGTATTTCAGTGGTTTGTCCTCGCCCTCGGTGACCGACAGGATCACCACCTTGGCGCGCTCTCCGAGATCGAACATCGCGGGGCACACCAGATTGCCGACATTCTCGATGAAGAGAACGGATCGCGAGGGCGGACGAAGGTCGGAGAGGCCGCGCGCCACCATGTCGGCCTCTAGATGGCAGCCGGTGCCGGTGTTCACCTGCACCACCGGCGCGCCGGCGGCGCGGATGCGGTCACCATCAAGCGTGGTCGCCTGATCACCCTCCAGCACACCGATCGCGTGCTGGTCTTGCAAATCACGGATCGTACGTTCCAGCAGTGTCGTCTTGCCTGCCCCCGGTGAACTGACCAGGTTCACCGCGAGGATCTCACGACCGGCGAACCACGCGCGATTGCGCGCCGCCAGCGCGTCATTCTTCGCCAGGATGCGAGTCTGCAGTTCGATCAATGTCGCCGGATGGTCGTGATCATGGTGATGCGCGTGGTTGTGCCGCGTGCCGTCGGCATGAACATGCTCATGCGTTTCGCCGCAACCGCAATGACCGCACATCAGGAAGTCTCCTCGATTTCCATGGTGGTGACGTTGAGCTCCTCGCCGTCGGTCCGGCGGATATCGAGGCGCGCTCCTTCCGCCCGTGTACCCTGCGCGACAGCATCGAAACAGAATTCGATTGCCTCTGGCATCACACACGACATTTTGCCGACCTCCAGAGTCACCTTGTGGATACGGCGACCGCCCGCTGCCTCGCAGACGATCGCCACGATATCGCGGGTGAGGGCGAGTTCGTGCATCAGCAGATTCTTGGCAACTGGTCGCCGACCAGCATGTCGACGATACGCTGTCCGCCGAGAACGGTGTGCATGACTACCTGGCGCGGGCGTCGCTCGGTGACGTGGCCGATGTGGCATGCCCCAACGCCAAGTGGATGCGCTCGCATTGCCGAAAGTGCGCGGTCCGTCTCCGTCGCTGGAACGACCGCAACCAGCCGGCCCTCGTTGGCGAGATACAGCGGATCGAGCCCGAGAATCTCGCAAAAGCCCTTGACCTGCTCGCGCAACGGCACTGCGGATTCTTCGATCTCGATACCACAGTCGGCAGCGAGCGCGATCTCGTTCAGCACCGTGGCAACACCGCCGCGTGTTGCGTCGCGCATGAAGCGCGTGCCAGGTGCCGCAGTCAGCAGCGCGTCGACCAGCTCGTGCAGCGACGCGCAGTCACTGTCGATCGGCGCGTCCAGTGCCAGATCACCGCGCGCCGCAAGGATCGCCGCGCCGTGGTCGCCGAGGACGCCGTTCACCAGCACCGCGTCGCCCGGCCGGGCGAAATACGCACCGAGTTCGATCCCGGTGCGGATAACGCCGATGCCGGTGGTGGTCAGGAACAATTTGTCGCAGGCGCCGCGCTGTACCACCTTGGTGTCGCCGGTCACCACCAGCACGCCGGCCTCGTGCGCCGACGCCGCCATCGATCGTGCGATCCGGTGCAGCAGATCGAAAGGCAGGCCCTCCTCGATGATGGCGGCGCACGACAGGTAGAGCGGGATCGCGCCGCCGACGGCCAGGTCGTTGATCGTGCCGCACACCGCAAGTTTGCCAATATCGCCGCCAGGAAACTCCAGCGGATCGACCACGAACGAGTTGGTGGTCATCGCCAGTCGGTCGCCGTATTCCGCCAACAGCGATACCGGCACGCGCGCCTGGTCATCGAGTGGCGCCAGCAGAGAGTTGTCGAATGCGGAGACGAACACCTGATCGATCAGGTCCTTCATCGCCTTGCCACCGCCACCGTGGCTGAGGGTGACTGTCTTCATGCGGCCTTCGCGGCATAACGATAGTAAGCGGCACACGCACCCTCTGATGACACCATCAGTGCACCGAGTGGCGTCTCTGGCGTGCATGCGGTGCCGTACACCTTGCACTGATGCGGCTTCAGCACGCCCTTCAGCACCTCGCCGCACTGGCAGGACAGCGGGTCGGCGATGCGCGCGCCCGGCACGGCGAACCGGCGCTCGGCATCGAAGCGCGCATATGCGTCACGGAAGCGGATGCCGGAAAAGTCGATCGAGCCCAGACCACGCCATTCGAAGAATTCGCGCAGCTCGTAGACCGTCGCGATCGCGCGCAACGCTGCCGCATTGCCGCCTGCGGCGACCACGCGCGCATACTGGTTCTCCACTTCCGCGCGGCCGTCGGCGATCTGGCGCAGCACCATCCACACCGACTGCAGCACGTCGAGCGGCTCGAAGCCCGAGACCACCAGCGGTTTTCGGTAGTGCCGTGCGACGAATTCATACGGCACGGTGCCGATCACCATCGATACGTGGCCTGGGCCGAGAAAGCCGTCTATCCGCAGATCCGGGCTGTCCAGGATGGCCTTTATCGTCGGCACGATCGTGATGTGGTTGCAGAACACGGAGAAATTGCCGATGCTGTCGCGCTCCGCTTCCAGGACCGTCAGCGCGGTGGACGGCATCGTGGTCTCGAAGCCGAGGCCGAAGAACACCACCTCACGGTCGGAATTCTTGCGCGCGATTTCCAGGGCATCTGTCGGCGAATACACCATCCGGATGTCGGCGCCGTTGGCCTTCGCCTGTAGCAGGCTGCCACGCGAACCCGGCACGCGCATGGCGTCGCCGAATGTGGTGAGGATCACGCCAGGTTGCGATGCGATCGCGATGCAGTCGTCGATGCGTCCCATCGGCAGCACGCACACCGGACAACCCGGGCCGTGCACCAGTTCGATCTGTTCGGGCAGCATACCCTCGATGCCGTAGCGGAAGATAGAGTGTGTGTGGCCGCCGCACACTTCCATGATCTGGATCGGCCGGTGTGATCCGATAGTCCGTGTCAACGCCTCGATCTCGCGCAGCAGCGCACTTGCCTTGTCGCGGTCGCGGAACTCGTCGACGTACTTCATCCGCGCCGGTCCGCCAGCAACGTATGAACCAGGTCCCACAGGATATGATACGCGACCACGTGGGACTCCTGAATGCGATGGATCGACAGTGTCGGCACCACCAGACAGTGATCGACCGCGCCGGAGCTCTGCATCCTGCCGCCATCGCCGCCACACAGCCCGACGGTGACCATGGCCAACTCCTTGGCCTTTGCGAACGCGGCGAGCAGGTTCGCCGAATTGCCGCTGGTGGAGACGCCGATCAGCCCGTCGCCAGCACGCCCCTGCGCGACGATCTGGCGCAGGAAGACATGCTCGAAGCCGAGATCGTTGCCCAGCGCGGACAGCGTGGCGGTGTCGGCGGCAAGGTTGATCGCGGCGAGCGCCGGTCGGCCGGCGGTGACGGGGTGCAGGAACTCCACTGCCACATGTGCCGCATCGCAGCTCGAGCCGCCGTTGCCCATCGTGAACAGCCGGCCTCCGCCGCTGTACACGCCCGCGACCGCGTGCGCGGCGGCGATAAGCTGCTGTCCTTGTTCGGCGAAGAATCGCGCATTCGTGTCGCGCGATTCGCGCGCCTTTTCGTCGATCGAATGCAGCAGTGCGGCGTCGAGCCGAGTCGGGTCCTGGCGTCGGCCGCTCAGGAACGGATAGAGGTTACCCAGGTCACTCATCGCCGCCCTCCATGGCGCTCAGCTCCGCCTGTGCCTCGCCGAGTTCTGTCAGCACGCGCAATGTCTCTGCGGCTTCGGCTTCGTCGATCCGGCTCATGGCGAAGCCGACATGCAGAAGAACCCAGTCACCGATACAGGATTCCGGTGGGTGGTCGGAATCGACGACGCAGATGATGTTGACCTGACGGCGCACGCCACCGACCTCGACGGTCGCGAGCATCCGTTCCGCATCGTCAATTCGCACGATCTGGGCAGGAATGCCGAGACACATGGCGCGCTCCTAAGCGATCAGCCGCGCCGCGACGACGGCGGCCTGGCCCAAGGCGAGTCCACCGTCATTGGCCGGCACCATGCTGTGTGTCAGCACGTTAAACCCTGCGTCGCGCAGTCGGCGTTCTGTCTGCTCGAACAGCACCGCGTTCTGAAAGCAGCCGCCAGACAGCGCCACTGTGTCGAAGCCCGTGCGTGTGGCAAGTGCGCGCGTCATGGCCAGTCACCGCTATGGCAAGTCCCTTGTGGAAACGTGCGGCGATCACGCCAGGTGGCGTATGGCGACGCAGATCGTCTTGTACTGCATGCCACATGGGTCGTGGGTCGACGCAGGGCAGCTCCTCCTCGTCATTCCCGCGCAAGCGGGAATCCAGCACTGCCGATCCGCGGGTGGCCTCACTGGATTCCCGCTTGCGCGGGAATGACGAATGACGGTGCAACGCGAATGGGTAAGCCAATGCATCATCCTCCTCATGCAAAGTCCGCTGGCAGACCAGGGCCTCGAGCCGCGATGCCGCTTCGCCTTCGTGGCTCTGCCGGTCGCGGCAGATACCCAGGGCGGCGGCCATCGCATCGAACAGGCGGCCGCAGGACGAGGCCATCGGAGAGTTCACGCCACCGCGAATCATCGCATCCAGCAAAGTGTGTCGCTCTTCCGGTTCCAACCCGGCCGCGATCAGATGTGCATAAAGGTTGCGCCAGGGCTCGCGCACTGCGGCTGTGCCGCCCGGCATCGCAATGGGCCTGAACGAGCCAACGCGCTGCGCCGTACGGTAATCCGCCAGCAGGAATTCGCCCCCCCAGATCGTGCCATCGTCGCCCCAGCCGAGACCGTCCAGCACGATCCCGAGTACCGGTGGTGCATCGATCGCGCGTCCGTTCTCTGCCAGGCAAGCGGCCACATGGGCGTGATGGTGCTGCACCTCGATAAGCCGCAGGCCGGTCTCGCGCGCAAACTTCGACGACAGGTATTCGGGATGCAGGTCGGCGGCAATCGCCTTCGGGGCGTGATCGAACAGCGCGGTGTAGTGTGCGATGCCGCGCCGGTAGTCGTCGAAGGTGCGCGCATCCTCCAGATCGCCGATGTGCTGCGACAGGATCGCCGCGCCGTCCTTCACCAGGCAGAACGTTGCCTTCAGCTCGCCACCGGCGGCAAGCAGGTCTGGCGCCGTCGCGAACCCTGGCGGCAGGGGAATGGCAGCCGGAGCAAAGCCGCGCGCACGTCGCAGCGCACGCGGTGCGCCAGCCATCATGCGCACCACGGAGTCATCGACCCGCGTCGCGATCGCTCGATCATGCGTCAGCACGAAATCAGCGATGCCACCCAGCCTCGACAGAGCCTCGTCATCGTCGATGATCTGCGGTTCGTCGGTGAGATTGCCGCTGGTCATCACGACAGGCCGCTCCATGTGGCGGAGCAGCAGCAGATGCAGCGGCGTGGTCGGCAGCATGAAGCCCAGCGTCGTCAGACCCGGCGCAACGGTTTCCGGCAACGCGTCGCCAGTCGCGCGCATCAGCACGATCGGTGCCGCGGGAGAGGCGAGCAGACGCGCTTCCTCGGGTGACACGGCGCAGTATCGTCGGATGACATCAAGATCACGCGCCATCAGCGCGAATGGCTTGGTCTCGCGATGCTTCGCGTCGCGTAGCCGAGAAACTGCAGCCGCGTGAGTCGCATCGCAGGCGAGCTGGTAGCCGCCGAGACCCTTCACCGCCACGATGAGTCCCCGCCGCAGCAGAATGGCGGCGGCCTCGATGGCGTCATTCGATGACATCGCCGGCACCAGCGACGCGCGGGGTCCGCAGGCCGGGCAGGCGATCGCCTCGGCATGAAATCGCCGATCCGCCGGGCTCCGGTATTCGCCGCGGCAAGCGCTACAGAGAGGAAAGCGCGCCATCGTGGTCGTGCCACGGTCATAGGGGATGGCCCGAATGATGCTGAACCGCGGTCCGCACTGAGTGCAGTTGGCGAAGCCGTAGCGATGGCGTCGCTGCGCCGGATCGAGCACCTCGCTGCGCGCAGGCAGCGCAGATCGCGGCGTCAGGCGCGATCTCGGTCCGCGCAGTGCCGTCGGCGCTGTCAACGATGCGGAAGCCAGGCGCGGACGACGCGACGGTGCGGCTTCGCTCGATCCGGTCGATGCGCGCCAGTGGCGGTGGTTCGCGCTCCAGGCGATCCAGCAGGTCCGCGATGGCATCGCTGTCGCCCGCGACGCGGATCAACACCCCCTCGGCGTCGTTGCGCACCTCGCCGGAAAGACCAAGCTCGCGCGCGATCCGCCAGACGGTGGGGCGAAACCCCACTCCCTGCACGCGGCCTCGCACACGAATCTCCGTCTGCTCCATCCCCTATGCTGTCCGGTCCGCGCGATCAGCCTGATAGCGCAAGCGCAGCGTGTCACCCGGTTGAAGCGTATGCTGCTGTCCTCTCAGCATGAGCGGCATCGGTTCCCCTGTGATCAAAGTGGCGTTGAGCTCGTCAGCATCCTGATCAATCTGGATTCCAACCACACGGCCGCGCCAATATGCGTGGAAACCGAACGTCCGCCAGCTGGGTGGCAGGCTGGGATCGAGACCAAGAGCCTCCGCGCGCAACGACAAGCCGGCAAAACCGAAGACCGCCGCCTGCCACAGACCGCCCAGTGCGGCAATGTGAACGCCGCCGGCACTGCCGTTCGAGGTATCCGCTAGATCCGTCGCCGCGGTTTCGTGGAAGTAGCGGGTCGCAAGTTCCATCTCGCCGAGCCTCGCCGCGACCAAGGCATGCATGCCCCGGCTGAGCGAACTGCCGTGGCCGCAGCGTGGTTCATAGTACCGGAAATTCGCCAGCTTGGATCGCGTATCGCATTCTTCCGGCAGCAGTGTCAGCAGCGCGACGATATCGGCCTGCTTCACCACCTGGGTTCGCTGCGTCCGTTCCCGTCCAAGGATGACATCGATGGGTACCTTGCGATCGGCGTATCGGGAGAGGTCGATCTCTTCGAGACCGAAGAAACCGGCGAACTGCTCGAACAGCCCACTCTCCGAGGAGAACCCGGTGAACAGCGTCTCGGCCGCCTCCGTCCATTGCTGAAATTCGGCATCGTCAAGATCGAGCTGTTTCGATAGATCGGTCCAGCGATCCGGCCAGCGGTTGCGCAACAGATTGGCGATCTCCACGCCACGCCGGATGTTCCAGCGCGCCATGACATTCGTATAGGCACTGTCGTCGATGTTCTCGTGATATTCGTCTGGGCCGATCACGCCGCGAATATGGCGCCTGCCGTCGGCCTCAGGAACGGCTCGGCTGGCCCAGAACCGTGCGGTTTCCAAAAGAATTTCGGCGCCCGCCTTGACCATGAAGGCGTCATCTCCGGTCGCCTCCCAGTATTGCCAGACCGCGTAGGCAACATCGGCCGTGATATGCTGCTCCTGCGTGCCGCAGAGCACCTGGACGAGATCCCCATTGGGGCCGATGAGCTGCTCCGGGGTGGTCTCCTCGCCGGTATCCGTTGACTCCCACGCGTACATGGCGCCCAGCCAACCCATCCTGCTAGCCTTGGCGCGGGCGCCAGGCAGGGTGTGATAGCGGTACATCAGCAGGGCACGGGCGGCCTCAGGCCAGGTCGCGATATAGAACGGCAGCACATAGATCTCGGTGTCCCAGAACACGTGTCCGAGATAGGAGTCGCCGGTCAGCGCACGCGCGCCGATGGAGACGCGCTCGTCGCTCGGATTTGCCGCGCTGTTCAGGTGATAGATGGCAAACCGCAGAGCATGTTCAGTGGTGTCGTCGCCCTTGATCGCGATGTCACTGAGCCGCCAGCGTTCCGCCCAGGCAGCCTCATGCTCGGCGAGGACGCCGCGCCAGCCGATCCGCTTCGCTCGGTTGAGTGCGTCCAGCGCTTGTGGACTGGGATCCCCGAAAGGGACATCGCTGCGCGCCACAGCGACCATGCGTTGGAACGTTGCTGCCTGACGCGGCGCCGACGCCCAGTTCCAGGACCATCTGAAGGGACCCAGCGCACGTGGCGACTGCTCGATCCCATTCAATTGCAGCGCGGCAGCGCAGGCCATCGACAGGCCCTTGGCGGACTGCTCGGTGCGCCATACGCCAAGGTCCTGCTCGAGGCGCACGGGATCAAGCCCGGCCAGTATCTCGTCGAACCGCGCGTCTACCGTGACCTCGGCATTGCCCTGCTCCACCTCAAGGCGAACAACCTGAAGGCCGAGAGCACGGTCGGCCAGCGACACAAGCCGCAACGTTGACACCCTGACAATGGTCCCGCTCGGATCGCGCTGCCGCCACTCCGTGAGCATCACGCCCCGCCGCATGTCCAGGATGCGCTGATAGACGAGCATGTCTCCCGCGCGCTGCAGCAGCGACTTGCCGTTGAGCAGTATCCGCAAGCGGAGCCAATCGGGCACCGGTACGAGCGCCGGGACAGGCGGCTCGGTATTGGGCGTGTCGAACAGTCCCGCGACATAGATCCGAGGCCACGACGCCCATCTGAGAGTGTGCAGCCAGGACACCCAGGTCGGGCCGCGACTGATCGCCCGAGCCCCGCGAACACCGAGGAAGCCGTTGCTGACGGCGAAGCGCGATTCGATGCCGCTCTCGCGCACCTGATCGTAACCTTGCTCCACCAACAGCCAGTCGCGATCCCGCGTCGGCTCCAGCGCATGCTGCATCATCATGCCGCTGCCTCGTGTACCGGGCCCGGTTCCGATCAAGGCGTCCGCGTTGACGTCGTCGAGGCTCGTGACCACCAGATCCGCGCCGGCGGCCCGCAGCAGGGTCTCATCCTCCAGCCGTGCTATGCCCAGCGCGATCATTCCGCCTGCGCGCGCCGCCGCGATGCCGGACGGCGCGTCTTCGACGACTAGGCAACTCGCCGGCTCTACCCCAAGTTCCGCCGCGGCGACGAGAAAGATCTCGGGGTTTGGTTTGCCGTGGGACAGGTCCCGGCCGCAGACATTGGCGGCGAACAGGTCAAGCAACGTCTGGTCCGGCGTGACACGGATCAAACTCATCATCTGGTTGGCATTCTTCGAGGAGGAGGCGACTGCAAGGGGGATGCCCTTTGCTGCCAGTCTTTGTGCGAGGTGCAGCGCATCGGGAAAGACCGTGAAGTCGCCCGCCGCGATCAGCTCTTCCAGAATCCGCTGCTTGCGCTCGGCGTAAGACACGGCGCGTTCCGCGGCATCGGGCACCTCCAGTTGTTCGAGCGCTGCGCGCGCGCCACTGAGCCGCGGCTTGCCCGCGACATGCGCCTGGTAAAGTTCCGTCGTCAAACGCGCGGGATCGGTGATTCCTCGCAGGGCCTCCCGCCAGGCGCGTTCATGCGGGGAGGCCACGAGCACCCCATCCACGTCGAAAATTGCGGCGGCGAGACCTCGGGGCGGTGTGAATGCTGGTGGCATACGACGGCTCTTGTTGCGGCCCGTGTAGGGCAAGGTTTCGTGACGGGTCCTGGAATGGCCACCGACCCTCCTCCAGCGTTGCGCTCGGCCGGGCGTTGCAATCTACCGAAATCTATCCGGCGTCCGATAGGGTGAACACGGCAGGAACTGCAGCTCGTAAACGGCGCCCGACCATCAATGCGTCACCGTGTTCGTGATCAATGGGTACAATGAAGGTTAACATTCTGTGAATGCTGAGCCCGAATCAGAGGCTGTGGGCTCAGAAACAAGGTCACTAGCTTGAGGCTTACGTCGACTGCACTGTTGTCGCCCTGGCCGTCCCATACCTGCGTCGCAACCGCCCTACGATAAGTCTATCAGCAAAGGCGAGTCGATGACAGGCTCGCGTTTTTGCGGCTGAGTTTGCGGACCTGTCACTCGGGCATTGCTGGACAGATTTGCGACCTGTGGTATCGTTGCTTCACAGTTCCATGTGACAAAGGGTTGTCATGCTTGTGCGATACTGATGTTCCACACAGGGAGCAGAGAGGGGATTCCAATGATTCATCGCTATCTACTATCCCGATGGTCGCATTTGGGCGTTTGCTTATTCGTTCTGTGCGCTTGTGTAGCGCCCCTACACTACGAGAACCCCTCTCATTCCAACTATGGCGCTCAGGAATACGGTGCGGACCTGGCGCAGTGCCGGCACCGGAGTGTGACGATGGTGGTGAGCACCCAGGGCTATAATGTGCAGTCTGGGGCTGGGGTGGACGAAATGAAGACCAACGCCTGCATGGCAGAGCAGGGATGGCAGCAGGCGCCGCCCTCCGTCACTGGGATAGCCCCGCTGTAGTCCAGCCTGAAACGGCACCAAGGCGCGGGGCCGGTACAGGTCGATGCGCCGCTGACAATCCACTGGACCGGGGGTTCTTCCACTCACGGTCATGACCAGATTGCTGATACGCAATTGCTCGACGGGTATTGCGCCATCTGGCGTGGCGATCCGCTTGCCCGGCGGGCAAAGCTGAACAATGCACTGGTGACGGCCAACGTCTCCAGATTGGAGACGTTGCGGCCTCCTTTGGTGTCGCGCGGTGGGTTCGGAACAGTCCGCTACCGCCGCAATCGAGGGAAAGGTGCCGGTCTCATCATCGTAGGCGACAAGTGCGACGTTCCCTGCACGATGGTGGGATCGATCTCACCCATGGAATAGACCACGCCGCATCCGTCGCTGCCGGTCGCGGTGACAGGCGGCGGTGTCGGTACGCTTGCGGTCCAGATGACAATACTGCTGATGTCGACGATATCGCACCCATTCACATCGCCCGGGACGATCTAAGGCTGGGCTGATTGTTGTGCCATCTTGCTGGTACGCCGCAATGTCCGTCATCGATACGTTGATGCCACCGAAGCTTGGATCGATCTCACCCTCGGAAACCACCACGGCTTCGCCGTCACTGCCGGTGACGAGGACGTAGTCCCGCAGGAAGCCGTTCTTCACGCTCCCCGGTGGGGTATTGGAAATTGGCCGTTGTCAGGAGTGTGTAGAGCGATACGCCGATATAGCTTACGCTGGTACCGCCGTTGTTGATGGTGACGGTGGTTGGGGTGAAGTCGCTGGCCAATTTTGTGGAGTGGAGTCCTGTCAGGAGCGTCCTGACCGCCCCGGTGACATCGAATTTCGTCGCCATGTCTATAAGGGGAACGTCATTCTGGTGCGCGGGCTGGACTGTCTCGATGGAACGCCGCTGCTCGACCTGAAGCCGGACAGGACTCTGTTCACCCCGATCGCTCCCCCGCAGAAGGGGGATTGCCAGGTCGGCGATCCCTAACATTCACGGAGCAAAGCCATGCAGCACATCAGGCTCGGCCGGACCGGTTTGCGTGTCTCGCGCCTCTGCCTCGGCACGATGACATTCGGCGGCCAGTGTGACGAGGCAAGCAGCCATGCCATCCTGGATGCCGCCGCAGAGGGCGGGATCGATTTTCTCGATACGGCAGATGTCTTATCCGCTCGGTGGCGGCCGTGCCACTGCCGGCCGCACCGAAGCGATTGTCGGCGCCTGGCTGAAGGGGAAACGTCATCAGTTCATCGTCGCGACCAAGTGCGCCGGCCAGGTGGGGGCGCAGCCGTGGGATCAGGGCACGTCGCGCAAGCACATCCTGGATGCCATTGACGCATCATTGCGGCGTCTCGGCACTGACTACGTCGATATCTACCAGTTGCATCGATACGACCCGGACACGCCCATGGATGAGACGCTGGAGGCGCTCGATACTGTGGTGCGTCAGGGCAAGGCACGATACATCGGCGTGTCCAACTGGCCAGCCTATCGCGTCGCGCGCGCCCTTGGACGCGGTGAGGTCAAGAACCTGGCCCGGATCGATTCCGTGCAGCCGCGCTACAATCTGCTGTTTCGTGCATTCGAGCGCGATCTGCTGCCGCTGTGTAAGGAAGAAGGAATCGCGGCGATACCGTACAACCCGATCGCCGGCGGATTGCTCAGCGGAAAGCACGATGGCACCGCGCCGCCACCGGACGGCACGCGCTTTGCCCTACGCAATGCCGGTGCCCGATACCAGGCACGCTATTGGCACGAGCAGGAATTCGCGACGATTGAAAGCCTGCGCGGTGTGGCGCAGGAGACGGGAATGAACATGGTCACGCTCGCGGTGGCATGGGTGCTGTCGCATCCCGCCGTGACCGCGCCGATCGTCGGCGCCAGCCGTCCGGAACAGCTCACCGACAGCCTCGCCGCCGCCAAGGTGAATGGTCTGCCGCACGAACTGAAAGCAAGACTCGACGAAATGACCGCCGGTTGGCGCGCCATCGATGCCGAGCGCTAGGAGGTCGCAATGAAGTTCGGGATCCACAACCCGTCATGGCTGTTCGGCCCTGACCCGGCCGAAATCTTCGAAGCGGTTAAGGCGAAGGCTCTTTGGGCGGAAAGCCACGGGTTCACCTGGTTCTCGGTGATGGATCACCTGATCCAGATCGCCAATGTCGGCGCGCCCGATGAGCCATTCATGGAGGGCTGGACGGTGCTGTCGGCGCTCGCAGCGGTGACCAGCCGCATCCGTCTCGCCACACTCGCCACGTCGGTTGCCTTTCGCAACCCGGCGCATCTGGCCAAGATTGCCGCGGGCGTCGATCTGATCAGTCGCGGTCGCCTGACCTTCGGCTTTGGTGCGGGTTGGCACGAACCGGAATATCGCCAGTACGGCTGGGAATTTCCGCCAAAGCCTGCCGTGCGCATCCGGCAGATGGAGGAAGCCGTGCGGCTGATCCTCGCACTATGGACGGAACAGCGCACGACGTTCCACGGCCGGTATTTCCGCGCCGAGGACGCGATCCTGGAACCCAAGCCGATCCAGAAGCCGCACCCGCCGATCATGATCGCCGGCGGGGGCGAGCAGCTCACGTTGCGCGCCGTCGCCCGGCTCGGCGATGCGTGCAATGTCGGGGGCAGCCCCGAGATGGTGAGGCACAAGTTCACGGTGCTCCGTGGCCATTGCGATGCCGCGCAGCGCAGCTACGACGCGATCGAGCGAACCAGCATCATCAGCCTCCTGCTGGCGCGCGATGAGGCCTCGCTGGCGGCAAAGCGAGAAAGGCTTGCCGTTCCGGCATCGTATTACGGCTTTGCTGGCACAGTGTCACAGGTCACCGATCTCGTGGGTGCGTATTGGGATGCCGGTGTGCAGCTATTGGTCAGCAGCGCGTACAGGAACGATCCCGAAACCCACGAACTGCTGGCGGCTGATGTGATGCCGCATTTTGCATAAGAGGAGCTTGCGTGGCAGTACGCATGTGATGCGGGACCTGGATAATCTTGGGGGCCATCCTCGCCATCCTTGTCACCTAGACCCATCTGCTGCGCCGCCACAAACTCGCCGACCCCTGACCTGAGGACACGCCATGACCAAATACCTGCACACCATGATCCGCGTCAGTTCGCTGGAGGAGAGCATCGGCTTCTTCGAGGTGCTTGGCCTGCATGAGATCCGTCGTCGTGCGGACGAGAAGGGCCGCTATACCAACGTGTTCCTCGCCGCCCCCGGCGACGAGGCGGCTCCCTTGGAACTCACCTACAACTGGGATTCCGAGCCTTACACCGGCGGCCGCAATTTCGGACATCTCGCCTACGCTGTGGAGAACATCTACGACACCTGCAACGCCTTCATTGCCCGCGGCGTGACGATCAACCGCCCGCCGCGTGACGGCCGAATGGCCTTCATCCGTACACCGGACGGCATCTCCATCGAGCTGCTGCAGGCCGGCGGCGCGCTGCCGCCTGCCGAACCCTGGACCAGCATGGCTAACACCGGTTCCTGGTAGAGCGGGGAGCTCCTCGCGCGTCCAGTCATGGATTTCCGTGACGTCCGGTGTCAGAGTCTCGTCGCAAATCAGCCATCTCGTGCAGCGGCCAGATTTCGATCTCACTCCGTCCCGGCATGGGATTGGGGCAGCGCTCCACCCAGGCGACCGCCTCATCCATGTCCTCGACTTCCCAGAGCCAGAAGCCGGCGACCAACTCGCGGGTCTCGGCGAAAGGCCCGTCGATGACGGTACGGCCGGGACCATCGAACGCAATACGCTTGCCCTGCGAGGACCTCTTGAGGCGGTCGGCGGCGACCGGATCAGCCAGAAGGCCGTGACGCGCGGCCGATCATTCTAGAGTGGATGGCGAGCGAGATGGGCGAGGAGCAATGCCGTGACGCGCTCCGGCATCTGGTCGGCAGCGTAATGGCCGACGCCCGGCATCACCTCGAACTGGTAAGGCGCGTCGATAAAAGCCGCCGTACCTTCGGCGGCCATACGGCCGACCGTGTCATCCGCGTCGCCCCAGATGAACAGAGTTGGCACCCTGGTCGGTGCCAAGGCTTTGCGGTCTCCACGCGCGCGATACCAGGCGAGGGCCGCTTCCGTCGCCGGCGGGCTGCCTATCACGGACATATGCCTGTCGATCGCCACATCCGGCACGCCATTCTTCCGCAGGCGGCCGCGATACCAGGCGGCGTTGTCGGCCAACAGTTTCGCGCCGGCATCGGGGTCCTTCAACCAGACATGGTGTGCGGAACGAGTCGGCTGCTCGGGGTCCGCCTGCATGGCATGGGCGAATGACGCCGGATGCGGCCGCGACAGCATGGTGAGGGAAGCAAGCCGCTCCGGATACCGGTCAGCGATGAACCAGGAAATGCTGCCGCCCCAGTCATGGCCCACCAGATGGAAACGGCACTCCGGCCCGCCTACCGCGGCGACAATGTCCATCGCATCGCCGATCAGCTTATCCACTTCATAGTTGGAGACATCGGCCGGGTCGGGCCGCGCTTCGGCGGCATAACCGCGCTGGTTGGGCGCCACGGCATAGAACCCGGCATCGCCCAGAGCCTGCACCTGGGCATCCCACAAGTATCGAGACACGCAGAACCCGTGCAGCATCAGCACGAGCGGTGCCTTTTCATCGCCGGCGACCGAGGTATCGAACGTCAGCCCGGGTGCAGTCGTGATCCTGCGCGTCTCGATCATCTGAGTGTCCCATCTTCCTGGTCGAGGAAGACAGCACGCTGGCCGGCTGGATCGCAACCACGTGTCGTCCGCATATTCCCGCGGTGGCCGCGGGTAAACGGTGGGGACCGCCTTGTAGTGCTGCCGTGGCATTGGCGGGAGGATCACGACAGAACGTCGGCTGCAGCCTACTTATTCCGTCGGCGCCGCTGGCAAATCGTCCGCACTCCGGCATCCTAAATCTGGACGCCGAAAGAGGATCAAACCATCCCGCCATTGGCGGTCGCGAAATTGGGTGATACTCCTGAACCAATGCCATTCTAGACACCGCGCCGGTTTGCGCCTGACATACGTCAACGAGTACCCGCACGACACGCCTTACTCGACAACTGACTGCGTAGGGAGAAACCATCATGCCGTTCTACGAAAGAGGCGACGTCCGCATCCATTACGAAGAGGCCGGCTCCGGCTTCCCGTTGCTGGTCATCCCCGGCGGCGGGCTGAACTCCACGATCGCGGGCCTGGCGACGTCGAGCCACCCGTTCAACCCGCTCGACGCATTCAAAGACGAGTTCCGCGTGATCGCGGCGGATCTGCGCAACGCCAAGGGTGGCCAGTCCTCAGGTCCGCTCGAGACCGACCGGCCGTGGGACGCCTATACCGACGATCAGATCGGACTGATGGATCACCTTGGCATCCGGGAATTCCTGGTCCTCGGCTTCTGCATCGGCGGCCCCTTCATCTGGAACATGTTGAAGCGCGCGGGCGACCGCGTCATCGCCGCGGTGCCAGCGCAGCCCAGCGGCTGGCGCCCTGAGATGCCCACGCTCTCCTACGACAACAACATGAAGACCTGGGGTCCGGAACTGTGCGCTCGCCGGCCCGACATCACGATGGCGATGGTCGACACCTTCCTGACCAATATGTACCGTACCCGCGCCGACTTCGTTTACACCGTGACGCGCGATTTCGTGCGCGGCTGCAAGACGCCGATCCTCGTGTTGCCGGACGACGTGCCGGCGCATCCCTATGCCGTCGCCATGGAAACCGTGCATCTCGCGCCGAACGCGCAAGTGAGCCTTTACCCGTGGAAGGACACCCCGGATAAGATCCCGCTGGCGGTGCGCCATATCCGCACATTCTTGCGCGCCTATCGGCCGGTGGCGGGAGCGCGAACCTTAGCGGCCGCCGCCCAGTAGCGCCGCATCATATCAAGTTAATCTACCCGTCACTTCGAGATCTGCCAGCCTGACTTTGCCTTGCGCCGGGCATCCACGGAGCCCGGCGCTGTGGCAATCAGCAATAGGCCCGCTTCCGGCCAGACCCAGCCAATTGCGATACTCTGGTCGAAAGATTCGCATTGTGGCGTCACCGGGGTCAGCGTTGGCAGATTGTAGATATCGGGATCTGCAACGTTGCCGAGCAGTTGGAATGCGGCGGCTCGCAGCGGCTGTTTGAGCTTGGCGATGGCCTGCTCGATCTGGTTGAGATCGGGCGAATAAGGCGGCAGATAGAGCACTGTTGCGCCGCGCGCTGTCCGAATACACCCTGGCAGCCGAGTACCGCCCCTCGCCGCGTAGCAGGACAGGGTCCTCCTTTCGCGACACTGGTTGGCCGACGGCGAAACTTTTCGTTCACCAGGAACGTAGGGTCGAACGGCGCATTCATCAGGGATTGGGCCTTCAGTGGGCGTCGCCATATCCAACCGGATACGGCGAGAAACCGCAACCCGGCCCATCGGTGTCACATCGGCGGTGTCTCTGTTGACCCCGCCGCATCCCTGGGAGATGGCCGACGGAGACGGGTGGAAAGCGGATGTTGAAGGCTCGAATCGTCAGCGTCCAGCATGCGCTCAAGGCGGCAGTTCTGTGGAATCTCGTCAATCTTCCAAGTCAGACATTTCGCAGTATGGTGTCGCCCGGCTTTGACAACCTCGGCGGCCCTCCTGACCAGCCTTGTCGCCAAAGCTCGACCCGACTGCGCCGCCCGGAACACGCCGAGCCCCTATCTGAGGACACGCCATGACCAAATATCTGCACACTATGATCCGCGTCAGTTCGCTGGAGGAGAGCATCGGCTTCTTCGAGGTGCTTGGCCTGCATGAGATCCGCCGTCGTGCGGACGAGAAGGGCCGCTACACCAACGTGTTCCTCGCCGCAGCCGGCGATGAAGCGGCTCCCTTGGAGCTCACCTACAACTGGGATCCCGAGCCTTACGCCGGCGGCCGCAATTTCGGGCATCTCGCCTATGCCGTGGACAACATCTACGACACCTGCAATGCCTTCATCTCCCGTGGCGTAACGATCAACCGTCCGCCGCGTGACGGGCGCATGGCCTTCATCCGCACGCCCGACGGCATCTCCATCGAGCTGCTGCAGGCCGGCAGCGCGTTGGCGCCAACCGAACCCTGGACCAGCATGCCCAATACCGGTTCCTGGTAGCGTCGGAAGCCGCTGGCACATGGCGCCACATCCTCAACGACTAACTGTCACGCACCGAGCGTGGCCGCTCGCGCGACCGTTCATAACCGCGCACGGGGTCAAGACCACGGTGGACGTCGTTGTCGCCGAAATCTCCGACGTCGAGTCACGCGGCCGGGGAGAAGGCGTGCCGCTTCAGCGGTACGGCGAGAGCACCGACAGCGTCGTCGCTGCGCTTGAAGCGATGAAAGGCGCGGTCTTCTCGGGGCTCAACCGTGACACACTGCAAGGCGTGCTGCCGCCGGGCGCGGCGCGCAATGCTCTCGACTGCGCATTCTGGGACATGGATGCGAAGCGCGCTTATCGCAGCGTCGCGGAGCTGGCCGGGCTCGGCGCGATGACGCCGGTCGTCACGGCCTTCACGCTTGGTCTCGATACGCCGGAAAAGATGGCTGAGCTGGCAGCCGCCAATCGAACTCGGCCGCTGTTCAAACTGGAATTGGGGGACGACGGCGATGTCGAACGGGTGCGGGCGGTGCGGCACGCTGCGCCGGCGGCGCGTCTCATCGTCGATGCCAACGAGAGCTGGAATGAGCGCCAGCTTAGCGAATTCATGCCGGCCCTCAGCGATTTGAGGGTCGAACTGATAGAGCAGCCGCTGCCAGCCGACGCTGATGACGCGCTGGTTCTATTGGAGCGTCCGATCCCGATTTGCGCCGACGAATCCTGCCGGACACGTGCCGATCTCGACCGGCTCGACGGGAAATACCAGGCCATCAATATCAAGCTAGACAAGGCGGGCGGGCTGACCGAGGCGCTCGCGCTGGCGGCGGAAGGGAAGCGGCGCGGCTTGCGGATCATGGTCGGTGGCGTGATCAGCACGTCGCTTGGGATCGCGCCGGCGCTGCTCGTCGCTCAGCAGGCCCAGATCGTCGATCTCGACGGACCATTGCACCTGGCGGTCGATCGCGGGGCGCGGCTGCGCTATGACGGCAGCTCGATCCATCCGCCCGATCCAAATCTCTGGGGCGGACCCACTTGATATCAGACCATAAACTCCTAGCGACGGCCGCCTCTGGCAGAACTATCAGATCGCCCGCTCATGGGACCGCGATCGCGACCTGGCGAACGCGGACCAGCGCACCAAACCGGCGATACGGACTGTGAGCGCCGGCCGAACATTCCTCACAGAGCCGTCATACCGCCGTCCACGAACAGTAGGGCGCCGGTGACGTAGGACGCATCGTCGGAGGCCAAGAACAGGATCGCGGCGGCGACCTCCTCGGCCCTGCCCGGGCGCTTCAGCATGGTGCCTTGTGCGGCCTTCGCGTTGTACTGCTCCACAGTCTCGCCGGCAGCCGCGATGCGGCGCGCATGGAACGGCGTGAAGATCGGGCCAGGGCCGACGGCGTTCACACGAATGCCCTCGGCCGAGTGGTCGGCGGCGAGCCCCCGCGTCAGGCCCGCGACCGCGGCCTTTGTGGTGTCGTACTGCAGGTTGCCGCCGCCTGCGACGACGGAACGCACCGACGCGACGTTGACGATGGCGCCACCCTTGTTGCGGCGCATCAGCGGAACCGCCGCCTTGGCACAGAACGCGTAGCTCATCAGGTTGACGCTGAGGATCTCGTTCCAGCTGGCCGCACTCGCCTCGTCTATCTTCTCGTATTTACGGATGCCGGCATTGTTTACGAGGATGTCGAGGCGCCCGAATTTTTCCGCCGCACCGTTGACGAAGCCGAGGCATGCGGCCTCGGTGCCAACATCAGCCTGCGTGAAGGCGACCTTGGCGCCGGCGGTCTCCAGCTCGGCCGCCACGCGCTGGCCGCGCTCGCCGTCCCGATCGCAGAATGCCACGCTCGCGCCTTCGGCGACGAAACGCCTGACCGTCGCCTCGCCAATCCCCGATGCCCCGCCCGTCACCGCGGCAACCTTGCCGTCGAGCCTTCCCATGTTCGCCACCTTTCATTGCATTGCGAAACGCGCATCCACGATACGTCGGATCCATCCGGCGGACACCGCCCTGCGGATCGTGCACCTTAGGGCGCCATAGGCATATCCAATACCGAAACGCGAACCGAAACATTACCCGCCCAAGACCTCAATCGAGGTAGACTTGATCAGCGCCAGTACAGGACGGCCTCGTTCCAGCGCGAGCCGGACGATGGCGTCCGGTGTAACACGTGAGATCAGCGCGCCATCTGCCAACCCAATTTCCACAAGTACCGATCGTCTCCCCGCATCGGCGGTGATGCGCCGTACCTCGCCCGGCACGATGTTGTGCAGGCTGATCGACTCAGGTGGCAGGCCGGCAAGGATTACCTCGCGCGCCGGGATGCGCACGCGCCGCTCGGTCCCCATCGGAACATCGAGCAACGGCACCCAGAGCGTCGCGCCGCCGCCTTCCAGACGTGACAGCTCACGCGGCGCATCATGCTCGACCACCCGGCACAGCAGCAGCGCCGCGGCATCGTCGCGACGCGCGAGCGGCAGATCGGCGCGCGCCGCGATCTCGGACAGCGCGCCGTAGCCGAGGACGCGTCCCGCCTCGATCAACACGATGGAGTCGGCAAGTCGCGCCACCTCATCCAGCGCGTGGGTGACGTAGACGATCGGCAGCTTCAACGCGGTCTTCAGCCGTGTCAGATACGGCATGATCTCGGCCTTGCGCGCGGAATCGAGGCTCGCCAACGGCTCATCCATCAGCAGGAGATGAGGCTGCGCCAGCAAGGCGCGGCCGATGGCGACGCGCTGGCGCTCGCCGCCCGACAGCGTATGTGGCCGGCGCGTCAGCAACGCGTCGATCCCCAGCAAATCCACTACATCGTCGAACCGCACCGGCCCCGCCGCCGCGCGACGCAGACCGAAGCGCAGATTGGTCGCGACCGACATATGCGGGAACAACCGCGCGTCCTGGAACACCAGGCCCATGCGTCGCCGTTCGGGTGGCAGCCAGATTCCGGCGCCAGTGTCGCAGAGTATCTGATCTTCAACCGCAATGCGGCACTCTTCCGGGCGCAGCAGACCAGCGGCGGCGGCGATGATGGTGGACTTGCCGGCACCCGATGGTCCGAACAGCACGGTCACGCCCGGCGTCGGCACCTCGAACGCCATGTCCATCTGCACGGAAGGAAACCGGTGGCGTAGCAGGAGGCTGAGGCTCATCGGCCGAGTGCGACGTTCAGGCGCTTGCCGATCCACTCCGACAACAGCAGTCCGATCACTGCGAGCAGCAGCGACACCATCGACAGTTCCGCAGCCTTCGCCTCGCCGCCAGGCACCTGCAGCGCGGCGTAGATCGCCAGCGGCAGCGTCTGGGTTTCGCCCGGAATGTTGGCGGCGAATGTGATCACGGCCCCGAACTCGCCCAGGCACGTCGCGTAGGCAACGATGCCGCCGACCAGGATGCCGGGTGACGCCAACGGCAGCGTCACGTTGAACAGCCGATCGAACCGACCAGCACCCAACGAGCGCGCGGCCTGCTCCAGCCCGGGATCAGCGGTCTCAAGCGACAGGCGCACCGCGCGCACCATCACCGGGAATGTCATCACTGCGCAGGCCAGACTTGCGCCGGCTGTGGTGAACACCAGCCGAACGCCGAACCAGTCATGCAGCAGCGAACCGATCGGTCCGCGGATGCCGAAGATGATCAGCAGCAGCCAGCCGGTGACGACGGGCGGCAGCACCAGCGGCAAATGCACCAGAGCGTTCAGGATCGGACGGCCGGGGAAGCGATAGCGCGCCAGCACCCATGCGGTGACGATGGCGAGCGGCAGTGCGAAGCCCACCGCGCGTGCCGCCACGCTCAGCGTAAGCCGGACCGCCTCCCATTCCTCCGGCGTGAGGATCAGCCTATTCGACCTTGAAGCCGCGCTTGGCGAAAACCTCGCGCGCCTGAGGGCCGGACAGATACGTCATCAGCGCGCGCGCATCCGGCGTGTCGCCCGACTTCACCACCGCGAACGGGTAGGTGACGACGTCATGGCTGTTGGCGGGAAACTCGCCGGCGATCATGACACCCTTGGAGGCTGCCGCATCGGTGGCATACACGATTCCGGCCGGTGCCTCACCGCGCTCGACCAACAGCAACGCGGCGCGCACATCTTCGGTGCGGGCAAGGCGAGGCTCGACTGCATCCCACAAGCCAAGCTTGCGCAGCGCCTGCTCCGCATAGATGCCGATCGGCACGTGCTTGGGATCGCCGGTGGCAATCCGACCGTTGGGACCGAGCAGGCCGAGAATGTCGAAGCCTTGGCCGATGGTGACATGCTGCGGCTTGTCAGCCGGCACCACCAGAACCACGTCGTTGCTCAGCAGGTCCTTGCGCGTCTCCGGCACGATCAGTTTCTTGTCGGCCAGGTAATCCATCCACTTGAGGTCGGCTGAGGCAAACAGGTTGGCAGGTGCAGCCTGCTCGATCTGCCGCGCCAGCGTCGAACTGGAGCCGAACGACAGCCGCAGCGGCGGATGCCCCGCCTGCGCCCACTGCGCGGAGACATCTTTCATCGCGTCGGTTAGGCTGGCAGCAGCGAATACGGTGAGTTCCTGTGCCCGCGCCGCAAGAGGCGCCAACACCAGACAGAGTGCCAGCAGGAAGCGCATCGATGTGTTCCTCGTTATGGTTGGATGGAGTGGGCGCCAGACAGCAGCGCGTCGAGCTGCGGCGCGGTCAGGGAACGACCGTAGACCACGGCGTTGAACGTTGCGGCGAGCGTGCGCGGATCACCGCCGCCCAGCCAGGCAAGGCCGAGCAGCCGGTTGATGGATGGCGGTTCGTCGAGCCAGCCGAATGGCATGTTGGGTGCGACAAAAGCGTGGCCATCGCGCACGGCACGCAGTGACTGCCACGTTTCGGATTGGGCCAAAGTGGCACGCATTGCAGGATCGGTGAACACGATGACATCAGGATCGAGTAAGCGGATGTCATCCACGCTGGCTTGCCGCGACGGCGCAACAAGCTTCCAGCCCGCACGAGTGAAGCTTTCAGCCAGATCGGTCCCCGGCGCAACGAGGTTCAGGCCGTCTGGTCCGCGCGCGCAGACGATGCGCGCGGCAAAGTCAGGCTTTCTTGCCATGGTCAGCAAGGCCTCGGCGAATCTGGCCAGTATCTCCGCTCGCTCCTCGCGGTGGAAAATGCCTCCGAGTAGCCGGAAGACGTGCGGCACCTCCGCCAGCGAGCCATCCAGCAGCACCGTGGGAACGCCAGTGCGCTGCTGCGTCGCTTTGGCCAGATCGATATAGCGCGGCGCGATGGTGCCGTAATCCAAAATCAGATCAGGCTTCAGTGCGGCAATTTTGTCGGACACATCATCTCGCCCGGTCAGCCGCGGCACTTGCGGCAGCTTGACGGCTTCCGGCGAGAGCAGCGCACGTGCGTTGTCCGATACGGGCGAGGTCCAGCCGAGCATCAGATCGGGCGCTACTGCCGCCAACAGAATGGCGGCGGGTGGTCCAGCCGGGAGTACACGCGCGACATGGTCCGGCAGCTCGATGCTGCGGCCGGTCGCATCGATCACGGTGCCGCCCAAAGCGGCGCCGGCCCAACAAAGCAACGATACAGCCAGGAACGTGCGACGCAGCATCTTTCCTCCTCTGTTGCCACGATATAGCCATTGTGATATAGCGGCAAGAGGTTCAACGGCGTAGGCCGATGGCAAGACGAACCCGGCGCCCCGGACCCGATCTGGAACTGCACGTAATGGTTGATGGGCAGGTGGTCATCGGCCCCGTCCAGGCCAGGCTCCTGGAGGCGATCCGCACCACCGGATCGATCGCCGCGGCCCAGCGCCAGATCGGCGCCAGCTACGCTCATGTGTGGAAGCTTGTCGCAACGATGAACGAAGTGTTTGCTCCGCCTCTGGTTGAGCCGATTCGTGGTGGCGCGCGGGGTGGTGGTGCTATCCTGACCGAGCAAGGCCACAAGGTGCTCAATTCGTTCCGTAGCCTCGAGAGCCTGTCGAAGTCTGAGGGGCATGCGGAATTGCGTGTTATCAGCCGGGCAGCAAACCACGTGTAGCCAAGCAACAATGAGGGGGACGCACTCTGGCGGCATCTGCAATGGCGAAGCGCAAACCGCACTCGGCTGACGCCACCCCGGTCAGCGACCGTCTGAGCATCCGGCTCGACCTCGTGTCCGGTGCCCGGATCGGTCCAGGAAAGGTCGCCGTGCTGGAGGAGATCGCCCGCTCCGGGTCGATATCGGCGGCCGGCCGCGTCCTGCGCATATCGTACCGCCGCACCTGGGAATTGGTGGAGGATCTTAACCGGAGTCTGGGCACACCCGTGGTAGAAACGGCGGCGGGCGGCAGCGGCGGTGGCGGCGCGGTGCTGACGCGTGCGGGGAAGGCCGTGATCGAACGGTATCGTGCTATCGAAGTGGATACAGCGCTCGCCGCCCGCAAACACTTGCATGCGCTTCATCGTGCCTGTAACGAGAAGTGACGCCTCGCATGGGGAGACCGCGCCGTGAAGATTTCCGCCCGTAACCAGATCGCCGGCACGATCAAGGCCGTAAGGCCTGGTGCGACCACCACTCATGTCACGATCGAGGTGTCGCCGACGGTGACGATTACCGCGTCGATCACCAACGAGGCATCGGAAGAGCTTCAGTTGAAGTCCGGCATGAAGGCCACCGCGGTCATCAAGGCATCAGACGTAATGGTGGGCGTCGACTGATCAGTCGGCAGCATCCGCGAGGCCCGTCACCTCCGGCCGCTGCAAAGCGGCGAGCAGGGAGGTGGCGCTGGCGGAGCGCAACGGGATGAACCGCTTGCCCGCCTGACGGCATAGCTGCTTGGCCATCTGCGCAGCATGGTGGCTGATGCAATCGACCGGGAACACCACAAGGTCGGCTTGGCTGGCGAGACCGGCGAGCAGGTTCAGGTGGTGCTCGACGCCGCCATCGTGGTGCACGAAGCGGGCACCCATGCGTTCTGCGGCCGCGCGCAACTGCGCGATATGATGCGTGCGGCCGCCCACATAAAGCAGGGTAATCCCATTCAGCCGCGGACATGACGCAGCGGGGTCGGACGCGGTGTCACAGCACATTGCGTGCATCGATGCCGCGGTCACGTTCAGCTCCTGGCGCAGCACGCCAGCTCCGCGTTCTCCTCCTCCAACTGGCAGAGCCGCCTGATGTCGGCGCGATTGGCGGCGCCCACCAGGGCCTTCGCGAACTGATGGATGGCAATGCGGTGGCGCTCATCCAACGCCTTGTTCAGCAGCTTGGCAGCCTTGTCATGACGCTCGGCGAGACTGACCGCGGCGCTGTGCAGGTCGTGGTCGCTGCTGTCTGACGGTGCCAGCCCGACCTTCTTGAGGAGCTGGCGCAGCTCCGCCGCGGA
This sequence comes from uncultured Alphaproteobacteria bacterium, assembly GCA_963791495.1. Lineage (GTDB taxonomy): Bacteria > Pseudomonadota > Alphaproteobacteria > Acetobacterales > Acetobacteraceae > JAMXLO01. Next base: position 155,666 of record CAWBST010000022.1, read on the forward strand.
AAGGCACGTGCCGATAATCGAGCAATGCAGGTTGGTGTTGAATTCCCAAAGCTTCGTGCGGCGTGGTGGTCCACTGGTGGCAGTAGGTTCGTCGCGCGTCACCAGCGCGGGCGGCAGGGACGAGATGGTGAATGTCCTCGACGGCAGAAGAGCGGCGTTGCCACCTATCATTGCAATCGGTGATCCCGCTGCACTCACGGTTCGCCTATAGCCCGGCCTGGGTGACGAACTTGGTGTTGAGGTAGTTCTCAATCGCCTCCAGACCGCCTTCCGAGCCGTAACCGGAATCCTTCACGCCGCCGAACGGTACCTCGGGCAACGCCAGGCCGTGGTGGTTGATCGAGATCATGCCGCTCTCCACCGCCGCAGCGATCGCATTCGCCGTCTTGGCGGACCGTGTGTACGCATAGGAAGCGAGGCCGTAGGGCAGTCGGTTGGCCTCGGCCACCACCTCGTCGAACGAGCTGAACGGCGAGATGACGGCTAGCGGGCCAAACGGCTCCTCGTTCATCACCCGTGCATCCTTTGGCACGTCGGTGAGCACCGTCGGCTCGAAGAAGTTGCCCTTGTTGCCGATGCGATGGCCGCCGGTCTGCACGGTGGCGCCGCGCTGTGCAGCGTCACCGATAAAGGTCTCCATCGCCGTGATGCGGCGCGGATTGGCCATCGGCCCCATCGTCGTGCCGGCCTCCAGCCCATCACCCACCTTCAATGTCTGGCTGTGCCGGATGAAGCCGATGACGAACTGGTTGTAGATGCGCTCCTGCACCAGCATCCGCGTCGGCGATACGCAGACCTGCCCGGCGTTGCGATACTTCGACCCCGCCAGCAACCGGCTCGCTGTATCCACATCCGCATCATCGAACACGATGGCCGGTGCGTGACCGCCGAGTTCCATGGTCACCCGTTTCATGTGCGCGCCTGCGATTGCCGCGAGCTGCTTGCCCACTGCGGTGGAGCCGGTGAACGACATCTTGCGGATGATCGGATGCGGAATCAGTACTCGGAAATTTCCGACGGCTTGAGATCGGGGCTTGCTATCGTGTCCTACTCCGCAGCGATCGGCAGCGGGGCGATGCCCGCGGCTTCGATGGCCGCCAGCAGCTTGGGTGGTGAAATCGGCAGGTCCGGCATCCGGAGCCCGCTGCCATCCTGAATGGCATTGGCAATCGCTGCCATCGGCGGGACGATTGGCAACTCGCCGACACCGCGCGCACCGAATGGGTGGCGCGGATGGGGCACCTCGATCATCGGCGGGTCCGATGCAACGGGGCAGCAGTAGTCGAGGAACCCGGGGTTATCCATCCGGCTGTGCTTGTCGTAGATGTACTCTCCGCTCAGTCCCGCCCTGTGCCCGCCACCCTGTATCTGTCCTTCGACATAGCCTGAGTGGATCGCCTTGCCGACATCCTGAAAATGCCGTCTAGCGCTCGATCTTCACGTGTCCCGTCCCGATATCGACGCTGACATCGCACAGATGCGCACCGAGGCCCGGCCGGGCGCCCTCTGGGTTCAGCGACACCCCGCATAGTTGCCGCGGTGACCGATCCATCCTTGTTGACTTGAACCTGCGGCGACGATGGACCCGTCGTGCATGGCGCCGATCTTCATCTCGACAATGGCACCGGATGTGCGGCCGGTGCCGCGAAACTCGTCCTCCCCCCTGACATCTTCAACAGCATGACGGCGACAGGCTCCACTGCAAGAATAGAGCGGTCTTTCTGAGGGTTAGCAAACGTCCCTGGACGGAATGGGACGCTGTGGGATGGTAGCGGCGGGCGGATTTGAACCACCGACCAAGGGATTATGATTCCCCTGCTCTACCGCTGAGCTACGCCGCCATCCGATCAGAAGGGCAGGGGAGATAGTCCTGGCCCCCTCGCTCCGTCAACCATCGCCCAGATCCTCTCGGCGGATGAACCCCCCACCCAGCACGCGATCGCCGTCGTAGAACACGCAGGCCTGCCCGGGCGCGGGCAGCGCCGGGCCATCCAGGCGCACATCGGCGCCAGCCGGCATTGTCCGCACCGTGGCGCCTTGTGGCTCCTCGCGGGCGCGCAGCTTGACCATGCAGCGAAGGCCATCCCGCGGTGGCGCGACCAGCCAGTTCACCTCGCGCAGCCGCACGACGTCGCTGCCTGAATTGCGCGGTCCCACGACGACCCGCCGCGTGCCCGGTTGCGTCTCCACCACGATCTGTCGCTGGCCACCGTCGACCGAAGCCGTGCCCAGCCGCTTGCCCTGGCCCACAGTGTACCGTGCGATCCCATCGTGCCGCCCCAGCACACGCCCGTCGCGGCTGACGATCTCGCCCGGCTCGCCGCCATCCGGCCGCAGCCGCACCACGGTATCGGCGTAGTGGCCGGACGCGACGAAACAGATGTCCTGGCTGTCCGGCTTCGCCGCCACCGGCAGGCCGAGCCGTTCCGCCTCCGCGCGCACCGCCTGCTTGTCGGCCATCCCGCCTAGCGGAAACAGCGTATGCGCAAGCTGCGCGCGCGTGGTGGCGAACAGGAACCAGCTCTGATCGCGCGCCAGGTCCGCGGCGCGATGCAGTTCCGGCCCGTCCGGCCCATCGATCCGCCGCACATAATGCCCGGTCGCCAGGCGCTCGCAGCCCAGGCCTTGCGCCAGCGCGGTCAGATCGGTGAACTTCACCGTCTGATTGCAGCGCACGCAAGGCACCGGCGTCTCGCCTGCCGCGTAGCTGTCAGCGAAATCGCTGATCACCGCATCGGCGAACCGCTTCTCGGCATCGATCACATAGTGCGGGATGCCGAGGTGATCGGCCACGCGGCGCGCGTCGTGGATGTCCTGGCCGGCGCAGCATGCGCCCTTGCGCCCAGTCGCAGCGCCATGATCGTAGAGCTGCAGCGTGACGCCGATCACCTCATGGCCGGCCTCGTGCAACAGGCCGGCCACGGCGCTGCTATCCACGCCGCCCGACATCGCGACGAGGACACGCATCGCCGTTAGTCGTTCATCATGTTGCGTGTGCCGGCGGGCAGCTTCACCACCAGCCCGTCGAGCGCCTCGGTGATCACGATCTGGCAGCCCAGACGCGACGTCTCGGTCAGGCCGAACGCCAGGTCCAGCATGTCCTCCTCGTCTTCCGTCGGTTCGGCCAGCTTCCTGAACCAGGCGGGATCGACGATCACGTGGCAGGTCGAGCAGGCGAGCGAGCCCTCGCAGGCGCCCTCGATATCGACGCCGTTCTGGTGCGCGATCTCCAGCACCGAGAGGCCGAGAGGCGCATCGACTTCGCGGCGCGCCCCGTCGCGCTCGATGAAGGTCATCTTCGGCATCTGGGCAATTGGTCCCGTTCAGGCCTGGGCAAATCGTTCGATGCCGGGAGCAGGCGTCCCGGCATGCGCCGCTGTCAGCGCAGCCGCCGCATAGTCGATATCGGCGGGCGAGGTAAAGCGCCCGATCCCGATACGCAACGTGCGCGCGGCCGCGTCGTCGCTCAGGCCCAGCGCGCGCAGCACGTAGGAGGGCTCGATCGTCGCAGATGAACAGGCCGATCCAGTGGATACGCAGAGATCCGGCACGCGCGCCATCAGGTCTGTGGCGGCGACGTCTGGAAAGGTCAGGTTGAGGTTGCCGGGAATCCGCTCGTCCGTACTGCCGTTCACCGCAACCCCCGGGATTGCTTCACGCAGGCGGTCCACCAGAACGTCGCGCAGAACGCCAATCCGCTTGGCTTCCTCCGCCATTTCCGCCTGTGCGAGACGGCAGGCCTCGCCGAGCCCGACGATCAGCGGCGCGGGCAGCGTACCGGAGCGCAATCCACGCTCCTGTCCGCCTCCGGAGAACAGCGGGCTCAGCCGCACGCGCGGCCGGCGACGCACGTAGAGCACGCCGACTCCCTTCGGCCCGTACACCTTGTGGCCGCTGATCGAGGCCAGATCGACCTTCCAGCCAGTCAGGTCCAGCGGGATCTTGCCGGTTGCCTGGGCGACGTCGGTATGGAACAGCGCCCCCGCCTGCTTGGCGATCGCGGCGAGTGCGGCGATGTCCTGCACCACCCCGATCTCGTTGTTCACCGCCATGACGCTGACCAGCAGCGTCGGCACCTCGAGCGCCGCGCGCAACGCGTCGGGATCCAGCAGACCATCCGCGAGCACCGGCAGGAACACCGGCTCGAAGCCCTCCTGGCCGAGATCGCCCACCGATTCGAGGACGCATTTGTGCTCGGTCGCCACGGTGACGATGCGGCGGCGCTCGTTGCCCGCGCGCTGGGCGAAGCGGGCGGCGCCCTTGATCGCGATGTTGTTGCTCTCGGTCGCGCCGGAGGTGAACACCAGCTCCTTCGCGTCGGCGCCGATCAGGGCGGCGACCTGGCCGCGGGCATCCTCGACCGCGGCCTCCGCCTCGGTGCCCATCACGTGCTCGACGCTATGCGGGTTGCCGTAGTGCTCGGTGAACCAGGGCAGCATCGCTTCCATCACGCGCGGGTCGCAGCGCGTGGTGGCCTGGTTGTCCAAATAGACCGGGCGGTTCGGACGTGGTGGAGACGTGATCATGCCGGGCAATGTGGGTTCAGGCGGCGCGTGGTGCCAGCGTCGCACGCAGCCGGTCTGACATGTGATGGTAGGCACCGGCGAAGCGGGCAACGTCCGCTTCGGTCGCGTTCCATGGCAGCGAGACGCGGATCGCCTGGCCGGCCAGCGGCCCCAGACCCATGGCTGCGAGTACGTGGCTTGCCGTCACCTTGCCCGAACTGCACGCGGCGCCCGCGCTGACCGCTATCCCGTCCAGATCGAGCGCGATCACCTGGGCATCCGCCCGCACACCGGGCAGCGCCAGGCAGGTGGTATTGGCCAGCCGGTTCGCACCCCCGCCGTACACGACGGCTCCCGCCGCGACCGCCGCCGCCTCTGCCGCATCGCGCAGCGGCGCGAGGCGGGATGCATCGGTTGCGGCGGTCGCGCCGGCGGCGAACCCGGCGATGGCGGGCAGGGGAGGCGTGCCGCCTCGCCGGCCGCGTTCCTGTCCGCCGCCGGCGATCAGCGGGGCGACGGTCGCGACCTCCGGGGCCAGCAGCAAGGCGCCGGCACCCGGCGGGCCGCCCAGCTTGTGCGAGGATATCGCCATGCTGTGGGCGCCGAGTAACGAAAACCTGATATCGATCCGCCCCGCCGCCTGGACGGCATCGACGTGCAGCCATGCGCCATGCCGTCGACAGAGAGCGGCGGCCTCTGCGATCGGCTGAATCGTGCCTGTCTCGTTGTTGGCCAGCATCAGGCAGACCAGCGCCGGCCCACCATCCGTCAGCCACGCCGCCAGCGTATCGAGGTCGGCGACCCCGTCGTGATCGACCGGCAGCGACAGCGCATCTGGAGCAGGCGAGCGCACCGCGTCATGCTCGGTTGCACCGACGATCACCCGACGCTTGGCGCCCAGCGCGTGGATCGCCAGCGCGTCCGCCTCGGTGCCACCCGAGGTGAACACCAGATCCTGCGCCCGTGCGCCAAACCGGGCGGCCAACGCCTCGCGCGCGTCCTCCAGGACCCGGCGCGCCGCACGGCCAGCGGCATGAACAGAAGACGGATTGCCGGTCACCTCCAGCGCGGCGAGCATCGCAGCGCGTGCCTCGGGGCGCAGCGGTTCCGTGGCGTTGGCGTCCAGATAGACCATGGCTACTCGGCTGCCAGCCTCCGGTCGGCGTCGAGCGGAACGGCGCGGCCCACGACGCGCCCCGCGACCACATCGGCCAGCGTCACGCCTTGGAGGAAGAACTGGATCTGTCGGCCCAGCTCTTCCCACAGATCGCGCGTCTGGCAGCGTGTCTGCCCTTCGGTGTTCGGACCCTCCTCGCGCGTCGCATGGGTCGGCTCGTCGACTGCGGCGATGATGTCGGCAACGGCGATCGCCTCGGATGAGCGCGCCAGCCGATAGCCGCCACCCGGACCTCGCGCCGAACCCACCAGCCCCGCGCGCCGCAGCCTGCCGAACAGCTGCTCCAGATACGCCTGGCTAAGCCTTTGCCGCGCCGCGATCTCGGCCAGGCAGACCGGTCCGCACTCGCAGCCCAGTGTCTGGCGGGTGGCCAGATCCACCATTGCCATCACCGCGCAACGCCCGCGGGTGGAAAGCTGCATCGCCTATTCAGCTACCGCCTGGCGCTGGCGCAGCTGGTCCTCGACCACGCGCGCAACCCGCGCCTCCAGTTCCGCCAGCTCGCAGTGCATCTGGTCGAGGTCGCGCAGCAGCGGATCGAGGCAGTCGTCGCACGGGATGCCATAGGGATCGAAGGTCGGACCCTTGCGATCGCGGATCGGTTGCCGATCGACCGGCCGGGCCGGGATTCCCACGACCGTGGTGTTGTCGGGCACGTTGTCCAGCACGACGGCGTTCGACCCGACCCGGGCGTTGTCGCCCACCCTGATCGGTCCCAGCACCTTGGCGCCGGCGCCAATGATCACGTTGTTGCCAACAGTCGGGTGCCGCTTGCCGCCGGCGGCGCGAGCAACCCCCAAGGTAACCTGATGATACAGGTAGCAGTCATCGCCGATCTCGGCGGTCTCGCCGATCACCACCCCCATCCCGTGGTCGATCACCAGCCGCCGGCCAAGCCTGGCAGCCGGATGGATCTCGATGCCGGTCAGCCAGCGCGCGATATGGGAGGAGAAGCGTCCCAACACGCGCAGGCCGTGCTGCCATAGCCAGTGTGACAACCGATGCCACATGACGGCATGCAACCCCGGGTAGCACAACAGCACTTCCAGCGACGAATGCGCCGCTGGATCACGCTCCCGATAGGTCCGGACCGTCTCGCGCAACATGAAAGCCATGCGACAATTCCGTGATGAAGTGCGGCTGCTTCTGCTGTATATAGAGGCAGACCCTGGGATTTGGGGCCCAATCCCGGAGCCGGCCGGTCAAGCCAGGAAGCAAACCCGCGTTGTCGTTCCGCTAGAGCGTATCTATTCCGACCCAACAGGTCAAGAATTCACGCGGAACTGAAAAGCGGAGAAGGCGTTCTTGTCGTAGTATTGACATGATCGGACGCAGGGGACGGGGCTGTATGTTCGGGGAAGTAGCGGCGGCATGGGGCGCGGGGTCCCGGGCACGACGCACCCCAGTTTAACAGGAAAGCGGTTTCGGGACGCCATGCCAGAGGTGATGTTTGCCGGCCCTGACGGCCGGCTCGAGGGACGTTATCACCACTCGAAGGAGACTGGTGCGCCAGTCGCTTTGATCCTTCATCCGCATCCGCTGCACGGCGGGACGATGAACAATCGAGTCACTTACTCGATGTATCAGGCGTTCCAGCGGCTCGGCTGCTCGGTGATGCGGTTCAACTTTCGCGGCGTCGGCCGCAGCCAGGGTCGTTATGACGGCGGCATCGGCGAGATCGGGGACGCTGCCTCGGCACTCGACTGGATGCAGGCGGTCAACCCGAACCACGGCGGATTGTGGATAGCCGGGTACTCGTTCGGTGCATTCATCGGCATGCAGTTACTGATGCGCCGGCCGGAAGTCTCCGGCTGGGTCAGCGTCGCGCCGCCGGCCAACCACTACGACTTCGGCTTCCTCGCACCCTGTCCGTGTGGCGGGCTGATGCTGCACGGCGACGCCGACGAACTCGTGCCGGAGAACGCGGTGCGCAAGCTGGTCGACAAGCTGAATACCCAGAAGGGCGTGAGCGTCGACTACCGGGTGTTCCAGGGTGCCGACCACGTCTTCGCCGACCACGCCGAGAAGGTGTCCGAAGCTATCGACGATTATTGCGGCAAGTCGATCGCCCGGCGGGCGATGGCGCTGGCCGCCGACTGAGTGCGGCTCAACGGCCGGGCGAACTGGCCCGGCCGCCAGGCATCGGTTGCGGCACGCCTGTGGTCCCAGGATAACTGATCGGCAACCCGGCGCGGGAGCGTGCGGCGAGGAAGCCGAAGCACTGCGCCTCCAGCGCGTCGCCATTCCAGCCCAGCGTCTCCACCGGATCGACCGGCACGCCCAGCCGGTCGCGCAATGCCGTCATGATCGCCGGATTGTGCCGGCCGCCGCCCGTCACCACCCAGCGCAGCGGCTTCGCCGGCAACTTGGCGGCCGCGACAGCATCCGCTGTGAATGCCACCAGCGTCGCGGCGCCGTCTGCGGGCGACAGGTGCTCGAGGCCGCTCGCCGCGAGCGAGGCAGCAAAGTCCAGCCGGTCGAGCGACTTCGGCGCCGGCCGCGCGAAGTAAGCATCCGCGAGCAACCGGTTCAGCACCGCGGCATCGATCTGGCCGGACCGCGCCAGCGCGCCGTCGCGGTCGAATGGTGAGCCGGCACGCCGCGCCATCCAGTCGTCGAGCGGTCCATTGCCCGGGCCGGTGTCGAATGCGATCAGTTCCCCGTCGGCGCCGATCCAGGTCACATTCGCCACGCCGCCGATGTTCAGCACCGCCAGCGGCTTGGCGACATCGCGCGCCAGTGCGGCATGATAGACGGGCGCGAGCGGCGCCCCTTGGCCTCCTGCCGCGACATCGGCCGAGCGAAAGTCATGCACCACCGGTAAGCCGGTGCGCCAGGCAAGCTCGGCCGCGTCGCCGATCTGCCAGGTCCGTCGTCGGTCGGGCTGGTGCAGGATCGTCTGGCCGTGGAAGCCGATCAGGTCCGCCTCTCGCCCGAGCGCAGCCACCGCGCGCGCATGATATTCGGTCAGCCGCGCCTCAGCGCTCTTCAGGCGCCGGTCATCGGGGTCGAGCGTCGCAGCGTGGTCCAGAATGCGCCGCAGGTCGGCGCGCAGCCGATCATTGTAAGGCAGCGTCAGCGAGGGTCCGAACGCGCCGATCCGCTCGCCATCGGTCTCCAGCCAGGCGGCATCGACGCCGTCCAGCGAGGTCCCGCTCATCAGTCCGATCGTGCGCAGCATTTTCCCTCGTCCGTGTCTGTGCTAGCCCCTGCGCGTCATGATCAACAGCGAATTCCTGCACGAGGCGACCGAGCGCGGCTTCGTCTTCCAGTGCACCGACACCGAAGGGCTGGACGCGGCGCTGCGTGCTGGCACCCTGACAGCCTATATCGGCTTCGACTGCACAGCCGACAGCCTGCACGTCGGCAGCCTGGTGCAGATCATGATCCTCCGCCTGCTGCAGCGCCACGGCCATCGTCCGCTGGTGCTGATGGGCGGCGGCACCACGCGCATCGGTGATCCGTCCGGCAAGGACGAGACCCGGCAACTTCTCACCAGCGAGCAGATCGCCGCCAACATGGCCGGCATCCGCCGCTGCTTCGATCCGTTCCTGCACTTCGGTGACGGCCCCACGGATGCGCTCACCGCCAATAACGACGACTGGCTGAGTGCACTCGGCTACATCCCGCTGCTGCGCGAGGTCGGCACGCACTTCACCGTCAACCGCATGCTGAGCTTCGACAGCGTGCGGATCAGGCTCGATCGCGAGCATCCGCTGACGTTCCTCGAATTCAACTACATGATTCTGCAGAGCTACGACTTCCGCGAGCTGTATCGTCGCTACGGCTGCACGCTGCAGATCGGCGGCTCGGATCAGTGGGGCAACATCGTCTGCGGCATCGACCTGACGCGGCGCACCGACAACAAGACTGTGTACGGCCTGACCACGCCGCTGATCGCCACCGCATCGGGCGCCAAGATGGGCAAGAGCGTGCAGGGCGCCGTCTGGCTGACGCGCGACCGGCTGTCGCCCTATGAGTACTGGCAGTTCTGGCGCAACACCGAGGACGCCGATGTCGGCCGCTTCATGCGGCTGTTCACCGATCTGCCGCTGGCGGAGATCGCGCGGCTCGAAGCGCTGGGCGGGACCGAGGTCAACGAGGCGAAGAAGATCCTGGCAACCGAGGCGACGAGCCTGGCGCACGGCGCGGAGGCCGCCGCCGACGCCGCGGAAACCGCGCGGCTGACCTTCGAGGAAGGCGAGGCGGCCGACACGCTGCCCAGCGTCGAAGTTGCCGCGCGGCGAACTGGCTGCGGGCATCCCCGCGTTTCGGCTGTTCGCCCTGGCAGGGCTGGCCGGCAGCAACGGCGAGGCGCGCCGGCTGATCCGTGGCGGCGGCGCGCGCATCAACGATATGCCCGTTAAGAATGAGGGCCAGACCGTCACGGTGGGCGATCTGCACGACGACGCCATCAAGCTCTCGGCAGGACGCAAGCATCACCGGCTGGTGCGGGTGCCGTAGCGACCGGCTGATCAGCCCTCGCAGGCCAGGCGCAATCCGGCCTCGTCCCAGTCCAGCGCGACCAGCTGTCCGGTGCCCGACAGCGTGACATACGCCGTCCGCAGGTCCGGCCCGCCAAAGCAGATATTGGTGGTCACCGGGTCGGGCATCGCCACCTGCCGCACCAGCCTGCCGTCGGGCGCGATCACGCTGATGCAGCCGGTGATCAGCGTCGCAATGCAGACGTTGCCCGAGGCCTCGACCGCCAGGCTGTCGAACCGCTGGAACCCGGGCAGCCCGGCGACCAGCCGTCCGCCATGCGGCGACGGCCAGCCCTGCTTCCTCACCACACCTGGCTCGGTGATGTCGAACGCCCAGAGCCGCGCTGGCTCTGTCTCGGCGACGTAAAGCACCGTGCCATCCGGCGACAGACCGATGCCGTTCGGCGTCAACGCGGGAGCGGCGACCTCGACGATCGTCGAGCCGTCCGCCAGCGCGTAGTAGATCACGCCATGGTCGCGGTCACGCGCGCGGGTCTTGCCGAGATCGGTGAAGTAGAAGCCGCCAAACGCGTCGAACACGATGTCGTTCGGCCCGTTCAGCTTGTTGGCGCCGCAGCGGTCGTACAGCACAGCGACCGTGCCGGTCCTTGGATCGACGCGCTCGATGCGGCCGCTGACGTAGTCGGACGACACCATGGCCGGGCGGAACAGGTTCTCCTCCAGCCGCCAGGCGAAGCCGCCATTGTTGCAGACATAGAAGGCACCGTCCGGTCCCACGGCGAGACCATTGGGGCCGCCGCCGGTGCGGGCGATCACCTGGACTGTGCCGTCCGGCAGCACCCGGCTCACCGTCTGGCGCTCGATCTCCACCAGCACGACCGAGCCGTCGCGCATCGCCACCGGACCTTCCGGGAAGCAAAGTCCGCTCGCCACTACCCTCACTTTCTTCCTCCCCGCTGGTGAGACCCTCACCCGCCACGCTACGCGTGGCGACCTTTCCCGCAAAGCGGGCGAGGTGTGCGTGCCCTGCCCCAAAAGCGGTTCGGTAATGATTTCGTGCTGCCATGCGGCGAATGGAGACACGATGGGCCGCCCGAGCCGATTGGAGCATGCCGGCGCTGCTGGCCATCTGTGGCGCCTTCGCCACTGCCGCCGCGGGCGACCGTTCTCGTCCCGTCCTGGTCCTGGCTGCCGTTGGCGATCGTCGCGGTCGCCGCTGCCGGCATCCTGGCGTACCGGCTCACCATCGCGCTCTGTGTCGTCTGGCTGCTGCTCGCCGGCGCCACGCTCGAGATGACGCTGAGCGACATCGTCGGTCCGGCGGCCTTCCAAACCACCATCGCGGTGGTCAAAGCGGCGGAACTCGGTCTGGCGCTGCTGTGCATCGTCCGCTACGGCCCTTGTGCGGACGTGTTCAATCCGTCCCTCGCCTTCGTGGCGATGTTCGTCGTCGGCGTGGCGCACGGGCTGTATCCCGGCCTGACACCAACCGACAGCCTCCGTTCGCTGCTCGGATCGGTCGCACCTTTCGCGTTCGCATTCGCCCGGGTGCCGCCGCACTGGGGCAAGGCAATGGTGCGCACGACCGCCTGGATTCCGCTGCTTTCGGTGGCGGGCGGTGCGGTGCTAGCGCTGGCCGGGCTGCGTTCCCTGTTCGTGGACAGCGGCGGCGAGCGCCTGGCCGGGCTTGGCCATCCGGCATTCCTCGGAGGGTTCTGCCTCGCCGCGATCTATGCCTGCCTGATCGAGCTTTACCGCGACGGCAAGTTACGCTGGCTTCTGCTGCTGGTGGCGAACTTCCTGATCCTGGTGCTGACCGGGGCGCGGGCGCCGCTTGCCTGCGCGATCGCGGTGACCGGCCTGACGCTCGCCTTCGTGCGGTCGGATGCATTTCCGCGCCGGTATCGCATCCTGCCGATGCTGCTGGGCGCCTGCCTGCTGCCGCTGCTGGTGGTTCTCGCGCAGGAACTATCCATGGTGCGGCTGTTCAATCTGCTGAGCGGCGAGGCCACCAATCTGAGTGGCCGCGAACTGCTTTGGCCGCCCTTCGAGCAGGCGGCCGACGCGTCGCCATGGCTCGGCTGGGGCGTGGGCGCTGGCAATACGATCATCCCGCAGGACAGCGAGCTGGCGGTCCTGATCGGCAGCCGGGCTGCCCATAACGAGTACCTCCGGATGCTGGTGGAGGGCGGACAACTCGGCCGCGGCCTGCTGATCGTGCTGTTCGTGCTCTGGGTGGTGCAGCACACGCGGCGCTTTGTGTCGCACCGACAAGGTGATCATGCGGCTGGTCTTCCTCGGCTTCGCGGTGCACGCCTATACCGACAATGTGCTGATCGCGACGACGGCCTGCGTGTTCTTCACTTTCGCGACGGGGGTGTTCGCGCAAGAGCGCTTGCCGCACGCGGGCGAGGTGGCGTAGGCACGGCGCACTCTGCTGGAGCCGTGCCTCATGCGATTGCTGCGTGCCGTTCTCTTCATCGCCTCGTTGGTAAGCATCTCGCCAGCCTTCGCCTCCGGCCTCGCCTTTGTGGTCAACTCCGGCGGCGCCTCGATCAGCCTGGTGGACATGTCGTCACAGAAGGAACTCCGCCGCATTCCGGTGCTGCGCGAGCCGCATCACGTCGCTCTCAGTCCAGACGGCAAGAGCCTTCTGGTCGGCGACACCGTCGGCAACGAGATGCTGTTCTTCGATCCTTCGACCGGCGCGCTGCAGAAGCGCATGCCGGTGGCCGATCCGTATCAGTTGGCATTCAGCCCGAACGGCAGGTTCCTCGTGGTGAATGGCCTCGCGCGCAATCAGGTCGATGTCTACGACGCCGCGAGTATGCAACTGCTCAAACGCTTCCCGACCCCCTCGATGCCGAGCCATCTGGATTACGCGCCGGATTCGTCACGCGTGTTCGTCAGCCTGCAGGGCACCGACAGCCTGGTGGCGATCGATCTCAACAGGCTGGCGATTCTGTGGACATCGAAGATCGGCAAGACGCCGGCGGGCGTGCTGTGGCACGACGGCAAAGTGCTGGTTGCCGACATGGGCACAGACTACGTCGCCGTCGTCGACCCCGTGGACGGTCGTGTGGTCAATCGTATCCACACCGGCAAGGGCGCGCACAACCTGTTCATCTCGCCTGACCGCAAGATCATCTGGGTGAACAACCGCGTCGGCGGCACGACGACATCGCTCGATGCGGCGACGCTGGCGCCAATCCGCAGCTACGCGATTCCCGGCGGCCCTGATGACATCGCTTTCGCGCCCGATGGGAAACTGTGGATCACACGGCGTTGGGCGGAGAAGGTGGCGGTGCTCGATCCGAAGACCGGCGAGTACGAGACAATCGATGTTGGCCGCTCGCCGCACGGCCTGTTCCTCAACCCCAAGGGAACCATTGCGCCGAGTGTCGCGGCGCGCTGAAGCATGGGAGATCCGTTCGACCTCACCGCCGGCTGGTTGCAGGGCCATCTGCTGATCCCGCTGCTCTACACGCTGGGCCTGATGCAGTGGGAGGACGTGTCCTACGGCTGGGCGCTGTTCGCCGTGTACGGCGCCTGCCAGGTGGCGATCACCTTTGCCGTCTGTGTGCCGCTGGAGCGCTGGCGTCCGGTGGAGCGCTGGCCCGATGCGCGTGCCGTCACGGTCGATGTGTTCTACACGATCATCTCGCGCGTCGGCGTGCTGCCGCTGTTCACCTTCGTGCTGTTCTACCGCGCTCAGGTGACGCTGAACGGCTTCCTCGCCGACCACGGTTTCGTCCCGCCGACCTTGGAGCGGCTCGCCCCGTTCCTGCTCGGTCAGCCGGTGCTGACCTTCGTGATCTACGCGATCATCCTGGACTGCGCCGACTACTGGCGGCACCGTCTGTCGCACCAGTTCGGCTGGTGGTGGGCGCTGCACTCGCTGCATCATGCGCAGCGGCAGATGACGTTCTGGTCGGATGACCGCAACCACGTGCTGGACGACCTGATCAGCGCACTGTGGTTCGGCGTGATCGCGTTGGCGATCGGCGTACCGCCGCTGCAGTTCCCGCTGCTGGTGCTGGTGCTGCGATTCCTCGAAAGCCTGTCGCACGCCAATGCGCGAGTGTCGTTCGGTTGGTTGGGCGAGCGGCTGCTGATCTCGCCGCGGTTCCATCGCGCGCATCACGGGCTGCTCGCCGCGGGGCAGCGGAGCTGCAACTACGGCGCGGTACTGCCGTGGTGGGACATGCTGTTCCGCACCGCCGACTTCAGCCGCGACTATGTGGCGACCGGCGATCCGACCGGCAACGAGGCGCTGGCAAGCGGGTCGTATCTCCGCCAGCAATGGGCAGGCCTGCGGCGGTTCGCCGCGACGTTTGCCAGCTCCCGTGCCTAGTGCCAACGCTCGCTAAAGAGCCAGTCCTACCAAGGATCGTTCCACAGCGTCATCCCCGCGAAAGCGGGGATCCAGCCGTTTGTTGGTTAAACGTGGACTGGATTCCCGCCCTCGCTTTCGCAAGGGCAGGCTTTGCGCGGGAATGACGGGTTCCGGACACTACACGAGCCGGATATCCTCCCATGGATAGCAGTACCCGGTGGTGACGGTGGGGAACACGTCCCGCCATTTCTGCGCCGCGACACGTGGTCCGATCGCATTCACGAACGCATGGCGGAATACCGGCACGAAGTAGTATTCCTCCAGGATCGCCCGCTGAATCTGCTCCGCAAGCTGCTTGCGTTCAGCCCGGTCCGATGAGGCCTGGTATTTCTGAAACTGATCGTCGAGCTCCTTGACGCAGAAGAAGTCGTTGGCATTGAAGCCGCCGCACTTGAAGCGGGTGTCGTACCAGTTCGACCACGTGCCGCCGATGCGCGTCGCAGAAAACATGATCTGGACGCCAGGCCAAGCCTTCAGGCCACCTTGCAGCTTCTTCAGATAGACACCGCGCTCCATCACCTGCAACTTCGAACGGATACCGATCGCCTGAAGCTGCGACACGATGCGTTCGCCACGTGAGTAATAGTCCGGCGCCGGCGTCACCCAATCGACGTTGAACCCGTTGGGATATCCGGCCTCGGCCATCAACTGCTTCGCCCCGGCGAGATCGTGCGGCCATTTCGGCCACTCCATGCCGTATTCGACGTCGTTGTTGATCCAGTTGCCATCCACCACGCCCATGCCGCCGCATTCGGCGTTGTTGATCGCATCGCGATCGATTGCCAGGCTGATCGCCTGGCGCACGCGCTTGTCGTGGAACGGACTGGATGGGTTCTGGAAGCCCGGGAATTGCAGCCACCAATTGCCCGAGACCACGGGCGCGAGCCGTAGCTTAGGATTGTTCTTCACCCGGTCGATCAACTCGCCAGGGACGAAATACATGATGTCGGCCTCGCCGCGCTCCAGCATGGCGACGCGCGTCGACGCCTCCGGCACGCTGACCATCGTCAGCTGCTTGACGTGGACCGGACGGTAGTAGTCGGGGAACGCCTCGAACTCCAGCCGCACGCCTGGCTGCTGCGAAACCAGCCGGTAGGGGCCAGTGCCGATCGGCTTCTGCACGAACCCGGCCGGTCCGGTCTGCTCGTAATATTTCGCCGGAACCACCCAGCCGGCGCCGCAGACATTGCCGGTTCCCAGCAGGATCGGGAAATCGAGGAACGGCTGCTTGAAGTGGAACCGTATGGTGCGGTCATCCACCAGTTCGACACCTTGTGTCTGTTCGCGAAGGGCTTCGCCCCAGGCACCACGATAGTGCTCGTAGCTCCACTTGACATCCGCCGGCGTGACCGGCGTTCCGTCATGGAATTTGATGCCCCCGCGGAGCCGGAACGTCGCGCTCTTCGCGTCCTCGGCGAACTCGAAGCGTTCGGCGAGTGCCAGATGGTCGTACAGCTCCTCGCGGAAGTTCTTGATGAGGCCGTCGTGCAGCGCCATGAGGAAATTGTCGGGGCTCGCCGTACCGTCGTGCTGCTGCGGATCGAGCCAGCGCGGTGCGATGTTGGTGTGCCATGCCAATGTCAGCTTGCCGTCCGGCGTGACGGTGGCGCCGCGCGCCGCGCGGTAGGGCGACGCAATCTGCGTCACCGCTGCGGCGCCACCTGTCAGAGCGGCGCGTCGCCCCAGTGCGATCTGCGTGCGGCGATCGGGTTGGCTGTCGTTCTGTTGCATTGATGCCTCCCATGGCTGTGCGGGTCGTTGCCCGCATTATTTCTGTCGGTGCGATGGGTCGTGATCTACTTCTGGACACACTCTCGCCTGCGACCAAGGCGGACCCTGGTCGTTCGTGTCGTTCAGGATCAGGCCACTCAAGGCGGCGCGTCCCGAAGGCGGTTCGGTAAATCCGCCACTGGAGTGCGGTTCCAGTATTGCGCCAAATGCCCGCGAGTGGCAACTCAAATAGTGGATATCCGGATGGCCGGTTGCGAGTTCGCGGGCGCGGTTGCCTCCCGCCGTGCCGCTCTACTAGTGTCGGCGCCACCGCAAAGGAGAGGAACGGCCATGACCAAGCGCAGGCGCTTCCTGCAGGGTTCGCTGGGCGGCGCCGCCGCTGCACTGGCGGCATTCGGGATCAATCCGGCTCTGGCGCAGGAAATCGGCAAGGTGGCAGGCCGGTCCGACAAGCCGCTGAAGGCGGCCTTCTCCAATGCCGGCCTGCAGGCGACGTGGTGCGCGCAGGGAAAGCAGGCAGCGGAATACTGGGGCAAGCTGTTCAATGTTGACGTGACATGGTTCGACGGCGAACTCGCGGCACAGAAGCAGCGCGCGGCGATCGACAACATGGCGTCGCAGAAGTGGGACTTCGTGGCGATCCAGGCATTCGGCATCGGCACCTTGACCGCGCCGGTCAACCGGATGATCGAGGCCGGCATTCCGGTCATCGACATGGACACGCTGATCGCACCGCTCAACTCGATCAACGTTCATAGCTTCCTGGCACCAGACAATGAGTTCATGGGCGCGTCGGTGACGCAATCGCTGGTCGATGCGATCAACGGCGAGGGGACGATGATCATGACCCAGGGCGCGCTCGGGCACACCGGTGCGCAGGGAAGGGCGCGCGGGTTTGAATCGGTGGTCAAGAAGTACCCAAAGATCCAGGTGCTGGATACCCAGCCCGCGGACTGGGACGTCACCAAGGTGGCGCGCATCTGGGAGACCCTGCTGACCAAGTATCCGAAGATCAGCGCCGCCTACTTCCATAACGACGACATGGCGCTCGCCGCTTACAACGTGATGAAGGCGCATAACCGCACCGAGATCCTGGTCGGCGGCTGCGACGCGATGCCGCCAGCGCTTGCCGCGGTGAGTGATGGACGGATGCATGCCACGGTGCGCAATCCGTCGTGCCGTATCCACGGTGGGGCCGTTGTCGCAGGCGTTGCTGCGGTGGTCTCCGGGGAAAAGACCGGCACGAACGGAATCCCGAAGAACATCGTCACCGATGGGCCGGTCGTCACCAAGGCGAATGCGCCGGGGATGATGTGGATGGAGACCCACTTCCTGATCTGATCCCGTGGTGACGCCGCCGCTCCTGGAGCTTTCCAACATCACCAAGACGTTCGGTGGCGTCACCGCGCTCCACGATGTCGGTTTCTCCCTGCTGCCAGGCGAGATCCACGGGCTGGTCGGGGAGAACGGCGCGGGCAAATCAACGCTGATGAAGATCATCGCGGGCGTGCATGCCGACTATCAGGGCGAGATGCGCCTGGATGGGCGGCGCGTCCACTTTGCTTCGCCACGGGATGCGCGCGCGGCCGGCATCGGCATGGTCCATCAGGAGCTGTCCGCCGTACGTGACCTCTCGGTGGCGGAGAACGTCCACCTTGGCACGCAGCCGATCAACCGCTTCGGATTGATCGACTGGCGGGCGATGCGCCGCACTGCGGCCGAACATCTGCAAGGCCTCGGCATCGACGTCGATCCGCGCACACGGATGGGCGCGCTGCCGCTCGGGCTGCAGCAGCTCGTGGAGCTGGCGCGCGTGCTGTTCTCCGGCGTGCGCATCGTCATTCTGGACGAGCCCACATCGGCGCTGTCGCCGCCAGAGGTCGAGCGGTTGTTCGCGCTGTTGCGGCGGCTGCGAGATGCCGGCCGCAGCATCGTGTTCATCTCGCACTTTCTCGACGACGTACTGGCGATCTGTGAACGCGTCACCGTGTTCCGCAACGGGCGGACCGTCGCGACCGCATCCTGCGCCGACGTCGACAAGCGCTGGGTGATCGACCGCATGATCGGCGCGGGACACGAAGAACTGGAGGAGAGCTACCTGTCGGAAATCCCGCTGCACAGTCGGGCTGGTGCGAAGGTCGTCCTGCAGGTCGACGGGCTGAGCCGCGCCGGCGCGTATCGTGACGTGTCGCTCAGCGTGCGCGAGGGCGAGGTGTTGGGGATCTATGGGTTCCTCGGTTCGGGGCAGCTCGAGTTGGCGCGAACGCTGTTCGGCGCGACTGCCGGCGGAGCGCGGACGGATTGCGCTCGATGGACACGCGATACGACTCTCGACCACCGCGCGTGCGCGGCGCGCCGGGCTGGCGTTCCTACCGGAGAGCCGGCGGATGATGCTGTTCTCGGCTGAGCCGGTCTTCAAGAACATGACGATCGCCATGCTGGACCGCATCCATCGCCTGTGGCTTCGTCCGAAGAGCGGAGCACACCGTTGCCGAGAAGCAGGTGGAGCGCCTGCGTATCCGCCCACCGAATGTGGACCGCGCACTCGGCACGCTGTCCGGCGGCAATCAGCAGAAGGTCGCCTTGGCGAAATGGCTCACCCATCTGCCTCGTGTGCTGGTGCTGAGCGAGCCGACGCGCGGCATGGACGTGGGTGCGAAGGACGACGTGGTGGCCATCGTGCGGGGACTGCGCGAGCAGGGTATCGGCATCGTGGTGGTCTCGACCGAACCGGAAACCGTGCTCTCGCTCGCCGACCGTATCCTGGTGATGAAGAAGGGAAGCGTGGTGCGGGAATTCGCCGACGAGCCGGTCAGCAAGGACCGGTTGCTGGAAGCCGCATGAGCGATACCCAAGAAGCTACACGCGGCTCCTTCTCTCTGCGAAGGGGTATTGCCCACTGGCTGCATGGGCAGCTCCGCAATATCGCACCGTTCGCAACGCTGCTCGCACTGGTCATCTTCTTCTGGGCCGCCAGCGATTCCTTCGCGACGTTCGGCAACCTGCAGAACATCCTGACGCAGATCTCTGTGACCGGGATCATCGCGGCGGGCCTCACGTTTGTGATCCTGTGCGCGGAGATCGATCTGTCGGTGGCGAGCGTCGCCAACGCGACCGGCATCGTCGTGGCCTACTTCACCGTGCAGGATGCCAGCGTGTCGATCGCCAATGTCCCGCTTCCCGGCTGGGCTGCAATCCTGATCGCGCTTGCGTCGTGTTTCGCGCTGGGCGCGGTGAACGCGTTCGGCCTGACCAGGATCGGCATCCCAAGCTTCATCATGACCCTCGCGATGCTGCAGATCGCGGCGGGCATCTGCGCACTGCTGGTGCGCGGCCAGATCGCCTATGCGGTGCCGCCGTTGATCGGGGCGCTCGGTTCGCGTTCACTTGGACCGGTGCCATGGATCGTGATTGTCGCCGCGCTGTTCCTGCTGGTCAGCCATATCGTGCTCACCTATACGCGGTTCGGTCGCTACGTCTACATGACGGGCGGAAACCGCGAGGCGGCAGAGTATTCCGGCGTGAATGTCCGGATGATCCTTTCGGCGGTGATGATCATCTCGGCAGTGTGCGCCGGTGTCGCGGGCATGCTGGGCGTGGCGTATTTCGGCAGCGCGCAGCAGAACGAGTTCGACACCTACCTGCTCGACAGCATTTCCGCGGTGGTGGTCGGTGGTACGAGCCTGTTCGGCGGACAGGGCGGAATCGGCAATACGATCATCGGGCTGTTCGTGCTGGGCGTGCTGAACAATGGACTCGATCACATCAATATCGACAGCTTTCTCAAGATCCTCATCCGCGGCCTCATTCTGCTCGTCGCACTTGTGATCAACGTTTACGCACAGAGGATGCGAACAAGGCCGCAGGGATAGCAGCCAGAGGTTGCGGCGAGCTTGATCCAGATCATTGTCCGCAGCGCCTTAACTGACTAGTGTCCGACCGATATCGGAACGAACACAACTATGGCGGGCGCTCGGTCCACTACAATTCGCGCAGAGCTGACGCGGGTCGTGCTTGCCGCGGCGCTGCCGGTCTGGCTGGCGTCGGCGGTGCTGCTCTACGAAGACCAGGCGGATGACCGCGCACTTATCGAGCGTGATGCTCGCGCGACCGCTCGCGCCCTGATGGTTGCGATCGATCGCGACTTGGCAAGCGCAAGAACGGCGGCACAGGTGCTCGCAACGTCGCCCTACCTCATCTCAGGCGACCTGGACGCCTTCTATGCTCAGGCAAAAGCGACTCTGCCGACGAGTGGCGGCAACGATCTCGTGCTCAGCGATGCGTCGGCCCAGGAGGTTCTCAACACGTTGCGGCCGTATGGTGAACAGCTGCCGCGCCATGGGGATCCGAAGCTCGTGGAAAGGGTCTTCACCACTGGCCAGCCAGCCGTTTCGGACCTGTATTCCAACGGTGTCCCTCTGGGTCGTCCCCTGGTCAGCATCGATGTGCCAGTATTTCGGGGCGGCGCGGTTGTCTACGATCTCTCCGTCGGCTTCTTTCCCAACCGACTGGGCGACATCCTTCATCAGGAGCAGTTGCCCGCAAACTGGATAGGCTCCGTTTTCGACAGCAAAGGCGTCTACGTGGCGCGGACACGCGCCGCCGACCGATTTGTGGGGCAGAAGGGGATGCCGGCTCTCATCAACAGTATTGCGCAAAATACCGAGGGGATAGTCGAGACCGGGACGTCCGAAGGCATCCCGGCAACCGCCCTGTTCAGCCGCTCCCAGGTGTCCAACTGGGCCGTCGTGATCTACGTGCCGACTGCGGAATTGACCGTGCAGCTCTGGAGCTCCATGGCGCTGAGCACCGCGGCTACACTGGCTCTGCTCGCGCTCAGCCTCGTCGCGGCGCGCTTCACAGGAGAACGCCTCGCCCGGCCAATCCGGGCGCTTGCGACGCAGGCGTTGGCACACGGGCGGGGCGAGCGAATCGAGCTGCCGCCGTTTCGTTTGAAGGAGGCGGACGACCTTGCCCGCGCGTTCGCTGAAGGATCCCGCTTGCTGGAGGAACGTACGGCCGAACGCGATCGGGCAGAGGGGCAGAGGCAGCAGATCATCGTCGCGAAACAACTCGCGGACGAGGCCGCGCGCGCCCGGTCCGCATATTTCTCTTATCTCAGTCATGAGCTGCGGACGCCCTTGATGGCCGTCCTCGCCTGTTCCGAACTTATGGCACGCCACACACGCGTTACATCCCTGGACGAGAAGTCCCTCAACTACTGCGCGCGTATCGACACCGCCGTTCAGCATCTCATCAGCGTCATCAACGAGATTCTCGACTACGCCAAGTTCGAGGCGCACGAGATCGAACTCCATAAGGAACCCCTCGATATCGCGAAGGAGGTGCGCGGTGCCGTGGATCTCCTGGAAGGGCGAGCCGAGCAGACCGGCGTCGCGCTGCGACACGAGGTGGCTCCGAACCTGCCGCCGCTGCTGGCCGACCGGATGCGACTGCAGCAGATCCTGCTCAACCTGCTGTCGAACGCCTTGAAATTCTCGCCCAGTGGCGGGACAGTGACAGTCAGCGCGGCTCTCGCGGAGGATGCGCAACTGGTGATTCGCGTCGAGGATTTCGGCGTGGGCATCAGCGACGACGATCTTCCGCGCGTCATGCAACCGTTCGCGCAGGTTTTGAATGCACAGACCGCAAAAAGCAAAGGAACGGGTCTTGGTCTCCCCCTGACCAAAGGCTTGGTAGAGCTGCACGGCGGCTCATTCGCGCTCTCAAGTGTGCCGGACGTCGGCACCACTGTAACGGTGCGCCTGCCGATGCGTACTGATGCGTGCGACGGCGACGGAGGCGTTGCGCAGGTCACGACGAATTCGTTAGCGCGCGCATAGCGCAGCTCGTGATGCCCGAAGTTGCATGAGTGGTTCTCCCATGCGGATCCTGCGGCCCTGGTGGACATTTTCCGCCAGGGAGAAGCCGTCCGGAGCGAATACGATGATGGTCGATCCATGTTGGAACCAGCCCATCTCTTCGCCCTTCGCGAGCGCAAGGTCCACGCGAGTGGTTGTCGGGCCGTTGCGGCGCACATCGGTGCATGGGCCGAGAAAGTTGAGACGAATGCTGGCCACCAGTATGGCCGCGACAGCAACCAGCGCGATGCTGTAATCAGTGCCTGCGAGGCGGACTCTGATCGCCGCTCGCTCATTCTTGCAGAACAGGCGTTCGATGCGTTTGAGGGCGATTGGATTGACGTTCCATGTATCGCCTGAGATGTAGGTGACAGATTCGACACGGCAGTCGTGCGGCGCATGGAACCGATGGTACATTGCCGATGTGAGCCGCAGTGTCGCGTAGCATCCGTTCCGGTAGGCATCGGCATGCTCCTGATCGCCGAGCAGCTCCCGCAACTGATAAGGAAAACCCTTGATCTGCAGGACCTGACCGTCCTCGACACACCCGAATGCACCGACGATGGCATCGCAGGGACTGACAAGCAGATCCGGGTCGGGATCGATAGGACGCGCACCGTCCTTGAGTTGCCGGATGAAGCAATCATGGAGACTCGTGAAGTGTTGCTTGCGCGCCTCTGTCAGGTCCAGATCGGCGAAGTGGCGCCAGGCACCGATCGACAGGTCGCGAACCAGGGGATGCTCAAGTTGGCTGAACCATCCGAAGAAGCGAGTGGCCAATCGTCTTGGGATACGGTTGGTCAGTAGGAAATTGACATCTTCCTGACGGCTGATCATGGCAATCGCGGAACGCAGCGTTTTCATGATATGGGCGTCTTATCTGAGGGGGTGATCCTGCCGCCATGGAAGTAACGATTCTCGCAGCCTATGCCGTTGGCGCCGTCGCGTTGAGCGTCCCGCTCGCCAAGGCGAAGCGCCGGATTGACCTTTCGCGGGCAAAACACAGGTCGCTCGCGGGACATGCCCGGTTGGCACGGCGGGTCGCATCGCTGGTTCCATTCTACGAGTATGACGAACACCGGTTCTTTCGATTGGACGACCCGCCAGAGAGCATCGCGTTTCGAAGACGGGATGGCTTCTTGCGACTTGCCTCCTCCTACCGGGAACGGTTTGCGCGGACGACCGCACTGACTGCTCAGGTTCGTAGCGGTGCCTCCGACCTGCAATTCACCTCTGCCTACCGGGTCCCCTTTCAGTTCAGCCGCCAAGTCCGTCAGCACTTGGCCGCTGGGTCCATCCTCGAATCGTCGGCTGGCGTAACCGTTGGCGACGTTGACGGCAATGTCCTGTACGATGTTGCCAACTGGTACGGCGTCAATCTGTTCGGCTACGACTTCTACAAGGAGTGCATCGCCAAGGGCGCAGAGCGTGTGCGCGATCTGGGGCCGGTGCTCGGTGCCTACCATCCGATCGTCGCTTACAACATCGAGCGCATCCGACAGATCTCCGGGCTGGATGAGGTGTCGTTCCACATGTCCGGTACCGAGGCCGTAATGCAGGCTGTCCGGCTTGCGCGCTACCACACACGCCGCTCGCATCTGGTCCGGTTCTGCGGCGCCTATCACGGTTGGTGGAGCGACGTACAGCCCGGCATCGGCAATCCTTCGGCGGTGCGCGAAACCTATACTCTGGCGGAAATGTCGGAGCATACGCTGCACGTGCTGCGCACGCGTCGGGATATTGCGTGTGTGCTTGTCAACCCGCTGCAGGCGCTGCACCCGAATGCGGCCGCTCCAGCCGATTCGTCGCTTGTCGACAGCGGAAGGGCGGCGCATTTCGATCGCCAGGCCTATACGCGGTGGCTGCAGCAGCTTCGGGCGGTATGCACCGAACGCAACATCGCCCTGATTTTCGATGAGATTTTCGTTGGCTTTCGGCTGGCATTGGGTGGGGCACAGGAGTATTTCGGGGTCAAGGCGGATCTGGTCACCTACGGAAAGACACTCGGGGGTGGACTGCCGGTCGGCGTTGTGTGCGGACGACATGAATGGATGAAGCGGTTCCGCGATGATCGTCCGGCTGATGTATGCCTGGCTCGAGGCACCTTCAATGCGCATCCGTACGTCATGGGTGCGATGAACGAGTTTCTTCATCGCCTGGATGAGCCGGAGATGCTGCGATGCTACGAAGGCCTCGACGAGCTGTGGAGCAGGCGGACGGAGGCAATGAACCAGCGGCTGGCCGACGAAGACCTCCCGGTCCGGGTGGCGAATCTCTCGTCGATCTGGACGGTGTGCTACACGCGGCCGTCCCGTTACAATTGGATGCTGCAGTATTATCTTCGTGCCGAAGGATTGGTATTGAGCTGGGTCGGCACAGGTCGGCTCATCTTCAGCCTGAATTACAGCGATGCGGACTTTGCGACGGTGATGGATCGGATCCTTGCGGCGGCGAGGGCGATGGAGCGGGACGGCTGGTGGTGGACCAGTCCCGCCAGCACCAACAAGTCGATCAAGCGGCAGGTACTGCGTGAGATGCTGGTCAGCTATTGGGCGCAGCTTGGGACTCGTTCCGGCGCTGCCTAACTTGGGTGCTCGATCAGTTCGCCGCGCAACAGGTGGCTGGGCGCTCGGTAGTAAAGCTTGATGTCGTGGAATGGGTCGGTAAGGATCTTCGTCGCCCAGACGAGCCCGGTTTGGACGTCCCGAATCTTGAAAAGGTGCACAGTCCGAAACAGTAGACCGCCGATGCCCAGTGCGAGCCACAGATAGCCGACGTGCCGCACAAACTCGCTCAACGTTCGATGCGGCTGGACGGTATGGAGGAGCGTGGGGTCCACCAACAGCAGCAGCGGTGACAACGCCCAGATAATCAGAAGAATGATCTTCCGCCGCAGATTGTAGCCGACCTTGATCTCTTCCTTGTGCTCGTGCGTTGCCTGGTTGACGAAGTCATAGCCCTTCGGCTCAAAGAATAGATGTCCGATCTGTCGGCTCACCATGGCCACCAGCCACCCCGTCAGTGCTGCGGCAGCAGGATCCTTGAACACGATCAAATAGGCGCAAACGAAACTCATTGCGCTGAGCAGATGAAGGGATTGGTTGATCGTGCTGTGGTGATAATAGCGATGATCGTCCCACCGCTGTTCTTTCAGGAGTTCAAGAAAGCCTGCCATCGCCATCCTTGCTCACCGGTCGATCCAGAACGGCCGCTTCTCCGTCGGGCTCGAGCGCGAACCCCGCGAATTGGCAAAGCCTCGTTAGCGTCGCACCGGCTCCGCGCCGAGACACGTGATGGTTTAATGACAGTGGCGCAACGGGGATCCACCAGCCGCGCGTCAACCAAGATGACAATTCGTCGACAATAGAGCGGCCAAAGCCTTCCCTTGCCCGACCTTTCCGGCGCACCATCCGGTCGGTGCACATCGTGTCATCGCAGCAGGAGGTTAAGGCACCATGACAGCCGCAGGCCGTCAGATGCATCTGGGAGTCTTCGTCCTCGGCACCGGCAATCACAGCGCCGGCTGGCGCTACGACGGCGCCTTCGTCTCGCATATGGAACTACCTGTGATGCAGGAGATAGCCCGCATCGCGGAACGGGGAAAGTTCGACCTGCTGTTCATCTCGGACTCGATGGCGATGGATCCCACTGACCATCCATCATTCCTGTGCCGCTTTGAGCCGACCACGCTGATTACGGCGCTTGCCGCCTGCACCACGCATGTCGGGCTCGGTGCAACGGTCTCGACCAGTTTCTCCGAGCCGTTCAACGTCGCGCGCGTGTTCGGCTCGATCGATCACATCAGTGGCGGGCGCGCCGCGTGGAACGTCGTCACCAGCTCCAACCCCAAGGCGGCACTCAACTTCAACCTGGACGAGCATATCGAGCATGAGCTGCGTTATGCGCGCGCCAACGAATTCGTCGATGTCGTCCGCGGCCTGTGGGACTGCTGGGACGACGGCGCGATCGTCGCCGACAAGGCGACCGGCCGCTACGTCGACGCCGACAAGGTGCGCCCGCTCAATCACCAGGGCAGGTTCTTCAAGGTGCGCGGCCCGATCAACATGGCGCGGTGCCCGCAGGGCCATCCGGTGATCATTCAGGCTGGCGGCTCGCCCTCGGGGCTGGAGCTGGCGGCGCGTACCGCCGATGTCGTGTTCTCGGTGGTGCAGGAACTGGCGCCCGCCAAGGCCGCCTATGCCGATCTCAAGGGACGCATGGCCAAATACGGCCGCGCGCCGGATGAGATTGCGGTGCTTCCCGGCGTGATGCCGATCGTCGGCGACAGCGATGCCGAGGCGCGCGAGATACTGGCGAAGCTGCAGAGCTGGATAACGCCGACCAATGCCACGACCCTGGTCGCCAGTCGGATCGGCTATGACGTCTCGGGGTATCCGCTCGATGGGCCGGTGCCGCCTCCGCCGCCGGCGCTGAACAGCCGGACATTCCCCGCGGTCCTCTACGAGATGGCGCGGCGCGAGAACATGACCCTGCGAGATCTGTACAACCTGACCGCCGCGGCGCGCGGTCACTGGGTCGTCTGCGGCACGCCTCGAGGGATCGCCGACACGCTCGAGGAATGGTTCGTTGAGGGCGCTGCTGACGGGTTCAATATCCTGCCGGCCTGGTTCCCTGGCGGTTTCAGCGATTTCACCGATCGCGTCGTGCCTGAACTGCAGCGCCGCAGGCTGTTCCGCCGCAATTACGAGGGAACGACGCTGCGCGACCACTTCGGGCTCCCGCGCGTGACTGCTTCAGCCGCGCACGCGGAAATGGCCCGTGCCTCCGCTGCCGGCGAAGGCTGAACCTAGTCGGTCGCCATTGTCTTCCTGGCGTCATTGATGGCGCCCATGCAGGTGCTGTCGTCCTTTTCATCGAGGCTCCGCGCGCGATCGAGATCCGCCGCGATTCTTTGCTGCCGGTCCGCGCCAGCGGCCGCGGCAGGCTTACCGCTTTTCGCGGCCGCGGCCTGTGTCGGCTGACCCTGCTGCTGCAAGCGGACATCTTGCGGCGATACTGCAGATCCGCCCGTCGCCTGACCCATCGCCTGTGTCGGCCCGGTTCGGTTCGAGCCCTCGTTGTCGCCTTTGGTGCGGATCTCGGCGGGGCTTCGCGATGCCTCGGATGTGCTGCGCGCCGAAGATCCCGCCTCCGAAACCTGATCGGTTCTGCCTGTGTCGGCGCTCGTCCGCGTCGGCCCGGCGCCAGCGTCCTGCCTGCTAAGGCTGTGTTGCAATGCGGTGATCTGTTGCGCACAAGGGCCCGCCAACGCCGCTCCGCCGCTCAGCGCAACGGCGGCGCAACCGGCCAAAAGCCACTTCATGGTTGCTCTCCAATCGAATGTCGCTGAGGATGAAAACTCGCCACGAGGCGGCAGGTTCCGGCGCGCGCCGACCCGCTTCCACGAGGGCCGCGAACCAAATAACCTACCCGCCAGACCAACCGCCAACCACACAGGTGCTAACATGGACGCCCAGGAAGTCGGCAAGATGCATCGCCCGCAGGGTATGCCATTCCGCTGCAACAAGATCGGCCACGTCGCGCTCTACGTGAAGGATCCGTTCGCCTCGGCGAAGTTCTACACCGAGGTGATGGGCTTTTCCGTATCCGACGCCTACGACAGCAACATGATGCCGGGCGGCACGGTGTTCCTGCGCTGCTCTGCCGACCATCATGGCGTGGCGCTGTTCAAGCTGCCCGAAGGCCAGCCGGCGCATGGCGCGTTCCATCACATGGCATTCGAGGTCTCCACGCTGGACGAAGTGCTGCGGGCGCGCGAGCATCTGCGGAAGCATGACGTGCCGATCCACTTCGAGGGTCGCCGCCGCGCCGGCTGCCAGCTCGCGATCGAGTTCACCGATCCGGACGGGCACAACCTGGAGATCTACTGGGACATCGACCAGGTCGGCAGCGACGGCCGGGTGCGGCCCGCCGAGGAATGGAAGGGCGCGACCAGCCTGGAGGCGGCGATCGCCGATCCGGTGGTCGGGCAGGATCCCACGGTGCAGGATCGCTCGCTGCTGCCCTCGTAGGCTGTTCCTCCGCGCGCCGTAGCCGAAGCGCAACTGGCGGTACTCGAAGTTGGGATCTCAGCCCCGCTGCGGGAGATCTACGAAGCGGTCGGGTTCCCGCGTGGCACGCGCCAGAGCGAGTGGGCGTAACGCTTCCGCCCGGCTCGGCCCGGTGGGTCGAAGCTCGCTCAAACCGTCTCACCGGCTGCCACTCGCAGTCCAGACATGAACATTTCTCGCTGTGCCGGATCACGATAGTTGGTTACCTTCGGCACGACTGCGGGTGTGATGGCGCGCAGCCGTGACACCACGTCTCGCGCGTTGTCCATTCGACCGAGATGGGCGTAACAGGAGGCGAGAAACCGATTGGCCAGTGGATAAGATGGGTTCTCCTGAACTGCCAATTGCAGAAAGGACGCCGCTACCTCCAGTCGCCCGCAGAACATATGTCCGATGCCGATCCCGGTGGTCTGTGCCCATCGCGCACCGAGAGGACTGAGGCGTAACGAGGTCTCAAAATGCTTGATCGCGGTCTCCGGTTCACCATTGTACAAGTGGGCAAACCCGCTCCATCGCCATGCCCAAAACGAGTTTGGATTGACTGCAATCGAGCGGTCCAGAATCGCCAATGCGTCCTTGATGTCCTCATTGAAGTAGCCCAGCACGTGGGCCACGCAAGCCAGAGCCATTGCATCGTCGCCAGCCGTTCGCAGCGCGCGACGCGCAAGATCGAGCGCGATCCGTCGATTGGCCTCCGGGTCTTCCACCTTCCCGATGGCATCCAGGACGCCATGACAATAGCCGGCACAGGCCATGGCCTTGCCGAAGCTGGGGTCCCACTCGATAGCTTGCCGTAAGAGAACCAGCGCGCGCTTGGTTGGTTCCCACTCGTACGTTCCCACATCCGGCAAGGCACGCAGAAACAGATCGTACGCGGTCAGGCTTTTGGTCGGCCGCGCGATTGATCGCTTGATCTCGGCAGCCTCCAGAGTTGGCTCGATGACCCCAGCGACGCTGGACGCGATGTTATCCTGGATTTCAAACACATCTTCCAGCGGACCATCGAAGCGGTCAGCCCATAGATGGGTACCCTCTTCTGCTTCGATCAACTGCGCGGTGATACGAACTCTGGCCACCACCTTTGCGAACCGAACCTTCGAGCACATAGCGAACACCGAGTTCACGGCCTACCTGCTTCAAATCGACCGCACGCCCTTTGTAGGTGAAGGTCGAATTGCGCGCGATCACGAATAGCCATCGGATTCGTGCCAGAGCAGTGATGATCTCCTCGACCATGCCGTCAGCGAAATACTCCTGCTCGGGGTCGTTGCTGAAATTGGTGAATGGCAGGACCGCAATCGAGGGCTTGTCGGGCAGTGACGGGCCATCGTGGCGAGGTATCGCCAATTTCGATGTTTCGCTGATGTCGGACCCGACAAGAAACGCTTCGATCGGGCGGGCGATATTCTTGAGGCTGACTGCACCAAGTTCGCGAAACCCTAAACTGAGCCGGCCGTGGACGTGATCACGAACCGAGCGAGACACGCAAATTTCGCCAGGAGGGCATTCGGCCTGGAGCCGTGCGGCAACGTTCACTGCTTCGCCATGCAAATCGGAGCCATCTGGGATGGCGTCGCCGATCTCGATGCCGATGCGGAAGCGGATGGCGCGATCAGGCGGCTGATCGGCGTCGTGGATTGGAACTTCCTGCTGCAATTTGACGGCGCAGCGCACAGCGCCGTCGATGCTGTCGAACACGACCAGCAGTGAGTCACCTCCTGTCTGGACGACCTGGCCGCCATGGTCACTGATTGAAGGGTCGATCAGGTTCCGTCGGAGTGTTCGGAGCCGCGCCAGTGTTCCTGCATCGTCCAGGCCGATCAAGCGGCTGTAGCCAACCATGTCGGCATAGAGAACAGCGACCAGCCTGCGCCGATCGCGTGAGCTTCCTGTCAGGTCCGATGTGCCGGACGATGACACTGTGAGGTCCCCCTGCGCAATCCGAGCCTACCATCCGGAGGCTGTCCTGGCGAGGTTTTGCTCAGCAACGGCGTTCATGCACGACTGTCAGCGAATGTCCGCTACTTTGACGGCGGCATCGCGTGCACCTGAAGATCGAACGGTCGTCCATAGCGGAGGTAGAAGACACATTGCTCGCTGCCGCACTCCAGGCCATGCGGTGTTTGTCCCGGAAGGCTGATGTAGGCCGGAGCATTCATCGGCTGCCGCTTGCCGTCGGCGGCAATGTAGGTGAACGCCCCCTTCAACCAAACGTAAAGTTCATCGCTGGTGTGGCTGTGGTTCGGGACCAAATAGCCCGGCGGCGTTCGCAGAAGGATTTCACCACCGCCCTTGGCGAGATCGCCGCGCAGCGTGGCGATCTCGATGCCTTCCGGCAAGCCCGCCAGTTTGAGTGGCGCCCAGTCTACCTTGGTGATGTCAGCGACCGTCTGGTCAGGACCGAACGAGTAGACCCCTTTCGGCTGTGATTGCTGAGCAGGTGCAACATCACTCATGAATGTCATGAGCAATGCACCTATAGCGATCAAGAATGCCTTCCGATCCAAGTCTTCCTCCCAGGGTCAACTTCATGTTCTAGTTGGGTATCATCCGCGGTCGGACAAGATGCTGGCAAACCACTTGGTATCGCCACCGTGATCATGATCAGTGCCACAGCCCCAGGCATTGCCTGGATGAAGCGGCGAGGTGTCGATATTGTCGATGACGGCAAGTCCAGGCCGCGTCAATGTCGGGTCACTGGTGTGGCTAAGCGACACTTCGCCATCGTTATACGCCTCGGTGTTGAACACGCCATCGACGCTCGGGTCGTATGTGCCGCCTGCAAAGGCATACTTGGGATCATTCACGAACACCATTTTATCGGCCAGGGTAAGCCCGGTCGTTGCATCAATTACCTCACCGTGCAAAGCGCCATTTGAGGCGTTGAAATCGGTCTCGACGCTGTACCATTTGCCTTCTTCGATCTGGGCACCGAGGTCGATGTTGACGACAACGTGGGCGGTGCCTGAAAAGAGGTGCCAGGTATGGGTCTCTGCCGACGCGAGAAGGCCCGCAGCAGGCGCGTCGGCAGGGTCAATGCTACCGTCGAGAAAAGCAAAGGTAACCCCCATCGGCCAGTCCAGCGCACTCTCGAACCCAACCGGACAGCCGCAAAGCAGGAAACCGGGGTTGTTGGGGTCCTCCACAGCGACCGCTGGATCGACATCGCTAAATTGGTCAACGCGAACGTCCGCTCGCGTCATGTAGAAGTCCGATGGTTCAATCGGACGATAGATGCCTTGGCTGAGGGCTACGTTGGGAAGGGTCGCCAACGCTTTGGTTAGGTCACCGGACGCGTCGGTCGTCTCGATCACCACTGCGGAAGGCTGAGGTGCCGTTGAGTCCGAGGTAACCTGCGCCACATCAGACCAGCCTGTCGGAAAGCTGCTGTCCGTAAACGTGCCGATCGAATTGTGCTGGAACGTCTCCGGGCTCCCAGTGAACGTGGTTCCGTCTGTCTGCTGCGAGTTGTCGTGGGCGTGACCGCCGCCATGCCTGGCCATTTTCCCCTCCAAAGTCCTGTTGGTCTTCACCAGAGGGTTCGCTGCGTTGTGCTAATCCGCACTGTGGCCGGCAGCTAATACGCTGCTAAAAGTGACTAATTGACGTCGTGTCAGCAGGTTAGGCCTTCGTGCTTGAGCATATCGCCAAGTGGCTGTAGCATTGTGTCTGACGCTGAATATTCCGACGGCATCATTGAAGACGGCCGAGGAGCCGCGTCAGCAGAGGGGGGAATGCCGGACCTTGCCGAACCGGCCATCTGTCGGTTCAACGACTTCCTGCTCGACAAGCGGGACGGGCTGTTTCGGCTGCACTCCGATGGTCGCAAGACTCCGGTTCAGATCGGCTCTCGCGCCCTGGGGATCCTCTGCCTTCTGGTGGATCGCCGCGCAGACATTGTCTCTCAGCGCGAGATCATGCATGCCGTCTGGCCCAATGTCGCTGTCGAACCCAACAACCTGACGGTCCAAATCTCTGCTCTGCGGCGAGCGCTGGATGCTGATCGTGCGCAAGGCAGTTGCATTCAGAACGTCCCTGGTCGCGGCTACCGCTTCGTCCCGACGGTCACGGAGACTGATCGGCCACTCGGCTACCAGGCCGCGAACACGCCAGCCGAAGTCGATCTTGCGCCCGCCGGTGTGGCTGGAGCCGCCGATGCTTTCGACACGCTACCGGGACAACCGGAGTCCCCGTCCGAGCATGCACCTGCGGTGCGCCTGCACCGCAGGCCAAGGGCCAGGCGCATCGCTTGGGCCGCCGCTTCGTGCCTCGCCGTCGCGGTTCTGGCGGCGGCCGTTATCTGGTATCAGGGTCGCACGCCGTTATCCCAGAGCAGGCAGACTACCACACACGCACCGCCGACCGTAACGTCCACTGAGCGTCCGCGCCTGTCGCTGGTGGTCCTGCCGTTCGAGAAGTTCGGCGACGATGTAAGCGATCACGCCGTCAACGCCATTGTCGACGATCTGATCACTGAGCTATCGCGCTATGCTGGGCTCCGCCTGACAGCACGTAGTTCCGCGTTCACCTACAAGGGCAAGCCAATCGACATAAAGGGCGTCGGTCAGGACTTGGGGGTGCGTTATGCGCTGGAGGGTAGCGCACGCAGGCATGACGCTGCGCTGGCCATCAACGTACAGCTTGTTTCGACGGAAACCGGCGAGCAGTTCTGGGCGGAGCAACTGGCGATCGGGGGCGCCGACGGAGCCGACGCCGTCAACATCGTGCGGCTGATGGGGTTTTTGGTGCAACGCCGGGTGTTCGAGATTGAAAGTGCGCGCAGCCTGCGCGAGAGACCCGACAATCCGGACGCGACGGACGCCCTGATCCGCGCTTATGCGCTGTACAACATGCCGCCAAGCCCGCTGAAGCATGATCAATTGCTGGGGCTCTACGAGCGTGCTGTTGCGTTGGACCCGACTTCCGCCGCGGCTCTCGGCGGTCTGGCCGAGACGTTGCTGGACAGCCTGCCCGCGGTGACGAGTGACGACCCGACTGCTCCCTTCAAGTTTCGCCGAGCTGAGGAATTGCTCGGGCGCGCTGATTTGCTTGACCCGAACGAGATGCGGGCGATGATCGCCAGGGTCTTTCTGCTCAGTAGGCAGGATCGCTGTGCCGAGGTGATTTCCGCGGCGCGGCGCACTATAGAGGCCCATCCTGTCCTGTCTGGTCCTTATCAATGGCTCGGCATCTGCCTGCTGCGCGAGGGCCGCCCGGCGGAAGCAGTGCAGCAGCTCGAGCAGGCGATCCGCACCAATCCGCGCACGCCGCAGATCGATAACCGCTACCGCCTGATGGGCATGGCACTGCTGCACCTCGAGCGATACGAGGAAGCTGTATCCTGGTTTCACCGGGCGCTCGCTGCCAATCCCAGCCTGGCCGCCCAGACGCGAGGCGCTCTTTATGCCTCGATCGCCGCCGCTCAGGCACTGTCTGGGGATCTCGAGACGGCGCGGCTGAGTGCTGTGGAGGCCAAACGTCTGTGGCCCACCCTCACGGCTCGCAGCTATCTGCTGTCCAAGACCACGAACAAGATTGGGATCGCGCAGGCGAACCGCATTCGGGACGGACTGCGGGCGGCGGGGGTGCGCGACATCGCGAATGAAGACGCCGATGCCGGCGTGATGTCGGACGAAGCCCTGCATGTGAATTACGAGGCACCGACGCCAGTCAGCGTCCCCGGTGCGCGGACGATCCGGACGCCCGACCTTGCCGCGTTGCTGGCAGAGCGCCGGCCGCTGGTGCTCGACTCGGCCTATTGTTATGGCGGTTCGATCCCCGGCGCCGTGGCGCTCTGGGGCGCCGGTATCGGCGGCACCACGTCGGACGTGTTTCAGGAAAGGTTGGCGCGAAAGATGCAGCAATTCGCTGGCGGTGACAGGCATATGCCGATCGTAACCATGGGCTTGAATTCAGAGCGCTATCAAGGCCGCAATCTCGCACTGCGGCTGGTGGCACTCGGCTACGACGAGGTCTACTGGTATCGTGGCGGACGTGAGGCATGGGTGGCGGCTGGCCTGCCAGCCGCCGAGGTGGCACTTCAAGACTGGTAGAAAGGTTCCCGGCCTGGCGGTCCTACTCCGCTATGCAATCCTTACCGGCAGCGAGCGGATTGCGTGCAGGAAGTTGGAGTACGCGTAGACCGGCTTGTCCACCACCTCGATCTGTAGGTCGCGGCGCAGCACCTCCTCCCACAGGATGCGCAGCTGAAGCTCGGCGAGGCGGTTGCCGAGGCAGCGGTGGATGCCGAAGCCGAATGACATGTGCTCGCGCGGGCGCTTGCGGTCGACGATGAACTCGTCGGGCCGCTCGATGTGGTCGTCGTCGCGGTTGCCCGAGATGTACCAGACCACCACCTTGTCGCCGGCCTTGACCGGCTTGCCGCCGACCTCGGCGTCCTCCAGCGCGGTGCGGCGCATGTGGATCACCGGCGTCTGCCAGCGGACGATCTCGGATACCGCGCTGGTGACGAGATCGGGGTTCTCGCGCAGCTTCTGGAATTGATCGGGGAAGCGGCTCAGTCCGAGCAGACCGCCTGACATCGAGTTGCGCGTCGTGTCGTTGCCGCCGACCAGGAACAGGATAAGGATACCCATGCGCTGGCGCAGAGTCATTTTGCTGGTGGACTCACCATGCGCCATGATCGAGATCACGTCGAAGCTCTTCGGTTTTTTCGCGCGCTCCTCCCAGATTTCGTTCATGTGCTCGGCGAAGCGCATCTGTTCGGCAAAGCGCTCTTCCTCGGAATGCACCGGCGCGTCGGGCGCGTTGATGTCGCAGATGAAGGTGTCCGACCAGCGGATCAGCTTCGCCTTGTCCTCGATCGGATAGTCGAACAGCGTCGCCAGCATCATCGACGTGAGCTCGATCGAGACGTGCTGCACCCAATTGAACGTCTCGCCGCGCGGCAGCCGGTCCAGCACCATGTTGGTGCGGTCGCGGATCAGGCTCTCCATCTTCGCCAGCGTGATCGGATTGACCGTGGAGCTGACCTCGCGCCGCTGCTCGTCGTGCTCAGGCGGGTCCATGCGGATGAAGCTGGTGCGCTCCATGCCCTTCGGCGCGTCGTTGATCATGATGCCGCCGACTTCGTCGGACGAGGAGAACACCTTGTGGTTGACCTCGACCTGCACGATGTCGCGGTACTTGGTGACCGCCCAGTAAGGCCCGTAGGGGCTGTCTGGCGTGAAGTGCACCGGGTCCTCGCGCCGCAGCCGTTCGAAATACGGCTGCCAGACGTCGTCGTAGTAGAGGCGCGGATCGCTGACGTCGATCTTGTCGAGCGGCATCGAGTAAGCGAGTTCCCTGTGGTCCAGACCGACTGGTGCGTTCATGGCGTTCCTCCGAACAGGGTCTATGTCATGTCATTGCGAAGAGCAAAGCGACGAAGCAATCCCCATCACCCTGGTGGAGATTGCTTCGTCGCTGCGCTCCTCGCAATGACACTGGGCATTTGACGAGCAGACATCGTGGCTAGTGTATCTGCACGGGCAGTTCGCGGATGCCGTGGATGATGTTCGAACGCAGATACTTCGGCTTGTCCATCACCTCGATCTCGAGATCGCGCTTCAGGATCTCCTCCCACAGGATGCGCAACTGCAGCTCGGCCAGGCGGTTGCCGACGCAGCGATGCACGCCGAAGCCGAACGAGATGTGCTCGCGCGCCCGGGGACGATCGACAATCAGGTCGTGCGGGTCCTTGATCGCGTCCTCGTCGCGGTTGCCGGAGACGAACCACATCGCCACCTTGTCGCCCTTGCGGATGGTCTTGCCGCCGAGCTCGACATCGGCGAGCGCGGTGCGCCGCAAATGCAGCACCGGCGTGTGCCAGCGGATGATCTCGGACACCAGGCTTGGCACAAGGTCGGGATTCTCCCGGAGCTTGCGGTACTCGTCGGGGAACTTGGACAGACCCCAGACGCCGCCCGACATCGAGTTGCGCGTCGTGTCGTTGCCGCCGACGATCAACAGGCTGCAGTTTGCCAACAGCTCGCGGAAGTCCATGTTCCGTGTCGCGTCCGCATGCGCCATCATCGAGATCAGGTCGAACCGTGGCGTGTTGTCGGCGGCGCGTTTGTCCCACAGCGCCTTCATCGCGGTCGCCATCTTCTGCAGCTCAGCATAGCGCTCCGCTTCCGAATGCACAGGCGCGTCTGGTGTATCGACGTGGCAGACGGTGACGTCGGACCAGTACATCAGCCGGTGGCGATCCTCTATCGGCCAGTCGAACAACGTGGCGAGCATGCGCGAGGTCAGCTCGACCGAGACCTCCTTCACCCAGTTGAACGTCTCGCCGCGCGGCAGCCCGTCCAACACCATGTTGGTGCGCTCGCGGATCACGCCTTCCATGCGCGCGAGATTCGCTGGGGCGACCACGGGGCTTACCGCCTTGCGGCGTTCGCCGTGATCGGGCTCGTCCATCTGGATGAAGCTGGGGCGTTCATAGCCCTGTACCTGGTCTTCCAGCCTGACACCGCCCAAGTCCCAGCGCGACGAGAACACCTGGTTGTTCACCGCCACCGCCATGATGTCCTTGTAGCGGGTCACGGACCAATAAGGGCCGAAGTGGCTGTCCTCGCAGAAGTGCACCGGGTCCTCGCGCCGCAGGCGTTCGAAATACGGCTGGTAGATGTCGTCCTGGTAGAGCTCGGGGACGCTGACATCGATCTTGTCGAGTGGCTTCGAATAAGCGTCCTCGCGTGCGTCGAAATTGATGTTGGCGTCCATGGAGTCCTCCTTTGCGCCAGACTTCGCTGGCTTCAGTGCTGTCCCTCCGGCATCCGTACGACGAGCCCTGCGAGTTCCTCGCGCATCGTGATCTGGCAGGAGAGGCGCGAGTTCAGGCTGTGCCACCGCGGCGAAGCTCAGCATGGCGGCTTCCTGCGAGCCTGGCTCAGGCAGGCCGGTCTTGTCGAGCCAGGCGGCATCGACATAGACGTGGCAGGTGGCGCAGGCGCACTCGCCGCCGCAGTCGGCGTCGATGCCGGGCACGTTGTTGTCGACCGCGCCGCGCATGATCGACGTGCCGAGGGGGACATCGACGCGATGCGCCGTGCCGTCGTGTTCGATGTAGGTGACCTCCGGCATGCTTCCTCCCTAAGGGCGCGACGGCTGCTACCGATTGGTAGCATATCGTGCCGGGCAGCAGGAAGCCACCGCCTGCGCTACAGCACCGGACCAGGGTTGGCGATCGAATGCTGCATCAGCTCGCGGGTGATGAGGGCATACGCATCGTCCAGCGAATCAGTGCGATGGAACAGGCTCAGGTCCTCGGCGCTGATCGTGCCGTGGCGCACCAGGGCATCGAAGTTGATGATCTCGTCCCAGAACTTCGTTCCGTACAGGATGATGGGAAGCTGCTTCCGCAATCTGCGGGTCTGCACCAGGGTCAGTATCTCGAACAGTTCATCCAGCGTGCCGAACCCGCCGGGGAAAAACACCGCGGCCTTTGCCAGGTAGGCGAACCAGAATTTGCGCATGAAGAAATAGTGGAAGTGAACGTGGAGTTCGCGGCTGACATAGGTGTTGTCGAACTCCTCGTTGGGAAGCGCGATGGTGAGACCGACATTGTAGCCCTTGGCCTCGGAGGCACCGCGGTTGGCCGCTTCCATGATGCCGGGCCCGCCACCGGTGCAGATGACGAACCGGCGCTCCTCGGAGGCCAGCTGCTTGGACCACTCGGTCAGCCGGTGCGCCAGGGAGCGCGCCGCCTCGTAATACTCCGACAGCTCCACGGCGGTTCGCGCGGCCTCCAGGCCGCTGCCGGTCTTCTCGGCTTCGGCGAGGGCGGCCAACGCCGCCTCGCGCGACTTGAGCCGCGCCGAGCCCAGGAACACGATCGTGTCCTGGACATGCAGACGCTGGAACCGCGACAGCGGCTCCAGGTATTCCGCCAGGATGCGCAGGGCCCGCGCGTCCCGGCTCTCCAGGAAGCGGGTGTTGTGGTACGCCTTGGGCTGCCGCACGAGATCACTCCCAAAGGATGTTCTGGAGGGACCATAGCGCGGCGCTGCAACAGCATGATGTGAATGCTGTAAGCGACGAGTAAAAGTTGTGGCGTTCCTCGTGTTACGCCGACGATGCCGCGATCGGTTCCAGTCGCTGCGTCGTGGTGAGTGCTGTGCTGGCGCGATAGTCCGGCCGCGACGAGGGCAGTATCGGCTCCTGCCGTATGGCGGGCTGGCGCGGCGTCTCTCGGTTGACGGCCGGCTGCTGCGTGGCGGCCTCGACCCGACGGGCGGCCTGTTGCTCTCGCCGCTTGTCGCGGGCACGCAGCATCGCCTCGACCGAACGTGCGGCGGCGAGCGCGCTGGAGCGCAGGCGCACCACGGTCGCGTCGCTGACGCCGGGCTGGGCGGCGCGGTTGAAGTTGTCCATCGCGGCATGGTGCGCGGCGACCGCACGGGCCGCGGCCATCGCCTCGATCGCGTCGCGCGGCTCGTATGCCTCGAACATCAGCCGGGCGATGCCGCGGCGGGTCTCGTTGGTGTCGTCGTCGTTGCCCGGCACCATGGCGGTGAGGGTTTTGATCAGCATGGTGACGAAGGTGGCGAACAGAGGATCGGACGGTGCGGACATTGGCGACTGGCTCCCCGAGGCGGTTTCGGTTGCCAGTGTATGCCAAATCAGTGAACAAATAGTGAACTGACTGGCTTCCGGCGCAATTGCTTTGCTGCCACCCTGGCGGATACCTATTGTGTAGACGGCACTGGATTAGTGGACGGGATCATGTCGGTCACCCTGCATCGCTGGGGCAACAGCATCGGACTGCGGTTGCCGAAGCCGCTTCTCGAACAGCTTGGTCTCAGCGAGGGCTCGAAGGTCGATCTCCGGATCGAGGACGGTCACATCGTCATCGAACCGCGGCGAACCAGAAAACTGACCATGAAGGATATTCTGGAGGGCTTCACGCCCGAGGACCAACCGGGCGAGGTCGGCTGGGGTAAGCCAGTTGGCAAAGAAGTCTGGTAGTGACGGGGAAGCCATATCTGCCGGATCGTGGTGACCTCGCGTGGATCAATTTCGAACCGCAAGCCGGACGCGAGCAGTCGAAGAACCGCCCCGGGCTGGTGCTGACGGAGCGGGACTTCAACGTGGCAACCGGCCTCGTGATCGCGTGCCCGATTACCACGACCGACCGACCTTATGGCTCGCGCGTACGCTTATCGAATACGGCGACACAGGGATTTGTCATGGTCGAGCAGGTCAAGAGCATCGACTGGAGGGCACGTGGCGCTGCATTCATCGAGGCGGCGCCAAGTGCCATTCTGGATGATGTGAAGCAGGTGCTTGGCGTCATATTGGATATGCCAGCATGAAGGTGCTTTTCGCATGACCACTGAATCCCAGATCGCCGCCTGGCTCGCCACCCAGCAGGACGCCATGGTCGCTCTGCTCCGCGAGATGGTGGACATCGACAGCGGCAGCTACAACAAGCCGGGCATCGATGCGGTCGGCGCCGTGGTGCGGCGGTTCATGGCATCGCACGACATCCCGGTGGAAACGCTGCGCCAGCAGCAGCACGGTGACTGCCTGCGCGCCGCGGTGCCGTGGGACGGGCCGCAGGGCAATGCCGGCGGCAACATCGTGCTGATGGGCCATCGCGACACGGTGTTTCCCGATGGTGAAGTGTCCCGGCGGCCGTTCACCATCCGTGACGGCGTCGCCTACGGGCCGGGCGTCGCTGACATGAAGGCCGGGCTGGTGATGAACTGCTTCGTGCTCGCCGCGTTCGCGAAGTTCGGCGGCTCGTCCGCACCGCTGCTCGGCCTGTTCACCGGCGACGAGGAGATCGGCAGCCCGGAGGGCCGCGCGGTGATCGAGGCCGAGGCGCGGCGGGCCCGGGTGGTGTTCAACTCCGAGCCGGGGCGGGTGTCCGGCAACGTGGTCACCGGCCGCAAGGGTGGCGTCTTCATGGTGTTCCGCGTCACCGGCCGCGCGGCGCATTCGGGCGGCAACTACACCGAGGGCATCAGCGCGATCGAGGAACTCGCGCGCAAGGTGCAGGCGCTGCATGCGCTGACCGACCTCGATCGCGGCATCACGGTGAATGTCGGGCTGGTGAGCGGCGGGCAGAGCGTCAACACGGTGGCGCCCTGGGCGGAAGGTCAGGTCGACCTGCGCTATGTCGAAGTGCCGGATCGCGACGATGCGATGGCGCGCATCGGCGCCATCATCGAGCGGAGTTTCGTGCCGGGCACCAGGGCGGAACTGGAGATCCGCGGCGAGTTCCTGCCGTTGGTGCAGACGCCGACGGCGAAGCGGCTGTTCGAGATCTATGTGCGGGCGGCGGCCGATACCGGCTTTCGGACCGACGGCGAGTTCACCGGCGGCTGCGCCAATTCAGGCTTCACCGCGGGCGTCGGCACCCCGACCATCTGCGCAGTGGGGCCGGTGGGCGGCAAGGCGCACAGCCCGGACGAATTCCTGCGGATCGACAGCCTGGTGCCGCGTGCCCAGGCCTGCGCGCGGGCGATCCTGCGGCTGGAACAGGCGGGGCTGTAGCGCCGCTCAGCGATACCAGCCACGGTGGTGCCAGCCGCCGTGCCAGCCATCGTGGCCGTACCAACCGCCTCCGCCGCCGAAGGCGACAACGCCTCCGCCATAATACGGACCGCCGCCATAGTAGCCACCGCCGTAGTAACCATAGCCCGGGTAGGGCGCGTAGACGCAGCCAGCGACCAGAATCGCCAGCGCCAGAACGCCGAGCGGCAGCAGGCTGCGTAGTCTGAACGAACCGAACATATCGTCTCTCCGGTTGTCTGGTTCATAGACTGGCAAGCATTCGCGGCGTTTTAGTGGCCTGCCGGCGGCAATGCGGTGTCGGGTCAAGGTCGAGCGACAGGACGTCGTTGCGGACCGTGTCGCCGTTTCGCCATGTTGCCGGCGGATAGGGGAGCCGAGGCCGATTCGTCCGGAAGGACCTGCACGCATGCGTACGCAGAACCATCCATTCCGCCTGACCGCCACTGTGGCTATCGCTGCGTTGCTGGTGCCACAGACGCTTCCGCAGCCGGCGATGGCTGCGTTGGTGCTGGCACAGACGCTGCCGCAGCCGGTGGCGCAGGGCGCGCCGCCGCAGGACCAACAACAGAGCGGCGACCCGCCCTCGCGCGTGGGTCGGCTCGCGCAGGTCAGCGGCACGGTATCGTTCCATACCCAGGACGACACCCAATGGAATCCGGCCACGTTGAACTATCCGGTCACCCAGGGTGACGCGTTCTGGACCGAAGCCGAACGCGCAGGCCGTGCTCGAGGTTTCCGCGAGCCGCATCGCGATGGCGCCAGGCACCGAACTCGACGTCGCGACCCTGACCGACCGCGCGTTCCAGGCCACGCTGCCGCAGGGCGAACTGTACCTGCGGGTGCGGACAGTGGCGCCAGACGAGACATTCGCGGTGCAGACGCCGCGCGGCGTGGTCACGCTGTCCGCGCCAGGGCGCTATGACGTCGTGAGCGGCGACACCCAGGCTCCGACCACGGTCACGGTGATAGAAGGCTCGGCGCAGGTGCTGGGCCCGGGCGTTGCACTCAGCGCGGGTCCCGATCAGATGGCGACAGTCACCGGGGTCGATGCCTTCCAGGGCGAGGTCGGGCCGGCGCAGCGCGACGCCTTCCTGACCGCGATGCTGAACAGCGAGCGGCCACCGCAACCGCCCGCCGCCGCGCCGCCGGCCGCGGTGGCGGCGATGCCGGGTGGCGAGGACCTGGCACAATACGGCTCATGGACCGAGAGCCCCGACTACGGCCAGGTCTGGTATCCGCAGGTCGCACCGGGCTGGGTGCCGTATCGCGAAGGACGCTGGGCCTATGTTTCACCGTGGGGCTGGACCTGGGTCGACAATGAACCGTGGGGCTTCGCGCCGTTCCACTACGGCCGCTGGGCCGAGATCGGCGGACGCTGGGGCTGGGTTCCGGGCGGTGTCCCGGTCGGTGTGCCCGCACCGG
The DNA here is from genome assembly GCA_963791495.1 of uncultured Alphaproteobacteria bacterium. GTDB lineage: Bacteria > Pseudomonadota > Alphaproteobacteria > Acetobacterales > Acetobacteraceae > JAMXLO01. The sequence continues at coordinate 197,799 of CAWBST010000022.1, forward strand.
TCTATGCGCCGGCGCTGGTGACGTTCCTGGGTGTCGGCGCGGTGGTCGGGGTCGGCATCGGCGCCGCGCTGGCCGCGGGCCGGATCGGCTGGTGTCCGCTCGGTCCGCGTGAGCCCTTCCATCCGTGGTATCGGGCGAGCGACCGCTACTTCCGGCAGGTCAACGTCTCGCATGTCGCCAACTTCACCACGATCAACCGCAATGTCACCTTCAACAACTTCGTCAACCGGCGAGCCGCCACAATCGTGCCGACCGCAGCGATGACCGGGTCGCGTCCCGTGGCGAGTTCGTTCCAGCGGGTCGATCCTGCGCAACTCGCGCAGGCGCGGCCGGTGATCGGACAGCAGCCGCTGCGCCCGGCACCCACGACGTTCGGGGTGACGCCTGCGGCCGCGCGACAATTGAACCTGCCGCCCGCCACAGGACAGCATCCTGTCGCGCCGGGTCCCGGCTTCCGCACGACACCGGCGGTCGTTTCGCCGGGGGCCGCGGCCGGGATTACGGCACATCCAGGTGTGCCGGGGCTGCACAATCCTGCGCAGCCTCCGATGCCCGCTGCCGGCGTGCGGCCGTTCACCGAAACCCCACACCTGGCGACGCCCGGCGTGCCTGGCGGTGTACCCGGTTCGGCGATAACGCCACATCCCGGCACGCCTGCGTTTGCTGCGCCGGGAGCGATGCCCGGTCTTCGCCCGCCGGGCAGCACCGCGCCTAACGGTCAGCCGTTCAACCGGTTCCAGTCGACCGCTGTTGTACCCGGCGCTGTGCCGCATCTACCTCCTGGTGCGTCTCCTGGCGGCGTACAGCCCACGCCGACGCCTTTCCACGCGACACCCTCTGTCGTCACGCCGGCCCCACAGGTGCACGCGCCGCCGCCGGGTGCGATCCAACAACCGGCTGCGCCGTTCCATGCGATGCCAGCCGCTCCGCCGCCGATTGTACACGCGCCGCCGCCTGTGATGACGCATGTTGCACCGCCAGTGGCGCCACCCCCGCAGGTCCACGTGCCGCCTGCGCAGGCTTTCCACCCTGCGCCACCCCCGCCACCGGTTGCGCACGTGGTGGCGCCGCCACCACAGTTCCACGCCTCACCGCCGCCGGCAGCGGCACAATTCCACCCGCCACCGGCGCCGCAGGTCCATGCTCCGCCGCCACCGCCACCGCCGCAGAACGCTCAGCACAAGCGGCCAGGAGAACCATGATGCGCGTTCTGGTCCTGATCGCCGCACTCGGGGTGGTGGGATGCGACGCTTCGCCGGCGTCGCTCGGCATCACCGGGCCAGGGGCACCGCCGCCGCTGGCCCCGGCCAGCGACGACAGCACGATCCGCGACCCCGGGATCCCCGATCCTGGCGGCATTTACGGTCCAGGTACCGGCCCGTCCCAGGGACGCTACTTCAACTACAACTAGCGCATCAGGCGGACAGCGCCTGCGGCTCCGTGCGGACCCGCTTCACCAGCAGCTTGTTGAGCGCGTGCACGTAGGCGCGTGCCGAGGCCACGATGGTGTCGGTGTCGGCGCCCTGTCCGTCGACAAGCTTGCCGTTCTCCTCCAGCCGCACCGTGGTCCTGGCCTGCGCATCGGTGCCCTCGGTCACTGCGCCGACCGAGAACAGCACGAGGTTGGCGGTGTGCGGGAAGATCTGCTGGATCGCCTTGAAGGTCGCATCTATCGGACCGTCGCCCGTCGCGGTCGCGGCCTTCACGGCGCCGTCCACTTCGAGTTCCATCTCGGCGCGTGGCGGCGACTTCGAGCCGGCGTGCAGATCGAGCGAGACGAAGCGGATGCGCTCGTGGTCGCGCATCACCTCGTCGTCGACCAGCGCCACGATGTCTTCGTCGAACACCACCTTCTTGCGGTCGGCGAGGTCCTTGAAGCGGCGGAATGCGTCGTTGAGCTGATTGTCGCCGATCTGGTAGCCGAGGGTCTTCAGCTTGTCGCGGAACGCGGCGCGTCCTGAGTGCTTGCCGAGTACCAGGCTGTTCTTCGCCCAGCCGACGCTCTCCGGCGTCATGATCTCATAGGTGCCGGCGTGCTTCAGCACGCCGTCCTGGTGGATGCCCGCCTCGTGGGCGAAGGCATTGCGTCCGACGATCGCCTTGTTCGGCTGCACGTCGAAGCCGGTGATGGTGGCAAGCAGCTTCGAAACGCGCAGCAACTGGGTGGTCTGGATATGATTCTGGCGCGGAATGGCGTCCTGGCGGGTGCGGATCGCCATCACGATCTCTTCCAGGCTGGCGTTGCCGGCACGCTCGCCGATGCCGTTGATGGTGGTCTCCACCTGACGCGCGCCGGCGCGGATCGCAGCCAGGGTGTTGGCCACGCCCAGACCGAGGTCGTTGTGGTTGTGGGTGGACACGATCACCTTCTCGATGCCCGGCACGCGCTCGCGGATCGCGGTGAACATGCGTTCCATGTCCTCGGGCAGCGCGTAGCCGACCGTATCGGGCAGGTTGATCGTGGTGGCGCCTGCGCGGATTGCCGCCTCGGCGCAGCGGCAGAGGAAGTCGATGTCGCTGCGTGTCGCGTCCTCGGCCGACCACTCCACGTCATCGGCGTGCTGGCGTGCCAAGGTCACGGAATCGACGGTCGCGGCGATTACCTCCTCCGGCTCCATGCGCAGCTTGTATTTCATGTGCAGGGCACTGGTGGCGATGACGATGTGGATGCGTCGCCGCTTCGCCGCACGCAGCGCTTCGGCGGCACGCAGCACGTCCATGCTGCCGGCGCGCGCCAGGCTGGCGATGACGGGCGTGTCGTCGCGTTGGCCGATGCTTTCGGCGATCGCCTTGACGCTCTCGAAGTCGCCGGGCGAGGCGATGGCGAAGCCGGCTTCCAGCACGTCGACGCCCAGTTCGGTCAGCGCCTCGGCCATGCGGATCTTCTCGTTGAGGTTCATCGAGAAGCCGGGCGACTGTTCGCCGTCGCGCAGCGTGGTGTCGAAGATGATGATGCGGTCGTCGTCCAGCTTGCCGAAGCTGGGATGTTCGATGCTCATGTGGGTCGGGTCCTTTGGACTGATTGCACGACGTTAGCCTCAGGGGTCCCCCTGAGCGAAGCCGGCGTTCAGCGACCCGGCGCAGCGCTCAGGGGCGGCTAAGTCGAAGGAGGAGGCCGAGGGCCAGCAGGCATGCGCCGCCGCGCGCAACAGCGCGGGCAGTCCGACAGGCGAGGCGCAGGCCACAGAACATGAGCGGACACTAACGTGGCGGGGGACGAAAGGCAACCGGTGTTGTGCTCCGGATTGTGCCAGGTGCGGCCACCGTGCGCTCCGGGCGGCCCGCCTTGTCATGGTAGCGGTGTTCCCCTGGCGTTGCTGAACGCGCAATTCGGTGGCTATCCTGCCCGCTTGGCGGCCGAATTGGCCGTCCGTTCGGGGGAATACCAGTGAGCAGGTGATACCCTGCGCCGTCCCGATAAAGCTCCCCCAAGAAGACAAGCTGAAGAAAGTCCAAGGGAGGATACGTCACCATGAACAGCAATCATCCTTTGCGTACAGCCTGGTCGCGCCGTGACATGCTGCGCGGTAGCGCGGCGGCGTTGATGGGCGCATATGGATTGGCGCCGCGCTTCGGCCTTGCGGCCGATATACCCTACGAATACGACGGATCGAAGTTCCAGATGGCGGCGCCAGAAGCCAAGCCGAAGCCGGGCGGCGTGATGCGCTACGGGATCCTCAATCGGCCGCCGCATTTCGATGTGCATCAGTCGGGCACCGTCGGCAACATCGGCACCCAGGGATGCATGTTCGACAACCTGATCCGGCGCGATCCACGCGACAGCGGCAAGACCATCGTCCCCGATCTGGCGCATAGCTGGGAAATCGCCAAGGACGGCAAGACCTACACGTTCCACCTGCGCCAGGGCGTGCAGTTCCACGACGGGACCGACTTCACGTCCGCCGACGTAAAGGCGACCTACGACCGCATCTGCAAGCCGCCGCCCGGCATCAGCATCCCGCGCACCGCGCTCTTCACCGCGGTCAAGGAGATCAATGCGCCGGACAAGTACACAATCGAATTCAAGCTGGCCGCGCCGCGCTCGGTCAATTTCATGATGTCGGCCTTCGCCAGCGGCTGGAACGTCATCTTCAGCAAGAAGACGCTCGAAGAGAACAACAACGATCTGCGCAGGGTCTTCAACATCCCCGGTACAGGTCCTTTCAAGACGCAGCGGCGCGTCGAGAACGAGATCTGGGTGATGGAGAAGAATACGAACTACTGGAACAAGGGCCTGCCCTATCTGGATGGCATCGAGTTCTACAATCTTTTGCCTTTCTCTCCGGAGTTGGGAGCCGCCATCCTGTCGGGTCGGGTGGACTACGCGCGTGCGCTCGACCCCGGCACCGTCCGCAAGGCGGCGGCGGTGCCTGGCCTATCCACAGCAAAATTCTACCAGAGCGTAATCCACGCAACATGGATCAATACGAAACGGAAGCCGTTCGATGATCCGCGCGTCAGGCGCGCCCTGCATCTGCTGTTCGACAAGCAGGTCCTGGTCGATGTTGTGAAGGACGTCTCACCCCTGATGGTCGGGGGCTTCATCTACCCGTTCTCCGAGTTCGCGACTCCTATGGACCAGCTTGTCAGGCGAGTCGGCTATCAGGACGATCCCGGCCCCGCTACCAAAGAGGCCAAGTCGCTGTTGGCTGCCGCTGGCGTGGGCAGCGGCATGCGGCCACTGGACTTCATGGTGCGCGATCTCAACCATCATAAGCTCTTTGGCGTCGCCATCCAGGAGATGCTGCGGGCAGTGGATGTTCAGTGCAATCTGCGAACGGCCGTTGAGTCGGTCTGGTTCGGTGACGCGACGGCCGGCAATTTCGATCTGGCCATCGGCGCCATCGTTTCGTCGTTGCTCGACCCATCCGACTACTTCAACGCGTGGTACCGCAGTGGTGGGCCACAAAACTACTCGTTCTGGCACAATGCCGAGTTTGACGGATTGCTGGATCAGATCGACTCCGAAGTCGATGCGGGCAAGCGCCAAGCGATGATCCGTCGCGCGGAGGACATCATGGAGCAGGATCCCCCGCTGGTGCCGATCGCATGGGAGAACATCCTCGATGTCTGGTACAATTACGTGAAAGGGCACAATCCGAAGGACTATTTTGGCATCTACGATGTAGTCCGGTTCGATACGTTCTGGCTGGATAAGGCCTGACGCAGCAAATACTCGTCGTTGTCCGGGCTTAGAATTTCGGTCCCCTCTGGCTCCCATTGTGGGTCGGAGGTGGGCCCCTTTTGCCCAACCGCCGCGTCCTTATAAGAGCGGACGCTACGGCTGGTCTCATATCCTCAGGATCGATGCATGTGGAAGAGGCGTGTGTTCAGCGAATTCTACCGTGCCGGCCCCGCCACGTTGATGCTCGCTGCTCTTGTGGTCTGGGTGCCGTCGACACTGGCGGCGGATCACATGACGGCGGACCAGGTACGGGCGGTCGTCGCGGCGGCTCCGACGGGTAAGGCGGTCCTCGCCGGCAAGGACATGAGTGGGGCCGACCTCACCGGCCTGGACCTGAGCGGTGCCAATTTGGCCGGCGCGAACCTGTCGGGGGCCAATCTGCACGGGGTCAAGCTGGTCGGTGCCGATCTCACCGGTGCCGACCTGACAGCGGCGGACCTGACGTTCGCCTGGATCATGCGGGCCAACTTCACCCGCGCACGCCTGCATGGCGCCACGCTGCAAACGGTCGTTACGTCGACCGGCATGGACAACACGCCCGATCAAGCGGCGACATTCGTCGAAGCCGACCTGTCGGATGCATCGATCCTGGTGCATTTCAGCTTTGACGATATGCGTGGCGCCAATTTCTCGCACGCGCGCATGACGGTCGACATGAAGAACCAGTCGATGGGCATGCTGCGCACCGAGTTCATGAGTGCCAGGCTCGACGGCGCCGACTTCACTGGTGCCGGGCTTGGCCACGTCAGCTTCCGGTTTGCCAGACTGAAGAATGCGCGTTTCGCTGGCGCTGATCTGAGGAACGCCGACTTTGCGGGCGCGTACCTGACGGCGGCGGACTTCACCGGGGCCAACGTCGAAGGAGCGAGTTTCGAGAGCGCGGACCTGACGGGCGTCAGAGGGCTCGATCCATCCGCGGTCGCGAGAAGCCCCAAATAGGCGGTCGAGCCGGAGCAATGATCGGAGGGCGGCGCGACCAAGGCGGCACTACCTGGGCGTCGTCAGTGCATGGAGGCGTGACAATGAGCTTTCGTATCCTTGGCCTTCCAACCGAATCGTTTGCCGATCTGTTTGCGCTCTCGGACGAGGAATTGAAGGCGCATGGAGCGGTGCGTCAGGTTGCGGATGACAGGCCGGTCTATCCCTGCCGCATCAGCCTGACCGACGCGGAACCGGGTGACGAGGTGCTGCTGGTCAACTACGAGCACCACCCGGTTGGCTCGCCGTATCGGATGCGCTTTGCCATCTTCGTGCGGCAGGGCGAGGAGCAGTTCGATGCAGTTGACCGGATCCCCGAACAACTGCGCAAGCGGACGCTGGCAGTCCGGGCATTCGATGCCGATGCAATGATGGTCGGGCACGAACTGATCGACGGGGCGCGGATCGAGCAGGCGATCGCGCGTCTGTTCGCGAACCCCGCGGCCGCTTATCTGCATGTCCACTTCGCGTCGCCCGGCTGCTATGCTGCGCGGGTGGAGCGGAGTTGATGCGGTATTGTGATGCGGGATCTGCTGAGTGAACTGCCGGCGCCCCACACCAGGGAACCAATCGGTGACGGCGCGGTCGTGCTGCGCGGATTTGTGTCCGTGTGTGCCAGCGAGCTGCTGTGCGCGGTGGAGCATATTCACGCGGCCGCGCCGTTCCGCCACCTGACGACACCAGGTGGCCATGTGATGTCGGTCGCGATGACCAACTGCGGTGACCTCGGATGGGTGTCCGATCGTCGTGGCTATCGGTATCAGGGTGTCGATCCGCTTAGCGGTGCGGCATGGCCCGCGATGCCGGACCGGTTTCGCTCCGTTGCGACCGAAGCGGCGGAGGAAGCAGGGTACTCGCGGTTCGTGCCTGATGCCTGCCTGATCAATCGATACGAACCTGGCGCGCGTCTCACATTGCATCAAGATAGGAACGAGCGCGATCCGAGCCAGCCGATCGTATCTGTCTCGCTCGGGGTTTCAGCGATATTCCTGTTCGGCGGCATGCGCCGGAACGACAGGCCGCGCCGCATACGCCTCGATCATGGTGATGTCGTTGTCTGGGGCGGCGCGACGCGACTTGCATTTCATGGTGTCGAGGCGCTTGGCGAAGGGATGCATGCGGTCACCGGGCGGCGCAGAATCAACCTCACCTTTCGCAAGGCGGGCTAGGGTGTAATCGGGCAGGTGGGTTGCGCTGGGCGAGCGGCAATGTTCACCATGGTCGATGGGGATTGCTTCGTCGCTGCGCTCCTCGCAATGACATGAGGTTCCTACCGGAGAATGCGACGCTGTCCCAGACCCGGAAGCTGCTCGACGTCCAGGGCCTGAGCGTCGCGTTCCCAACCGAGCGCGGTCTCGCGACCGTGGTCAGCGCGCTCGATCTGCATGTTGCCGAGGGCGAGACGCTGGCGATCGTAGGGGAGTCCGGGTCCGGCAAGTCGGTGACGGCACTCTCCGTCACGCGGCTGATCGACCATACCGGCGGGCGGATCACTGCCGGGCGAATTCTGTTCACCGATCGCACCGGGCAAGAGCGTGATCTTGTCTCAGAGTCCGCCGAGGCTATGCGGCGGATGCGCGGGCCGGAAATGGCGATGGTGTTCCAGGAGCCGATGAGCAGCCTCAATCCGGTGCTGCGCATCGGCGACCAGATCGCCGAGGCGGTGATGCTGCATCAGGGTCTTGGCCGCGCCGCGTCATTGGCAGAGGCGCGGCGGCTGCTTGAGCATGTGCGGGTTCCGGAAGCGCAGCGGCAGTTGCAGCGCTATCCGTTCCAGCTTTCGGGAGGCATGCGCCAGCGGGTGATGATTGCGATGGCGCTGTCATGCCGGCCGCGTCTACTGATCGCCGATGAGCCGACCACTGCGCTGGATGTCACGGTGCAGGCGCAGGTGCTGCGGCTGCTGCGCGCGCTGCAGCGCGAGTACGGTATGGGGCTGATCTTCATCACGCACGACATGGGCGTCGTTGCCGAGATGGCCGACCGTGTCCTGGTGATGCGCGATGGCGTCAAGGTGGAGGAAGGCGATGCGGTCAGCGTGTTCGAGGCTCCGTCGCATCCCTATACGCGTGCATTGCTGAATGCGGTGCCGGTGCTGGGCAGCCTCGCGGGCGAGGCACTGCCGGCGCCGTTTCCGGAAGAGGGCAGGGTGGTGCAGCCGCAGGCCACAGTGCGAAGCGATCTGCCGCCGGTGCTGGATGTGACGGGACTCACGACGCGGTTCGAGATGCGGCGGTGGTTTCGGCTTGCCGGTCGCATTCATGCCGTCGAGCAGGTGGCCCTGACCGTGCGGCACGGCGAGACGCTGGCGCTGGTCGGCGAATCCGGATGCGGCAAGTCCACCACCGGTCGCAGCATCATTCGGTTGGAGCGTCCTGCGGCGGGTGAGATCAGGCTGAACGATGAAGACGTGACACAGCTCGACAGTGTGAGCGAAAAGCGGCTGCGGCGCGGCGTGCAGTATGTGTTTCAGGATCCGCTTGCCTCGCTCGATCCGCGTCTGACAATCGGGTTCTCGATTGCCGAACCGATCCGCACGCATCGGCTGCTTGCCGGTGCGGCGGTGGAGATGCGGGTGCACGAGCTGCTGCGACTGGTCGGATTGCTGCCCGAGCATGCGCGGCGCTATCCGCATGAGCTGTCCGGCGGGCAGCGGCAGCGCTGCTGCATTGCGCGCGCGCTTGCCTCCGAGCCGGACCTGATCATCGCTGACGAGGCGGTGGCGGCGCTGGATGTGTCGATCCGCGCGCAGGTGGTGAATTTGTTGATGGAACTGCAGGCGCGGCTGGGCGTCGCGTATCTGTTCATCTCGCATGACATGGCCGTGGTTGAGCGGGTCAGCCACCGCGTGGCGGTGATGTACCTTGGTCAGATCGTGGAGATCGGGCCGCGCCAGGCGGTATTCGGCGATCCGCAGCATCCCTACACGCGCCGGCTGCTCGCCGCGGTGCCGATCCCCGATCCGCGCCGGCGCGATCACTCGATCGAACTTGACGACAGCGAGGTGCCCAGCCCGTTGCGTCGCGCCGATGATCCGCCCATCGTGGCGCCATTGGTGCGGGTGGGCGAGGACCATTTCGTCGCACGGCACCGTGTCGGTGGCCTGTACTGAACGGGGAGATGTTCGGGTGAGACACACGATGTTTCGAATGCTGCTGGCGGCGGTACTGGCGTTCGGCGCAGCTGGTGGCGCGTTCGCCGCGAAGGACCTCGTGGTCGGTCTCGAAGCCAACCTGACCGGACTCGATCCCGCCGACCTCAACGACAACATCTCGCAGTCGGCGGCGCGGCTTATGTTCGAAGGGCTCTACATGCTCGACGAACACATGAAGCTGCAGCCACAGCTCGCCGAGAGCTACGAGGCGACCGAGGACGCCAAGGAGTTCACCTTCCATCTGCGCAAGGGCGTCACGTTCCACGACGGCACGCCGTTCAATGCCGCGGCGGTGAAGTCCAGCTTCGACCGCGCCGGCAATCCCGAGAACCACCTGAAGCGGCAGAGCCTCTACGTGATGATCGACCACACCGATGTGGTGGACGACTACACGGTGCGGATGGTGCTGAAATATCCGTTCGGCGCCTTCATCAACGACGTCGCGCATCCTGGCGCGCTGATCGTGTCGCCGAAGTCTGTGCAGGAGTTCGGCAAGGAGGTGACGCGGCATCCTTCCGGCACCGGGCCCTATGAGTTCGTCAGCTGGAGCGCCGATACGCTGAAGATGAAGAAGAACGAACACTACTGGAAGCCGGGGCTGCCGAAGATCGACACCATCACCTATCGCAGCGTGCCGGAGAACGGTGCGCGCATCGCGATGCTGCAGGCGGGCGAGGCACAGTTCATCTATCCGGTGCCGCCGGAGATGATCAAGCTGCTCGATCACAGCCCCACGATCGCTGTGTTCAATGAGCCGTCGATCCTGATCCGGTACGTGGTGCTGAACAACATGCGCAAGCCGTTCAGCGATCCGCGTGTGCGGCTGGCGCTGAACTATGCGGTGGACAAGCAGGCGTTCGCCAAGGTGGTGTTCAGCGGCTACGCGGATCAGATGGATTCGCCGATGCCGGCGGGGCTGGGTTTCTATCAGAAGCAGGGCAGCTATCCGTATGATCCGGCGAAGGCCAAGGCGCTGCTGGCCGAGGCCGGCTATCCGAACGGGTTCGAGAGCACGATCACCGGCCCTGCGGCGACGCTTCCGCAGCGCGGCATGCAGTTCGTGCAGCAGCAGCTTGCCGCGGTCGGTGTCACGCTGAAGGTGGAACCGCTGGAGGCCGGCGTACTGACGGCGAAGATCTTCAATGTGCAGAAGCCCGAGGATGCGACGATCGTCATGCGGTATGCAGGGTGGTCGTCCTCGACCGGCGATGCCGACTGGGGAATGCGGCCGATGCTGTACAGCAAGTCGTTTCCGCCAGTACTGACCAATGACGCGTGGTACAGCAGTCCGGCAACGGATGCGGCGATCGAGGAGGGACTTGCCACGGTCGATCCGGCGAAGCGTGCGGCGGCCTACGAGAAGGCGCAGGCTCAGGTGTGGAAGGACGTGCCTTGGATCTTCCTGGGCGTCGATCACAACCTGGCGGCCTATTCGAAGAAGCTGCACGGCGCGTTCATGCGGCCGGACCAGCAGTTCTACCTGGCTACGGACGCAAGTCTGGATTGACCCTCACCCGCCTCGCTTCGCTTGGCGACCTCTCCCGCACGCGGGAGAGGTGTGGGTTCAGCCTTCGCCGGGATCGGCGCTCAGGCCTGCCGCGGTGATGCCGGCGATGGCAGCAGCCTCGTCGTTGTCGGAGTTGTCGCCGGAGATTCCAACCGCGCCGATGATGGCCCTCTCGGCGGAGCGGATCAGCACGCCGCCCGGCACTGGCACAAGTGAGCCGCCGACAGCATGGGTAACCGCGGCGATGAAATGCGGATTGGCAGCCGCCCGCTTCGCCAGGGCGCGCGAGCCGATGCCGAACGACAGCGCGCCATGCGCCTTGCCGCTGGCAATCTCAAAACGGCGTAGGCTGGTGCCATCCTGCGCCGCATAGGCTTTCGGCACGCCGCGCTCATCCAGCACCACGACCGCGAGCGGCTGCATCTTCTGATCGGTGCCATGTTTGAGCGCGGTGGTGATGATGGTCTGCGCCTGGGCGAGCGTAAGCTGGGGCATGGGCACCCTCCTTTCTGAGGTTCAGTCGCCGAGTTCGCGCAGGATCGGCAGAAGGTAGTCGGCGAAGAGAGCCGGGTTCTCGGCGAAGGGAAAGTGGCCGATGCCCTGCATTGGCTGGAACCGCACGCCGGGGATCTTTGCCGCGGTGGCGGCGGAGTGCTCGACCGTGCAGGAGTAGTCGTATTCGCCGGTCAGCATGTAGAGAGGGCAACGACTGGTATCGATACGGCCGACACGTTCGCTTGCGTCCCAATCACCGGCATAGAACTCGATGTCGCCGAAGAATACCGCCGGACCGCCCTGTGCGTAATGCCAGGCAATGTCGGCGGCGCACTCGGCCGGGCTCTGCGGCGCGATCAGGCCGCGGATCCATTCAGGGACGAAATAGGCAGCGTTGATCTGCGGATGCGCCGAGAATGGTGTCTGCCGGCGCTCGATGCGTTCGGAGGCTTCGCATGCGACGATGCCGGTGAAGGCGTCCGGGTGGCGGTAGGCGAGTTCGAGGCAGATCTCGCCCGACATCGACGCGCCGAGGACGATCGGGCGGTCGAGATGCGCGGCCTCGATGAATCCCATGATCAGGGCGACGTAAAGATCGGTGTTCAGCCGCCATGCGCCGGGGATGCTGCCGGTAGGCGGCGGCGACTTGCCATGACAGGGAAGGTCGAAGGCGACCATGCGATGCGACGCGGTGATGCGCGGATCGGCCATCAGGCGATGGAACTGGCGTCCGTCAGCACCAGCGGTGTGCAGGCACAGCAGGTCACGGCCTTTGCCCGCGTGTTCATGGTAGACATGGTAGGTGACGCCGCCGGTGGTCACCGGCACATAGCCTCCGGTCACGGCGGGTGCCGGCATGCGGATGCCGAGTGGCGGATGCAGCGAGGCGGGCGCGGGGTCGGCGTGGCCAAGGGCCAGCCACTTGCCGACTTCCAGCACCCGGCGGACGACATGACAATGCTGCAGGAATGCCAGTTGGTCGCCGCGCACGGAAAACTCCGGCACACGGGCGAGCATGGCGAAGATCGCGTGGTGATGCCGCGGAGGCACTGGTTCGAGGAACTTCGCCCAGATCGCGGCCGGCGCGGCCAGGGTGAACTGCGGCACGCCGCCACCGGACAGTGAGCCGTCGGCGAAGGCGAAGGTGGTGGCCGCGCCGTCGCTGTCCACGGCGAAGGCCACCGACCAGGGGCCGCGCCATGCGGCCAGGACTGCGTCCTCGGCACAGGCCTCGTACCAGGCGGCGGCACTGGGCCAGGTGCTCATGTTGGGTCGATCACCCGCAGCACGGCCGGGTGGTAGAGTTCGCCATTGCCCGCCTGCTCGGACTGGCGCAGGCGTTGCATGGTGAGTTCCGCCCCCGGCACAGCCAAGCCGCTCGCCGCCGCCATCTCCAGGGCGTAGGACAGGTCCTTGATCGCGTAGCGTGTTGAAAAGGCGCGTTCTGGGAAGTCGCGCGGCAGCATGGACTTCATGCCGTGGCTGCGCAGAACGAAGCTGTCACCGGAGCCCTTGGCGATAGTCGGCAGCAGCATCTCGGGCGACACACCGTTGCGCCGGCCGATCGCGATGGCCTCGGCCAGAGCCGCTGTATGCTGAAATACCAACATGTTGTTGAGGATCTTGACTACCTGTCCGCAACCGACGGGGCCGCAATGCGTCACGTCAGTGCCCATCGTTTCCAGCACCGGGCGGATATGCGCGAACACCGCTTCGGTGGCACCGACCATAATGGAAAGCTCGCCGCGGGCGGCGGCCTCGCGGGTGCGGGCGACAGGCGCGTCGGCGTAGCCGATCCCGCGCGCATCCAGTCGTGCGCCGATCTCGCGGGTGAGCGCGACCGACGAGGTCGATGTGTCCACGATGCATTGGCCGGGGGAGAGGTGAGGCTCCAGCATGGCCACCACCGAGGCGACCGCCTTGCCGTCCGGCAGCGACAGCAGGATCAGGTCACATTCTGTCGCGATTTCAGTGGGTTGAGAAGTCTTCACGCCATCCGATGCGAGCCTGTCGAGAGGCTCGGAGCGAAGGTCGTGCGCCAGCACGGGGCGCCCGAAGCGGCGGGCGAGGTGGCCACACATCGGCTCGCCCATCACGCCGAGGCCGATGAAACCGAGAGTGGTGATCGGCCGCAGGACGGCGGGTGAGTTAGGCATGCACGCTCTCCTCGGGTGGCATCGGGCAGTCTAGACTGCGGTCCTGGTAACCGGGAGAGGGCCATGTTCGCTGCGGTGCGGGGCACGCGCATCTATTTCGACGTGGAGGGGATGGGCCTGGTGCCCGACGGCCACACGATGCGCGAGCGGCCGGTCGCGATGGTGATCCATGGCGGGCCGGGCGGCGACCACAGCGGGTTCAAGCCAGGGTTCTCGCCGCTCGCCGCGCGTATGCAGCTTGTGTACTTCGACCATCGCGGCCAGGGGCGGTCGGATGCCGCCGATCCGCAAACCTATACGCTCGACGAGAATGTCGAGGACATGGAGGCGTTGCGCCGCCACCTGGGCCTGGGCCCGATCGTCTCGATCGGCACGTCGTATGGTGGGATGGTGGCGATGGCGCATGCCGCGCGCTACCCCGACGCGGTGTCGCACCTGGTGCTGATCGTGACCGCCGCGCACGGCGGCTTCATCCCGCGGGCCCAGGCGTTCGTGCGCGAGCGGGGCACCCCTGAACAGCAGGCGGTGTGCGAGACGGTGTGGGCGGGCGAGTTCCGGTCGGCGGAGGAGATGCGGCACTACTATGCCGTGATGGGTCCGCTGTATGCGCGGAGTTATGACGTGGCGGCGGGGGAGGCGGGTCGGGCGCGGGGGATCTATTCGCCGGAGCCGATCAACCGGGCGTTCGGGCCGGAGGGTTTCCTGCGACGCTTCGACCTGCGGGGCGAACTGGGGCGGATCACTGCACCCACGCTCGTGCTGGCGGGGCGGCACGACTGGATCTGCCCGCCGGAGTTCTCCGAGGAGATCGCGCGGTTGATCCCGGGCGCGGACCTGCGGGTGTTCGAGCGGAGCAGCCACTCGATCCGCAGCGACGAGCCTGAGGCGATGGTGGACGCGATCCTGGGGTTCGTTGTGTATCGGTGACGGGGAAGGGCCTCGCCTCGCGCGTCTGGCAGACGGCCAGCATCCGTTATTTCCCTGATTTGCGCACAAATGAATTGCTTACGAGCCTGATTATCTCTTGTTTCGGATAAGCCTATCTCCTCGCCATCGCCGCAGTTGGCGGATGGAGAAGTTGCCATGGATCCTATCGACTACTTCATGGGTATCTTCGTTGGCATGTGCATCGGTCTAGCCGGCTTGGCCTATGTCTCGGCGATATAATGATGACGGCGGGTCGCGAGGCATTGCGATCACTGACTGACCATCGCCATATAGAGCGGATGGTACGCTACAAGGTCATCCAGGATGCGTCGCTGAGCTTTACGGCTCACGTCACCCGCGTCGGAGGTCTCATCGAGACGCAAGGCGAATTCCCCACTGAATTGGACGCCCTCGACTGGGTAGGCGAAAGGTTGGGAATGGACATCCCGGCGAGGCGGGAAGCTTGACGGCCCCAGGCCCCGTCGATTCACCGCCGTTCGCGTTGCGCTGATCCATCGTGATGCAGCGGAAGTCGTTCCTGAAGACCTCCACGACGTTGAACACCGCGGTCAGTTGCTGACGCGGGAGTTCAGGCCGCCGCCAGGAGTTACCAGCAGCGGGAAGCCGCTGCCGGTCTCCTCATAGCGGATGCGAATGGCGCGGTTTGTCTCCTCCCCGAGCACGCCGTTCGTGGTTGCTTTAACTCGTCGCAACCTTGTCCTGCGTCTTCGTCTCGAAATCGCTGGCATCATGCCGCTCGTGCAACTGGCTTGACGGTTCGCCGCTGAGGCGGTTCACCATCCGCCCCCGCCGCACGGCCGGCCGCGCGTAGATGGCGTCGGCCCAGCGCACAACGTTCTTGTACTCGTGCACCGACAGGAACTCGGCTGCCCCGTACTGCCCGAACTTCACCAGGCCGCCATACCATGGCCACGCCGCCATATCGGCGATCGTATACACATCGCCCGCCACGTATTCGCTGACCGCCAGCCGCTTGTCCAGCACATCCAGCAGCCGCTTCGTCTCCATCGCGAACCGGTTGATGGCATATTCGATCTTCGTCGGCGCATAGGCGTAGAAGTGTCCGAACCCGCCGCCGACGTAGGGCGTACTTCCCATCTGCCAGAACAGCCACGACAGCGTCTCGGCGCGCAGGCTGGGCTCGGTGGGCAGGAATGCCCCGAATTTTTCGGCGAGATACACCAGCATCGCGCCGGTCTCGAACACTCGGATGGGCTTCGGACCGCTGCGATCGAGCAGCGCCGGTATCTTGGAGTTGGGATTGATCGCGACGAAGCCGCTGCCGAACTGATCGCCGTCACCGATCTTGATCAGCCACGCATCGTATTCTGCGCCTTTGTGGCCGAGAGCCAATAGCTCCTCGAGCATCACCGTGACCTTCACGCCGTTCGGCGTGCCGAGCGAATAGAGCTGCAGTGGATGGCGGCCGACCGGCAGTTCCTTCTCATGTGTGGACCCGGAGATCGGGCGGTTGATGTTCTCGAACCGGCCGCCGCTCGGCTTGTCCCAGGTCCAAACCTTCGGCGGCGTATACTCGGATGTGGTGGACATGTGCGGAGCTCCAGATGTTCGGCAATGAGCGTGGCGCCGCCGCCGAACCGGCGCAAGCCGCGTTCTTTCGTCGTTGCGCTTGGCGCAATGACATGGCTGCCCAACGCGCGAATTGTTGATTCGGATGGTAGCTGGCCGCAAAGCGCAACAGGACCTGGCGCATCTCAGCGTAACAGGGCAGGGGGGCCCCGGGTCACCTCAAGCAGCTTGCGCTGATCGAGCGTCGGGCTCATATCCGTCAGACCCGCGTGGGCTCCGCCCGCTCCCGAAAGGATTTCGATGACACCTCAGTTTCTGCGCTCGGAGGCTGCGCGTTTCCGCGAGATGGCCGATGCGGTCACCGACCGCGAAGCCTCACGGCAGCGACTGCTCGGGATGGCGGCGGACTATGAAGCGCGGGCCGCGGCGGCCGAGAAGGACCTGCCGCCAGAGCCGATTCGCGAGGCGGAGCCTGAGCCGGAGCCGACGACTGAAGCGGTGACCGAGACGCCGCCAGATGAAAAGAGCCGAGGCCGCCCGAGACTCAGGCTTTCGCGGACGACGACCTTGTCGAGCGGCTCAGGCAAGCCGGGTTTGTGAAGGGCGGCCGCTGGCCGTTCACTCGATGACGATCTTCGGCCCACTGCTCCGCGACACTTCGGCGCCGGCGACCTTCTCCCACACCCGTGCCGCCAACGAGGCGAACGCCTTCCCCGCCTGGCTCTCAGGCGCCGCCGCGGCGATCGGGGTGCCGGAATCCGACCCCATGCGGATATCCAGCAGCAGCGGCACCTCGCCCAAGAACTCGGTGCCCAGTCGCTGCGCCTCCACACGCGCCCCGCCGTGGCCGAAGATGTCGGCGCGATGCCCGCAGGCGGGGCAGCAGAAGAAGCTCATGTTCTCCACCAGGCCCAGCACCGGCACGTGCGTCCGTTCGAACATCCGCACGCCGCGGCGGGCATCGATCAGGGCTATGTCCTGCGGCGTGGAGACGATCACCGCGCCGGTCAGTGCCACCCGCTGCGCCATGGTGAGCTGTGCGTCCCCGGTGCCTGGCGGCATGTCGACCACCAGTATGTCGAGCGCGCCCCACTCGACCTGACCCATCATCTGTTCGAGCGCGCCCATGACCATGGGGCCACGCCAGATCATCGGCGTCTCCTCGTCGACCAGGAAGCCGATCGACATGCAGGACAGGCCCCAGGCCTGCAGCGGGATCATCTTCTCGCGCCGCACCTCCGGCTTGCGCGACAGGCCCAGCATCCGCGGCATGCTCGGGCCGTAGATGTCGGCGTCCAGCAGTCCGGTCCGGTGGCCCGCCTGCGCCAGCGACACCGCGAGGTTCACCGCAACGGTCGACTTCCCGACGCCGCCTTTGCCGGACGCCACCGCCACGATCGCCTTCACGTCGGGCAGGAGCAGCGGCGGCTTCTGTCCATGGCCATGCCCGTGGCCGGCTGGCGGCGGGGCGGCCTGGGCCGGCGGCTTGTGTGCCGTCAGCACCGCGGATGCGTTGGTGATGCCGGGCTGGCGAGACAGCAGGGCCTCGACCGAGCGGCGCACAGGCTCCATCGCCGCGGCGTGCGCCCGGTCGGTCAGCAGCGCCACCTGGACCAGGCCGCCGCGCAGCTCGATGCCGTCGACGAGGCCGGCGGTCACGATGTCCTTGCCGGAGGCGGGGTCGGCGATGGCGCGCAATGCGTCACGCAGGGCGTCAGGCGTCGGTGCTGTCGCCATTTGCTTGCAAACCTCCAATTGGCGGCCGATAAGCGAGCCGCCTTGATGCCGCCCATTGCGTGGATATGGCGCACGGCGCCCGATCCGCCAACGCCCGTCACGGCCGAGATCGCACAGGAACGTCAGCATGTCCTCGAACAATGGCGGCCCATGGGGGTCGTCTGGCGGAAGCGGCGGCGGCCAGCGGCCACCGGGTGGCGGCGGACCCTGGGGCGGCGGCGGTCGCCCGGGTGGGCCATTCGGGGGGCGTCCGGGGGGGCCAAGCCCGATCCCGGACCTCGATGCGGTGATCGCCAGGCTGCAGGCCTATGTCCGCTCGCTCTTCGGCGGGGGACCCGGCGGGCGCTTCACCGGCGGGCGTGGCCTCGCGATGATCGGCCTCGCCGTCGTGGCGCTGTGGCTGGCGAGCGGCATCTATCGGGTGCAGCCGGACGAACTCGGCGTCGTGATGCGCTTCGGTGCATTCAGCCGGATCACGCAGCCGGGACTCAACTGGCACTATCCTTGGCCGATCGAGCATGTCCTGCTGCCTGCGGTGACGCGCATCAACCGCACGGAGATCGGCTTTCGGTCGGGGGCGGCGCAGATCCGCGTCACCGGCGGCGAGCCTGGCGGGCGCGACATGCCGAGTGAAAGCCTGATGCTGACCGGTGATGAGAACATCATCGACATCAACCTTACGGTGTTCTGGAAAATCAAAGCCAATCCCGCCGATTACCTGTTCAGCACGCACGACCCGGACAATCTGGTGAAGGCGATCGCGGAGAGCTCGGTTCGGGAGGTGATCGGCCGCACGCCGATCCAGCCGGCGCTGACCCAGCTGCGTGGGCAGATCGAGACCGACGTCCATACCCAGACGCAGCAGATCCTCGACCGCTATCACACCGGCATCGACATCACCCAGGTGCAGTTACAGAAGGTCGACCCGCCCGATGCGGTGATCGAGAGCTTCCGCGACGTGCAGCGTGCCAACACGGACGCCGAACGCTTGCGCAATGAAGCCGAAGCTTACCGGAACGACATCGTCCCGCGTGCGAGGGGCGACGCGGCACGCATCGTCGCCGAAGGGCAGGGGGCGAAACAGGCCTCGGTCGCTCAGGCGACCGGGCAGACGCAGCGCTTCCTATCGGTACTCGCGCAGTATCAGCTGGCGAAGGATGTGACGTTGCGGCGCATGTACATCGAGACGATGCAGGAGATCCTGACCCGGTCGCCGACACTGGTGGTGGATGACAAGCTGAAGGGGCTGGTGCCGTTCCTGCCGCTCAGCCTGCCGGCGCAGGGAGCGCCGGCGCAGGGAGCGCCGCGGCCCGCGACGCCGGGTCCGCCTTCCGCCACTGCATCGCCGGGCCAGCCGGGAGCGTCGCGATGAGCCGCTTCACGATCGGACTGATCGCTCTGCTGGTGGTGCTGTTTGTGCTCGCGGACGCATCGCTGTTCACGGTCGATCAGACCGAACAGGTACTGGTCACTCAGTTCGGCGAGATCGTGCGGCCGATCAGGGATCCGGGCCTGAAGTCCAAGCTTCCCTTCGTGCAGAGCATCATCACGTTCGACAAGCGCCTGCTCAGTGTCGAGCTGCCGGATGAGGAGGTCATCCTTGGCGATCAGCGCCGGCTGATCGTCGACAGCTTCGCGGTTTACCGCATCACCGATCCGCTGAAGTATTATCAGGCGGTGGGGCCCGGGCAGTTCGCGATCCAGGGCCGGCTGAATTCCATCGTCACCGCCAGCCTGCGGCGCGTGCTGGGCAACAACCAGCTGCTCGATGTGCTGTCGGCCGACCGCGAGCGGATCATGGCCAGTATCCGCGACCAGGTGAACGCCGAGATGCCGGAGTTCGGCGTCTCGATCGAGGACGTGCGCATCCGGAGGGCCGACCTACCGCCGGAGAACACGCAGGCGATCCTGCAGCGCATGCAGTCGGAGCGGCAACGCGTGGCGGCGCAGGCGCGCGCCGAAGGAGCGGAGGCATCGCAGCGCATCCGCGCCGACGCCGAACGCGATCGGACGGTGCTGCTGGCGGAGGCTCGCGCCACTGCCGACAATCTGCGCGGCGAGGGCGAGGGGGAGGCTATCCGGATTTCCGCCAAGGCCTATACGCAGGATGTCAACTTCTATTCGGTCTGGCGCACTTTGCAGGCGTATCGGGATTCATTCGAGTCAGGCGCATCTCGCCTGGTGCTTACCCCGGACAACGATTTTCTGCGCTACCTTCAGTCGCCACCGACGCCGGGGGGGCGCTAGTTGCCAGCCGCCGCACGCCGGGCCATATGCGGCCAATCCTCCAGGGAATTTCCGACCATGCGTCTGATCCGCTGCCCATCCGCCCGCGCCGCCTCGGTGGCGTTCGCTGTGGCGCTCGTCGTGCCGCTCGCCGCCGGTGTGCCGACCGAACCGTCCTATGCCAGGACGGCGCCCGACAGCTTCGCGGACCTGGCGACCAAGCTTCTGCCGGCGGTGGTCAACATCTCCTCCACCCAGGCGGCGCAGGCGCGTGCCGGTGCTCCCGGTGGACCCGGTGCCGGTCCGGAGATTCCGCTGTTCCCGCCTGGCTCGCCGTTCGAGCAATTCTTCAAGGATTTCATGAACCGCAACCGCCCGCCGGGCGGCGGCGGACGCGGCGACAACCCGCCGGCGCCTGACCGGCGCATGCAGAGCCTGGGATCGGGCTTCATCATCGATGCGTCGGGCCTGGTGGTGACCAACAACCACGTGATCGACGGCGCCGACGAAATCACCGTCACGCTGCAGGACAACACGGCGCTGAAGGCGAAGGTGCTGGGCCGGGACGAGAGCGGCGACATTGCCCTGCTGCAGGTGAAGCCGGAGAAGCCGCTGCAGGCGGTGCAGTTCGGTGATTCCGACGCGGAGCGGGTTGGCGACTGGGTGCTGGCGATCGGCAATCCTTTTGGGCTGGGCGGCACGGTCACCGCCGGTATCGTATCGGCGCGTGGGCGCGACATCCGCCAGGGTCCGTACGACGACTTCATCCAGACCGACGCGGCGATCAACCGCGGCAACTCCGGCGGTCCGCTGTTCAACATGGACGGCCAGGTGATCGGCATGAACACCGCGATCTATTCGCCGTCGGGCGGGTCGATCGGCATCGGCTTCTCGATCCCCGCCAACATGGTGAAGGGTGTCGTTGCGCAGCTGAAGGACTTCGGCCATCCGCGCCGCGGCTGGCTCGGCGTCCGCATCCAGCAGGTGACGCCGGACATCGCCGACAGTCTTGGCCTGAAGGATGCGTCTGGTGCGATGGTGGCCGGGGTCAACGACGGTGGTCCGGCCGACAAGGCGAAGATCCGCAACGGCGACATCATCCTGAAGTTCAACAACCAGGATGTGAAGGAGATGCGCTCGCTGCCGCGTATCGTGGCTGACTCCGACGTGGGCAAGTCGGTGCCGGTCGTGCTGTGGCGCGACGGCAAGGAAGTGACGGTGCAGGCCACGCTCGACGAGAAGCCGGACGATGTGCAGGTGGCCGCCGCCACGAGCGGCGACAAGGGTGGCCAGAAGCCGACGGAAATCTCCGGCCTTGGTCTGAAGCTTGCGCCGATCACGCAGGAGATGAAGGACAAGTTCTCTCTCGGCACCGATCAGAAGGGCGTGGTGATTACCGATGTCGCGCCGAACAGTTCGGCCGCCGAGCGCGGGCTTAAGGCCGGCGACGTGATCGTCGAGGTGCAGCAGGGTGAGGTCGGTTCTCCGTCCGAGGTGCAGAAGAAGGTGGACACCGTGAAAAAGGAGAACCGCAAGTCGGTGCTGATGCTGATCCAGCGTCAGGACGGCCTGCAGTGGGTTCCGCTGTCGCTGTCGGGCGACAAGGACAAACAGCCGGGCTAGGCGCTTGCCTGAGCCGGCGCATCTGTTCGGACCTGGGAGGTCGCGCCGTCCGAATGTGATGGCGCGCCGCCACGTGGTGGTGTCGGGGCATTACTATGCCTCGCTCGCCGGCCTGCAGATCCTGGAGGCGGGCGGCAACGCGATCGATGCGGGTGTCGCGACGGGGCTGGCGATCGATGTGCTGGAAAGCGAGTTTGTCGGCTTCGGTGGTGTCGCGCCGGTCATGCTGCACCTCGCCGAAAGCCGCGAGACGCATGTGATCAGCGGCGTCGGTGTCTGGCCGAGGGCAGCCGATGTCGAGTACTTCCATCGACACCACGGGGGTCGCATTCCCGATGGACTGCTGCACACGGTGGTTCCGGCAGCGCCGAGCATTTGGATTGCGGCACTCGCGCGGTTCGGCACGATGTCGTTCGGCGACGTTGCGGCGGCGGCCATCCGCTTCGCGCGCGAGGGATTTCCGACCTATCCGTTCCTGGCCGAGCAGCTTGCCGGGAGGCAGAAGGACTTTGGCCACTGGCCGACGACGGCCGCCATTTTCTTGCCCGGTGGCCGGCCGCCTGAGGTGGGCGAGATCTTTGTGCAGAGCGATCTGGCGCGCACGCTGCAGTACATGGCGGATCAGGAGCGCGCGCATGCGAACGGCGATCGCCTCGCCGGACTGAAGGCTGCGCGCGATGCGTTCTATCGCGGCGACATCGCGACGGCGATCCTGCGCCACCAGAAGGAGAATGGCGGCTGGTTGGCCGAGGACGATCTTGCGGCGTTCCACAGCCCGATCGAACCGCCGTGCCGTGTGCGGTTCGGCGAATTCGATGTCTATGGGTGCGGACCGTGGTCGCAGGGGCCGATGGTGCTGGAGGCACTCAACATCCTGGGTGGGATGAACCTGCGCGACCGAGGGCATAATTCTGCCGCGTATATTCATGGCGTGACCGAGGCGCTGAAGCTCGCCGCTGCCGATCGCGAGGTCTATTTCGGCGATCCGGCGTTTGTCGATGTGCCGCTGGATGTTCTGTTGTCGGATGATTACGCGGCGCGGCGGCGCTCGGAGATCGATCCCGCGAAGGCGTGGCCTGGCATGCCGCCGGCCGGTGAGGTGGGTGGTGTATCGATCCCGCCCTGGCGGCCCGATCCGTCCGCGGGTGCGCCACTGGAGATTGCTGATACGAGGCCGGAGACGTCATTCCTCTGTGTTGCCGACAGTCATGGCAACGTGTTCGCCGCTACGCCGAGTGATCCGACGATCAGCGGTCCGGTGGTGCCCGGCGCCGGTATCACCGTCTCGATGTGGGGGTCGCGTGGATATACCGGGCATGATCATCCCGGGCGCGTCGGGGCTGGGAGGCGGCCGCGCATGTCGGCCAATCCGGCGATCGCGATCAGGCCGGGCGAGATGGTGATGCCGTTTGGGTCGCCGGGGAGCGAGGTGCTCGGCCAGGCGATGGTGCAGGTGTTCCTCAACCAGGCGGTGTTCGGGATGGACCCGCAATCGGCCTGCGAGGCGCCGCGGTTCGCCAGCTATTCGTGGCCCGAGTCGGCGCTTCCGCATTCGTACCGGCCGGGACATCTCTGCGTCGAGGAGGATGTGGGTTCCGCGACGTGCGAGACGCTGGCTGAGATGGGCCACCGCGTCGAACGGTGGCCGGAACGGAAGTATCTCGCGGGTTCGGTCTGCACAATCCAGTCCGATCTGCGGACCGGTGTGAAGTGGGCGGGCGCCGATCCGCGGCGCACGGCTTACGCCATCGGTTGGTAGCGATGGGTGTGGCGGCGGCCCCCTCCCCCCGGCCCCCTCCCGCGAGGGGAGGGGGAGGATTGGTGGGATTGCTGGGGACGCGGCGGCTTTGGCCGCTGACCTTGACGCAGTCGTGCGGCGCGCTGAACGACAACCTGGTGAAGAACGCCATGGTCGTGCTGGCGCTGTTCCAACTCGGCATCGGTGGCGCCGGGCTGTCGGCGCTCGCGGGTGCGCTGTTCATTGCGCCCTACATTCTGCTTTCGGGGACGGCTGGGAAGCTGGCCGACCGATTCTCCAAGCCGCGCGTCATCCTGGCTTACAAGCTGGCCGAGGTGGTGCTGATGGCCGCGGCGGCCGTGGCGTTCCTGACCGAGAGCGTGGCAGGACTGTTGGTCGTGCTGATGGGACTTGGCGTGCAGGCCACTCTGTTCGGGCCGGTGAAATACGGCCTGCTGCCGGAGCATCTTGCGGAGGACGAACTGGTTGCCGGCAACGGCGTGATCGAGGCGACGACATTCCTGTCGATCGTCTGCGGGACCGTTGCGGGTGGCGCGTTGGTGCTGCTGCCTTACGGGACTGCGTGGGTCGGCGCGGTCGGTGTCGCGCTCGCGCTGCTTGGGCTGGGTGCCGCTTGCATGATCCCGGCGTCGCCCGCTGCTGATCCCGCGTTGCGCATAACGCCGAACGTGTTCGCCGAGACCTGGCGGGTGACGCGCAGTGCCGCGGCCATTCGACCGATCTGGCTGTCGGTGCTCGGGCTGTCGTGGTTCTGGACCATGGGCGCCACGCTGATGACCGAGTTCCCCGTGGTGGCGCGCGACACGCTGCAGTCCGACGGCACGGTGCTTACGCTACTGCTGTCGGTGTTCGCGATCGGTGTCGGCGCCGGCTCCATGCAGTGCGCGCGACTGCTGCATGGCGAGGTGTCGGCGCGGCTGGTGCCGTTCGCCGCACTCGGCATTTCGCTGTTCTGCTGGGACTTTGCTTCGGCGGCCTCATCTGCGGGCAGCATCGCGACGGCTGTCGTCGCGCTGACGTCGTTCGCGGGCTGGCGGATGATCGTCGATCTGTTCCTGCTTGCGGCGTGCGGCGGCGTGTTCTCGGTGCCGCTCTATGCGATCATCCAGGACGCGGCGGCGCCGTCCGAGCGTTCCCGCATGATTGCTGCCAACAACATCATGAACGCACTGTTCATGGTGGCCGGTGCGGCCGCCGCCGCAGCACTTGCGGCACTGGGTCTGCGCGCGCCGGCAGTGCTGCACATTGCGGCGGTGGCCAATCTGTTCGTCGCGCTGTGGATCGTGCGCATCCTGCCGCAGGAGGTCTATCGCGCGATCCTGCGCTGGTACTTCGACCATCTTCATCGCGTGCAGGTGCATGGCCTGGAGAACTATAGGGCCGCCGGCGATCGCGTCGTCATTGTCGCCAATCACCAGTCCTATCTCGATGCCTGCCTGATCGCCGCCTACGTGCCCGACAGTCCCACCTTCGCGATTCACACGACGCAGGCAGCGAAGTGGTATTTCAAGCCGTTCCTCGCCGCTGTCGAGACATTCCCGGTGGATGTCCAGTCGCCCTATTCGGTGAAGCGGATGGTCGAGGCGGTGCGCGACCATGGTCGCAAGTTGATGATCTTTCCCGAGGGCCGCATGACGCGGACCGGCGGCTTGATGAAGGTCTACGAAGGCGCCGCGATGGTCGCAGATCGCTCGCGGGCCCGGGTCGTGCCGATCTGCATCGAGGGGCTGCAGTTCAGCCATCTCGGGCGCATGCATGGCAGGCTGCGTCTGCGTTGGTTCCCACCGGTTCGACTGAACATCCTGCCGTCCGTCATGCTGGCGCCGGCACACAGCGAGGACCTGACGCCACGGCAGCGCCGTGAGGTGACCGGTCGCGCCTTGCGCGATGTGATGGTGGACGCGGTGTTCCGCTCGAAGGAGACGGGGAAGAGCCTGTTCACCGCATTGCTCGATGCGCGCGATGCTTATGGCGCGCGCACCGTCATCGCCGAGGGCATTGAGCGCGTGCCGATGAACTATGACCGGGTGGTGGTTGGGTCGGCTGCGCTCGGGCGTGCGCTTTCGCGCGTCGCGTCGGGCGAGACGCATGTCGCTCTGATGATGCCGAATGCGATCGCCTCGATGGTGGCGTTCATGGGACTGCAGGCGTTCGGCGTCGTGCCGTGCCTGCTGAACATGTCGGCGGGCGCGGCTGCGATGTTGTCGGCGTGCCGCACCGCCGGCGTCCGGACCGTGATCTCGAGCCGCGCGTTCGTGGAGAAGGGACGGCTGACCAAGGTCGTTGAGCGCATGGCGCAGGAGGTGCGCTTCATCTGGCTGGAGGATGTGCGTGAGGCAATCGGGCTGCGCGCCAAACTGCATGCGAGACGCGACGCATGGGGCGCTCGGCGCCTGCCTGGTGCGGCCACGGACCCGGATGCACCGGCGGTCGTGCTGTTCACCAGCGGCTCGGAGGGCGCGCCGAAGGGTGTGGTGCTGAGCCATCGTAACCTGCTCGCCAACTGCGCGCAGATTGCCTCGGTGATCGATTTCCATGGCGGCGACATCGTGTTCAACGCCATGCCGATGTTCCACGCCTTCGGACTGACCGGCGGCACGATCCTGCCTCTGGTGTCCGGTGTGCGCACGTTCCACTACCCGACGCCGCTGCACTACCGCATCGTGCCCGCGCTGATCTACGACACCGACGCGACGATCTGCTTCGGCACGGACACGTTCCTGAACGGCTGGGCGCGCTATGCCAATCCCTACGACTTCTATGTCATGCGCTATATCTTTGCCGGTGCGGAGAAGGTGCGGGAGGAGACCAGGCATCTGTTTGCCGACCGCTTCGGCGTTCGTGTGCTGGAGGGTTATGGCGCCACCGAGACGTCGCCGGTGCTCGCGCTGAACACCGCGATGCAGTCGCGTCCCGGCACGGTGGGCCGGTTCCTGCCGGGGATAGAGTGGCGGCTTGAGCCGGTTGCGGGCATCGAGACCGGTGGTCGGCTGCACGTGCGCGGTCCCAACGTGATGCTGGGCTATCTGCGCGAGACGGCCCCTGGCGTGTTGGAGCCGCCCGAGAATGGCTGGTACGACACAGGCGATATCGTGTCGGTTGATGCCGCCGGGTTTGCCAGCATCGTCGGCCGGGCGAAGCGGTTCGCGAAGATCGGCGGTGAGATGGTGCCGATGGCGGCGGCCGAGACGCTTGTGGCAACGCTGTGGCCGGATGCGCAGCACGCAGTGATCAGCCTGCCTGATCCGCGCAAAGGCGAGTCTCTGCTGCTGGTGACAACGCGGCAGAACGCGGATGCCAGGGAAATCCTTGCGGCCGCGAGAGCGCGGATGATTCCCGAGATCATGGTGCCGCGCGCGGTGCTGTGCGTGCCGGCAATTCCGCTACTTGGCACGGGCAAGATCGACTATCCGGCGGTGCAACATCTTGCCGACAACGCACGAGCCGGCACGCAGACGGAGGCTGTTCCCGCGGCCTGAGCTACCTTCTGTCAGGCTTAATCACCGGTGACGGCGATGCTGCTGGAGAGTGCGACATCGCTGGCTCTGCCGGTGGTCCTGCGCCGCGCCAGGTGGCCCTCATACAATTGATTGGCGATGTCGCCGATCAGGACCGACGAGGCGACGCAACTCCAGACGATTGTCTCGATAGTGTGCCAGTCGAACGGCTGGTCCAGGCCGAAGACACCCGCGATGAACCGTATCTCCAGGAAGGTCAGGGCGACCGCGTAGCTGCGGATCATCCACTGCCGATGATAGACGAACTGCCGCTTCAGGGCGAAGTAGCAGCCGATCCCTGTCGTGATCATCAGCGTCGACGATTGGATCATGGTCTCGATGGTGAAGGACCGTGCCGCGCCCTGGGCTTCGTCGAGATATTGGATGTAGGGCCCCAGCGGTGCGAGGATGAAGGCGCTGATCACGTAAATCGTGCCCGTCGTCCGATGCAGCGCTGTATGACGCCGACGCAACCCTTCGGCGAACTGCATCGGCGCCAGCAGCAGCGCGCAGGCGCCTGCGAGGCCATGCGGAAGCAGCCACCACTTGAACGGCTCGTAGTGCTTCCAGATGGGATGCGCCTGATCAAGCAGAAAGCGCTCGTTGTGGTACAGCACATAGGCGGCCATCATCGCGATCGCGGCAAACACCAGATACTTTATCCGAAGTGGCCGAACGAACGCCGCCGGCATCACGCCAGTCGAACTCGCCATGGTTTCCCCCGTGTCGACAAGAAAGACGAATGTCACGGGCGTTGTACGCTGGATCGTGTGTCCGGGTCCTTCTTCGATGGGAGATTACGCTTCTCGTAGACCAGACGTGGTCGGAAGAGACAAGGTTGGGTGCAGCTGGCCGGACTGCGCATGTGCAGCGAGGCGCTGCGCAGCCTCACTGTTGGCAAGGCGGCATGCGGGACGAAGCCACCAACGAAGAAGGCGCTGCCGCGGTCTAGTGCACTCGCGCGCCGGCTTGGCGACGACTGCCTGAGGTTTGGTTCGGCATCACGCTCGCCTTCTACACCGATTGGCCCACTAGCTTTTGGATCACCGCGCTGAGCGCGTCTGTCTATTTGCTGACGACCTTACCGAAGGGCGGCTATGTCATGAAGCAGGAGCTGGAGCAGCTTCGGTGACAGCGCCGCATTGGGCCTCCGCGCCTTGCGATGGCGCAAGGTTAGGATACGCTCCGCGGCAATAATTGGGAGGCGCCGCATGGCACATATGATTCGAGACGCTATACCATCCGACGCCGCCGAGTGTGGCCGTGTGCTCTACACGGCGTTTGCGGCACTCGCGGACCATCACCGGTTCCCACGTGACTTCCCCTCTGTTCAGGTTGCGAGCGGTGTCGCCTCGATGCTGCTGTCCCATCCGGGCTTCCAAGGTTTGGTGGCGGAGGCGGACGGACAATTGCTCGGTTGCAACTTCGTCGACCTCCGCTCGTCGGTAGCCGGCGTCGGGCCGATAGCGGTGGACCCGGCGACGCAAAACAGGGGAGTCGGGCGCAAGCTGATGCAGGCGGTGATCGAACGTGCCAATGCTCGTGGCGTGGCCGGCATTCGGCTGGTCCAGGCTGCGTACCACAACCGATCGCTTTGCCTCTACACGAGGCTCGGCTTTCAGACCCGCGCGCCTTTGTCTGTTATGCAGGGAGCGGCGTTGGATATGCGGTTCCCAGGCTATGAGGTGCGGCCGGCAACAGAGGCCGACATCCCGGCCTGCAATGCATTGTGCCGCAAGGTGCACGGCTTCGATCGCGGCAACGAACTGGCCGACTCCATCGGCGCCAGAACAGCGAGCGTGGTCGAGCATCTGGGCCGTGTCACAGGCTACGCCACGCCTGTCGGGTTCTTCGCGCACGCCGTGGCCGAGGGCAATCAAGGCCTCAAGGCGCTGATTGGCGCCGCGCCGGAATTCACTGGACCAGGCTTTCTCGTGCCGACGGAGAACCATGAGGTCTTCGCATGGTGTCTCGACAACGGCTTGCGTCTGGTCATGCAGACGACGCTGATGAGCATGGGCTTGTACAACGAACCGAATGGAGCCTGGCTGCCGTCAATACTGTATTGAAGCTGCCAGCGGCGCGCGCTACGGGATCTTGACACCGGCAAGCCGGACCTGGCGTCCAAGCCATAGCGCGACTCGCTACGAGACACCGACTGTCAGCGGGGCGGCATGCGCAGGGCGCCGTCGAGGCGGATTGTCTCGCCATTGATGAACCGATTGGCGACGATGTGTTCGACGAGTGCCGCGTATTCCTCGGGCGCGCCGAGGCGTTGCGGGAACGGGATGCCTTCCGCCAGGCTCCGTTGCGCCTCTGCTGGCAAGCCCTCGACCATCGGCGTCTGGAACAGTCCCGGCGCGATTGTCACCACGCGTATACCGACACGCGCCAGTTCACGTGCCGCCGGCAACGTCATGCCCACCACGCCGGCCTTCGACGCGGCGTAGGCGGCCTGGCCCACCTGTCCTTCATAGGCTGCGATCGAGGCCGTGTTGACGATGACGCCGCGCTCGCCGTCCTCCATCGGATCAAGAGCGCTCATATCGGCGGCCGCGAGGCGCAGCAGATTGAAGCTGCCGATCAGGTTGATGCGTATCACCCGCTCGAATGCGGCGAGCGGCATCGGGCCGTCGCGGCCGACGATGCGGCCCGCGGTGCCGATACCGGCGCAGTTCACCAGCAGCCGTGCCGGCCCATGCGCGTCACGCGCGCGCGCGACTGCGGCTTCGGCGGCTCCGGCGTCGGCGACATCGCAGACGATGCCGACGCCGCCTATGCGCTGCGCGCTCGCCTCGACCGTTGTTCGGTTGATGTCGAGCACCGCCACGCGACAGCCCGCGTTCGCCAGTCGCTGCGCGGTCGCGGCTCCCAGTCCGGAGGCGCCGCCGGTGACGATGGCAGCCAGTCCGTCGCAATGCATCGCTGGTTTCCCTTGCCAATTGCTGATGCTGCTTTGTCTCAGACGGAGCCGGTGAACGCCAGACCAAGACAAAACAGGCGGCACCCTCACCCGCCGCTTTGCGGCGACCTCTCCCGCAAGCGGGAGAGGTAACCGTTCCCTATCGCGCGACGGCGACGATGGCGCGCGGCCGCATGCGATGCAGGAAGCCGATCGTCGCCACGACCGTGCAGCCGAGAGCGATCGTCGCCGCTAACAACGCCCATCGATTGCCGTCCAGCGCCTGGACACCGAAGTACACCGCGCCCACCAAGACGACGCCGGCGCCATTGGCCACCTGCTGCGTGGTGGTGAGGATGCCTGCGCCCGATCCGGCATGCGCGTGACGCACTTGCGTCAGCACGGCACTGAACAAGGGCGCCAGCACCATGCCCTGGCCGTAGCCGAACACGGCGAGCGGCAGCATCAGCATTACCATGGTCGGACGCGCTACCGTGGCGACCAGCAACGCTATAGAGGCGAGACCGAAACCCTGCACCAGGCAGCCCTCGATCAGACGACCACTCACGCGCGAGCCGGCGACGAAGGCCAATGCCAACGGCATCACCGTCAGCGCCGCGTCGAATGGCGAGAAGCCCAGGCCGTTCTGAATGTAGAGTGTCAGCACGAAGTAGAACGACAGGTTGCCGAGGAAGAAACAGAACGTCGCGCTCATGCCGGCCACGAAGACGCGGTCCTCGAGCAGTGCCAGGTCGATCAGCGGCATGCCGCCACGCTGCTCGATGGCGCGCTGCAGTCGCACGAAGCCGCACAGCACCGCGATGCCGGCTGCGATCGTGATCCACATCCACCATGGCCAGCCGAGCTCGCGCCCGAACATCAGCGGCACGATCAAGCCGAGCAGGCCGATGAACAGCACGACGGCTCCGCGCAGATCGAGCCGCGTGCCGACGTTGCGTGGCATTGCCGGCATCAGCCATGCAGCGGCGAGCGCGATGCCGGCGCCGATCGGCACGTTGACACAGAAGATGCTGCGCCAGCCGAGACCCGCGACGTTCAGCGTCACCAGCCAGCCTCCGAGCATGAAGCCGAATGCTGCGCCCAGGCCGATGGCGACGGCGAATATGGTGAAGGCACGGGCGCGGGAGCTGTCAGGGAACAGCGTGTGGATCGAGGCGAGCACCTGCGGCACCATCATCGCCGCGGCTCCTCCCTGCGCGGCGCGGGCGAAGATCAGCATAGCCGGCGATCCGGACAGACCGCACCATAGCGATGCCAGCGTGAAACCGAGAACGCCGGCGATGAAGATGCGCTTGCGGCCGACGATGTCGCCGAGACGGCCGCCGGTGATCACCAGCGCGGCGTAGGCGATCTGGTAGACGGCGATGACCGCCTGGATCTCGGCCGCACCGGCGTGCAGATCGGCGCGGATGGACGGAATTGCGACGTTGACGATGAAGGCGTCGGCCACGGCGAGGAACTGTGCCGCGGCGACGCTGCCCAGTGC
This sequence comes from uncultured Alphaproteobacteria bacterium, assembly GCA_963791495.1. GTDB lineage: Bacteria > Pseudomonadota > Alphaproteobacteria > Acetobacterales > Acetobacteraceae > JAMXLO01. The sequence goes on from CAWBST010000022.1 coordinate 229,003, forward strand.
CCACCAGCGGCGGGTGGGCGCTGGGCCGGACTGTGTTTGCGTGTCCATGATGGGAACCTCATTCGTTTGCGGTTCCCATCGTGATCAGCCGCCGCGCGCAATGCGATTACGCGCGGGGTAATGTACTCCATTGGGGCGTGATTCCGGCCATGCCCCACCATGCCCACGACACCCTGATTTTCCTGGGATTTTGCGGAGAAGCCCGGATATCTGAGCCTCACAGCCCCGCACTGTTTCGGAGCCCGATGTGGACCATCTGGGACACGCAATCTTTGACAACGCCCCGATGGGGCGGTAGATTACGCCAGCATATGGAGTAATCGCACATGGCCACCAAGCTTACTGCCACCCCCGGCCCCGGCTGCGTGAACACGCTGGAGGACGGCAAGTACAAGGACGATGACACCGAGCACCTGTATCTGTGGGTGCGGCGCGAGGGCAAAAGCCGCATCTGGCTGTATCGCTACACCTACCTGACCGAGCCGCGTGAGCACTCGCTCGGCAGCACGAAGACGATGAACCTTGGCGCCGCCCGCAAGGCAGCGAAGGTCAAGAACGGCGAACTGGCTGCCGGGCGTGATCCCTTCCCACGCAAGAAGCCAACGGAGGCACCGAAGAAGGTGACGCTGTGGGATGATTGTCAGGAGTACTATTACCACCATCTCCGCACCTGGAAGGGCAACACGCCGACCACCAAGAAGGGCCATATGCTGCGGCATATCGGTGACCCATCGATGTCAGCCGAAGAACGCACGCAGAAGCGGCTGCCGCCGGTCGTATGCGGCGATTGGGAGACCGCCAAGATCACCGTGGCGATGCTGAAGCCGCTGTTCTATCGCCGCACCTTCGATGCACAGGGCGTAGTGCACGAGGACCCGACCTCGCTATGGCTGACCCATAACGAGACGGCGCAGCGGGTGCTCAGCATCCTGATCGGTGCGATCGATCTGGCCATGTCGCGCGACATGCAGAAACCCGAGGACGAGCGGCGCTGGAAGAACGGCATGCTCAATCCGGCCAAGGCGCTGCTCGATTACGAACTGCCGAAGGATTGCCGCAAGGTGGCGGTGCCGCGTCGCTCGATTCCGTATGAGCAGGCGCCGCGCTACTACCAGCGTCTGCTGGAGATCGCGGGTGCGTCGGTTGCTGAGGCGGATATGCCACACCCGCGCAACCACAACGGCGGCCCGGCGCTCGGGCCGCACGAGACGGACGCGGAGCGCCCGGCTCGCCGGACGTGTCGCGATCTGACCGAAGGCCAGCATCGCAACACGCCGACGGATACCCAGCGCAGCGCGGCGATGGCGCTGCTGACCATGATCGAGACCCTCTCGCCGCGTGCCGCCGAAATCTTCGACCTGACCTGGGCCGAGTTGGACGTGGACAAAGCGCTGTGGATCGTGCCGCGCCCGCGCATGAAGGTGAAGAAGCAGCGCAACCAGCGCGTCGTGCGCGACATCCCCCTGCTGCCGTGCACGGTGGAGCGTCTGCGGGCGTTGCGGCCTGCCGATGCCAAGCCCAGCGATTATGTATTCCCCGGCGGATCGCTCGACGGCCAGCGCTTGGGAGAGGCGCAGATGAACAAGCTCATGCAGCAACTCGCCGAGCAGGGCTTTGGTGATGCGACCCCACATGGCTGGCGGACCACGGCGACCGGCTGGATCAAGGAGCACCAATTAACCGTGGTGGATGAGAAGGCCATGGACATCGCCCTGGATCATGCGGTCGATACCCAGGTCGGCGCCGCCTACAACGACCGCACGCTGCTCAAGCAGCGCAAGCTGCTGGCCGAGCGGTATATTTGCTATCTGCGCGACGAACCGTATACCGGGGCTTATTCCGCCTATCGCGAGCACGACCGCGCGCTGCGGCCATGGGCCTATACCGAGCAGCGGCAGGCGGCATAGGTCACGCAATTCCGCGCCGGTCTATAAGGGGGTTAGCGTGACAGGGAAGGCCCGCTTCGGCGGGCCTTTTTCGTAGCCTCAGGACTGTGATGGCCAAAACAACGGGCAGGCAAGGCCAATTGTCGATTCTGATGTTTTCCCCTCTGAACTACCTATGCCGCCAGAAGACCTCCTAGTGCTCTGACGCATTCTGCCGATTCACGACGGGGCAGTGCGAGTCTGTGCGCATGGCACAGACAGTATGCGTGTTGTTGAACGCATTGGACCGAATGCGGCTTGAGGCGATCGCTTGGGACCGCAATCAGCCGCGCAAGCATGTCGAGCGTGCGCGCGTGGTTCTCACGTCCGCGAAAGGCCGGCCGGTGCAGCAGGTCGCGACAGAGGTCGATGTCAGCCGCCCGGTCTGGCGCTGGCAGCAGCGTTTTGCCGAGGACGGCCCTGAAGGACTGCTGCGCGAAAAGACGCGCAGGCCGGGCAAACCGCCCATCCCCGCCGAGACGGTGGCGCGGGTGGTGGCGCTCACCTGCGGCGAACCGCCTATCGGAATGACGCACTGGACTGGCCGCGCGATGGCCAAGGCCGCCGGCATCTCGCTGCGCTCGGTGCAGCGCATCTGGGAGGCTCACCAACTCCAGCCGCACCGGGTGCGCAGCTTCAAGCGTTCGCGCGATCCAGCCTTCGCCGAGAAGCTGGCCGACATCGTCGGCCTCTATCTCGACCCGCCGGAGCACGCTGTCGTGCTGTCGATCGACGAAGAAAGCCAAATCCAGGCGCTCGACCGCCCCCAGCCAGGGCTGCCGCTGAAGCCCGGTCGCTGCGGCACGATGACACACGACTACAAGCGCCACGGCACGACCACACTGTTCGCCGCGCTCAATGTGCTGGAGGGCACCGTGATCGGTCGCTGCATGCAGCGTCATCGGCACGACGAGTTCATCCGCTTCCTCAACACGGTCGAACGCGAGGTGCCCGCCGGCAGGATCATCCACGCCGTTGTCGACAACTACGCAACCCACACGCATCCCAAGGTGGACGCCTGGCTGGCTCGGCATCCACGCTGGACATTCCACTTCACGCCAACCTCCGGCTCCTGGCTCAACGCCGTCGAGACGTTCTTCTCCGCCATCACCCGACAACGCATCCGGCGCGGCAGCTTCCACTCCATCGTCAGTCTACAAGCCGCCATCAACGAATACCTCACCGAACGAAATGCCCAACCGCGACCATTCGTATGGTCCGCTTCCGCCGCCTCTATCCTCGCCAAGATGGCCAGCCTGCCTGTAGCGTCCGAATGAGTCAGAGCACTCGTGCGGTCCATCACGACACTGAACGCTGGCCCAATGTTTTGGGACCCAATAGACTTTATCATGAATGCCGAACCGGGCGTCGTCAGGCGTTTGTTCACATACACGACGCCGCGAGCGATCTTCGGCGCGGCGCGAGATGAGATCAGACGGCGTCGCGGCGACGGCGCCGGGAAGAAGACGCCAGATGCACCTGCTCATCAGCAGCCTGATCAGAAGCCCAATCCGCTGGCGGTAAGGATCGCCGACGTGCAGCTAGATGCCAGCGTTGACGACATCAGTTATCGGTGGGACTTGAAGAAACTACGGAACGCTCGCGCCCCTGCTTTGGAAGCACGCGCAGCGACCTTCCAGCTACTCGGTCAGACCGATGAAGCGGCAAGAGACGAAGTTCTGGAACATGGTGGCCAAGACACCGGCGATGACGCTGCAAAACGTCATCACCGAGGCGCCAAAGGAGCAATAGTAATGAGCGAACACAACGACAATAGGGGGGCGCCATTCGTCAACACACAAGCGGGGAGGGGCAAGACCTTCAAAGACGATCTGCTCTCCGAAGCCGCCGCACTCGCCATGCGCAGCGCAACCCTGAAGGAACGCGTGCGAGCCGCCTTCGATCATCCCGATCCGGACATTGCCGCAGAGCAAGCCGTGATCTTCGGGATGGAGGAGGCGCGTTGGACGCGGCGCAAGGGTGGCAATGCGGTTCCGCCGGTCGATCTTATCGACACCGAGACCAGCAGGGTGATCTGTTCGAGCGGCGATGCCGCTTATCTGTCGAAGTACCACGCTTACGTTGCGCGGAGACGCCCACCCATGGCCATGCGTTCACGCCGAAACGTGAGAGACTGATCATGCAAAATCGTTATGTCGTCGCGTTGGCGTCCGTCTCGCCAGTCATCGGCGGCACGCCTTGAACCCGCTGGGGATTGAGATGGCCTTGTAGCCGAGGGGCAGCAGGCCACCGACCTGTCGCGCAGTCAGGCCGCAGTTTTTGGTATTCGGGCCAGCCACCTGACCTTATTGTTTTGATGGCGCGTTCAATGTCGTGGCGTAATGCTTCGCGCTGTTCGGCTGTCAGCTTAATCGTTGCCTTCATGTGATATGACAGGGCGTTGTCCGCCCTGTCCCTCCTGTGTTGAATGTCAGCCCTGTACGATGATACTCTTCGCGGCACGAGTGATCGCCGTGTACGCCCAGCGACGCCGATCATGCTTGTGGTTCTCGTCGATCAACAGCACCTTGTCCCACTCGGAACCCTGTGCCTTGTGGACGGTCAACGCATAGCCGTAGTCGAATGCGCTGGTGAAGTCGTCATCGTCGTAGTCGTCCAGGCTGCCGCCCTTCTCGACGAAGACGCACTTCGGCACCTCGACCTCAACGCCGTCGATCAACAGATAGATCGCGGCATCGTCCGGCTCGAAGCTCTTCGCAAGCTCATACGTGACGCCGTTGAAGATGCCGTACTGGTGCGAGTTCTTCAGGCACAGCACGGTCTCACCGATCATCGGATACGGCAGGTGGAAACCGAGAAGCTGGCGCATCCGTGTGTTGATCTTGTGTCGCGTCACGTTGCGCCAGCACAGGATCGCGTCCGCCGCCATCATCTGCTCATCGGCGGCCTTGCGAACCACCTGGAAGTCTTCCCCATCGGCTTCGTAGCGGCCAGACTCGCGCATCGAGTGCGCTTGCCGCAGGATCGGTGAGTTGAGTGCCTGACGGTGGATCGTCTGGAGCGTCACGTCGGCCTGGGAGAAGAACTGTGCGCCATGCACGGGCGGCAACTGACCAGGATCGCCGACCGCGATGATCTTCGCGCCAGACTGCAACAGATCGTTCGCCGTCTTGCGGTCGATCATACTGCACTCGTCCAGCACGATGACCTTACCAGCCATCCCGCCTTCGGCATGGATGCGCTGGAAGTAGAGGATGCGCTTCTTGGTCTTCTCGTCGATTCCCTTGTCGATCAGCTTGTAGAACAGGCTATGGACGGTGCAAGCCTTCAGGCCGCTCTTGGCACGCAGCACGGATGCCGCCTTGCCGGTGTAGGCACAGAGCTTCGCTGCGGGAAACTCGCTGGCCAGCGCGGTCGCCACCGTGGTCTTGCCGGTACCGGCGACACCATGACAGACCAGGGTCTGCTTGTCCGTCTTGCCATTGATGTGGTCCCTGATGGCAGACGCCATCAGTTCTTGTTCGGTTGTAAGTTGCATTGCTCAAATACTTCATCGCTGAGATCGGGTAATTCCGACCTCAAGACAGTATATCAGCAGTAACGACGGTTATATCCACAAAAAGCGACATGCGTGCTAAATACTTGTTCCGCCGATAAATATTGCGTTCAGCAGTCGAGGCGGCGTATAACAGAGCTATTGAAGCAGGAGACATTAGAGAGATGACAAGGTGGATTGACCCAACCCAAGCGGCAGCAGAGCTACGCATGGACGTGTCGGTGCTGCGGAAGATCGTCAAATCGAGCCGCAACCCGCCGCCGTTCGTGCGGCCATCGTCGCGGTCGATGTTGTTCGACCTGGACGCGTTGCACGAATGGCAGAAGACCTGGAAGACCAACACTGGCGAACGGCTGGTGATGAAATAGAAAAGACCCGCAACCTGGATATTGCGGGTCTCCCGAAAGAACGATGTGCGATGAATGAACAAGCTAATCGTACATCTATTTATGCGAGCCTGTCAATGTCCATGTGATTTGCACATGGAGTTATTTGACGTTGATTTCATTTACTGACCACATCACCGTCTTGGTGGTGCGCTTTCCGCGCGATAAGGTAATGACCAAACGCCTGCGTCGCGCGACCAACGGCAGCACTCTACAAGACCGACTACGACGACGCCCTCAAGTTCGACGCGCAGAAGATCGGCATCAACCACATCGCCGATCTGTGTGACGTGCTGTTCGATCTGAGCGAGCAGCCGAACAAGGTGGCGATCCGTGGTATGCCAATAGATCGGCACTACGACGTGTATCGCCGACTGCACGGTGACAAGGCGGCATTCGTCGCCCATCAGAGTCGGGCATCATTGGTTTTGCGCCGACTTCGACGAAGTGCCGATGCCGATGTTCCTTGATCCCGACGATGACGTGGAGATCATCCTCGGTTATCTGGTACGGCTGCTGCCGCCCGTGTTCTGGAATGTCAGCTTCTATTGGCAGTGGTCATGCGGCCACGGTCTGGACGGCGGCAAGACACTTCGCGCTCACCTGTGGTTCTGGTGCCGCGAGAAGCACACCGACAAGGAGTTCGAGAACTGGGCGAGGTGGATCAACGGCGAGGCCGGGTTGGAAGATACTCGACCCCGCCGTTTTCAGGACGGTGCAGCCCAACTACACCGCCGCACCGATCCTTGAGAGGCGTGGACGATCCGGTGCAGGGCAGCCGCAACGGCGTGCATATCGGCGACCAGATCGACGTGTCGGTCACCATTCCTTCGCAGGACTGGGACCAACACGTGCGCCAGCAAGAGCGCGACGAGTATGATGAGCTTGTCGAGTATGGCCTACGGAAACCATATAGCGAGTTGCCGCAGACCCATAGCAACGACAGGTACCTGGATTATCTGGAGCGGATCGGCGACGACAAGGACGGCTTCTATGAGCCGATGCTGAAGGCCATCTGGCATTGGGCAAGGGCGCATCCGGCTGATCGTGACGAAGAGTTTAAGCAAGTTCTACGTGGCGTGGCGCGGTCGGCCCGATGCACCAAGCAACGCGACCTCGACCGGTATTTGAGCGACTACAACCTGGACGACAGCCTTCGCGGCGCACGCGAGAAGCAGCCGGTGAAGCGCAAACCGATGGACGCCTTAGAGCGGTATCGGGACAAGATTAGACACGGACTATCGCATTCAAGAAAGGACATTTGATGAGCGAAAAGAACGATGATGACGTGGTGGTTGACTTCAATCAGGCGAAGCAGAAGCGCCAGCGTGGGCGACCGCAGAAGCCGCAGGAGGACAAGGAGCAGGACTACCAAGACCTGCTCGAAGCGGCCAGGGGGTTTCTCGACAAAGACCCGATGTGGTACGTCCGCAAGCAGGGTGTCTATTACAAGCGGCGCATGGACGGCACGCCGATCTTCGTCAAGCCGTCGTACCTTGCCAACGGGCATACCGAGTGGAATGCGAAGTTCGCCAAGGCGGTGACGGTGGTTCTGGATGAACGCGGCCATCTGTTCAACGACGTGACCTATGCGTTCAGTGAGGTGCAACCCGACCTGCTCAACCTGATGGACAAGTCGTTGTGGATTCAGCCGAAGGCCGGTGAGTACCATCCGGTGTTCGACTGGATCACCCACAGCGCAGGTGGCGGCAAACCGGAGGCCGTGGATCACATCCGGCACTGCATCGTCCACAAGTACCTGCATCCCGAAGACTACACCCTGCCAGCGATGGTGATCTACGGCGAAGGCGGCGCGGGCAAGAACGTGCTGATCAACAAGGTCCTCAAGCGGTTGTACGGCGGCAAAACCATGTCGTCAGAGGCAACACACGTGACCGGGCAGTTCAATGCTCTGATCGCTGGCATGGTGATCGTGATGATTGATGAATTGATGGCCGACAAGACCTCTGGACAATCTGCCAAGCTAATCGTCGGCAACTCGGAGTTCATCGCCAATCCCAAGGGCTTGCAGCCGTTCCAGTGCGAGAACACGGCATGGTATTGGATTGGCAGCAACGAGAAAGAGAACGGCGGGATTTGGTTGGACAGGAGCAAAGCCGATAGGCGGTACTCGGTCATCCACATTGAGGACGGACTGACATTGGAATACTGGATTGCCGTGCGGCATGGCTGGCTGCCGCCCCATGATTACAGTGATGACCAGTACGACGCGGCGACCAAGCGGGCGTACAAGTGGCTGAAAGACGAAGGCATGAAGCATCTGTGTGATCCTGAGCAGATCGCTGCATGGCTGGAGAGCCTGATCCAGAAGTACGGCGAACACGATGCGCCACGCGCCCTGCATGGCGACGACTACAAGCGGCTTCTCGGCATCCAGGAGCGCATGTACGATCGGATCATCGAGGCGGTGTTCGCCGATCCCGACTTCACGCATATCTGCAAGACCGCGTTGTATGCGGGCTATGAGGCTTGCTCGAAGAAGGCAGGCGAAAAGGGCAAAATCCTCGACCGCGTGCTGTTCGACAAGGTGCGGGTGTACCTGAAGAAGCACAAGATGGACGGCTACATCATCGAGGATCGGCCACGCCAGGACACCGGCAGGCACATGATCTGGAAGGACAACCGCAAGCCGGAACACATCTTCAAGATCGACAATACCAAGTTGAAGTACGTCGATGACTACGGCAGGTGGATCGGACCAGAGGTCTAGTCCATGTAGAGGCGGGCGAAAGCCCGCCTTTCTCGTGCTGACACCGCCGTTGCGTGGTCAGGGACTGCCCCTGATTGGTCAGGTCGCGGACCCCACCCTGACCACGTTTTTCTCAATGAAATCAACGCATTAGAGGTGATTTTCGGTCTGTGGTCAGGCGGACAGGCTGTTTTGAGTTAAGTTTGAAAAAATAATGCGAGATACGTCACTTTTGCATAGCTCACGCACGAGATACGGCAAAAGTGACGTATCTCCATTATTTTTTCGTACAACCCGAAAAAACCCTGTCCAGCCTGACCACGTGACCAAAAATCCTGCGGAGTCCCTAGAGATTCCTCGGTTTTTTGCTGGTCAGGCACCCCTTGTTTCGCCTGACCAGTGGCAGACCCGTCTGACCAAATGGAGAGTTCTACGTGATCTGCGTGGGCAGCTATCGCCAACAGGCGGCAGGTTTGGCGCGAATGATCGAATGCGCAGCACGCTGCGCATTTGGGTCGCCAGCGAGCCGCTGCGGCAGCAGGGACTTGGCGGCGCTACCATTGCGGCGACAAAACAGTACCCTGGGTACGGACTTCGCCGAGTCATCAAAAATCCGGCCTGATCTGCCGCATGGCGAATAACTACCGACACGCGATTGCACGACGAACTTCGCGGTCGCCGTACCACCAGACCAGACACGCCAAAATTAGGCGCAGACCCGCCCAGGATCACCTGCGACCTGATCCGCGAGCAGCCGATGAAGTTGTCAAACATGCCACGGACCATACCGCAGATCGCCAATTTCTGGTGCGGCAAAACCAAGTGCGTCGCACTTGGGAATGTGCTCGACCAGCGTTTGCACCGTGCCCTCGACCAACACGCCCGGCACCGCGTAGGGAATCAGCGCCGCCAGGGCAAGCCATGCTGATCGTCTGAGCGAGGATGCGGGCTGCATCGGGTCGGCCCGCCGCCGCACGCCGGGCACGACGGATCAGGTTATCGACGGCTGGATAAGATCGATCTGGCATGGCGCCAGAATGTCTGGCGACCGGGCGACGAGGCAAGCACCGGCCTCACCAAATCGTGTGGACGTTCTTATGCCGTCTCGATTTCAGTCGAACCTTTGGCAGAACAAGAGGGTGCAGCGACATCTTGACACCACCGCATAGCGCGGTTCGCTCAGGGGCGACCGGCGCCTCTTTTTTCGCTGCCGCAAGTTCCTCAATCTCCGCAGATGAGCAGCCAAGCCCTTGTTTCTGATACGTTCTTCTTGTTCGGCGAGCGTCTCGATCGGCTCCGGCAAGCCCTGAAGGTCGCCGGCCATCAGGCTTGTCTGGCGCAGCACGGCGATTACGGTCGTCACGTGGAGGACGCGCTGGTCGAGATCGAGGAAGCGATCACCGATCACCTCGCGCGGATCGGAAACGCGCTCGATGATGACAAAGCCGAAGCTGAGAATTCGGGCGAAGCTGACCGGGCACGACGAGCTTATTTCCCGCGCTACGAGAACGTGTAGATGCCGGCGCGTCCGATTTGGCGTGGTCATCTCCGGCTGGCGCTCGTCTCTTGCCCAGTCGCGCTTTGGAACGCGAAGCACGACCGGGCGACGATCCGGTTCAACATGATCAATCCCGACACCGGCAACCGGATCAGGATGAAGACGGTCGATGCCGAGACCGAGCAGGAGGTTCAGCGGCGCGATCTGGTCAAGGGATACGAGTTCAGGAAGGACCAGTACCTGCTGCTCAATGATACTGACTTCGACAGCGTGAAGGTCGAGAGTTCGTCGGTGATGAACATCGAGAAGTTTGTCGAGGCAGACTCGATCGATCCGATCTACTACGCCTCTTCCTATTATCTCGCACCTGACGGCGACGCGGGACGAGATGTTTTTGCAGTGCTGCTCCAAGCCATAGCCGAGACTGGCAAGGTTGCCCTGGCGCGGGTGGTTATCGGCCAACGCGAGAGAACCATAGCCCTACGCGCGATGCAGGGCGGCCTCGTTGCCCACACGCTGGACGAGCAGCGCGACATCAACGACGCCAAATCGATCTTCGGTGACGCGGCCGAAGTCAAGACCGACCCCGAGATGGTGGCGCTCGCCAAGCAACTCATCCAGCGTCAGACAACAACCTACGATCCCTCAGACCTGGAGGACCGATACGAAACGCGACTAAGGGCGCTGATCGACGCCAAGCTCAAGGGCGAAGGCATTGACCTCAGCGAACCGGCGGAACCAGATCGCACCAATGTGGTCGATCTGATGGCCGCGCTGAAGAAATCCCTGGCGCAAGAGGCGCCGACAAAGCCCGCACAGTCATCCGCTCCGGCGAAACCAAAGCGTGCCGCTGCTGCTCAGGCGGCCAAGCCAGGGCGGAAGCGGGCGTAGGCTGGCGCGTCGTTGCCTTGGCCCGGCCATCGCTGGAGGTGGATCGTTCCCCGACCTTCTTCGGGCATACCTGACAGACAAACTCCTGATCATCTGCAAGGTGGCCTCTAATTTGTCTTCATAGAAGAACTGGGAACGTCGGAGCGGTCGTTGCATGGCGTGCGGACACATCGGCCCAGTCTGAGGTATGCTGACCTGAATCACCGGAGACTAGGATGATCCGTCGTCAGCCGCTAAGGCCCCCCTCGGACTACTATCCACCTGATGAATGGAACGTCATTGAACGAGGTTACCACCCCGAGTTCATGGCGCAGATGGAGACCATCTTTGCCGTCGCCAACGGATACCTTGGCATGCGCGGGTGCCCGGAGGAAGGGGGTCCCAATGCCGAAAACAGTACCCTCATCAACGGCTTCTACGAAACGTGGCCGATCGTATATGGCGAGGACGCATTCGGTTTCGCAAAGACCGGACAGACCATCGCCAATGTGACCAATAGCAAGGTCATTCGGCTGTTCGTGGATGACGAACCCTTCTGGCTGCCGGACGCGAATCTGTTGACGTTCGAACGGCGGTTGAACATGAAATCGGGAACGCTCGATCGCGATGTGGTCTGGGAAACCCCGGCCGGCAAGCAAGTATCGATCACGTCACGACGGCTGGTCTCTTTTAGCCAGAAGCGCGTTGCGGGGGTCTCTTATGCCGTGACGCTGAATGCGGACGCATTCATTGTAATTTCATCCGAGATGATGGCGCACGAGTCGAGCGTCAGCCCCTCCCTCAACGACCCTCGTTTGGCGAAAGTGTTTGCTGATCGAGTGATTCATCCCAGGAAGTCCTATAGCAAGGACCGTCGAATCGTCTTGTGCCATGGGACTGAACACAGCCGCTTGACTTTGGCATGCGCAACCGATCATCTCTTAGAGACTACGTGTCCACACGAGGTCACGGTTAACCACAACGACGACTTCGGGCAGGTCGCTATCAGGATCGAGGCTCGGGCAGGACACCCTATCCACCTCACGAAATTCATGGTCTACCATACCACGCACACCGCCTCACCAGAGGAGCTTTGCGGTCGCGCCGAATGGACGATGGATCGTGTCATGGCACACGGGTTCGAGCCACTGCTTCTGGCGCAAGAGCATTACATGGCTAACTTCTGGCGTCGCAGTGATGTCCGTGTCACCGACGTACCGGAAGATCGCACCAAGCGCAGTACCGTAGAAATCCAGCAAGGGATTCGCTTCAATCTGTTCCAGATTTTGCAAGCGTCGGCTCGGGCAGAACACGCCGGAGTGGCGGCAAAGGGTCTTACCGGCAGGTCGTACGAGGGCCACTACTTTTGGGACACGGAAATCTACCTGCTGCCGTTTCTCATCTACACCTCACCGCTGATTGCGCGAAATGTGTTGATGGTCAGGCACAGAATGCTACCGCAGGCCCGAGATCGCGCCAGACTTTTAGGGCATCGCGGCGCCATGTTCCCGTGGCGTACTATCAACGGGCAGGAAGCCTCGGCGTACTATGCGGCAGGTACCGCGCAGTACCATATCAACGCCGATATCATGTACGCGCTGCGGAAGTATGTGCAAGCGACCGGCGATGGAAAGTTCTTGCGAGATTATGGTGCTGAGATGCTGGTGGAAACTGCGCGTCTCTGGACCAGCCTGGGGTTCTATTCTGAGGCAAAAGGCGGGAAGTTTTGCATCAACTCCGTCACGGGACCCGATGAATACAAGGCGGTCGTGAACAACAATGCTTACACCAACCTCATGGCACGCGAAAACCTCCGGTTTGCAGCCCAGACTGTTAAATCATTGCGGGCGACTGATCTCGACGCCTTCAAGGCTCTGGTTCACAAAACAGGGCTCGAAATGGATGAAGCATCAGCCTGGATTACCGCAGCAGAACATATGTATGTTCCGTATGACGACCAACGGAAGATCATCCCGCAGGATGACAGCTTCTTAGAGCGCGAACCGTGGGACTTTGAGAACACACCCCCCGACCATTATCCCCTTCTGCTGTTCTACCACCCTCTGAACATCTACCGAAAACAGATCATCAAGCAGGCCGATGTCGTTTTGGCCATGTTCCTGTTGGGCAGCACGTTTTCGCGCGACGAGAAACGGCGCAACTTTGAGTTCTACGGCCCGCTGACCACAGGCGACTCATCGCTATCATCCTGCATAGAGGCAGTCGTAGCTGGCCAGATAGGCGATATGGAGACGGCCCTCCGATATGGGATAGCGGCACTGTTAATGGACCTGGACGATGTCAACGGCAACGTGAAGGATGGCTGCCATATCGCCTCGATGGGCGGTACTTGGATGATGCTTGCGTATGGGCTTGGGGGAATGCAGGACCACCACGGGAAGTTGGCGTTCTGGCCACGCCGCGCGCCAGAGGATCGCGCCATACTTCGGTTTCCCGTGACGTACCGTGGGCAGATGCTCGACGTGGAAATCGCCATGGGTGGAGCGAAATATACACTCCGAGAAGGCGACAATCTCGTGATCCGCCATGAAGCGGAAGAGATTCAGTTGACCCGCGAGCAGCCCCAGGCCGTTCGGCAAGTGTCTGGATGGTGAGGCCGTAGCATCATCTCACCACCCAACCAGAAATCAAATCCGTCTCAAACCAGAAGCAGGCGTGTAGTCAACGCGTTGAGCATTGTGGACCTCACATCGATCGAGGTTTCCGGCTATGCGATACCCATCGAGTTGGGCAAGTACCTGTGCCCTCGCGCGATTGTAGAGGGAACGAATTACAGAATGGCCAAAGATTTGGCGTGACCTCCTTGCCCTCGCCGACGTGAAGCAACCCCGTTGCGGCACCTCCGTTTGGGTCTGGCTCGAACAGATGGAGGGACAAATGCGACTTCGGTTGATCTGTGCTACCGTTGGCCTTGCGCTTACTGCCGCGACGGCGCAGGCCGCAACGGATAAGGACAAGGACGCGCAGCATACTGGCGGCACGGCCAAGGGTGCGGCTGTAGGTGCGCTGGCGGGCCATGAGGTGGGCAGTTGACATGCCGTTGCTGGTGCGGCGACGGGCGCCGCTATCGGCCACCATGACAAGACAAAGACCGAGAAAGAGCAAGGCAAGCAGTAAAGCATGAGGCGCTCGGTCTGGACTGAGCGCCGCCCCCTGTCAGCCAGTCATTGATCGACCGATCCTACTAGCGAGAATGTCGGCCAGCCGAACCGGCCAGAAATCCCAAACATCGACTCCCACGTCGAACTGTCGCGGCAGTGATTTCAGCCGACCGTGGCTATGGCCGTGGCAGTTGTCGAGCCCTTTCGGCGACCCGCTCTGCGATCGACTTTGTTTGCTCGGCTAGTCATGATCGGCCGCCCGGCTCCGTGAAGCTGGTATGGACAAACGCGCGCCGCCGCCTAACGACTTCTGCGCGTATGCTTCTCCTCCAACACAGCTTTCTAGGTGAAGTTGATCGCGATATTGCCTGTGCCGCCGCCGTTTTGCAGCGAGATAAAGCTGTCATCGGGCAGCGTACGGTTCAGCGTCAAGCCACTGACAGAACCAACGAGGTGGATGTCACCGCGATCCGCACCCTGATCGGTAAGCAAGTGCAACACGCCCGTCGCGGTTCCGAAGGTGGCATGGGTGACATCTGCCGCCTCCAGCAATTGCACGACTCCCGAGGGACCGAGGAACGGTTGATCGGCGGCAGTGCCGATGGTGCCGTGGAAATCGGTGGGGTGTTCAACATTGAGCATGCCGGCAGTGATGTTGAAGCTGACGCCACTATCCACGGCGTTGACAGTCATAGTGTCATTTGCGGCTTGGATGAACATCATCCCCGTGCCGCCGAGATGGGCGCCAACGTTGAGAACGTTGTTGTTATCAGCCCCAAGCGCCAGATCGCCGCTCAGTGTGACGTGGCCTCGGTCATCGGCGGATGCGATGGCTACTTGGCTCTGATCAACGAGCGTACTCTTTCCACCTAACACCAGATTGGCGGTAGGGTCTTCCTCTATTGTAAACGTCCCTCGACCAACATGCAGGCCGTCTTTGACGCTGACCGTGCTGTTCGCATCGAGTTTCAGATCGCCGAACACCGCTGGCTCAACAGTGCTGTCACTTATGACATTGACGGCGGTCAGAACGTCGGTCGATTTGCTGACGAACTCAATCGACGGCAGGTCGTCTTTGAAGGATGAGATGCCGGCGAAGACATAGGTCTTGCCGTCGCCCTGATGATCGGCGATTTGCATTGGAATCGTTTGCGTCGGGAACACCCGTACAGTGTTCGGATCGGGCGCTTGGGGATCGCCATTCGGCGTATCGAGAGTGAACCACGACAGGGTGAAGGAGCCACCGGTCGGACCAGGAGTATCCTCGCTATGCAGCGTGAAGGTGTTGTTGGGATTACCACCGCCGAGTTGCCAGATGGCATCGGGCTGGATGACGCCGAACGTATCGATAATGCTGGGCGAGTTTTCATTAGCCGTAGGCGCACCGAGGAAGGCCGGTTGCAGCGTCGGGTCGAACCCCTTGAGCGTAGTATCGACACTGCCGGTCAGCTTGTCGCTGAAGGAGGTCGGGAGTACCTGATGGAAGTGGGCGTAATCGTCGGGATGTGCATCCTTGACATCGCGGCCGGGAATCGTGGCGGCGTCATCGTTTACCAGGGCAAGATTTAGACCCTGCATCGACACACCCAGATCATTGCGAATGGCGAAGGTGGTCTGGGCAACCAAGCCCTGGAAGAACTGAAGGGGCTGTGGCGTGCCGCCCGGATCGGTCGCAGGACCGATGAAGTGAATCGCCGCCGCCCCCTTCGAGGCATTGATCCACTGGTCATAGGTGAAATCCACGAAGATGCGTAGCCCTGTGGTAACCCCGGTCTGTGGGTCTTGGCTGGTGGCGACCGTCACTCCCTCAGGTGCGACGATGTCCCAAGTGCCGCCCGCTCCCGCGTTGATGACTGTTTCCGCCATCTTTCCCTCCCTCTGCGAGTGTGCCCCATCATCAGCGAGTTGTAGCATGCACGCTGTGAAATTGATCACAGCACTACTATGTTAAGTCAATGGCGGTTGAGCGCAGTGACCGCGCCGACCGAACGATCCTTGTTGGGAAGAAAGCTACTCGCGGGCAAGGCGTGCGAAGCCCGAGTTCAGCCGCTGGAGTTGGTTCTCGCTCAGGTCTTCGAGGTACAGAAATTCGTCACGCGCCTGAGGCAGACTTCGGATGATTTCATT
The DNA here is from genome assembly GCA_963791495.1 of uncultured Alphaproteobacteria bacterium. Classification (GTDB taxonomy): domain Bacteria; phylum Pseudomonadota; class Alphaproteobacteria; order Acetobacterales; family Acetobacteraceae; genus JAMXLO01. Next base: position 245,158 of record CAWBST010000022.1, read on the forward strand.
CAGCTTGGCATTGATGACATCTGTATCCTTGTTTTGGCTGCCTTGAATGACGAACACCATCAAGAAGGTCACGGCACTGGAAATGGTGTTCATGACGAGTCGCTACGTGTCCGACCGATGAGCGATAGGACCACTCGCCATCCAGAGGATTACAAGGGCAGTCGCCGCGAGGAACGGCACGATGTGACCCGGACTTTCGCCCGATCTTCGCTGCGAAGCGGGAGAACAAGTGCGAGGCGAATGCGGGTGTGGCGCTTCGCAGGTGCGCTGGGCTTGGGAGAGGCTGATCGCTGTCCATGAGAGAGGGCTCCGATTGGCTCAGGCTACAGCAGATAGCGAGACCGACTTCAGATCAACAGCGGCAACTATCCAGTCTTCTCTTTCATGAATAATATCGCAATCGTTACCGCGTGGCGGACGCCCCCGGCCGCAGTTCGGCCTTGATTGGTCGCCAGATTTGTCCATGTGCGACGGGGATTTCCAATGCGCCGACATGACAAACAAGTTGTTACCGGGTTGATCACTTTCCTTCTGATCTCGTTTGCAATCGGACTACACGCTTGGCTTTGAGCGGCAGGCACCGCTCTACATTTCTTTTTCGTTGGGCGGATTTAGTCGGGCCATCAGGATGCACTGCGGCTGCGCTCCCTTCGAGCAATAACAGCTTAGCTGAGCTTGGTCGCCTTCTCCGTTCCTAATGGGCCGTCGCGGCTGATCGTCGCCGTTGCGTCGGAACACGGAAGTATCCGGGCACGCCGAGCCGTTCGGCCAGCCGGCGGTAGTCCGCATCGAGTTCCACCAGGGTCAGAGTGCTCCGATACGAAGGCGACCGGCACGACGAGGACGGCCACTTTTTCATGCGCGGCGCGCTCGGTTCACGGCATGGGGCTGGGGTATCCCGTCGCTGACTCGTGATTTTATTCCTTTTCGCCGACCGCGTAGCGTCGTTAAGGCAATGTGATCTTCGAGGTGACACATGCCATTTGACGCCCCTTATCAGACCCCGTTTGGCGACATCGAATTGCTGACAGATGCTCGCGGTCGTATTTCCAACCGCAAGACTTGGGTGCAAGGCAGCTTTCAAGACGGGGACCGCCACTGCCTTGTAGCTGCGCTGTCGTTGGCATGTGGGAGCCGCAGCTTTCATGTGCCAAACCGGACGGAAAAGAGGCTTGCTCGGCTGATCGCCAAGCAGATACCGTTCGACGCGCCGTTCATGATGAGGTGCCGGCTTATGCCAGCCAGACATCGCCTTATGTCATGGAATGACAACTCTCGCACGAGGCATCAGGACGTGATGGCTTTGTTCGACCGGACCATCAGCCATCTGGCGCGCACGGTCCCGATCAGCGTCCCAGCATGATCGGGTAGATTGCCTGCTTGCGGTTTGGGGTCAGCCGCGAAGGTGTTCAGCCGCAGAGGCACGATCCGGGATGCAGCAAGCTGACGACAAATGGACGCAATAGTTGTAATCGCAGCTTCGGCTGGAGGGCTCGAACCCCTCTTGCGTATCATCACGGCACTACCGGCCCCCTGCTCAGCGTCGGTCTTTATCGTTATGCACATCGGCCGCCGGAAGAGCATGTTGCCGCATCTACTACAAAGGGAGGGCAAACTCCCTGCGGCGTTCGCGGAAGACGGACAGAGGATAGAATGTGGTCACATCTACGTTGCTCCGTCCGATTGTCACATGCTTGTCGAGCAAGACCGCATTCGATTGGACCGAGGACCGAAGGTCCACCACACGCGTCCGGCGGCTGATCCCTTGTTTGTGTCGGTCGCGGCAGCCTACGGGAGGCATGTCATGGGCGTTGTGCTCAGCGGCGCAGACAGTGACGGCACCGATGGGCTCCGAGCGATCAAGGCGCATGGGGGCATCGCCCTCGTACAGCACCCTGAGGAGGCGACGGTCCCTTCAATGCCCCTTGCAGCTATCGCGGCGGATCACCCGGATGGTTCTTTGTCGGCCCACGAGATCGCGCAGCGTGTTCGCAAGTTCTGTTCGTGATGATGACCAAAGCGAAGAACCCTGCGAGAGCTTTCATTGTGACCCCCTATGCCGACCGTTGGCATCGAGACGCTCTCGTACGGGCCACGGGCGCTGTATGAAGCCTTTCACACACCGAGCGCCGGTACCTCCGCTCCGGCCTTCCCACGGGCTGTGAGGGGTAGCGGGCGGCCTCCATTGCCATCGATGCGGTGCCATCTCAAATACCCGCCATGCCGGCTCATCGGTTCAGAGTTGGTCAGACGGTCGTGGTGTCGTGGAGCGGGCCACAGGTGGGTATACCGCTGGGGCCTTACGTGATCGTGCGGTTGTTGCCGGGGCGACCGATAGCCAATGGACGCGGGCGGGACGCGCAAGAGTGCCGGAATCCGCCGTCGTGCCTCGGTCATGTTTTCTACTGTCGCGCCAAGCCAGACATACGACCATCCCTGCGATCCCCAATCCGATGGCAGCATCTTGAGAACGTTCTGCGGACGCTTGGTCAGGATTAGCCAATCCCAGGTTGCGGCACTGGCGGATCGTGTTCAGGGCTTCGGTTCGCCACTCATCCGGCACTTGGTTGTCCCAGAAATCACCGAGAGACATGCAGAATACCCGCCGCCGTTCGCCTGCCGCAGCCGCCTCGCGATCCCAGCGGTATGGGGCGCGGCGGGTACCTTCGCTGGTGCGCCGACGCGGACCGCCCCACTCCACGCGGCCATACCGCGCATCTTCCTGCGCTTCGGCGTAGCAGTGGCCACATGCAGGGCTCACCTTGGTGCAGCCCATCCACGGATTGTAGGTATGATCGCACCATTCGATTCCGGTTACCTGCCCCATGTGGAGGCTCCATGTTTTGGTCAGGTCTGCATAGGCTATGTGGTCCCATGGCCCGCATCCTTACCCGCCGAACCACGCTACCAGCGCCGCAGAAAGCCTGCACAGGCTGCGCCGCTCTGCGGTGGATCACTTCGCTGAAATCATCGGTAAGTTGCTGGCCGCAGACCCGCCACCGTGGACGACCTTTCCCAAGCCACCTTGCCGCACCGCTGATGCGTTCTTTCGCCTGTGCGGCGGCATGACCCAGGAGCAGACTGCTGCTGTCTTGGCGGCGTGTGGCCACACCAATCTGGCGGATGTGGTACGCGATCTCTGACCCCTGCATCTGCCATCTCGACCCGCCGACCGACCGGCGCGGCAGTGGTCAAACGCTGTTGGGGCAGTGACGCCCTATCTACAATCGCATCCGGGGATGGGAATGTCCGCCATGACAAAATGGTGCGGCAGAGGGCCCCGGATCGCCGGCCGCTGGCGCCGTCAACCGACGCCAGCAAGGGCTTAGCAGCTTGCTAGGCTTTGCTGCCATCCATCAATTCCGCACCCGCCAGCGGCGCCTGATGCACGGCGGGCGCTCGTCCAGCAAAACCTCGCCATCGAATCCCAGGGCGGTTCCGACAGGCTCCAGGCACCATGAACCCCGCACGGCTTTCCGAAGCGTTCCAGAATTACCGAATCCAACCTTTGCAACGGTCTTTCCAGGGCCGTCGAAAAAAATAGTGGCATGACCCAACATAAATTCCCCTGCTCGCCGACGTGATCGCCGACACCATCCTGCCGACGAACTACGGGAGTCGCCTGACGATCCACTCGTCTTCTGGCACCTTTTCCAAGCTGTGCTGGCCAAGCAGGGGCATACCGTCTCTCTCGACCGCATCGAGCGTGACCCAGATATCGGCTGGCTCATCCACTATCGCGCCCGCAATCCCGACATACAGCCAGTAATTGTTATCACATTTTGAGTCGAACATTCGCTTGCCAGAACTAGATTCTGTGATATGATTTGGTAATGATAGTCCGTGCCGCGATCTATGCTCGAATATCACCTGATTGTCGCATCTCGTCCGAGGATCAGGTAGCGTGTCTGACGACTATCGCCGCAGAGCGTGGATGGTCGGTCGTCCACAGGTACACCGATCGTCCTATGACGGTGCAGAAGGGCCAGGATCGACGCCCAGGTGAGACGGCGCTGATCGAGGCCATCCGCAACGGCACAATCGACAAGGTGCTGCTCTGGTCGATTGATCGGATCGGTCGGTCTCTCGTTGAGATGATCGCGTTCCTGGAGGTGTGCCGGACAGCCGGCGTCGGGCTCTATTTTTCACGAGCAGGTCCTCGATACCGAGAGTTCGAATGGAATGTCGCTGTACGATCTGGCCAGCATGATGGCTCTGCATGTCCGCCAGTGCCGTCGTGACCGAATTCTACGTGGTCAGGCCGCCGCACGCGCGTTGTCTATTCGGTTTGGCCGCCCGCCGATCGCCAGGACCAAAGTGGAACAGGCGAAGCGCGAGTTGGCCGCCGGCAAAGGTGTGCGGGAGGCGGCGCGGATTTCCGGCATATCGGCTGCATCGGCCAGCCGACTGAAGGCCGCGATGAATACGGTGCCAGCTACGCATTGAAGGGAGATCGCTATGACTGGTCGAGAAACGCTTCGCGACAAGTTTGGCGACCTGATAGGCAGAATCGAAACAAGCGGCTCCAGGCACACCTTGGGCGACAAGGCTAGCAACTTGCTTGGTTCGTATGACGCGCACGAAGATTTGGACGCGGGACAAATACGGAAACCCCGTGGGCCGGGGGAATCTGCTGACGACGTTGCTGAAGTGAGCCGCCGATGGCAACAGATACCGCAGCGTCCTCCTCCGACCTAGCTGAGCTTATATCGCAGATCAATTCTGTTTTGTACGCCCACTGTCCTCAAACCGCCAAACACTACCTTCCTATCCACAAGCTGCGGCTATGGCGATCTCGTATGAAGACCAAGGCCGCCGACGACTTTACTATTAAGGAGGGTGCCCCGGATCAGCCGAAGTCGGTGGATGATTTGAACCAGCGCATCGATGAATTGGAGCAGGAAGGCCACGCGCTGCGGGTGAAGGTCAAGCGCCTTCAGGAAGCGGGCAAGACGGTTATTGCCCAGCGGGAGCAGTGGAAAACTTGGGCACTCGCGGCCGAGGACCTTCTGGAAACGGAGCGGACCCGGCGCAGCAAAGGCGCCGATCGCTTCGACACATTGCGCCGCTTGGTGGCAAAGGAATTGCATCCTGATTTCTGTACCGGCGGCGACCTGGAGAAATTGATGCGCCAAGAATGCTTCAAGAAACTCTGGCCGGAGATCGACCGGCTGGCCGAGCAGAGATAGAGGATCGATGTGCCTGGGCGGCGGGATTCCCGTTGCGACGCTGTGGCAGGAAGCTGGCAACGGGGGCGCCCGTCCGAGCGACGGGCTCAGATCGAGTACCTCATGCGATCGTGCGGGGCTCCGTAAGCCAAATGGCCGCGTAAATCATCAGGCGATCGAGGGATGCCACAACGACGAGCCCACAGGCGAGTATGATAACTTGCAATTACCCTGGAACGATTTCCGCGACTGTGGTAGATGGCCCGAATGGGAGCCGTTACGCACAGACAGCGAAAAAAGTCCGCAATGCGGACTTCCAACGCGCCGCGCCTTGCGCCGGAGGCGAAAGGCCCGGCGGCCGATGCGCGAGCCGCACTGCGGCAGCAACGCATCGAGGTTCCGACCCTCTCCCAGATGATCCGCGACGGGCAGGTATCTGTCACCAAGATCAGGCGCGCTTCCCAGGAAGCCTTGGCTGAATGGTTCGCCCAATCCGAGCGGCTCAATATCGCCCGAAATCACTACCGGCTGCGGGGTGATCGCTTCGTCGATTTCGCCAAACGCTTGGGTGTAGATCGGTCCAGCGCGTTCGAGCTTGTCAAGTTGCATAAGCATAGACCGGCAATCAGGTCCAGGTGCCTTGACGACCAGGATAGGGCTACTGCACGGGGTGAACCGTACGCATTTCCAGGCTGGCGGACCGCGCTGGAATGGTTCGAGCGCAAGGCAGCCTATGAGCCGCCAAACTGGCAGCACGGATCGGACGAATGGAGCACGCCTCGTGCGCTGTTCGATTTCCTTGATCGGTTTTTTCGCTTCGATGTTGACGTTTGCGCGTCGCACAGTAACGCCAAGTGCGCGAAGTTCCTCAGAAAGGAACAGGACGGGCTGAAACAAGAGTGGCAGTCAGGCAAGACGCATTGGATGAATGCGCCATATAGCCAAGCTGCGAAGTGGGCAAAGAAGGCTGATCAGGCAGCGAAGGCCGGTGCGATCGTCGTCGGGTTATTCGCCAACCGCAGCGCCACAGCGTGGTATAGGGATCATCTCGTCCCGTCGGCGCTGATAGTGCACTTGCATGGTCGGTTAACCTTCGATCACCTCGGGAAGCCTGTGGCCATGTCATCTGCGCCGTTTAGCTCGATCCTGGCAATCTGGCCACGTGAGGCTGGCGAGCGGTTGAGGGCACATTGCACGCCGATCGCGGCGGTTCTGCTGACACTGCCCGAGTAATCTCGTCAGATCACCACCGGCATCGGCTCAACCATCACAGGCACATGGGCAACCGTCACACGCCGGACCTTCTGGGGCATCACCACTATTCTCAGCGGCTCGACACCCCTCCTGTGACTACCGAGGTCGGCGGCATCATCGGCTGTTATTTCCCAGGTCGGTTCCTCCTGCTGCAACTCCTTCACCATGACATCAGGCCATCGTCGGCGCAGCACATTGACCACCTCGCGACGATCGATGCCCATCAAACCCGCAAAGCTCACTGTGCGCCATTGTCTCCAGCGTCGTGCCGTCCGGTCACGAACATCCCTCAAGCCACGCCGCAACCGCAGGATAGCGTCGAGCAAGCCTGCCGGCGACAGTATGGGGATTAAGGCAAGGCTTGACGTGGTTGCTGATGACCATTCGCGCATGCCGAACCACCATCCTCTTATCATCGCGCGACGACACCAGAAACATGTGGAGGATCGGCAACTGTACGGCCAACCGTCGCCATAGTGTCGTTCGAGCCGCGCCGTCATGCAGCGTTCGAGACGGACAGCAAGATCAGGGTCACCGATTTCGTATAGGGTTGCGATCACCTCCTGCTGTCTGTCGTGTGATAATTCCATTTCGCGTTGCGTGGTCATGGTGGTATTTATGTGGCGTGGAGTTCTTGCGTCGGGACTTCTCGGGAAACTGCGACCGATCGTGCTGCGAGGGTGGCTCGGTGCGGGCCTAAAGCGTCCGATCGAATGGTCGCCGGAACTCTTGCGCCGGATTGTTTTCCGCGAAGTGGCACACATTGATCGAGTGGCATTCCTAACGGGCAGCAAGTTCGCATGTACGTTCCACAAAGCGACAAACCCGACAGTTTGGGTTAGCCAAACCGAACCACTCGTGGCAGTCTGCCAGCAACTAACTTTGGGGGGATCGGAATCATGCGCCTAGAAGGAAAGGTGGCAATCATCAGCGGAGCGGCCTCTGGAATGGGAGCCGCAACAGCCCGTCGCTTTGCGAACGAGGGAGCCACGGTCGTGATCGCCGACATGCTGGAGGAGGAAGGCCGGAAGGTCGCGGCAGAGATCACGCGCACCAACGGCACCGCCGAATTCGTGCGCCTAGACGTGACCAACGAGGACAACTGGAAAGCCACGGTCGATGCGACGGTGCAGAGATACGGGAGGCTCAACATCCTGGTGAACAACGCTGGTATCAGCGGCAGCGCGGTCTCGGACATGCTGGACACGGACGTTTGGGACAAGCTGATGGCGGTGAATTCTCGCGGCGTGTTCCTGGGGACGAAGTACGCGGTGCTGGCGATGAAGCAGACTGGCGGTGGATCGATCGTCAACCTGTCATCGATCGCGGGTGTGACAGGCTCAAACAGGACGCACATGGGCTATAACGCCTCCAAGGGCGCAGTCCGCACGTTGACGAAATCGACTGCCGTGCAGTTTGGTGGCGACGGTATCCGCGCCAATTCGGTGCATCCTGGATTGATGCCACCGATGCGGACATCCGGGATCACGGCCGATCCGGCGGTTCGTGCGAGGGTGCTGGAAGGGGTGCCGCTGCGACGCGCGGGCGAGGTCGATGAGGTGGCGAATGCCGTCTTGTTCCTCGCATCAGATGAGGCGTCGTATATCACGGGTGCGGAGCTTTACGTCGATGGCGGTTACCTCGCCACGTGATCGGTTCTGGAAGCAGCCATGCCAAAAATGTCGTTCTCGCGCGGAGTAAACTCGTGCGTCACCTCATTTGGATGACTTTTGTCCTGTCGCTGGCTGGTTGCGGAGGTGGCAAGTCACCAGGGACCCTCTCGGTCACCTGTGCAGGGGGCACTCAACTGGTTGGTGCTGCTTCAATCGATGTACTGGGTGACCTTGCCAACGGTCAGCCGAGGATTGAATTCCCTGATCCAGCGAACCCTGGCAAGACCGGATCGATCTCGGTGCAACCACACGATCGCTGCAAAATCACGCCGGCCTGAAATGCCGCTGGAAAGGCCACATGGGTGGTCGCTTGATGCAATGCCCGTCGGCTGAAGGGAATTCGCAGCGTTGTCGGCGCGTATGGCCGCTTGGATTGTTCCTTCAATAATGCTGGCATCGCACCGTGGCAGGTCGAAGCCAGAGGGATGAAGACAGCCGAATGGTCGGAAGAGTCCTTCGATCGCATGATCGCCGTGAAGAGCGTCTGGCTTTGCATGAAGCACGAGATACTTCAGATGCAGGCTCAAGGTGGCGGGGCGATCGTCAACACCAGTTCGATCCTCGGGCTTGGGGGTTTGGCCCGCGTCGCCCTAATCGGCAGCCTCAATACCTTGCATAGCGCGGACAGGTTCGCATCCAGTGGCCGAGCGCGATCAGTCTCCCAAAAGTAGATGCTCACGGGTCCTGACGCCAACCTCATCAGCGACTTCGGCAACCGATAGTCCACGCTTGACCCGTGCATCGCGGAGATAGCGGGCGAAATTTGGTTTGCGAGCCAGAATGTCCTTGATCCTTCACATTCTTGAAGAGAGGAAATTACTCGCAGAAAGCTAGGTCAGCAAGAGTGCAAACTTGGCAAATCGTCGTGATAAATCCCTCA
>CAWBST010000023.1:0-378367 GCA_963791495.1 uncultured Alphaproteobacteria bacterium
CACTGCCGCACGGCCGGCGCGCACTCTGGCGACATCGGCTGGGTCGCGCACGATCGTGGTCATGTTGACCAGATTTTCGATCTCCATACCGGCGGCGCGCAGTTGCGCCCGCAAATTCAGCCACGCCAACGCACATTGCGCCTCGGCGTCTTCGGGGACGCTGCCATCGGAGGCAATGCCGACCTGTCCGCTGATATAGAGGGTGCGGCTGGCCCCGGTCACTTCGACCGCCTGGGTATATTGGCCTGCCGGAGCCGGTGCATCGGCAGCGTTGATGTCACGACGTTGCATAGGAGCCTCCTCGGTTGCGCGGCGCAGGAACCTGATTTTTGGCGGATTGAAGTCCAGACCCTTTAAAGAGAGAGCATGACCGGGATTTACACTGGTATCGTTCGACCAACATCCAGCTTCTTGGCATCGGCGAGGACCCGATACACGGACGCTACTCCAATCCCGGTGCGCCGTGCGATTTCGGCACGCTGTAAGCCTTCAGCATCGAACTTGATTACCTCGGCGGCCTTGGCGCGGGCCGTAGGTTGCCGGCCCTTGTATTTCTTATCCTGCTTGGCCTTCGCGACACCCTCCCGCTGACGCTCCAACAGGAGGCCGCGCTCAAATTCAGCAATGGCCGCCAGCATGGTGATCATCAGCTTGCCAGTCGGGCTCCGTGTGTCGATCCTTTGACCACCCATGCTGAGCATGATCAGACCGACGCCACGGCGATCAAGGTCGTCCACGATCCGCAGCAGGTCCGTGGTGCTTCTGGCAAGGCGATCCGGCTTACAGCAAACCAGTGTGTCACCTCGGCGGACGAACCGCAGGGCTTCCTTGAGCCGATCGCGCTGCGCCACTGCGGACACCTGCTCCGAGAAGATTTCCTCGCAGCCGGCGGCCTTGAGGTCTCGGACCTGCGCTTCCAAACCAGCCTGTTGCTCGCAAGTCGATGTCCTCGCGTAGCCCACCAGAATGCCCGACACGGCCACCTTCCACCTATCGCATGATCCATAGACAATCTGGTAGGACGCCGATCAAAACGCAATCAGAACTTATATGATAGGGATGCGGGCCTGGGAGTCGCCAATCGCATGGGACGACCCTACTGGTAGGCGGATGGCTGGATCGATGCATCAAGGGCGATCCTGAGGGGCAGGATTTCGGCCTGCACGACATCCAGTCCAGATTTTGGTAAAAACTCGTAAGCCGATCGGCAGGAGCCTAACAAATGTCTCGCGTAATCAAGATGTCCACGCACACGCGCAAGCCGGCCAGCCTGCCCAAGACGGCCGCGCTGACCAAGGCGCAGTCTGACCACAAGAAATGGCTTAAAGCGCACGGCATCAAGGTAACGAAGAATACTCCTCGCACCTGACACCGGATCAGCCCATCGCATCAGCCGGGATCATACCAATAAATCCTTCCCTGGTCATATCACCGCCGTCACCCGACCAGAAGACTGCTGTCGAGAAACTGCCCCAGCGTCGGCCAGCCAAATTCATGGCAGCGCACCAACCAATGGGAGCTTTAATCATGCAGATAGCAGTCGGCTATGAACTCACCTACGACTTGCCGCAGCCAACGCCGATGCTGCTCACGGTGAATATTCATTATTCCCGCGCGCCTGATCTCGTGGAGCCTGACCACCTAGTTACGACCCCCTCTGTGCCGATCACGGGTTATCGCGATCTGTTCGGCAACTGGATCAGCCGGATCGTCGCTCCGGCCGGGCAAATTCGCCTGTCAGGTCACGCCATCATCAACGACGCAGGCAACCCTGACCTAATTTGCACGAACGCAACTCAGCACACCGTGCAGGACTTGCCGGAAGAAACACTGGTGTTCCTGCTTGGCAGCCGATACTGCGAGACGGATCATCTGTCGGAGATCGCCTGGAACCTATTCGGCGGATGTCCTCTTGGATGGCGACGGGTGCAAGCGATTTGTGATTTCGTCCACAACCGCCTCAAATTCGGCTACGAACACGCGCGCCCAACCAAGACCGCATGGGAAGTGTATCGCGAGCGCACCGGAGTGTGCCGCGACTTTGCCCATCTCGCTATCACGTTGTGCCGCTGCATGAACATTCCAGCACGCTACTGCACAGGCTATCTGGGTGACATTGGCGTTCCGGCGATGGATGCACCGATGGATTTCTCTGGCTGGTTCGAGGCATACCTCGGCGGCCAGTGGCACGTTTTTGATGCTCAATTCAATGCCCCACGGATTGGACGAGTGCTGATGGCTCGCGGTCGCGATGCGGCGGATGTGGCCATTGTGACGACCTTTGGACCGAACACGTTGACCGGCTTTCACGTTTTTGCCGAGGAAATCGTGACAAACGCAAGCTGAGTGCTTGGGTGTTCGCACCATTGTCTCCCAGATGGCCGTTGCGACCACCGTGAAAAGGGTTAGAACCGCCACCAACGCAGGAGCTTTTGCAACGGCTACCACGATGCCCCCCTTCTCGGTCGTCCTGGCTGGAGTGCTTTGACTCGCCGATGCCTAGCGTGCTCCCGCCCGGTGGGTGCCAGCACGGCTGCCCGGCCTGCCGGCTGTGGAGGCTTATTTTTGTCCGGGCACTGTAATGGCAGGCTTGCGCCCCATCTATAAGACACTGGGCGAGCCTCCGGGGAAACAAGTGGATAGGCACAGGTTGAGCAGACCGTCATTGAAAATCACTCGGCAGCGAAGTTCCAGTGAAGCGGATGCCTTTGTCATCGAAGTATGGAACCCCTTCACCGGCAGCTACCAGTTGGCCGACACAGTGAAACATGCGATGCGACGTGTGGAAGAACTTGCCAACCTGATATACCAGATGCGGCTTAGGCGGCATCCAAAGCAACACGTGCTCGCCGATGCACCAAACGTAGATAGGACTGATAAACTTCAATGGGCGGAATTCCGCATCAACGCCTCGACATACCGTAGCTACGACACACGGCGCTTCGATCGTCCCAGTTGGATGAGAGAAACCAGTCTGGCTCACGCCGCCAAGTTGACCTGCGCCAAAGTCGGTTGCGCGGTGCCGCTCTGAGTTTATTCGTGAACGCCCGAAAGATCGATCGCTGAATATGACCGATTTATGCATGACGAATTTTGTGGTCATTGCAGGACATCGCATATCCTGACTGCAACTTGGCGCACGTGCCTGGAAAAGCGCCAAGGAAGACAGGCAGGTACCGAAGCATCCGATCCGAGGCGCTCGACAATCGCCATACGCCGCGTCACGCACCAACTTCCGGGGGTTTTCGCATGAAATACATTCTATTTACGAGGCCAAACCGTATCTGGTCGGATGGACCCTTCGTTCCCCCGATCGTGATTCCGTTCTTATCGGTGCTGGCACTAGCGGTTTGGGTCGCCTACACGACTATTGCCAACTGACGGCCTCCCCCAATCTGGCAACACCAGATGCAATGAGAATTTTGCGTACTGCATGTCCAGTGCCCGAAGACAGGAGGCTTATTTGGAGAAGGTTTGCAATGCCATTGGTCTCCCGCCAGTGCTGTGCGTGTTTCTAGTGCTCGGAGTTTTCATTGGACTGCTGGGTATCGCCCGAACTGTAAACGGTACGGGGCCAATGACGGACGGTCCGGCGTCGAGTACACTATGATGCCGATGACCAACGAAGTGCTGGCGATGGGGATGAGATTCAGGCGACTAGGTCACGGAGAACAACAGGTGTGCGGTGCCATCGCCGTTGAGAGAGTTAGCGGCACCTGCGGGACACAACGACCCCCGGCGGCGCAGTCGCCGTCGTGCCAGCCGAGCGCCGAACACCTCGTGGGATAACCTAAACCGGGGACCAACGCAGAAAGGACTCCGGCATGTACAGGACGATCATCATCGGTCTAACCACACACTCTCGCTTGTGGCCGCCGTGCCGCTCCTGAGCGCCTGCCATACCACAGCAGGGGCGGGACAGGACATATCCGCCACTGGGGCCAAAAGTCCACGCCCTGATAGCCTGCCGGAGGCGGCACTCCCCGCCAACGCGGTCAGGCGTGGCCCTAGAAACAAAAGGTGACCCATGGGCACAATCCTCATTATCGTCCTGCTGATCCTGCTGCTTGGCGGCGGGGGCGGGTACTACGGCTATAATCGCTATGGCGGGTCGGGGCTCGGTGGGGCTCTTGGCCTCGTCCTGATCATTCTCCTCGTGGTTTGGCTGGTCGGAGGCGTGCAATTCACCCACCCCTGACGCCGAGAGGGGGCCGGCCGACGCGGGCTGCATCCTGTCTGTTACAAAATCGAAGGCCATTGAGCACGGAACGGAGGTCGATCCTGATCGAGAGGCGATGCCATCGTTCTCTGCCCCGATCGCAGGGGGGAGTTGGCCTGAATGGCGATTTCGAGACACGACTTCGTGCAGGACAGCGATGGCTTGCAACGCGCCTATTGTGTCACCATCTTAACAAAGCGATGACGGAGCGTGCAGGCTAGCTGGCGGACGTTGGACCGGCACCTGAGTGGCCTCCTGGCAACTCTCCGCATTTCAGTGATTGCGTGATCGGATAGACGCTTTCATTACGCTCAACCTGCGTGGCAATGAAGGCGAGGATCACATCATGCGATACCAGCAGTTCACAGCGGCTCGAAGCCGACTGGTCCCTCTCGCCGCACTCGTGCTGGCGAGCGCGCTGGGCGGGTGCGTCGGATACGCGGACTACCCATCCGGCAATTATGGCTACAGCCAACCCAATTACGGCTACAGCAGCTACTACCGTGGCTATCCAGCTACCTACACAAACTCATACAACCAACGCCCATACTATTCCCCTTCTTATGGTAGGTACAACTACTCCTACTAGAACGGTGGTAGCGGCGGCAGGCACTCTCCAGGGTGGATCGAGAATGCTTGACGGCTTCAGAGTGCGGATAGCTTGGGGACACCAACGCGCCCGACTAAGTTTGAGTGTTTCAGATGCGGCGGATTGACCGGACGATGAGGTCTCCGAGGCGGCCTGCCCAAAACTGAATCGTTGATCGGTCAGCGTGCGGTTGATCGCCGCTGCGGATGCATCGCCCATTCTTAGCCCCGTGGAGTGCCACGTACCAACGCGGCGAAAAGTCCAACAAGCCAAGAAATCTAACAGGGATAGGTCTCGAATTCGCGGCTCTCGCGCCAGTGTTCATCGGCTCGTCCTTCCGGGCAGTCTTCCTGGAGCCAAAGGAAGTAGGCACGTTCGCGAAGGTGCTGGTCGAAAGCGTGGCGCCAATGTTCTTCCGCTCGCCCATGCGGATGGCCGTCCTGTTGCCAAATGTAATAGGCGCGCTCACGAAGGACATTCTCCAGGCCCTGCATGGTGCCCTCCAGGATGTGTCGATCATCCCCGTACGGAGCCAGAGGTCCACCCCGAGAAACGTGCATTTTACCCGTCAGGGTTTGGACATCGCCACCGGGAAGGAGCGGTGAGTGGGCAGCTAACCTCAATGCTTTTGTTATGTAGTCCCCGTCCGAAATGGTATCCGAGGCTTCGACCACGACCGGAAAGGTGTGGAGAACATTGCCAGCGCCGTTCAACACGTCAACCAAACGCTCAGGCATTTGCATAATCCTTCCAGCAATTCGTTCAAGACCGCGATCATCCGTTGGCTAGGTTCAGGACACTAAGCCCAAATCGCACCGCACACCGCCCATAAGTGGGACGATTTCGCGGGCAAGCGCACGGGCTGGTGGCGGCGGATAGTCTATGTCGTCGGCCCAAATGCTGACAGGGCCGGAAACCCATTCCGGCGTAATGTGGAAAATCCGGGCGGCGATTTCCTCGACCCTCTCGCGCAAGTCTACAAAACGGCGAAGCATATCGCTTGTGGCGAGGTGGGGATGTCCCGAAAGCTCCTGCAAGGCAGACCGGGAAATCGCGCACCGGATGAGTTTGCCTTCGGCCTCAATCGCAAATTGGACGCGGTTCCCATCCCAACGTGGCTGCGAAACAAGCGCCTTTTCCCATAAATTCTTCATATCGTGCCAAAGTTTCATGTGAGTATATCCCTAACGCAGCAAAATCTGACCGCGCAATTATGAAAGAAGTTCCTATGAATATGGGTACGATACTACCGCCATACGACCCCTGGAACACTGAATATCCGAATCTGGTGTCAGGTTGCTGTCCACCGCTCCCACAAACAGCCTGTCGCCGCCCAGAGGCTTGTCGGCGCGCGGCTCATCAGGGGCTACACCGACTGCCGAGCGGGGTTTCCATCTCTGAGAATCCGCGTCGCAGCGGGGCGAGCCTTGGCAGATTGCAGTGCTATTTCATGCGCTGCGATGGCTACCCAATCCCCGCCAACGCAACCAAAACCTCGATCAAATGGGCCGGCCTATCGCCCGTACAATGCAACAAGCGCGCCGTCTTCGCCTCCGCGCAAGCGGATACAAGCGTTTGTCTCTACGGCTTCAGCGTTTGCAGCGCGGAATTCTTGGTCGGCTATCCACACCAATGCGGCAGCTTCAGTCCGAAAACCACGAAGCGAAAGGATGCCATCACCGCATGTGATCTCTACAGCGACGGCCGGCACTCCGTCGAGTACAACTTTATATTCGGTCATGCCTCAATATGGCATGGCTTCCGCAAGAAATGCACGTACCAATAGGATAATTTTGACGATCATCCGCCCACGATGTCGAGACCGTCAGAGAGGCCCGGCTGGTCTCAGGGCCGGCGAACCCAGTGATGAGGTTTAGGCGTTTAGCGTTTCGACCGCCTCTCAAGGTCACGGAGATGGCGTTTCGACATATCGAGCGATAAGCGGATCGTCTCCCGCACCTTGGTGGCCAGGGCCGCTTCGGTATGATTATTTCTTTCCAATTTTGCGACGATTGCTGCCTGCCGGGCTAGCCGCTCATCGCCCTCAAGTACGTGGCGCCGTGCCATCTCCAATACGGTCTCGGCGCGATCAATCACCGCGTTGACATCCGGTGCTCTGGACGGTGGTCCAACGCTACGACGCTCGCATCTTGTCCACAATACCACGAAGCGGGGTGCCTATTAGCGATGCGCCCTGCGGACACTAACACGTCAACTCTCGCCGTGGGCTAACGAACGTCCGTGTCGGGACCTCGATAGGTTCCGAGAAGCCTGTCCCAAAAGGAATCGATCACCGCGAAATTGCTGTTCGCGTGCAAATGGTGGACGAAGTGGAGGTGTTGCTTGCGCCTGAACCAAGCAAAGCGTCCGAGGCTCGATGCTTCGGTATGGTATTGCTTGTCAAGGTAGACGTGGGCGCAGAACGACGCCGCGCTGGCTGCGGAAACTACGAGGAACAAATCGAACGGAAGAACAAGAAACATCCCACCTGCGACGAGGATTGTCGGGATGAGAAAGTAGGGCGTGTTGTTTCCTTCGTTGCGACGATAAGTGGAGGACATCAGATGGTCCTTGGCGTAGTGTGCATGATGAAATCGGATGTGGTTCCGGCAGAAGATGCCGCCGATTGGGTGATGGCCGAGGCCGTAATGGAACAGGGTTTGGCCGCTTGATACAACGAGATGTGTACAAACGGCAGTTAGAGTATACAGCGGAAGCACCGACATGACCCATCTCGCAAATTCGACCATCAACGATGAGGCGCTCCTTCCCACCTGACCACGCAATCTTTGACCCCGACAGAATTTGCAAGGTCGTCATGCTCCACGTACGGTCTGCGTCCAATTGCTCGGCCGGGGCCGTGCCTCCTAGCGCAGGTCGCCACGCGCTGCCGATTGCGCCGCTTCTCATCTGGACTATAACACCTGGGAGCGGCATCTCGTAGTCCCCTGCGGGGTTCGCCAATAACCTCGGCATGCTAAGCTGCCTCGGCAACGCGGAGCGAGGCGACATGGAATACAACCTCCCTCTGAACGGCTCGATCGACCTTGATGCGCTGGACGACTTCCTGATGTCCGACCATGCGCCGGATGACGGAATGGGCCTGTCCGACCTGGATGGTTTTCTGACCGGCATCGTCGTGGGGCCGGAATTGATCCTGCCGAGCGAGTGGTTGCCTGTGATCTGGGGTGGCGAGGAGCCGGAGTTCGAGACCGAGGACGAAATGCGGACCGTCCTCGGCACGATCATGGGCCGCTACAACGAGATCGCTGCCTGCTTCAACGGCGATTCCGACGACTTCGAGCCAATCTTCTGGGAGGGGCCGGAAGGCGAGGTGATCGCATCCGATTGGGCAGGCGGATTCCTCGATGCGGTTGCACTGCGTCCCAAGGCATGGGAGCCGCTCATTGAAAGTGACAATGCAGGCATTCTGATGGCCCCATTGTTCCTGCTCAATGGTGATATTGAGATTGCTGACAGCGCAGCCGACGAGAATAGATTGTTGGCGGAGGCATCAGACATGATCCCGACCTGCATTGCCGGTATCCACGAATTCTGGCGAAACTATCAGAAGCCGCAGTCTGGCCGAGGTCGAAGCCGGCCTGGAGGTCGCAGGCGTCTTCACTGAACAGCAGACACAGGGTTGGACGACACGGGATGGACGACGGATTCACGCTACACGGTAGCCCTCATTCATTGCCGACCTACCGGATCGCGCTGATGATGCGTCTGTGCCGCACTCGCTTCACGTTTCGCTACGTCAGCTTCCAGCGTGGGATGCACCAGACGCCCGAGTTTCGCGCCCTGTCTCGCTGGGGGCAGGTGCCGGTGCTGGAGCATGATGGCCGGGTTTTCGTGCAATCGGCGGCAATCCTGGAATACCTTGCGGAAACGCTCGGCCAATTCGGCGCAGCCGATATCGAAGACCGTCAGCATATCCGGGAATGGCTGTTTTGGGATGCCGACCGGCTGATGCCACCACTCTACGCTTGGTACAGTGCCGAACTGGGCCGACGCAAATTGCTGCCGATCACATTCGACCCAGTGCTGCTGGCAGACTTTGACCGCAAGGGTGGCGCGGCTCTGAATATCCTTGATTCTCATCTTTCGGGCCATCGCTTCATGGTTAGTGATGCGGCAACGATTGCGGACATCTGCTGCTATGGTGGGGTCGCGTATGCTCGGCTCGGCGGAAAGAATCTCGCGGCGTGGCCGAACGTCGGCGGGTGGGCCGGGCGAATTGAGGCGCTGCCCGGATTCACCAAGCCGTTCGACCTTCTGACGATGCAGGACGCCGAGGTTGCGTAGCAGAGGTGCCGAAGCAGCTTGGGACCGGCGCCCGCCATTGGACACGACGGTCGCTATCCACCGTCATCCATGGCGGATCAGGTCCGCAGAGCCACAGCCAAGGAGGAGTTCCGATTTTAAGATCGGCGCGGCTGTCGATCAGGAACTCATCGAGCCAAACCGCCTGGAGGCACCGACCATCGCGGATCACTCGCAGGGCCTCGAAGTGAAGATCGGCAAAGAGGGTGGCGTCATCAGCCCGAGTGGATTTGCCGCCGATCGCACAGGTTTCGTCGATCTGGTGACGGAGTCGGTGGCTTCAAGACTGCCAGGGCGGTGGTTGCCACACTCCAAAGCGACGGTAACGGCGGCACACTGCTGTCACTTGGCGCATCGGGACAGATTGATTTCGTCGGCGTGCCGGTCGGCACCTTGAAGGCTGACAAAGGTGGGGTGGGGCAGCAACAGCCCCCCCAATGCTAAGATCAATAGCCGCGATAGTATTGATTACCATAATAGTAGCGGTGAGGATATGAACGGCTCTCCCGCCACTCCTCGCGCCGTTCGGCCCGCCGTTGCTCCCAGTAGCGGTGCCGTTGACAGTTTGGTCCGCAGTACCAATCGGTCTTCTGCACCATCGCATTGCGTGGCGCGGTAAGCGGCGCTGCCGATGCACCAGCCGTGAGGCACGATATGCCACCAGCAGCGGCCAACATGATCAGAGTTCGCATAGCTACCTCCTTCAATACCAAGTCGAACGCATCCGATTCGCTCAGGTTTCGGCAACTCCGCTATCTGTGAGCGCGTGTCTTCTTGAAGGAGAAACATGGAACGGTTCACTAAAACCGGAGGTCATGGTGCGTCACCTGGGCAGCCCGCGTCCGCTCCGATCGGGACTTTGTCCGCCGTTGACAGCGTGAATATCTGAGCCAAGCATGCGATCCACTTAGGATCGAATCGCCATGGTCCGGGAATTGATCTTGGCAGCCACCGCCTCGGTTGCCTTGTCTGTCGCACACGCGTCAGACTTGGAAGGCGTATCTATGCCGGATGCGCGAGTGGTGGACGGCACGCAGATGCGGCTGAATGGCATCGGGCTTCGTACCTTCTCGGCTCTTGGCATTCGCATTTATGTGGCCGGCCTATATCTGGAGCGGCGGAACGGCGATCCCGAGACGATCCTGCATTCGCCGGAAAGGAAGCTGCTCGACATCCGGTTTCTCCGCGATGTGGATGCGGAGGATGCCCGCAAGGCGTGGCAGGAGAGCTTCGAGCAAAATTGCAAGCCGCCGTGCTACCTTGATCCTCACGATCTGCAACGGTTCCTTGCGGCGGTTCCATCCGTACACAAGGGTGATGATTCCACGCTGCTATTCACGTCGAGGGGCGTCCACATAACTTTCAATGGGCGGCTGATGGGCGACATCGCTGATCCCCAATTCGCCGAGTTGATGCTCGCTACC
Source organism: uncultured Alphaproteobacteria bacterium (assembly GCA_963791495.1). Taxonomy (GTDB): domain Bacteria; phylum Pseudomonadota; class Alphaproteobacteria; order Acetobacterales; family Acetobacteraceae; genus JAMXLO01. The sequence goes on from CAWBST010000023.1 coordinate 10,559, forward strand.
TTCATCGGACGCGAGCCGCCGACACCTCGATTGAAGCGGGAGCTACTCGGCTTCCGAGACTGACGCCTGACGGTGTACGGGTTCTCCGACGGTCGCTACACGGTCGCGCCATGGCTGCTGCCTTGACCCTCTAAACACCATGGCTGGGTTCAGCATCACCTCTTGCCAAATTGGCTGCCCACTACCAGCAGAGGAGATGACTTGCGAATTGACAAGAATAAGCGCAGGCCACTCGGGTTTCCTCCCTTTACCTAAAAAGCGCGCCCATATCTGAGCGCGCTTTTTCTTGGTCACACACGCCCACCTCGCAATCGTCCCAAATGACTGTTCGCCAACGGTGTGGCGCCCGGACGGTCCGTAGACGGTGTGCGGACCGGCTGATGGCCGGTCGTCAGGATGCTCTTCCACATCGCTTCACCAAGGCGGCAGGGCGATCGTGAGGGGCGGTGGCCGGACGGGGCATGGGAGAGGAATTGGAGGAACGGGGCGATTAGGGCCGTGGCAGGTGTTACAGCCGGCATACGGCTCTGACGACGGCAGAGCCAGTCGGCAATCAGCAGACACGTCATTTGGGTTTTTGGACTATACGTTTCAGCGTGGCTACTTGCCGGAAGAACTCGGCTCGCGGCTGCGCCGGGCTGCCGAGCAACACCGCGCCGGCAGGTACATCGGAAATCACCCCTGCCTGTGCGCCCACCTGCGCGCCCTGTCCGATACGCAGGTGCCCCGCCATGGCGGCTTGACCGCCTACTTGAACGAAATCCTCAAGGATCGTGGAGCCCGCGATCCCAACCTGGGCAACAATGACGCAGCAGCGTCCCAGGCGAACATTATGGCCGATCTGGACTAGATTATCGAGACGTGACCCCGCACCAATGATGGTGTCGCGTGTCGAGCCCCTGTCGATCGTGGTGTTAGCTCCAACCTCGACATCATCCTCAACGATCACGCGCCCCAACTGGGGAATGCTTAGAAAACCCGTCTTGGTGGTGGCAAAGCTGAAGCCCTCCTGCCCGACTCGGGCGCCTGGATAGACGAACACCCGCGTACCCAGAAGAGCGTGGCTCAGGCTGGCGTGGGCACCGATCCGGCAGTCGGGGCCAACTGTCACACCCCTGCCGATGGAAACAAACGGACCAACCCGACAACCGGAGCCAATCTCCGCATCAGCCTCAATGACGACATATGGACCGATTTCCGCAGACGGATCGACCAATGCCGTTTCGGCAACGACGGCAGAGGCGTGGACGCCGGGACAAGACGGTGGCGCGGGATGGAACAGTGCGGCGACGCGCGCCCAGGCTTCGTACACTGCCGTTGTTGTGATCGGTATGGTCGTAGCCGGAACACGTTCCAGCATATTCGGATGCACGATTACCGCACCCGCCATGGTCTTCTCCAGTGCCGCCGTATACCGCCGATTATCGAGAAAGCTGACTTCTTCCGGCCCGGCTGATTGCAGCGGCGCGACACCGGAAAATGCTTTCTCGATCGCGGGCGCGGTGCCCTTCGCCAGAGTCGCAATCGCCTCAAGGGTGTGAGGGCCAGTTCGTGCATAGAACCGTGCGTCGCCCATCGCAGACTCGATCAACGTTCCCCCCACATTCTGGTGATTAGTTGGGTGCCGCGCTTTCGCCGGGACGCCCGACTGGTCTCAGGGCCGGCTAACCCACAGTGATGAGAATTCAGGCGCCTAGCGTTTCGACCGCCTTTCAAGGTGGGCGAGATGGCGTTTCCACATATCGAGCGATAAGCGGATGGTCCCCAGCACCTTGCGGGCCAACGTCGCAGCTTCGGTATGATTACCTCTTCCCAAATTTGAGACAATTGCGATCTGCCGGGCTAGCCGCTCCTCGCCCTCAAGTACGTGGCGCCGTGCCATCTCTAATACAGTCTCGGGGCGATCAGTCACCTCGGACATCCGGGCCTCCGGGCGGAGGCTCATGCTACTACGCTCGTTCCTTAGTCCACAACAACGAAGCCGGATACCCGTTAGCTATGCTCCCGGCCGACAGCCAACTCATCGATCATTCCGAAGTAGTCGGCTTAACGAACGTCCGTATTGGGACTTGGTAGGTTCCGAGAAGCCTGTCCCAAAAGGAGTCGATCATCGCGAAATTGCTGTTCGCGTGCAAATGGTGGACGCAGTGAAGTTGTTGCTTGCGCCTGAACCAAGCAAAGCGTCCGAGGCTCGATGCTTCGGTATGGTATTGCTTATCAAGATACACGTGGGCGCAGAACGACGCGGCGCTGGCGGCGGTCACTACGACGAACAAATCGACCGGAAGAACAAGAAACATCCCACCTGCGACGAAGATCGTCGGGATGAGAAAGTAGGGCGTGTTGTTTCCTTCGTTGCGACGATGGGCAGAAGAGACCAGATGTCCCTTGGCATAGTGTGTATGGTGAAATCTGAGGTGGTTCCGGTAGAAGATGCCGCCTATCCGGTGATGGCCAAGACCATAATGGAACAGAGTTTGACCGCTCGATACGACCAGATGGGCGCCCATGGCAGTTAGAACATACAGCGGAAGCGCCGGCAGGAACCATAGCGCACATTCGACTATTGACAATGAGGCTTCCTTCCTACCCGACCATCACAATCTTGGACACGTTGATCCAACGGATGAGTCGAACAGCAACTTACAAGGTCTTGCACCGCATACGATCCGTGAGCGCCAGTGAGACCGAGCCAGTCACGAGAGCGAGGTAGACGATCGGTTGCTATTCGCCCCCTTCACAGTTTCAGTGGCAGCTTCATGAGCGTTTTGTTCGGCTATCCAGGTTAATGCTGCCGCTTCAGTCGGAAATCTACGCATGGATCGATGGCCGCTCGTGGACGCGAGGTCCACCACGAAGGCGGCCAACCCATCCAGAACGAGCTTGTAATCCGCCATGTCCTCAGTATGGCACGAACTGAGCGTCGCCAGTTAGGAAGTACTCCGTGACGGTCGGACTGACCTTGGCCGTCTCAGACCCGCGCCCGCATCGTCATCCCTATGGTTCTCTAGACGGTCAGAGAGGGTGGCAGAGGCGGTCGCAGATTCGGCTTCCGTACCGTCGGCTGGCCGCTAGCGCCGTGCCGGCGATCCACTGCTCATCTCTGCCGTGCCGCCTTGCGAACAACTTTTCGTCGTGCTTTCTTCGGTGCCGCCTGACCCTTGCGGCCCAGCCCGAACTTCTTCGCGAGCGTGGATCGGGTCTTGGCATAGTTCGGGGCGACCAATGGGTACGAGAATGGTAACTCCCAACGCCGGCGATACTGATCCGGCGTCAGTTTGTGATCCGTCATCAGGTGCCGCTTCAGCATTGTGAGGTGTTTGCCGCAATCCAGGCAAACGATGTGATCGGCGAAGATTGAACGCTTCACTACCACAGCGGGTTCTGCCTTTGGTGGCGCAGTAACTGCCTGTTCGGCGGTAGCCAGCGCGTTGAAGACTTGCTGGATCAGCCCTGGTAGCTGATCGACGGCGACAGCATTGCGGCTGACCTGGGCGGATACGATTTCAGTCGCCAGCATCAGCAACTGTGGGCGTTCGACCATTGGCTCCTCCAAAACCCTCTCGATGGGAACGTAGCGACGCCGTGACAATTCTGGATAGTGTCCTTCCGCCGGTCCGCCGAAGGGAGTCGCTTCTCCCAGTTCCCCCTCGCCTGGAGCAACCTCTGGTGGTAGGTAGTCACCGTTTCCCGCCGCTTGCCTCCTCGATGCGCTCAAGGGTCAAATAGTATGCCTGAGGTCAGTGCGTCGGATTCGACGAAACAACCGCCCGATAGGCGGAAGCTCGTCGCGGTCGTCTATGCCGACATGGTGGGGTATTCCCGCCTGATCGGCCTGGACGATGCTGAGACGCTAGAACGGCTACGGGATCTTCGCAGGAACCTGATAGACCCGGCGATCAATGAGCACGGTGGCAGGATCGTCCAAACCGGCGGAGACTCGTTGTTGGTCGTGTTCGACAGCATAGATGGGGCAGTGCGCTGTGCTGTGAAGGTGCAGCAGCGAGTTCCGATCCATGACGGCGAGCAGCCTCGCGAGCGCGCCATTCGCTTTCGCGTCGGAATCAACATTGGCGACGCGATAGCCGATGGCACAGACTTGCATGGCGATGCGGTGAATGTAGCGGCGAGACTTCAGGCTGAATGTCCGCCCGGCAGCATCTGCGTTTCGCGGTCTGTCCGCGACCATGTGCATGGCCGGCTCGATCTGGTCTTTGAGGAGCTTGGTGCGCTGAACCTGAAGAACATTGCCCGTCCAGTAGAGGCATTCGCGCTGAAGCTCGATGTTGCCACGACAGCACCTAAATCCGTCGAGCGATCTCCGGTGAGCGGTGGCCATGAGGTTCCGGTGATACTCGATAAGCCTTCGATCGCTGTGCTGGCCTTTACCAATATGAGCGGTGATCTTGAGCAAGAGTACTTCTCCGATGGTGTGGCCGAGGACATTATTACTGAACTCTCACGCAGCCGTTCGTTGTTCGTGATCGCACGCAATTCTAGCTTCACCTACAAGGGACGTGCCATTGCCATTAAACAGGTGGCAGCCGAACTAGGTGTGCGTTACGTGGTGGAAGGCAGCGTGCGCCGGAGTGGCGATCGGGTTCGTGTAACCGCGCAGCTTGTAGATGCAGAAACAGCCAATCACATCTGGGCTGAACGCTACGATCGCGATGTCAACGAAGTCTTTGCGGTTCAGGATGAGATAACGACGGCTGTTGTTACAGCGATTCTGCCAGCGGTCGCTGATGCGGAAATGCAGAGGGTCTTGCGAAAGCCGCCAGAGAACCTTGGCGCCTGGGAAGCGTACCAGCGCGGTCTATGGCACGCGAGCAAGGAGCGCGTGATCGACAATGCTCTGGCGCGTGGCTTCTTCGAGCAGGCGATAGGCCTCGATCCGACATTTGCGCCGGCCCAAGCCGAGTTGGCATGGACCTATCATGCCGATGGATCGACCTACGCTTCTCGACCATACCGGGCCGCAATGCAGCTTGCGATACAACAGGCCGAAATCGGCCCTCACGATCGATCCTCTTGATGCCGAGGCGCACGCAGCGATTGTCAGCACATATCAATCTGGGAGACTTCGCATCTGCGGCCATCCACTTCGAACAAGCATTGGCAGTTAACCCGAACAGTGCTCGGGCGTGCCGGGGCAAGGCCGCTCCTTTCCTTTGGCGCGGACATCCCGCCAAAGGTCGCGACGTGCTACTCGCAGCGTTGCGCCTCAACCCGCGCGGTGAGACAGCAGCGCGGGTTTGCGCGCAAATCGCAATGAGCTACTACTTGGAAGGAGATTACATCAGCGCGGTCGATGCGGCGAAACAGGCAGTCGCGGCCCATCCAGGCCATCCGTGGGCCTATCGCTGGCTGGTGGCTTCGTTGGGACAGCTTGACCGGATAGAGGAGGGGGGCGCTGCCCTGCACAAGGCCATCGAGGTCTCACCCCAATCATTCGACTTTTTCGTGAATGAGTTACGACCTTATGAGCGACCGGAAGATCACGCCCACATGCTCGACGGTCTGCGAAAGGCTGGCTGGCAGGGCTAATTGTCGTCACTCAGCCGGCCTCCAGCAACTCCGTACCAATGTTCCTCGGACTGTTCATCCGCTTGCTTACCGGCTAAACCTTCAGCATATCGTCGTCCGCCGGTCTCAGCAGCGGAGCCTGATCGGCCTCCGTCTCTCCTGACCATGCCAATCCTCCAGTTCGATGACCACCGGCATTCGGTCATGCGAAGCCATCGACCGACCATCCTGCGAGCGATGGCGTATCGCTGTTAGACCATCACAGTCGCGTCTGATAAGGTTTTCCGTGTCGGAAGCAATCCGGCACAGGGAGAAAGTCCATGGGAAATATCACGCGCCGTTCGGTGCTGGCCGGTAGTGCTGGCCTGTTTGCCGCCCCCGCGATCGTCCGTCGCGCCGTTGCCGCCACGCGCGGCGTCACCGACACCGAGATCGTCATCGGGATGATGACTGATCTTTCCGGCGTTACCGCCGTTCAAGGCACCAACGCTACCTATGCCATGCGTATGGCGTTCGATGATGTCAATGAGAAAGGCGGCATCAACGGGCGGAAGGTGCGGCTCGTCGTCGAGGACATGGAGTACCTGGTTCCCAAAGCCGTGCAGGCGATGAACAAGCTGGTCAACCGCGACAATATCTTTCTGTCGCTGTTCAGCGGTGGTACACCACAAATGGATGCGGTGTTGCCGATGATGCTGGAGAAGGGCGTGCCGAGCGTGTTCCCGTCCACTTGTGCCCGGTCGATGTACTCGCCGTTCAACAAGCTCAAATACGGCCAGTTCTCTTCCTACTATGACCAGCAGCGCTCCTGCGTGAAGTACTTCGCCGTGAACAAGGGCAAGAAAGTCTTTGGCTCGATGTACGAGGACACCGACTTCGGGAAAGACATCCATGCTGGTGTCGTCGATCAGGTCAAGGAAATGGGGCTCACGCTGGGTGCCGTTGCCACCTTTGCGCCAACCGCGACCGACTTCAACTCGCATGTTACCCGGATGGCGGACGCCAAGTGCGATCTCGTCTCCATGGGCACGATCGTCAAGGACACGATCCTGATCCTTCAGACCGCGCACAAGATGAACTACAATCCAGACTTCTGCGGTCAGTTCGCCTCGTACTCCACCGCCGTCGCTGAGGCTCCTGGATCGCCCGCCGAGGGGTTCTATTCGATGTCACCGGGGCTCATCGCTTACCCAGACGATCCGCGTCCAGCGGTGCGGGATGTGTTGACGCGCTACAAGAAGCGCTTTGGCATCGACATCAACTATTTGGGTGAAGCGGCCTATGCGGCGGCGCGTTGCACGATCGAGGCGTTGCAGCGCGCCGGACGCGATCTGAATCTCGATACTTTCCAGGTGGCGATGGAACAGACCAAGGATTGGCGCGACATCTTCGGCGGTCCACCGCTGACCATCACCGCCACCGACCACCATGCTTCGACGCAATCGTTCCTGTCGGTGATCAAGAATGGTCGCTGGACACCCGTGGTACAAGAACCGCTGAGCTACTCCTAATCTGTTAAGGGGCGGCTTGGGCCGCCCCGCCCACGTTGCATCGATTGATCACCGGCCGGCGAAGAGCCATCCCGTTCGCAAGCCATACGCCCACTCGGGTCGGTCGTTGTTCTCAGCCTGAGCAGACGCCGCGTCCCAATCATACGGGATCGCGAGCATGTCTGCGGACACCTGACGCTCGTCAATCGTAAGCACGGCATATCGCGCGTGCGGCGAGCCCGCTTCGGAAACATGCGGATCATTGCCAGGATCGTCGTAGGATGGGCAGCCGACACTACCTGGGTTCAGGATCAGCGGGCCATCAGGTATTTGGATCAGGTGTTGCTGGTGACTATGCCCACACAGAACCACACGAGCCTGAACATCACCCAAACGATCTCGGATCGTCGTGGGTTTCGCCCGCACCAGCCGACCTTCCAATGTCTCCTCGACAAGGTACTGGTTATCGTTGCCCGGCGTGCCGTGACAGGCAAGAATGCCGTGTTCTGCATTGGCCAAGGCAGGCAGGCTCGCTAGCCACGACCGATGATCCTGGTTGAGTTGCGAGTAGGCATAGCGATCCGATGCACCCATCCGCGCAGGAATGGGTCCTGACACCCAGCGATCGTGGTTGCCACGGATGGTCAGGTCGTCGCGCGCCATTAGCAGATCGCAGACTTCGCGCGGCCACAGAGGGCCAGAGACGCAATCGCCCAGGTTGGTTGTGCGATCGACATCTCGACGCTCGATGTCAGCTGGTACCGGCTTCGAGCGCGGGGAGGTTTCGATGTATGTCGGCGATGACAGCTATCCGCATCTAGCTATCTTCCCACCCATGTCCGGCGAGGCATAGGAGCCTATCGCTCCTCAGACCGATCAGCGGAATATCGGCCTTGTTGGATGATCCTCGTGAGATCGACATCAGCCAATACGCCAGTAGGCGTAGCGTGTCAGCTTTGAATGATTGGCGAGTGCAGTTGGGGCGGGTTGGTCGGCCGGCGAATTCAGATTTCCATCTCCTTCGTAGCGGCGGAACCAGAAGAACAGAACGAGGATACCGGAGACCCTTCAGCGGCTCGGGCGGCCGAGGCGAGCGCCAGCCGCCTCGGCCACTTGTTATCTGCTATTAGACGGTAGGCATCACGATGCGCTCAACGCTTTGAGCAGGTCGGGTGTCACCTCTCGAATGAACATTTGAGTCGATGTAGTGAGGTCCATTGCTCCGTAGAACTTGCCAAGCTGCTTGCTAATTGTCGGTTCGCACAGGAGCGTCTCATAAACGCCAGCATGATCCATCTCGGCTACCAGCCTTATGTCGGCACGAAGGGCGCCGGCACCGGAATAAATCTTACAGGAGTTCACTCCCTTCACGTTCTGGATGGCTGGCACGAACTCACTCAGCAGGAGCTTCCAAAAAGTCCGCCACTTGCTTGTCGCTCAGCAAGTCCTTCAGATTAAACCGACGTACATACGTTGAGGCCATGTTTCCCACTCCACTCCATTCTGCTTGATTTCTCCGGCTGTTCGGCCGCCCACAGCGGGCATGCGGTAATCTAAGACCCTGCTCCAGGTTCTCGCAACGAAATTCGGTTCGGCCTCCATCGATGCTGACGATGCGCCGCCACCGGGCCGATCCCGCTCATTGACTGGAAGGATAGGCCGCTTCGGTCTGCGATGTGAACGCAGTTCCGCCTTTGGGTTGCTAGGAGGCCATTGCCTGCAACCAGAGCAGACAATCGGTGGGCAGAAATAGCCGTAGTTTTGCTGGGGCGGCAGCAAAGCCATCACGGATGCTACCTCGCGTGTGTTGACCGCACCCTCGGCGTCTGAGTAGACGAACGGGACGGCGCCCAGCCACTGCAACTAGAGAACGTGTTCGGCATGAGCCGCAGTCATGCATTGAGCGAGAAAGTATCGTTTGTCGGAACCATACCGTCCGTCCACTTACGACCGGATGCATCGAAGGGAGCAACCGGCTGTGAAAGTGATGACCGACCCTATTGGCCGCTTCTTGGAGGCTTTTCGGTCCTGGCGCACTCTTGCGGGTCAACGGGCTTTGGAGGAGGCGCTAGCGAAACGTACGATCGAGAAAGCCAAACAAGACGCCGAGTGGAATTACTGGTTTCCCCCCAACTGACGCCTCAATGACATCACTGGCCGCTCATCGCGCGCAACTCGCTACCCACGCCATCCCCACCCTGGCGTACCTCTCCAGGAGGCCGTCGATCCCCTTGCGTCCCAATCATGTTGTCGAAACCACGAGCCTCGACCGGCGGCTATGCCAGACATGCCCAGCAACGGCCACCATAACGATAGTGCCACCTGTGAAACTCGTCACCGTTGGCACTTCGGCAAAAGCATAGCCACACCCATGCGACGGCAAGCGGCGTTTCCAGCGTGTTGATCAGCGCCTCTCCGTGGCAGAAACCATCTGACCGCCGACGATCAGGGACACGAGTCCCAAGCCGACCTGCGTCGCATCGTGCGTGCCGGAGCCTTGGACGACACCTCTTGGCTAGTCCCGCCACGCATTTTTGAACTCGGAGCAAACAGCCATGGATACTGCTGCCCGATGAGCGAAGCCACGGTCTTGGAAACGCAGCCGGACGACATGCTTGCATTTTTCAATCCGGTGGTGGCCAATGGGCGCGGAGCGACCGCTTGACGGCGCAACGCGGCCCCTCTCCGATCTCGCGTCCATGCCAGAATCAGGATGTGTCATGATCTTAGCATGGTTCCAGCGCGGGCGACGATCAGGATTCAGGCGGGGATGTCGCGCCAAATCTTCGTCGCTATGTCTGAGAGCGCCACGGCGTTCTGCCTATATGTCGCGCTTCAACAGGAGCGACGACGATGGAACCGATGGACGCATACGCCATTCTTCGCAAAGGTAGACCTGAGTTTCACGCCGCGTTGGTACGTCGCCGTGACGAACCCCAAAGAGGCCCGGCTGATGGAAGCATGGATTGACTTGGAGACGGGCGAAGGCGGCGCATGCCTCGTTCACGATCGGGTGGTGTTCTTCGCGGATCGTCGGGAAGCCAATGCGTTCGTGAAGGTCTACGGCGGCGAAGTGCAAGCCATGTGACCGTAGGGTGTGGGCGACGATCCCGAACAGTAGATCGTGCAGCGCCACTTCAGATTGACAAGTGGCGCATCGCACCGCTGCCGACGGCACGCTTTACACCAGACGATCAGTCGGTGATTGCTGAGGCCGCGTCCGGTCGGCAGATCAGTCAGGGGACCTCAGCCTACGCTGGATAATCTGCCGGGCGCGTTCGGTCGCGACTTCATAGTCCGGCGGATCGGCAACGTCATCGATGATCTCACCGTAGTGCCGCTTCCGGGGACGCTTGGCGGTGACGATAGTCTTCACGGGTTCCGGCTTCGCGGGCTTCTTCCGGTGGCTGCGTTTCGGTGGGCGGGCGGTGACGATGCTGGTCATTGCGGGCGGCCTCGACATCAGCCGCGCCAGTCTTTTTCGCCGGGCTGAAGGGCAAGTCCGAAGCGTTCGGCTACCCCCTGAAGCGCCTTCAGATGCGAGAGAGCGGCCTACCGGCGTCGCTGCGACGCAGGCAGCGTGGTCAATCGCTGCCCACGCCTAGCCACAGCGCACGCTGACCAAAACGCACTGCGGCTCAACCCGTCCCACTCTCTTGCCCGGTCAAAGGGAGTGAATGTCAGAGGCTACCGGTCCGACCGACGTAGCTACTGCTAGCGTGCTTGCTGTTTGCAGTTGCGCTTGTCCGCGCCGACCCCTTCCTGCTGACGGCAGTCCTGCCGGCTGCCCCGGCGGTCCTGGCCATTCGTTTGGGCGACAATGAACGAGCCGTCAGTTGATGCCCCGTCCATCACCTTGACAAACTCCGCGTTCACCTTGACCGTTTCCGCGTTCGTCGAGACAGACATGCCACCGACCATGGCGGCGAAAATGATCATAAACAATCTGGAGACGGATACAGGTGTCACGTGTTGGTCCTCCTATGGAGACAACTCGTGCGACCTTCAGCCCGAACACATTCATCTGGAATTGTAGTTTCTTTGCGTCATCGGCTGCGGTTAGCCCCAGCCGAATCCAGTATAATGGGCAGGTTGTAAGGTGCCTCGGATGTATGTGGGCGGGACCCCCATGCTCCCGCCCGCTCCTGAAGCGTGGCACGGGGGGCCTCCAGGCACAAGCACAACAACGAGCGTCAGATTGGTCCGTGTTCGATGAATCCGACCTGCTCGCTCGATCGGATTCGAGCAAATATCGACGTTCCACCGCCACCGAGGCGCTGCTCCAACGCTTCCAGTTTCGTGGCCCTATCTGGGAGCCTTGCTGTGGGCTGGAGCGATGTCCACGGTTCTGGCGGCGCACGGCTACGAAGTGGTCTCGACGGACATCTCCGACTGTGGGTACGGTACCCCAGGTGTCGATTTCCTCGGCCAGCCCGAGTGTTCGAGACGGATGCCGTATTATCATAACCAATCCGCCATACGGCGAGGCGGCCATTCACGAAGGGCAGGCGAGGTCGCCGAAGGCGATGCTTGATTTCCTACGCCACGCCTTGGCCCTCACCGCAACTGTGCAGGGGCAACTCGCGCTGCTGGTACGCCTGCAATGGATCGCTGGGAAGCGCATTGCCGAGATGATGACGGCCGCGCCATTCGCTGCGGTCTCGGTGCTGACGCGGCGTATCCGCTGGTTCGACATGGGCGAGCACACCAACGCCGGCCAGCACCATCACTCCTGGGTGGTCTTTGACCACGCGCGTCTGCCGGGATGTCCACCAGCGCCGCTCTAGGCGCCAGAGCGGTTAATCGACAGAAAGTTGCCTTGGGGATTCGAACTCAGACTGCTGCTCTCAGCACCCGGCTGACCTGCCGGGTGCTGATGCGGCGAGGTTTGCATGGCCAACTTGGCGGAGAGGCATGCCCATCTCTCACGCGGCAACCTTGCCGATATCCGCGCCGCAGTGCTTGCACCTGCTTGCTGCGGGGTTCAGGTCGTCTGAAAGGCACGCTGGGCAGGTTTTGGTCGGCGGCGGGTCGCCGAACACCGTTCTGCCGCGTCGAGCCATGACAAGCTTGTACGGCATGACGATCAGGAAATACACGACCGCCATATAGATGATGAAGTAGATAATCGCGGAGATGAAGGCTCCGAGGTTGAGGTAGGTGCCGTCGCCGCCGCCGGGAATTAGTTGCCAGCCGAACCCAGGTCCCTGCGCGTGGCCTTGGGCGGCGGCGATCAGCGGATTGATGATGTCATCGGTGAACGCCTTGACAAGGTTGCTGAATGCGAGCGCAACGACCAACCCTACCGCGACGACAATGACGTCGCCACGCATCAGGAAGTTCCGGAAACCGATCAGCATATTCATGCCTCCTGTTCAAGGGGATCGGATGCGAGCGGGATATTCCACGGAGTAATGCCAGTGCGCCCTACGCGCAACATGCGACTGAGATTTGGGTTTCGTGGCCCCGGTGGAAGCTGTCTCGGCGGCAGACAGGGTGCGATCGTCCTTTTTTGGCTGAATGGGGACGTCAGAAACATGCGCAAGTTGCACACCCGCGAGTGGCGTCTCCTCCAGGCCGCGCCGCCGCGCTCTTTGCTTGATGAACCGGCGATCTATAGAGGGAGCAGCGGGGCTCAAGGGCAGTCCGCCAGATCATATGCTCCGTGTGGGCGGACTGAGGGACAGCCACAATGACCCGAACCCGATGCGCGTGCCACAGCACCAGATGGATTTGTGAGTGTCCGTGAGTGTCTAAATCATGTGTAAGCCATTGAAAAGGTTAAGTAGGTGCGGCATGATGAATGAGCGAAACTCGGTGAGCCATGACGGTGGCTTGAGCGATCTGATGGTGGATGACATGGGCGATTCCTCGGTCTATTTCGGTGGAAGCATTCAGGCGTCTCGGTAAGTCTCTCCCCACCGGTCCTGGTACACTACGCTCTCCAACGGGGTGCGTCGCACCGGTCCAAAGTTCCCCATCGGATACCCGATCGGCAGGATGGCGTAGGAATGGACGTTGTCCGGCAGGTCCATCGCCGCCTCGACCTCTTTTTCGAAGTTCAGATGCAGCGTCGTCAGCGTGGCGCCGAGACCCAGGGCACGGCAGGCCAAAAGGATGTTCTGCACCGCGGGAAACACTGACGAGCCGGTGTTCCTGGGTCCTGGTGCGCATGGCACGATCCAGATGGGAGCCTCGTGGAAATGATCCGCCAGATGTTCCGCCGCCGCCAGCATGCGCGCGAACCGCTCGGGCGTCGTGCCAGGTGCTGGCTGGCTCGAGCGGTAGCGTGGCCCGACGATCTCGTGCCACGCCTTACTGTACCACGCTCCGGCTGCCGTCTTGATCGCCGGGTCGCGGATCACCAGGAACCGCCAGCTCTGCATATTCCCGCCATTCGCTGCCCAGGTCCCTGCCTCCAGCACCTGGCGCAACAGCACGTCGGGCACAGGATCAGGCTTCAGCCGTCGCATCGAGCGCGTGGAGCGCATGATCTCGAACAGGTCGTGCGACATCGGAACCCTCCGCGAAATTCTCATGCGTCCTGTGACACCGCCCCGTTCAGGCCGCAAGGTTCCCCAGGGTCTATGAATTCACCGGGCAAGACGGTATCGGTTGACAGGTTTGAACGGGCATGGAGGGTCACATGCCGATCACGGTGACACCGACGGGCGCCGCGCTTGGCGCGGAGGTAGATGGGATCGATCTGCGCCGCATCACCGATGCCGATTTCGCGGCGGTGTATCGGGCGTGGCTGGAACATTCGGTGCTGCTGTTCCGTGGGCAGACGCTGGACGATGATGGCCTGATCGCGTTCAGCCGCAGGTTCGGCGAACTGGACTTCGCGCCGATCCAGGAGAACGGGCGGCGCTTCGTCGACGGACACCCGGAGATCTACGTGGTGTCCAACGTGATCGAGAACGGCGTGGCGATCGGTAGCCTCGGCGCGGGCGAGGCGGTGTGGCACACCGACATGTCGTATCTCGAGGACCCGCCGAAGGCGAGCATGCTGTATGCGATCGAGATTCCGCCGGCCGGAGGGAACACCGGCTTCACCAGTATGTACCGCGCGTATGAAGCGCTGCCAGAGACGTTGAAGCGGCGTCTCGCGGGACGGCGGGTCAAACACGACGGCACCTACAACAGCGGCGGCTATTTGCGGGAGGGCGTGACGCCGACCGACGATCCACGTGAGGCGCCGGGAACCTATCATCCGATCGTCTGCACGCATCCGGAGACAGGGCGGAAGTGTCTTTACCTCGGGCGACGGCGCAACGCCTATATCGAGGGGCTGGATATCGCGGAGTCGGAGGCGCTGCTGGACGAGGTGTGGCGCTATGCGACGCGCGACGAGCTGACCTGGTACAATACGTGGCGCGTCGGCGATGTGGTGTTGTGGGACAACCGGTGCACGATGCATCGCCGCGATCCGTTCGATGCCTCGAGCCGGCGCGTCATGCACCGGACGCAGATGAAGGGTGAAGCGCGACCGGTTGCATGACCGGCAGGGCTAGCGTCGGGTAGAGACTCATTCAGGAGGATCGGATGCGGCGCCTGCTTCGGTTCATGTCTCTTGCGTTGCTGGTGATCGCACACAGTCCGGCGTACGCTCAGTACTACCCATACCCACCGCCTTACTATTCGCCGCCTTACTACGGACCGGGTTACTATCCGCCAGCCTACTACCAGCCACCACCGCCTCCACCGCCGCCCGCTTATATGTATCGGGGCGGGCCGCCCTATTACGGTGCACCGCCTTCCTACAGTTCAGCGAATTGCGGGACGCCGGATCGATTCCGGCCCTGCACCCGCTGATCCGCGACCGTCCTCCGTTTCAGCTCGGTTGCCTGCGCTACCGCGGCGGCTGCAGCGATACGCCATACCGGCGATAGATACTTGTGATGACGCCATCAGCGGACAGCCGGTCGATGGCCTGATCGATCGCCTGCCGCAGCGCATCGTCCGGACGGCGCATTCCGACGGCCACGTTCCACACCAGATCGTGCTCGGTCTCGTCAGGCGGCAGCAACGTCACGGGGTCATCGGCGTGCTGAACGTTGTAGTAGCCGGCGGTCAAAGGCGTCACCGCCGCTGCATCGACCTCGTGTGTAGCGAGCGCCTCCAGCATGTCATCGTCGAAGCCGAACACCGAGATCGGCACGTGGCGACGATCGATGTTCATCGCCGCGAGCGATCCGGTCTGCACCGCCACCTTGGTGTGGGAGTTCAAGTCGCCGAACGACTTGATCGTGCTGCCCTGGGGCACGGCGAGAATGACGCCACTGCGATAATAGGGCTTCGACAGCTTGATGCCAAAGTCCGGTGGCGCATCGCTCGCGGCAATCGTGTCGAGGATGATGTCGCAGGTCGTGCGCGGGATCTGATAGCTGATGAGCACCCATTCCGGTGTCAGTGATACGCCGAGCTGCTGCGCCAGCGCCTGGCCGAGCTCGATCTGGAAGCCGGGTGGCTTCGCGGTTCTACTCGCGAACGGCAGCGAGTTCGGATGCGCGCAGAGGCTGATCGAACCACGCTGCTTGATCACGGCGAGCGTGCTGGCCGATGCCGTCCCAGTGAGGCAGGCCCCGACTACCACTGCCAAGCCGAGTAAACCGCGTCGGCGTGCCGGAGGGCTCATCCCTGCTGCGGCTTCAGTGAACGGATGTATTTGATGATCGCATCGATATCGGCGTCGCTGAACGACTTGCCGAAGGCGGGCATGGCGCCCTCCTTGCCGATCTTGATCCGGGTGCGGATGAAATCGTCGCTGCGTTGGGTGTTCATCAGCTGCGGCCCCTTGCCCTGGGCACGACCGCCGTCGCTGTGACACCAGCCGCAGGTGCCTGCGAACAGTTGGGGGACGTCCAGCGACGATTGTGTCGCATTCGCCGCCGCCGGCTGCTGCGCGGGGGCAATTCGCGCCAAACCGGCCGCAAGTACCACCGCCCCGAGCACACGATAGAACATGCAGACATGGTGTTGCTTCTCGCGTCCGCCGCAACCGTCGGGCCGGGTCTCTGGCGAAGATGTGACCTCGCCAGGAGAACCCGACAGGCGGATTGCTATTTCAGCGAATAGACAATCAGCACGCCGTCGTCGCGCGGCATGCTCTTGTACGGCTCGCCGAAGGTCGGCGCGAAGTCGTCGCTGACCATGCCGCCGAAGCCGGCCACCACGGCAATGTACTGCTTCCCGCCGGCAGCGTAGCTCATGATGCCGCCCTGGTGGCCGAGGCCATCGCCGTGATTCCAAAGCTCCGCGCCAGTCTCCGCGTTGTAGGCGTGAATGGTCCCGCGGCTATCGGGTACGAACACGAGGTTGCCGCCGGTCGACAGCACGCTCGCCATCGGTGGCTCGGGAAACCGGACCTCCCACTTCTTCGCGCCGGTGATCGGATCACGTGCATCGAGGTGGCCGTAGATCGTGCCGTTCGGCGGCGGCACCAGCTTGAAGTCCGCACCGATGTTGAGTTGTGCCACAGGTTCGGTCACCGGGGTGGTCTTGGTCACCTCGAGGCTGATGCACCATTCGTTGCCGATCTTGTAGTAGAGGCCAGTATGCGGATTGTAGCTGCCCGAGTTCCAGCTGATGCCGCCGTCGATCGCAGGGCACAGCGGCTCGGCCTGCTTGCCGGCACTGAAGTCACGGCGGCCTATCAGTTCGCCGGTCTGCGGATTGATCGACTTGACGAAGTTGATGTTCTCGACAATCGGATAGACGTTCTTCACCTTCAGATTCTGGTCGTAGACGAAGATGAAGCCACCCTTGTTGGGATGCACGATGTACTTCTGACCGTCGCGATCGATCGTTACGAATTCGCCCACCGCGCTGTCGAAGTCCCAGGCATCATGCGGCAACTCCTGGTGATAGAACTTGAGCTTGCCGGTATCGAGATCGAGACCGAGCACCGACGTGGTGTAGAGGTTGTCGCCCGGGCGCGCACCCGCGGTCTTCCAGTCGGCGCCTGACCAGTCGTACAGCGGTGCCGGGTTGGCAGTTCCCCAATAGAGCGTGTTGGTGCTGCTGTCGTAGGTGCCCGGCATCCATCCGCCGCCGCCACCGGTGCGCCAGGAATCGTTGCCCCACGTCTTCTTCTCATCGTCCGTGGGGGCAACAGTGAGGAACGTCCACTTCACCTTGCCGGTCTCGGCGTCCACCCCATAGATTGGGCCGCGACCGGGCCACTCGCCGCCCTGGCTGCCGATCACCACCATTCCCTTCGCAAAGAGCGGCGCGCCGGTGAAGCCGACAGTCAGCTTCTGCGAATCCTGCAGCTTGGTGTCCCACGCCACCTTGCCAGTCTTCATGTCGAGCGCGATCAACCGTCCGTCCACCGTGCCGACGAACACCTTGCCCTGACCCAGCGCAACGCCACGGTTGTACGGCGAGTGCGTCTGACGCGCCACCAGCATGTCGTCGAGTTCGGGGAAGTACGACCAGATCACGGATCCGGTAGCCGCATCGAGCGCGAAGACGCGACTGTAGGAGCCGGTGTAGTAGAGGACACCGTCGGCGACCAAAGGCACCGACTGCAGACCGCGCGTCGAGCGGCCTGGAACATGGATCCATGCGACCGCGAGATCCTTCACATTGCTGGGATTGATCTGATCGAGGCCACTGTAGTTCCAGCCATTGTAGGCGCCGTGATAGGTGAGCCAGTCGTTCGGACTGCCGGCGGCGATCCGCGCGCTGTCCACCGGCTGTGCCCGGGATGGCATGCCGCTGAGCGTCGTGCCGATGGCCAGCAGCAGACCAACTGCCATTCCTTGCCTGGTGCGCATAGACATTCTCCCCCTGAGACTTCTGGTGTCGGTGGTCCTTGTGACCGCGCGCTGTCGTACCTCCACAACAGCCGTCAGATTACGGCTGCAAAGCACCTTGCGTGTCGACGTAGCACGCATAGAGCGATGTGCTGCCGCAGATGTAAAGCCGGTTGCGCTGCAGCCCGCCGAAGGTGAGATTGGCAACCGTCTCCGGTATGTGGATCTTGCCCAGCAGGTCGCCCTGTGGACTGTAGCAGCGCACCCCGTCCTCCTTCGGATCAGCCCAACCCATGCTGCACCATACGTTTCCTTCGACGTCGCATCGCATGCCATCGGTAATTCCAGGCGCAAAGCCCATCGGCAAAGACCTTGCCGTTGCTGACCTTCCCACTCTCGATATCGACGTCGAACACGCGGATATGGGACAGGGCCGCCGTCCGTGATGCCGGTATCGATCACGTACAACCGCTTCTCATCCGGTGAGAACGCGATGCCGTTCGGCTGCACGAAGTCGTCCACAATGACCGTCACATTCCCGGTCTTGCCATCCACCCGATAGACGTTGTGCTTGGCCTGTTCAGGCTCCGCGCGCAGGCCCTCGTAGTTGCCCTTGATCCCATAGGAGGGATCGGTGAACCAGATCGAACCATTCGAGGCCACCACCGCATCATTTGGTGAATTCAGCCGCTTGCCGTTGTGGCTGTCGGCGATCACGGTAATGGTGCCGTCGTGCTCTGTCCGGGTCACCCGCCGCCCACTGTGTTCGCAGGTGACGAGACGCCCCTCCCGATCGACCGTGTTGCCATTCGAGTTGAATGACGGCGAACGGAAGACGCTGACGTGGTTGTCGTCCTCCAGCAGGCGGATCATTCGATTGTTCGGGATGTCGCTGAACAAGAGATAACGGCCGGCGCGAAAATAGGCCGGCCCCTCTGCCCAGCGAAATCCAGTGGCGACACGTTCGACTGCGCCGGTTCCGACTTTCCCCTTGAAGCGCTTCTCGTCCAGCACCTCGATGTGTGGATCGGGATAGCGGGACCCCTGCAGGGGACCGAGCGGCAGCCGTTCCGAGCGTGGAGCCTCCAACGGCACGCCGGTCTCACCGAACGGGCCTTCGGTGACAGCGGCGGCCGCGTTCAGCGTGACAGCAGTCGCACTGGCGGCCGACGTGGTCAGAAACGCGCGTCTCTTCATGGAACTTCCCCGATGTTTCGTTTGCTGCGGTAATGGTGCCGAGGGTTCAGCCGCGCGGCACGACGTAGCCGTAGGCGAGATTGCTGCGTGCGTGACCGTCGACCTGATAGGCGGCCTTGATCCGCCCGATCCCGTCGCGGTCCAGATCGGCGGCGAGATCCAGCCGATAGTGGCGCGCCGCATTGTAGCCAAGGATGTCGCGCTTCACCGGCCCATCGGCCGGACCAAGCGGCGCGAAACCGAAGCGCTTCTGCATGTCCTCGGGGATCTCGAGCCGACGGAACGCTTCGATCTGCCATTGCGGCGAGCCGTACCAGACGGAGTCCGTCCCCCAGAAGACATGCTCATGCCCGAGACCCTTGATCAGCGTGCCCATCATTGCCGCGCAGAACCGCGGATTGGTAACCGCCGAGATCGCGAACGACGTGCCGATGTCGCAATACACGTTGCTGACGCCGAATTTCTCGGGAACCTGCGCCAGGTCGCTGACCCACTCGATCGCGCCGGTCTTCTCGAACTTGTCGAGTTCCCCTTGCGGGTCCTCAAGAAACGCGCGCAGCGCCGAATGATAGATCACGAAGTCGATCTGCGGCCACTGCTTCGCCGCGCGGCCGACATCGTCAACGTTGGCGTAGCGCCATGCGCCTCCGGGAATCGACGTCTCGTAATCCTTCGGCATCAGGCCCTTGTGGATGCAGACCGTGGTGATGCCCGCCTTCGTTATCCTGTCATAGAAGGGACCCATCAGCTCCGCATCATCGAGCCGCCACGGATACTTCGTTGTCTCCGGCGAGAGCGGATCGCCGATCGTGTAGCCCTTCCAGCTTGTCGGCCTCACCGACCCGATGCAGCGATCCACCTCGTCCAGCCAGCCTGGCTGCTTCGGCGTGAACAGCGAGTGAAACAGCAGGCGCTGCCGTCCGGCGATCGTGTTGACGGTTTCTGCTGCCTGCCTGATCTGATCGTTCGTGAGAAACCAGTTGTCCGGATTGTCGAACGGCGCGCCGCTCAGCAGCCCCACGCGCGTGTCGCTGTCGAAGTAGACCTCCTTGAGGAAGTTGTCGAACTTGTAGCGATCGACACCAAGGCCCACCGGATCGTTCTTCATCGACGGATTCCAGTGGACGGCGGCGTATTTCGCGAGGTCGGCAATTCCGTCCCACTTGTAGTCGTCGCGCACGAAATGGAGTTGGTCGTCAAAGACGAACTGCTTCGCGAGACCGCCGGCGCGCGCGGCTGCAGCGTCGGGCTGCGCGGCTTCCGCGCGATCGACGCTGAACACAGGTCCGTAGACATCGTTCATGGCCACAAAGGCAGCCGCCAGGCCGCAGGCGGTGCGCAGGAACCCTCGCCGGTCCATACCGAGCCTGCGCCCATTCACCTCCGCCAGCTCGACTATGCGTGCCTCGACCTGCCGCTGCAGCGGCGTCTGCGGCAGTGGGTTGAACTCGCCATTCGAGATCACCTGCGTCGGCACCGGGGAGTCGAATGCCGCGGTTTCGGCCGGCTGTAATTGGCCGCGTTCGCGCTCGCTCAGGTAGATACCCACCGCACGCCTCCTCCTAACGAGCGGTGACGGCCCGTGCGCACTGCGCGGCCGACGCCGCAGCGATTGCTTTTGAGCGAATTGTTCGGCAGCAGGGCGTCAGGGTGTCAAGATTGGCAGAACGTGTCGGGGTTCAAATCTTCGCGGTCCGATGGGTCAAGGCAAAGGTCGCAGTGTCAGGGCAGCAATCCCGGACGCGATCGTACATGTCGGACATAGGCTTCCGCCTGTCGGTATCCCGCCTCGATCCCGCGAAACGCGGAGACACGGGATTGCAGCGCATAGAAGTAATCCGGCTGCTGTGACGCGTGGGCGTAGCATGCCTGGCGCTTGAGCGGCTCCGTCTCGGTGATGTCGACGTAGTCGGTCGGTGCGAACATCAACGTGTCCAGGCCATCCGACACTTCATAGAAGTATAATGCGGCCTTCCTGCCCTGGCTATTCCACGCCTCGAGAGTCAGCGTGGAGATCGCGCGGTGATCGGGATGGTTGTCGATCGGCCACTGGCTGAATATGACATCCGGCTTCAGGTTCGTCAGCAATTCGGTGAAGGCCGCGTAGTGTGCATTGTCGACGATCGCGTCACCGTTGCACTGACGGTCGAACATGGCTCGCGCGCCCAGAATCCGGCAGGCCTCCATGGCCTCGTGCACACGCGGCGTTTCACGGTTGGCGGCCGCCGCACACCCGGCCTTTCCTTGATGCGGATCCTCGCCACGGTTGAGATACAGCAGCGTGACCCGATGGCCGCGCCTGGTGTATCGCGCGATCGTTCCACCGCAGCCATACTCAGGATCGCCGGGGTGGCCGCCTGTCACCACCACATTCAGGGCGGGATTAGCGGCCGGCTCGGCCTTGACCCGACGGAGGACGCACAGGGTGCCGGCCAGGCCGGCCAGAAACATTCTCCGAGACTGGGTCGCACGGGATCCTGCGTTCAACGGCACGATGGCTCTCCGATGTAGGTCGAGGCCTCAGGCTCGCATCTGCCGCTGGCAAGTGGGAGAGGACCGTCATTCCCGCGAAAAGGGGCTGTAATCCAATCTCCGCATCCGAGATTGACGACTGATCGAGGCGTAGCGGGTGAGACGCGGCCACATTTGTTGATTCCCTACAGCGTTGAATTGGGATTCTCTGGCGCCTGTGCGGAGGGAGGATTCGCGATGAGCCAGGGACCTCGGGTGCTGCGACCGGAGCGCGATCAGTTGCGCTGGGATATGGTTGATCTGGACAGCCAGTTGCCGCCGGAGCACCAGGCGCGTCTGGTGTGGTCGTATGTATCGGGCATGGAGTTGCGCGCATTCTACGCGCGGATCAGGGCCCGCGACGATGCCGCGGGCCGTCCGGCGAGTGATCCGGCGGTGCTGCTGGCGGTGTGGCTGTATGCGACGTTGGAAGGGATCGGTGTTGCGCGGGCGATCGCGCGTCTGTGTGAGTACCACTCGGCGTATCGCTGGCTGTGCGGCGGGGTTCCGGTGAATCACGACCTGCTGTCGTCGTTCCGCCGCGAGAGCGGCGCGGTGCTGGATGGATTGCTGACGCAGAGCCTGACCGGACTGATCGCGGAAGGCCTTGTGACGGTGGAAGAGGTGATCATCGACGGCACTAAAACGCAGGCCCGCGCCGGGCGTGGTTCGCTGGCGCAGGATGAGCGGCTGACGCGCATCGAGGCCCGCGTGGCGGAGCACGTGGCGCGACTGAGGCGCGAACTGGCGGCGGATCCGGCGGGCGCGGAGCGGCGTCGGCAGGAGCGAGCGTTGCGTGCGGCGGAGGAGCAGGAGGTTCGGCTGCGGCGGGCGCGGGCGAAGCTGGGGGAACTGGAAGCGGAGAAGCACGAGCGGGCGAAGTCGCATGCCAAAGCCGAGGCGGCGAAGAGCGCGCCCGCGGTGTCGACGTCGGATCCGGAGGCACGCTCGATGAAGATGGCGGACAACGCCACACGGCTGGCGTGGAACGTTCAGGTGGCGACCGCGCAAGGCTTCGTGGTGACGATCGAGCCGACCGATCGGCGCAATGACAGCGGTCTGGCATCGGCGCTTGTGGCGCAGATCGAACGCCGCTGCGGGGCGCCGCCCGAGCGGCTGCTGGCCGACACCACGGCAATGACGCAGGATGAGATCGTGGACTTCGCGGAACACTGTCCCGGGCTGACGGTCTATAGCCCGCCGCCGAAGGACCACGCGGCTGTCTCCGCCGAGACCCTGCGCAAACGGCAGTGGAAACTCGAACGCCAACCCGGCGTGCTGCGAGAGTGGCGGGAACGGATGGCGAGTGAGGCGGGCAGGCTGGTGTATCGGCGGCGCAAACTGACCGAGCATGTCCATGCCAAGATGAAGAACCGCGGCTTTGCCCGCATGCTGGTGCACGGCATCGCAAAGGTCCGGGTGGTCTGTCTGCTGCACGCCCTGGCGCACAATCTGGTGCACGCCCATCACATGCGAACCGCCATCGCCCAAGGGAGATAATCGCCCAGCAAGCGAGCGCACGCCTGGGCGGACCCATGGATCGGGGCCCCCCGCCAACGGCGCTCCAAACGCCCCGATACTTCCACAAACGGAACGGACTGACGAGCCTTCTGTCGCCACACGCGAGAAAGTTGAATTGGGTTACATCCCCGAAAAGCGGGAATCCAGTCTACCCGCATGTAACTTGTGGCTGGGCCCGATCAGGTTTCGCGGGGATGGCGACACAGGCCGCCACTGCACGTCTCGCGCTTCAATGAGGACAGGTTAGCTGATCTGCACCGACTGTACCGCCTCCTCCAGCTCGAGAAACGAAGGCATGTGCTCGTTCGGCACCATCTTGCGGCCGGACTCCACGCTGACCTGCGGCGCATTCCCATGCAGATGGGTGACCAGGACCGCGCGGATCACCTCGTAGTACTTTGCCTCCTCCTCGACCACGCTCTTCAGCCGCGCCGCGCACGGGCCAGCAAGCCCGTACGCCAGCAGCACCCCGAGGAACGTGCCGCACAGCGCGCTGGCGATCATCGCACCAAGAATCGCCGGCGGCCGATCGATGTGCGACATCGTCTTGATCACGCCCAGGACCGCCGCGACGATCCCGAGGGCGGGCAAGGCATCGGCCATCATCTGCAATGCGTGCGCGGCGTGCAGCTCCTCATTCAGCGTCTTCTTGAGCTCGCGTGCCATCACGTCCTCGATCTGGTTGGGATCGTCGGCGTTCATCCCGACCATGCGCATGTAATCGCAGATTATCGAGCTGGCGAAGCTGTTGGCGAGAACCTTGGGAAACTTCTGAAACGCCGCACTTTCATCGGGCTTCTCGATGTGAGGTTCGAGCGCCATGTTGCCCTTCTGCGTGGCCAGCCGGACCAGGTAATACAGCAGGCTCAGCAGATCGACGTAGTCGCCTTTCTTGAAGGCAGCGCCGCCGAAGATCTTCTTGAAGGCTCCGAGTGAGTGCTTCAGGTCGTGCATGCTGTTGGCCATGATGAACGAGGCGGCCGCGGCACCACCGATCGTCCACAACTCGAAGGGCAGTGCCTCGACCAGAACGTCGAAGCTGCCGCCAGACACGATGTAGCTGCCGAACACGCAGCCGAGCAGAAGCACGAAGGCGCCGATCGTCAGCATGGCATCGTCTTACGGCGCTTCCGGCAATGGTCGCACCGAGCGCAGCACCACGATGGCGATGCGGCGGTTGGCTGCGGCCATCGGGTCACTGGGCACCGCGGGGTCGCGTTCGGCGTTGCCGGTCACGCTGCGAATGCGCGATTCCTGCAGGCCAGCCTCGACCAGCAGCCGCCGCGTCGCATTGGCGCGATCGGCCGAAAGTTCCCAGTTGGTGCGGCCCGAACCGGTGAATGGTGCCGCGTCGGTGTGACCGGCAATCGAGATGTCCTGCGTCAGCCGTGTCAGCACAGGTGCCACCTTCTGCAGCAGCAGCCTGGCCCGGTCGTTTGGCACAGCTGACCCGAACGGGAACATCGGTTCGCGATCAGCATCGCGGATCTGAATGCGCAGCCCGTCCGGCGTTGTGTCGATCGCCAGCTGGCGTGCCAGCTCTTCCAACTGCGGATCGTTGCTCACCGCATCGCGGATCTGCTGCGCGGCCTGGTCGAAGGCCTGCTTCTCGCGCCTGACCAGCTCGGTCCGCAACTCGGCCTCGGTCGGCTTGCGCTGGGCATCGTCCCGCCCCGCCGCGGTCGCGGCAACTGATCCCGCCGCGGTCGCGGCAACGGATGTCGGCCCGGCGGGAGCGACGTTCCGCACCTGTCGCGGCGGCAGCTTCTGCGACGATCTGCCCCCCAGATCCGGGTCGGTGTTCTTCGCGTCATCGCGATGCGGCCGCGGCTGGGCAATGACGTCCGATCCATCTTCCTCGACCTGATCGACAACAGGCTGATTGCCGATCGTCACCTGCGGGCTGCCGAGATCGGACAGCATTCCACCCTCCGAGAATGCCGTGCGTCCGCCGAATGGCTGCCCAACGCCGGATGAGTTGTGCGACAAGACGCTGTTCGGGCTGAAATAGTCGGCGAGGCCCTTGCGCTGCTCCTCTGTGGTCGCGTTCAGCAGCCACATCAGCAGGAAGAATGCCATCATCGCGGTGACGAAGTCGGCGTAGGCGACCTTCCAGGAGCCACCATGTGCCTCGCCCTCGACCACCTCCTCCTTGCGGATGAGGATGTTGCCCTTGGCCTTTCTGTCCGTTTTGCCGCCCATGCCGATGCTGTTCCCGCGACAGGGAACAACGTGAACGTTCTAGTTTAATTCCTGGCTAATTGCAGCCCGAGTGATCCCTGCCTTGCGGCCTAGGCCGCGGCATGTGATACGCCGCGCCCGCCATGACCGCACAGAACATCTACGACGACCCCGACTTCTTCGCCGGATACTCGAAGCTGCCGCGATCGGAGCGCGGGCTCGGTATTGTCTACGAGTGGGCGGCGTTCCAACGACTGCTGCCGGCATCGCTCGCAGACAAGCGTGTGCTCGACCTGGGCTGCGGCCTCGGCTACTTCGCGCGCGAGGCCCGTGAACGCGGCGCAAGGCAGGTCATCGGCGTGGACCTGTCCGAACGCATGCTGGACGAGGCGCGGCGACGCACGGCGGATGCCGGCATCGTCTATGTGCGTGATTCGCTCGAAGCGTTCTCTGCCGAACCTGCGGCGTTCGACCTGGTGGTCTCGTCGCTGGCACTGCACTACATCGCCGATTATGCGGGCCTTGTGAGACGGATCGCCACTTGGTTGGCGCCCGGCGGACGGTTCGCCTTCTCGGTCGAGCATCCGATCTTCACGGCACATGGCACGAGCGACTGGCACAAGGCCCCGGACGGCACCGTGCTGCATTGGCCGGTGGACCGCTATCGTGATGAGGGCGAGCGGCGCACACGCTGGTTCGTCGATGGCGTCGTGAAGTACCATCGCACGGTCGAGACGTATGTGAACGGGCTGCTCGATGCAGGGCTTAGGCTGGTGCGGCTGGAGGAGCCGGAAGCGGACGCCGCGCTGCTGGCCGAGAAGCCGGAATGGCAGCAG
The DNA here is from genome assembly GCA_963791495.1 of uncultured Alphaproteobacteria bacterium. Lineage (GTDB taxonomy): Bacteria > Pseudomonadota > Alphaproteobacteria > Acetobacterales > Acetobacteraceae > JAMXLO01. The sequence goes on from CAWBST010000023.1 coordinate 36,581, forward strand.
GAGCGCCGCCGCCCGCCCTTCCTGTTGCTGGCGGCCGACCGGTCGTGATGCGTCATCTCACCGTCGGGGCAGGGCGACAGCGTCCGCGGCATTCTCCGGCATGATGACGCGATAGAGCCGGAACGCCTCGACTGTTTCATCGCCGCGCATCCGCGCCGTCGGGCCCAGTTCCGTCAGGTCCCGCCACGGTGCCGGGTCGAATTCACTGTCGCGGCGCGTGCTGACCAGGAGCCCCACTTGGCCTGCCAAGTCCCCCGCTCGCGGCAGGTCGGTTGATCTCCAGCGTCCGTCGACACCGATTACTGTCACACCGCGCGGCAGGGTGCGGGCGAGTTCCGCGCCGACCCCGTACTGATCCGCCGCGACAAAGTCGGCACCAGCCCGCCGCGCCACCGCGTCGACCTGATCCGCGAGCGAGTCCCAACCGGCCAGTTGGCGGGCGATAGGGTCGATGCCGGCGGGCAACGGCAGCAACGCCACGCCGGCCTGAAGGTACACCAGCAGCGTGACAACGAGGCCCAGCGCAATGGCCGGCCTGAACAAACGCTCCCAGATCGGCGCGGACAGCCCCGCCGCAGCGATGCTGGCAGCTGGATAGATGACGGCAGGCCAGTTGCCCTGCACCCGATCGCCCAGCGCATGCTGGATGAACAGCACCACCGCCGGCAGCGTCAGCATCGCCAGCAATGTCCACGCAGGATCGCGCGTGCGCCAGGCCTGGCGTGCGGCCTTGACCACGCCGCCGACGCAGAATGCGAAGATTAGCGGTGTAACGAGGCCTGCCTGCCCGCCAGCCAGTTCTGCAAGAAATCTGGCCGCGTCCGATGGGTGCCAGGCGGCAATTCGGGCGCCCTGTCGGGTGAAGCTCGGCCAGCCGTGCCGCGCCTCCCAAAGGAGAACCGGCAGAAACACCGCCAGACCCAGCAGTGCGCCAAGCCAGGGCGCAGGCCGCCGCAGCCAGAGCCCGCATCGACGGCGTGACCAGCAGCCAGAGGGCAATGCCGAACCAGAGCAGCGCGGCGGTGTACTTGCTGTCCATCGCAAGGCCGGCGAACAGGCCGATCGCGAGCCACCACCACGCATTCCCGCTGGCGAGCATCCGAGCCAGCGCCCAGAGGCACGCCATCCAGAATACGAGGAGCGGTGCATCGGGGGTCATCAGCACGCCGCCGACACCGAACAGCAGCGTCGCGTTCAACAGCGCAGCGGCACGAAGGCCAGTGTGCCGGCCGGGCAGCAGGCGATCCGCGGCATCCGCCAGCAGCAGCGATGCGATCGCGACCGAAAGCGGGCCAAGCAGGCGGACGCCCAGCCGGTTGTCGCCGACAAGTGTGGTACCGAGACGGATCCATAGCGCGACCATGGGCGGATGGTCGGGATAGCCGGGCGCCAAGGCGCGCGACCACACCCAGTAGTAGGCCTCGTCCGGTGCAAGGGGGACCGATGCCGCGACGAAAAGCCGCAGCAGTGTCAGCGCGATGAGCGCGGCCAGTGCCCGGCGTGCGATGACAGGCTACCGCGCGCGCCAGACCAGCGTAGCCGAGACGGCATAGTTCCACACCACGCCGATTACCGCGCCGATCGCACCGGCGAGGCTCCAGCTGGTATGGGTCTCATACAGCGTATTGGCGATGCCGATATTGGCGACCGCACCGAGGCTGCAGACCAGCATGAACAGCAGAAGTCCGCGCCACAGGCCCGGTCCGCGCAGCCGTTGGTCACGGTAGGTGATCTCGTTGTTGAGCTGGAAGTTGCAGACAATGGCAACGACAGTGGCGATGGCTTGTGCCGCTTCGAACGGGAGTCCGACGAGCTTGAGCACCGCGGTCAGCACCGCGAGATGCACCAGCACGCCAAGCGCACCGACCAGCGCGAACGAGATGAACCGCAGCGGCAGCAGCCCGCCGAACACCTTGTCGAGCAGCAGGCCGGCGAACTGCACCAGCACCAGTGCATCGAGCTTGCTCTCGCCGGCGACGCGCTCATGGAACACGCAGGGAATCTCGATCAGCCTCAGCGGCGCGGGCGAGCTGAGCGCGAGGTCGAGCAGGATCTTGAACCCCTGTCCGGTCAGATTGGGCGCCAGCGTCTCGAACAGCGAGCGCGGCAGCATGAAGTAGCCGCTCATCGGATCGGTCAGCTTCACCGGCAGGAAGAGCTGCGCCAGCCGGATGCCGCCGTCGGACAGGATGTGGCGCCAGCGACTGGCAAGTCCGGCGGCATCGCCTCCCGCGATGTGGCGGCTGCCGACGGCGAGGTCGTACTGGCCGCTGCGCAGGGCGGCCAGCATGTCCGGCAGCTTTGTCTCGTCGTGCTGCAGGTCGCCGTCGATCACCGCCACGTACTGCGCCGAGGAGGAGAGCGCGCCCTCGATCACCGCGGAGGCAAGGCCGCGACGGCCGACACGGCGGATGCACCGGACGCGCGGATCCGCCTGGGCGATGCGGCGGACCTCGGCCGTCGTGCCATCGGGGCTGTCGTCGTCGACATACACCACCTCCCAGGCGATGCCGTACAGCGCGGCGTCCAGCCTGGCGATCAACGGCGCGACGTTGGGGCGCTCATTGTAGCAGGGCACCACGACGGTCAGCATCGGAGCGCCGCGCGCGACGGTGGGGACCTCGATCAACGGAGTAATGGTCTCGGACATGGTCACCATTATGCCACGATCGGGCGTTCAGAGCGGTACCCCGGACAGGTGGCGGCTGGTGCGTATGGTCTGCAGGGTCTGAACGCGGGTGACGGTGGGGGCGCCGGTCAGGCGCTGGGTGAGCTGGTTCTCGTGCGCCGTGTCGCGCGCCACCAGCTTCAGCAGGAAGTCGCCGCCGCCGCGGATCATGTGGCACTCGCGCACCTCGGGCCAACCGGCGACCAGCTGCTCAAAGGCGGCGAGCGCCGTCTCCTTCTGGCTGTCAAGCCCGACAACGGCGAAGAAAATGATCTCCCAGCCCAGCTTCTGCGGATCCGAGTTCGGCATGATAGCCGCGGATCACGCCGGCCTCTTCCAGGCGGCGAACGCGGCGCAGGCATGGCGGGGCGGAAATGCCGGCCCGCCGCGCCAGTTCGACATTGGTCATCCTCCCATCGGCCTGCAGCTCTGAAAGGATGCGGCGGTCGATGGCGTCGAGAACCGGCGGGTCGTCGATGGGAGCCTTCATGTTGCGCGCACTCTTACCGGGCGCTCATGAGGTGGTCTGATTGTGACATTTCGACGGACGCCCCGGGGGTGGCGCAATATTATTGCAGGCGATGACGCCGGCAAGCACCTGCACATCGATTGCTTGTCTGGCGATGAGGCCCACCGATATGGTCACGCATCCTCTCGATGGAATCCGCAATGCCCGAGACTTACCGCGCGCGCGTCCTGATCATCGGCTCCGGCCCCGCAGGCTATACGGCGGCGATCTATGCGGCGCGCGCCAGCCTGACGCCCATCCTGGTGGCCGGACTGGAGCCCGGCGGGCAACTGACCATCACCACGGATGTCGAGAACTATCCGGGCTTCGCCGATGTGATCCAGGGGCCGTGGCTGATGGAGCAGATGGCGGCACAGGCGGAGCACGTCGGCACGCGAATCGTGCATGACCTGATCACGCGGGTGGATTTCTCCACCCGCCCATTCCGCTGCGTCGCCGATTCGGGCGACCAGTTCCTGGCGGACGCCGTGATCATCGCCACCGGCGCCCAGGCCCGTTGGTTGGGCATCGATTCGGAGCAACGGCTGCAAGGCCGCGGCGTGTCGGCCTGCGCCACCTGCGACGGCTTCTTCTATCGGGGCAAGGCCGTCGCCGTTGTCGGCGGCGGCAACACGGCGGTGGAGGAGGCGCTGTACCTGACACACCACGCGGACAGCGTCACGCTCATACACCGCCGCGACGCGCTGCGGGCGGAGAAGATCCTGCAGACGCGGTTGTTCGCCAACCCCAAGATCAAGGTGGTCTGGGACAGTGTGGTGGAGGAGATCGAGGGCGGCGGCGCGCCCGAGGTGGTCACCGGGGTGCGGCTGCGCGACGTGAAGACCGGAGGCTTGGCACGGCTGCCGGTCGACGGCGTGTTCGTTGCCATCGGCCATACGCCCAATACGGCGATCTTTGCCGGGCAGGTGGCGATGGATTCGGAGGGCTACATCCAGACGGAGCCGGGAAGCACGCGGACCACGACCGAGGGGGTGTTCGCCGCTGGCGACGTCCAGGACAAGGTGTTCCGCCAGGCGGTCACGGCGGCCGGTACAGGCTGCATGGCGGCGCTGGAGGCGGAGAAGTGGCTGGCAGGGGCGACGCAGATCCCCGCAATGGCCGCGGACTAGCCAAGAAACGGCGAATAGGTCCAACATCTGCAAGCACAGCACGGCTGGGTTGCTCTATGATGCTGTGCTCCGCCGCCGCAATGAGCGGGGTCGCGAAGCTGTCAGGGCTGGTTTCATGCATCCGCCGGGGTCGTGTGACCGGCGGGCGGGAGAGGCCGATTGATCGACTGGGACAAGTTGCGTGTCTTCCACGCCGTGGCCGAGGCCGGGAGCTTCACGCACGCCGGAGACACGCTGAATCTCAGCCAGTCGGCGGTATCGCGGCAGATCTCCGCGCTCGAAGAGGCGCTGCAGGTGCCGCTGTTCCACCGCCATGCGCGTGGGCTCATCCTGACCGAGCAGGGCGAGGCCCTGAACCGCACGGTGCGCGAGGTGTTCGCCAAGTTGGCGATCACCGAGGCGTTGCTGACCGAGAGCAAGGAGAAGCCTGCTGGCCGGCTGAAGGTCACCACGACGATGGCGTTCGGCTCGATCTGGCTGACGCCGCGGTTGCACGAGTTCCTGGAAACCTACCCGGATGTGTCGATCTCGCTGCTGCTCGACAACTCGGAGCTGGATCTGGCGATGCGCGAGGCGGACGTGGCGATCCGGATGCATCCGCCGAAGCAGCCCGACCTTGTGCAGCGTCACCTCATGGTCCTGCAATGGCACATCTGTGCCTCGCCGGAATACCTGAAGCGGCAGGGCGTGCCGCAGCGGGCGGAGGACCTGGACGCGCACAAACTGATCCTGTTCGGGAGCCATCATCCTCCGGTGGAGGATGTGAACTGGCTGGCGGAGGTTGGCCGGCGGCCCGGCAACCCGCGGCGCCCGCTGCTCGAGGTGAACAGCACGCAGGCGGTGTTGCTGGCGATCCGGTCCGGTCTGGGAATCGGCGCGCTGCCGGACTTCGTGGTGACCGAGAATCCCGACCTGGTGCGCATCCTGCCGGACCTGAAGGGACCCAAGGTGGACGTGTATTTCGTCTACCCGGAGGAGCTGCGGAATTCGAAGCGGGTGGCGGTTTTCCGCGATTTCCTGCTGTCGCGACTCACGGCGTTCCATTGAGGCTGTAACAATTCGGTCTCACCTCTGCCGCAGCAGAGTGGATTGGCCTCGGGGCATGCGCAGGCGGCATGGCCGCATCCGGCTTTTTGCGGATGGTATCCACCGCAACGCACCATTACTGTAGAGGCACTGAATACGGCGGCGTCGCCGCCAGTGTTCCGGCCCTTCGGGGTCGGAAGGGGGTCGATGACCCCTGCGTCTCCCAGACGTGAAGCCTCCCTGTTTACTTGCCCCCGGTCGATGACCGGGGGCTTTTCTTTTGACTGCCGTTTGACAGCATTATCACGGCGCCGTGGGATTGGAACGGTTGTGCCAATACTTCACGAATACTTTATCGAACCAGCCCCAAAGCCCGCAGAACATCCGGGTCGAGCCGGCGCCGAGAGTCCGCCGGGTGCAGGCCAAAGCCCATCGAGTCGTCATAGCCCCACAGCGCCCAGCCGATCGCCTGCTGCTCGCAGGCCGCGCGCACGGCGGAGAGCCATGCCAGGCGAGCAGGCGCGTTCAACCGCTGCGAGGCACCGAATTCCCCCGCCAGCACAGCAACCTGATGCCGCCGTGCCCATGCTCCCGCTTCGGCAACCCGCGCCGTCAGCCTCGTCACGTCCCAGTGCTGCGCGCAGTAGAAGCGCATCAGGCCCGCGGTCGCTGGATCGCGGCTCGCGCCGGCGGTGGCCTCGCACGCAGCGGCGTCCGTGACAGGAAACGGCAGACGAGCCATGGCGTCCGCATCGAGCCCGGTTCGGTAGGCGCCGAGGGCGGTCAACTCGGCCGGCTCGTAGAGATGAAAACTGTAGACGACGTTGGGATCGGGCTCCGGTTGCAGTGACAGAAGGCCCGCGACTCCGCCCCAGTTGGCCCCGGTGAGTACGATTGTATTCGCAGGCAGAGCTGGGCGAATTGCCAGCACGGCCTGATGCTGCAGCCGGGCCCAGGCATCGGGATCCTTGGCGAACACCGGCTCGTTCAGCACTTCAGGAAACGTCATGGCAGGGTCGAATCGGCGCAACGCGGGCGCGAGCGAGCGCCATGTCCCGAGCAGCTTCGCTTGATCGGCCGGATCGCTCTCCAGATGCCAGCCGGTGGCGAACAGCGCCACGACCACCGCCAGTCCGTGCTTCTCTATTCGTGCGACGGCGTCGGCGAGCGCGCCTGGCTCTGCCAGCAGGTCCGGCTGCACCGGCAAGCGGACGAAGGTGAAACCGGCATGCCTCAATTCCTCCAGGGCGGGATCGTCGAGATAGCCGCGCAACGCGGCAGGATCGCGGCTCGGCGGGAAGCGGAACCAGTGAGTGATGTTGATGCCACGCCGGAGCGCCGCCGGCGGCTCGGGCGAGGCGCCCAACAGCACCAGCACGAGCACAGTGGCCAGCAGACGGTAACCAATCCTTGGCATCACGCTGCGATAGATCGCGGGACTGCTAATTTTCGGTGAATGAAGGCGGCGTGCGCCACGGATCGATCCTGTTCGCTCTGCTGATCGCGGGGCTGCTGCTCACCGCCGTCGCGTGGCTGCGCGGCGCGGAATACGACGAGCAGTACACGCTCTTCCTGACCGGAAGCGTGGTGCGCCCCGTATGGCCTTCCGGCGTGATCGCTGCGGGCGATATCCAAGCGTTGCAGGCCACCCAGTCCGGCTTCGCCACGATTGCACGCGATCTGCGCGCCACGGATGTGCACCCGCCGCTGTATTTCTGGACCGTGGCGGTATGGCGGAGGCTGGCGGGCGATTCGCTGTTCGAGGCGCGGCTGGCATCTGTGCTGTTCAGTGTGGCGACGCTGGGCCTGGTCGCGATGATCGCAAGGTCCGTCGGCATTCCCGCCGCACCGGCGGTGTTGCTGACCGTCGGCTGCTATGGCTTCGCCTACACCGGCGCCATCGCGCGGGGATTTGCGATGGCGCAGATGCTGAGCGTCGCCGGTGTTGCGATGCTGATTATCGCGCGATCCCGCTTATGGTACTCGCTGACCGCAGGGGCGGTGCTCGGTGCCGCGACATTCTCGAACTACCTGGCGGTATTCGTGGCAAGTGCCGCGCTGTTCTGGCTGATGCTCGGCCCGCGGCGCCGGGTGAGGGTGCTGCCGGCCCTCGTCGGCTTCGCCGTTTGGTTGCCTGCCGACCTCTGGTTCTTCCTGGCCCAGCGGCGAAGCCGCGCCGGGCAGTTTGCATCGTTCCAGCCGATCTCCGCCATCGGACGACTCGTCAAATATGCGGCCGCCAACCTGTTCGGCGGCCTGCCGCTCTATGTCGACGGCATCGCCCGGACAGCCGTCACCGCTGCAGTGGTCGTTCTGCTTGTTGCTCTTGCCGCACTGACGATCCGACACCGGCATCGCATCGCCACGCCCGAAATTCGCCTGCTGCTCGTCATGGTCGCTGCCGCTCTTCCAATCGGCCTGATGCTGCTCGGCCTCGCGTTCGATAACACCCCGATCGAACTCCGCTATCTCGCCTTCGCCACGCCGTTCACTGCCTTGCTGCTGGCCGCCGCGTTGCCGCCCCTACGCCCGTCACGCCGTCCTCGCGGTCCAGGCCATCGCGCTGCTCGGCCTCATGACACGACCGGAGACGATGCAGCCGGCACGTGCGACAGCGATCGCGGCGGCATCGCTCGCGCGCAACGGCGTGGTGCTGCTGCCGCACGGCAACGACGGCGTGGGCATCGTCGGCGCCTTCGCGGCCGAATCACCGCCTTCGCTGCGCCTGCTGGTCGTCGGCGAACACGAAACGCCTGCGGAGGTCCGCGTGCGTATTGCGCCGTATCCTCGCGTCGTCTTGGCGCTGCTGGGTCAGGACGCCGCGAGCCGTGCGACGCTTCCCGTCATGCGCGCCGCCCTCGCCGATCCCTGCTGGCGCTTGGCATATGAACGGTTCAACGTGCTCGCATTCGACCGGATCTGCGGGGAGGAATGCGCATGCTCGTCGAGCGCGTCACGCTGACCGAAAATGCGTTGCCGTGAACCGACGAGGCCTGCTCGCCGGCGCGACGGGGCTTGCATTGCTGCGATCCCGGGCGGCTTCCGCGAGCCGCGTGCGCCCATCTGATCCCGCCTGGCCCAACGCCGCCGCATGGGATGAATTGAACCGCGCTGTGGATGGCCATCTGATCAGGCCGCAAGTGCCGCCGCTCTCGCAGGAGGCGCTGCGCAATCCATACTTCATCGGTGATCAGCCCGGCATGACCCAGACATCAGGCTGGGTCGACGCCTGGATGTCCACGCCGAGCGCCTACGCGGTCGCGGCACAGAGCACGGCGCATGTCGTCGCCGCGGTGATCTTCGCTCGCGAGCACAATCTGCGGCTGGTGATCAAGGGCGGTGGACACAGCTATCTCGGCACGTCCAACGCAGCTAATGCGCTGCTGATCTGGACGCGGGCGATGAACCGCATCGAACTGCACGATGCATTCGTGGCGCGAGGATGCGACAGCACTCCGCCGCAGCCGGCGGTCTCGGTGGGCGCCGGTGCGATCTGGATGCACGTCTACGATGCGGTGACGACGCGGGCGGGTCGCTATGTGCAAGGCGGCGGCTGCACGACCGTCGGCGTCGCCGGGCTCATCCAGAGCGGCGGATTCGGCACGTTCTCGAAGAATTACGGCACCGCGGCGGGCAGCCTGATCGAAGCCGAGGTCGTCACCGCGGACGGCGCGGTGCGCATCGTCAACGCGTGCAGCGACCCGGAGCTGTTCTGGGCGATCAAGGGTGGCGGTGGCGGCAGTTTCGGTGTTGTGACCCGCCTCACGCTGCGTACCCACGAATTGCCTGACTGGTTCGGCGGCGCCTTCATGACGATCGCCGCGGCATCCGACGCCGCCTACCGCAGACTGATCGGCGGCTTCATCGATCTCTATCGCAACCGGCTGTTCAATCCCTACTGGGGCGAGAGCGTGCACTTCCGCCCCGACAACACGCTGGCGATCTCCATGATTTCGCAGGGGCTGAACGAACAGCAGGCGCAGGATGTCTGGCGGCCGTTTCTCGACTGGGTGGCCGGGTCGCCACGCGCGCTTGACATCGTCCGTGCACCGGTGATCCGCAGCATGCCGGCGCGCAAGTGGTGGGACGTCGAGTTCCGGCGGCAGCACCTTGCCGCGACAGTGAAGCTCGACGATCGTCCCGGAGCCGATCGGGACAACATGTGGTGGAGCGGTGATGCGGCGCAGGTGGGCTGGTTCCTGCACGGCTACGAGTCCGCCTGGCTGCCGGCGTCACTGCTGCAACAACAGGAAAGCCTGGCGGATGCATTGTTCGCGGCCAGCCGCCATTGGCCACTGGAACTGCACTTCAACAAGGGGCTTGGCCGGCGGTCTCGCTGCCGCGGCGACGGCTGCGCGCGATACGGCTACCAATCCGGCAATGTTGGATGCGTTCGCGCTGGCGATCATCGGCAGCTTTGGTCCTTCCGCATATTCCACTACTCCCGATCTGGACGTCGCACGCCGAGACGCACGCGGGATCGGCGCGGCAATGACGGAACTGCGCAAAGTGGCACCCGATGCCGGTGCCTATGTCTCGGAGAGCAGCTTCTTCCAGTCCGACTGGCAGCGCGCCTACTGGGGAAGCAACTACCCGAGGCTGCGGGCCGCGAAGGCGCAGTACGACCCGGACGGCCTGTTCTTCGTGCATCACGGCGTCGGCAGCGAGGACTGGAGCGGCGACGGATTCACGCGCGCGAGCGGACGATGAACTCCGGGCTCGCCATAGGGATAGAAGCCGCTCAGCGCGACATTCCCATAGGCCAGCGCATCAAGCCGCACCGTACCGAGGAACGGCTGCGTCGGTTCAACCAGCAGGATCGTCCTGGCGAACCCGCTGTCGTCGAAGCCGCGGCGGAAATGCACGCGCGACTTGATCGCGATGACCTGGAATTCGCTGACGTCGAGGCCGAGTTCGGTCAGCGTCGATGGCTCCATGATCTGCACCAGATACGGGCTGATCACCAGCACATTGCCGTCGCCAAACCCGACTGCGATCCACAGCTGGCCTTGTCGCTGCGATCACATGCAGCACACTGCCCGCGATGCGCACTGGATCGCCGGCCGACTCATCTGCCAATCCTCCGATCTCCATGTCGAACGCGTCTCCCGCCTTCGCGCCGCTCAGCGCGCCGAGCGCCGTGGCATCCGCAACGGTGGCGATCAGCGTATTCGACAGACCCTGCGCGATGATCTCGTGCAGCAGCCACGTAGCGTATCCGGAGCGATCGCTGTGGTCCGCCAGCACGACCGGCGTTTCGCCCGCCGCGACGGCCTGTTTCGCCAGTGCCACGCCATCAGGGATCGTGTGCACCCTGGTCGAATTCAGCAGCGCCTCTCGGCGCCGCCAGGCGAACTGCGCCATGTCGTCGGCGATGCGTCGCGCCAGATCCGCGTCGCCGTTGGTGATCACCTGCATTGTCATCCCGACATCCGGCACATCGGACCAGGGAAAGCCGAAATACACGTTGACATACGCGTCCTGCTCGCGCGCTTCCCAGGTAAGCGCGCGCTGCACCAGGTCCATCCACGGCGATGCGCCGGTCCATTGCACCACGGTCGGCGAGATGATCGGCACCTTCACCGTTGCATGTTCTGGCCGATAGGCGCCACGAATGGCCCGTATCAGGGTGCGCGCGGCGCGTTCGCCTTGCAGATGGCTGTCGTAGTGCGGGAAGTACTTGCCGCAGAATGCCAGGTCCGCGTGACGCAGGAACGCCTCGTCCTCGTTGCCGTGCGGGTCGAACGTTGCGGCGATGAAAGCGCGCCGCCCGACCACCTCGCGCACACGCCGCGCAAGTTCCGCCTCGGGACGAGGAATGCCACGCGCTGCCATCGCGCCGTGCACGCACAGATAGACGCCGTCGAACGGACCCTCCGCCTTGAGCTGAGCGATCATCCGGCCGACGAAGGTCTCGTACGCCTCCTGCGTAACCCAGCCCGAGCCGGAGCCAGTCTTCGGCCACAGCGGCAATTCGATGCCGACCAGTTCGACCCCGTCGTACTCGCGCGCGACCTGCACGAAACCGCCCATATAGGATTTCGGCCCCGACGCCAGCAACGCCTCACCGCGCGCCGGCGAGCCAGGATAGACGAAATCGTCGATCGTCGTGTCGTTGCGCAGGAACGTCACCGTCTCGTGCTGGAAGTGCAGCACGGCAATGCGGATCACCGAGCTCGCCATTTCGAAGCTCTCCAACAGGATCAAAGGCTGCGGCGGAGCAGACGTCCGACCAGAAGATAGATCACCGGGGTCGTATAAAGCGTCAGCAACTGTGATGCGAGCAACCCGCCAACGATCGCAACACCCAGCGGTTGGCGCAGCTCGAAGCCCGGGCCTGTGCCGACGGCGAGCGTGACCGCACTCAGCGCCGCCACGAGCGTCGTCATCACGATCGGCCGGACGCGTCGGCGAGCCGCGAGCGTGATGGCGTCGATCGGCGACAACCCATCCTGCCGCTCGGCCTGCAAAGCGAAATCCACCAGCATGATGGCATTCTTCATCACCATGCCGACCAGCAGAATGCAGCCGATCGTGGTGATCAGCGTGAACTCCAAATTTACAATGCGCAGTGCCAGCAGCGCGCCAAAGATCGCCGGTGGCAGCGTCGTGAGGATGGTGAAAGGGTGGACGAAGCTCTCGTACAGCACGCCAAGCACGATATAGACGGCGAAGATCGCTGCCAGGAACAGCAGCAGTTGCTGTGTCCCGCTCTTGGAGGCCTCACCCGCCTCGCCACGGAACTCGGCACGAATGTCATCGGGCAGATGCAGCGACCGCTCGAGGCCGCGGATTGCGGTGATCGCCTGCCCGATCGAGACACCGGGCACCGTGTCGAACGAGATTGTCACCGCGGGAAACTGGCCACTGTGCACCATCCACATCGCCCCGTGACTACGCCCCAGCCGTGTCAATGCGGCCAGAGGTACCTGCGCGCCACCGGTTCCCGGCACGTACACCGTGCTCAGCGAGGCAGGATCTGCCTGCATTGCCGGCCCCGCCTCCAGCACGACGCGCGAGTAGTTGTGCGGCAGCCAGATCGTGCCGATCTGTCGTTGCCCGAAAGCATCGTAGAGGGTGTTGTCCACTGCCAGCGGCGTCACGCCCATCGCCGCGGCGCGCACGCGGTCGATCTCCAGCCCTGCCTGCAGCCCGGCATTCTCGTTGCTGTTGATGACGTCGGTTAACGTACCCTTCAGGTCAGCCATCGCGCGCCGCATCCTGTCGGCCCATTCGGCAAGGTGGCTCGGATCGCTGGCGGTGAGCGTGTACTGATAGCGCGACGCGCTGTTCTGCACACCGAGTGCCAGATCCTGGAATGGCGTGAAGAAGACCCGCACACCTTCGACTCGCGCCACGCGTTCCCGCAAGCGTGCGATCACCTGCTGAATGGTCAGCTTGCGGACCGCCGGCAGCTTCAGCGCCACCAGCATCTCGCCGTTGCTCAGCACCGAGCCATTGTTTGTGCCGATATAGGAGTTCAGGCCATCGACGGCGGGATCCTCGAGGATCGCCCGCGACACGGCACTCTGCAGCGCCGTCATCGCAGTAAACGAGATGTTGGCAACGGCGACGGTGCGTGCGTCGATCACGCCGGTATCTTGCGTGGGCATGAACCCCTTCGGCATGTCGAGATACAGGAATGCGCTTCCGGCAGTGACGGTCAGAGCGGCCGCCACAGTGAGTGCGCGATGGCGGAGCACCCAACCGAGACTTCGCAGATACCCGCTCAGCAAAACCGACCGGCGGCGAGGACCGGGCTCGACCTGGCGCAGAAAGCGGCTGGACAGCATGGGCGTCAGGGTGACCGACACCAGCGCCGACGCAACGATCGCGGCCACCAGCGTGATGCCGAGCTCGCGGAAGTATCGTCCAACCACGTCCGGCATGAACAGCACGGGGATCAGCGCCGCGATCAACGCCGCGCTGATCGACAGCACGGTGAAGGCGATCTGCCGCGCTCCGGCAAGTGCCGCCTGCAGCGGTCGCTCGCCGGCCTCCATGTGGCGCATGATGTTCTCTGTCATGATCACGGCGTCATCGACGACGAAACCGATCGCAACGGTGATGCCGGTCAGCGTGAGATTGTCCAGGCTGTAGCCAAGCAACTGCATCACCGCGAGCGTTGCAGCCAGCGCCACCGGAATGGCCAGCGCAGGAATGACCGTGGCGCCGGCGCGCCTGAGAAACAGCCAGACGACAACAATCACAAGCCCGATCGCCACCGCGATCGTGAGCTGTACGTCGGCAATCGCCGCTCGGATCAGTTTTGCGCGGTCGAAGAGAACATGAACCTTCACCGACGGCGGCATCCAATGCTGGAGCCGCGGCAGCAGCTCATTCACGGCATCAACCGTCGCCACGATGTTGGCATCCGCCGCCTTGTAGACCCTGATGACGACGCCGGGCTGGTTGTTGTACCAGCCGGCCACCCGCGCGTTGACCACACCGTCTGTTACCTCGGCAACATCCCGCAGCAGCACGGGTGCGCCGTTGCGCCAGGCCACGACGATTTCGCGGTACTCCACCGCATTGAACAGTTGATCGTTGTCCGCGATGCTCCAGAACTGCCCTTCCAGGTTCATCCGTCCCTTCGGCAGGTTGAGCGTGGCACCGCGCACCGCTGCACGGATCTGTTCCAAAGAGACGTGCATTGCGGCGATCCGGCCCGGATCGACGCGGATTCGCACCGCACCGCGTTCGGCACCGCTGATATAGATGCGTGCGACGCCAGGCACCTGCGCGATCTGTTCAGCCACGATCGTGTCCGCGATGTCATAGACGTCGCTCGGATCGAGCACGTCGGACGTGAGCGCGAACGTGATCACCGACCAGCCGGATGGGTTGGTTTTCCAATAGCCCGGTGGTTGCGGCATGTCCTTGGGCAGGCTCGCCCCCGCCGCGTTGATGGCTGCCTGGATCGCGCCGGCGGCAGCGTCGGTGGTCCTGCCCAAATCGAACTGAACAGTGAGCTGCGTCCCGCCGGTCGCACTGAACGAGCGCATCTCGGCGATGCCTGGGATGGTGCCGATCTGTCGTTCGAGCGGCTGTGCGACCGCGGCCGCGATCGTGTCCGCGCTCGCGCCTGGCAGCCCCGCCCACAGAGCGATCGTCGGACGATCAACTGACGGAAGCGATGCGATCGGCAGGCGCACATAGGCGAGAACGCCGACGAGGAGAACACCGATGGCGATCAGCGAAGTGGCAACGGGACGTCGGATCCAGGGCGCAGAGACGTTCATGCCCGACAGGTCACAGCGCCGCAGTCACCGGTGAGCGCCGCATGCGGGCCGCCAGGCGCGCAAACGCGAGATAGATCACCGGCGTCGTGTACAGCGTCAGGAACTGGCTCAGCAGCAGGCCACCGACGATGGCGACGCCCAGTGGGCGGCGCAGTTCAGATCCGATGCCCGTACCCAGCGCCAGTGGCAGCGCGCCCAGCAATGCGGCCATCGTCGTCATCATGATCGGCCGATAGCGCAGCCGGCATGCCTGGCGGATCGAATCCTCCGGTGCAAGGCCTTCGCTGCGTTCGGCATCCAGTGCGAAGTCCACCATCATGATGGCGTTCTTTTTCACGATCCCAATAAGCAAAATGATCCCGATCAGCGATATCAGGTCCAGGTTTTCGCCGCACAGCATCAGCGCGAGTAACGCGCCCACGCCGGCGGAAGGCAATGTGGACAGGATGGTGATCGGGTGAATGAAGCTCTCGTAGAGTACACCCAGCACGATATAGACCGTGATGATCGCCGCCAGGATCAGCAGCTTCTCGCTCGACAGCGATGCGGCAAATTCGGCAGCGGAACCGGCCAGGCTGGCGGTGATGGTGTCGGGAAGACCGATGCGGAGTTCGGCACGATGCAGTGCGTCCACCGCCTCACCCAACGCCACGCCGGCCGGCAGGTTGAATGAAATGGTCGACGACGGAAACAGTCCTTGATGCGTGATGACGAGAGGCGCCATTTGCCGGTCGACATGCGCGAAGGTGGACAGTGGGATCGGCGCGGAGGCTGCGTGGTATCCGGCACCCACGCCGCTCGCCGCGTCGTCCGTGCCCGCTACGAGTGCGTTGGCGGCGGTGACGTAGATCCGATCCAGCACCGAGGCATCGGTCCGAAACGAAGACGATGCCTCCAGCACCACGTGATATTGCGTCAGCGGCGAATACACCGTGGCGATCTGCCGCTGGCCGAACGCGTCGTACAGCGTGTTGTCGATCACGTTCATCGTCACGCCATAGCGCGCCGCCGCCGCTCGATCGACACGGATCGCCATCTGCAGGCCCTCGTCCTGCAAATCGCGTGGTGACATCGGTAAAGGTCGGATCGTGCCGCAGCGCATCGAGCAGCCGTTGCGTCCACGTGCTCAGCTCCAGCGGATCGAGGTCCTGCAGCACGTACTGGTATTGCGTTGGTGACGATCTGGTCTCGATCGTCACGTCCTGCACCGGCTGAAGATGCAGCGTGATGCCAGGCACTCCGGCAACCGCGGAGCGCAGACGCTGCATGACGGTCTCGACCGAGCCGCGGTGCCGGTCGCGCAAGCCTATATCGATGTATAGGCGGCCCTTGTTCAAGGTAGGGTTGACCGTACCCGCACCGACGAAACTGTCTACCGCGCGCACGGCCGGATCGCGCGTGATCGCCTCCGCCAGAGCGCGTTGACGTTCTGCCATGGTCGCGAAGGAAATGCCCTGTGCCGCCTCGGTGACACCGACCAGCATCCCAGTGTCCTGCTGCGGCAGGAACCCCTTGGGGATCACCACGTACAGCCAGATCGTGGCAACCAGTGTGAGCGCTGTGCAGAACAGTGTAGCCGTGCGACGCCGCAGCACCCAGTCCAGACTACGCAGGTAGCCGCGGCACGTCGCGTCGAATGCGCGTTCGCTCCAGCGGAACAGCGCATTCGGACGATGGTCAGGCGGATCGTGGTGCAGGAACTGCGCGCACATCATCGGCGTCAGCGTCAGCGAGAGCACGCCCGAGATGATCACAGCCATCGACAGCGTGATGGCGAACTCGCGGAACAGTCGCCCGACCACGCCGCCCATCAGCAGCAGCGGGATGAACACCGCGATCAGCGATACGGTCAGGGACACCACAGTAAAGCCGATCTGCCGCGCACCCTTCAGGGCGGCGGCCAGCGGCGTTTCGCCTGCTTCCACATGGCGTGCGATGTTCTCGATCATCACGATCGCATCGTCCACAACGAAGCCCGCGGCGATCGTCAGCGCCATCAGCGACAGGTTGTCCAGGCTGTAGCCCAGCACCGCCATCCCGCCGAACGTGGCGATCAGCGACACCGGCAGGACCACGGAAGGAATCACCGTCACCCACAGCTTGCGCAGGAACAGGAAGATCACCATGACGACCAGCGCTACGGCGAGCAGCAGCGTGAACTGCACGTCCGCGATGGCCGCGCGGATCGTCGTGGTGCGGTCGGACACCACCGAGATCTTCAGCGACGGCGGCAGGCTGGCGGCGATCTTCGGCAGCAGGGCGCGCACCGCCTCGACCACCTGGATGGTGTTGGCGCCAGGCTGGCGCTGGACATCCAGGATCACTGCCGGCGCGCCGTTGTACCACGCCGCCAGTTCCGCATTCTCCACACCGTCCACGGCGCGGCCGATGTCGCGCAGCAGCACGGGCGCGCCATTGCGATAGGCGACCACGGTCGACTCATAGGTGTCCGCTGTCAGCAACTGGTCATTGGCGCCGATCTGGAATGCCTGATGCACGCCATCGAGCTGACCCTTCGGATGATCCACCGTGCTGGAAGCCACGGCACGACGCACGTCCTCGAGCGACAGGCCAAGCCCGGCGAGCTTGCCGATGTCCGCCTGCAGCCGGACGGCGCGAGTCTGCCCACCTTCCACGGTCACCGCGCCGACACCGGAGATCTGCGACAGCTTCTGCACGAGCGTCGTCGCCGCGAGATCGTTGACCTGATGCAGCGGCAGCGTATCGGAGGTCAGCGCCAGGATCAGCACCGGAACATCTGCCGGGTTCACTGCGCGATAGACCGGCGGGCCCGGCAGCAGCGCGACGGGCACCCAGCCTGCTGCCCCATCGATCGCTGCCTGCACGTCCTGCGCAGCCGCATCGATGCTGCGTGACAGATCGAAGGTCAGCGTGATCTGGCTGGTGCCATAGGCGCTGGTGGAACTCATGTTGGTGAGGCCGGAGATCTCGCCGAAACCGTGCTCCAGCGGCGCGGTCACCGAGGTTTCCACCACGTCGGGCGAGGCACCCGGATACGACGTCACCACCTGGATTGTCGGGAAATCCACATCAGGCAGCGCCGCAACTGGCAGCAGCCGATAGCCGAGCAGCCCCAGCATGACCACGGCGACGGTCAGCAGAGTCGTCGCGACCGGCCGCAGGATGAACGGTGCGGATATCATTCAGCCGCTGCGCGGGCGCGGCGCATCCTGTTCGCGGCCGATGATATCGACCTTCACCCCGGCCTCAAGCCGGAAATGCCCATCCGTCACCACCTGCTCGCCGGGCCTAAGGCCGCGCTCGATCAACACGCGACCATCGATCGCCTGGCCCGCGGTCACTGTGCGCAGCTCGGCCTTGTCTTCCTGCGTGACCACCCAGATGAAGTCGCCGCGCGGACCGTGGCGCAACGCCGCTGCGGGCACCGTGACGGCGTCCTTGCGCTCATCCACCACAATGCGGCCGTTGACGAAGTTGCCGGGCCAGAGATGCAGCTCCGCATTCGGGAAGCTCGCCTTCAGCTTGATCGTGCCGGTTGATTGATCGACCTGGTTGTCCACCAGATCGATGGTTCCCTCATCCAGCCTGACGCGATCGTCCGCTGCCATTGCGATCACCGGAATATGGGTTCGGCCAGGCGTCAGCTTGCCTTGCGCCACCGAACTGGCGGCCAGCGTGAAGATCACCGAGATGGGCCGCAGCTGCGTGATCACCACCATCGGCGAATTATCGGAGGCGTGCACGTAATTGCCCTGGTCTATCTGGCGAATGCCCGCGCGCCCCTCGATCGGCGAGCGGATCGTGGTGTAATTGAGCTGGGTCTGCGCGTAGTCGATCTGTGCCTGGTCGCTGTCGATCTGCGCGCGATATTGATCGACCTGAGCCCGCTGCTGGTCCACCTGCTGGCGCGAGGCGAACTCGCGTCGCGACAGGTCCTCGTAGCGCTTCAGATCGAGCTGCGCGCCTTGCAGCATCGCCTCATCCTTGGCGCGTGCGGCCCGCTGCTGCGCAAGCTGCGCCAGGAACGGCCGCGGATCGATGATCGCCAGCGGATCGCCGGCCTTCACGTCCTCGCCTTCCTGGAACAGCACCTGCATGATCTCGCCATCGACGCGGCTCTTCACCGCCACCGTGTTGTAGGCCTGCACCGTGCCGATGCCGGTCAGGTAGATCTTCACCGGTTCGGAGCGCGACAGACCGATGGAAACCGGCACCGCCGGGTTGACGGGAGGCGTCGGAACGGCGGTGGTCGCCGTCACGCGATTGCGCAGCCCGGCGATATCGACCTTCACATCCGTCAAGTACAGAGCCGTCCCCGCCGCCAACGCACAGACGACAACGGCCCGGACGATGGCTTGCCGCGACAGGATCATGGGGCGCGCACCCTATGTCCTTACGGCATTGCAGTCTATCTCAGCTCAAATCCAAGATTGTGCAGGGCCTCACGCATACGGTCGCGGCCCCGCAGCGCCGCGGCGTCCTTCACGCGGTTGAAGCATTGCTGCGTCCAGTCGATCGCCTTCATGCCCTGTTCGCGCTGGAACCCGCGTATCGCCTGGTTGTAGCCATCGACCGTCTCGCTGCGCGGCGCGGTTGAATACTGCTCGCGGTGCAGCACGATCGACTGCGGCAAACGCGGCTTGATATCGGTAGGCCGGGCAGGATCGGGATATCCGATCGACATTCCGAACACCGCGAATGCGTGTGGCGGCAGAGAAAGCTCCGCCGCGATCTGCTCCGGCAGATTGCGCATCGCGCCGATATAGACCGCCCCGAGCCCAAGCAACTCAGCGGCGATCAGTGCGCTTTGCGCCGCCAGCGCCGCGTCCACCACGCCCACGATGAACTCCTCAATATAGTGCGTCCCGTCCACCTGCGCCTGGTATTCGGCCGCTATCCGATCGAGCCGCGACAGGTCGGCGAGCCACACCAGCAGCAGTGGCGCATCGCGGATGAACTGCTGCTGTCCGGCAAGCTCTGCGAGCCGCGATTTGCGCTCGCTCTCCTGCACGGCGACCACGCTCCAGAACTGCAGGTTGGACGAGGTGGACGCTGACTGTGCGGCGGCGATCAGCAGCTCGAGCGTCCCCTCCGGCAAGGGGCGTGGCAGGAAGCCACGCACCGAACGGTGATTGAGGATGGTCTCCAGCACCTCGTTCCATTGCTGCGGTGCGGCGAGCTCGCCGTCGCGATTACGACGGCTCAGCAGTGAGTGTGCCTCGGCGGCAGGCTCCGCCAGGGTGCTTGCGGATGACACGTTGCACTCCAGATATGTCAGTTTGGTCGATCATTCCCGACCCACATAGGCCATGCAAGCCGACGTCCAGGAAGGAGAAGGTTGATGACGATCTACTCGGGCCCGGTGTTCGAGATGGCCTGCGACCAGTTCCAGGTGATCGCCGACTACCTCGAGATCCCCCGCGACGAGCGCGACCGGCTGCTCTATCCGAAGCGGGCGATCACGGTATCCTGTCCGATCCATCGCGACGACGGCAAGATTGCCGTCTATCAAGGCTATCGCGTGCAGCACCATCTGACGCTCGGGCCGACCAAGGGCGGCACGCGGTTCTCGCTCAGCGTCGATATCGGCGAGGTGGCGGCGCTGGCGATCTGGATGAGCTGGAAATGCGCACTCGCCGGCCTGCCGTATGGCGGAGCCAAGGGCGGCATCACCGTCGATCCGCACGCGCTGTCGCGGCACGAGCTGGAGGTCCTGTCGCGCCGCTACATGCAGGAGATGATTCCATTCGTCGGCCCGCACACCGACGTGATGGCGCCCGACATGGGCACCAACGAACAGGTGATGGCGTGGTTCATGGACACTTACTCCATGTATCAGGGCCAGACGGTGACAGAGATCGTGACGGGCAAGCCGGTCGCGTCCGGCGGCACCGAGGGCAGGCGTGAGGCCACTGGTCGCGGTGTCGCCTATCTCGTCGGGCGCGCGTTGGAGCGCGTCGGTTTGCAGCCCGCGGGGGCCACCGCGATCGTGCAGGGCTTCGGCAATGTCGGCAGCTACACTGTGGAGACTTTGGCGCAGCGTGGCGTGAAGCTGATCGGCGTGTCGGATCACACGGCCTGCTATTTCGATCCGCGTGGTCTCGACACCGACGTGCTACTGAAGCACGCGCGCGAGCACGGTGCGCTGGCGGGTTTCTCGAACCAGCTGTCATTCGATCCGCGCGATCTATTGGTGCAGAAATGCGACGTGCTGGTGCCAGCGGCGGTGGAGCGCGTGATAGACGCATCAGTCGCGAAGCGTCTGCAATGCCGCGTGCTGGCGGAGGCGGCGAATGGTCCCACAACGCCGGATGCCGATGTGGTGCTGGATCAGCGCCGAAACGAGATTTTCGTTGTGCCAGATGTCCTGTGCAATGCCGGCGGCGTGGTGGTCAGCTACTTCGAATGGGTACAGGATCTCCAGCAGTTCTTCTGGGACGAGAGCGAGGTGATGAGCAAGCTCTACCACGTGCTGGACCGCGCGTTCACCCAGGTGATGCGTCGCGTCGAACGTGACGGCGTGCCGCACCGCACGGCAGCGATGGCGATCGGCGTGGAGAAGGTGCGCAACGCGAAGAACACGCGCGGGCTGTTTCCGTAACGACCGGGGCAACCGGCCCGCGCCCCTTCCGTCATACCCGCAAAAGCGGGTATCCAGGACGCGAAGGAACACCGGATGCCCAGACAAATCCGCCTCAACGCGTTCGACATGAACTGCGTCGGCCACATCCAGCACGGGATGTGGGCGCATCCGCGCGACCGCTCGATGCACTATACCGATCTGGACCATTGGGTATCGCTCGCACAAACGCTGGAACGCGGGCTGTTCGACGGCCTCTTCCTGGCCGACATCCTCGGTGTCTACGACGTGTTCCATGACTCGCCGGACGCCTCGATACGCAACGCGGTGCAGATCCCGGTGAACGATCCGCTGCTGCTGGTGCCCGCCATGGCCCACGCCACGCAGCATCTCGGTTTTGGCGTCACCTGCAACCTGACCTACGAGCCGCCCTATACCTTCGCCCGCCGCATGTCGACGCTCGACCATCTGACCAAGGGGCGCATCGGCTGGAACGTCGTCACCGGCTATCTCGACAGCGCCGCGCGGGGCATGGGCCTGACGCAGCAGCCGGAGCACGACAGCCGCTACGACGTGGCCGAGGAATACATGCAGGTCGCGTATCAGCTTTGGGAAGGAAGCTGGGAAGACGCCGCCGTACTGCGTGATCGCGACGCGCGGCAATACGCCGATCCCGCGCTCATTCATCGCGTTCAGCACCACGGCCAGCACTACAAGGTCGATGCGATCCACCTGTCGGAGCCGTCGCCGCAGCGCACGCCCGTCCTCTACCAGGCCGGCGCCTCGGAACGCGGACGCGAATTCGCCGCCGCCCACGCCGAGTGCATCTTCGTCAACGGCCAGTTCCGCCACAACGTTCGCGAAATCGTCGCCGACATCCGCACGCGCACCAAGGCATTCGGTCGCGATCCGCACGACATCAAGGTGTTTGTCGGCGCCACCGTGGTGGTCGCGCCGACGGAAGCGGAGGCGCAGGACAAGCTGGCGGAATATCGCGAATACGCCAGCTCGGAAGGCGCGCTGGCGCACTACTCGGCGTCAGTCGGTGTGGACTTCTCGCGCTACGGGCCAGACGAACCGATCCGCTTCGTCAAGACCAATGCGCTGCGCTCCAATCTGGAGGCGATCACGGTGCGCAGCCGCGACACCGAATGGACGCCGCGCAAGCTGGTGCAGATGATGGTGCTGGGCAGCCGCCAGGCGCCCATCGTCGGATCGCCGTCGCGCGTCGCCGACCAGCTGCAGGCCTGGGTGGACGAGGCCGACGTCGACGGCTTCAACCTCTCGCGCACCGTCATCCCCGAATGTGTGGACGACTTCGTGGCCCTCGTGGTGCCGGAACTGCAGACGCGCGGGGTGATGAAGCAGGCCTATGCGCCTGGCGCGCTCCGTCAGAAGCTGTTCGGCGGCGCGGCGCGGCTCCCGGCGAGCCACCCGGCCGCTCGTTACCGGCGGTAATTTTTCCTGAAATCTGTGAACTAGTTCACAGGGGGCGTCCTTCCGGGCGTGCGATGAACCCGCATCGGCTGGCGCTGCCCCAACACCCGCGTCCGCCGGTTGGGCCCATGGCCCAGGTCAACCCGGACCTTACTTGCGGCCCGGCCCCTTCGTGGCGGCCGGGCCGACTTTCCTTGTCAGCCGATCTCCTCGTGCCAGGTTCGCCCCTCGCGCTCGATCAGCGCGATCGCCGCGGTTGGCCCCCAGGTGCCGGCCGGATAAGCGCGCGGCTGGTCGGGCCGGCTGCTCCAGGCCTCCAGGATCGGTTCCACCCAGCTCCAGGCCGCCTCTACCTCGTCTCGCCGCATGAACAGCGTGGCATTGCCCCGCACCGTGTCCATGAGCAGCCGTTCATATGCATCCGGAAACCGCATGCCGAACGTCTTCTCGAAGCGGATATCGAGGGCGGTCGGTGATAGCCGAAGCCCGCCAGGCCCCGGGTCCTTCGTCATCATCGCAAGCCGCATGCCCTCTTCCGGCTGCAGGCGGATGATCAGCTTGTTCGGCATCCATTCGGCGGCGTCGGGCGGAAAGATCGAGAAGGGCAGGGCGCGATACTGGATGACAATCTCCGACACTTTTTGCGGCAGCCGCTTGCCGGTGCGCAGATAGAACGGCACGTTCGCCCAGCGCCAAGTGCGCACCTCGGCCTTCAGCGCGACGAAGGTCTCGGTCTGGCTGCTCTCGGGCCCGTTGAGTTCGGCGATATAGCCAGGCACCGGCTGTCCGTCGATCGCGCCCTGCGTGTACTGGCCGCGCACCGTCTGGGTCAGCACCTCATGCGGCTCGAACGGGCGCAGCGCGCGCAGCACCTTCAGCTTCTCGTCGCGCACCCGATCGGCTTCCAATGATACGGGCGGTTCCATGGCGATCAGGCACAGCAACTGCAGCATATGGTTCTGCACCATGTCGCGCAGCGCGCCCGAGTGGTCGTAATAGCCGCCGCGCTGCTCGACGCCGACAGTCTCGGCCACGGTGATCTGCACGTGGTCGATCACATCGGCATTCCACAGCCGCTCGAAGATCGTATTGGCGAAGCGGAGCGCGAGCAGGTTCTGCACCGTCTCCTTGCCCAGGTAGTGGTCGATGCGGAAGGTCTGCGTCTCGCCGAACACCGCGCCGACCTCGTCGTTGATCAGGCGCGCGGACGCGAGGTCGTGGCCGATCGGCTTCTCCAGAACCACGCGCGACTGTTCGGTGATCAGGCCATGCGCGCCGATGTTGCGACAGATCGGGCCGTAGAGATCGGGCGATGTCGCCAGATAGAAGACGCGTACGCGATCGCGGTCGAGGATGTCCGACAACGCATGCCAGTCCGCCTTGGGATCCGTCGCATCCAACCGGACGTAACAGAGCCGCCGGCAGAACCGATCAGCGGTGTCGTTGTCGAGGTCCTCGCGCGCCACATGCTCGCGCAGTGCCTTGCTCGCGCGCAGGCGGTAGGCGTCGTCGTCCAGGCCGGAACGCGCGGCGGCGATGATGTGCGAGTCTGGTGGGATCTGTCCGTCGCGGAACCGGTAGTAGAGCGCCGGCAGCAGCTTGCGCAGCGTCAGGTCGCCGGTGGCGCCGAACACCACGCAGTCGAAGGTCGCGACGGGAATGATCTTCGGCATGATCGCCATCCAATTGTCATTGCGAGTTCCTCACCGGCCGTCAGGCAGACCCGCCCTGGATGAAACTAACGCAGTTCGTCGCACGCAGCTTCCATCCGTCATTCCCGCGCAAGCGGGAATCCAGCTTGGCAAGGTCCCACGAGTGTACTGGATTCCCGCTTGCGCGGGAATGAAGGAAGAGGCGATGCCGGCGTCGGGGTTTCTTGTTAGGAGCGAAGTGACGAAGCAATCCCCATCGTGAGTACGCGCACCCGCTGAAGCTTGCTCCCTCACTTCGCCTCTCGCAACCGCAGGTTCACACCACAGGCGAGGCGCCGCCGTCCATGTTGATCGCGGTGCCGGTGGTGAAGCCCGCGTGATCGGAGCACAGGAAGCACGCCATGGCGGCGAATTCTTCCGCCTTGCCCATGCGGCCGACCGGAATGCCCTTGCCGGTGGCGGCGACGTAGTCCTCGAACGGCGTGTTGCTGCCTTCACGGGCGTAGCGGCGGGCGATCTGATCGGAAACGATCTGGCCGACCAGCATGCCGTTCACCAGGATGCCGTGCGGCGCTCCCTCGCCGGCGAGCACCTTCATGAAAGCCATGCCGGCGGCGCGCGACACCGCGGTGGGAGCGCCGTTGGCGCGCGGCGCCTTGGCCCCCGTATTCAGCACGTTGATGATGCGGCCCCACTTGCGCTGCTTCATGCCAGGCCACACGAGGCGGGCCAGCCGGATCGCAGCGAACAGCTTCAACTCCAGGTCGTCACGCCAGATCTCATCGGTGATCTGTTCGGACGGCATCGCCATCGACTGACCGGCATTGTTGACCAGGATATCGACCTTGCCGAACGCCTTGACGACGCCGTCATAGGTCTTCTGGATATCGTCGGCCTTCGATACGTCACAGACGAAGGTGGCGACGCGGCCGCCCTGCGCGGTCGCGGTGCACGTCTGCTTCGCCTGCTCCAGAACCTCCGGCCGCCGCGCCAATATCGCAACATCGGCACCGGACGCCGCGAACTCCTTCGCCATCGCGAGCCCCAGTCCCATGCTGGCCCCCGTGATGATGGCACTGCGGCCGTCGAGACGAACTTCCATCTGTACCTCCCATTCCTGATGCATACAGTGTGCGGGAGGCGCGGCGCGGCGACAACCGGGGAGACCAGCCGGGACCTACAGCACGGTCGCCGAGTTCACGCGTCAGCCCGGTGCGCCGCGTCAAGATGTCCGATCAGCCGGGCTCCATGCCGTGCGCCTTGATCGATGCCGCTGCGGCCGGTGCCGTGAGGTGCTTCATGAGCGCCTTGCCCTGTTCAGGCTCGCGTGCGGTGCTATGGATTCCACCAGTGAACACGGTGATCATTCCGATTTCCTCGGGCAGCGGCCCAAGATAGTCTATGCTGGGATCATGAATGAGCTCGCTGACTTGCTGAAACCCAATCTCTACTTCGCCGCTCGCAATGAGGGTGCCGATGCGTGCGCCGGACGGCACTTGCTTCAGCTTCGGTTTGACCTGTTCGGCAATGCCCATTCGTTCGACAAGGTTTATGATATGTTCGCCGCTCGGGCCAGTCGAGTATCCGATGGATTTCGCGGTAAGCAGCGTCTGTTTCAGCGAGTCGCTTGATCCGATATCAGGCTTTGACGCGCCGGCGCGCACCGCGGCACCCACAGCAGACTTCATCACATCCGTTCGGCTTTCAGAGACAATCTTGCCTTGCTTGATGAACGCATCTATTGACGGCCCAGAAGCGATGACAACATCGTAGACTTCACCGGCCGCAATCCGCTTCTTGATATCCACGTTGCCGGCCCAGGTCGGCTTAACCTTGTTCCCCGTGCTCTTCTCGAACGAAGCAATCTCTTCCATGCATGCCTCTCTGGTCGCACCGGAGGCAAGAAGCGTGACTTCAGCGGCGGCGGCCATCGAAGACATCAACAGACTGGCGCACACAGCAATTGCAGTGCACAGTTTCATGCGTGACAAATCTCCCCCGGGGCCCGAACAGTCTTTCTGATAGCGTAGCCATCGACTACTAGTTTCCCGCCGATGAGCAGTCAACCGCCACCCTGCCCTTTCGGTTATTGCGGCAACCCTTCCACGGCGAAGATGCGCAATTTGCCGTATCGATCGCCAAGCTTGCGGGCCTCCTTGTAGGCTGGCGAACTGTAGGCGGCTTGAGCCTTTTCCAGGCTTTCAAATACGGAAAGGACGATGCGCGATGCCGGTGGCGTGCCAGCGAGCGCAATCGTCTTGCCCCCTGACGCGAGCCTCTTCTGACCGCTCTCGGCAAGCGCCTTATTGGCAAGCGGGACATATTCTTTGGCGTAGGCGTCAGCGTTGGTCACATCGATCTCCGAGATGACGTAGGCTGGCGAGCGGACCTGGGCGTGCAGTGCATGGATCGTGATCGCCCCCAGTCCAAAGCTACCGAACATAGCCAGTCCCAGCTTGATGTGGGCGTTCATTTTCGGGTTTCTCCTCAGGTCGCGTCCATGCGCCGCATCTGAACCTTGTCGATATCAGCGGTCCAATACATAATCATTCTGTTCAGCCATGCCGAATTGGCATAAGAAGATGATGGACCTGAAGCACCTGCGAACATTCGTCGCCGTGTCCGAATACGGCACAGTGTCAGAGGCGGCATTGCGCCTGCACACGGCCCAGCCGGCCCTCTCGCGGCAAATCATGGATCTTGAAAAGGAGCTGGGGATCAAGCTTTTCGATCGCGTCGGGCGCCGGCTGCGTCTCACCGGAGAGGGCGAGGCATTCCTCGGGAACTGCCGCAGGTTGCTGGGATATGCAAGCTCTCTTTCCGACTTGGCGCAGGAGCTCCAGCGTGGCGATAGCGGCGTACTGAAAGTCACCGCCTCGCCGCAGATGATCGACAATGTGTTTTCTACATTCCTTCATCACTACGCAAAGATTTATCCCAATGTGCAGGTGCGGTTAATCGAGGGCATCGGAGACGAGGTCTTGGCGATGGTGGAACGAGGCGAAGCCCATCTTGGCAGTGTGGCGCATGAGGCGGTTCCGACAGGCACTGAACACTTCGGAAGCCGTCTGCTCCTGCCTATTACGTTTTCGGCTGTCTATCACGCTCCGTTCAAGCCTGGACCGGGCCGCTCGATCGATATCCGCGGCCTGGCGCCATATCCATTGCTCATGTTGGATCCCAGCTTCGTGCTTCGGAAGACATTCGATGCGGCGTGCCTTCTCGCCCGCGTCCGGGCAAATGTTCTGTTCGAGAGCAGCTCTCCGCACACGCTGCTCTCATTGGCTGAATCGGGGCACGGGATTGCGGTCGTCCCGTCGAACGTACTGCTTCATCGCTACAGCTTGAAGGCGCTGCAGATCATGCATCAGCGCAAACCGCTTCAGGAGCCCCTTTCCATCTTTTGGGACAAGCGTCGTTCGCTACCGCGCTATGCGCATGATTTCTGCGAGGTGCTGGCGAGATACGTGCGAAAGGTTATACCAGGCGTGCCGCACGCCGCTCACAGCAAGAGCGAACTGCGCCTTGGATGAGCGCGGCTGTTCGCGGCACGAGCCTGCGCCGCCACCTAATCAGCCGCAGCCGATCTGGCGGTCGTTCCATCTTCAGTCCGGTGCAAGAAGTTCGGGACGGAACTCGAAGTGCATCGTGTCAAAGTGCATCCACCGTCCGCCCCAGATGAAGCCGTGACGTTCAAAGACGCCAACGACTTCCGGCGGAATGCTTCTCACATACGCTGGCCCATGACCGGTGGGCCGGTGCCACAACCAGTAATCCGAAAGTGTTGGGTTGATATCGATGGCCGCGCCCCATGCATGCATACTCGTCTGGCCGGTATCAGCGACTGACCGGCAGGCATAGGTTCCTCCCAGCGGATATAAGTATTTCTTGTCGTCGACGGGCAACTCATCCAGTTCACGCGAGATCGCAGTCAGCTGTCGATCAACGCCGTTGATCGAGGTGATGCGGAGAACATGCCCCCACGTCCTCGGCAACCAGACCACCGGCACAAGCGCCGGCGTCACGTGCCCCGACCTGCAGTCACCATACATCTTGTCGAAGAACGCTCTGTTTCGCACACGGCCCGGATCTTGCCCCGGTGACGGCAGAAACGCCGCACCTGCCGGGTATGCCAATCGCAACTGATCGAGGATGGAGCCGTTCCTGAGTTGCTCCTCGATGCTCTTGTCAGGCTGTCCGTTCCCCACCGGCATGCGGGTTCCGTCGCGCCATATCAAATTCGAACCGTCGAAGCCCGCCAGGAAGTCGGGATAGGCACGAACCAGGTCGTCCACCGAGGCCGCGATGCTCGCAGCCGACGTGCCGATCAACAGCGCCATCGCCGTGAAGCAACTGCTCCGTCGGCCGCCGTTCACGGTACCCCACCGACGATCAGGTCGCCCACGCGGCGGCGCAGTGCGTCGATCCCGGTGTCCCGGTGGCGTGTCGGATGCACGCGGTTGGTCAGCAGAGCCCAGCACACGCCACGTCGGAAATCGATCCAGACGCCGGTGCCGGTGAAGCCGGTATGGCCGATGGTCTCTTCAGAACACGCGTTGCCGCCGGACCATCCCTCGTGACGTGCCTCCCACCCCAGGCATCGCGTCGCGGATTGTCGCGTCCGCATCTGCGCCGCCCATGGGTCGCCGTCCTGCAGCAGGCGCTCGGCGACATCGAGGACCCCATCGATCGTGCCGAACAGTCCAGCATGGCCCGCGGCGCCACCCAGCGCGAAAGCATTCTCGTCGTGCACTTCTCCGCGCATCACGCGGCCGCGCCAGGTGCAGCGTTCGGTCGCCGCGGTAACGTCCGGCTCCGGACGCCAGGACAGTTGCGGTGGCAGCTGCAGGTCGCCGAGAGTGACTCCGGTCAGCCGCTCGATGGCTATGCCCAGCAGCATGAAATTGATGTCGGAATAGACCGGAGGGCCTTCCCGCCAGACACGCTGCAGGATGAAGGCCCGCAAGGTCGCGGGCTCCAGGCCATAGGTGTAGAGCGGCTCGACTGCGGGCAGGTGGGTCTGGTGGCTGAGGCACTGGCGGAACGTCAGGCTGCGTTCTGCAGCGCCCAGCTCGTATTGCCGCAGGTCGGGAATTGCCACGGTCAGTCTGTCGTCCAGCCCGATGCGCCCCTGCGCCACGAGATGCAGGATCGTGGGCGTGGTGAACAGGACCTTGGTCAGGGACGCCAGGTCGAACCACGTGTTGCGATGCATCGGCGCGGCAAAGGGTTCGCGCTGTGCCAGACCGAAAATCTCCACCGCACGGTCGCCCGTCGCCGTTACAACGCCCAGAGCGGCGCCGGGGATGCGAGCGGGGACCGCCACGCCGACGGAACCCGTCGCTGGGGCAAGGATTTCGGCTGCGGTCACGGCGGAGATTCTTCTGGCAGCGTTATGGCGTCGCCTCTTATACAGGCCTCGGCGGACCGGGCCCACCAGTAAACTCAGCTCCCGGTCCCAGCTTTGGACGATCGTTTCGGGATCCTATGCAGCCACGTGTGCGCCCACAGGTCCGAACACTCTGCGCTCTGGTGCTCACCCTGAACGCCTGCGCGCCGAACGAGCCACCGGCAGCCGAGCAAGCCAGCACGGAGCCGAACAGCGGACAGCAAGTCGCCCAGTCAGGGCATTCGCCGCCCTTCGAGAGCAGGCGTTACGCGCCTTTCAGCCGCGCGGATGCGGTGGCGATCGCGGAGCAGGAATGGCGCCTGTTTGGCCAGCGCGTATATGACGGACCGCCACGCACGAACTCCGAGGCCGGGTCGAACGACGACCCCGCACGCCTTCCGGGGGCCTGGGAGCGTATCGGCGAATACTGGTGGCTCGGCCAGGACGCCAATCGCCGCGAGGCCGCGTGGACCGGGATGCACGATGAAAATGGCCAGGAAATTGCCGACGGTCGCGAGGACTACTATGCTTGGTCCGCCGCTTTCATCAGCTACGATCTGCGAACCGCAGGCGCGGGTACGCGCTTCCCTTACGCGCCTTCGCACTACATCTACATCAATGTAGCGAAGGAGATGAAACTCGGCCGCACGTCCGGCTGGGTGGCGGTCGCCGAGCGCGTGGATGAGTATGCACCGGTGCCCGGGGATCTCATCTGTTACTCACGCGGCAAGCGTCCGACGAGGTATGAGACGCTCCCGGCTCGGCATTTTGCCGCACATTGCGACATCGTCGTCTCTCGCGAGAAGGAACGGCTCAGCGTGATCGGCGGGAACGTCAATCATGCCGTGACGATGAAGCACGTGCCGGTGACCACGGACGGGCAGCTGGCCGATCACGGAGGTAGCGTGCTCGACACGCGCTATCCCTGGTTCGTTGTGCTGCGCATTCTTTATGATCGTTAGATCAATCCGCTGCGGCCGATCCCATCTTCTCGGCCAGCGCCGGCATGCGGTGACGGCGTGGCGCCAGCCAGTGCTGCAGCCGGTCGAGGTACAGATAGATCACCGGCGTGGTGTAAAGCGTCAGCAACTGGCTGAGCGCCAGGCCGCCGACCATCGCGAAGCCCAGCGGCCGGCGCAATTCGGAGCCCGCTCCCTGGCCCAGCATCAGCGGCATGCCGGTCAGCATCGCTGCCATCGTCGTCATCAGGATCGGGCGGAAGCGCAGCAGACAGGCCTGCCGGATGGCGTTCAGCGGCGTCTCGCCATCGCGGCGTTCGGCGGTGATGGCGAAATCAACCATCATGATGCCGTTCTTCTTCACGATGCCAATCAGCAGGATCACGCCGATCAGCGCGATCACCGATAGATCATAGCCCGCCAGCAGCAAGGTCAGCAGCGCGCCGACGCCGGCAGAGGGCAGCGTGGAAAGGATGGTCAGCGGCAGGATGTAGCTCTCGTACAGGATGCCAAGGATGATGTACACGCTGATCAGCGCGGCGGCGATCAGATACGGCTGGCTGGCCAGCGACGACTGGAACGCCTGCGCCGTGCCCTGGAATGAGCCGGCCACGGTGATCGGCACACCCATCTGCCGCATCGCGGCGGTCACCGAATCAACCGCCTGGCCGAGCGATGCGCCGGGCGCGAGGTTGAAGGAGATGGTCACCGCCGGGAACTGACTCTGATGGCTGATCGACAATGGCCGCACCGGCATCGTGCTCCAGTGCACGAAGCTGGAGATCGGCACCGCCTGACCGGTCGGCGACTTGACGTAGAGCTTGTCCAGCGTTGCCGGATCGCTGGCCATGTCCGGCGATACTTCCAGGATCAGATGATAGGAGTTCACCTGCGAGAAATACTGGGTGACCTGCCGCTGGCCGAACGCATCGTACAGCGTGTCGTCGATCACCTGCGGCTGAATGCCGAACCGTGCGGCGGCATCGCGGTCGATCACCAGTGTCGCTGTGGTACCGCCATCCTGCTGATCGCTGGTGACGTCGCGTAGCATAGGCAGCGACTGCAGTTTGCCGAGGATCTTTGGTCCCCATTCGTAGAGCTCGGCCAGGTTCGCGTCCTGCAGCGTGTACTGGTACTCGGTCTTGGCCAGTCGCGCGCCGACCCGCACGTCGGGAACCGGCTGCAGGAACAGCTTCCCACCCTGCACCTGGGCAATCTTCGGCCGCAGCCTGTTGATATAATTCTGCAGCGATCCGCCGACGCGCTGATCGAGCGGCTTCAACGCGATGAACAACCGCCCGATGTTGTTCGGCTGGCCCCCAAACCCGCCACCCATCGAGGAGACAAAGCCGCCTGTGTCGGGATCATGCGCCACGATGTCGGCCAGGTGCTGCTGCACGGTCATCATCTCCTTGAAGGAGACGTCCTGTGCGGCCTCGGTGATGCCGAGCACGATGCCGTTATCCTGCGGCGGGAAGAATCCCTTGGGGATAACGATGTACAGGTAGACGCTGAGACTGACCGTCCCCAGGAACACCAGCAGCGTGATGAAGTGGTGACGCAGCGCGATATCCAGCGTGCGCCGGTAGCCCGCGATCAGCCCGGTGAACATCGCCTCGATGATCCGGTAGACGCGTCCGTGCCGCCTAGTGTCGTGCCGCAGAAAGCGCGAGCACATCATCGGCGTCAGCGTCAGGCACACGAAGGCCGAGACCAGCACGGCGGCGGTGACCGTCACGGCGAATTCGCGGAACAGCCGTCCGACTATGCCGCCCATGAACAGCAGCGGGATGAACACCGCGACCAACGAGAAGCTGATGGAGACGATGGTGAAGCCGATTTCGCCGGCGCCCTTGATGGCCGCCTGCATCGGCTTCATGCCCTCTTCCACGTGGCGGAAGATGTTCTCCAGCATCACGATCGCGTCGTCGATGACGAAGCCGACGGCCAAGGTCAGCGCCATCAGCGACAGGTTGTCCAGGCTATAGTTCAGCAAATACATCACGCCGAACGTACAGATCAGCGCCACCGGAACCGTGGCGCTGGGGATGATCGTGGCCCAGACGTTCCGCAGGAACACGAAGATCACCATCACCACCAGGCAGACGGCCAGCATCAGCGTGAACTGCACGTCGTGCACCGAGGCGCGGATGGTCTGTGTGCGGTCCATGATGGTGGTGACGTGGATCGATGGCGGAATGGAGGCCTCCAACCGTGGCAGTGCCTCCTTGATGTGCTCCACCGTCTCGATGACGTTGGCGCCCGGCTGCTTGAAGATGATCAGCAGGATGCCGCGCTTGCCGTTCTGCCAGGCGGCGAGCAGGCGGTTCTCCGGACCGTCGATGGCGCGGCCGATATCGCGCACCCGGACCGCCGCGCCGTTGCGATAGGCCAGCACGACGTTGTTGTACTCGTTCGCCCGCGTGAGCTGGTCATTGTCGTAGATGGTGAAGGACTTATGAGCGCTGTCGATGAGGCCCTTGGGCGCGTTGACGGTGGCGCTCACCAGCAGGTTGCGCACATCTTCCAGGGTCATGCCCATGGCGGCGAGCCTGTCGGGGTCCGCCTGTATCCGCACGGCGCGCTTCTGCTGACCGCCGATCACCACCTGCGCCACGCCGGAGATCTGTGAAATCTGCTGCGACAGCACGTTCTCGGCATAGTCGTCCGTCTCGATCAGCGGCAGAGCATCGGACTGCGCCGCCAGGATCATGATAGGCGCATCGGACGGGTTCACCTTCCGATAGGTCGGCGGCCCCGGCATGATCTTCGGCAACTGTCCGCCGGCGCCCTGAATCGCCGCCTGGATGTCGCCGGCCGCGCCGTCGATGTTGCGGTCGAGATCGAACTGCACCGTCACGCTCGTGGTGCCCAGCACGCTCACCGAAGTCAGCTGCGCGACACCGGGGATCTGCGCGATCTGGGTTTCCAGCGGCTGCGCGACCGTCGCCGCCATCGTCTCGGGACTGGCACCGGGAAGCTGGCCCGTCACCACAATAGTGGGAAAGTCGACGCGCGGCAGCGGTGCAACAGGCAGCAGCGGATAGGCAGCGATCCCCACCAGCACCAGGGCCGCCATCACCAATGAGGTGGCAATCGGGCGATGGATGAACGGGGTGGAGATGCTCATGCTTCGTTCAATGCCCCCGCTGTCCGATCAGCCGCCGGCCGATGCCGTCGTCGCGGCGACCAGCGTGCCGTCCTGCAGGCGCGACTGTCCGTCCAGCACGATTGCCTGTCCCGCATCCAGGCCCTTGGTGATCACCATGACCGGACCACGATCCTCCGCCACCACGAGCTGCCGATGCACGGTCGAATCAGGCTTCACGACATAGACGTAAAGGCTGTCCTGCCCGTGCTGCACCGCCTGCGCCGGCACGGCCACCACCTGCTTCTCGGTGCGCAGCAGCAGTCGCGCCTCGACGAACTGGCCGGGCCACAGCCGGTTCTGCTCATTGGCGAAGGTGGCCTTCAGGCGAATGGTGCCCGTCGATGTGTCGATGGCGTTGTCCGGGGTCAGCAGCGTTCCCTGTGCCAGCTCGCGATTGTCCTCGCCCGACCAGGCGGTGACTGTCACCGGCCCTTTCGGCATTTCATCGACGATCGGCGGCAGGCTGCGCTGTGGCAGCGTGAACACCACCGCGATCGGGTGCACCTGAGTGATCGTCATGATCCCGCCGCTGTCGGATGCATGCACGAGGTTGCCGGCATCGACCTGGCGCAGTCCGAGCCGCCCATCGAACGGCGCAGTGATGTAGCAGTAGCTGAGATTGAGCTGCGCCGCCTCGATCGTCGCCTCGTCGCCCTTCAGTCCCGCCGTGAGCTGATCGACCTGCATCCGCTGCGTGTCGACCTGCTGACGCGAGGCGAAACTCTGGCTCGCCAGCGACGAATAGCGCTGCAGATCGAGCTTCGCGTTGGCAAGCATCACCTCGTCCTGCGCCTTCTTGGCGTTGGCCTGATCGAGCGAGGCCTGATACGGGCGAGGATCGATGACCGCGAGCAGCGTGCCCTGCTTGACCACCTGCCCCTCGGCCACCGGCACCTGCATGAGTGTGCCATCGACCCGGGCGCGCACGGTCACCGTATTGAGCGCCTGCACCGTGCCGATGCCGCGCAACCAGACAGGGACATCCTGGCGTTCCGCGTTGGCGACGCTGACCGGCACTGCGGCTGCCGCGCGAGGTGCCTGTGCCTGCTGCGCCGTGGACCGCTCGGTCAGCCCGAAGGCGAGCAGCGCGCCGCCCGCCAGTAGGATCGCAATTGCGATCGCCAGCTTCAGACCCTTCCGCTGGGGGCCATTCTCCGCGTCAGCCATGATCCGAATTCTGCCCCTCCGCCGTCACCCAGACCAGCGCCGCCATGCTGCGCCGCACAATACCACGCCAAGCCTTCCCTGTGCCTTCCCGGACATGACGTCGGGGTCATGTCAGTCGAGCATTGTC
This sequence comes from uncultured Alphaproteobacteria bacterium, assembly GCA_963791495.1. Classification (GTDB taxonomy): domain Bacteria; phylum Pseudomonadota; class Alphaproteobacteria; order Acetobacterales; family Acetobacteraceae; genus JAMXLO01. Next base: position 71,599 of record CAWBST010000023.1, read on the forward strand.
GGCGAAACGGCGGCCGACCGCCAGCGTGAAAATCAGCGTAACGGCCGCATGATCAAGGTGCGGATACAAGCCGATACAAAATGGCCAGGATCAATCGGTGGGGACGTCGAGTGCCCGGCGGAAGCGATCGGCAAGATAGGCGCCGTCGCGCGGTGGCAAATGGCGCGGCAGTTCCTCAGGCGAGATACGGATCACCGCGAACAGTCTCTCCTGCCGCAGGCGCGGCCGCAGCGCTTCGACCTCCGCCATGTCGCGGGCGATGGCAATTGCCGGCCAGCCGCAAGCGGCGGCTACCGCCGCGAGGTCGGTGGTCAGCCCGGTATGACTGCGCTGTGATCCGGTCTCGCCGTAGCGCGCATTGTCCAGCACCGCGATGGCGAGGTTGGGCGCATCCGCTGCTGCGATGGTTGCGAGCGAGCCCATGCCCATCAGCATCTCGCCGTCGCCGGTCAGCACCAGCACGCGGCGGGAGGGCTGCGCGAGGGCGATGCCGAGACCGACCATCGCCGCGCCACCCATCGCCCCCCACAGATAGAAGTTGAGCGGCCGGTCGCCGGCCGCCGCCGCATCGTAGCTCGGTGCCCCAAGCCCGCTGACGACGAGCAGATCGCCCGGGTCCCGCAGCAGAGCCGCCGCCACCGCGCGACGGTCGAGCGTGCCATCGTTCCTCATTTCGAGAACACCTTGGCGCCGACCAGTCGCTGCGAGAACAGCACCGCGACGGACACCGCGCTCTCGAAAGCAAGTGCTGCCGAGGCCGCGACGATCTCGGCGGCCTCGTCTGCGCGGTCGGCGCGACGGACATGCACGCCGGCGGCGGCCAGCACGGCGGGAGTTGCCGTTCCCATCGGCACCTGCCACGGATTGAACTCGGCCCACTCGCCGCGCATCGTGACCAGCGTGAAGAACGGCATGCGGCAGTTCACCGGCAGCGACAGCATGTTGATGCAGTTGCCGACACCGGAGGACTGCATCAGCAGGACCGCGCGTTCGCCACCAAGCCAGGCGCCGGCAGTGAGCGCGATGCCTTCCTCCTCGGTGGTGAGCACGACGGCGCGCATGTCCGCATCCGCGTGCGCTGCCTCGATGAGCTGCGCATGGCCGGCGTCGGGAACATAGGCAAGCAGGGTGATGCGCGCCGCCTTCAACGCCGCATACACCTGCATCTGCCACGACGATTGCGTCATGCGGCTATTTCAGCACGCTGCGTGCGGCAAGCCGGCATAGGCGGTCGGCAACCAGGTTGTCATTGCGAGGAGCATAGCGACGAAGCAATCCCCATCAAGCGTGTGCACGGACGATGAGGACTCCTCGGTCCCAGCTCTCTGCGCAACGACACCCCCGGCCATCACGCGGCGAACTGCCCGCGACCGAACAGCCGGTCGAGGTCGTTGGCCTGCGCCTTGTCGAACTGCGTGGTCTTCGCCCGCACGTCATCGACCGCGGCAAGCGCACGCTTCACTGCCGGCCGCTCGCTGATCACGCCGACCCAGCGCATGACGTTCTTGTATTTCTCCGCCGCATCCGCACCGAGCATCACCGGAATATTGCGTGCCCACGGATAGGTGGCGATGTCGGCGATACTGTATTCGGCGCCACCCAGCCAGGGCTTCTCGGCGAAGCGCGGATCCATCGCCTCGAACACGCGATGCACCTGCGTCGTGTAGCGGCTCTGCGAATAGTCGTTGCCCTTCGGGGCAAACCGCATGAAGTGCACGTGCTGGCCGAACATCGGGCCGAGCGTGGTCATCTGCACCATCATCCACTCGATCGCCTCGTATTTCGCTGCAGTGTCCTTGGGCAGCAGCTTTCCCGTCTTCTCGGCCAGATAGAGCAGGATCGCGCCAGACTCGAACAGCGTGCAGGGCTTGCCACCAGGACCATCGCTGTCGACGATCACCGGCACCTTGGCCATCGGATTGAGCTTCAGGAAGGCGGAGTCGAACTGCCTGCCGCTGAACACATCAAGCGGATGCACCGTGTAAGGCAGGCCGAGTTCCTCCAACGCGATGTAGATCTTCACCACGTTCGGGCTGCCCATGCCGTAGAGCTCGATCATCGGTTCCTCCTGTTCTACTGGCCGCAGGTTCGCATGGGTGGATTGGGCAGGGAAGTCGGCTAGCGATCGGCAGCAAGAGCCGTTGTCCGGTAGACACTGGAGAGAGGTGACGAGAACGCGATGCTGGCCAGCCTCACGGCATCGGCTGGACCAATGATCTCCGGCTCAGCCGGCCAGGTGCCGTCCGCGTCGCGGACCAGCAGTTCCGCCTCGACGCGCGTGCTGCGGATCGCGAGGATCTCGCGCAAGCTTGGCACGGTGGTGTAGGCCCAGATATTGGCTCTGGTGTCCGCCTCATTCGACGGCGACAGAATCTCGATCAGCACGACCGATTCCGGCACCATCGGGTCGTTCGACGGCGGTGCACAGGTCACGCCCAGGTCAGGGACACGGTAGTTCCGGTTGGCGCCGACCCTCGGCACGATCCCGGGTTCGGTCACCACATGGCACGGACTTCGCTGGTCCACAAGGTGGTTGCCCAGCAGCCGCGCCACCTCGCTCTGGATGACCGCATCGGCGTGGCTTCCTGGCGCCATCGCAGCCGGTTCACCATCAATCAGTTGCCAGGTCCAGCCTCTCGGGTCGCCTGGGTTCCAGACAAGGAATTCGTCCAGTGTCATACGCGTCGGCACACGCTTGCGAAGAGCGACCATCGGCAAAGATTAGCACCGTCGGAAGACGGCTGTCGCAGGTCGCCGGCAAAGCCGACAACGTCCCAGCGCAAGATCACTGTCTGCTATCAGAGCTGTGCATTTTCGGCCGTTTGCTCGGCGATAACGATCCCATCGCTGCCGCAACCGCAAGCCTGTTGTAGCGTGTCGCAATGCGACGATAATGCTTGATCTTGTCGAGAATCTCGACCAACGGACGGGTGATAGCAATGTGGGAAACGGACAAGGTGTTCGCTGGCTCGATTCCGGAAGACTACGACCGCTACATGGTGCCGTTGATTTTCGAGCCGTACGCCGCGGATATCGCACGACGCGCAGCGTCCTTGTCGCCAAACGCCGTTTTGGAGACCGCCGCGGGCAGCGGGGTAGTCACCCGCGCCTTGGCGCCAAGACTGCCCGGGGACGCCAGCTATATTGTAACCGACCTCAACCAGCCGATGGTCGACTACGCCGCATCGCGACAACCTCCCGACGCCCGTATCAAATGGCGTCAAGCGGATGCTCTGGCGCTGCCGTTTGAAAATGCGGCATTCGATCTCGTTTGTTGCCAGTTCGGCGCGATGTTCTTTCCCGACCGCACATCTGGCTACCGCGAAGCAAGGCGAGTTTTGAAGCCCGGAGGACATTTCTTGTTCAGCGTATGGGATCGGATCGAGGAGAACGTTTTTGCGGATGATGTGACGAATACTCTCGCAAATGCGGGGTCAAGAAGGTCAGCGTGCCGTGGGCGCGCGAGGGCGGTGGCTTCACCCTGCTGTTCGAGGCGTTGGTCATGGCCTTGGTTTCAGCGATGCCGGTCAACGCGGTGGCCCGACTGGTGGGTGAGCATGACACTAAGCTATGGCGCGTCATCCACCATTATGTCGAGCGTGCCCGAGCGCGCACCAATCTCGCGACTGTCACGCGGGTGGCGATCGACGAGACCGCCGCCCGACGCGGCCACCACTACATCTCGCTGTTTGTCGATATCGATCGCGCCCGCGTCGTCTTCGCGACCGAAGGCAAGGACGCCGAGACCGTCGCAGCATTTGCAGATGATCTCACGGCGCACAGCGGCGATCCTGATGCCGTCGCCGAGGTCTGCATCGACATGAGCCCGGCCTTCATCAAGGGCACTGCCGACAGCCTGCCCAATGCGGCCATCACCTTCGACAAGTTCCATGCCGTCAAGATCATCAACGATGCTGTCGATCAGCGATTTTTCCGAACGATCCGCCACGTTTTTTGGCACGCACGCCGCACGGTTACCACGATACGGCCCTGATCCGTAGCGAGCTGGAGGAGGCAGGTTTTTCGCGTGTGATTATCGAGACGAGAACCGAACAAAGCCGCGCATCCTCACCGCGCCTTCCTGCCGTTGCCTATTGTCGGGGAACTCTTCTTCGTAACGAAATCGAGGCCAGAGAAGCGGGAAAACTGGAAGTTGCAACCGACTACGTCGCATCCGCGATTGCGGACAAACATGGCAGCGGTGAGGTCGCTGCCAAAATTCAGGCTCACGTCATCGTGGCTGTGGTCTAGGCGTCGGAATATCCCGTTCCGGCACTTCGCGACATTCCAGGAAGCGAATTTGACGCGCTTCTCGTGTCGCACTGCCGCCACCTGCCGCGCACCCCGCACCCGATCCGGTGCCGGACGAGGAACCTCAAACCGACCTCGTCACCGACGCCGAGCAGTACGCGGTCGTCCACCCGCGGCATGCCGCGCAGATCTGCGCCCACGGCCACCTGCCGGAACCGCCATGGCCGGACAGCCGTGGACTTGACCGGCCATCGGCCCGCCATCGCCACGGCTGGTGCACGCCATCCTCACCGGGACCAGTCCTGCCCTCCGAGCGCTCGGCCCGCAAACAGGACGGGTGACCGCGGCGGCTGACTGAAAAGAAGGCGGAACCGCAGATGAACGCAGATAAACGCAGATGCGCTTCGGCTTAAAGAGCTGTCGGCGCGATGCGCCGCCGCGCCCTTTCAGATGCAGGTCCTCTCTGCGTTTATCTGCGGTTCCATTATCTTACCTGACACATTCTCTCACCCCACGCGTCATCGTCTCAGCTCCGGTGAATCGAAACTCCGATGAGACGCACACCCGGCTCGCTTGCACCCCCACCCCCACACGCCTAAGCAACCCGGGCGAGCCTCGGGAGACCCGCCATGGACCAGCAGCTTCCCACCGACCCGCACGCCGAGATCCGCGTTGAGGTCACAAAACTCTGTGCCCGCTTCCCCGGCGAGTACTGGCGCAACCTGGACCGCGACCGCACCTATCCCACCGAGTTCGTCAACGCCCTCACCGAGGCCGGCTATCTCGCCGCGCTGATCCCCGAGGAATACGGCGGCGCCGGCCTGCCGCTCTCCGCCGCCGCTGCGATCCTTGAGACCATCCACGCCGAGGGCTGCAACGGCGCTGCATGCCACGCGCAGATGTACATCATGGGCACCATCCTGCGGCATGGCTCGCAGAAGCAGAAGCAGGACTACCTCCCCAAGATCGCCACCGGCGAACTGCGCCTGCAGGCATTCGGCGTCACCGAACCGACCAGTGGCACCGACACCACCAGCCTGCGTACCTTCGCCAAACGCGAGGGCGACCACTACGTGGTGAACGGCCAGAAGGTGTGGACCAGTCGCGCCGAGCACTCCGACCTGATGCTGCTGCTCGCCCGCACCACGCCGCGCGACCAGGCGAAGCGGCGCACCGACGGCCTCTCCACCTTCATCGTCGACATGCGCGCCAGCATCGGCCACGGCATGACCATCCGGCCGCTGCGCACCATGATGAACCACAACTCGACCGAGATCTTCTTCGACAACATGATCGTGCCGGCCGAGAACCTGATCGGCGAGGAGGGCAGGGGCTTTCGCTATATTCTCGACGGCATGAACGCCGAGCGCCTGCTGATCTCGGCCGAATGCATCGGCGACGCGCGCTGGTTCCTCAAGAAGGCCACCGACTACGCGCGCGATCGCCAGGTGTTCGGCCGCCCGATCGGGCAGAACCAGGGCATCCAGTTCCCGCTCGCCCGCGCCTACGCGCAGATGCGCGCCGCCGAACTGATGATCCGCGAAGGCTGCACCAAATTTGAAGCCGGCCTCACGCCCGGCGAGGAAGCCAACATGGCCAAGCTGCTCGGCGCCGATGCCGCCTGGGCCGCGGCCGAGGCATGCCTGCAGACCCACGGCGGCTTCGGCTTCGCCGAGGAATACGACGTCGAACGCAAGTTCCGCGAAACGCGGCTCTATCAGGTGGCGCCGATCAGCACCAATCTGATCCTGTCGTACATCGCCGAGCACGTCCTCGGCCTGCCACGCAGCTACTGAAGCGAATCCGTCAGCCCTGCGCCAGCGCGCAGCCTCCCTGGTCCAGCGGACGGAACGCCTGATCGGCCGGGATGGTCCGCTTGTGGATGTAGTAGTCCCACGGTTCCTTCGACTGCTCGGGTGACTTCACTTCGAACAGGTGCATGTCATGGATCACGCGTCCGTCCCGGCGCACCTGTCCCTTGCCGAAGACCGGATCGTCGGTCGGCATCGCCTTCATTTGCTCGACCGCGGCGCGTCCGCTGGCGCGGGCACGCTCCGGCCCCATCGCAACAACCGCCTTCAGGTAGTGCAGCACGGCGGCATACTGGCCAGCCTGCACTGAGTTCGGCACCGCGCCGTTCAGACGCTTGGCGTAGCGCAGGCCGAACTCGCGCGTCGCAGCGTTGAGGTTCCAATAGTAAGGCTCGGTCAGCAGCACGCCCTGCGCGGCCGACAGGCCCACGCCATGCACATCCTGGATGAGGAAAATGAGTCCGGCGACCTGTTGGCCACCCTTCATGATGCCGAACTCGGCGGCCTGCTTGATGCAGTTCACCGTATCGCTGCCGCCATTGGCGAGCCCGATCACCTTCGCGCCGCTCGCTTTTGCCTGCACCAGGAAGGCCGAGAAATCGGTGGTGCCTGGGAACGGCGCCAGCGCCTGGCCCAGCACCTTGCCGCCGGCGCCGGTGACGAAGCTCGCGGCATCCTTCTGCAAGGAATGGCCGAATGCATAGTCGGCGGTGATGAAGAACCAGGTGTCGCGGCCTTCCTTCACTGCCGCATCCACCACGGCGTGCGGCATCGACCATGTGTCATAGACGAAGTGGATGTGGTTCGGTCCGCAATGCGCGCCGGTGACATCGGCCGACGCAGCGCCGGTGAAGATCGCGACCTTGTCCTTCTGCTTGACCAGATCGGCGATGGCGAACGCGGCCGAGGAAAGCGGCACATCGGTGACCACATCGACCCCCTGGTTATCAAGCCAGTCGCGGCTGATGCCGACAGCCACGTCGGGCTTCAACTGCAGATCCGCCTGCACGACCTCCGCCTTGATCGACGGGTGGTCGCGCATGAAATCCTCGACCGCCATCTGCGCGCCGAGCACCGAGCCCAGGCCGGTATTGGCCGCGTAAGGGCCCGCCATGTCGGTCAGCACGCCGATGCGGATCGGCTTGTCGGCGGCGCGCGAGCCACGGGGCAAGGCCACCGCCGCGGCGCCGGCGCCAAGCAATGCACGGCGCCCGATTGAAGTCAGCATGACGGTTCCCTCTGTTGTTCCGCGAGTAGCAGGATCGACTGTAGACGCGTCCGCCGGCCCGCGCCTAGGCTCCGGCAAACGCCGCGAGGGAGGAAACCGATGCGCGCAGACCATGCCGTTGTAGAAATCCTGAAACGTGAAGGCGTGACCACGCTTTTCTGCTTTCCCACCACGTCGGTGATCGAGACCGCCGTGGCAGGCGGACTGCGTCCGATCATCTGCCGGCAGGAGCGCGTCGGCGTCGACATGGCGGACGGCTATGCCCGCGTCACCAATGGTCGGCCACCCGGCGTGTTCGCCATGCAGTACGGGCCAGGTGCGGAGAACGCATTCCCCGGCATTGCCACGACATTCTCCGATTCAGTGCCGGTGCTGTTCCTGCCGCTCGGTCATGCGCGCGAACAGGCGCAGGTGTTTCCGATGTTCCACGCCAGCCGCACCTACGCATCGGTCACCAAGCAAGCCGAGCACATCATCGTGCCGGAACAGGTGCCGGCAGCGATGCGGCGCGCGTTCAGCCAGTTGAAGAACGGCCGGCCCGGCCCAGTGATGGTCGAATTGCCGCGCGATCTGCTGGAACTCGACATCGGCAGCGAGACGCTCGATCACACACCGGTGCGCCCGACGCGCGCATCACCGGCGGCGCATGACGTGGAGGAGGCCGCGCGGCTGCTCGTCGATGCATCGTGCCCGATGATCCTCGCGGGGCAGGGCGTGCTCTATGCCGAGGCAAGCGATGAACTGGTGAAGCTTGCGGAGCTGCTGCAAAGCCCAGTGATGACGACGGTCGATGGCAAGAGTGCATTCCCCGAGGACCATGCGCTGGCGCTCGGTTCCGGCGGCAACGGCTTCACCGGTCATGGCGCACACATCCTCTATGCGCGCGCAGACCTGATCCTGGCGATCGGCACAGGGCTCAACCGCCATCCGCTGACCACCCCACCACTGCCGGCCGGCGCACGCATCATCCACGCCACCAACGACACGCGCGATCTGCACAAGAGCTACCCGACCGAACTCGCGCTGCTGGGCGATGCGAAGCTGACGCTGGCGGCGCTGGTCGCTGCCGTGAAGGACCGGCTCGGCGCGCGCCTGCTGAATCGCTCGCCGGCAGAGGAGATCACGGCGAAGCGCGAGGCGTGGCTCGCGAAGTGGCAATCGAAGCTGACATCGGCCGAGACGCCGATCACGCCATACCGCGTCATCCATGAGTTCATGCGCGTCGTGGATCCGGCCGATGCGATCGTCACCCATGATTCCGGCAGCCCGCGCGAGCAGCTTCTGCCGTTCTATCGCGCGACCCGGCCGCGCGGTTACCTTGGCTGGGGCAAGTCGCATCAGCTCGGCACCGGCCTCGGTCTGACGATCGGCGCAAAGGTCGCAGCCCCCGACAAGTTCTGCGTCAACTTCATGGGCGATGCGGCGTTCGGGATGACGGGTCTCGACTTCGAGACCGCGGTGCGCTGCGGCGTGCCCATCTGCACCATCGTGCTGAACAACTCCGCGATGGCGATCGAGATCCCGCACATGAAGCTGTCGCACGAGCGCTATCGGTCGCGCGATCTCGGCGGCAACTACGCCAACCTGGCACGCGATCTCGGTGGCTGGAGCGAACGCGTCGAGGACCCATCGCAAGTGGCCGATGCAATCCTGCGCGCGCGGCGCCAGACGGAAGAGGGTAAGGCGTGCCTGCTCGAGTTCGTCACCAGCCAGGAGACGGCGTTCTCGCGACGGGAGGCGTGATGCCCCACGACGACCTGTTCGAGGTCGAGGAACTGGAGCGCGCTGCGGAGTGGCGGTTGCGCAAGGTGGACGTGGATCCGACGGATGCCACCAGCCGTGCCGCGGCCGTACGGCTGGAGGTCCTGGCCGGCGATGTGCGGCGAATGCGCGACTCGCCGCTGTTCCGCGAGTACATTGCGATCTGCAACTGGCTGGGCGAGTCGGACGGGATCGTCGACTTCATGGACGTGGCGAACGACTACCGAGCCAGGATCGGTGTCGATCGTTCGCCCGAGAACGGCGAGGCCTACCTGCGCGCTCTGATCGATCTGGCGAAGCAGACGTTCGGTGCGGGGTGAAGCGAGCCCTGTCATTGCGAGGTCCGCACCGGCCGTTCGGCCGACGCCGACTGGATGAAACTGGCGCTGCGTCGATGTTCACCTCGCCCACGCAGTGGGAGAGGTCGGCGCGTAGCGCCGGGTGAGGGTATTCCCCCGCGCGCAGCACCCTCACCCGCCGCGCGGAGCGCTGCGACCCCGGATCAAGTCCGGGGCAGGCTCTCTCCCGGTCGATGACGTGCAGAGTTTCTTGCTTCGTCGCTACGCTCCCCGCAATGACAACTGGATTTCGCGCACCAGCTCATCCGTCGTGACCTGCCGGCAATAACCTCGGTTGTTGCGTAACGCCCACTCGTGTCGTTCGGCACTCAGCGTGGCGCAGGCATCGATGGGAACCGTCACCAGGTAACCCAGATCGCACGCATCGCGCACCGCCGAATCGATGCACTGATCGGTCAACACCCCTGCAATCATCAGCGACCGGACGCCAAGGTTGCGCAGCACGTAGTCGATATTGGTAGAGATGAACACCGACGACGACGTCTTCGGCAGCACAATCTCGTCCTCAGCCGGAGCGATCGCCTCCAGCACCATCGCATCCGGTGAGCCGCGAGGCACGAACAGTCCGCTGATCTTGTAGTCCAGACTGAGATCGCGCCCGTCGCGCGTCAGCGCCTCGATCACGGTGTACATCACCTCGATGCCCACATGCCGGCACGCCGACTGCAGCCGCTGCATGTTCGGCAGCGCCGTCTCGCGCATCACCCGAAAGAAGTAACCATAGCGCGCATCAAGCTCGGCCGCGCCCATTCCGGCGTATTCGCCGCCGTCAGGCCGTGCGTTGTAGTTCTGCACATCGACGAACAGCAGCGCGGCATGAGCCGGATCGATCGGCACCTCGCGGCTCAAAGTCACGGAAGGCGCTCGATCGCCGCCGGCAGAAGGCGCTCGAACCGCGCCGCCCAGGCGGCCTGGCCCGCCACATCTGCAATCAGGTCCTGGCGGATCTCGATCTCCACATGCGGCAGTCCGCGCCGTTCGGCGTGCACCGGAACCGTGTAGTCGGTGACATCGCTCACCGCATACGGTGCGTTGTCGCCCACCGTCAGATCGCCCTCGGCGCGCAACAGCTCCAGCATGATATCGGCCAGACGAGCGTCGCGGTTGTACAGCACGCCAACCTGCATCGCCCGCGACTCGCCCTTGAACACCGGCGTGAAGCTGTGCATCGCGACGAACACGATGCGCCGCGCAGCCGCCTGGCGCTCATCGAGAAGGGCGCGGATGCGCGCGTGATACGGATCGAATACCGCCTGACGACGCACCGCACGCTGCTCGGCGGACAAGCCGAGGTTCCCCGGTATCGGGGTCGTCTCGCTTATCTCGGGTATCGAACTGGGCACCGATGGGTCGCGATTGCAGTCGATCACCAGGCGCGAATAGGTCTGCAGCACCGCAGTGGCATCGAGTGCCGCAGACAGACGGTCGGTGACTCCGGCGATGCCGATGTCCCAGGCGATATGCCGCTCCAGTTCGCTATCGAGCAGTCCAAGCCGCCCCAGTGAGGCCGGGATCATGCGACCGGCGTGGTCGGCGGCCAGCAGCAGGTCCGATTGGCCGTCCGCACGCAGCACGCGCACGGGGGATGGTTCGTCCGGTGACAGCAATTCCATCATTTGTGACGTCGGCGATGATGGCGTTGTGTGGATCGGCGGGATCGATTTTCCCCGCTATTCGGCCGACGAGTTTTTCGTATTGTCCGACGTTGCCGAAAGAACGACCTTCAAAGGTCGGCGCCTCGATGCGCGCAATTGTTATCTTGGTAATGCGTGCCTGTGCCATTTGAAAGGTTGCCAGCAGAGCGGTACATATGCCTGCTGATAGTGTGAACTTCATGTCCCCCTCCCGCCGCAGACAGGGTTGGTGACCGGATCACCCCTTCTCAAGCGTTTCCGGTGGTATCCCCCTTGCTAACCCTTTGGGCGGGCCGATGCACCCACCATTCCGCCTGGGATCCGCGCAATTCCACCATCCCCTCACGCACTGCCCCAAGCTTCTCCGCCACGCGCTTGGAGCGGACATTGTCAGGTCGGATGAAGCTCGCCAACCGCTCCACTCCCAGCGTGGCAAAGGCCCAATCGCGGGCGGCGCGCGCAGCCTCCGTGGCTATGCCACGGCCCCAGTACGGCTGATCGAGCGAGTAGCCCAACTCCGGCTCCGGCCATTCCAGTGGATGGAGCACGCCGGCCCAGCCGGCGAAGCTACCGCCGTGGTCGACCGCGAACACGCCGTAGCCGCGAAGCGCCCATTGGCCCAGCATCCGCTCCATCAATCCCCACGCCTGCTCCCGGTTCAGGAGTGTCCCGTCGCCGAGGAACCGGCGCACCTCCGGGTTTGCCTGCATCGCCGCGAGGGCATCGATGTCGTCGGAGCGGGCCGCCCGCAACAACAGCCGATCGGTGCGCAGCGTCGGTATCTCGAATGTCGTACTCATGCGCCTTAGCATGGCGCCGTCATGCCGGATTCCGCCAGCCCGTTGCCCTCGCTCGACGCATTGCTGCGCACGTCGGAGGCGGATGCGCTGACCGCACGCTTCGGTCGGACAGCCACCGCCGCCGCGCTGCGTGCCGAACTGGCCGCCTGCCGTGCCGCCCGCAGGTTCCCGACGCTGCCGGCTGCCATTCTGGATACAGCCGCTGATGCGTTGGCACGACGATTTGCTGTCTCGCAGCGGCCGGTGTTCAACATGACCGGCACCGTGCTGCACACCAATCTCGGCCGCGCGCCATTGCCTCAGGCTGCTGCCGCGGCCGCCGCAGAGGCGTTCGCCTCCGCAACCACGCTGGAATTCGACCTGGCCACCGGCGGGCGCGGTGAGCGCGACGAGCATGTCGCCCGCCTGTTGCGGCAGATCACCGGCGCCGAGGCCGCCACTGTGGTCAACAACAACGCCGCGGCGGTGCTGTTGATCTTGAACACACTGGCGCTCGGACGCGAGGTGCCGGTCTCCCGCGGCGAACTGATCGAGATCGGCGGCGCGTTCCGCATCCCGGAGATCATGGCACGCGCAGGGGCAGTTCTGCGCGAGGTCGGCACCACCAACCGCACTCACTCACGCGACTTCAGCGCAGCGATCGGACCGGAGACGGCGCTGCTGATGCGGGTGCACCAGGCGAATTACGCAATTGCCGGCTTCACCGCTGCGGTGCCGCCGGCGGAACTGGCGGCAATCGCCCATGCCGCAGGGTTGCCGATGGTAGAGGATCTGGGGAGCGGCAGCCTCGTCGACCTGGCCACCTGGGGGCTGCCACACGAGCCGATGCCCCAAGAGTCGCTGGCGGCTGGTGCGGATCTCGTAAGCTTCTCCGGCGACAAGCTGCTCGGCGGCCCGCAGGCTGGGCTGGTGGTCGGTCGCAGAGAGTTGATTGCACGCATCAACGCCAATCCGCTGAAGCGCGCGCTGCGCCTGGACAAGGCCCGGCTGGCGGCCTTGGAGCAGGTTCTGCTGCTCTATTTGAACCCGGATCGACTGGCGGCGGAGTTGCCAACCCTCCGGTTGCTGATCCGGCCGCCCGAGGCGATCCGGGCCACCGCCGACCGCGTGGCGGTTGCGGTGCGCTCGCTGTGGCCGCAGCGACCGGTCACCGTCGAACCGTGCCGCAGCCAGATCGGCTCCGGCGCATTGCCGGTGGACCTGCTGTCGTCACACGCCGTCACCGTCGGCGGCAGGGCGCTGGAGTCGCTGTCGGCGTGGCTGCGTGGGCTGCCGCGGCCGGTGATTGGCCGGCTCGCGGAAGGCCGCCTCTGGCTCGACTGTCGCTGCCTGGAGCCGGCCGACGAGGCAGCGTTTATTGCCCAGTTGCGGGCGCCGACTGATACTCGCTGACGGAAGAGAAGCGGCTCCGGTGGGCCGGCCGGCCTTCAAAGCCGGTTGGGGCTGCTCGGCGGCTCCGGGTAGGTTCAACTCCTACTCTCTTCCGCCGGTGTGTCCTGCCTGCCCTCGCTGTTGCTCGGCGGCAACACTGTGCCCAAAAACCTTTGCCCCCCCTCGCTTTAACGACCGTCGTTGGGTTATGGTTGGTCGATCGAAAGGGCGTCTAATGCGCTCAATGGTAACCGCGCGGCTCTGGCGTCGGTAGAACGAGGAGAAAGCAAATGCAGCTTCGGAGTGCACTCCTGGCAGCCACTGTGTTGGCCACGCCCATCGCGGCGAGTGCGCAGCCGGTTACTGGTCTTTATGTCGGCGGTGGCGTCGGCGTGAACATCACGCAGCAGACAAACATCAACGGCACCAGTTTGGGGGTGCCAGCCCTTCTAGGGGGGTTCGCGAGCACCAACGGCAACATCAATGGCAGCACCGGCTTCGCTGGTGTGCTCTCTGTCGGCTGGGGCTTTGGAAATGGGCTTCGCGCCGAAATTGAAGGAAACTACCGCAACAACAATGGCGAGGGTTTTTCTAACGGCACCGTTACCCGTTTCGGCGCTACTGGCAGTACCCACGATCAGAAGTACGGTGGCATGTTCAATGTGCTGTACGACTTCAATGGAATGACGCCGTGGTTCGTGCCATACCTGGGTGTCGGCGCTGGTTACCTCGCGGTTAACGAGAACCTCCACGCGAACAACACATTTGGGTTCACTGTGCCGGGCGCTGCGTTGGGCGTAGCGGCCGATCAAACGTTCGGCCCAGGGACTGCTAGAACGACGGCCAACGGCACAAAGGGAGCTTTCGCTTACCAGGCAATCATCGGCGCCGCCATCCCGTTGACCACGATGGTGCCGGGTCTGGCATTTACGGCCGAGTATCGTTTCCTCGGTACGACGGGGAACCGTTCCTATAACGGCCATGCGGTCGCGTTCAACACAGCCGGCCAAGGCTTCGCGACGCCAGCCTCGATCAGATTGGGTGAGAGCTACAACCACTCGATCCTGCTCGGCCTGCGCTACAACTTCGGCCAAGCGCCGCCGCCGCCTCCGGCTCCGGCGCCGGTTCCGGCGCAGGCGCCGGCTCGCTCCTACCTGGTGTTCTTCGATTGGGACAAGGCGACGCTCACCGATCGCGCACGCCAGATCATCAGGGAAGCGGCCGACAACTCGACCAAGGTCCAGTACACGCGGATCGAGGTGAACGGCTACACCGATACCTCCGGCACGCCCAAGTACAACCAGGGTCTGTCGGTCCGCCGCGCCCGCGCGGTGCAGGCGGAACTGGTCAAGGACGGCGTGCCGGCGAACGCGATCACGATCCAGGGCTTCGGCGACACGCATCTGCTGGTGCCGACCGGCCCCGGCGTCCGCGAGCCGCAGAACCGCCGCGTCGAGATCATCATCCGCTGATCTCTCGCGGGACTACGTCGACAAGGATTGGGGCGCCGCGAGGCGCCCCTTTTCGTCCTGGCCTGAAGAGGATCCGAGGCATGCGATTTCGCACCCTGTCGCTGGCGATGGCTCTTCTCGCCGCGCCCTTTGCCGTCCAGGCGCAACCGTTCCAGGGGATCTATATCGGCGCCGGCGCCGGCTACAATCTGCCCGTCGACATCGGTGCGACAACCAACCTCGTGCTGCCATCCACGTCGACCAATCTGAAGACCACCGGCGGCTTCGTCGGGCTGGCGAGCGTCGGCTATGGGCTTGGCAACGGAATGCGGTTCGAGATCGAAGGCAACTACCGCCGAGGCAACATCAACGGCGCGACCGGACCCTTCGTCACCGATGCCACTGGTAAATTGCAGACCTATGCAGTCATGGCCAACGCGCTGTTCGACATGGACATCCGCATGCCGTGGCTCTACCCCTACATCGGCGGCGGTGTTGGCTATGCTTGGACAAATCTGGGCAATGTCATCCTGAGCGGGCCGGCCACGCCGTTCGGTGCGACCGTGAACAGCACAAAGGGCAACTTCGCATTTCAGGCAATCGGCGGCCTGTCATTCCCGATGCCACGTGTCCCAGGCCTGTCGCTGACGACCGAGTACCGCTTCTTCGGAGTGCCTGGCAACGAGACTTTCGCGGTCTCAACAGGCAACGAGATAAAGCTCCGTGGCCAATACAACCACAGTTTCCTGCTCGGTGTCCGCTATGCCTTCAATGTCTCGCCCCCAACTCCGCTGACGCTCGACACGGTGGGTCCGGCGCCGGCCGCTGCGCGCTCCTACATGGTGTTCTTCGACTGGGACAAGGCGACACTGACCGATCGCGCGCGGCAGATCGTCAAGGACGCGGCCGACAATTCAACGCATGTCCAGTACACGCGCATCGAGGTGAACGGCTACACCGACACGTCGGGCACACATCAATATAATCAGGGCCTGTCGGTTCGTCGCGCACGCGCGGTGCAGGCCGAGCTGGTCAAGGACGGCGTGCCGCAAGATGCCATCACCATCCAGGGTCTCGGCGATACGCATCTGCTGGTGCAGACTGGGCCGGGTGTGCGCGAACCGCAGAATCGCCGCGTCGAGATCGTCATCCACTGACAGGACGTCGCCCTTGGCGGAGCGCGTCTCACACACCCGTATGCGCGTCCTTGCGGCTCTGACGCTGCTTCTGGCCAGTTGCGCGCAACCGCTGCCGCCCGGCGAGGAAGGACGGCGCGAGGCCTCCATTCCAGCGGTGCCGCCGTTCATTCGGCACGTGCCGAATGAGATCGTCCGCACCACCTGGACGTTCCGTTCCAGCGACGAAGAGTGTACCGCGATCGCAGCGGCGTCCGGCACATCGCTGCAGGTGACCGTCCGCCGCGATGCGCCAATCCGCCTCGTCGTCGCCCTCGCACCGGCGCCAACCCCGCGACCGGTGAACGCTCCGCTTCACTTCACCGGATCGGCCGGATCCTGGCAGGTCACCGCCCGTCGGACCGCCGCCCGCCAGTTCACCGTTGCACTCGGGTCGGACGATATCGCGCTGAGCCGCATTCTGGTTCTGCTCAGCGGTGGGACGCTGGAGTTGGGACGTCCCCCCCAACCCATCGTGTCCCTGGCAATCAGTCCGTCCGATACGCAGGGACAGACTTGGTTCGACTGCGCGCGCGGGAAGATGCTATAGCGTAACGCGCGGAATGGTCGAGCGAGGCCGGATGAAACCATGTCGTAGGATTCCGCGACTACCTTGCCCACCTCCCTGACGGAGGTCGCGGTGAAGCGCGTCGCCAATTTCCTCGTCGCGCCACTACGCCTGATCTCGCGCCCGGTCGCCCTTGTGATGGTGGCCCTGTTGCTGATCAGTGCCTGGGGCCTGACCGTTTTCCTGCAGACCGCGCAGGTGGCGCGGGATGCGCTCACCAGCCTGACCATGTCCGCCAGCGCCACTGCCGCTTCGATCGATGTGCCGCTCGAGCACTTCGCGGACGCGACCGACGCGTTTCGGGCGACCGATTTCCAGGGCGACAAGGTTGCGCTGACCAGCCGGCTGTTGAGACTGCAGGGCGCCCTGCCGCCCGTCGGAGCAACGTTTGCCGTGAGTGCGTCAGGCCAGTTGCTGGCCTCATCGTCGCTGTTCACCGGCGGCGATGCGTCGGTGGCCAATGCCGACTGGTTCCGCCGCGCCACCGCCGACAACGCCATGCCGCTGGCATTGCAGCGCGCCGATTCCTGGCTGCGCGCCGGTCCATCAGTGATACTGAGCAGGGCGGTGCGGGATACATCGGGCAAAGTCGCCGGGTTGGTCGGCGCCGTGCTGCGGGTGGAGGATCTCGGCCGGCTCATCGGACGCTCCTGGTTCGGACCCGGAATCTCGATCGAACTCCACGGTGTCGATGGCGTGCTGGCCTTGCCCGTGCGCGACCCGCCGCCTTCCCAGCAACAAGCCGAACAGGGCGACGCGGGTTGGGGCATGAACCTCATGTCGACCGTCAACCGGTTGCTGGGCATTCCGGCAGAGTTGTCGGTTTCGGCGCCGCTGCGCACGGTCGATGCAACCGTGGTTGCACGTATGGATGCCGATGTCGCCTTGAAAAGCCACGGACTCAGCACGCGCGCTGTCGGCATTCTCGGCGCTTATCTTTTCGCGGTCTGGGTAACCTGCATGGCGCTTGCTGTATCAAGCCGCTTGCGCAGCGAGGCGCCCGGCTCAGCGCCGACCGGATACGGCGCCGACTGGCAGGTCGATCTGGACCGTCGAGGCTGCATCACCAGGGTGCATGGCTACGTCCCCGATTGCCTGCGCGAGGCAGTCGGCCGGCCGTTGCTGACGGCACTCGGATTGGCGCAGCCGCATGAGGTCGCAGAGGCCATGGAGTCGCGCTCGCGGCGCGACAACATCGAAGTGAAACTAGCCAGCGCAGATGGCCAGGACCGTGTGCACCGGATGGGCATCGAGCCATTGGCCGATGGCACCTACACCTGTACCGGCCGCGATGTGACCAACGAGGCCCGCCTGACGGAACGACTGGATGCGGCGTCGGCCGTCAGCCAGGAGGCACAGGCGGAGGCCGCGACCGTCGCGCGTGACCGCGACCGGGTGCTCGCCGGGATCGGCCACGATGTGCGTACCCCGATGAACTCGATCATGGGCATCTGCTCGCTGCTTGCTCGACAGCGAACTGGAGCAGGAGCAGCGACAGTGGCTGGAGCGCATCCGGGCAAGCTGCGAGGCCATGCTTGCGATGCTGAACGGCCTGCTGGAGATGGCCAGCGGCGAGGTGGGCGGCTCCGAACTGCAGGTTGACGAAGTGGACGTGATCGGTCTGGTCCGAGAGGTCACCGAGACGCTGCAGCCCCAGGCGCACGACAGGGGGCTGGAGCTGAAGACCCGCTACGATGATCTGCTGCGCGGTCACTGGATGACCGATCCAACCCGGCTGCGCCAGGTGCTGTTCAACCTGGTCGGCAACGCCATCAAGTTCACCGCCAGCGGCCAGGTGGAGATCCGCGCGTCGGTGGTTGGAGATCCGTCCGGTGCCAGGTCGATCAAGCTCGCCGTGTCGGATACCGGTCCCGGCATCGCACCGGAGGACCGTGAGCGCATCTTCGAACGCTTCAAGCGCGGCCGCGACCAGGAGAACTCCGGCCATGCGGGACTCGGCCTGGGGCTCGCTCTGTGCCGCGAGAACGCCGTGCTGATGGGCGGTGCCCTGACGGTGGAGAGTGCGCTCGGCGTCGGCAGCGAGTTCACCTTCGAATTCCCCGCCGAGCGCGCTTCGCAGTCGGCCGGAAGCAGGCGATTCGCCGGCCGGACCGCGCTCCTGGTGGGCGACGAGGATGCCCGAGCCCGCACAATCGCCAGCCAGCTCAGCGATGCGGGCGTGATGGTGGAGATGGCGTCGGACGGTTATCTCGGATTGGCGCTTGCCGAACGCATCGAGGCGCAGCGCGGCGCACTCGACCTCATCATCGTGCAGGGCCGCCTGCTCGGCATGACGGCCGAGGTCCTGGTGCTTCGCCTGCGCGATACCCCGTTCGGGCGAAGGGCAGTGATAATCTGGCTCGGCGATGGCGGCGAGACCGCCAAGGTCGATGCGACGGTTACGGCGACGGCGGATCCTTACCAGGTCGCATCGCTGGCGCAGCAACTGCTGGCGCAGCGTTCACCGTTCGAGGCAATTGAGCCGTTGGCACCGACAGTGCGCGGCGGACGCATTCTGGTGGTCGAGGACGACAAGGTGAACCAGTCACTGCTGGTCGCGGCGTTGTCGCATAGAGGCTTCTCGGCGTTCGTTGCCAATGACGGCGACGAAGCGGTGCGGCTCGCCAGCCACGACAGCTTCGATGCGATCCTGATGGATATCCAGATGCCGCATCGCGACGGCTTCGAGGCGACACAGAAAATCCGCAGCATGAGTGGACGTGTGGCGACGATACCGATCATCGCGCTGACTGGTCTCAGGGGACCAGTGATGCGCAAGCGGTGCGCCGAAGCCGGATTCACCGCGGTATTGGAAAAGCCAATCAACCTCGATCGCCTTGGGACGACGCTGCACCGGTGGCTCCCTGGCGGCGCGCCGGCGCAGTCGCCTCGCGACACGATGTCGGTGGCGGCCCTGGACGATCAGCCGGACATTCCGCCGGAGGATTACGACGCCGACGTCTCGCAGGTGTTCCTCGATGAGATGGTGGCGGTGGTCGGCATGGAACGTGCCAGGGCATGCGTCGCCGAGTTTGTCGCCGATGCGACTGCGCGCTGCATGCGTCTGAGCGAGTTGTTGCCGGGCTGGGAAGCAGGAACGATCGTGCGCAACTGCGAGGAGATCAGTGGGCTGGCCGAGACGTGCGGGGCGATCGGTCTCGGCGAGGCACTGGAGGAAATTGCCGACGCAGTGACGCGGAACGATCGAGCGCAGGCCGAGGCGTTGGTGGAACGGCTCGAGCATGTCACGGCGCGCCTGGGGCCGGCAATTGCCGCGTGCCTGGATGACATCGACCTCCGCCGGAGGGGACGCGGCAGCAAGGCCGCGTAGCGCCGCGGGTCACGCGGACTGCGGCTGACGCAGGCGCAGCGTGCTGAGTACCGTCGCAAGCCCGGCGAATCCTGCGGCCATGCCGATGGCCAGCCTGGTGCCGAGCTCGACCGCGTCCACACCACCCTGGGTGACGCCGAAGATCAGTGCCACCAGCGCGCTGCCGGTGGTCTGACCGAGCAGGCGGGACGTGGACACCATGCCGCTGCCAGCGCCGGCCCGCTCGCGCGGCGCACTCGCGAGCATCAGGCGGTTGTTGGGCGATTGGAAGAACCCGAAGCCGATCCCGCACACGGCGAGCCGCCAGGCCACATCGATCTGTGCCGGTCGTGATGGCAGCGTCAGCACCAGCAGCAGGCCCAGCGTCATCACGGCGAGGCCGAACCCGCCGAGCAGACCGGCGGGATAGCGGTCCGCCAACCTTCCAGCGATCGGCGCCATCACCACCAGCGCGGCGGGCCACGGCGTGATCAGCACGCCGATCTGGATGGGCGACAGGCCGCTGACGTATTGGAAGTAGAACGGCAATGCCACGAAGGCGATGAGCTGTGCGCCGTGCGCGCAGATCGCGGTTGCCACCGACAGGGCGAAAACTGGGCGACGAAACAGATCCACCGGCAGCATCGGTGCGGCCAGAGTGTGTTGGCGAAGCACGAAGTACCAGCCGACCGCGAAGCTGACGGCAAGCTCGATCAGCACGATGGCGGGCCGCTGGCCACGTCCGACGCCGTCGAGTGCGCTGATGAACAGGCCGAACGTGATGGCGTTCAGCAGCGCACTCAGCGGATCGAACGGATGGCCGGCGAGCGGTGTTCGCGGCAGGAAGCGGTGCGCCAACCACAGCGAGACGATGCCCGCAGGCACCTGCAGTGCGAACAGCCACGGCCACGACAGCACCGACATGATCGCCGCAGCGACAGACGGCCCAGCGGTGGATGAACCCGCGACAATCAGTGCGTTGTAGCCGATGCCGCGCCCCAGTGAGTCGCGCGGGAAGATGAAACGCACCAGCGCGCCGTTGACGCTCATGATGCCGGCGCCGCCGAATCCCTGCAGCACGCGTCCGATCACCAGCACCGGAAGCGACGGCGCGACAGCACAGAGCAGCGATGCGGCGGTATAGACCGTGAGGCCCCACACATAGACGCGCCGATGGCCGTAGATGTCGCCGATCGAGGCGAACGGCAGCAGAGTCACTGTCACCGCGAGCTGGTAGGCGTTCACCACCCAGATCGAGTCCGCCGGCGTCGCGTTCATGTCGCGCGCGATGGTCGGCAGTGCGATATTGGCGATCGAGGTGACCAGCACCGACATGGCGACCGCGATTCCGACGGCGAGCATGGCACGCCAGCGCTGTCGCGGCGGCAACCCGTCGGTCACCTCCAGCTCGTGCAGTCTTATGGGACGCATTGGTCCGTGTGTGCTTGACCCTGTGCTGGTTCGTCAACAAGCTGCCGGCCGATGGAACTGCCGCAACTCGAAGGCGTGGTCCTGCCCGAGTGGATCGATGCGAACGGCCATATGAACCTGGCCTACTACGTCGTGCTGTTCGATCAGGCGACGGATCTGCTGTACGACATGCTGGGCGTCGGCCCGGCGTATCGCCAGGCCACCGGCAACTCGACGTTCACCGCTGAGACACACACGCTATACGAGCGCGAGGTGCACGTGGGGGACAGAGTGCGTGTGGTGGCGCACCTGCTGGGCGCGGATGCCAAGCGGCTGCACTACTTCCACGAGATGTTCCACGCGGAGGGCGGCCATCGCGTGGCGGCGCAGGAGCTGCTTGCGCTACATATCGACATGTCGGTGCGCCGGGTGACGCCGTTCCCGGACGACCTCTATGCGCGGATCCAGGATGCAGTGCGCGAGCATGCGCGACGCGAGCTGCCGAACGGTGTCGGCAGACGCATCGCGATGCCCGGATAGACGCCCTCAACCTCCGAGGAACTTCTCCGTCCAGCTCTTGTAGTCACCATCGCGCGTGACACGCCGCATCGTCTCGGCCGACGCGATCCCTTGCAGATCGCCAGGCTTCGTCCCCTCGCGCAGCGCCTTCAGCGTATTGTAGACAGCCTGCACCGCGGCGGAGAACGGCTGATGGCCTTGCAGCGCGACCCGCACGCGACGGCTTGCGAGATAGTCCCGCTCCAGCCCGTCGCGACCACCCCCCATCATCAACGGCAGCTTCACGGCCGCGGAAATCGCATCGAGCTGCTCGCGCGTCACGCCGCCGGCGAAGAACAGCGCATCGACGCCGGCTTCCTCATACGCCTTGGCACGTCGCAGCACGTCCTCGGTCCCGGCGATCGCCGCGGCACTGGTGCGGCCGACGATGACGAACGACGGATCCTCGCGCGCGGCAACCGCGGCGCGCATCTTGCCGATGCCTTCCTCGAGCGAAATCAGGCTGGGCTTCTTCTCTCCATACGCCTTCGGCAACAGCGTGTCCTCGATGCACATCGCCGCCACGCCCGCTGTCTCCAGCTCCTGCACGGTACGCATCACATTCAGCGCATTGCCGTAACCGTGGTCGGCATCGACCAGCAGCGGCAACTTGCCTGCGCGATTGATACGGTATGCCTGCTCGGCGAATTCACTCAGCGTCAGCACGATCAGGTCGGGCGCGCCAAGCACGGTGAACGACGCAATCGACCCAGCGAACATGCCGACCTCGAACCCAAGTTCCTCGGCAATCCGCGCCGATATCGGATCGAAGACCGAACCCGGATGGATGCATTGATTGCCCGCGAGCACGCTGCGGAAACGTTGACGCCGATCGGTCCAGTGCATGTGTGTTCTCCTCCCTCAGGCCGAAGCCACGAACCCATCGCGCCGCGCGTCGCAGCCGCCGGTCATCACGCCGGTGGCCGGATCGATCGCGATGCCTTGCATACCGCCAACCGCCGTCGACCACGGCGCGATCGCCTCGGCGGCATGCCCGCGCTCGGTCAGCGCGGCAATTGTATCGGCGGGAATGCGCCGCTCAACCTGCACGCGTCGCCCATCCCACAGACGTGCGCGTGGCGCGTCGATCGCGTCCTGGATGCCGAGGCCGAAATCGATGTGCTCGACGAGCGTCTGCACCTGCGTCTGGCAGATGCCGTAACTGCCGGGCGTACCGAGAGCAAGCACCGGTCGCGCGCTGCGCGTCGCGATGCTCGGCGCCAACGGCAGCGCCAGTGGCGCGCCAGGGCGTAACGCGTTCGGCCCGCGCTCATCCACCTCGCCCCAATAAAGGAAGTTGTTCAGACAGACGCCATAACCCGGCACCACGACACCGCAACCGAACTTCGCGCCGAGACTCTGCGTGATGCACACGATGTTGCCATCGCCGTCGGCGACTGAGAACGATGTCGTATGCTGATGCACAAGATCGGCGAGAACCGGCGCCACGAACTGTTCCGTCGGACCTTCTATCGGCTCGCCGTCGCGCACGCGGGCACGATGAATCTCGACAGCGTCGTCTGACATCAGCCCCGTGAGTCGCTCAGCCGAAGGATTGTTGTGCGCAATGCGTGTTCCCGCGGCGAGGCGAATGGCGCGATACATTGTATCGAGATGGTCGAGGCCATTGCGCTCCATCGACGTGACGTCCAAGCCGTCGAGGATGCGCAGGGTGAGCAGGTATTGAAATCCCTCGCACGGCGGCGGCAAGGTGTGGACGTCGATGCCGCGATAGGTTGCCACCAACGGATCGAGCCACACAGGCTCGACGGATTCCAGATCTTCAAGCGTCAGGCAGCCACCAAGTGCCCGCACATGAGAGACGAGCGCCTTGCCCAGAGCACCGCCGTACAGGTGATCTGGACCATCCCGTGCGATCATTTCGAAAGTGCGCGCGAGGTCAGGCTGTCGCAACACTCCACCCACCGCGATTGCAACGCCGCTGGTGTAGTTGCGCGCCCAGTCATCATAGAACGCGTAGCGGCCTTTGAACTCCGCCACCGTGTCGCTGAACGCCGACACGTTATACTCGGTCAGCGGAAACCCATCGCGCGCAAGTACAATCGCCGGAGCGAATACCTCGGCCAGCGACTTCCGCCCATGGCTGCGCACCAGCTCGCACCAGCCCGCGAGGTTGCCCGGCGCGCCGGCGGCGATCGGACTGCGCGCCAGCTCCTCGCGGTTGCTGAACCGGCCGGCGGGAAACTGCGACGGCACGCGTGTGACGAAGTCGAGGGTGCGAACGCGCTGTTCCTCCGCGATGTAGCACGTCGCCATGCCCATACCGGCAAGGCCGGACATGTAAGGCTCTGTGACATTCAGTGCCGCCGCGGTCGCAACAGCCGCATCGAATGCGTTGCCGCCGGTGCGCAGGATGGAGGCGCCTGCCTGTGCCGCCTGTGGATGTGCCGCGGCGACGATACCGCGCAACGAAGACACGCTAGGGCGCCTGCCGTCCAACCTTTGCTCCTCCCCCTCAGCCGGCCAGCAGGCCGACGACCGCGCCGCTCATGCAGGTCGCGAGTGTGCCCGACAGTATGGAACGCAGACCGAGAGCGACCACTTCATGCCGCCGCTCGGGCACCATCGCGCCGAACCCGCCAATCACTATGCCCAGGCTGCCGAAATTCGCGAAGCCGCACAATGCGTAGGTCAGGATCAGCCGCGAGCGCGGCGCGAAGGTATCCGGCGGCAGCGTGGATAAGTTCAGGTAGGCGACGAACTCGTTCAGCACGGTCTTGGTGGCCATCAGCGTCGCCGCGGTTCCGGCTTCGTCCCAGGGCAGGCCTATCAGCCACATCACAGGCCGAAATGGCCAGGAGAAGAGCCGCTGCAACGTGATGGCGGCATCGCCCCAGTGCGGCAGCTCTCCGAGTGCGGCGTTGATCAGCGCAACGAAAGCAACTGCCACAAGCAGCGTGGCGACGATGCCGACCAGCACCGGAACACCATCGATGGTGCCCTTCACCAGCGCGTCCAGCGCGCTGAGCGGCGGGTCCTCGATGACCAGGCGCTCTTCCGCGACTTCCGCGCGACCGAACGGCACCAGAAGTGCCGCCACTGCGAGTCCCGCCGGCGTGCTGATCACCGATGCGATCAGGATGTTCCCGAGTGCATTCGGTACCAGTGGGGCAAGGAACGACGCGTAGATCACCATCACCGTGCCGGCCACGCCAGCCATGCCGCAGGTCATCAGCGCGAACAGCTCGCCCCGCTGCATGCGCGCGAGATAGGGACGCACCAGCAGCGGCGCCTCGATCATGCCGACGAACACATGTACGGCGGCGCCAAGCGCCAACGCGCCGCCGATCCCCATCGCACGGCGCAGCAGCCAGGCGAATGCCCCGGTGATGCGTTGCAGAATGCCCCAATAGAACAGCAGCGATGCCAGCGCGCTGATCGTCAGCACCAGCGGCAGCGCCTGGAACGCGAGGATGAAGCTGGCTCCGGGATGACTCTCCGCAAACGGCAACGGCGGGCCCCCGAGATAGCCGAACACAAAGCTGGTACCCGCCTGCGTCGCGCTCTGCAATGCAGTCGCGCCGTCGTTCAGCAGAAATACTACGGAGTTCGCCGGCGGGAAGAACAGCAGAAGCAGGGCCAGTATCCATTGCAGCGCGATGCCGGCGATCACTGTGCGCCAGGGGATGCGGCGCCGGTCCTCGCTCAGCGCCCAGGCGATAGCCAGAAGCGCGGCCAGGCCGAGCAGGCCGCGCATCGCGCGATCAGGCGCCGGGGCGCTGGTTGAACGGATAGTAGGCGGGGAACTCGCCGACCGACGTCATGTCGACTTCCACCAGGCTCGGGCCCTTGTGTGCGATCGATTCCGCCACCGTCGCGCCGAATGTTTCCGCGGTCTTCACCTGCCAGAACGGGATGCCGGCGAGCGCTGCAAGCTGTCCGAGATCGGGCCCTTGCAGATCGGCGAAGAAGCGGCGGCCCTGTGCCGTGGCATCCTGGATGCGCTTGATCACCCCATAACCGCGATCGTTCATCACGATGATGCTGACATCGAGCTTCTCCTGCACTGCGGTCCACAACTCGCCGACATTGAGGAAGAAGCCGCCGTCGCCTGTCATGCAGACGGTCTTGCGTCCGTTCGCGGCCGCCGCGGCGCCGAGGCTCAGCGACAGCCCCTGGCCAATGCCGGCGCCAACCGGGAACACGCTCTGATGCGGGCTGTACACGGGGAAGATGCGATTGCCCCAGGTGGTGTTGCTCTGCGTCACGTCGCGCACCCAGATCGCGTCCTTCGGCATCACCGGACGCAGCTGCTCGGGAAACGTGCCATAGGCGCCGAGTGTGGCGAGAAAGTCGGCGCGCGCGGCCTGCTTCAGTGTGGTGAAGTCGCTGCGATAGGCGGGATCGAGCTTCATGCGGCCTTCGATGCGCGGCAGCAGCGCCTCCAGCGTCGCCTGCGCGTCGCCACACACAAACTAGGTGTTGGCGTAGGTGCGGCCGTTGGCCAGCGGATCGACGTCGATCTGGATGATGTTGGGCGGCAGCTTCACGACGAAGTCGCCGGTCTCCTGGCCGCGCAGGCGTGTGCCGACTGCGAGCAGCAGATCGACGGTCTGATAGAACTGCTGGACCTTCGGCATGCCGTTGCCATGCAGGCCACCGAGGTTCATCGGGTGCTCCTCGGAGACGGTCCCCTTTCCATTTATGCTGTTGATCATCGTGAAGCCGAGATCGAGCAGCTTGTGCACCGCCGCACTCGCACGCCGTGCGCCGGAACCGAGCCACAGCATCGGCCGCCGTGCCGCGATGACGCGTGCCGCAAGTTCGTCGAGTTCGGCGTCGGTGGGTGTGCGTGGCGGCGGCAGCGGCAGCACGAAATTGTCGAAGATCGCCGGTCGCTCCACCGGCGTGCGTTGCAGGTCGATCGGCACCTCGACGCTGACCGGGCCGGTGGGCGGCGTCAGCGCATCCACGGCGGCGCGGGTCAGCACGCCGATCGCCTGCTGCGCCGAACGCACGCGATAGGCGGTCTTCGACACAGAGCGCAGCATGCCGAGCTGATCTGGCGCGTCATGCACGGTGCCGACGTCGCGATCGACAAACTTCGTCGAGGTCTGGCCGGTGATGTGCAGCACCGGTGTGCCAGAGAAGCGGGCCTCGATCAGGCCGCCGATGGCGTTGGCCGCGCCTGGTCCCGTGGACGAGAAGATGACGCCGAGGCCGCCGGAGACACGCGCGTAGCCGTCCGCCATGTGCGCGCCGCCGAGTTCGCCGCGTGCCATGACGAAGCGGATCGCATTGCGCCGGCCGATCGCATCCAGCATCGGGATGTTGTGCACCGAGGCGATGCCGAACGCGGTGGTGACGCCGCACTGCGTGATGAATTCGGCCACCAGATCGCCGACGGTGTAGTCGCTCGCCATCTCGAACTCCTGCTCGTTGTCGCGACGCTGGAACAGGTGGTTTGGTCCGTCAACCAGCGCACGGTTTGGTACGCAGCGTGCGGTTGCCCGGTGCGGGTCGGATCGTCATGTTGCTGGCAGGCGAGGAGGGAATGCCATGGCGACCAGTCAGATGGAGAAGGCCAATCGGTTCCGTGCGCTGCACGAGAGGTGCTTTGTCATCGCCAACGCGTGGGATGCTGGGTCGGCGCGCATCCTGGCCGGCGTCGGCTTCGCTGCGCTGGCAACCTCGAGCGGCGCCGCGGCGGGAATGCTCGGCCGGCGCGATGGGATGATCACGCGCGAGGAGTCGCTCGTGCACGCACGCACCGTGGCCGAGGCGACCGATCTTCCCGTTTCGGCGGATCTGGAAAAGGGTTTCGGCGACACCCCCGATGCGGCCGCATCGACGATTACGCTGGCCGGCGAGATACGGCCTGGTGGGTGGCTCGATCGAGGATGCCACCGGCGATCCGCAGAAGCCGCTGTTCGATCTTGGCCACGCGACGGAGCGCATCGCGGCCGCCGTTGCCGCGGCGCGCAAGGCACCGTTCGGCTTCATCCTGACGGCGCGCGCCGAAAACTTCATCCGCGGCAACCCCGACCTCGACGACACGATCCGGCGTCTGCAGGCGTTCGAGGCAGCCGGCGCCGACGTGCTGATGGCGCCTGGCCTGCCCGACCTCGCAGCGGTGCGGACTGTGTGCTCGTCGCTGTCGAAGCCGTTCAACTTCATGGCGGGGATCAAGGGGAAGTCCTTCTCCGTGGCAGAGCTTGCGGAGGCCGGCGTGAAACGGATCAGCCTTGCCACGTCACTCTATCGCGCGGCGATGACCGGCCTGTTGAACGCGGCGCGTGAGGTGAAGGACAAGGGGACGCTGGGCTACGTCGACACGACGATGGCGACGCCGGAGCTGAACGGCTTCATGCAGGGCTAGGCTGTCATTGCGAGTTCCACACCGGCCGTCAGGCAGACCCGCTCCTGGATGAAACGGGCGCTGTCTCGTCGCGCACAAGCAGCCATCCGTCATTCCCGCGCAAGCGGGAGAATCCAGCACACCGGGGGTGCCTCGCCGAACTGGGCTTCCCGCTTGCCGTTTCGGTTAGCCGAACGAGAATGGCGCGACGTATGATGCCGCCCATGCAGCGCACCTCGGAAGACAGCCGGTGCAGCGCATTGGCCAAAAGGCCCCACCTCGACGGCGGCCTGTTGCCGTACCAGTATTTCTCGTACCAACCGGGATCGAGCGAGAACGGCAGCACAGGGGTCAGAGTCCTCTCCGCAACTCTGTCGTTTTCCTCGTCACCGAGCTCTGCCAATGACCTTATTGGCGTGATGGCCCGCGTGACACGCCTGGCTGCTGGGTCTGCTGGTTCATCTGATTGCTCCTTCGTTTGCGTGTCTGGACGCTACGCAAAGGGCTGCCTTAAGGTCTTTGGCGCGAAGCTGATTTATCCTTAAACGGCAGGAGGGGGCTCGATGTGTCGTCCGAGGGTGCGCAGCCCGTAGCGTTCGGTCCGTTCCGGCTGGATCGACAGGGCCGTAGCCTTACCCGTGCCGGCGCCGAGATCTCTCTCGGCAGGCGGGCGTTCGACGTGCTCTGCGTGCTGGCCTCTGCGGGCGGTGAGGCGGTGTCCAAGGATGCGTTGCTCGATCAGGTCTGGCCGGGTCTGACCGTCGAGGAGAACAACCTCCAGGTTCAGGTTTCCGCGCTGCGCAAGGTCCTGGGCGATGGCATGATCGCAACTATTCCCGGGCGCGGCTATCGGCTGACAATGGCGGTCCCTGGCGAACCGTCGCCGACGCCCGACGCGGCCACCGGCAAACCTTCCATTGCGGTGCTGCCATTCACCAACATGAGCGGCGACATCGAGCAGGAGTATTTCGCCGACGGCGTAGCCGACGACATCATCACAGAACTCGCGCGCGTTCGATCGCTGTTGGTCATCGCCCGCAATTCCAGTTTTGCCTACAAGGGGCAGGCGATCGATGTAAGACGGATCGCCGCGGAACTGGGCGTTCGGTATATTCTGGAGGGCAGTGTTCGGCGAGGTGGCGGCAGGGTACGCATCGGCGCCCAACTTATCGACGCGGAGACAGCGGACCACATCTGGGCCGAACGGTACGATCGCGACATCACCGACATCTTCGCCGTGCAGGATGAGATCACGGCTGCGGTGACTGGTGCCATCAGACCAGCGATCATGGACGCCGAGCAGCGCCGAGCAATGCGCAAGCCGCCAACAAGTCTCAATGCGTGGGAGGCGTACTTGCGCGGCCAGTGGCACTACCGACAAAGAGCCGCCGCTGATCACGAGCAGGCGAAGCAACTCTTCCAACGCGCCATCGCACTGGATCCCACATTCGCGGCGCCGTATGCGGGCTTGGCCCATGCTTACCTCGACGATGGGCCGGCATTTGCTATCCGATCGATGGAAGAGGCGGCGGCATTGTCTGCAGGTTGGGCGCGAAAGGCTATCGCCATCGATCCTGAGGATGCGGATGCGCGGGCCATGGTCGCTTTAGCCGCACAGGCCTCAGGCAACGCAGACGAGGCGCGCGATCAGGTGCAACTGGCGCGGACCAGCAACCCAAATTCGCCAACGGCGCTCGCGATTGAAGGTCATTTTCTTCTCTTCACTGGCCAGCCCGCGGAGGCGCGCCGAGCCTTCACGGCATGCCTCCGTCTTGACCCGCGCGGTCCGCTCAGCGCGTGGATGACGCACCTGACCGCGATTTCGTACTATCTCGAACGTGACTACGTCAGGTCGGTCGAGGCGGCGCGGCAGGCACTGGCGGTGAACCCAAATCTTCGTACGACGCGCCGGTGGCTTGCAGCGGCGTTGGGTCAGCTCGGCCGAAAGGAAGAGGCGCGGGCGGCGCTGGACAAGGAGCTCGAACTCCATCCGCAGTTGTTTGAATGGTACATCCGTCGTCGCCCGACGTTTCACAGACCCGAGGACTACGGGCACATGATGGACGGCCTGCGCAAGGCGGGCTGGCAGGGCCCAGGCTGAGCAGGTCAATCACCGCTTAGGCTTTTGGGCCGACATTCGACCCAATTCACGACCCCGCAATGACAATCCTTGCCATCATCATATTTAACCTGCTAAGTTAGCCATAATACCTTTCAGGTCCACATCAATGTCCCCCACCGACGCGCTGCCGAAACTCCCGCCCACCATCGCCCGCCATACCGTCTTCCTGCTGATGGAATCGCTGCCCCCGCCGCTCACCGACACCCCCGAGGAGCGCGCCGCTCGTGACGAAGCGGCCATCGCCTCCCTCGCCGTGCTGAACCCCGGCGACGCTTACGAGGCACGCCTTGCCGCCCGCGCCGTCGCCGCCGATGCCCGCGCCACCGAATGCCTGCGGCTTGCCTCGGTGCCGAAGCTGCATCCCGACCGGGTGGACCAGTGCCTCCGCCAGGCCAACGCGATGATGCGTGCCTCCGAGGCCGCGCTGCGCTCGCTCCGTGCCATGCAGGCCGCGCGCGAGAAGGCGGAGGCCGCGGCGCAGGCTGCGTCGGTTCCCGCTGCCCTGCCCGCAGGCGACGTTGTGGCCGAGGCCGATCGGTTCGCGCGCCGCCGCCCGAAGGAGGCCGGCCTGATCCGCCGTCTCGGCCGTCTGCCCAACGGCTTGGCGCCGATGGCCCCGGAAGTGGTGCAGGTCATCATCACCGGCACCACTCCGGCCCTGCGTGCGCTCGACCGCCCTCCCGACCAGGCAATTCCCAAGGCCGCCTGACACGGCGAAACCCGGACCGAGGTTTTTGTCACCAAGGCCGTGCGAGTTCAGCGCCGCGCGAAGCGCGATATTCTTTACTCCGTGGTTCTCCGTGGCCCTCGCACGTCCTCCGTGTTGAGACCTATGCAAAGCTGGCCCGCAAGCACCGACGTTTCCCGCAGATTCCAGAAGCAGCCACCTGGCCGCACCTCCGCGGCGTTTCATCACCTGAGAGCCGAGACATCGGTGAGACGATCGAGAACCCGTCGCTGCCGGGGACCGCTTACGCTCTCCGCAAAGACAATTGATACCGATACGCCTCGTCCGCCTCATCGATCCGCACATCATCCCATGTGACGCACTGATCCTTCGGCACATCGCGCCGCAGCGGCACGCGATTGGCCAGGCCGATGGGCAACCCGCCGATCGCGACACTCGTCGCTGCCGGCATCAGCTTGCCCCAAACGCCGGCGCCGCCCTCGCCATCCAGCACCTCGCCCGCCCGCAGATCGCGCTTCGCCGTGGCGACGACATCGCCCTGAAATGCCGTCGGCGCACCTGTCGCCTCGCCGCGCAGCGCCGCCGACAGGATGGAGATGTTCAGCTCCAGCCCAATCAGATGGAACGGCCGGTACAGCGCCGAGACACGTCCCGATGCATCGGTCACCACGCCGTATTCCTTGAAGCAGCGCGCGGTGTAGTCGGTCGGTGCTTCGAACACCACGTAGACACCCCACCGCAGATCGTTGGCCACATCGCTGCCGTCGCGATGCAGGCTCGACACGACCTCGACCTGTCCGCGCCATGCGGCCCAGTGAATCGGCCAGTTCATGCGTACCGCATGCCGGAAAGCCGAGCCCGTCAGCCGGCACCGCGAGGCCGGTGGCATTGGCCACGGCCGCCATCTCGATGCCTGACTTCGTGCCGTCCAGGAACGAGTTGAACATCTGCGGGTTCATCCCGCCGATCCGCGCCTGTTCCTCGGTCAGTCCGTAATAGCCCCACACGGTGGCCGGCGTGGACGCGTGGTATTCCGGCAGGTACTTCGTGCCCTTTCCGGCTGCCAGCACGCGGAAGCCGCAGGCACGCGCCCAATCCACCAGCTCGCAGATCAATGCCGGCTGATCGCCATAGGCCAGCGAATACACCACCCCGGCGCGTGCCGCCTCTCGTGCCAGCGCGACACCTGCCAGCACATCGGCTTCCACGTTGACCATCACGATATGTTTGCCTTCAGCGATCGCGCACCGCGCGTGCGTGATGCCGGCAGGTGCGTGGCCGGTCGCCTCCACCACCACCTCGATGTCCGCCGCCTTCAGCATCGCCGGCGCGTCGTCGGTGAAGCGCGTCGCGGCGATCCTCTCGTCGCTCCAGCCGACGCGCCGGCACGCCTCGCGCGCCCGGTCCGGCGCCAGGTCGGCGATCGCCGCGACCTCGATGCCAGGCGTGGACGGCACCTGTGCGAGGAACATCGAGCCGAACTTTCCGGCACCGATCAGCGCGACGCGTACCGGGCGTCCTTGCTCCACGCGCCTGGCCAGCAGCCGATGCAGATTCATCCGCGATGTCCCTTTTCCCGCGTGCGGTTTCGTGGCCCATTGCTACGCCACGACTGGGAGATTGGCGATGACGCAACACCCCGAGGTGGAGTGGCGCAGGCTGCGCGCCGACCAACTGCGCGAGAAGGCGCGGGCTGACGCCATCGTGATCCTGCCGGTGGCATCGCTTGAGCAGCACGGGCCGCATCTGCCGGTCGAGGTGGACTCCATGCTTGGCGAAACAGTCGCAGTGCGTGCCGCGCGCAAGATCGCAGAACGCGGCCAGCAGGCGGTGGTGCTGCCGGTCGTATGGACCGGGCTTTCGGAACATCACATGAGCTTCGGCGGAACGATCACGCTGGGCTTTCCCGCGTTCTCAGCGCTGGTGGAGGACATCTGCCGCTCGGTGCTGCGTCACGGCTTCAAGCGGATCGTTCTGCTGAACGCGCATGGCGGCAACGAGAACGCGCTGCGCACCATCACCGATGAGCTGACACCGAAGCTCGGCGTCCCGATCGTGCAGTTCACCTATTGGTACGCCGCCGCTGTGGCGATCGCGAAGATTTTGGAGACGCAAGGAGCGCTGATGCACGCCTGCGAGGCAGAGACATCGATGATGCTTGCGGTGCGGCCGGACCTGGTCGCCATGGATCGCGCAGGCATGGCAAAGGCGAACAGCACACCGGATGTTGTCGATGTTGTCGGCGGTGGCGTGTATCGCTGGCGCACCATTGCCGCGCGGTCCTCGTCCGGGGTGATCGGCAACCCGGAAGCAGCGACCGCGGAGAAGGGCGAGCGATTGTTCGAGGCAATTTCCACGGCACTTGCTGACAAGCTGTGCAACGCCGAACTCTGGGACTTGCCGTGGCAGGCGGAGCGCGCGGAGTGAGTGCCTCGACGGCCACCCCACCGTCATGGCCGGGCTTGGCCCGGCCATCCACGTCTTCCCTACGGGTGGGAGCCCATATCTAATGTCGTCGGGCAAGTGGCAGTTCTGGATCGACCGCGGCGGCACGTTCACCGACATCGTCGCACGCCATCCTGATGGGCAGCTCTCCACCCACAAGCTGCTGAGCGAGAACCCCGGCCGCTACCACGATGCGGCCATCGCCGGCATCAAGACAGTGCTCGGCGTCTCCGCTCGATGCACCTATTCCACCTGGTGTCGTTGAGGCGGTGAAGATGGGCACCACCGTAGCCACCAACGCGCTGCTGGAGCGCAAGGGTGAACGCACGCTGCTGGTGGTGAACCGCGGCTTCGCCGACGCGCTGCGCATCGGCAACCAGGCGCGGCCGCGGCTGTTCGACCTCGCCATCACGCTGCCGTCGATGCTGTACGAGGAGTCTGTGGAGATCGCCGGACGCGTCGGCGTCGATGGCGAGGAAATCGAAACGCTGGACGAGCACGCGGCGCGCCACGCTTTCGCCACGGCGCGCGCCAAGGGAATCACCGCCTGCGCCATCGTGCTGATACACGCGTGGAAATACCCGGAGCATGAACGACGCCTCGCCGATCTCGCGCGCGAGGCAGGCTTCGCGCAGGTCTCGGCCAGCCATGCGGTCAGCCCGCTGCTGCGGCTTATCCCGCGCGGCGACACCACGGTGGTCGATGCGTATCTCTCGCCGATCCTGCGCCGCTACGTCGATCAGGTGGCGGCGGAGCTTGGCAACGTCCGCCTCTACTTCATGCAGTCGAACGGCGGACTGGCGGATGCCGCCGGTTTCCAGGGCAAGGACGCGATCCTCTCCGGTCCCGCCGGCGGCATCGTCGGCGCGGCGCGCACCGCGGCCATGGCGGGACTGGACCACATCATCGGCTTCGACATGGGCGGCACGTCCACTGACGTGGCGCTCTACGCCGGCGGGTTCGAGCGCGCGTTCGAGACAGCGGTCGCCGGCGTCCGCATGCGCGCGCCGATGATGGCGATCAACACGGTGGCGGCGGGCGGCGGGTCGATCCTGCATTTCGATGGCGCGCGCTTCCGCGTCGGCCCTGATTCGGCCGGCGCCGATCCAGGCCCCGCCTGCTATCGCCGCGGCGGACCGCTGACGGTGACCGACGCCAACGTCTGCGTCGGCAAGATCCAGCCGCGGCACTTTCCGGCGATCTTCGGGCCGGACGGCGATGCACCGCTCGATGCCGACACGGTGACGGCGAAGTTTGCGGCTCTGGCAGACGAGATCTCGCAGGCCACTGGCCAGACGCGTTCACCACATCAGGTGGCGGAGGGGTTTCTGCAGATCGCCGTCGCGAACATGGCGAACGCGATCAAGCAGGTCTCGGTTCAGAAGGGCCACGATGCCGCGCGGTTCGCGCTGCAATGCTTCGGCGGCGCCGGCGGGCAGCACGCCTGCATGGTGGCCGACGCCCTCGGGATGGAGACCGTGTTCATCCATCCGTTCGCCGGTGTGCTGTCCGCATATGGCATGGGGCTTGCTGACCAGACGGTCATGCGCGAACAGGCCGTGGAAATCCCGCTCGAGCCGCACGCCATGGCGGAGCTCCGCGAGCTTGCCGATCGGCTTGCGGACGAGGCGACAGAGGCGCTAGCGGGGCAAGGTGCTGATCCGGCGTGCATCACAGCGCAGCGCAACCTGCATTTGCGCTATGCCGGAACCGAAGCTGCGCTGATCGTGAAGCTGCGCGACCTGCACGAGGTCGTCGCTGACTTCACCGCCGCGCACCGCGCGCGCTTCGGCTTTGCGACGCCAGACCGGCCGCTGGTGGTCGAGGCGGTCGCGGTCGAGGCGATCGCGCCAGGCGAGGCGGTGCAGGAGGCGACACTCGCAGCGCGCACGAACGGCGGTGCCCCTCAGAAGATCGACACCATCCAGATGTTCACCGGCGGCAAGGATCATTCGGCGCCGGTGTTCGATCGCACCGACCTGCTGGCGGGCGACCGCATCGCCGGTCCGGCACTGATCCGCGAGGCCAACGCGACCACCGTGGTGGAGCCCGGCTGGACCGCGGAGATCACCGCGCTCGATCACATGACGCTGCGCCGCACGGAGCGGCTCGCGACGCGCGTTGCGGCGGACACCGGCCGGCCGGATCCGGTGCTGCTGGAGCTGTTCAACAACCTGTTCATGAACGTGGCCGAGCAGACTGGTGCGGTCCTGCAGAACACATCGATGAGCGTCAACATCAAGGAGCGGCTGGACTTCTCGTGCGCGATCTTCGATGCGCAGGGCTTCCTGGTGGCCAATGCGCCGCACGTGCCGGTGCATCTCGGCGCGATGGGCGAGAGCGTGCGCACCGTGCTGAACAACCGCCGCGACACTCTGAAGCCTGGTGACGTCGTGGCGCTGAACAACCCATTCAACGGCGGGACGCATCTGCCGGACGTCACGGTCATCACGCCGGTGTTCGATGCAGAGGGCCGCGACATCATGTTCTTCGTCGGCAGCCGCGGGCATCACGCCGATATCGGCGGCATCACGCCGGGCTCCACGCCGCCTGTGTCGCGCACGCTGGAAGAGGAAGGCGTGGTGATCGACGACTTTCTCCTCGTCGATGGCGGCCACTTCCGCGAACCGGAACTTCGTGCGCTGTTGGACGGTGCGAAGTATCCGGCGCGCAGCCCCGACGTGAACGTCGCCGACATCAAGGCGCAGGTCGCGGCGAACGAGAAGGGCGTGCAGGAGCTGCAGCGCGTCGTCGCGCTGTATGGCTGGCCCGTGGTCAGCGCGTATATGCGCCACGTGATGGACAACGCCGAAGAGTCGGTGCGTCGCGTGATCGACCGCATCGGCAGCGGCACGTTCGAATACACCATGGACAGCGGACTGCCGTTGCGTGTCGCGATCAGCGTCGATCATGCGACGCGCAGCGCAGTGGTGGATTTCTCCGGCACCGGCCATCAGAGCGAGGGCAACTTCAATTCCCCTCCCGCCGTCACGCGCGCCGCGGTGCTGTATGTGTTCCGCACGCTGGTGGCGGATGACATCCCGCTGAACGACGGCTGCCTGAAGCCGCTGCGCCTGATCATCCCACCCGGCACTTTCCTCTCACCCACGCCGGGCGCCGCAGTGGTCGCCGGCAATACCGAAGTGTCGCAGGCCACCTGCAATGCACTGTTCGGCGCGCTGAAGCCGATCGCCTGCTCGCAGGCGACAATGAACAACTTCCTGTTCGGCGACGCGCACCGGCAGTACTACGAGACCATCTGCGGTGGTACCGGCGCTGGACCCGGCTTCGACGGAACCTCGGCGATCCACTCGCACATGACCAACACCCGGATGACCGATCCCGAAGTGCTCGAGCTGCGCTACCCGGTGCGGCTGGAACGCTTCGCGATCCGGCGCGGCTCGGGTGGCAACGGAAAGTGGCGTGGCGGAGACGGCGCCATCCGCCGCATCCGCTTCCTCGAACCGATGACCGCGGTGATCGTGTCCTCGCGCCGCGACGTCGCGCCGTTCGGGCTGGAGGGCGGCGAGGATGGTGCAGTCGGCCGGCAATGGGTGGAGCGCGCCGATGGCACTCACGAGATCCTCACTGGAACCGACAGCGCGGAACTCGCTCCGGGCGACGTGTTCGTGATCGAAACGCCAGGCGGCGGCGGCTACGGGATCGCTGCCTGACGTGCCACGCCCGCGCACAGCACTGGTCATTGGTATTGGCGTTGTCGCCCTGCTGCTGGTCGGCCTCTGGCAGGTGCCGCAATGGCTCGATTGGGCACGCTATCGCTCCACGATCGAGGCGCTGGCGACCGCCACGCTCGGCCAGCCTGTCACCATAGACGGACCGATCTCGCTCACGCTGTTGCCGCAACCGATGCTGACAGCGGCGCGCGTCAATGTGGGCGGTAGCCTGCCGGCGGATTCTGCGATCCACGTGCAGGCGCTGCGGCTGCGGATCGCGCTCCTGCCGTTGATCGGTGGGCATGTCGATGCGCGCGAGCTGGTGCTCCGCGGGCCCGATCTGCATGTCCCGTGGCCAGCGGGACCGGGCGTGCTGCGACAACGGCCGCCGCCCTGGCTCGCGGCGTTCGCGGCGCGGATCGAGAATGGCCGGCTCACGATCGGACGGCTGGCCTTCACCGGCATCGACGGGACGCTGGCGACACTGGACACAGGCGCGCTGTCCGCCTCCGGTAAAGTGCAGTTCGGCGGCATGGACGGTCATTTCACTGCGCGGCTCACCGCTGCGGGGTCCGATGGCTCTGCTGGGGTGAACGTGACGTTTGACGGGGAGGGCAGGGCCAGCGGCCTGGGGGCCAGCTTCGCCGGCCAGCTGGCGCACGACGGAACGCTCGCTGGGACTATTGCCGGCCGCGGGACCGACCTCGCTGTGCTTCTACCGGCACCGCCGGTGCCGTTCCGTGCGGAGGGGCGGCTGACTGTCGGCAACGGTGTGGCGGCGGTCAACGATGTGGCACTGGAGATCGGCGGCTCGCCCGCGCGGGGCGCTGTCGCCCTGCGCGCGGTGCCGAACCGGCGGCTCGACATCAGACTGACCGCAGGCCGGCTCGACCTCGGCGCCTGGCTGCCAGTGCTGATGCGCGGTGGCACCATGATCGCCGGGATCGGGATGCCCATCGGGGTCGACCTCTCTGCGGATGCGGCGCCGTTTGGCGGCGGCACGGTGGAACATGTCAGGGCGGCATTCGATCTGGCCGGCAGGGACATTGTCGTCCGCGAGGCCAGCGCGGTGCTGCCCGGCAACGGAAAGCTGCGACTGAGCGGACGCTTCACGGCAGATGATCCGACGCATCCGCGTTTCGAGGGTGATGCGCGGCTTGAGGCGCCGATGCTGCGAACAACAGCGCGGTGGCTGGATGAGGCGATCCCTGGGTCGCTGCTGGGGCGTCTGCTGGCACATATGCCGAACAGCCCGGCGCAGCGTGCCGAACTGAC
The DNA here is from genome assembly GCA_963791495.1 of uncultured Alphaproteobacteria bacterium. GTDB lineage: Bacteria > Pseudomonadota > Alphaproteobacteria > Acetobacterales > Acetobacteraceae > JAMXLO01. Next base: position 109,809 of record CAWBST010000023.1, read on the forward strand.
CTCGCACGTGGTGGCTGGGGGCGATGAGGTCAGATTGCAGCAACTCACCGGAATGCTTGATGGCGGGCCGGTCTCAGGCAGCCTGGGATTCAAGAACGGTGAGCCACCGAGCCTTGCGATGGATCTGTCCATGAACGGGCTGGCTCTCGATCCATGGGTGCCGCCGGCTGTAGCGGATTTGGCCCAACTGTCCAGGGCAACGTCTGGCCTCGATGCCGAACTACGTCTCAACATCGGGCGAGCGACATTCGCCGGTGAGATCATCGATGGATTGGTGGTCGATGCCGCGATCGAGGCCGGCAGCGTCCTGCTGCGCCGTCTCGAGGGAACGGCGCGCGGTGCTCGCCTGGCTGCGTCCGGGATGCTTGGCGATGGCGGCAAGCTGAGTGACGGCAGGATCAGCATCGAAACGGAGGAAGCGGCGTCTCTGGCAGACCTCTTGCCCTCGGCCTGGAAGCCGACACCGGCATTGTGGCACGGACCCGCCAAACTGGGTGTGCGGATCGCGGGACCGCAGGAGGCGCTGACTGCGGATGTACGCCTTGCACTCGCCGATGGGCAGTTGGAGGCGAGCCCGCACCTTGACCTGAAGTCGGGCATGTGGAGCGCGACGCTGGCCTTGCAGCATCCCGGCGCGCGCCGGCTCGCCGCGACACTCGGCCTGCCGGAGCGGCTCGGTCTGCGTGCCCTGCCTGCCTGGCTTGGCGACGGTTCGCTGTCTCTGGTCGCGCATCTTGCAGGCGGGCCAGGACGGCTGGTCGCGGACAAGTTCGACCTCACGGCGGCCGCGCTGGAGGCGAGCGGCGATCTTGCCGTCGATCGGAGCGGCGTGGAGCCGCGGCTCACCGGCCATGTCCGTTCGGAGGCACTGACGCTGCCGCTTCCGAACGGCGGCTCGGACGTACCGCTGCCACTTGGCGCTCTGCATGGCTGGCGAGGCGATGTTCAGCTTGGGATCGGCGAACTCGCCGTGGGAACTGGGCCCGTGGTGCACGACGCATCCATGGCGCTCTCGGTGGCAGATGGTGCGCTGCGGCTTGAGGATTTCACTGCGCGGCTGGACTCCGGAACTGTGACCGGCAGCCTCGCATTCAATGCCACTGCCGATCCGCCTTCGCTTGCGGTGCGGGCCAAGCTGCGCGATGCGCTTGTCACCGGCCCGCTGGACGATGCGCCGATTGATCTGCTGTCGGGCCGCGCCGACGCCAGCGTGCAGCTCGCAGCGAGCGGCTATAGCCCATCGGCGATAATGGCAACGCTCGGTGGCCGCGGCACGCTGATTGTGAATGATGGCAGGGTGGCGGGCTTCGACCTGTTCCGTTTGAAACTGTCGCTGGCGAGGCCAGATCCGAAGTCGACGGAAACCGCGGCAAGCGATGCACTGTGCTCTGGAGCGACAGGGTTCGATCGGCTTGAGCTTGGCGCGAGCATTGCGCACGGTGATCTGGTGCTCGATTCCGGAAGCCTGACCGGTATCGCCGGCGAAGCGCATGTGAGTGGCGGCATGAACCTCGCCACGCGGGCACTCGACGTCAGGATTGCACTGCAGCCGGCATTGCCGACCCCGCCTGAGGTCGCGATCCGTCTGACCGGGCCCATCGATCGACCGAACCGCACGTTGGAACTCGACGGCCTGGCGCGCTGGGTGGCGGAGCTTGTCCGCTGATCGGAGCGGCGGCGTCTCGTCTCTGGACATGGGGGGGCGCGCCGCGTAACGCTCGCGACACGCCATGCACAAGGGACCGCCATGCTGTTCGAATTCGACAACACGCCCAACGAGAACATCTACAAGCTGCTGGTTTCGACAGTGGTCCCGCGACCGATTGCCTGGGTGACCACGCAGGACATCGATGGTTCCGTGAATGCCGCGCCGTTCTCCTTCTTCAATGCCGTGTCGGGCAATCCGCCGGTCGTGGCGGTCGGCATCGGCGGCCGTGGGCCAGGCGACGTGAAGGATACGGGCGGCAATATCCGTCGCACTGGCCAGTTCGTCGTGAACCTTGTCAGCAATGCGCTCGCCGAGAAGATGAACATCACCGCGATCGATTTCGACAAGCAGGTGAATGAGTTGGCCGAGGCAGGGCTGCACACTGCGGCTTCGTCGCGGGTGAAGCCGCCGCGCATCGCGGAAAGCCCGGTGTCGTTCGAATGCGAGCGGCTGGTGATTGTCGAGGTCGGCGTCGATCGCGCGGTGGTGCTGGGCAAGGTAGTGGCGATCCACGTGGCGGACGAGTTCGTCCTGGACAAGGACAAGTGCTACATCGACACACCGAAGCTTGATCTGATCGGACGCATGCACGGTCGCGGCTGGTACGCACGAACCACCGACCGCTTCGACATGCCGCGCATCAATGTGGATGACTGGCCGCTGCGGGCGAATGCCGCGGAGTAGCTGCTTGGGCGCCGTTGCGTCGATGCGACGGGAAAATGGTAGGGTCATCGAAATGTCGTGAGCTCACGCATCGCGGCACACTCGCCGGCGTTCCTGTGGTCGCATTTAGCGTGAACAGGAGCGATTGATGATGAAATCCTTGCGCCTTCTCAGTTTTGCGGCCCTGCTGACGACCGGGACGGCAGCCATGAGCATGGCGGCGACCGACGCCAGTCAGGAATCGGCTGGCAGCAAGCAACAGAATATGCCGGCTACGGGCAGCGCTGCGCCAGCGACCAATCAGCGGATGAGCAACGGTGGGGTTGCCGGCCTGAGCGCTCAGACGCCGGGCAACGGCAACAAATACCCGAGTGTCGTCGGCCCGACCGGGTCAACACAGTCGGATGCAACCAATCCGAACCGCACGGCGCCTAGCAGCGGCGGCGGCAACAGCGGTCACTGAACTGCTGAGTTGAGATAAAGAGACGGGCTGCGCTCGGCGCAGCCCGTTTTCTTTTGGCTGGCTATGCGCCGTCGGGCTGCAGGATGCCACCGCGCGGTGTCGCTGCGTGCTCCTTCAGCACCGAGTCGGTGCCCGGGTCGACCTCCTTCAGCAGCACATCATAGCCCCACAGATCGGCGAGGTGCTGCAGGACGAAGCGCGCGTCGCGCTCTTCCAGCAGTACGCGGTTCAGCGCGCGGTGATGCAGGATCAGGCGGCGGTCGCCGGCCAGGTTCACGTCCATCACCTGGATGTCGGGCAGTGCCCACGCGATGTCGTACTGCCGTGCCAGAGCACGCTGGATCTTACGATAGCCGCGCTCATCGTGGATCGCTTCGACGCTCAGAGTCGGTTCGTTAGCATCGTCCAGCACATGGAACAGCCCGAAGTCGCGGATCAGGCGTGGGCTGAGATACTGTAGGATGAAGCTCTCGTCGCGATAGTTCGCCCATACATCGCGCAGCACCGCCATCGGATCCGCGGACCCCGCGATGTCGGGGAACCAGTTCTGATCTTCCGCCGTCGGTTCGGTGCAGATGCGCTCGATGTCGCGCATCATGGCGAAGCCGAGTGCGTAAGGGTTGATGCCTGAGTAGCGCGGATCGTCGAAGTCCGGCTGGAACACCACGTTCGTGTGCGAGCGCAGGAACTCCACCATGTTGCCGTCGGTCAACTGCCCCTTTTCGTGGAGGCGGTTCATGATCCGATAGTGCGTGTAGGTCGCGCAGCCCTCGTTCATCAACTTGGTCTGCTGCTGCGGGTAGAGGTACTGCGCGATGATGCGGACGATGCGCAGAATCTCGCGCTGCCAGGGCTGCAGGCGTGGTGCGGTCTTCTCGAGGAAGTACAGCACATTCTCCTGCGGCAGCTGCAGCAGCGCGCGGCGGCGGTCGTCGAGCGACTTGTCTTCCTTCTCCGCGCTCCTGGCAGGAAGAGTACGCCACAGGTCATTGAACACCTGCTCTTCATGCAGGCGACGTTCCTTGGCGCGCTGCTCCTCGGAGCGCAGGTCGGCCGCGCGGCGGCGCGGATAGCGGTGGACGCCATGGCTCATCAGCGCATGTGCGGCGTCGAGCAGGCGTTCCACCTGCGTCTCGCCATAGCGCTCCTCGCACTGTGCGATATAGCCGCGGGCGAATTCCAGGTAGTCGAGGATGCCGTCGGCATCCGTCCACTGCTGGAAGACGTAGTTGTTCTTGAAGAAGTGATTGTGGCCGAATGCAGCGTGGGCAATCACCAGCGTCTGCATCGTGGCCGTGTTCTCCTCCATGATGTAGCTGATGCATGGATTGGAGTTGATCACGATCTCATAGGCGAGGCCCTGCATGCCGGCGCGATACATCGCCTCGTTGCGGGCGAAGTGCTTGCCGAACGACCAGTGCTTGTAGAACAGCGGCATGCCGATCGAGGAATAGGCATCCAGCATCTGCTCGGTGCCGATGATCTCGATCTGGTTGGGATATACGTTCAGGCCGAGTTCGCCGACAGCGATCTTCTCAATCGCATCGTGTACCTTCTGGATGGTGCCGAACTCCCAGTCGGCACCCTCGAACAACGGGCGCTCGGCCCGAATGCCGCCGCCGAAATCGTTCATGCCTCGGCTCCCGTGGTGGCTTGCTTCTTGGCGAACAGCTCGCGGAACACCGGATAGATATCGCGCCGGTGTCCAACCTTGCGCATCGCCAAAGGCGCGCCGGTCTTGCAGATCGCGGTGTAGGTCTGCCAAAGGTCCGAGTTGCGGCGGATGAAGCCGGGCGGGAAGTGCTCGGAATCGCGGCCGACCTCGAGATAGGCGTAGTACTGGCAGACCGGCAGGATATCGTTGGTCAGCAGTGCCGCCGTCTTGTCGTTGTCGGAGGCGGTGTTGTCGCCGTCCGACGCCTGCGCGGCGTAGATGTTCCACAGATCCGGGCTGTAGCGCTCGTCGATGACTCGCTGCATCTCCTCGAGGGCGGTCGATACGACGGTGCCGCCGGTCTCCGGAGAGTGGAAGAATGTATCCTCATCCACTTCCTGCGCCTGGTGCGTGTGGCGGATGAACACCACGTCGACGTGCTTGTAGCGGCGACGCAGGAAAATGTAGAGCAGCACATAGAACCGCTTGGCGAGGTCCTTCATGTGCTCGGTCATCGAGCCGGATACGTCCATCAGGCAGAACATCACCGCCTGCGCCACCGGCTTCGGCTGCGGCTCGAACTTGCGGTAGCGGACGTCGAGCGGGTCGATGTAGGGGATCAGCCCGGTGCGCCGCAGCTTGCGCTCCAGCTCTGCCTCCAGCTCGGTGCGACGCGCCTGTTCCTCGCCGTCGGGGCTGAGCGCGGCGATCTCGTCGCGCAGACGCTGCAGCTCATCCGGCTTCGGTCGCTTGAGTGCGATGCGCCGCGACAGGCTGTTGCGCACCGTGCGCAGCAGCGCGAGGTTGGCGGGCGAGCCAGTGACCGAATAGCCAGCGCGATGCCAGGACACGCTTTCGCTGTCGACCACGCGGCGCTTCGCGAGATCCGGCAGCTCGAGGTCTTCGAGAAACAGGTCGACGAACTCGTCGCGCGACAAGCGCGAAGCGGAAGTCGTCCTGCCCCTCGCCGTCGGGACTGCCCTCGGAGCCACCGCCCGAGCCGCCCTGCGGGCGGGGAATCGTGTCGCCCTCGATGTACTGCTTGTTGCCAGGCAGCAGGTGGTCGCGCATGCCGCCGGTGGCGCTGCGGTGGAACGCGGGTTCGTGCACGCCCTGCGCCGGCAACGCGACCTCACCGCCCTGATCGGCATCCTTGATGCTGCGGCTGGCCGAGCTCTCGTGCACCGCCTTGCGGATGAGCGACTTGGCGCGGCGCATGAAGCGCTGCCGGTTGGCGAGGTTCTTGCCGCTGGGGTTTAGGCGTCGGTCAACGATGTGCATGAAGTTGCCTGTTTCCAGCGGGGCCTTCCGTCACCCCGCCTGCTTGACGCGCATGTACCATTCGACCAGGCGGCGGACCTGCCGCTCGGTGTAGCCGCGGGCCACCATGCGATTGACGAACTCCGCGTGCTTCTTCTCGCTGTCGCTGTCCTTCTTGGACCCGAAGCTGATCACCGGAAGCAGCTCCTCTACCTGGCTGAACATGCGTCGCTCGATGACTTCGCGGATCTTCTCGTAGCTGGTCCAGGACGGGTTCTTGCCGTTGTTGTTGGCGCGCGCCCGCAGGCTGAACTTCACCACCTCGTTCCTGAAGTCCTTCGGGTTGGCGATTCCGGCAGGCTTCTCGACCTTCGTCAACTCCTGGTTCAGCAGCTCACGGTTCATGAGCTGACCGGTGTCCGCATCCTTGAAGTCGATATCCTCGATCCAGGCATCGGCGTAGGACACGTAGCGGTCGAACAGGTTCTGGCCGTAGTCGTGGTACGACTCGAGATAGGCCTTCTGGATCTCATTGCCGATGAACTCGGCGTAACGTGGCGCAAGTTCGCCCTTGATGAACTCCAGGTAGCGCTTCTCGGTCTCCGTCGGGAGCTGCTCGCGACGGATTGCCTGCTCCAGCACATACATCAGATGCACCGGGTCGGCAGCGACTTCCGTCGTGTCATGGTTGAACGTCGCTGCCAGCACCTTGAAGGCGAATCGGGTGGAGGCGCCGTCCATGCCTTCCTCGACTCCCGCCGCGTCCTTGTATTCCTGCAGCGAGCGTGCGCGTGGATCGGTCTCCTTCAGGCTCTCTCCGTCGTAGACGCGCATCTTGCCGAACAGCGTCGAGTTCTCATGCCGCCGCAGCCGCGTCAGCACCGAGAAGCGCGCCAGCATCTCCAACGTCGATGGCGCACAAGGCGACGCGGCGAGTTCGGAACTGCGGACCAGCTTGTCGTAAATCTTCTGCTCTTCCGTCACCCGCAGGCAATACGGCACTTTGATCACGTAAATTCGGTCAATGAAGGCTTCGTTGTTGCGGTTGTTCTTGAAGGTCTGCCACTCCGCCTCGTTGGAGTGGGCGAGGATGATGCCGTGGAACGGGATGGCGCCGATGTTCTCGGTGCCGATGTAGTTGCCTTCCTGCGTTGCGGTCAGCAGCGGGTGCAGCATCTTGATCGGCGCCTTGAACATCTCGACGAACTCGAGCAGTCCCTGGTTGGCGCGATTGAGGCCGCCGGAATAGCTGTAGGCGTCCGGATCGTTCTGCGCATGCAACTCCAGCTTGCGGATATCGACCTTGCCCACAAGCGAGGAGATGTCCTGGTTGTTCTCGTCGCCTGGTTCCGTCTTGGCCACGGCGATCTGGCGCAGCCGCGAGGGATTCAGCTTGGCGACTCGGAACCGCGAGATGTCGCCCTCGAACTCGTCGAGGCGCTTGATGCACCAGGGGCTCATCAGCCCGGTCAACCGCCGCTGTGGGATGCCGAAGCGATCCTCCAGCATCGGTCCCATGCGCTCCGGGTTGAACAGTCCGAGTGGGCTTTCAAACACCGGGCTCAATTGATCGCCCGCCTTCAGCACATAGACGGGATGCAGTTCCATCAGTGCCTTCAGCCGTTCGGCGAGCGACGACTTGCCGCCGCCGACGGGCCCAAGCAGGTACATGATCTGCTTGCGCTCTTCGAGACCTTGCGCCGCATGACGCAGGAAGCCGACGATTCGTTCGATCGTCTCTTCCATGCCGTAGAATTCGGAGAACGCCGGATAGACCCGCATCGTACGGTTCATGAAGATGCGGCCGAGTTGGGCATCCTTCGCCGTGTCGACCATCTCCGGTTCGCCGATCGCGGCGAGCAGACGCTCGGTCGCGGTCGCGTACATCATCGGATCGTCGCGACATGCTTCCAGGTACTCTGGAAGCGTCATCTCGGCTTCGCGGTTTGCCTCGAAGCTTCTGGCGTAGGCTGCGAACAGGTCATCGACCGGATACATCGGCCGCTCCGTCAGTTAGGGGGACTGATCGTGCACTAATGCAAGATGGGTGCGAGCGTAGCGTATCGAGTAGGCGTCGCGTGAATGTTTTTTCGCTTGGACATTCAGTTTGCATGCGTGGTGTGACGAGAACTGTCTCAGCCATGTTGGCCTCCTGTCCGGCTTGGCTGGCCGCTACACTGACCAAGGGACGAAGCGTGGTGACTTTGTGGCGGCTCACTATCACGTGCCGCTCGGCACGGTAAGGGACGGGCCATCCGGCTGCCGCGGATCGGCCCGCACACGGTCGCATATCGTCATGCGGGGGTCTGCCTGCCAACATATCGAGGGGTGCATCTATCAATTGATATCATAATGTTACGCGCCACTCCTCAGAAGTTAACCGAAGAATGACGCAGGCGCGACGGTGTGCCGGTCCCATTCGCGTGCGCTCGTGTCACAAACCAGGGGGCAAGACAGGTAGGACACCGCGTCATTGCTGCAACCTCCCGACCCGGCGGCGCAATGGGCAAACGGGCGCCGAGTTTTCCAAACCTACACATGTATTTCTAACATCGCGTTAACCTGCCGGCTGTGGGCCGCTTCACAGTGGCGCCGGGGCGTCTCGGCCACTCCCGGGCCGCCCGAGTTGGAGGGCGCGGCAGGCGCGCGAATCTTGGGCTAGATGCCAGAAGGCATGGCGGTACCTGCCTGCCACCTGTGCAAACTTCACGATTCGCGGTGCCGATCTCCGCGTGCGGCGGACAGCAACCCTTCCTCGGTTCCGCTATCAGGGGGGTTTGAGCCACGGCCGAGCAGCCGCACTGTCTGGCGGACCTGCTCGTAATAATGGCGGCATGCCTCGCAGCGAAACAGGTGCCACCACATGTCGAGGCGGGTGCGGAGCGACACGGCGCGCTCCAGATATTCCGTCACAAGTTCGCTCATGTCGCGGCAGGTTGGCACGATGGACGACATCCCTCGCCAGGTGACGTGAATCCCTGAGACTCGGCAGCGAGGCGTACGTTACTGGACATCCGTACGCTTTCAACAGGCCTGAGCCGCCGATCGCAGGCAGTCCACTCATGCGTCAGACCGAGTTCGACGACCCGGAATTCCTCGCCCGACTGCGCCGCGGCGACGAACAGGCGTATCGGGTGCTGATCAGGCGATTCCATGGCTCGCTGACCGGCCTCGCCGCCTCGATCATCGGCAGCCGTGCCCAGGCGGAGGAGGTGGTGCAGGACGCCTGGCTCGCCGTGTTCTCCGGCATCGGCGGTTTCGAGGGTCGCTCCAGTCTGGTCACCTGGGTGTTCAGCATCGTGCTGAACCGCGCGCGAACGCGCGCCACGCGGGAAGGACGGCTGGTTGGCCTGCCGGCCTTGATGGAGGGAACCAGCCCAGGCGGCAGGGCTGTGGACGTTTCGGAATTCAAGCCCGACGGTCACTGGATTGAGGCGCCGCGGCTGTGGGACGAGATCAACCCGGAACGGATCGTTGGGGGGCGGCAGTTGTGGGATCACGTGATGGAGGCGATCGACCGGCTGCCGGCCGGGCAGCGCGCTGTCATCATCCTGCGTGACATGGAGGGCTGCGAAGCCGAGGAGGCGTGCACGCTGCTGGGCATCACTGCGGAGAATCAGCGGGTGCTGCTGCACCGTGCGCGCGGCCGCATCCGCCAGACGATCGATGCGGTGGTCGGTGCGCCGCGTCCTGCCGCGGCGCCGGCGGTGCGCCGGCGTGGGGGTGCTGCCACCACGACGCTGCATCGCCTGGCAGTCTGGGCGAGATGCTGCTGTTGCCGGCTCGCACGCAATGATCCGGACTGGCCGGCCGGCGCAATGATGCTATCGTAGCGCGGGGCATTTGCCGGGAGAGAGAGATGGCACCACGAAAAAATCCTGTGAAAACGGGACGCAAGGCGCCCGCGTCGTCCGCGCCAAAGAAGCAGGGCGGCACCCGTCAGAATGCACAACCATCGAGTGGCAGCGACAGCAATCGCCTGCTGCGCGAGGCGGCGTGGAGCCGAATGTTCGGGAAGGTCGAGTTGAAGAACCCGTTCACTCGTTAGTTCGACGACCGGCATGAGCCTGCCGCAGCCAACGGACGTGCGCACGGCGGAGCAGAGCGTGCCGCTCGATTGGGATGCGGTGCGCGCGTATTTGGCCGGCCACGGCTTGCGCCTCGACAGTGATCCGCCGCCGCGGCAGTTCGCCGGCGGTCTGGCGAACCTGAACTATCTGATCCATCTCGACGGCACGCCTGCCGTGTTGCGCCGACCGCCACTCGGCGAGCTTCCGGCTGGCGCATACGACATGTCGCGCGAGTTCCGCATCCTGAGCCGGCTGCCGGATGCTCTGACATTCGTGCCGCGCGGGCTGTTCCTGTGCGCGGACGCAAGCATCGTCGGCGCACAGTTTCAGATCATCGAATATCGGCCGGGGCTGGTGATCCGCGAGCACATCCCGCCCGAGCTGGCGGGTCGCCCCGAGGTCGGGCCTCGGCTGTCGCAGGTGCTGATCGAGACAATGGTGGCGATCCATGCGGTGGATACCGCGGCGATCGGGCTGGACGACCTCGGACGCCCCGCGGGTTTCCTGGCACGCGCGGTAAGCGGCTGGCGCAAGCGAGGGCTGGCTGCGGTGGAGGCGGGCACCGAGACGCTGCATGTCGAACTCGGCAAATGGCTGGAAATGCATGCTGTGCCGGATGGCGCGCCGGCGCTGCTGCACAATGACTTCAAGCTCAACAACATGATTCTCGACCCGCGCGATCTGTCGCCGGTCGCGGTGGTGGACTGGGACCAGGGCACGCGCGGCGATCCGCTGTTCGATTTCGCCACGCTGCTGAGCTACTGGGTGCACGAGGATGATCCGCCGGCGCTGCACGACATGGCGCAGATGCCCGCGGACGAAGGCGGTTTCTTCCCCCGCGAGCAGGCGGTCGCCACCTATGCCGCGCTGAGCGGTCGCGATGTCTCGGACTTCCTGTTCCACCGCGTGCTGGCAATGTACAAGCTGGGCGTGATCTTTCTGCAACTCGGCTACCGCTGGCGCAGCGGCGCCACCACCGAGCCACGCTATGCCGGTCTCACGGCGATCGGTACGGGGATCGTCGAGTTCGCATACGAGATTGCTCAGGGGCACGCGTTCTGATGGATTTTTCGCTCACGCCCGAGCTGCAGGAATTGCAGCAGCGCACGCGCAGCTTCATTCGTGACAGGATCATGCCGTTGGAGGGGGATCAGCGGCAGACCGCGCACGGGCCGACGGAGGAATTCCGCCGCGAACTGGTGACGCTTGGGCGCGAGGCGGGGCTGCTCGCGCCGCATGCGTCGCCGGAATTCGGCGGCCTCGGGCTGAACAATGTCGGCAAGGCCGTCGTGTTCGAAGAGGCCGGCTATTCGCTGCTGGGACCCGTCGCGATGCACATCTTCGCGCCGGACGAGGCCAACATCCATCTGCTGGAACAGGTCGCCACGGCGGAGCAGAAGGAACGCTGGCTGCGGCCATTGGCGCAAGGCGACATCCGTTCCTGCTTCTGCATGACCGAGCCGGCACCAGGCGCGGGATCGGACCCGTCCGCGCTGAAGACCACGGCGGTGCAGGATGGCAACCACTGGGTGATCAACGGGGAGAAATGGTTCATCACCGGCGCTGAGGGAGCCAGCTTCGCGATCATCATGGCCAAGGGCGAGGATGGCGCGGCGACGATGTTCCTCGCCGACATGGATCAGCCGGGCATCGAGATCGTGCGCACCATGCACAGCCTTGACCAGGCATTCGCCGGCGGTCATGCCGTGGTGCGCTTCAATGATCTGCGCGTGCCCGCAAGCGACATCCTGGGCGAGCTTGGCAAGGGGTTCCGGTACGCGCAGGTGCGGCTTGCGCCGGCGCGGCTGACGCATTGCATGCGCTGGCTCGGCGCGGCGCGGCGCGCGCACGACATCGCCGCGGATTATGCGGGGCGGCGCGAGGTGTTCGGCGCGAAGCTGGTGAACCACGAAGGCGTCGGCTTCATGCTGGCCGACAACGAGATCGACATCCGCATGAGCCGGCTGGCGATCTGGCACACCGCCTGGCTGCTCGATCAAGGTGCGCGCGGCACGACGGAGTCCTCGATCGCCAAGGTGTTCTGCTCGGAGGCGATCTGGCGCGTGGTCGACCGCTGCGTGCAGGTGCTGGGCGGGCAGGGCGTCACTGGCGAGACGCTGGTGGAGCGCATCTTCCGCGAGGTGCGCGCGTTCCGCATCTACGACGGGCCGTCGGAGGTGCATCGCTGGTCGCTGGCGCAGCGCATCGCGCGACAGGGTGCGAACTGGTGAGCGAGTTCGATCTCACGGGGAAGGTCTGCGTCGTGACGGGCGGGGGACGGGGCATCGGCCGCGCCATTGCCGAAGGGCTGGCACGTCACGGTGCGACACTGGTGCTGTCGGGGCGCACAGAGGCGACGTTGGCGGATGCGGCGACAGCGATCGGCGAGCGCGCAAGTGTCTGTGCTGCCGACGTGTCGCGCGAGGCAGATGTGCTGGCGCTGCGCGACGCGGTGCTGGCGCGGCACGGCAGGCTTGACGTGCTGGTCAACAATGCCGGCATCAATCCCATTTTCCGCGGGATCGAGCGGATCAGCCTCGAGGAATGGCAGAGCATCATCGACATCAACCTCACCGGCACTTTCCTGTGCTGCAAGTACCTTGGTGGGGCGATGGTCGAGCGGGGCAGAGGTTCGCTCATCAACATCAGTTCGGTGGCGGGCCATGTGGGGCTGCTGCGCTCGGTGCCGTATTGTGCATCCAAGGGCGGCGTCGAGATGTTGACCCGGGCGCTGGCACTCGATTGGGCGAAGAGCGGCGTGCGGGTGAACACGCTCGCACCTGGCTGGGTGGATACCGACCTGACGCACGGGCTGCTGGAACACGACGTGCACGGCAGGCGGTTGCTCGATCACACACCGATGGGCCGCTTCGCCACTGCCGGCGACATGGTGGGCGCGGCAGTGTTCCTGGCATCCGACGCATCGTCTTACATGACGGGCCAGAGCCTGCTGATCGACGGCGGCTGGACCGCGGATTAGGTTCTGACAACGCTACCCGGGCGGCGGCAGAAAATTCACCTCGTGCAGGCCGGCGAGCCGGACCACCTCGGCCGGATCCGGTACGTTGTCGATCGCCTGGAACAGGTCCCACAGCTTGCGCGTCGGCGACACCCAGAACAGGCAGGTGATGTTCGCTTGGCTGTGGTTGAAAAGCCCGTGCGGAATGCCGCGCGGCAGGCGAATCAGGTCACCCGCAGAGGCATTGGCGGACTGGCCGTCCAGCACGAGGTCGAAGCGGCCCTCGAACATGTAGATGAATTCGTCCTGGGTGGGGTGGATGTGCGGCGGAACGAAGGTGCCCGGGGGTAGAAGCGCGTGCCAGGAGAAACTGCTCTCGGTGACGTGCAACGGCGTGTAGGTCTGACCTAGGATGTGCCAGACCATCCCGTTCACGCTGCTGCTTTTCTGGGTGACGCCGGCGGTCATCGGTGCGGGACTCGGCATGCTGATGCTCCTTGGATTGCACGAGGTCGTTGAGCAATCATAGGTTCGGCCGCGATCGATTGCACAGTTAGGCCAGGAACTCTCGCAGCAGCTTTTCGATAACCACCGGCTGTTCCAGCACCGAGGCGTGTGCGGCCTCGGCCACGAACTCCACGCGCGCGCCGGTGATATGCTCGCCGAGCCAGCGCGCCGCGTCCTTGAAGGCATCGCTCTCCGCGGAGCCGCAGATCACCAGCGTGGGCGACGCGATGCGGGGCGCGAGATTGCGTAGGTCGGCGGCTCCCAGCGCCTCGCAGGCAAGCGCGTAACCCTCGCCGCTGCACGCACGAAACGTGTCACGCACCAGCTTCACCGCAGGTGGTTCGGTCGCGACAAATGCAGGCGTAAACCAGATCTGCTCGATCATCGGCAGCAGCGAGGTTGCGCCGTCTCGCCGCGCCGCTGCGGCACGCACTGACCAGTTGGCCCTGGCCTCGTCCGTATAGCGCGGCGTGGTGTCGCACAGCACCAGCCGCTCCACCATCGCAGGCTCGGTTGCCGCGAAGCACTGCGCGACCAGGCCGCCGAGCGAGATGCCCATGATGTGCGCCTGCGCAATTCCCTCGCGCCGCAGTACGGCGGCCAGCTGTGCGGACAGTTCCTCGATGCCGTAGGATGCTGCGGGCAAAGCGGTCTCACCATGACCGGGCAGATCGTACGAGATCAGCGAGTAGCGATCGGCAAGACCGCTCAGACAATCCCACAGGTGATGCGTCATGCCGAGACAATGGAGCATCACCAGTGGCGTACCATGCCCGGTGCGATGCACCCTGATTGCGGCTGAGTCGAGCGGCTGTGTGTGGCGGTCGGCCATCGTGTCCTCCCTTGGCGCGTCCTGCATGGGATTGTAAGGCAGGCTCATCGGATTGAGGATCGGTCCGGTCTGACACTGGGAGACGCACACATGACCACCAGACTCGGCCGCCGGGGGCTCGCCGCGGCCGCCGCGTTGCTGCCTGTATCCGCGTTGATCCGCTCCGCCAATGCGCAGCCGGCCAACGAAACCACCTTCGACCGGGTGCGCCGAACCAAGACGCTGCGCATTGCCGCGCTGCCGGGGGAACTGCCTTACTTCCAGAAGGATCTTGCCAGCGGTGAATGGAGCGGCGCCTGCATCGACATGGCAAAGGACATCGCCAAGGTGTTCGATGCCCAATTGGCCTATGTCGAGTCCACCTACGGAAATTCGGTGCTCGATCTGCAGTCGAACAAGGTGGACCTGGCGTTTGCGCTGAACCCCACACCGCAGCGCGCACTGTCCATCGGCTTTACCCATCCAATGATCGTGCACCCCTTCGGCTGCGTTGCGCGCAAGGGGCTGGATCCGAACACCTGGGACGATCTCAACAAGCCGGAGATCAAGGTCGTATACGACATCGGTTCGCTGCACGAGGTCGCGGCAAAGCGCTATTGTCCGATGGCGCAGCTCACCGGTTACAAGTCGCGTGACGAATGCACGCTGGCGCTGCAGTCGGGCCGCGCCGATGCGCACATCCTGGCGGCGATACTCGGGCTTTCCGCGATAGGCAAGAACCCGTCGCTTGGCAGCTATCATCTGCTGACCGGACCCGTGGTGGCGCTGCCGAGTTGTCTCGGCATTCAGCGCGAGCCGGACACGCGCTTCGCGGACGTCGTGAATGCGTGGATCGACTTCAACCGCGGCACGGGCCAGATCCGCGAGTGGCTGCTCGACGGGCTCGCCAAGTTCGGCGTCAAGCGCGACCAGATTCCAGCGACGCTGAGTTTCTGAACGGAGGCCGGCGGAGAAGGCGATGGTCTATCAATGGGACTTCGCCTTCCTGCTGCGCTATACACCGCTGTTCTGGAAAGGCGTACTGGTCACACTGGCCTATACCGCGGCCACCATCCTGCTTGGCCTGATCATAGGTCTGCTGATCGGGCTCGGCCGTCTGTCGCGCTCGAAACTGCTGAACATCCCGCTGATCGCGTTTATCGAGGCGTTCCGCTGCACGCCGCTGCTGGTGCAGATCGTCTGGTTCTACTATGCGCTGCCGGTACTGCTGAACATCCAGATCCCGGCCACGACCGCGGCGGTGCTGGTACTGTCCTGCTACACCGGCGCGTTCTATGCGGAAATCTTTCGCGGCGGCATCATCTCGATCGAGCAGGGTCAATGGGACGCGGCACGCGCGCTCGGCCTGCGGCGCTGGTCGATGATGCGCAAGGTGATCCTGCCGCAGGCGGTCAAACGCATGATCCCGCCGTTCGTGAACCAGTCGATAACGCAGCTCAAGAACACGTCGCTGGTATCCACGATCGCGGTGCCCGACCTGCTGTATCAGGGAACGCTGATCACTGCCGACACCTACCGGCCACTCGAGGTCTATACCGTCGTGGCGCTGATCTATTTCGCCATGCTGTTTCCGAGCACGCTGCTGGCACAGGCGTACGAACGGCATCTGGCGAGGGGGCGGTGAGCCCCCATCCCTATTCCTTCCGCGGCAGCAGCTGCTCGGCCAGTGTCGCCCAATAGGATGCGCCGATCGGCAGGATCTCGTCGTTGAAGTCGTAGCGTGGGTGGTGGACCATCGCGTCGTCCTTGCCGCGACCGCCGCCAAGCATGATGTAGCTGCCCTGCTTGGCGTTGAGCATGAACGAGAAATCCTCGCCACCCATTGTCGGCTTCTGCATGTGCATAACGCGCGCTTCGCCGGCGACCGTCGCCGCCGCGCGGCGCGCCAGTGTGGTTGCATCGGGATCGTTCACCGTCGTGGGATAGTCGCGGCTGAACACCACGTCGGCCTTGGCGCCGAAGCTTTCGGCGATACCGGTGGCGAGGCGCCGCACGCCGTCCTCCAGCTGATCGCCGACACGCGCATCGAACCAGCGAGCGGTGCCGAGCATGCGCACCGTCTCGGGTATCACGTTGTAGGTGTGCCCGCCATTGATATGACCGATGGTGACCACACCGCCCTCCACCGGCTCTATCGTTCGCGCCACAATCGTCTGCAGCGCGGTGACGATGTGGCTCGCGATTACGATCGGATCTGTACCGAAATGCGGCTGCGCGCCGTGCGTGCCCTTACCAGTGATGGTGATTTCGATGTTCGCCACCGCCGCCATGATCGGCCCGTTGCGCCACGCGAAGGTGCCGGCCGGCATCTGCGGCCAGTTGTGCATGCCGAACACCATCTGCATCTTGCAGCGGTCGAACAGACCATCCTTCACCATGATGTCACCGCCGGCCAGGTTCTCCTCCGCCGGCTGGAAGATGGCGTAGACGGTGCCATCGAAGTTCCGTGTCTCCGCCAGGTACTTGGCAGCGCCGAGCAGCATGGTGGTGTGGCCGTCATGGCCGCAGGCGTGCATGACCCCTTCGTTTCGCGACGCATAGGGAGCGCCGGTCTCCTCCAGGATCGGCAATGCATCCATGTCCGCGCGCAGGCCGATCGCACGATCGGAGGTGCCATGCCCGCGGATCACGCCGACAACGCCGGTTCGCGCCATGCCAGTGATGATCTCATCGACACCGAACTCCTTCAGCTTCGCCTGCACGACGGCGCTGGTGCGCGTCTCCTGCAGCGCGAGTTCGGGATGCGCGTGCAGGTCTCGCCGCCATTCGGTCATCTCGCGATGAAACTCGGCAATGCGGTTGATGATCGGCATGGTCAACTCCTGTCGGTCAACGTGCGGGCGAGGCCTTCACGAAGCGTGATCGGCGTGAACCCCAGCGTGTCGATCATCGGACGCACGTCGAAACTCTTATCCTCCATAAGCCTGCGGATCTCGGCGGGATGGACCCGCGGCACGAAGGGGATGTACCGCAGAATGCCGGCAAGCGCCACAAGGAGGCGGGTGGGAACCGCGACGATGTGCGGCGCGCGTTGTCCGCTGGCAGCAGCGATGGCGCGAACGAACTCGGCGTAGGGCAGGGGAGTCGGGCCCGCGATCACCAGAGAGTGTGGCTCGCTCCACGCATGATCCAGTGCAGAGCGGATGGCGCGCGTCACGTCGTCCTGGTGGATCGGCTGCACCAATGCCGTTCCACCGCCTGGCAATGGCACGAACGGCAGCCGACGCAGCAACGCGGCGAGGCGCTGCACGTTGTCCTCGCCCTGCGCGCCATAGATCATCGTCGGATGCAGCATGACGCCGGGCCGGCCGGATGTCTGGAAGGCTGCTTCGCCGGCCAGAACGCCGGTGCCGTGCGCGTCCGGCCAGCGCGTGAACTTGCGCGTGCTGCCGAGGAATACGAAGTGCGCATCGGCCGGCGCCGCGGCGAGCACGGCCGAGGCGTGTCGCGCATGGGCACAACTGACGATGTGCGTGGCATCTGCGAGCGCGTCATGCAGGCGCCCCGCGTCGGCAAGATCGGCGATGCGCGCCGGCATGCCTATGCCCGTTGCGGCCCACCTTGAGGCGTCGCGCACCACTGGGACAAACGATCGACCATCGGCGATCAACGATCGGCACAGTGCTGCACCGCTGCGGCCTGATGCGCCGATGATGTGGACCTGAGCCGTCATGCTGTTACGCTTAACACAGCGATCGAACAGCATGGAGGAGTGCATGGCGCGCGTGCCGTATCTCGAAATGTCCGACCTGTCGCCGGACAACCAGGATCTGCTGAAGCGGCGAATCAGTCTCAGCCAGGCAATGGTGAACTCGCCAAATGCGGCGCGGGCATTTGGCAGCCTGGGACAGTTCATCCGTTTCGGCAGCAGGCTCGATCCGCGGCTGCGCGAACTGGCGATCCTGCAGGTCGGCTGGCTTGCGCGTTCACCCTACGAGTGGTCGCACCATGTAAAGCTTGGCCGTGATTTCGGGGTGAGCGATGACGACATTCGCGCGCTCATCGACGACACCGCGGGGCGGCCGACGCAGCTTGACGACATGACGAAGACCGTGCTGCGTGCGGCACGCGAGATGACGCAGGATGGTGCGATGTCGGATGCCACATTCGCCGCACTGCGGCAAACTCTCGGCAACGAGCTGATCGTCGATCTCACGGTCACCATCGCCTTCTACAATGCTGTCGTGCGTGTTCTCGCGACCCTGCAGATCGATGTGGAGGATGACTATATACCGTACCTGAGACAATTTCCGCTGCCTGGCTGACAGGAGGTCCCGCGTGAAGATCGGCGTCCCCAAGGAGATCAAGACGCATGAATATCGCGTCGGGCTGACCCCCGCCGGTGTGCGCGAACTGGTGATCCATGGACATCAGGTGACGGTCGAGCGCAATGCCGCCGCCGGCATCGGCTTTGCCGACGATGCCTATCGGGCCGCCGGCGCGGTGGTGGTGGACAACGCCGCCGAAGTGTTCGCAACCGCCGATCTGATCATCAAGGTGAAGGAGCCGCAGCCAGGTGAGATCGCCATGCTGCGGCAGGGGCAGGTGCTGTTCACCTATCTGCATCTTGCCGCGGACAAGGCGCAGACAGTGGGGCTGATGCATACGGGGGCGACCTGCATCGCCTACGAGACGGTCACCGATCGGATGGGCACACTGCCGCTACTCGCGCCAATGAGCGAGGTTGCCGGGCGCATGTCGGTGCAGGTCGGAGCGCATTGCCTGGAAAAGGAGCAGGGCGGCGCCGGTATTCTGCTCGGCGGCGTGCCGGGCGTGGCGCCGGCGAAGGTGGTAGTGCTCGGTGGCGGCGTGTCGGGCACCAATGCCGCGCGCATGGCGGTAGGTCTGGAGGCGTCGGTCACCATCATCGACAAGTCGCTGCCTCGGTTGAAGGAGCTCGACCTGCAGTTCGGCCCCCGTGCGACCACGCTGTTCGCCACGGCCGAGGCGATCGAGCATCAGGTGCTGGCGGCAGACCTGGTGATCGGCGCGGTCCTGGTGCCAGGAGCGGCGGCGCCGAAGCTCGTGTCTCGCGAGATGGTGCGGCAGATGCGGCCTGGCTCTGTGCTGGTTGATATCGCGATCGACCAGGGCGGCTGTTTCGCAACCAGCCACCCCACGACACATTCGACACCGACCTACGTCGATGAAGGCGTGGTGCACTACTGCGTCACCAACATGCCCGGTGCGGTCGCGCGCTCATCCACGTTTGCGCTGACCAACGCGACGCTGCCGTTTGTGATTGCGCTGGCGGAGAAGGGTTGGCAACGCGCGCTGGCGGATGATCCGCATCTGCTAGGCGGTCTGAACGTGCACGCGGGCAAGGTCACCTACGAGGCGGTGGCGCATGACCTTGGCCTGCCCTACGCGCCGGCTGCCGCGGTCATTTCGACTCCGCTGCACTGATACGCTAAGACACTTCGGGAGGCTGCAGAGGGAGGCCGCGGTGCGGAGCCTGCTTGTCCTTGTGCTTGTCGCGCTCGCGTCGCTTGGTTCGCCGGCGTCGGCGCGGGTGATGGAGGCCGGCGATGCCGCGATCGTTCGGCGGGTCGCTCCGGCCGTGGTCTACATCGCGGAATGGAAGGTGCATCCCGCGACCGAGCCCAATCAGGCGCCGCGGCGCGTGAGGGCCTATGCGTCGGGGTTCATCATCGATCCCTCGGGGATCGTCGTCACCAACAAGCATGTCGTCGATGATGCGCTGTCCATGCACGTGATCTTCAGCAACGGCGATAGCGCGCCGGCGCACCTGCTGGCAGCCGCGGCGATGACCGACCTCGCGGTGCTGAAGGTCGACGTCGATCATCCCCTGCCGGCGCTGAAATGGGCCAACAGCGACGCGTTGCAGGTTGGCGATCCGGTGCTGACCATCGGCAATCCGCTGGGCATCGGTACCTCGGTGTCCGCGGGGATCGTCAGCGCGCTCAACCGCAACCTGCACGACAGCCCGTTCGACAGCTACATCCAGACCGACGCAGCGATCAACTACGGCAATTCCGGCGGACCGCTGATCGACAGCAACGGCGAGGTCGTCGGCGTCGATACCGCATTTTACGATCCTGATGCGAACGGCGGCTCCATCGGCATCGGCTTTGCCATCCCCTCCAACCTCGCCTCGTTCGTCGTACGCTTCCTGCTCGAACCCAATCATCCCAAGCCGGGTTGGATCGGCGTCACCCTGGAGGACATGAATGACAGGCTGGCGGACGCACTGGCGGTGGCGCGGGCGAGCGGGGCGATTGTGTCGGCTGTCGCTCCGGCGAGTCCTGCCGACCAGGCAGGTCTGCGGCCGGCCGACGTGCTGGAGACGATTGACGGCGTGCAGCAGAGCGACTCGCGCGCATTCCTGCGGTCGATCGTCAGGCTTCCCTTGGGGACGAAGGTGCATCTCACGGGCTGGCGTGAGGGCAAGCCGCTGAACGTCACCGCGACGGTCGGGGCGTGGCCAGACTACCGGCCGGCGCAGGGGATCCTGCGCGCCGAGGCGGCCCAGAACATGATCGAAAAGGCGCCCGATCCGGGTATTCGGCTGGCGGCCATCACGGCACAAGCGCGCAAACAGTATGGGCTCGATCCAGCGCTGGCCGGCGCGCTGGTGTCGGTGGTCGAGCCGGATAGCGAGGCGCACGACCTTGGCATCGTGCCCGGCGACGTGATCATCAACGTGCAGGGGCAACCCATTGCCTCACCCGCAAATGTGCACCAGGCGATCGAGACCGCGCACAAGGAGCGCCGCCGTTATCTCGCCGTGCTGGTGCGAACGAAGACCGGCCTTCGCTGGGTTTCGCTGTCGATCACGGGGAGCGAGTCATAGGTCGCTCGGGCTGGCCGTAGGTCTGGTATCGCTGCTGGGCTGCCCGCATCTCGTCGGCGGTCAGCAGGCGCACAGGGCCGGCTGATCGCGCAAGCAGATACTGCCGGCACAGCGTCTCCAGCACGATGGCGTCGGTGAGTGCCCTATCCGCGGTCGGTGCGTGCACGATCATGCCGTGATTGGCGAGCAGGCACGCGGTGCGTTGTGCCAAGGCCTCTACCGCGAGCCGCGCCAGTTCCGGCGTGCCGAACGTGACGTAGGGCGCGCAGCGTACATCGTCGCCACCGAAATTCGCTACCATGTAGTGGAACGGCGGCAGTCCCTCGTTGAGGCAGGCAAGTGCTGTGCACGCATCGGCGTGCGTGTGCACGATGCACTGCGCCGAAGGATAGGCCAAATAGATCGCCGCATGCATCGCCCATTCGCTGGATGGCGCTACTTGTCCCCGCTGCCTCACCAGCCAATGTCATTGGCACCACCGCGTCCGGCTCGAGCGTTTCTGCCGAACAGCCGGACGGGGTGATGATCATGCCGTTCGGCGTGCGATGGCTGACATTGCCGGAGCTGCCGGCGATCAGGCCGCGGCGGCCGATCTCGCGGTACACAGTGACAACCAGGCGGCAAAATTCCGGCTCCGCGTTCATTCGCGTGTCCGCCCCGTATCAGGCGAACGGGTTGTGCGGCTGATCAGGATCATGCTTCTCCATCAGCGCCATGATCGCCGCCATGTCGGCATCGCTCGGGGTCAGTCCAAACTCGTCGGCCAGCACCTGCTCGTAGTCATCGCGAACGCGCAGCACCCGCCGTTCGACCGGTGCGTCTCTGCGACGCACCACAAGCTGGCGGTTGAACAGCGTGCGTCGGATGCCTGCCGTCGGCCGGGTGACCATCAGGTTCTCGGCGAACCGTGCGTTGGGCCGGGTGGCGGTGTACCAGTTCACCATCGCATAGTCGGACGGCAGCTGCGGCAGCAGGGCCAGCTGATAGATATCAGCCCATGTGCCGTCGATCGATGCCTGCAGCAAATACTCCTCGCCGACCATGCGCAGCCGGAACGCTTCATTCGGCGTCGCCTGCTCCACATCGGCGCGCAGGGCGAGCGCGGCCGTCGGTGTCAGCGCACCGAAGCCGACATCGGCAAGATACGTGCCTTCCGACAGATCGACCCGCAGCAGCATATGGCTGCGCGCCGTCATCACGCCGGCAGGCATGCCTCGGCGCACGCGCGCCAGCAGCCCGGTGACCGTAAAGCCGAAAGCGCCCAGCACCGCCTGGAACAGCGTATTCTGCTCGTAGCAATAGCCGCCGCGACGCTGCGCCACGAGTTTCTGCTGCAGCGACGGCAGGTCGAGCGACGGCACCTGCCCGGTGATCGGCTCGAGGTTCTCGAACGTGATCGAGGCTGTGTGCCGTGCTACCAGTTCCTGCAGCACGGCGAGTGACGGCACGCGCGGGCCGGAATATCCGACCCGCGCCAGATACGCATCGCAATCTATACCGTCGTGGCCCATGGCACCCGCACTACATCAGGAACACGCCCTTGCCGTCCGACTGATGGTCGAACAGCTTGTACGCCTCGTCTGCCTGATCCAGCTTCCACTGGTGCGTGAACAGCGCGTCGACGTCTATTTTGCGTTCGACGCAGAATGTCGCGCACTCCGCCTGGATGATGTTGGAGAACGTCCAAGACGCGATCATCGTCATCTGCCGGCGCAGCAGCATCGGGCTGACATCGATCCGTACGTCGCCGCCCTCGCCAACGAAGCACATCGTGCCCCAGACCTTGGTGCTGCGTATCGCGTTGGCGCGTGCCTCCGGATTGCTCGAGGTATCCAGTGAGAGGTCAGCGTAGCGGCCGTGCGTCAGGTCCTTGATCGCCGCGACGGGATCGTTCGAGCCCGGATCCACCACCTCGTCTGCTCCGAAATCCTTCGCACGCTGCAGCCGTTGCGGATTGACGTCGAGAGCAATCACCCGCGCGCCCATCGCCTTGGCGAACTGCGTGCCGGCGAGCCCCACCGGCCCCTGACCGAAGATCGCGAGCGTGTCATTGCCGGAGAGCCGCATCCGCCGCAGGGCGCTGTACGCCGTCCCTGACCCGCAGGAGATCGCCGCGCCGGCCGAGAAGCTCAGTTCTTCCGGCAGCGGCACCAGCGTGTTCGCCGGTACTCTCAGGTATCTCGCATGTCCGCCATGTGCGTTGCTGCCGTACACCTTGACCGGCACCTCTTGGCAGAGCTGTTGCCAGCCGGACCGGCAATGGTTGCACTGCGTGCATCCCTGGTAGTGGTGCACCATCACGCGCGTGCCAACCTTCGCCTCCTTCTCCGACACGCCGGGCCCGACCGCTGCCACCACGCCGCAGGGTTCGTGGCCGGCGATCACCGGATCGGGGTTCTGCGGGAAGCCAGTGGCTTGGCGCGTCTGTCCCTTCGGGCGCCGGTACTGGTGAAGGTCGCTGCCGCACATGCCGGAGGCCTTCATCTCGACCACCACTTCGTCAGGGCCGGGCGTGGGATCGGGGAACTCCATCATCTCCAGCTCACGGCCACCGGTGAACACGACACCACGCATGGTTCCCTCCTGTGTTCGATTTGGCCAAGGCTACCACTGGCGCTGGGAAGAGCGAAGCGACGGAATATCGGTGTACTTTCCTGCTGAGGAAGCTGGAGAGCGGCTGTGCGATGCATGATCTCCGCGATACGATGACACCATGGAAAGGCGCCGCCCAGGTATCTGGCAGATCGCGCGGGAATTTCTGACCCACTGGTCTGTGGCCGGTGCGATTATTGCTGCGACTGGAGCGGCGCCCGAGCACTGGTTGGCGGAGCTACTGCACGAGGTGCACGTTCCCCATGACGCCTTCCCTCAGTGGCTTGTGCATTTGGACTACCGCCTCATTGCGGTGATCGCAGGGCTATCGATCATCGTTGGTGACTATCTGTGGCGGCACCACGGGCGCGCGCCTGTCATGAGAGAGGCCGCTGCGGCGTCGGCCGTCGATACCCCAAGGGCGATGCTACCTATCCGAGCTGTTTCCGAGATGCTGCCGCGGTCCGACAGCCCGTCGATCGCGGTGCTGCCATTCGCCAACATGAGCGGCGATGCGAATCAGGAATACTTTTCTGATGGGATGGTCGAGGAAATCATTACCGCATTGGGCCGCATCCCCTGGCTGCTCGTGATCGCTCGAAATTCGACCTTCACCTACAAAGGTCGCTCTGTCGACGTGAAGCAAGTAGGACAAGAGCTTGGAGTTCGCTACGTCTTGGAAGGCTCAGTTCGTAAGGGCGGCGACCGGGTCCGCATCACCGCTCAATTGATCGACGCCGAGACCGGAGCGCATTTGTGGGCTGATCGCTTCGACGGCTCGATGGAAGACGTGTTCGATCTCCAGGATCAGGTCGCGAACAGTGTCGCCAGCGTTATCGAGCCGACGTTACAGGCTGCAGAGACGCGCCGTTCGTCGGCCCGCCCTACCAGCGACCTCACTGCTTACGACCTCTATTTGCGCGCTTACGCAATGTTCTGGTCGTCCGCGCAAGTCCCCGAGGCGCTGCGTCTCTTGAAGGAGGCGATCGCGCATGATCCGCGCTATGGGCCGGCGCTCGCCTGGGCGGCGACCTGCTGCCTTCGGCTGGTAGAGAACGGTCGAACTGCGGATCCGGGTGCGTTGTCTCGGAAAGGCGCTGATTTCGCAAGACGAGCTCTGGAAGTGGCCAACAACGATCCGGGCGTCCTGGCGAATGCCGCGGAAGCATTGGAATTTTTCGGTGAGGACAACGCCGCGATGACGGCGCTGGTCGATCGTGCACTGGCGCTCAATCCGAACTACGCTCGTGGTTGGCACATCAGCGGCGTCCTAAGGCTCCGGGGGGGTCAACCCGAAAGCGCGATCGAGCGATTCGAGGCTGCGCTGAGACTAAGCCCGCGGTCCCCGGTCGGCTCCACGCTGTTTGCGATGGGCTTCGCGCATTTTCTCAGCCGCCGTTTCGATGAGGCAGTGCCGAAACTGCTCCTTGCGGTCCACGCAGACCCGAGCTTTGCATTGGCATTCCGCGTTCTGGCCGCCTGCTATGCCCAAATGGGTCGGCTCGAAGACGCACGAGAAATCGTCGCGCGGCTGCGGGCCATCACCCCTGTCGTGGTGCTGGACGCCAGCTTCCTGCGGATCCCCGAGCAGCGGGAACTCTTCCTGTCTGGTCTGCGACTGGCGGCAGACGAAGGATGACCGGTATCCACCCTTTGCGAAAACTCAATTCGGGTCACATCAGCCACCTTAACCGCGTCTTGAGCATTGTTTCGTCACGGTGCGAGCCGCAACGACCGCGTAACGCCCCTAGCGTGCCTGGGCGCTGGCCTCGCTTCGCGTTGCACCGGCGCGCGCGGCTAGCGCGGCCGCCATGAACTCATCCAGGGCACCATCCAGCACCGCGTCGGGATTGCCCTTCTCCACGCCGGTGCGCAGGTCCTTCACCAGCTGATACGGCGCCAGCACGTAATTGCGGATCTGGTGTCCCCAGCCGATGTCGGTCTTGGCGTTCTCCTGCGCTGTCGCCACCGCCTCGCGCCTCTGCAGTTCAGCCTCGTACAGCCGCGCCTTCAGCATCGCCATCGCTGTTGCCCGGTTGCGGTGCTGGCTGCGATCGGTCTGGCACGCAACGATGATCCCGCTCGGCACGTGCGTGATCCGGATCGCGCTTTCCGTCTTGTTGACGTGCTGGCCGCCGGCGCCTGACGCCCGATAGGTATCGACCTTCAGATCGCTTTCGTTGATCGTGATGTCGATGCTCTCATCGACCACCGGATACACCCATACGCTCGCGAAGCTGGTGTGCCGTCGCGCATTGGCATCGAAGGGACTTATGCGCACCAGGCGGTGCACGCCGGCCTCCGTCTTCAGCCAGCCATACGCGTTCGGCCCGCTCACCTGCAGCGTTGCCGACTTGATGCCGGCCTGCTCGCCCTCGCTTGCTTCCATCAGTTGCGTCTTGTAGCCGTGCTGTTCCGCCCAGCGCAGATACATGCGCAGCAGCATCTCGGCCCAGTCCTGGGCTTCGGTCCCACCGGTGCCGGCGTTGATCTCGATGTAGGCGTCGTTGGCGTCAGCCTCGCCTGCCAGCAGGCTCTCGATCTCGCGCCGCTTCGCCTCCTCGGCCAGCGCACGCAATGCAGCCGTGCCCTCGTTGGCCATCGCCGCGTCGCCCTCCGCCTCGGCGAGGCCGATCAGTTCCAGCGTGTCGGCAACCTCGCTTTCCAGCGCTGCGCAGCCCATCCATCTGCGCCGCTAGGTGGTTCCGCTCTCGCATCATCTTCTGCGCGGCGGCGGGATCGTTCCAGAGGTCGGGGTCCTCGGCGCGCGCGTTCAGTTCAGCGAGGCGGCCCTCGGCGACATCCCAGTCAAAGATGCCTCCTCAGCAGCGCCACCGACTGCTTGATCTGTTCGTTCAAGGCATCCGATTCGGCAGACATCGGTCACTCATGATCTGTCGGAAGGCGCGCCTAATATATCCCGCCCAGGTTGCTGTCGACTCTGCCACGGCCGGGCTGCGACGGGTCCGCCGGCGTCGACCCGTCCGAGCCACCGGGCGTGATGGCCACTGCGGCGCCGAACGGTCGCGAGGAACCCGGGATCTGGTCCGGTTTGAATGCGTCCGTCACCACCCCGGAACCGGTGTCCCACTGTGCCATTGTCACGCCTTCCGGCTGCCGGAACGTCAGGTACTGGGCGGTTCTTCAGCGCAACGGCCATGAAGTCACGCCAGATCGGGCCGGCAACTATCGCACCGGTCTCGTTGTTGCCGAGTGTCGCCGGATTGTCGAAGCCGACCCAAACGGTGGTCACGAGGTCCGGCGTGAAGCCCGAGAACCAGGCATCGGTGAATTCCTGGGTCGTGCCGGTCTTCCCGGCGATCGGATGGCCGAGGCCGGCCACCACGGGCACGCCCGTCCCTCGCGTCGTCACGCCCTGCATCATGGTGACGATCTGGAACACCGAGGCGGCGTCGGCGATTTCCTTGCGCTGGTCGGTCAGCGCCGGTGCGATTCCCTGGTCGGAACAGTTGTCGCAGGTGATAGCCGATGGCCGCCACACCACGTGGCCGTCGGGGTCCTGCACGCTGTCGATCAGCGTCGGGAGCACCTCGTGGCCGCCCTCGGCCAGCGAGGCGTAGGCGCCCGCCTCGCGCAGCACCGTGGTGTCCACTGCGCCAAGCGCCGCAGGCAGCACACGGGGCATCGATTCCACCTCGTGGAAGGCGATCGCGTTCTGCGCAATGGCCTCCATGCCGACGGTCTGCGCCACATGCAGCGTCACCAGATTGAGCGAGCGCTCCAGAGCGACCCGCAGCGGCGTCGGTCCACCGAACTCCATCTCGAAGTTGTTCGGCCGCCAACGTCCGGCGGCGGTATCCATCACGATCGGCGCATCGAGGAAACGCTGGCTTGGCGAAATGCCCTTTTCCAACGCAGTCAGATAAACGAACGGCTTGAAGCTGGAACCCGGCTGGCGCTGTGCCTGGGTGGCACGATTGAACTGACTGCCCTCGTAGCTCCAGCCGCCAACCATCGCGAGAACCCGGCCGGTCGTCGGATCGAGCGACACCAACGCGCCCTGAACGGCAGGGATCTGCCGCAGCGCCAGTCGCGGCAGTGGTGCAGGTGCCGGCTTGGCGTTCTTCGCAGGCTGCACAACCGGCGGCGCGGCGTTGGGTTCGACCATAACCACATCGCCTTGCTGAAGGACGTCCGTCATGCGACGCGGTGCTGGCCCGGGCTTGCCGTCCCTGAGTGGTCGTGCCCAGGCAACATCCGACAATGGCAGCGTACCGGTGCGTGGCTGCGGTGTCTGGCCGGGCGTATCGAGCCAGCCGAGTCGTGCCTCGCTGTCGGTCGTCTCCAGCACCACAGCGAGTCTCCAGTCGGGCAGCATGCCCTGCGGCCGTACCATCTGTCCCAGCGGCTCGACCCAGTTCTTTGCCAATGCTGGTCCGCCATCGAGATGGCCGACCGGACCGCGCCAGCCACCCAGCTTGCGGTCATATGCCATCAGCCCGTTGCGAATGGCCCTCTCGGCGGTCGCCTGCAGCGCCGGGTCGAGGCTGGTGCGCACCATCAGTCCGCCCTGCGTCGTCACATCGGCGCCGAACTGCGTGATCAACTGCCGGCGCACCTCCTCTGCGAACCAGTCGGCGCCGGGAAGCGGTTGCGGCCGGCGGAATTCGGAGGGGATGATCGCTTCGGCCTTGGCTGCCGTTGCCTGAGCGACGGTGATGACATGGTCCTCGGTCATCCTGTCCAGCACCCAATCCCGCCTCGACTTCGCGGCATCGGGATATTTGAACGGGTTGTAATTGTTCGGCGCCTTGGGAAGGGCGGCGAGGAAGGCCGCTTCGGTCAGCGTCAGCTTGTCCAGCGGCTTGTTGAAGTAGCTCTGTGCCGCCGCGGCGACGCCGTATGAGCCCTGCCCGAGATAGATCTCGTTCAGGTACAGCTCCAGGATGCGCTGCTTCGACAAATTCTGCTCGATGCGCATCGCCAGGATCGCTTCGCGCGCCTTGCGGGCGAGCGACACCTGATTATCCAGCAGCATGTTCTTCGCGACCTGCTGCGTGATGGTCGAAGCACCGATCGGGCGCCGCTGGCCCATGTGCGACATGTCGAACACCGCTGCGCGCACGATCGCCAAAGGATCGACACCGGGGTGGGTCCAGAAGTGCTGATCCTCGGCTGACACGAAGGCCTGTGTCACCAGTTCGGGAATCGCCGAATATGGCACGAAGATGCGCCGCTCGGAGGCAAGCTCGGCCATCAGCCGCCCGTCGCCGGCGTAGACCCGGCTCATCACCGGCGGCTGGTAATTGCGCAGCCCATCGACGTCCGGCAGATCGGCGCTGAAACGCTGCCAGGCGACATAGCCGCCGATGCCGCCGACCACGGCCACCAGCAGGCCGACGGCGAAGAGGCCGCCTATGAAGCCGCGCACGAAGCGGCGGAACAGGCTGCGCCGAGGCTTGCGTGGCGGCTTCGGTTGCCGCACGCGGGCTTTGCGATCGTCCGGCGGCGAAGGCGCCAGCTTTTCGCCGGCTGTCAGGGGTTCGCTCATGGTCGAGCGATATGGCCTTTTTCCGGGCGGTTCACCAGCGAAGAGAGCGCTAGGCAGGCATCCATTTGGCGCGATCGATCTCCGCCATGTGGGCGGCGGCGGCAAAATAGGCGTCGACCGCACGCTTCATCGCCTCGGCCACCCGCGCACGATGCTGCGGACGCCGCAGCTCCGCCTCGTCCGCAGGATTGGACATGAACCCCATCTCAACCAGGACGCTGGGAATGTCAGCCGCCTTCAGCACGACGAAGCCGGCATGCCGCTCCGGGTTCGGCAGCATCGGCAGATCCTGGTCGAGGCTGCCCACCATGCTGCGAGCGAGTCGGCCGGAACCAACGCGGGTTTCCTGCCGCACCAGGCTTGCCAGAATGCGAGCGACCTCCGGCGGCGCGTTGAAGCTGGCGCCGCCGAATCGGTCGGCGCTGTTCTCGCGCCGCGCCAGCGCTGCGGTCTGCGCGTCCGAGGCCGTGCCGGCGAGTGTATAGACACTGGCCCCGCGTATTGAGTGGTCGGACAGAGCATCGGCATGCATCGAGACGAACAACGCCGCGCCGTGCGCCTGCGCCCTTGCCACCCGATCGTCCAGGGGAATGAAGGCGTCGCGCGTGCGGGTCAGCGCGACCCTGTAGCGGCCCTCGGCTTCCAGTTTCCGCTTCAGCTCGAATGCCGCGGCAAGCGACACCTGCTTCTCGTAGGTGCCGGAAATGCCGATTGCGCCAGGATCCTTGCCGCCATGCCCGGGGTCGAGCATCACCAGCGGCGCGCTCTTGCCCAGCGGGGCGGTCGCTGCAGCGACTGAACGGCCGGGACCAGCGGCTGCAGCGGCCAGTGCCCCGCGCATGCGGCCGGGAAGCAGGAAAGTGCCGACAATTCCTGTCCCGGATCCGAGGCGGCCGAGCAGCAGGCGGCGCGAGATCGGCGAAGAAGGAACCATGGGGAGTTCCTAACACAACAGATGCAGAATTGCAGCTTTTCCCTTGATTACGGCTGCTTAAGGGCGAAGCCCACGCCATGCGCCAACCTTCGCTTGCGGAGCAAGTCGCTTTGCTTCATGGTCCGGTCCGCTCTGGTGACGCACCTGGGGTAGGCGGGACCAACCGCTGCCGCGGGCAGGAAAACCGGTGGATGCGACGGCCTGTGATCCAGCCGAACCCTGGGTTCGGTGGAGGGGTCCGGGGAGGGTCGCCGTAGGCCGCTTTCGCGTCATCGCCCGCGCCGCGCTCGCAGCGCGCCGGGCATCGGCTGCCGCGATCGGGCTGCAGGCAGTCCACCTCACCCGGGGTCGGCTCGGGTCGTCAGGGACGGATTATTGTCGGAAGCATGCTCGTCATCGGCCAGGCACTAACCAATTCCGCTGTCATCCCCATCTTGGTGGGTGGGATGACATGCTGCCGCAGTGCTCGGCCGGACAACGTTCCGATCCTTGAGCGGATGGGCCAGCCCCCTATCACACGCCTGTTTCGCCGCTCGCCGGTGCGCGTCCCGCGGGGATCCGCGCCGCGCTGCCCAGCGGCCTATCGGAGTTCAGGACTAGATGACCAAACGTATGTTGATCGATGCCACTCACACGGAAGAGACCCGTGTGGTGGTGCTGGATGGTACCCGGCTTGAGGATTTCGATGTCGAGACATCGACCAAGCGCCAGCTCAAGGGCAACATTTATCTCGCCAAGGTGGTTCGGGTAGAACCAAGCCTGCAGGCCGCATTCGTCGAATACGGCGGCAACCGGCACGGTTTTCTCGCGTTCGGCGAAATCCATCCTGACTACTATCAGATTCCCGTCGCCGATCGGCAGCGGCTGATCGAGATGGAGGCCGAGGAGGCACGTCGCGAGGAGGAGGAAGAAGACCGCGCGGCCGAAGCTGCCGCAGGTGAAGCGGTCGCGGCACCCGCCCCGGCCGAATCCGAAACGGATGCGACGGCGATGCCTGAGTTGACGGAGCAGGAAGCCGCCGTCGAAGCACCGCAAGAAGAAGTTGCGGCACAGCCCGCGGAGACCGTGACAGAGGTGGTCGCAGACTCCGTCGACATGTCCGGACCTGACCCGGAACCGGCCGAACCACACGAGGGGGTGCCCGAGCGGGAGGCGATCGACCCCTTGGTTGACGTGCTTGAGGCGGAGCCGACCGTCGAGGCGTTCACGGATACCGGCGAGGAACCGGAGCCGCCGCCGGAGACCGTTGGCGGCGAGCCCGACGGCGCCGAGGATGCGCGTGAGCGACGCATCCCCTCGCGTTTCCTGCGCAACTACAAGATCCAGGAAGTGATCAAGCGCCGGCAAATCCTGCTGGTGCAGGTGGTGAAGGAGGAACGCGGCACGAAGGGGGCCGCCCTGACCACCTATCTGTCGCTCGCCGGTCGCTTCTGCGTGCTGATGCCCAACTCACCGCGCGGCGGCGGCATTTCGCGCAAGATCACCTCGGCCACGGATCGTCGTCGGCTCAAGGAGATCATGGCCGAACTGGAAATCCCCCAAGGCATGGGCCTGATCGTGCGCACCGCCGGCGCCAACCGGCCGAAAGCCGAGATCAAACGCGATTGCGAGTACCTGCTTCGGCTGTGGGACGACATTCGCGACAGCACGCTCAAGTCGGTCGCGCCGGCGTTGATCTACGAGGAAGCCAGCCTGATCAAGCGTGCGATCCGCGACGTTTATTCGCGCGACATCGATGAGATCCAGGTGGATGGCGAGCCTGGCTGGCGCGCGGCGCACGAGTTCATGCGCATGCTGATGCCGAGCCACGCCAAGAAGGTACAGCTCTGGAAGAACGGCGGGATGCCGCTGTTCGCGAAGTATCAAGTTGAGGCGCAGCTCGATTCGATGCTGCTGCCCACCGTGCAGCTTCGTTCCGGCGGCTATCTGGTGATCAACCAGACCGAGGCGCTGGTGGCGATCGACGTGAACTCGGGCCGCTCGACTCGCGAGCGCGGCATCGAGGAGACGGCGCTGCGCACCAACACGGAAGCGGCGGACGAAGTGGCGCGGCAGTTGCGGCTGCGCGATCTCGCGGGACTGATCGTCATCGACTTCATCGATATGGAGACGCGCAAGCATAACGCGATGGTGGAAAAGCGCCTGAAGGAGGCGCTGAAGAACGACCGCGCGCGCATCCAGGTCGGCCATATCAGCCATTTCGGCCTGATGGAGATGAGCCGGCAGCGGCTGCGTCCCTCTCTCGCCGAGACGAGCTTCATCGCCTGTCCGCATTGCGGCGGCATGGGGCATGTGCGCTCGACCGAAAGCGCTGCGATCCACGTGCTGCGTGGCATCGAGGAGGAGGGTGCGAAGCGTCGCGCCGCCGAAATCGTCGTGCATGCGGCGCCGCAGGTGGCGCTCTACATCCTCAACCACAAGCGCGAGCGGCTGGCCGATATCGAGCTGCGCTATGGGATGCGTGTGCTGTGTCTCGGCGATGATGGGCAGATGATTTCGGAGTTCCGCATCGAGCGGGTGCGCGCGCAGGTGGCGGTCGAGGCGCCGGTGACGGTCACGCAGACGGAGACGCTGCCGACGCCGGAGATTGAGGGGGAAGAAGATCTCGCCGGCGAGGAGGAAGAGGAGGACGAGGCTGACGACGATGGGGGTCACGCCGTGGCGGGTGAGACGCCCGAGGAGGCCGAGCGCCGTCATCGTCGCCGTCGCCGTCGTCGTCGCGGTGGACGCCGTGAGGAGACGCCGGCGGTTCTGGCCACCGACGAAGCTCCAGTCGCCGAAG
This sequence comes from uncultured Alphaproteobacteria bacterium, assembly GCA_963791495.1. GTDB lineage: Bacteria > Pseudomonadota > Alphaproteobacteria > Acetobacterales > Acetobacteraceae > JAMXLO01. The sequence continues at coordinate 142,559 of CAWBST010000023.1, forward strand.
GGGAGGTTGAGGCGTCCGAGACCCATGTCGAGGGTGTTCCGGAGCATGCCGAAGCCGGAGACGATGAGCATCGTGCGCGACGCCGCGGTCGTCGCGGCGGGCGGCGGCGTCGCCCCGACGGCAATGGCGAGATCCTGCCGCACGCCGAACCCGGTGCGGAGCAGCCGGACTTGCCGCCAGTCTATACCGGGCCGACGCCCGCCAACCCGTTCGGCGGGAACACGTTCGACATCTTCGACGTTTTGGAGCGGACGGAAGCGGAAACACCGGCGCAGATGGCCGCACCTGTCGTGTTGGAGCCTGAGCCGGCGGACGTCGGGCCCGGGTCGGAACCTGTGCAGGCCGAGGGTGACACGGTTGCCGTGCCGGAGTCCCGACCGGCGGATGCGGTTATGCTCACCGAGCCGGAACCGGCGACTGGTGCCGAACCGGAGGCAACGCCGTTGGCTCCCGTGTTGGCGGCGAATGACGCGACGCCGGAACCGGCGATCAAGCCGATCCTCATCGGCGGCGAGCAGGATGTGGTCGTCGAGCGGAAGCGGGGATGGTGGCGGCGGTAACCTAATGCCACGCACGGAGATTATGACTCATTGGCGAGGTTAGGATAGGGCCCGGGCCCATTTGTCGCGGGCGCGCGGGGTTATGAGCCTTCATTTGATGCGAGCGCCGGAGGCATAGCGTTGCTGTTTCCAGGCGTTGACCTTGGCCACCAGCGTCTCACGGTTGGCGATGCGTACAACGAGACCGCAGATCTCTTCCCGTAAGTGCCAGCTTCCGTTCCCGGTCCTCTGATTCGAGGGAATCACGCGGATTTGTAAGCGCAATGTGCCGGGATGAGCACGCGTGTCGGCAATGATTGATCTGAATCAATGGATGGTCCGCCAAAGCGGCGTTATCAAAGCGTTCCAAGGTTGGGAGCGCGCCATGCCTATCGAGCGCCCTCGCGAAGTGCCACTTGGAATGCCCTCCCCAGAGGCTTTGCAGATGGCGACCGATGCTGTCCGCCGCCGCTATGTGCTGGCTGAGACGATGCAGCACCCCGAGATCCGGGCTGAATGCTTGCGTCTCGCCTATCTGGTTCAGGCGTACGGATTGGCTCCGACAAGATTGGCATCACACGATGATAGTACTGAAAAGCCGAGAGATGCGGACACCGCGGCATGGCGGCTAGAAAGCAGGTCTGAGCACCTCCGCCATAGGCACCGTAAACCAGACGTTGCTTCATTGAGGCCGCAGGATACAGTTGAATTTGCCGTCGAATGAACGTGGGGCTTAGCGGTTGAAGGGACGGCGATAGTGCACCTGGGGGGTGGGGTGGGCGCCTTCGATCGGGCCCGACAAAGCCGTGATCAGGCCGCAGCCAAGCCAGCAGGCGCCAGCGTGAGCGTATTCGGTCCGAGAATCAGCCAATTCTGGGCCGCAGCATACGCACAGGCCATCTTGAAGTCCGGCATCTTCCAATCGCCGATCTCAGTTGTTTCCGCCAGATCGCCAATATCCAGCTTGACGCCCACTCGGCAGTGCTTCACGTAGACCACTACTTCCAGGAGCCTTCGGCCGATTACTTCAGCCGTCTGCTTTCTTGGACCTTTCGCACTAGTGCGGCGATGCCCAATATCCGGGTGACTGATATTTTCTCCCATAATCTAATGCTAGCAGCCCCCGCACCTACTGACCAGTAGACCATAAGGATAAGTGCCTCCGATCACACCCCTGTGACCCACCGCCGTCATCACACTTACGGTCCAATTCTACCTCGGCGCGGGTTCAAATCGGGACGCGCAACCCGCCGCCGTTCAACCCCGGTGACGATCTTCATCCGGCCAACTGTCCTTGAGCGGCGCTCCTACAAGCGTCGCTTGGATCAAACGCCCATTCGGCTCGGCAAGGCGGTACTCGCTGTGGGCGCAACGAGAGTGCGCGCAGATGATGGGATCACCGTCAGGTGTACGGGTCTGGTTTGGGCCGCGGGAAACGCTGGTCTGGCAACCACTCGGCTATAATCAGCTCATCCAAGCGCTTTTTGCTTCTCACGCCTCTTGTGGTCAACGACCGGACGAACGTTTCCGGACGCAGCAGGTTCAGGCTCTTTATATGAGGCGCCCATTCGAGCCCAGCCCGCCTTCGTTTGTTCACAAACCTCGTGCGGCAATAACTCCACCAATTCGCCGAGCATCGCCCTGCCGATGACAGACGGGTGCAAGCGCCGTGCGACTTGTGCTTTGCCCAACTCCCCAACTCGACGAGCATCATCCGGCCGCTCGTAGATGTTCCGCATATGGCGAGCCGCGGTAGCAACTTTTGGGTCGGCCCAGTTCTGACCCTCAACGCCAATATACTCTCCAGCAACGACAGGAACGAGCTCATAATCAACAAGATAGGTGCATTTGCTCGTCGCGAAGTCGTTGGTGCCGGAGTAGGCAGTCAGGATCGTGGGGCGGCCCAACAGCATGGCCTCGGCTGGTCCGCGACCGAATCCCTCGGAGCGGTGTAGCGAAACGAAAGCATCCGAGGCCTTAATGAGACCAACTAATTCGTCACGGGCCAACCTGATATCCCGCAGCGAAATTCGAGGATCAGCACACAACATGTTCAGCTGCTCGAGGCGTTCGTAGTCGTCCTCAGCGCCCATCGTCTTGATGACCAAATAGACCTTTTCATCACCCGCGGGGAAGGCTTCCAAAAAGGCACGTACTACGGCCTCGGGATTCTTGCGACTTACAAATGATCCAAAATGGAAAACGAAGAGAAACACTGTGGCATCTGTGGGTAGGTCCAATTCACGGCGCCCGCACTCTCGCTGCGCTGCGGGGACAAAGACCGCCATGGGCATCAGGCGAACCGGGCGCAGTTGTTCACGCGAGAAGGCCGCCTTCGCAAAACGTGTCGACGCCCAGATTTCGTCAAAGAAGGAAAATGAATGTCGCCAGTAGCTGGGCAAACGTTCCAATTCCCACGCCCAAAACCCAACACTCGTCTTTGCAAAGACTCGCAATCTCTGCATGAGCCGCCAGTCCGCATAGGCCGTATCTGCGTTGAGGTGCAGAATATTGACCTCGACCTCCACCTTGCAGGAAGTCGGTAGCAAAGAACCATCAGGCCGCAAAACTTGATGTGTTTCAGAATCGACGATTAGAAAATCGGAGAACCCGGCCGCTTGCAGGGAAATCGCGGAGCAGCGCACGTCCTCACCGCGTCCCGTCGGAGCAGACCACTGTCCTGTCAGCGCGACTTTGGCCGTGTACGTCGGCGGTTCCGACTCGATCTCCGTCACTTCGGTGCGACTGAAGAGCGCGGCTGCTGCTTGTTCATCACCGGATCTGGTTGCGTCATTCCACCACCAGCTTTTTAGCGCGTCCCGACCGACCGCAGTGGTGATGTCGAACTGCTGCTGTAGATCCCCGCGGGTCTCGTAGAGCATTTCAAGCACCTGCTCTAACCCGGGTTGCCGCGGCGATGCGGAAAGCAATGAGCTGTACAGCCCGTCCCCTAATTGATCGATGGTAATTTCGAGCTCTCGCAACCCAAAGGTCAGCAACCAGACGACATAGTTCCTGATCGACACTCCGGTATCCAGCGGAAAGATCTTCTGCACGTCGTCACGAAGGCTCCAGATCGCCAGCATGGCGTTGGGCAACTGGAATCCATCGACTTCGACACCGCTGGACGTCTCGAAATACGCCCGTAGCGGAGCCACAAGCTCATTCGGCCAATTGAATTTCTTTGCGGCAACATACGTGAACCACAGCCCGTGAGCCAAGCGGCCAGGGCGTTCGACAGGGAACCGGTGCCGGGAGTTGTAGCGCTTGTTCTCGGACTCAACCAGCCTGGTTGCGACCAGGCAGGTCGTTATCGGAACGTCGCCATAGTAACTCGAAGTGGACGATTCATGCGCCATCTGCTGAAGGAACTGTGGAGAAAACTCGTCACACTTCACCACGCCCTCCCTGACCCCGCTGGTCAGCGCCCAGGCCAGGTAACGATAGAGGTCGTCGGCAGTCCCCAGATTGAAATGCGCGCGCAGGTCCGCACGCAGCTCCCAGCTCAGGGCCACGTGGACCGGCACGAGAATCCGCTTGGCATCAATGTTTGCGGTAACGTCGCCTTCAAGGAACCGCGCCGCTTCACGTGACGGCCCCTGCCATGCGGAGCGGCTCACGGATGGCCAGGGCGGCACGATGGCGTCGATCGACGCCGGGCGAGCCTCCGGCTCGTTCTTGATTCGGCGGGCAGCAGCTACGCTGCGTCCGTCGACACCCTGCCTGCGCGCCTCGCCTTTGAGGAACCATTCAAGGTAGCCGCTGCAGCCCCGCGCCGTGAAGATATCGAATGCCTCCTGCAGGTCCCGGCGGTTCAGCCAGAACTGGTACATGAAGCGTGTGACAGTGACGTTCTTCTCGGCAGCTTCCTCGTCCAGCTGATCGAAGAAGTTGGAATCCACGGTCAAGGGCGACTGGGCGTCCAGGCGACCGCTGTCGACGGCGCGCAGGATCCACTGGCGCATGGCGTCCTCGATCGGACGGCCGGTGGGGAACGCAGCGAAGCCGTAGCGTAGTCGTGAGTGCTTCTCCCAACCGTTCGCGATCACGCGCTGGCGGTACAGATCGCAAAGCACCGACACCGGCCCCAGAGTCTCCGTCGTGAAGCGGTCCTGGTGTTTGGAGAAGACCGTCGGGTCCTCGGGACTGATGCCACTGAAATGGAAGAAGACCAGAGGGCCGCCATTGACCAGCCAGGCGCCATCTCCAGCCTGTTCCACCCGGCGGTGAGCGAGGTTCCAGTAGGCGACGTCGTAGCCAGGGTGGCGCAGGATCAACGGGTCCGGCACGAAGGCGGGCGCCAGATCCATCCAGCGTTGGTCGGTGAACATGTGGCCGGGGACGTCCACGCGGCAGTGCAGGTAGCACCGCTCGCTCCACCAGTCGATCAGCGTGCGTGAGTCGGGATCGTTGCGGACGCCGAGGAAGCCCAGGTTATAGACACCGGACTTCATGATGGTGTGGTCTGACGGCTCCTTGTCGTCCTGCAGCGGCTGCATGATGTGCGGGATCAGCACGATGTTGTGCGCGACGAGCCCGTCGAAGACCTCCGCCATGGGGCGGAACAGCAGGATGTCGGGATCGAGGTAGACCACCTCGTCAAAGGCGAAGCGGTCGAACAGGTGGCGGAAGACGAACGGTTTGATGGCCGTGTTGAATTCGATCACCGAGTACCAGAGCTGCATGTTCGAGATACAGCTCGATGCCGATCTCGTCGCAGAAGATCAGGTCGGCAGCGGTGTCGAGGCCGGGGAACTCGCGGTAGGAGTCGGCCAGGACGATGAAGCGGTCCGCCTCCGGGTGGAAATCGCGGACCGACTGCATGAGGGTGGCGGCGTAGGCGATGTAGTTGCAGGAGACGATGGTGAAGACGGCTCGCCGACGCGGGGACGGACCGGCAGCGCCGGACGGCGCCGACGTGACGCTCGTGACGGCTCGCTGCGATACGATGCGGGCCTTGCTTCGGCGTCCCAACGTCAGCTTCTCGTCGTGCAGGGGCGCCCTGTCGGGCAACTCATTCTTTTACCAGGGCCTGCCAGCGCTCCACTTCGGCCAGCATTTCCGCCGTGCCAGCACGTCCTTCGAAGTAACCTGATGTCAGGAAGTGGACGCGCATGCCTTCGGGGTCAGATGCCGGGAACGACTCGGCGATATCTTTGTAGTGCCTGCGGTAAAATTGCGGATCAAACGGAAGCTCGGCCGGAAGCCTGCCTTCGAAGTAACCGGACGTCTTGAAGTGGTGATGAAGCGATTTGACATCGCCGGCCAGCCGCGCGCCCTCCACGTCAGGATAGGTCTCCGCATACCAGTCCTGATCGAAGTGCGCCCTCGCTACGAACTCGGCGATGAGAACACGCAGGAATCGCCGCGATACTGGTGCAGTACCCTGTCCTCGTACGTCGGCGGCCGACAGACCAAGATGCTCCAGCATGAAGGCGCAAGGAGGGAGATAACTCACCTCGTTCAACTGCGACGTCTCGCCCGGCACCTTGTCCCCTCTTGGTCTCCGCAGACTTCGTGCTTCCGACATCAGGAGGCCCTTCTCTTTAGGCTTTTGTGCTCTTGCCGAGCCTACACATAACCGAACCCTGAGATCGGTGGAAGCAGCAAGTGTTGTAAACGGGCAGCATATTTTGGCCGCACCTGTCGCGTCAGTCCCATTGATTGAACAGGAAGGCAGTCACTTAATGAATAACACAGAATTAACGAGTTTATAACGACATGAATCTTGAAAACTATCGGCCCGAGGAGATAGTGGCCGGCTTGGCATCCTGGCCTGCACGCAAAACTTTACCTGTTGGCGGCCGCGCGTGGATGACTCGATGAATGACTTGGTTTTGTGCATCTGTTAAGGTATTTGCGTCGTTCAAAGCTGACCGTCCGATACGGAGCCCAGAATTTGGCTGACCAGGAGGAGACGCGGAACGGTGGGGGCGAGGAGGCTGAGCGCGCGCTCTGGTTTCATCGCTTCTTCTATGGTTGCGAACCGGATGCGGCTGACATCCGCCGCATCTTGAACTTGTTCAAGGGATATTCGACCAACAAGCTGCTTTATTACGTCAGCCAGTTGCCGGAGTTCCACACGCGAGCCCGGGTTGTGCAGAACATCATGCTCAACTCGCTGTATCGGAAGAGGGGAAATAATCTCGTTCGCGGACGCATCGAGCAGATCAGCCCAAATGCCTTTGTCATCGGCCAGCCACGAGCCGGCACGACCTCGCTGCACGACTATTTCCTGGATCACCCCGACGTCTATGCGCCGTTTTCAAAAGAGACCAACTACTATAGCCATTGGTCGGAGCCGGTCTTTGGCCCCGGCGGTTTGCGCTATGAAGACTACCTCATGCACTTCGTCGATGCCGAAGACGAGGCGATCAGATGCGATATATCGCCATTCTATGTTTCTGAGCCTGGCGTGGCCCTGCGGATCTATCGCGACACTCCTAGGGCGAAGATACTGTTGATCCTGCGTGATCCAATCAATCTTATCGTCTCGAAGTACAACCTCGACCACAATGACCCTGATCCAAGTGCCCTCGATAACTGGATAGCGCGCGGGCTTTCCCAGTACAAGGAAAATGCGCCGCGCTGGGCGCACGATCTATGCGTCACAGCCCTGTTCCATTGCATGGTCAGCCCGGAGGTGTCGGAGTACCTGCGGTACTTCAAAGGGCGAATGAAGATTTGCATTTTCGAGGAGATGATCGCCGACCAGGAGACTGCTTTCCGCGAGATATGCGATTTTCTGGAAATCCCCTTCTACTACGAGCGGGAGTACTGGTCCTGGCGAGCGCCAGGTTCGGCGAAGCCCACCCCAAATGCATTGCGAGCCCTCGCCGACTTTCTGTTGCCGGAGGTGAAGCGGATGGAGGCGGTCATCCGTCGCGACCTGAGCCTGTGGTATTCACGCTGGAACTGGTAGAAATCTACGTGGCATCCCGCGGGTCGCCATCCCAATCTTGTCCCACATCGGAAGGCGAGGACTCAGGGGAAAGATGCTTGAGGATCAAACTGATGATTCAGAATCGCACGGACAGGCGCAAGTTGATTCCGTAAAGCCGAATTCCGCCGCCAAACGCGCTGCATTGGAGCATGCGCTGGTTGGCATGCAACCGGGGAACTTACGTTTTCCTATCGTGAGAGCCCACTTCGACTACCTGTCTGGCGCCGGAAATCGGGCGGTCGGCGAGTTTGGAAGGTACTTGGCCACAGCAGGTGAGGAGCTCAAGACGAATCGCCCGGCAATGAACGATGTGGTTGAGGCGGCCTTTTGCATGAACGCCCTCAGCCCGCTCGAAGCGCTCCTCAAGCACCAGTTCGGCGGTCCGATACATCTCGTCTCCGATGGGGCGGGCGAACAGGACAATCCGTCGATTGTGCTTTGGTCGCTGGAATCCGACGGGAGTTCAACTTACCGGTTCAGCGAGAACTTGGCCGACCACCCGCATGCAGACGTGTTACTCAAAAACTGGGTTCAGGAAATCCCTGTCCTCGCCAATTTTGCGCGGTTGAATGCTTTTGGGGCAGGCCGCGTGTGGCTGAATGTGGGGGATATGGGCAGTATGCCTGGCTTGGCATATTGTGATTACCGTCAGGGCTACGACCTGCTTCCAGATCCGGTTTTCATGCAGACCGCGGCCTATGCGGATGCCAAGGCGACTTATGCGAGGAATTCGGTCGCCTGGTCCTCTCGCAAGCCCATTGCGTTTTGGCGAGGACAAACAACAGGTTGGTATAGCGTTCGGGGCGACGCAATCCGGAATTGGGATGAGTTGCCCCGGGTTCAGCTTTGTCGGTTAGCACAATCGGACGCCGCTCAGGGGCTGCTTGACGCGGGTCTTAGCGGGTTGGCACAGATCCCTAGCGAGGAGCACCGCCAAGCGATCCGGGACGAGGGGCTGCTGAAGGAGTACATGCACTGGAGCGACTTTCAGCAGTGGAAATTCCAGATAGACATAGACGGCAACACGAATGCGTGGGCCAGCATGTTCACCAAGTTGTACTCGGGCAGCCCGATCCTGAAGGTGAAGTCGCCTCTGTGTTTTCGGCAATGGTACGATGATCGCTTGGTCCCTTGGGAGAACTATGTCCCTGTTGAAGCCGATATGTCGGACCTTCTGGAGAAGATTACTTGGCTGAGAGGACACGACGAGCACGCTTGGCAGATTGGAGAGAACGCACGCCGCCTCGCGTTTTCGATGACAGTGAAAAGGGAAACTAGCCGAGCCATACCCACGATAAGAAAAGCACTCTGGCCCAGTGCAGTAGGCGGCTCTGGTGGCAGTGGGTTCAGCGGAACCCGGAAAGCGAAAGGCGACGATAAAAGGGATACCAATATGAGACGATTCGACGAACTGGATAATGCAGTTCTCGAGCAGGAGACCTTTAGAGCAAGAGTACCTGGATCTTGAGGATAAGGAACAGGCGGTAAGGCTACACCTTGGCCCTGGGCCAGCCCCTAGGGAAGGGTTTATCAACGTCGATAAATTCAAAAATTCCCAGACGAGGGAATTCTTCGAGCGGCACCCACAGGACTATATCGTATATCCGTTCGCGGAATTGCCGTGGCCGATAGCCGATTGCAGCGTCGACTACATTTACCATGAAGACTTTATCGAACATATCCCTCAGAAGAATCAGTTCCTGGTGCTGGCCGAAGCACTCCGGGTACTGAAGCCGGGTGCGATACATCGCGTAAGCACCCCTTGCCTAATCCAATCAATGAAGACGCGGTCGGACTTCGCACGCGGATTTGCTGGGGTTCATGTATCCGAATGGGAACAATGGGGGCATGTTGCACTTCTGTCTCGCGCATCCCTGGAGGAGATGGCGTTACTCGTGGGCTACAGGTGTGTCTACTTCACGGCAAAGAGCCAAAGTATGTCACCGTTCGCTTCAGATGATTCGCGGCCCCATAGTGACCGCGATCAGGTCTTAGGCAATATATTTGCGGACCTACTGAAGTGAGCAATCCAGTTGTCTTGCAGTAAGTTGGTGCGCGTCGTAGCACGGGGTTCCTCCTAAGGAGGTTTGGTGGGGCTCGGACCTCGGGATCGAAGATCAAAAACCTCCCGTACCTCATCGGCAAAGGCGTAGCCGTGTCTTCTCGACGGCTCAATTTGTTCTGCCAACTCTCCCCACTCGTTCCAGGCGTAGAGGAACACGGTTTTCATCGTGTTCACATAGCCAGAGTTCTACGAAGGCCCTAATCTGTCGTAGGTGCTCCCGCCAAAGACTGCGGCTAGTACCCGACTGTCCAGACCGCGTTTTGTGCTGCATCGTTTGTTTGCCACGGGTGTGAATCCCGGCCAATTGTTCCACAAGGCATATAGAGAAGATCTGCACTAGGAACCGCATTCGGGGGCGCCATGGTCGCCTTCATCCATGGAATGGCTTCGCCGATATATTTCTCATATGGCTCCGGTGACCCCTCAATCGGGGGTTGGAAGCAGGTAAACCCATCTACCCCAATCACCTTCCATCCATAGTGCAGATCATTGTAGGTATTTTTCGAGCCAATGAGGGAGATGATCAGTGGCATCACCCCAAGTCGGCGATACGCTTCCTGGCGCAAAAATGTCACTGCGCTTTTGTACTGCTCTGCGGACGCAAATCTCCAGGCAAAGTCGACGACCAGGGGCCGACCGCCTGGACGGTAGTAAGCGTCAGATGCCATGTAGGAGATCAGGCTGGGGACAACGGTGCCTCTCCAAGTTTCCAATGCGATCACATCTTTGGGTTGGTCTGCTCCAATTATGGGGGCAAGGACAAACTTGATATTCTTTCGAACGCCCGAAGAGAAAAACAGCTTGGTCGGGGCTGATATCCGCTGTTCCTTTCCCGTCTTACTGTCAATGTACCAGTAAAACGAAAGGAACTCCATGCCCTCGCTCGCCGCCATTTGTATTTCGGCGTCGACGATCCGCCGTTCCATCAGGTCGTAAAAGCCCAGTAGAGGCTCGCGGCTCGAGTATTCAATTCGATCGCCGGTCAAGGGGTTATGCACCGAAAACGCGCCCCTACGTTCAACGAAGTCGCGCACGCCGCCCCACGTATCCGCTCGTCCGTAAATTGGCAGCCAGTGCTGAGGCCCCCATGTGGCCAAAGCAGCATGGTTCCACGAGGGATAGAACCACACGCCTACGTGATAGGGTTCGGATGATCCCGAATATTGCTCGCATGTGGCTGGTGCATTGAGGCAGACCAAGGAGGAAAGCACGAGGCCGAGCATGCAGCATGCCCGTACCAGTCTATACAGTGTACGACCCATACCGAAAGTATGGCACGGCCGAGGCTATCTTGGGAGTGAATTCCGCATTGGACCCAGCCTGCAGATGGCGCGGAATCTTGTTGCGCAAATATTGATGGACGACCGCCGGACGAAGTATCAGAACCGTGGCGCACGGTTGGGGGGTGACTGTTCCCCGCCGGGGCTCAAGTTTCATGTTCACCGAATTCCATTTGGGTCCGCCAATGACTGCTGCCGATTTCCCCGCCCCCGAAACGCCTAGTCTTGCCATGGATACAACAATTGCATGGGCGGCGTTCGATCCAGTTTGGTATCTCCGCACCTATGCTACGGCGCCAGACGATGCCGATGCTGCCACTACTTTCCAGCATTACCTGGATAGCGGCCGGTTCCTCAGGCACTCGCCGAACCCGTTCTTCGACGAGGCCTTCTTCCTCGCCAACAACCCGACCGCCGCCGGCGCGATCCAGCCGCCGGCGAAGCGGAGTCAGGCTTCGACGTCTATTGCCGCGACGCTGGCCGCCATCGCCGGCCGCACTGGCTGTTCGACGAGGCGCTGTACCGCGAACGCTCCGGCGACCTCACCGACGAGTCCTTGCAGACGCACGGGCTGGTCAACGGCTATCACCACTACCTCCGCACCGGCAACAAGGAAGGCCGCACCGCCAGCCTGTTCTTCGACCGGGCGACCTACCTGAGCCAGCTCTCCGCCGAGGACCTGGCCGAGGCCGAAGCGGAAGGTCCCTTCATCCACTACCTGCGACGGTTGTCACAGGGCGGAAGCCTGCTGCGGACGACGCCATACTTCGACCCGGAATGGTACCTGCAGCGTTATCCGGACGTGGCGGATGCGATCGCCGCGCGCCGATGGCTCTGCCCGCTGCACCACTACCTGGCGAACGATACCCCGACCGAGTTCGACCCGCTCCCCCTGTTCTCCGAACGCTACTATCTCACCCGCTACCCCGACATCAGAAAGGCGGTCGAGACCGGGCGCCATCGCAACGGCTACGAGCACTTCCTGCGGTCCGGCGCGCGCGAACTGCGCTCCCCCAGCGAGTCGTTCGATCTGCACTACTACGTGACGGCGCACCGGTCCGTCCGCACGGATCTGGAAAGCGGCGCCGCGCCGCACGGCTTCGCGCATTACCTGACAATCGGCCGCGAGGCCGGACTCGCGGCGCTGCCGCCGCCGGACGATGACGTGACGGAAGGGCAGGCCAAGACGCTGTTCCGGACGCGCGCTCGCAACCTGCTGCCGCTGTTCGCCCGCCAACCGCTCGATTTTGCTGTCACCGACAAAGCCGAGCTTTCGGTGGTCATGGTGCTGCACAACCAGTTCGAATTCACGATGCAGGCGCTGAGTTCACTGCGGCAGAACTGGCCGGGACCGATTGAGCTCGTGCTGGTCAACTCCGGCTCCAGTGACGAGACCCGGTTCATCGACCGCTATGTGCGCGGCGCGAGCCTGCTGCGGTTCGACGTCAACCTGGGCTTCGTCCGCGGCTGCAACGCCGGGCTGACCCGCGTCACCAGCGATGCGGTGCTGCTGCTGAACAACGATGTCGAACTCGCACCCGGCGCTATCGCCGCAGCGCTGCGGCGCCTCGGCTCGGATCTGCTCATCGGTATCGTCGGCGGCAAGATCATCCGCACCCATGGCCGGCTCCAGGAGGCTGGCTGCATCCTCTGGCGCGACGGCGCATCGCTCGGCTATATGCGCGATGCGTCGCCGCTAGCGCCAGAGGCCAACTTCGTGCGCGACGTCGATTACTGCTCTGGCGCGTTCCTCATGATCCGTGGCGAGGTGCTGGCGAAACTGGAGGGCCTCTCCGACGAATTTACGCCCGCCTATTATGAGGATGCCGATCTGTGCATCCGGGCAAGGCAGGCGGGCTTCAGGGTCGTCTACGACCCCAGCGTCGTCATTCATCATTTCGAGTACGGCAGCGCGAGCAGTTTCCGCGCCGTGGAAGCCGAAGCCGCGCGGGCGCGCGAGGTGTTCATTCGCCGCAACCGGAGCTATCTGCGCTTTCGCTACATTGCCGATCGGCGCGCAGAGGTGTTCGCGCGTTCGATCGAGGATGACCGAAAGCGCATCCTGTTTATCGAGGACCAGGTTCCGCTGCGGATACTCGGCTCCGGCTTCGTGAGATCCAACGATCTGATCCGGGCGATGGCCTCGATGGGGTTCCACGTCACTGTATTCCCGATGTCCGCCATGCCATTCGATCCAGCGGCGGTATATGCGGATATGCCGGAGACGGTCGAGGTGATGCACGACTGCTCGTTCGAAGGTCTTGCAGACTTCCTCGAGGCACGCGACGGGTATTACGACGTGATCTGGATCGTCCGGACACACAACCTGGATCGTGCGCGGCCGGTTCTCGAGTCAGTGGTCGTCGGCAAGGGTCGCCCGCCGCAGATCGTGCTGGACACCGAGGCGATCTATGCCGTCCGCGATGCGATCCGTGCGACGCTGACCGCCGCCACGTCACCGTTCGACCTGGACGAAGCAATCCGCCGCGAATTCGAAAACGCGGCATTCTGTCAGCAGATCGTCGCCGTCAACGAAGCGGAAGCCGCCGAACTGCGGCGGCTGGTTTCGCCGTGTGTGTCGGTAATTGGCCACATGCGTAAGGTTGCGCCGACACCGCGCGGATTCGAGGCTCGGTCTGGCATCCTGTTCATCGGTGCCATCCATACATTTGAAAGCCCGAATTTCGATGGTCTCTGTTGGTTCGTTGATGAGGTGCTGCCACTGATAGAGGAAGATTTGGGACTGGAGACCCGATTGACCATTGCGGGATACCTTGGAAATGAGGTGACCCTCGATCGGTTCCGCGACCATGCGAGGATCACTCTGGTCGGTCCGGTTTCTGCGACAGAAAACCTGTATGGTTCCCATCGTGTCTTCGTGGCGCCGACCCGGTTTGCTGCCGGTGCCCCATACAAGGTGTACGAAGCCGCATCCTTTGGAGTTCCAGTTGTGACAACGGAACTGCTGCGGCGACAGCTCGGCTGGCGACACCAGGAGGAGCTTCTTGCTGCGGAGGCGGCGGACCCTGGCAGTTTCGCAAATTGTGTTACGAGATTGTACCGCGACAGGGAACTATGGGAGAACGTCCGCGCTGCGGCAGGCAGGCGGCTGAGCTCGGAAAATTGCCCAGGTCATTATTTGCGCCACCTGGGCGAATTGCTGGCGGAGGACCTTCCGCGTTGATGGCAGCAGGACTGCGCCAACGTGTCGTGCGCATCGCGCGATCAGCAACGTGTGTTTCTAACCTCGCCTGCCGCGGAAATACGCATAAAGATCGTCGAACAGCGCGCCGCCGCGCTCAAGCCTTTGTGCGTCCTGAATGCCCGAGGCGGCCAGGCCGTCGATCAGATGGGCGATGCCGCTCGCCTCCTCGCGTGCGAACTTGCCATCCTTCAGGTCGATGTCGTGCACGATCTCGCCGATCGCAACCAGCGCGGCGTCCTTGAGACCCGAGCGACGCAGCAGTACTTCGTAAGTGCAGCGATCGCCTTCATGGGTGAACTCCGCTTCGAACATGTCGAAGCGGAGTTCCCCTGGCTGCGGACGATAACCCTTGGCCTGAACAAACTTGAATGTCGCCTCTGGGTCGATAAATCGGCGGATCAACCAGGCTGAACCGATGCGATCGACGTGGACGTCGCGCCGTGTCACCCACACATGGCCGGCGCCCGATACGAGCCTGCCAGCCGGACGTGGGGAAGCGGTCTGGGATATCGACGGCGCATCAAATGCCGCGAGGCGAGCCTCGACATCCTCCCGCCCATTGGCGCCGAAGAAGTCGATGGCGACAATTCTCGCCGCCTCCGCACGCAGGCGCGCAATCTGCGCCGGCGCGGCATCATGTTTATCCAAGCCGCGAATCTCCTTCGCGAGTGCACGATAGTCTTCCTCGCGCGCGGTGTTGAACAATTTGCGCACCGCATCGTCTGACAGCCCGTCGAGCAGCCTTGCCTCGACGATCATGCCTTCGCCGCTGGCTTCGTTGATCTCCTTGAGTACCCATTCGAAGTCCTCTTGCGCCTGCGGGCCCGCAGGCAGGGCATAGACCGCGTTCTTTACCGCCACCGCACCCAGCGCCTGCAGCCGCCGCCACAGCTTCACCCGGGCATAGGCCGGCTTGGCGGGCAACTGGTGGAGCAGCAGCAGCCAGTTGGCCGGTTCCTCCGCGCGCGGTTTAGTGACCATGAGACACTTGTATCTTTTCATGATTCATATATATCACATCATCTGTCTGCAAGGGGAGGCAAGCATGCCCAGCAAATGGATCACCCGCGAGCGGCCAAAGATCGACCGCATCGCGTGTCCGTGGCTCATCCGTCGCTTCGTCGCCAAAGATGCCGAGTTCATCTACGTGCCTACCGAGCAGGTGTTCGCCGTCGCCAAGGAGACCGGCGCGACACCCTACGACATCCCGGGCGCCGAACCGTTCTCCCATCACGGCGAACAATGCAGCTTCGACGCCTTCCTTGACCACTATGGGCTGCACCAGCCGGCGCTCGACCACCTCGCGATCATCGTCCGTGGCGCGGACACGTCGCGGCCGGAGTTGGCGCCCCAGGCGGCTGGTCTGCTCGCGATCTCGCTGGGCCTGTCGGCCAACTTCACCGACGATCACGCAATGCTCGAGCAGGGTATGGTGGTTTACGACGCGATCTACACGTGGTGCCGCTCGCTGCAGCACGAGACGCACAACTGGACGCCGCCGGCATGAAGCACGGCTCCATCCGCGAACTTGTCACGTATTTCCTGCGGCTGGGCACGACCGGGTTCGGCGGCCCTGTGGCGCTGGTCGGACTGATGGAGCGCGACCTGGTTACCAATCGCGGCTGGCTGACGCGCGAGGAAATGCGCGAGATCATCGCGGTCAGCCAGTCGCTGCCGGGCCCGCTCGCAATCCAGGTGGGGATCTTCATCTCCTACCTGCGCTGCGGCTTCTGGGGCGCCTGGGCAGGCGGCTGGGCGTTCATCTTGCCGAACTTCCTGATGGTCGCGGCAATCGGTGCGCTCTACGTGCACTTCGGCGGGCTGTCATGGATGACGGCGATCTTCTATGGCGTCTCGCCGGCGGTGATCGCGCTGATCCTGCATTCCTGCTGGCGCCTGGCCAGGCTGGGCATGGACGACAAGTTCCAGTGGCTGGTCGCAGCTGTCGCATTTGGCATCACTGTCGCGCTGCAGGCCGAGGTTGCGCTGCTGTTCATCGGCGCTGGCGTCGCCGGAATCCTTTACTACGGCTCGCTGTTCCGATCGGCGCCGCCAGGGGTGCTGGCCGCCTTCGCCGCGCCGGTGTCGATCGGCACGACGCAGGCCGCGAGCGGCGGCATCCTTGCCAAGCTGTTGGTCTTCTTCCTGAAGGCCGGCAGCCTGACCTTCGGTTCCGGCCTGGTCATCGTGCCATTCCTGGAAAAGGGATTGGTGCAGGACATGGGCTGGATCGATCCGCACCAGTTCCTTGTCGCTGTCGCGATCGGCATGTTGAGCCCTGGTCCGGTGGTGATCACCGCGACGTTCGTCGGCTACCTGGTCGCCGGCTTCTGGGGTTCGCTGGTCTCTACGATTGGCATCTTCCTGCCGTCATTCCTGCTGATCCTGATCGCGGCACCGATTCTGCGCCGCCATCGCGGCAATGCCGACGTGCAGGGCTTCATCAAGGGCGCCTACGCCGCAGCAATCGGCACCATCCTCGGCGCCTGCGTTCTGCTTGGCCGCATCGCGATCGGCGACTGGCTCACAGTGCTGATCGCCGCCGGAAGTTTGGCCGTACTGTTCCGCTTCAAGGTGAGCAATCCGATGCTCGTCGGGGTGACCGCGGTGATCGGTTTGATCGCCTTCCCTATCCTGCAACCCGCGTGGGTGTTCGTGCGGTGAGCCAGCACGACGGTGCCACGCACAGATCTCTCAGGAGCCATCCCATGCGATACAAGATCGCGCCTTTGTTCTGTCGTCCCTGGACGCTCAACGGCCTCTCGCCGCATCTCATCGAGAGCCACTACGAGAACGACTACGGCAATGCGCTCGACCGGCTGAACGTAATCACCGAGGAGCTCGAGGCGTTGGATCCCGCGACGACGCCTGGGCACGTCATCGGCCGCCTGAAGCGCGACGAGGCAACGGCGCTCAATGCGACGTTGCTGCACGAGCTTTACTTCGCCAGTCTCGGCGGTGACGGCAGAACGCTGCCAGAGGAGATAGCGAACGCGATCGCCGGCGATTTCGGATCGGTGAATCGCTGGCGCCAGGAATTCATCGCACTGGCCAACGGACTGGCAGGCGAATCCGGCTGGGTCGTGCTCAGCTACCTGCCGCGTGACGGACGGCTGATCAACCTGGTGGCCGCGGGGCATGACCAGAACCTCGCCGGCGGCATCCCGATCCTGGCGCTGGACATGTACGAGCACGCCTACCATCTCGAGTTCGGCGCCAATGCGACCGCCTATATCGCAGCCTTCATGCGTAACATCGATTGGGACGCGGTGCTGAAGCGCTATCGGAGCGCGACCAAGGTCGAGCCGCCGCCGCGGCTCGAACAGAAGCAGTTCCCCGATCTGCCATCCATCTCGGTGGAGGAGGTCAGGTCGATGCTGGATGCGGGCCAGTCCGTGCAGATCATCGACACGCGCCCAAGGCACTACAGCACCAGGGCACAGGACATCATGGCAGGCGCGACATGGCGGGACCCGGAGCGCGTGGACGAATGGATCGGTCAGCTTTCGAAGAGCGATCCTGTTGTCACTTTCTGCGTTTACGGTTTCCACATCGGCTGCGAGACCGCCGAGACGCTGCGCAAGGCTGGCTTTGACGCACGCTACATGGCGGGCGGGCACTATGCGTGGAAGACGATCAAAGGGCCGGTGAAGCTGCTTGATTGAGTGCTCATCATCACTGAGGGAGAAATGCCATGCGTATCGCACCTGCGGTCTTGCTAGCTGCAACTCTGACCTCGGCGGGTCCGGCGCTCGCCGCAGATCCCGACTGGACAAAGGTTGATCAGGCGCTCGGACGATCCGGTGCGGCGATGCCCGGTGACGTACATCGCTATGGCTTCCCGCGTTCCGATCTGCACGTAACGGTCGATGGCGTGACGCTGCTGCCGGCCTTTGCGCTTGGCGGCTGGCTTGCATTCAAGGCGGAAGGCGACGGCGCAATGGTGATGGGCGACGTTGTGCTGACCGAGGACGAGATCAACCCGGTGATGTCGAAGCTGCTGGCTGGTGGGATCGCGGTGACGGCCGTGCACAACCACCTTCTGCGATCGCAGCCCGCCACGTTCTACATGCACGTCGATGGGCATGGCGATGCGACGACGCTGGCGACGACACTGCACGGCGCGCTCGCGGCGAGCCATACGCCTTTGGGCGCGCCAGGTGCGGCGGCATCGAGCGAAACCCGATCTCGACGCCGGCCAGATCGAGCAGGTGCTCGGACGCAAGAGCAATGCGGCCGGTGGCGTGCTGCAATTCGGCTTTCCGCGCGGCGACGCCATCGCCGAAGCAGGCATGACGGTGCCTCCTGCCATGGGCACGGCCACTGGGGTCAACTTCCAACCCACCGGCGGCGGCAAGGCGGCGATCACCGGTGACTTCGTCCTGGAGGCCGGCGAGGTCGAAGCAGTGCTCGCGGCATTGCGTGGTGCGGGCATCGAGGTGACGGCGCTGCACAACCACATGCTGAACGACGAACCGCGGACGTTCTTCGTGCATTTCTGGGCGAACGACGATGCGGTGAAGCTCGCACACGGCATTCGTGCGGCGCTCGACAAAGTTAATGTTGCCAAGAGCTGAGGAGCGATCGATGACGGTCGAGGTGAAGCCGCTGCTGTTCAAGCCACATCGGCTGAACGGTCTGTCCGACAAGCTGCTGGTCAGTCACTACGAGAACAACTATGGCGGCGCGCTGCGCAGGTTGAATGCGATTCAGGCAAAGCTAGGCACGCTCGAATGGCCTGCCGTACCGGTGTTCGAGATCAACGGCATAAAGCGCGAGGAGCTGATCGCGGCCGGTTCGGTCATCTTGCACGAGATCTACTTCGATGCGCTCGGCGGCGAAGGTGGCGATCCGCCCGCCGGTCTCGGCTTGGCCGAGGCGCTGGAACGCGACTTCGGCAGCCTGCGCGTGTGGCAGGCAGAGTTCACTGCCCTGGCGAAGGCGCAGGCGGGTGGATCGGGCTGGGCATTGTTGAGCTGGTCGCCGCGGCTTGGTCGGCTGGTCAACCAATGGGCCGCCGATCATGCCCATTGCCTCGCCGGGAGCACGCCGATCCTGGCACTCGACATGTACGAGCATTCCTATCACATGGACTTCGGCACGCGTGCCGCGGCCTATGTCGATGCGGTGATGGCGAACCTCGAGTGGCAGCGCATCGCGGCACGCTACCGCCAGACACGCCATGGCGAAGGGCTGGACGTTGCTCTGTTCACGGCGTTTGGTGCACCGACGCAGGATGCAGCGGTGATCTCGGCGGAGGAGCTGCGCGATCTCCTTCAGGGCGAGCCGCCGGTCCTGCTCGATGTGTGTCTCGCGCAGGATGTCGCCCGCCGCACCGACATGATTCCCGGAGCTACTCTTCACAATCCGGACGCGATCGACCGATGGGCCGCAGAGCTGCCACACGACAGGCCGATCGCCGTGTATTGCTTCTTCGGCTTCCAGGTCAGCGGGAATGCAGTCGCCGAATTGCGCCGGCGCGGTCATGACGCGCGTTCCCTGAAGGGCGGCATCGGTGCGTGGCACGCCATCGGTGGCCGCACCGTGCCGCTCGATGCCAGCACATACGAGGCGTGAGGATACCTGAATGATCGATGATCCCGGCTTCCGGGTTGGCCTGATGTGGAGCGGCGATCGCGAGGCACGGCGCAACGCGACGCGAACCGTCACGCGACTCAGCGGCGTCTTCGAGGCGCTGGCCGCAGTTGGGATCCATACGGAACCCACGGTCTACGCCGATGAGTTCGCCGACGAAGTGCACGCCCAGATCCTGCAACTTGATGGCGTGCTGGTCTGGGTCGATCCGATCGTGGACGGAAGGAACCGAAGCATCCTCGATGCGATGTTACGGGATGCCGCGTCTCGCGGCGTATGGGTCAGCACCCATCCCGATGTGATCCTGAAGATGGGCGTGAAGGAGGTGCTGCATCGCACGAAGCATCTTGGATGGGGCACCGACACGCATCTCTATCGCGATGTGAACGGCTTCCGCACCAAGTTCCCGGCGCGGCTACATGCGGCTGGACCGCGCGTGCTGAAGCAGAACCGGGGCAATGGCGGCCAGGGTGTGTGGAAGGTCGAACCGCCCGCCGGCGCCGACATGATGGTCCGCGTTCTG
Source organism: uncultured Alphaproteobacteria bacterium (assembly GCA_963791495.1). Classification (GTDB taxonomy): domain Bacteria; phylum Pseudomonadota; class Alphaproteobacteria; order Acetobacterales; family Acetobacteraceae; genus JAMXLO01. The sequence goes on from CAWBST010000023.1 coordinate 162,709, forward strand.
CATGCCCGCCGCGGCAGCATCCCGGAGGACCTGCCGCTGCCGAAGTTCCTGCAGCGTTGTGAGGCCTATTTCGCAGACGGCGGCTGCATCATTGATCAGCCGTTCCAGCCCCGACTGCCGGACGGAATGATCCGCTGCTACATGGCCGCTGACAAAGTCGCGGGGTTCGGGTACCAGCTCATCAAGGCGCTGATTCCGCCGCCGCCGGAAGGCCCGGACTCGCCAGGCGCCCAGCCCGGGCCCCGCGTTATGCATCCGGCGGATGCGCCGCAGTTCCTGTCGCTCAGGACGAAGATGGAATCGGAATGGACGCCGCAGATGATGGGCGTGCTGGACATCGGCGCCGAATCGCTGCCGGTACTTTGGGATGCCGACTTCCTTTATGGGCCGCGTACGGCATCGGGCGAAGACACCTACGTGCTGTGCGAGATCAATGTCAGCTCGGTGATTCCATTTCCGGCACAGGTGCCAGCAGAGATTGCACGACTCGCATTGACGCGGCTCCAGGCGTCGAGCCAGGGCCGCCCTGCCAGGTGAGCTGTGGAGAGTTTCGACAAGCGACGACAATGAGGGAGCCATGGACGAACGGGAAGCCAGTCTGGTCGACATCGCCCACACGCTTCTGAAGATCGGCGTTTGCCTGGGGGCAGCTCGCAAAGATGGTGACGTGATGGTGAACCGGATCTGGCGGTGCCTTATGCGGATCCCAGTTGGGTTGGCTGTGGTCGTGCTGGCGGTCATGCCGGCACATGCTGCGCAACCTCTGGTCCTGGAGAAGACCATCGCGCTCCATGGAGTGCATGGCAGGATCGATCACTTGGCGTTCGATCCGGGGCGCAAGCGGCTCATGGTCGCCGAGCTGGGCAACGATACCGTGGACATCATCGATATCGTCGCGGGTACGCTTTTGCATCGGATCGGCGGACTGCGCGAGCCGCAGGGTGTAGGTTATGCGGAACGCGCCGATGTCATCTCTGATCGCCAATGCAGGGGACGGCTCGGTTCGGCTTTTCAGTGCCAAGGACTTTTTGCCGGCAGGCAGTGTCCCGCTTGGCGATGATGCCGACAACGTCCGGATCGATCCGCGCAATGGGCTTGCGGTGGTCGGCTACGGCAACGGCGGTCTGGCGCTGATCGATCCGGCGGCACATTTGAAGGTCGCGGACGTCCGATTGCCGGCGCACCCGGAGGGATTCCAGATCGATGCGGGGACCGGCCGTGCCTATGTCAACATCCCTGATGCGCGCCAGATCGCCGTGGTCGATCTGGACGCACGGCGCGTGATGGCGACATGGCCGATGCGGGATATGCGTGCCAACTTTCCCATGGCGATCGATCCGGCGCAGTCGCTGCTGGCCAGCGTGTTCCGCTCGCCCCCTGCGCTGCTGTTGCTGAACGCGGCCACCGGCGCGGAACGCCAGAAGCTGCCGATATGCGGCGATGCGGACGACGTGTTCTTCGATCCGCGTCGCGCGCGCATCTATGTCAGCTGCGGTGCCGGGGAAGTGGCTGTGCTGGAGGGCGGTGCGGCAGCGTGGCGCGCGCTCGATCCGGTCCGGACGGCATCCGGCGCACGGACGTCACTGTTCGTGCCGGAGCTCGATCGGCTGTTCGTCGCGGAGCGTGCCGGACTGGTGGGATCGGAGGCGGCAATCCGCGTGTATCGGCCATCGTCGTGAGACTATCTGTCGTCGATGTGCTGCGATCGACCTCGGGTGATGCGCGCCGAATTCTCGTGGCGCGGGGTCTGCGTGCCTTCGCGGATGGCTTCGTGGCGCTGCTGCTGCCGATCTATCTTGTTGATTTGGGCTTCAGTTCGCTGGCAATAGGCTCGATCGTCGCCAGCACGCTGATCGGTACGGCCTTGCTCACGCTGTGGGTTGGTTGGGTGGCGCACCGGCACTCGCGGCGCACGTTGCTGCTCGCGGCCGCCGGTCTCATGGCGGCCACCGGCCTTGGATTTGCCACGCTGCGGGCGTTCTGGCCGTTGCTGGTCATCGCATTCGTCGGCACCATGAATCCAACGTCCGGCGATGCCAGCGTGTTCCTGCCGCTCGAGCAGACCGTGCTGACGCAGACCGTCGAGGCCCGACAGCGGACTGCGCTTTTCGCACATTACAGCGTCATCGGTTCGCTCGCAGGCGCTGTCGGGATCCTTGCGGCATCCTTGCCCGATATTTTCGTCGACTGGACTGGTACGAGCCGCAGCGCCGCTATTCAGTACATGTTTGCGGTTTATGCGCTGCTTGGAGCGGTCACATTCCTGCTGTACCGCCCATTGTCTGCCTCGGTCGAGGCAGCGCGCGACGAGCCGACGGCGCCATTGCAGCATTCAAGGAGGTTGGTCTACGGCTTGGCCGCGTTATTCGGCATGGACTCTTTCGGCACAGGTTTCCTGGTCCAGTCGCTGCTTGCACTGTGGTTGTATCAGACCTTCCACGTTTCAGTCGCAGCCGCTGCAGCGATTCTCTTCTGGAGCAGCATCTGCTCGGCTGTTTCGTATCTCGTCGCGGTGCCAATCGCAGAGCGCATCGGGCTTATCAACACGATGGTATATACTCATCTGCCATCGAACATTCTGTTGGCGTTCGTGCCGTTTGCACCTGACCTGCCGACCGCGATCGGCCTGCTGCTCGCGCGCAGTGCGCTGTCGCAGATGGATGTGCCGACGAGGACTTCGTACGTCATGGCCGTGGTACGGCCGGAGGAGCGGCCGGCGGCTGCGAGCGTCACGGCGGTGCCCAAGACATTCGCCTGGGCTGCCGGTTCGTTGATCTCGGGCTACCTCTTGACGCTGTCGAGCTTTGGCTGGCCGCTGCTGATCGGCGGTGTGATCAAGGGCACCTATGACGTACTGCTGCTTCTGCGGTTCCGAAAAGTGCGACCGCCGGAGGAGGTGAGGGCGCGCTCGGCGCCGTGAACTCACGCCGACATGAAGGCGACGGCGTCGTCCTCGAACACTGCACAGGTGAGCTTCCCACCATTCCCCGCGCCGGTGTCGATGCCGATGCGGTTCGGCCGGATCGTCGGCGAGGGACTGGGAGAGTGACCATGCACGACGATGACGCCGAAGTCCTGCTCGCTCGCCAGGAAACTCTGGCGGATGCCAAGCTTGTCATCTTCCATTTGGCCGGCGAGTGCCACGCCTGGGCGGATGCCGGCGTGCACGAACAGGTAGTCGCCTTCGCGATGGTCGACCGCCAACGAGTCCAGGAATGCAATGTGCGCGGCCGGGATCTTCGCGCGCCATTCGCCGCGCGGCGCTCCAGCCGGGACGTCCCAACTTTCCAGCGCGGCCTGACCGCCCATGTGCAGCCAGTCGGTCGCCGCTGCGGCGTCGCCCGACAATGCATCGCGTGCCGTTCGTTCATGATCACCGGCTAGATTGATCGTGGGGAGGCCGGCGAGCGGTGGTCGCGCGGCCAGCAGCGCGACGACGCCTGCGCTGTCGGGGCCGAAGTCGATGTAGTCGCCGAGATGCAGTAGCAGTGCCGATCCTGGCGGGCGTAGCGTCAGATCGTCGGCGATCGCGTCATGCAGCCGGCGAAGTTCCGCGAGGCAGCCATGGATATCGCCGATCGCATAGACCCTGCGACCGCGCGGCAGCCGGCCGGGCGACAGCACGAAATGCAGCGACGCGGCATCGGCGGTGGCGGTACGTGGCGGGCGCCAGGTCGGCACAGCAGCAGCATCGAGTACCGCGCGGATGCGGGGCCGCGCGAAGCGGCGAACGGGGCGTCGCATGGTACGCACTATGCCGCGTCCCGTTGTGCGTGAGCAATGTGACGGGCTAGGCTTTGCGCCGGGCGACAAGCGATCGGAGGAAACCGTTGGCGAAGATCACATTCCCGGTTGAGGCCGGCCACATCATGCTGTTCGCACGTGCCGTCGGCGATACCAATCCTGTGTATCAGGACGCCGAGGCGGCGAAGAAGACCGAGGTCGGTGGCATCATCGCGCCGCCTACCTTCCCGCAGGCGGTGTCGCAGTTCGATCCGGATTATCCGCTTCGCTGGCGTCCCGGGCAGCCTTGGTTTGGCTCCGGCAAGACTGCGAGTGGTGTGGAGGAACGTCCGTCGGGCGGTGGCGGGCTGCACGCGGAACAGCATTTCGAATATCACCGCCCGCTGCGGCCCGGTGATGTGCTGACGGTGGAGACGAAGCCCGGCAACACGTGGGAACGCGAGAGCAAGCGTGCCGGCAAGCTGACGTTCCGCGAACGCATCACGGAATATCGCGACCAGAAAGGCGAACTGGTGGTCACCGCGCGCAGCGTCGGCGTGACGACAGAACGTCCGGTGGAACGGGGCTGAGGAGCAACCGGCCTGAAGGGCACGGGTCGAGATGGCGACAGCGTCGTTCGTGTCAGGCAGACCCGCCATGACGCACTTGCCGGCCGCGCGGCCAGTCCCCGTTCGACGCAACCGCCTGTAGCCACGCGCGCACACCGGCCGCATCACCGAACGCGTCCTGCACGCGCAGTCCCGACCCACCCATTGCCTTCGCCGCGGCGATCCCATCCTCGTCCGTCACATCGTCGCCGATGAACACCGGCAGCCGGTCGCGAAACGGCTGACGATCCATCAGGCCGGCAACAGCCTTGCCCTTGTCGGCGCCGCGCGGGCGGACTTCCCACAGCATGTGCGCCGGCAACAGTTCGAATTCCGCTGATCCGTCCAGCAGACGCGCCAGCGCCTCGCGCAATGGCTGGCCAGCAGCGGGCGCTGCCCGATAGTGCAGCGCAAAGCCGCGAGCCTTGTGTTCCAGCAGCGCGCCAGGGTGCTCAAGGGCCAGACGCTCCGCCTCGACAAGCCAGGCGTCGGGTGGCGATGGCAGAGGCACCCGTTCCACCCCTTGGCCTGGTTCATGCCGGATCGCGCCGCCATGCTCGCCGGCCACGGCGAAGACGGCATCGCCAAGCAGCGCATCGACCATCTCGACGGAGCGGCCGGTGACGACAGCAACCGCATCGCCCATCAGTTGTCGCAATATGCGCAGCACTTCCGGGAGTCCCGGCGGCACGACCACGGCATCCGGCCGCGGCGCGAGATCCAACAGCGTGCCATCGAGGTCGAGCAACAAGGCCGACCGGTGCAGTGGCGGCAGGCGCGAAGACATTGGCTACGTCTTGCAGCCGACGACGCGCACGTCGTAGATCGGATGTTGCAGCATCGACAGAGACGGGTTGTTCGCCAGCATCCAGCCGCTGAATCCCGGAGCGTCCGCGTGGCTGTCGGTTATCGTCAGATAGGCGGCGAAGTCGCGCGGTTGATCGGGTGGGCGGATGTCGCAGGCCTGGACCTGGATGGTGAGCGAGCCGGTACTGCGCCCCCTGTCCGACCTTCACCGTCAGCACTGTATTCTGCGCGTTCACCTTGTCGAGCACTTGCAACTGAGCGCTTCCCTGCGGCAACCAGCTCGGTTGCGTTGGCTGGGGCGCAGCTGGTGGCGTCTGCTGGGGCGCCGTCTGTCTCTGACCCGATGGCGGCGGTGCAACGAGGGACGGTTGCGTGGTGGACGGCATCAGCGGCGTGGCCGTGATCGGCGGAAGCGGCTGGGCAAGCGCCGCGGGCATCAAAATGACTACCGCCACGGCTGCGATCACAAATCTCATTGACCGGCGCGCTTGGGTGATTCCAGACCCTCGACCATGCCCGCCAGGATGCGGCGCATGGCTTGTTCGTCGACGCCCATCAGGACGGCATCCTCGAACGCATCCTGCAGTGCCTGCGCCAGTTCCGTGTGGTTTTCCACCAGCATGCGCACTTTCTCGCGGCACGACACCGGGGCGCCATCGGTTTGCGGCCAGACGGTGGGGGGCGGCGGGATCATGGCTTCTGTGCTCCGGGCTGGGCCTCGCCACCCTTCTGCACGTTGGTCATGCTGAAGATGAACTTGCCCAAGAGATCCTCGAGACTGATTGATCCCTGGGTAATGGTGATGGTCTGCCCCGGCTGCAACATCGTCTCGTCGCCGCCTGGCTGGAGCGAGAGGTATTTGCCGCCGAGCAGGCTCTCGCTGGTGATGATTGCGCCGGTGTCCTTCGGCAGCTTGATGTCATCGCGCACCGACAGCGCCACCACAGCCTGGAAGCTCTGCGGATCGATCCGCTCCTCGCTGACATTGCCGACCTTGACGCCGGCGAGGCGCACATCGGCGCCCACGCCGAGACCGTCGATGTGATCGAACTTGGCATAGAGCGTGTAGCCGGAGGACGTGGTCCGGCCGGAATGGGCCACGGCGTAAGCGAGGAAGCCAGCCGCCACCAGCAGGACCACTGCGCCGGTCAAGACCTCGGCAATGCTGCGACGACGCATTTCGTCAGGCCTCAGTTACCGGGGGTCCAGGCTTCGTAATCACCGGTGGCGCGCTCGCGTATACCGCCTCGGTAGTCGTGGCCCGGTGGCCGGTAGCTGTCCTGAGTGCCGGTCAGATTCGGCAGGTGCGGCTTTTCCCACGGCTGGCGCGGCCGTTCGGCTAGTGGCGCGTCGGTGGTGTAGTGCAGCCAGGCGTGCCACTCCGCCGGAACGCGGGATGCCTCGACCTCGCCGAGATAGGCGACCCAGCGTCGCGTGCGGTAGCCAGTGCGCGGGCGCCGCTCCTCGTAATAGACGTTGCCGAGAGCGTCGGCACCGACGCGCCTCCCCTTGAGCCGTGTGAATAGCCAAGTGCCGAGGTTCATGCTGCACGGTATACGGAGCACCGAGACCCTGGTCCACCTGCTAGGTCATCCACAGGATTTTGTGGTTAATTCCAGCGATGAGCGCAAAATACGCTTTCCGAGTCGCGGCCGCCCGGCTAGCATGAGTGTATGAAGGCGATCCGGACCTGGCAGGGCGTGCGCATGCGACGCGTGATGGCGGGCACCGATCCGGACGCGCCCTTGAGGCTGGTGACACTGCCGGCCGCCTGGGACGATCTGGCCGCGGCTGCACTGGCCAGTCTGGTGCCCGGCAGGGAGCCGTTGACGCTCGCGGCGGCGGCCGATGCCTGGATCCGCCCGGTTGCGGAGCGGGCGTTGCGCGCCGGGTTGGAAATTCCGCTGTCCGAGCGGCTGCATCGGATGCTGTTGCTTCGCCACGGGGCGCCAGGCGCGCCCGTATGGCAGGCAGGCAACGGGACGGAGCCAGCCTTCGTGCTGAACCTCGCCTCGTTCCACGACGCGGCTAACGGCTTCGACGCGCCGGCCTTCGCCGAGGCGGTCGAGACGGCGGTCACGGCGCTGACACTGGCTGCTCCCGCCGCTACGCGGCTTGCGGTCAGCGTGGCCGATCTTGCCGGCCTGCTGGCAATGCTCGGGATTGAGTACGGGTCGGGTGCATCGCTGGCGACCGCCCGAGCCATCGCCGCAATTTTGCGCGGCCGGGCGGAAGCCGCCTCCGGCGTGCTGGCACGCCTGTTCGGCACAGTGGCGCCAGCTACGCAGGACTGGCCGGAGCCGCCCATCGACACGCCGCTGCCGGGCTTGGCTGACGCGGCCCGGGCCGCGCGCCAAGCCGCGGCGGCCACAGACGGTCTGCGCCACACCGTGCTGACGGCGATTGCCGAACCCGGAGCCGCCGATGCGTTGCTCGGGGTGGAGACCGGCGGCATCGCTCCCAGCTTTTCGCCTCTTGCGTCGACCGGCGGTCTCAGCCGGACCTCGCGCGCCTGGCTAGCGGCGAACGGCATCACCGCCGAGAGCGCGCTGGCGGATTTGCTTGCCGGCGGCGATCCGTTTCCCGCGCCCAGCAGTGCCGCGCATGCCGCGATGCATGACGCGGTCGCCCCATTCGTCCATGTCATGCCGGCGCGGCCCGAGCCGGTGCGCAATCCTGCGCACTCGACCCACCGTCGCGAACTGCCGGCAAGACGAGCCGGCTACACTCAGAAAGCCGCAGTCGGCGGCCACCGGCTGTATCTGCGCACCGGCGAGTACCGATGACGGCACCCTCGGCGAGGTGTTCATTGCTCTGCACAAGGAAGGCGCGGCGTTCCGCGGTCTGATGGACAATTTCGCGATCGCCGTGAGCCTGGGGCTGCAGCACGGCGTGCCCCTAGAGGCATATGTCGAGGCGTTCACCTTCACGCGCTTCGGCCCCGCCGGCGCGGTGGAAGGCGACCCCGCGGTGACGCACGCCACGTCTCTGCTCGACTACGCATTCCGGCATCTGGCCGCGAACTATCTGGGTCGGCGCGATATACCTGAGGCGGAGCCGGAAGAAGCCGATACGGTCGGTAACGGGAGCCGCGACCATGCCCCCCTGTTGCCGCTCGACCTGCCAGCGGAATCACCACGCGCACGCAGACGGGGCTTCAAGGTGGTCTCCCGGTAGCCAGCGGGCATCATTGCGACCAGCGCCGCGACGCAGCATTCTCAGGCAGAGTTACGGATGACGCGTGGACCATCCTGAAGGAAGCCCGGAATGTCTGCTCGGATTGAACTGAAGTTGGCGGAACTCGGCATTACGCTGCCCAGCCCCATGCCGCCAATCGCCAACTATGTACCCTACGTCCTCACCGGCAACCTCGTGGTCGTATCGGGCCAAGTACCGGCGGTCGATGGCAAGATCGCCATCACCGGCAAGGTCGGTGCCGGCGTGTCGATCGATCGGGGCAAGGAAGCCGCGCGGCTCTGCTTCATCAATGTGCTGGTTCATCTGAAGGCGGCCTGTGGCGGTGACCTGGATCGGGTGAAGCGCGTCGTGCGCCTCGGCGGCTTCATTGCCTCGCCGCCTGAGTTCTCTCAGCAGGCACAGGTGATGAACGGCGCATCCGACCTCGCGGTTGCCGTGTTCGGCGAGGCCGGTCGCCACGCGCGCACCACGATCGGCGTTTCGGCGCTGCCCGCCGATGCCGCCGTGGAAGTAGAGGGAATGTTCGAGATCAGTTAGGGTCGCACCATGCCTGACGGTTCCGCAACGCTGACCCTGACGCTGCACCAGAAGATCGCCGACGTCGCCGCGGCCGACTGGGACGCCTGCGCCGGTGATGGCAATCCGTTTGTCAGCCACGCGTTTCTGAGTGCGATGGAGGACAGCGGCTCGGCAAATTCGCGCACCGGCTGGCTGCCGCAGCACGCGGTGCTGCGAGGTGAGGCAGGCCAGGTCGTGGCGGTGGCACCGATGTACGCCAAGTCGCACAGTTACGGCGAATACGTGTTCGACCACGGCTGGGCGCATGCCCTGGAACGCGCCGGCGGCGATTACTATCCGAAGCTGCAGGTGGCGGCACCGTTCAGCCCGGCACCAGGCCCTCGCCTGCTGCGTCATCCGGAGGCCGGCGTGCCGGTTGCGGCGTTGGCATCCGCATTGGAACAGGCATGCCGTTCGCTCGACCTGTCTTCGGTGCACGTCACCTTCTGCGACGAGGCGGAATGGCGGGAACTGGGAGAGGCTGGTTGGCTGCAGCGTCTCGGTATGCAGTTCCACTGGGAGAATGCCGGTTACGCGTGTTTCGAGGATTTTCTCGGCACCCTCTCGTCGCGCAAGCGCAAGGTGCTGCGGCGCGAGCGGCGTGACGCCAACTCCGCGGGCCTGACGTTTCGGGCGCTGAGTGGCGCCGACATCACCGAGGCACACTGGGACGCATTCTATCGCTTCTACCGATCGACGGTGGATCGCAAGTGGGGTTCGGCTTATCTGTCGCGTTCGTTCTTCTCGCTGCTCGGTGAGCGGTTGGGTGAGCGCGTGGTGCTGATGATGGCGGAGAACGGCGGCAAGCCGGTGGCCGGTGCGCTGAACCTTGCGGGCAGTGAGGCGCTGTACGGCCGAAACTGGGGCTGTCGCGGCGATTGGCCGTTCCTGCACTTCGAGCTTTGCTACTACCGTGCGATCGATTGGGCGATCGAGCACGGCCTGCAGCGTGTGGAGGCGGGTGCGCAAGGGCGACACAAGATCCAGCGCGGCTACCTGCCGCAACCCACCTACTCGGCGCATTGGATCGCGCATTCCGGGCTGCGTCGGGCGATCAGCAATTTCCTGGAAGACGAACGTCACGGCATCCGCGCCGAGATGGCGCATCTGGCGGAGCAGTCGCCGTTCCGCAAGGATTCCGAACCGGACTGACAGTGCTATCCGCCCCCGTGGTGGCCGTCGTTTTGCTGGCCGCGACGCTGCATGCGGGATGGAATGTCGTGGTTCGTGCTGGCAGCGATCGGCGCCGCGAGTCAGCGCTGCTGCTCGGAGGCGGGGCGGTGATCGCGGTGGCGGTGCTGCCATTCCTGCCGGGTCTGCCGGCGGCTGCATGGCCGTACGTGATCGCGTCCTCGTTGTTGAATGGGCTGTATTTCATCCTTGTGGCAGAGGCGTATGTGCATGGTGGCGTGGCGCTCGCTTATCCATTGATGCGCGGCGTGGCCCCAATGATGACGTCTGTGGCGGCGTGGCTGCTGCTCGGTGAGGCACTGCCCACCGCCGCATGGATCGGTATTGCGACGATTTGCGGCGGGGTTGTGCTGTTGGCGCGTCGACGCGGCGATGCTGACGAGGCAGCGTCGGTGAAGTTCGCTTTGGCTAATGCCGTGGTGATCGCGGCCTACACGTTGAACGACGCGGTCGGCGCGCGCGTCTCGCAGGCGCCCTTGGCTTACACGCTGTGGATGTTTCCACTCTCGGCGATCCCTTCGATGCTGTGGCTTCTTCGCAGGACGTCGATGCGCAGGCCAAGCCTTGCCGAGGCCGCCCGCGGGCTCGGTGGCGCCGGCGCCGGCATAAGCGCCTATGCGTTGGTACTGTGGGCGATCACCCGCGCGCCGGTCGCACCCGTGGCGGCGTTGCGCGAGACGGCGATACTGATCGGTGTGGTGCTCGCACGGCTGTTTCTTGGCGAGCGTCCCGGGCGACGCGGCTGGGGCGGCGCTGTCGCTATCGCCGCTGGTGCGGTGATGCTGCGGTTGGCGCCGGGATAGCGGCGCGTGGAAGCATGGTGGTCCGGTGATGTCGCCGAATTGCTGACGAGCGAGCCCGAGACAATCGTGCAACGCCTCGCATTGCGTCTCGTCGAGACCCACTACCTGAACCGCGACACACAGCTTCACGCGTGGCGTCAGCAGATCGCTCTGTTGCGAACGTCCTTGCGGGTTTGCCCAGGCACGTGGCGCGTCCTGTTCGAATACCCGTTGCTTCGTCTCGGGCGGAGGATCGACGTGGTTCTCCTCAGCCAGCACGCGATTTTGGTGCTGGAATTCAAGGTCGGCGCCACATCGATCGCCGTGGTCGATCGGGAGCAGGCAGAGGATTACGCGCTCGATCTTTTCGACTTTCATGCGGAAAGCCGAGTGCATCCAATCGTGCCAATACTGGTGGCAACGGAGGTGCGAGCTCCACCGATAGAATGGCCGCTGATCTGGTTTGGGGTCACTAATGTCTTGATCGCATCGTCAGTGACACTCGGGCCGTTGCTGCGTGACGTTGCGGCACGCATCCCGGTGGGCGCGCAGGTGCTCGACGCGCGAGCGTGGGAAGCGGCAGCATATAAGCCGGTGCCGACCATCGTTGAGGCCGCGACGATGTTGTATAACCGACACGGCGTCGCCGAAATTGCCGAAGCGCGCGCTGACGTTGGTAACTTGAGCCGCACCACCGACGCGATCAGACATGCGGTGGAGGCGGCCCATGCTGATTTGCGCCACGAGATCCTGTTCGTCACGGGTATACCGGGCGCCGGCAAGACACTTTGCGGGTTGAACGCGGTGTTCCACGCGACGACGGGTGCCGCATTCCTGACCGGCAATCTACCGTTGGTACACGTAATGCGCGAGGCGCTCGCCCGCGATGCGCACAGGCAAGGCGGCAGCCTCCGCATGGCGCGGCAGAGAACTGAAAGCGCTATTCAGCCATTGATGGGTTTCCTGCGCGACAATCTCGATCGCGCGGAGCCACCGCATGAGCATGTCATCGTGTTTGACGAGGCACAACGTGCCTGGGACGCTGCGTTCGGTCGTCGCAAGTTTGGTCGCACGGCCAGCGAGGCAGCGCTGTTCCTCGACATCATGCAGCGTCATCGGGATTGGGCGGTCATCGTCGCGCTGGTTGGCAACGGCCAGGAGATCAATACCGGTGAGGCGGGTCTGGCCGCATGGGGGGAAGCTCTGGCCGAGCGCCCGACATGGTTTGTGCGCGCTGCTCCCGGCGTGCTGAGTGGCACTGATCTGCGACAGCGCCTGTTCGCGACACAGCCTACGGCGATGAAGATAGATGCTGCCTTGCATCTGGACGTGGCAGTTCGTTCCATTCGCTCCGCGGCAGCCGCCCCATGGGTGGATGCCGTGCTGGTGGGCAACGCGCGACGCGCGGCCGCAGTGGCTGACGCCGCTGGCGGCATTCCGTTCCTGTTGACGCGATCGCTCCCAGCTATGCGCGAGGTATTGCGACGGCTCGCCCGCGGTACACGACGGGCTGGCTTGGTGTGCAGCGCCGGCGCGCGCCGGTTGGTCGCGGAGGGACTTTCGCCAAATTTTCCGCATCTCGATGCAGATGCGGTCGCTAACTGGTTTCTTCGCCGGTGGCCCGACGTTCGCGCTTCGGATGCATTGGAGGTGCCGGCGACACAGTTCGCGTGCCAGGGGCTGGAGCTCGACCATGTCGGCCTATGTTGGGGCAATGATCTGATTCGTCGCGACCACCGGACCGAATGGATTGCGCGCTCATTCGCCGGTACGCGCTGGCAGGAGCCGCGCAGCGAGTCCACCATTGCCTACCAGATCAATACCTATCGTGTGCTGCTCACTCGGGCGCGCTATGAGACGGTGATCTGGGTGCCAGAGGGTGACGCCGACGATGTAACCCGCAGTCCCAGCGAGTTCGACGCGATTGCACGGTTTCTGCTGGAATGTGGTGCGTCACGTCTGGAGGAAATGGCCGCACCCGTTGCCACGGTGTCAACGACGCCGACGCTGCTCCTTTAACGGACGGCGGCGGGTAGCCCTTCCGGTGGCCTGGCTCTTGGCAGGCTGCACTCGTCGGGACCATGATCCGGGCCCCCGGTGGAGGAATGCCAGGATGTCCGATTTCCCCAAGTTCGTGCAGATCAACGAAGAAGGCCCGCGCGAGGGTTTCCAATTCGAGAAAGGCCCGATTTCGACCGAACGCAAGATCGAACTGATCGATGCCTTGTCTGAGACCGGACTGAACCACATACAAGTCGCCTCCTTCGTCAACCCGAACCGCGTGCCAGGCTGGGCCGATGCCGATGAGGTGGTGCAGCGCTACAAACGCGAGCCGGGCATCCACTACACCGCCCTCTGGCTGAATTTGAAGGGTCTGCAGCGCGCGCTCGCGACCAATCGGCTGGACATCGAGGGATCATTCTCGCTCACCGCTTCGCCGACCTTCCTCGCGCGCAATCAGCAGCGCTCGATGGAGGACAACATCCAGCAGGCACACGAGACAATCCGCACCTACAAGGAGCACGACATCCCGCTGAAACGCGCCAGTATCATGGCGGCTTTCGGCTGCAACTTCGAGGGCGAGATTCCGCACCAGCGCGTGCTCGATATGATGCAGCAACTGCTCGACATCGCGGCCGAGCATGGCGTGAAGCCTCAGGTGTTCTCGCTCGCCGACACGATGGCATGGGCGACGCCGAAGTCGATCAGGGAACTGGTCGGCAAGGTGCGCGAGCGCTTTCCCGAACTGACCCTGTCGCTGCATCTGCACGATACGCGCGGAATGGGTGTGGCCAACGCCTATGCCGGGTTGGAGATGGGTGTCTCCATCTTCAATTCCACCGTCGCCGGTCTCGGCGGGTGTCCGTTTGCGGCACATAAGGGTGCCGCCGGCAATGTCTGCACCGAGGACCTCGTGTTCATGCTCGACGAGATGGGCATCGAGACTGGGATCGATCTCGACAAGCTGATCGAGGTCGCTCGTCTCGCCGAGGATATCGTCGGCCATCCACTGCCCGGTTCGGTGAAGATGGGCGGCAGCATCAAGGCACTTCGCGAAAAGCTGCACTGACATCACGCTTTGGGAGAACCACCCATGTCGCTGACCAAGACCCTCGGCCAATTCGTCGCCGACCTCTCGCCCAACCGCCTACCCGAAGGCGCAGAGCGCATTGCTCGCCTCGGCTTCATCGACTGCATCGGCACCATGATCGCCGGACGTCGCGAGGATTGCGTGCGCATCATGAAGGAGGTCCTTGCACCCGCGGCCGGTCCTGCCACGCTCACGTTCGGCAAGGAAAAGAGCACCGCGCCCGAAGCGGCCTGGATCAACGGAACTGCGGCGCACGCGCTCGACTACGACGATGTCGGTCTGCGCGGCCATCCCAGCACGGTGCTGGTGCCGGCGATCCTCGCCGAGGCCGAAACGCTCGGCTCCACGGGCGCCGACATGATCGTGGCCTATGTAGCCGGCTACGAGACATGGGCGGAACTGTTCCGCCGCGATTCCGGCCTGCTGCACGAGAAGGGCTGGCATCCGACCGGTCTCTATGGCGCGGTCGGCGCGGCCGCAGCGTGCGCGTCATTGCGTCGCCTCGATGCCGACAAGGCCGCACAGGCGATCGCTCTCGGCGCTTCGCAAAGCTCCGGCCTGATGGCGAATTTCGGCACGATGACCAAGCCGTTCCATGCCGGCAAGGCGGCTCATGCGGGTATCATGGCGGCGCGCCTGGCCGAGGCTGGCTTCACCGCGAGCACCGATGCGCTGGAGCATCCGCAGGGCTTCCTGCATGCGATCTCGCCCACAGGCACGGAGGACCGTACGAGCGAGGCGAAGCCCGGCGAGACCTGGGCCATCCTCACGCAGGGACTGGGCATCAAGAAATACCCCACCTGCTACTGCACGCATCGCGCGATTGACTGCGTGCTCGACCTGGTGAACTCGACGCCGATCAAGGCCGATGACGTGAAGAAGATCACTGTCAATATCAGCGACTATTTCGCCACGATCCTGCGCAACCATCAGCCGCAGACGGGGCTGGCCGGAAAGTTCAGCATGGAGTTCGCCATGGCCAGCGGCATCGTCGCGAAGCGCGTCGGCCTGCGCGAGCTGACCGACGACTTCGTGTCGCGCCCCGACATACAGGCGCTGATGCGCAAGGTCGAAATCGTCACCACCACCGAATACGACCCCGACATGCCCGGCGCCGCACCGCAGGACCAGGTCACGGTGGAACTGGCGAACGGCAGCAGCATCGCCGGTGAGCCGGTCAGGCGTGCCACAGGGACACGCCTCGCGTCCGCTGACCGAGGCGCAGATATTCGAGAAGTTCGCCGACTGTCTCGATGCCGGCGCCTCGGACATTCCGGCTGACGTGCTGTTCAAGCGTCTCTCGGCGATCCAGTCGATGTCGGCGCAGCAGATCACAGCGTTGCAATAGCGATGCGACGACCGCTGTGGACCCCACGTCCACAGCGGATCGCTCCGCCGCTTCCCATGCACCCATCCCGCGCCAACAATCCACTATTCGGTCCCAATCGCTTCAAGCTCGGCGTGTTCAGCGCCAATTGCGACGGTGGGCTGACCATGTCCCTCGCGCCGGAGCGCTGGCGCGCGGATTGGGACGACATCGTGGCGATGACGCGGATCGCCGATGATGCCGGTCTGGAATTCATTCTGCCTGTTGCGAAGTGGCGAGGCTTTCAGGGCAAGGCCAACATCTACGGCCGCTCGTTCGAGACCCTGACGCATGGCGCTGCGCTCGGCGCCCTGACCAAGCGCATCGCGATCTTCTCCACTGTGCACGTGCCGCTTGTCACGCCGGCGTTCGGCGCCAAGGCGATCGCCACCATCGATCACATCACACACGGCCGCGCCGGCCTCAACATCGTCTGCGGCTGGAACCAGGACGAATTTGACCTGCACGGCGTCACCATCGACCAGGACCGTCGCTATGAGCACGGACTTGAGTGGTTCCGCGTCTGGTCGCGCCTGCTTGAGGGCGGCCCGGAATTCGACTGGGACGGCGAGTTCTTTCACCTGAAGCGACTGCAGACCGATCCCGTCTCGGTACAGCGTCCCTGGCCGGCGGTGATGTCCGCCGGCTTCTCGCCGAAGGGCCACGATTTCGCCGCGCACGCGGCCGATGTGCTGTTCACCACGATGAGCGAGGTGAATCAGGCGCCTGCCCTGCTTGCCGACATCCACGACCATGTTGCGCGTCACGGCCGGCACGTCGACATCTACACCATGTCGCACGTCGTATGCCGGCCGACCCGGAGCGAGGCTGAGGCCTTCTACCACTACTTCGCCGAGGAGATGGCCGACGCCGACGGTCAGGCCTATTACCGGCGCCAACGCGGTCCGATGGTAAGAGACGCGGCAGGAAACGAGATCCGCCGTCCGCTGGTCAACCGCTTCATGCGCGCCACCGGCAAGCGCTACGACGGCGCCTATCCGGGCACCTTGCCATTGGTCGGGACGCCGGACGACATCGTCGCTGACATGGTGCAGATGAGCGCAACGGGGTTGGCTGGGACTTCGATTGCGTTCCTCGATTACCTGAAAGAGCTACCGTACTTTATTCAGGAAGTGCTGCCGCGGCTCGAACGTCTCGGGTTCCGCGAGCAGATCAAAGCGGACTAATGGCTGATTGGGGTACTAGGCTTTGCGTATGGCGGCGCTTTTTCTTGGCAGCAGCCGGCACAGCTGGGCTTATGACGCTGGCTGTCTATCTGTTTGTTGTTACCGTCGATCCATGGGATGCGCTGCCGCTGTCGCCGTCTTTGCCGCGGAAGCCCGTCACGACTGCTGCGCGGTACGCACTGCCGATGCTGGCCCGCTCTCCGCAATTCGATTCGGCAGTGATCGGTACCTCGACGATGATCCAGCTGAATCCCGATCGGCTAGACCGTCTCTTCGGTGCGCACTTCGTGAATCTCGCGATTCTCAAGGCGACTTCCTACGAGCAGGCCCGACTATTGCAGGTCTTCCTGGACGCTCATCCGGCTCCTCGATTTGTGATGGTCGGGCTGGACGTTCGCTGGTGCGATCCACAGCCGCAACCCCGGTACACCGACTATGAATTCCCTGAATGGCTTTACGAACAGGTTCGCTGGAGTGGCTACTTGCGGATGTTCAACCTGTTTGCGGTGCAGGAGGCAGGGCGACAGTTGTGGGCGATACTAGGACTGAAGCAGGCGCGGCACGGAATTGAGGACAGTTTCGCTTATGCCGAAGCGGATCAGCGATATGATACAGTCCGCGCGCATGAGAAGATCGTCGCCGAGGGCACTGTCCCAGGTCCAGCCGATCCGACGGCGCCAGTCGAACGGTTCACCTATACGACGTACCGTCGCCTCGCGATCGGCACTCGCGGCGATCCCCGAAAGCGCCCGCAAACTACTGGTCTTCGTTCCCTTCGTTCTGGCCTACCAGGGGCCGGAGGGAAGTCCGACGCAAGCCTACTGGGCTGAATGCAAGCGTCGCATCAGTAGCCTGGCGAGGAACCAACCGAATACCATCGTCGCGGACTTCATGATTCCCAGCCCGATCACGGGGGACGAGACGAACTACTTCGACGTCGTGCATTATCGACCCAAGATTGCTGACCAAATGGCGGCAGATCTGGCTCGGGCGTCCGCCGGATTGCCGTCAACTGATGGCGATTACCGACTACTCACGCCATGAGCTGCGACTTGCGCCTGCCCGTCATCGGATTAACCTCACACATGGAGCGGGGGTCAGAGAAGAATCATGTCGGGTCACGCTTATCTGGTGGTACGCGCCGTGGTGGCCGAAGCGGACCGTAGCGACTTCGACACCTGGTATCGCGCCGAACACCTGCCTGACGCGGCGAAGGCATTTGCCGCGCAACGTGCTTGGCGTGCCTGGAGCCGCAGTGATCCGTCGGTGCACTACGCTTACTACCAGTTTGCCGATGTCGCCGCGGCGGAAGCCATCACCAGATCGCCGGCCATCCAGTCGCTGGTCGCGGAGTTTGATGCGCGCTGGGGCAAGCGCGTGTCACGCGCGCGCGAAATCCTGGAGGTCGCCGACTGACAGACGGGCCAACATGAGCCTGCCTCCCCACCGTCGTCTCGCAGCCGTGCTCGCCGCCGACGTGGTTGGCTATTCGCGCCTGATCGGTTCGGATGAGGAGCGGACAATCGCCCGGCTGAGGTCAATCCGGACCCAGGTGGTGGACCCGACGATTGCAGCCAATCATGGCCGGCTCGTTAGGATAACAGGAGACGGTCTGCTGGTAGAATTCGCCAGCGTCATCGACGCGCTCCGCTGCGCGAGCGAGGTGCAGCGGCAAATGGTGTCGTACAACGACGGTCTTTCCCTGGCGGAGCGGATCGAATATCGGATCGGCATCAACGTCGGTGAGATCGCGATCGGCGACGACGGCGACATCGTCGGCGATGGCGTCAACATTGCCGCCCGGCTCGAAGCATTGGCCGACGCCGGCGGTATCTGCGTCTCGGCACGGGTCCAGGAGGATGCGGCCGGTAAGCTGGACCTCGTCTTCGATGACATGGGCGAGCATACCCTGAAGAATATCGCTCGCCCGGTGCGCCTCTATAGAGTGCTGCTCGACGCAACGGCGGCAAAGCCCACGATATCGCCACCCAACGATCCATCACTGCTGGCACTCCCCGACAAGCCCTCGATCGCGGTCCTGGCGTTCACCAACATGAGCAGCGAGACGGAGCAGGAATTCTTTGCCGACGGTCTGGCCGAGGACATCATCACGGATCTGTCGAAATCGCGCTCGCTTTTCGTCATCGCCCGCAACTCGAGCTTCACCTATAAAGGGCGGCCCACCGCGATCAAGGACGTCGGCCGCGAACTCGGTGTTCGCTATGTCCTGGAAGGCAGCGTGCGCAAGGCCTCCAACCGCGTGCGCGTGACGGCTCAGTTGATCGAAGCCACCACCGGCGGACATGTCTGGGCCGAGCGCTACGACCGAGAGCTTGCCGACATATTTGCGGTGCAGGACGAAATCACGACCAGCGTTTCGGCCGCCATTCAGCCTGCTCTGGAACGCAGCGAGCGCGAACGCTCGGCACGCAAGCCGGCGGACAGCCTGGATGCCTGGGAAAGCTACCACCGCGGCATGTGGCATTTCTCCAAGGTCGAGGTGGCAGAGAACGAGAGGGCCCGGAGCTTCTTCCAGCACTCGATCGAGCTCGATCCCGAGTTCGCCAGGGCGTTTGCCGCCTTGGCTCTCACATACCTGAACGAGATCACGCTGTTCCGCCCCGATCTCCGCTCCGTCAATCTGCCACTTGCGCTCGATGATTCGATGCGCGCCGTTGCGATCGATCCGATGGATGCGGCGGGGCACGCGGCGCTGGCGAGGGCCCTCTGGATGTCGGGTCGCCATGCCGAAAGCCTGGCCACGGCGGATATCGCGGTCGGCCTCGAACCCAACTCCGCGGCAGCGCAAGGCGCGCTTGGCGGCGCCCGGCTTTGGGGTGGTCGCTCGCGCGAGGCGATCGGACCCTTGCGGACTGCGATGCGGCTGAGCCCGTTCGATCCGTTGATACCGTTGTGGCTGCACTTCACGGCGCGCGCCCACTACGGGAGCAGGGACTATGAGGCGACCATCACCGTTGCCAGCCAGCTTCGCCAGTCATTCCCCGGGTTCCGCCCACCCTACAACACGTTGATAGCTGCACTGGGACAGCTCGGCCGAGCCGAGGAGGCACGCGCCGTGATGGCGGACGGGCTGGCGCGGTTCGGCGACGCATTTCGCGCGCTCATGTCTCTGCCGTTGAACAATCTCCGCGAGATGCGCCCTGCGGACCGTGACCATCTGCTCGAAGGATTTCGCAAGGCAGACCTCGCATAGGCCACGAGGTGTGGATACTTGCGTTTCTGGCGAAGCTGGCGACACTGCGTCCGCGAGAACCGCGGGAGGAAGCCATGGGTAACAAGATCGCTTTCATGGGCGTGGGTGCCGTCGGTGGCTATGCGGGCGCGCATATGGCGCAGGCCGGCGAAGACGTGACGTTCATCGATCCGTGGCCCGCGCATGTGGAGAAGATGCAACGCGACGGCCTGAAGATCAGCCACATCCGCGATGTACCTGAGTTCACCACGAAGGTACGCGCGATGCACGTGACGGACGCGCAGCAGCTCGCCAAGGAGAAGCCGATCGACATCGCCTTCGTCTGCATGAAGTCGTACGACACCGAATGGGCGGCCACGCTGATCAGCCAGTATCTGGCGCCCGGCGGCTTCATCGTCTCTCTGCAGAACTGCATGAACGAGGAGACGATCGCGAACGTCGTCGGCTGGGGCAAGACGGTAGGCTGCATCGCCAGTTCGATCACCGTCGATCTGTGCGAGCCTGGCCACGTGCGCCGCGCCGCCGGCAAGAGCGGCTCACGCCACACCGTGTTCCGTACCGGCGAGGTGCACGGCCGCGTCACCGACCGCGTCAAGGAGATCTGCCGTCTCGTCAGCCTGGCCGACAGCGCGATGGTGACCGAGAATTTGTGGGGCGAGCGCTGGTCGAAACTGGTGACCAACGTGATGGGCAACGGCCTGTCCGCCTGCACCGGCATGATCGGCAAGGACATGGTGCAGAACGACGCGATCCGCCACTTCTCCGCCCGCCTCGGCAGCGAGGCGATCCGCGTCGGCCAGGCACTGGGCTACGAGTTGGAGGAAATCCAGCACCTCGATCCCGAGATCATCGCCCGCGCCGGCGAGGGCGATGCGGCGGCGACGCGGCACTATGACGAGCACCGGCTGAAAGAGGTGAGCGGGGGCGGCGGCGAGCACCGGCCGTCAATGGGCCAGGATATGGTCAAGGGCCGCCGCACCGAGATCGAGTTCCTCAACGGCATGGTGGCGAAGAAGGGCGACGAGATCGGCATCGCCACACCGGCAAACGTGGTGCTGACCGACATCGTCAAGCGCGTGGAGCGCGGCGATCTGAAGCCTGATCCGAAGCACATCACCGATCTGCGGTTGAACTGACCGACGTGTCGGTGTCCGTCGTGCCGGCTCGGGCTCCGGCGCGCGCGGTCACCGCTCGCTGCACGTCACCTTCATCTCCTGGCACACCCGCAGGATACCGTCGACGATCTGTAGTGTGGCTGATTCCTGCCCGGACGCACTCGCGGACGCCACCAGGATCTGCGAAAGCCGTGTGCCGAGATCGGTGACGGTTATTCCGGCGGAGCGCTTGCCATTGCTGAACTCGACGGTGCGGTCTTTCGCGTCTTCCGCGACAACGTGCACAGCCTGATTTTTGCGCAGCATGCTGACCGTTGTCGCATACACCTTCCCGGCATCGGCGTTGAGGATGACGGTCGCCACGTCGAAGCCTGGCTGCTCGCCCTTCGGCTTCTGGCTCAGCTGCTTCACGCGGCCGACCACCCTGCCGGCAATCAGACCCCATGGGGTCGCAGCCTCGCTATACGGCGCAATTACAGAGCATGCGAGCGCCAAGGTGCACGCGATCACCAGCAGGCGCTTCGTACGGTTGACTTTGGACATAGGGGGCTGTTCCTGAGGTTTGAAGTCGTCGATCGGATCACGGAACGCTAGAGTGTCAGCGGCTGTGCCACAATCGGCAGGAGCCCACACGGGCTAGCGGAGACCGACATGCGGGTGTTCACGCGCTTGCCGATGGAGAATTGGAAAGACGCCGCGCAGGCAGCGCGCGATGCGGAGGCCGCAGGCTTTGACGCGGTCATGACAGTGGAACTGGGACACGACGTATTCGCCCCGCTCACGGCCGCGGCGCTCACCACAGAGCGTGTCGAATTGACCCCGTCGGTCGCGGTGGCCTTTCCGCGCAGCCCAACCGTATTGGCGTCGCAGGCCTGGGACCTGCAGGCGAATTCGCGTGGACGCTTCGTGCTCGGGTTAGGCAGCCAGGTGAAGGGCCACAATGAGCGGCGCTTCGGCATCGCCTGGACGGCGCCCGCGCCCCGGCTGCGCGACTATGTCCGGACATTGCGCGCGATCTGGCGCTGCTGGGAGACCGGGGAAAAGTTGGACTTCCACAGCGAGCACTACACTCTGACGCTGATGACGCCGGACTTCTCGCCGGAACCCACCGGGCTGCCGATGGTGCCGGTCACGCTCGCCGCGGTGGGCGAGGCGATGCTGCGCGTGGCAGGCCAGGTGGCCGACGGCGTGCGGTTGCACCCACTGTGCTCGCGCCGCTACCTGGAGGAGGTGTGCCTGCCGCAGATTGCCGTGGGCATGGCCCGTAGCGGCCGGACACGCGAGCATTTCGACGTACACGGCGGCGGCTTTGTCGCCACCGGCCCGGATCAGGCCTCGGTTACAGGTGCAATCGAAAAAGTGCGGCAGCGAGTGGCGTTTTATGGTTCAACGCGCACATATATGCCGATACTCGCGTTGCATGGCTTGGAGGACCTCGGGATGAAGCTGCATCGGATGTCGGTGCAGGGACGTTGGGACGGCATGGCCGCCGAGGTCCCCGATGACGTTGTGCACATCTTCGCCGCCTGCGGTACGTTCGCTGAGATCGCGCACGCGGTCGAACTTCGCTATGGTGGGGTGGCCGATGCGATCGATCTTGACTTTCCGCCTGGCACCCCGCTCGGTTTGCAGCGTGAACTGTTGGCCGACATCCGCCGCATCCCGCACCGGTTCACAGGCTTCGACACCAACTGGTAGGCGGCAGCACCTGCCGCGTGCCTGATAACGGGCTCAGAGGAGAGCGCCATGCCGGCTCGCACGGGACGCCAGTACCTCAACGGACTTCGGGAGCAGGATCGCGAGGTCTGGTTGCGAGGCGAACGCGTCAAGGACGTGACCACGCACCCAGGCCTGGCGGGCGGCGCGGCCGCGATCGCCTCGCTCTACGACATGCAGTGCGATCCGAAGTACCGCGACGAGATGACGTACGTCTCGCCGACGACCGGCGATCGCGTTGGGCTGTCCTTCATCCTTCCGCGCACGCAGGACGAGCTGATAGCGCGCCGCGTCATGATGCTGAACTGGGCGCGCACAACATGCGGCATGATGGGCCGGTCGCCCGACTTCATGAATGTCACGCTGGCTGCCTGGGGCGCTGCGGCGGACTACTTCGCCGGCGGCAAGGGTGGTCGACCCGAATTCGCGCAGAACGTTCGCCGCTACTACGAGTACATCCGGGAGAACGACATCGTCCTGACCCACTCGCTGATCAATCTGCAGCGCAGCCGCAATGCTTCGGGCATGTTCAACCTGCAGGAAGGCACGGCGCTGCGCGTGGTCCGAGAGACCAGCCGTGGCCTGGTGGTGCACGGCGCCCGCGTGCTCGCCACCCTCGGTCCCCTCGCGGACGAAATCGCGGTCTACTCGCCGCGCCTCGGCCAGCACACCGAGGACCACAGCCCGTTCGCAGTCGCCTTTTCCATCCCATGCGGCACGCCGGGCCTACGCTTCCTCTGCCGCGATACCTTCGACCTCGGGCGATCGCATTTCGACCATCCGCTCGGTTCGCGCTTCGAGGAGATGGACTGCATCGTGTTCTTCGACGATGTGGAGGTGCCATGGGAGCGCGTCTTCTTGTATGGCGACGTGGAACTGCTGAACGGCGCCGCCTATGGCACGCACTATTCCGCGCATTCATCCCATCAGGGCGCGGCGAAGAACCTGGCCAAATGCGAATTCGTGCTTGGCCTCGCCCTGCTGATGACCGAGACCCTCGGCAACAAACACCTGCCGCATACCGAGGAGCGTATCGGTGAACTGATGCTGAACACCACGCTGACGCGCGCGCTGATCCGCGCGGCAGAGGCCGATGCGAAGATCGATGAATGGGGCGTGATGTGCCCCGATCCAGTCACGATCGAAAGCACACGCAACCTGTTCATGACCGCCTACCCGCGGATGATCGAGATCCTGCAGCTGCTCGGATCATCGAGCTTCATGCTGACCCCCAGCGAGGCCGACTTCAGCGGCCCGCTCGCCGGCCATATCGAGCAGTATCTCACCACCGACACCACCTCGGCTCGCGACCGCGTCAGGCTCTTCCGCCTGGCCTGGGACGTTGCCGGATCCTCATTCGGCAGCCGCCAGGTGCTGTATGAACGCTTCTTCGCCTCGGACCCGTTGACACGCGCCCGGGCATTGGCTGCGATCTTCCCGAAGAACGAGGCGATGGAGCGTGTGCTGGATTTCCTGCGACGCGACGACACGCCATAGACATGGAGGGCATGCGATGAGCTATCGACCGAAGCATCTCGGACACGTCAACCTCTACGTCCGCAACGCGGAGCGTTCCCGTCAGTGGTACGAGGACGTGCTCGGCCTGCACACCTATCACTTCCGCCCTGGCCGCGCCGCATTCATGTCGGCGGACAAGGATAAGTCGCACGAGGTCGCATTGATGGAGGTCGGCGACGATGCGCCGCTGCAGGCGAAGCGGCAGGTGGGGCTGAACCACCTGGCCTTCATGATGGAGAGCCTGGACGACCTGAAGGACGCCTACTACCGCCTCAAGGAGAAGGGCGTGCCGTTTGACCACATCTCCGATCACGGCCTGTCACTCGGCATCTATTTCCGCGACCCGGACGGCAACGGGCTGGAGGTGTCGTACGAACTGCCCCGCGAGAAGTGGCCCCGGCAGGACAGCGTGTTCGCCCCAGATGTGGTGAACCTCGGCCTGTTCCCTGGGCCGTGGGAGGAGGAGATGGCGAAGCAGCGGGCGGCCGTACCGGCGCAATAGAAGGACGTCGCCATCCACACCGAGTAAGCCGGTGGCGTCACTCGGCGCCACCGCCATTGCGTTGACTGTGCCGACCGAGGAACATCCTCGTTCGCATGCCCCTCGGACCCGATCTCCTCACTACTGGCCGCGCCCATATGGACGTTGCCCACGAGATGATACTCGTGGGCGCGGCCCTCGGCGTGCTCAGTGTGTTCGCCGGCCTGCTGTCCCGCCGCCTGGGCGCACCAGTCCTCCTTGTGTTCCTGATACTCGGCATGATTGCTGGCGAGGACGGACTCGGCGGCATCCGATACGACGACTTCGCTTCCGCGTACCTGATCGGCAGCGTGGCACTTGCAGTGATCCTGTTTCAGGGCGGCCTGCAAACCGGTGTGCCGATGCTGCGCCTTGCGCTCTGGCCGGCTTCGGTGCTGGCGGTGATCGGCGTCGGTATTACTGCCGTCGTCGTGGCCGCGGTGATCACGTGGGTCGCTGGCGTTCCGTTCGCACAGGCCATGCTGGTCGGTGCCGCGGTCGCACCCACCGATGCCGCTGCGGTCGTCGCGTTGCTGGGCCGCGCCCGCCTCGCGTTGCCCGAGCGCATGACCGCGTTGTTGGAAGTGGAATCGGGACTCAACGACCCGATGTCCATCTTCCTCACCATCTTCGTCGCCCACCTCATCGTTGAACCGGCGTGGGCCTCCTGGCTGAACGGCGCCACGCTGTTCGCGCGCGAGATGATCGGCGGCGGCGGGATCGGCCTGGCCGGCGGCTGGTTGCTGTCCGTGCTGCTGCGTCGCGTGTCGCTGGAAATCCCCACAGCCATGGTGTTGGTGCTTGCATTCGGGTTGGCCTTGTTCGGCCTGGCGCAGATCCTGGGCACCAGCGGCTTCCTGGCGATCTACCTCTCAGGCATTGTCGCCGGTGCGACCCGGCATCACGCCCAGCGCGAGGTCGCCAACTTCTACGATGGCTTCGCCTGGCTGGCGCAGATCGTGCTGTTCCTGATGCTCGGTCTGCTGGTCACGCCGCACGAGCTGGTGCCGTTCATCCTGGACGCCATCGTGGTGGCGGCGGTGCTGATCGCTGTGGCGCGGCCCGTCGCGACGTTCGCGTGCCTGCTGCCGTTCCGCTTCCCCTGGCGCGAGTCGGCATTTGCCTCCTGGGTCGGGCTGCGCGGTGCGGTGCCGATCTATATCAGCTTCATCCCTGCGCTTGCCGATCCGATCCGCGACGAGAGGCTGTTCTGCAGCGTGTTCGTCGTGGTGGTCGTCTCCTTGGTCGTGCAGGGCTGGACGATCGGCCCGGCGGCGCGACTGCTCGGCTTTGGTCGTGCCGAATTGAGCGAGGTATAGCGTGTCTTCGCCCATCGTCATCGCCGGTGATCCGCACGGCAATTTTTCGCCGATCCTGCGCGCGTGCATTGCCAAGAAGGCAGGCACGCTGATCCTGCTGGGCGACTGCGACCTGAGCGCGCCATTGAGCCAAACGTTGGCGCCGCTGCTCACGCTGGGATGGCAGGTGCGCTGGATCATCGGCAACAAGGATGCCGAGACCGAGACCGCATTCGACAACCTGGCGACGGACTATCCTGAAGGCGACATTGGCGGCCGGGTGATCGAGGTTGACGGGTTGCGGATCGCCGGGCTGGGCGGCGTGTTCAAGCCGCGCATCTGGTATCCGCGCGCCGACGAACCGAACGGCCGGATCGAGCCGCCCAGCTTCAGCACGCGCCGCGAGTTCCTCGACAGTTTGAGGCCGCGTGAACACTGGCGCGACGGCCTGCCGCTATGGCACCGCGATTCGATCTTCCCGGAGGATTTCGCGCGGCTGGCACAGCATCGCTTCGATGTGCTGGTGACGCACGAGGCGCCGTCATGCCATCGCCACGGCTTTGCCGTGATCGATCGGCTTGCCGAGACCGTGGCGGCACGGCTGATCGTGCACGGGCATCATCATGAGTTGTACACGGCCGAAGCTTGCCAGCGGCATCGATGTGCGCGGCCTGGCGGTGGCGGAGACCTGGGTGCTGGAGATGACGTGATGCACCACCTCTCCCTGTGAGCGCGATGCCATCGTCATCGCTGCTCGCGCCGTTCCGGGTGCGCAGCTTCCGCTTCCAGTATCCGGCGGACATGTTCACCTCCTGGGGCAGCGAAATAGAAACGCTGATCCTCGGCTGGTACATCCTCGCCGAGACTGGTTCTGTACTTCTGCTGACCCTGTTCGGCTCCCTGCAATACTTCGGCACGCTGGTCGCGCCGGTGTTCGGCATGGCGGGCGATCGCCTTGGCCACCGCGCGGTGCTGTGCGCGATGCGCGCCAGCTACGCGGTGCTGGCGTTGCTGCTGATGGTCCTCGCCTTCACCGCGACACTGCGGCCGCTGCACGTGTTCATCATCGCGACGATCGCCGGCCTGGTACGCCCATCCGATCTTGCCATGCGCAGCGCCCTGGTGGCGGATACCATGCCGCCGGACCGCTTCGTCAGTGCCATGGGCGCTCAGCGCACCACATCGGATTCCGCGCGCATCGTGGGAACGCTCGCCGGCGCCAGCCTTTTCGCTGCACTCGGACTCGGGCCGGCCTACGCAGCGATCACCGGCTTCTACCTCATCGGATTGGTGCTCACCCTTGGCGTCGGCGGTGCGCGCCATACGACCCATCTTACCGCGCGCAATTCGCTTTGGCGCGACCTGCGTGAGGGACTGGCCTATCTCTGGGACACACCGTCCTCGCTTGCTGCACTATGGCTCGCATTCCTCATCAACCTGACAGCCTTCCCCATGACCAGCGGTCTGCTCCCGTACGTAGCCCGCGACATCTACCACGTTGACCAGACCGGTCTCGGCTATCTGATCGCCAGCTTCGCGTTCGGGTCCCTGCTCGGTTCCATTCTCATCGGCATCATCGGTCGTGTGGTTCGCCCGGCCCGCATGATGATCATCTTCGCCATCGCGTGGTATGCGATGCTGCTGGTGTTCGTGCACGCGCGCGACCCGACCAGTGGCAGCCTGACGCTGATCTCCGCCGGACTGGCGCAGAGTCTCAGCCTGGTGCCGATGTCGGCACTGCTCCTGCACGGCGCCGGAGCATACCGCGGCCGCGTGATGGGCATGCGCATGCTGGCGATCTATGGGCTGCCGATCGGACTGCTCGCGGCCGGCGCGCTGATCGATCGCATCGGTTTCGTGCCAACCGCGACGCTGTACTGTCTGGTCGGTATCATGCTCACGGTGTTGATCGCATTGCGCTGGCGTGCGGCGCTGTGGCCGCTGCACGCACAGGCAAACGCACGGTGAATTCCCGGCCCGTGCGTGCTATCTGAAGACCCATAGGTGGAGGTCTTTGATGTGGCAGGCATTTTTGAACAGACGGACGGCCCTCGGGCTGATGCTGGGAAGCGTCGCGATGCGGAGCTCGGCGGCCGCTGATCTCGCGCTGTTGAATGTCTCCTATGATCCGACGCGCGAACTGTATCGCGACATCAACCGTGCCTTCGCCGTCGCCTGGCGGTCAAAGACGGGACAGAGTGTCACCATCAGCCAGTCGCATGGCGGCTCGGGTGCACAGGCACGCGCCGTGCTCGAAGGACTTCAGGCGGATGTGGTGACGCTGGCGCTTGCGGCCGATATCGATGCGCTTGCGAGACAGGGACTGCTCGCCACGAACTGGCAGAAGCGCCTGCCCGATAATTCCTCGCCCTGCACCAGCACCATTGTGTTCCTGGTGCGCAAGGGCAACCCGAGGGCGATTCAGGACTGGGGCGATCTGGTCAGGCCGGGCATCGCCGTGATCACACCCAATCCCAAGACCTCAGGCGGCGCTCGTTGGAACTTCCTTGCTGCACTCGGCTGGGCACAGCGCCAGCCGAGTGCCACAGCCGAATCGGTCGAGACCTTCATGACCGCGCTATTCCGCCAGGTGCCGGTACTGGACACCGGCGCACGCGGCGCAACGAACACCTTCGCTCAGCGAAATCTCGGCGACGTGCTGGTGGCATGGGAGAATGAGGCGTGGCTGGCACGCAAGACATTCGGAGCCGATACCTTTGAAATCGTCTATCCGTCCGTCAGCATACTCGCCGAACCTCCTGTCGCAATGGTGGATCGTGTCGTCGATAGGAAGGGGACGCGCGATGTGGCGCAGGCCTACCTCGAGTTCCTTTACACGCAGCAGGGCCAGGATATTGCGGCACGAAACTACTACCGCCCGCGCGATCAGGCCGTGGCTGCTCACTACGCCGAGCGATTTCCGGCATTGAAGATGGTCACCATCGATGACTTCGGCGGCTGGGACTCGGCACAGACCGCTTACTTTGCCGATGGCGCAATGTTCGACCGCATCTTCACTCCTGGTAGATGACGGCCGCCGCCCGTCGATCAGCACTCCCGGGCTTTGTTCCGACGCTCGGCATCGCGCTGCTATGGCTGTCGCTCATCGTGCTGTTGCCGCTCGCGACGCTGGCGGTACGTCCCTGGGAAATCGGAAGCGCCGGCGTGTGGCACTCGATCACCGAGCCGCGCGTGCTGGCAGCACTTCGCCTCAGCTTCGGCGCCGCGGCGCTGGCGGCTGCGGTCAATGTGCCGATCGGTCTGCTGATCGCATGGGTGATGGTGCGATATCGCTTCCCTGGCCGCAGTCTTGCCAACTCGCTGATCGACATGCCGCTCGCTCTGCCCACAGCGGTTGCCGGTATCGCGCTCACGGCATTGTTCGCACCTGGAGGATGGATCGGCGCACTGCTGGCACCGCTCGGCATCAAGGTCGCCTATACGCCGCTTGGTATCCTGATCGCGCTGATCTTCGTCGGCTTGCCGTTCGTCGTGCGGACGCTGGAACCCGTGATCATGGACCTCTCGACCGACGCCGAGGAGGCTGCCGCAACGCTCGGGGCGAGCCGCGCGCAAACGCTGTGGCGCGTCGTGCTGCCGGCACTCGGCCCCTCCCTGCTGGCTGGCTTCGGCGCAGCATTGGCGCGTGGTGTCGGCGAATACGGTTCGGTGATTTTCATTGCCGGCAACATGCCGATGATCAGCGAAATTGCCCCGCTGCTGATCGTCATTCGGCTTGAGCAGTTCGATTATGCCGGCGCCGCGGCGCTGGGTCTGGTAATGCTGCTCGCCTCATTCGGCATCCTACTGCTGCTCAACCTGTTGCAGCGCCATATCGCGGGACGTGCGCGTTGACGACGCATCCGACGCAGGAACGTCCGGCAGTACGCATCGCACTGACCGCAGCGACCATTCTGCTGCTGATTGTTCTGCTGCTGTTGCCGCTCGCCGTGGTGTTTGCCGAGGCACTGTCCCACGGCCTCGCTGCTGCACTCGCAACATTCGGTGACCCTGACGCAATATCGGCCATCGAACTGACGCTGATCATCGCCACGGTCACCGTGCCGCTGAATACGTTCTGTGGTCTCGCCGCAGCGTGGTGCATCGGTCGCTTCCGCTTTCGCGGCCGCAGCCTGCTGATCACCCTGATCGAACTGCCGTTCTCCGTGTCACCGGTGATCTCGGGCCTGGTCTGGGTGCTGCTGTTCGGTGCCAACGGCTGGTTCGGGCCGATGCTGGAACGCGCCGGCCTGCGCATCATCTTTGCCGTGCCCGGTCTGATCCTCGCCACCGCCTTCGTCACCTTTCCGTTTGTGGCGCGCACACTCATCCCACTGATGCAGGAGCAGGGCGCGGCGGAGGAAGAGGCCGCGCTCACCCTCGGTGCAACAGGCTGGCAGACGTTCTGGCGCGTCACGTTGCCCAACATCCGCTGGGGCCTGCTCTACGGGGTCCTGCTGTGCAACGCCCGCGCCATGGGCGAATTCGGCGCCGTCGCGGTGGTGTCCGGCCACGTGCGCGGCCAGACCATGACGATGCCGCTGCAGGTGGAGGCGCTGTTCAACGACTACGACTGGGTCGGCGCCTTCACGATCGCCGCTCTGCTGTCACTGCTGGCTCTGGTGACGCTGGCGGTAAAGGCGTTGCTGGAATGGCGGATCGGTGAGCGCGGCGGAGCATTGCTGTGAGCGTCGACCTGCATGATCTGCGCAAATCGTTCGGTAGCGTGGCGGCACTTGACGGTATCTCGCTCAGTGTGGCTCCGGGCGAATTCCTGGCGCTGCTGGGTCCATCGGGGTCAGGTAAGACAACACTGCTGCGCGTGCTCGCTGGATTGGACTTCGTTGATTCTGGTCGCATCGTCATCGGCGATCGCAACATGGATGACGTCCCGGCACGCGAACGCGGCGTCGGCTTCGTGTTTCAGCACTACGCGCTGTTTCGTCACATGACCGTGGCACGGAATGTCGCATTCGGTCTGGAGGTACGCGCCCGTGCGGAGCGCCCGCCGAGGCGCGAGATACGCGCACGAGTGCAATCACTGCTGGACCTGCTGGGTATCGGCGATCTCGCCGACCGCTACCCGGAGCAGGTCTCCGGCGGACAGCGGCAGCGCGTGGCCCTGGCACGTGCCCTGGCCATCGAACCCGGGCTGCTCCTGCTCGACGAACCGTTCGGTGCGTTGGACGCCAGGGTGCGAAAAAGCCTGCGCATCTGGTTGCGCGATCTGCATGATCGCATGCGGCTGACCAGCATTTTCGTCACGCACGACCAGGCAGAGGCGATGGAAATGGCCGACCGTGTTGCCGTGCTGCGCGCGGGACGGATCGAGCAGGTGGATATCCCTGACCGTCTCTACGCCGAACCGGCTACGGCGTTCGTCCACGAGTTCCTAGGCGAGTCGATCAGGCTGGAATGCGTCGTCGAACAGGGTGTTGCTCGAATTGCGGGACTGCCGGACTGCGCTCTGCGTACCGACTGCCCTGACGGACCGGCGATCGCGCTGATCAGGCCTCATGAGATCGACCTGCTGCCGGGCGAGGGTACGGCGAAGGTGGAGAGCGTACACAGCGCCGGCCCGCTGCGTCGCCTGCGGGTTACGTTGTCCGGCAACGTTCTCGACGTACTGCGTCCCGACGATGCATGGATGCCAGAGGTCGGACAAAGCTGCGGCATCGGCCTGTCGCGGGCCAAGGTCTATCGCACCGAGTGAACGCGTCTCACTCGGCCGC
Source organism: uncultured Alphaproteobacteria bacterium (assembly GCA_963791495.1). Taxonomy (GTDB): domain Bacteria; phylum Pseudomonadota; class Alphaproteobacteria; order Acetobacterales; family Acetobacteraceae; genus JAMXLO01. Next base: position 194,333 of record CAWBST010000023.1, read on the forward strand.
AGCCACTGCGCGCCGGCGTGGTTATCTCGCTTTCCGGGCAGTCGCCAAAGCGTTCGTCAGGTCGGCCATTTCGACCGCGCCCGGAATCAGTTCATCGCCGATCACGAGCGCCGGCGTCCCCTCGATCCCGATCGTGTGGGCAAGCTTGAGGTTGGCGTCGATGCGTGCCTGGACTGCTGGGCTGTCCATGTCGTGCTCCAACCGCTTCCAGTCCAGGCCCAGTCGCTGCGCCGCATCCTGGATCATCGCCTTGGTGGTCTGCGGCGGAGCCGCCATGATTGCTTCACGCAGCTTCTCGTAACCGCCCTGTGCCTGTGCCGCCAGCAACGCCTTCGAGCCAAGCACGCTGGCCGGACCGAGGATCGGCAGATCCTTGTAGACCAGCCGCACGCCATGATCGCGCTCCAACAGAGCCGCCATCGTAGGTTCCATCTTGCGGCAATACGGACAGCGCGTGTCGAAGAACTCCACGATCGTCACGTCGCCCTGCGGGTTGCCGCCCACCGGATCCCGCGGATCGACCAGAGTGTCCTTGACGGCTGCCAGTGTTGCCCGCTGACGGTCGCTTTCGTCCGACTGCATCGCAGTCACCGCATCGCGCAGGATCGATGGATCCTGCTTCAGTGCATCGCGCAGAATTCGAATGATTTCCGCGCGCTGCGCCTGGGTGAATTCGTCAGCCTGTACCCCGAGGCTGACCAGGCAGATGGCGAGGCAGAACAGCAGGCGGAGAATGTGGCTCATGGGGATCGCCTCTTGCCCCACTGAAAGGCTGATGTCGAGTTCCGGCCGGTTGCCGCTGTCGCGGAACGCGTCTATGGCACGCACCCTCACCAGAACGGCGGACCGGCAGGCAATTGGCACAGTCACGAAGCAGCATGGCGGGTGGACGGAAATGGCTGCACGCCGGCACCTTGCTTGCCTTCACCTTGGCCTGTTCGGCTTGTGACACGCTCTCCGGGCTGCCCGACAAGGTGCTCGGGCAGAGTAACGCCGCCGCCCAAGGTCAGCCCGGCTTCGTGAAGGGCTTCTTGGGTGGGGTGGTAGCGGACGAGCCACGTGCCGCGCTGGCGGCGCGCGAGGTTCTCTCGGCGGGAGGCTCCGCGGCGGACGCGGCGGTGGCTCTTGGCTTCGTGCTCAGCGTCACGCTGCCGTCCCGGGCAGGATTGGGCGGAGGCGGCGCCTGCATCGCCTATGCTGCAGACAAGAAGTCGGTCAACGCCGGCGTGCCCGAGGCCGTCCTGTTTCCCCCGATCGCCCCCGCCGGCCTAGGCGCCAACGCCGACCGGCCGGCCGCGGTGCCGATGCTGGCACGCGGCCTGTTTCTGCTGCATGCGCGCTACGGTTCCCTGCCATTCGAGGGCCTGATCGTGCCAGCCGAGCAATTGGCGCGGTTCGGCACGCCCGCACCGCGTCAACTGGTCCGCGACATTGCCCTGGTCGCTGGCCCGTTGCTCGGAGACCCAAATGCGCGGGCGGTGTTCTCGCAAGGCGGCACACCTCTTGCCGAGGGACAGACACTGCTGCAACCGGACCTTGGGGCGACCCTGGCGCAGATCAGGGTGTCCGGTGTCGGCGACTTCTATACCGGGGCACTGGCGCGTCGGATCGTGCAGGCATCGCCTCTCGCCGGCGGGCCGCTCACGCTCGCGGACTTGAATGGTGCGCTGCCGAAACTGGCGCCCGCCGTCGTCGTGCCCTATCGGCGCGACAAGGTGGCCTTCCTTCCGCCACCAGCGGATGGAGGCTTGGCAGCCGCCGCTGCATTCTCGACGCTCGAGCGCGATCCATCGGCGCTCGGCAGTGCCGCCGCCCGGGCGCTCGCCGTGGCGGCGCGTTGGCGACAGGGCGGGGCCGATGCCCAGAGCCTGCTCAACGCGACGAATCTGACTCAGGCTGCGCTGCCACTCCTGCCGGCCTCCACCAGCTTCGCCACGCTCGACAAGAACGGCAACGCGGTCGCCTGTGCGCTCAGTATGGACAACCTGTTCGGGACCGGCCGCATTCTGCCAGGCCTGGGCATCCTGTTGGCCGCTTCGCCGACCGCGGTGGCTCCGCCGCTGTATTCCGCGGCGATAGCCTGGAACGACAATATCCACTCCTTCCGCGCTGCGGTCGGCGGCTCGGGGCAGGCAGGCGCACCGATGGCGGTTGCCGTCGGGATGCTGAACGCGCTGCGCACCAATCAGCCGATGGCGACGGAGGTGCCCGATCCCGGGCGCGCCAACGTCATCTCGTGCGTCAACTATCTGCCGGGCGAGAATGGCTCCTGCACCTGGGCAACCGATCCGCGCGAAGCCGGCCTCGCGGCTGGCGGAAGTTGACGTGCTGAAGGTCGGGCGCGGCGCCAGCGCGCCACCGTTCATTGTGATGGACGTGATCGCCGCGGCCAATGCGCGCCAGGCTGCACTGCCACCGGACGCCCCGCACGTGATCCGCATGGAGGTAGGACAGCCTGGCACCGGCGCGCCGGCCGGCGCCATTGCAGCCGCCGCGGCAGCGCTGCGTTCGGGCGATGCGCTGGGCTACACGGAGGCGTTCGGCCGCCGTTCACTGCGAGAGCGCATCGTGGCGCATTACCGCGACTGGTATGGCCTGGACGTGCCGATGGAGCGCGTTGCCGTCACGGTCGGCGCTTCCGGCGGTTTCCCACTGGCATTCCTGGCAGCGTTCGATCCGGGCGATCGCGTGGCGCTGACATCGCCATTCTATCCGCCGTATGTGAACATCCTCACGGCGCTCGGCATGCAGCCAGTGATTCTGGAGGCCGGACCAGAGACCCGGTTCCAGCCCAGCGTCGCCATGCTGGAAAGACTAGATCCGCCACCGGACGGACTGATTGTCGCCAGTCCATGCAATCCTGCCGGCACGATGCTGCACCCGGACGAACTGGCCGCAATTGCAGCGTGGTGCGACGGCGCGGGCGTGCGGCTGATCAGCGACGAGATCTATCACGGGCTGAATTACGACAGCGCGATCGCCACCGTGGGATCGGTCAGCGGCAGCGCGCTTGCGACGGCTGCGGCGCTCAGCCCGTCGGCTATCGTGGTGAATAGCTTCAGCAAGTATTTCGCAATGACGGGGTGGCGGGTCGGCTGGCTGGTGTTGCCTGACGATCTCATTCGTCCAGTGGAGCGGCTGGCGCAGAATTTATTCATCAGCGCACCGCATGTCTCGCAAATCGTCGCCGAGGCTGCATTCGATTGCCACGATGAACTCCGGGCGAACGTGGCCCGCTACCGACGCTCCCGCGATCACCTGTTGCGAGCGTTGCCGGATGCGGGGTTCACCAGGCTGGCACCAGCCGAGGGCGCGTTCTATTTGTTTGCTGACATCACTGACCGGTCGAACGACAGCGCCGATTTCTGTGCTCGTATGTTGGCAGAGGTCGGCATCGCGGCAACACCCGGCATCGATTTCGACCACGCACGCGGCAACCGCTTCCTTCGCTTTTCGTACTGCGGGCCGGAGGCCGACATGCGCGAGGCAGCGGCGAGACTAAGGGCGTGGCGATAGCACAGCAGCGCGCCCGATCAGGCGGCGGCCAACGCCGCTGGTGCCAACGCGACCATTGAACGGATCATCTTGGCGACAAGGCTCCGTGGACCCGCGGATTGTCAGCCGTCCAGAGCGTTGCCTGAACATTTGTCGACTTCTTGGCGATGTCGGACAGCCACGAGGCGGTCCAAAGCGGATCTTCGACGATAGAGTGCCACCAACCGCGTTGCCACGCCTTGACGTCACAGAGCGATCCGGCTTGAGCGCTGAGTTCTCTGCTGACGAAGCCGAGGGACATCTGAGCGCATCCCCTAGCGATGTCGGCTGCAACCGTGGACCAGATCTGTGAGAGGATCGACAGCGGCCGCACGTCCAGCCCGCCAAATGTTGATCCAGCAACTCGAGCGAAAGTTGGATCGGATCCGGCCCTCGCGAAACCGCGCATCCCGGCTCGCAGCCAGAACTCACGAAAGTGCCTGTTTCGCAACAGAGTTGCGCAAAGATCGAGAAATCGCATGGCAGGATCAAAGTAGCGTCGGAAATCTCTCTCGAACTGCGACAAGGACTCAGCGTCAAACCTTCCCCGCTCAAGCGACTGGATCAAAGTGACCGAGGCAAGAAGTGCCAATTCCATACCCGGCGTGATCCCCTCACCGGTCATGGGATCGGCGAAAGACCCAGCGTCTCCAATGAGCACGCCACCATTGAAGTGGTTGCGCCTGATACCCCCATAGGTGTGGACCACACCACCTAGCGGCCTGCTGACTAGGCGCATTTTGGCGCAACCGGGATGTCGGCTTCGCAGCTTGGCAATGAACGCGGCAAAAAGCTTCGGTACCGATAGTCCGTACCGATGGCAGGTTTCGCTCAAAATTCCCACGCCAACATTTGCCCGGCCTCCGAGCATAGGGAACATCCAGCCGTAACCGGGAAAGATGTCGTCATCGAAGCAAATCGTTGCTTCACCCATCGTCACTGAGACGTCTTCCACATAGGCTCGCTGGGAGATTGCAATGTAGCGTGGGTCGTTTCGGGCAAGTCCAACACTCCTTGCAACGATAGACTGGGCACCATCGGCGCCGACCACCAGCCGCGAGTTGAGCGTGGAATGTCCGCCTTGGCTGCGGATGCCCACCCGAACATGACCGGCGTCACGATTGATTCCAGTTGCCGCGCAGGCTCGGTAGACTGTCGCCGAGGCCGCCTCCGCGTGATCGAGCAAATGCGTGTCCAGCTCGTGGCGCGGTACGATATAGCCATGCGGCGGCAAGCCCAGCTTGTCTTCATAGTACGGAATTGCGCCAATGTAGCCGACAGAACTGCCGATAAAGACTCGAGTGCTCGTAATCGGAAGCCGCGAAGCTACATCGAACATTCCCTGACATTGCATTCCTGCCAGAATGCGGAGTCCGCTCGGCTCAACAAAATCACCACAGACCTTTTCTCGCGGGAAACTGGCGCGCTCAACAACGGCTACCCGAACACCTTGCCTTGCAAGCGACCATGCCAATACAGACCCTGCAGGTCCACCGCCAACGACAATGACATCGTATTGGTCAGAGTTCGACATTCACAATGGCAGTCGTGCGCGAACATGCTCGGCCATGTGGCAATGGCTACCGGCCGCTCAGCCGCCGGGTCTCATCGATCAGCGCCAGCAGGAGGGTTGGATCGACTGCGAACAGTCGCGCCTCCGAACGCGCCTCTTCGGCGATCCGGTCAAGGTATGCCTCGGCCTCCGGCAGACGGGCGGCGAACGCGTGCGCAATCGCCTCAAGTTCTTGGGCGTTAGGATCCGGCTTGCAGAAGAGGGCACCGATCGTGGGATCGCGGATGGCGAGAGCAGCCGGAAGGGTCAGGATGCCGTCGCGGACATCTTCGTCGCCACCTCCGCCAAGCGCCGCGGCGCCACGGACATCGCCTACATCGTCGCAGCCGTGGTAGAGCAACCCCAGCAGTCCGCCGAACCTGCGCAGCCGGGAACTGCGGTCGCCAAGGCAGGCGCAGACTTCAAACATCGAGCCTGTGTCCTCGCCCGCGAGCCGGCGCCAGTCCTCGACGCCGAGCGGCTGACGACGCAGGCGCCATTGCATACACTCGGCAACCCCAAGCCGCTTGAGAAGCTCGGAGAACAACCCGATCGCACGCAGATCGTCGCCGAGCTGGGCGTATCCGTCGGCGACGATGTAACCGGACACCATCAGCGCGTTGAGCTCGCCGAAGCGGGTGTGCATGGTGGGACGTCCCCGACGCGTGTCCGACCGGTCGAGGATATCGTCGATGATCAAGGAAACATTATGGAAGAACTCGATCACCAGTGCCGAGGTCATGATCGGCTCGGGTATCGGGCCAGGGATGATGGACCGATGACAGGCGAAAATGGTCAGCGGTCGGAAATATTTGGCGCCAGCAAGGAATTGCCACTCGAGTGCCTCGCGCACTTCTGTATCGCAACTCTCGATCCAGGCGGCGATTCGGCGTCGCAGCTTCGCCATTTCCTCGGTGAAGCCGAGTGCGGCAATGACGCCGGCGCTCGTATGGTCGACCTCGGCAGATAAATTCACGCCTTCACCCGATGCGTGCGACGCGGTGGCCGCTGGTCGGGATGAGACGTCGGCGTCGCGTCACCAGCGGTCCGCGCGATCGACTCGCCAACGACCTCCAGATCCTGCTGCAGGCGGCGTGCCTCTTGCATGGCGGCATCACCGACCTGGCGGAGGAACGCGCGCAACTCGTCCGCAAGCACGCGGCATTCGGCGGGCGAGGCCACGGCATGTCCGGTAGCCCGATCCGCCGCAGCCTGAAGCAGGCTCGACTGATACTGCGCCAAGAGTTCCGCGATGGCGCGCCCGTAGCGAAATGCACTCGCCGCCGCCGCCAATCCTGCCTGAGCGACCAAGGGCGACAGGTCGGCTAACTGAGAGATGGCGGCCTGGCCCATCTCGCCACCTTTGCGAGCGCCGGCCGCATCGAGGCCAGAGACTCCCAGTGATGCCGCCATATCCGCGAAAGGTCCGAGCATGGCGTCGAAGGGATTGCCCACTGACTCGCCGCGAGCGCCATCGAGCGAACTGCGCCCGGCCATCGCCTGCAAGGCAGCGAAGCCCTTGAGCCAGACATCGATCACCGAGCCCATCAGGCTCGATATCTGGTCGGATGATCCACCTCTGGACGGGTCAAATCGACTGCTGTGGTCGCTCATGCAAATTATCCAACAAGGCTTCTGATATGCGCTTTCGTTCCCGACGCCGCGGCAGCCGTTAGCTACCGAGCAGGGGGAGGGGATTACTGTTCCCTCCAATATTCTCCCCAAGTACATCCGTCGGTTTGCGCGGTCCTCGCTGACGGTCTAATTCATTCAGGAAAATGAGAATGGAAAGAGTCGGCACACCTGATAGTCCGCGCAGCAAGAGCTGGTGAGCCTCGTACAGGGTCCAAACCGTATTCTCCACGGCGTTCTGCCTCTGCTCCGGCGGTGTCTGCAAGGGCTGCATCGCTGTGCGCGTGACGATCGCGGCTTCACTCGCAAGAAGCCGAGTGCAGCGAGACGCCAGATCGAGACATGTCGCGAATACCGCGCCCTGGACCTGCACTGCAGTCCGCAGCATCATGGAGTAATCTGGCGTCATAGAGTGTCTTCCGCAGCACCGATAGCACGTTATTCCACCGAGGAAGGGCGGGCAATGGCCGATCACGGCACGAAACCCAGCGTCGTCATCGCGGGCGCTGGAGTCGCTGGCCTGACCGCGGCGCACCGCCTGCTCCAACGAGGTTTCGACGTTACACTGATCGAGGCCGATGACTTCGTTGGCGGGAAGCTTGGTGCCCACCAGGAATCAGGCTCCGATACAGGCGCGGCGAGCGTTGCGGCGGAAAAGCTTTGCGAAGCCTGCAAGTCACAAGGCGGCTGCCTTGGCCGACGGGACTGGCATGAACATTGTTATCATATGTATTTGAACTGGTACCATAACTTCTGGGAATTGATGGAGGAGATCGGAACGCTGGACCGGTTCGTCGCAACACCGGCCTTCTTCAATATCGACCGACGCGACATCGGATCGACTGATCCTCGCGCAATCCCGGTCGTGAATATGGGCTCACCCTGGACGCAGCTGCGCAATCTCTTCGGAGGCGTCGGCACGCCCGTGGACATGTTCCTTTGGAGTCAGGCCTTGACCGATCTGATCGGCGAACCGGCACGCCGCGGCGACTGGCTCGAGAAGACCAGCATCACAGGCTTCATGAGGTCGCACCCTTACGTCACAAACCAGGCACTCGCGGGCACCTATCGCACGACCGCCCAGGCTTTCGCCTCGCCCAGCTATCTGAGTTCCGCACGGAGCTACAAGACGCTGCTCAGCTACGGTCTGCGGTTACCCGAGCCCACAATGTGGCTGCTGTCAGGGCCGACACAGGATGCGATCTTCACGCCGTGGCTCAAGTACCTGGCCCGCCTTGCGAGGGATTTCAGCGTCGAGTCGCATGAATTCTATGCGCCGGGGCCGGCATTTCAGGCTGCCATGCAGGAAAGAGAGGCCGGATATCACGGGCCAGGCGGTTCCCTTGTCATCAAGATGCTGACCTCGCTGCGGAACATCGAGATCGATCGCGAGACCGGCCGGATAACGCGGCTCGATCTTGCGCTTTGCAAGAAGTCCCCCACCATTCATCGAGGCAGTTGTCCGATCAAGGACGCCGGTTCTGCAAAACCCTTGCCTGTGGACGGTTCCGTTATCCTGGCACTGCCACTGTCCGAACTCCGCCGGCTCGTCACGCCGCAGATTGCGCGCTGGGCGCCCCACCTTCCGAATGTGCGCTACCTGCGCACCGAGCCGATGATCTCGATCGATCTGTACTTCAGGCGGAAGCTGGACGGGCTCCCGAAAGGGGTGACGGTCCTGCTGGACTCGCCCTATGAAATGAGCTTTCTCGATAACTCGCAGACTTGGGCGGATCGTCCTGACAACTTCACGGCGCTGAATGTGGTGGCTTCGAATGCCGATGCACTGACAGACTACGAGTGCGCCGACATCCTCGACATCCTGCTCAAGGAACTCTCCCATTACATAGCGTTCGATCGAAAGGCCGACCTGTTCCACTGTCGAACGCACCTACAGACCAACGTCGGCGAAGAGCTGTTCGTCAATCAGGTCGGAAGCTGGCAGTGGCGGCCGCGCGCGACCTGTGCGAGTCCGAACCTGTACATCGCTGGGGATTTCTGCCAGACTTCTATCGACGTCGTGACGATCGAAAGTGCTGCGGTCAGCGGCTTGATGGCAGCCGAGGCGCTGCGGCGACAGGTCAGGGTCCGACAATTCATCCGCATTCGCTACCCCGATCAGTTTCCTGTCACGGCGATGTCAGCCTATGCCGCTGCACAGCGGCCGCTGTCGTATGCCGCTCGGGCTGTATCCTCGATCGACGAGGCCATCAAATGGCAATACTGTCAGTGGTTCCCGAACGGTTGAATGTGGAGGGATCCCGGCGCGCCGACATTGCCGGTCATGCGCTCCGTCCAGCCGTTTGCTGCCGGCAATGTCTTGTCGATCTCAAAATGCCGCAACGCGTCGCAAAGGCACGGCGCTTTTGAGTCGCTGCAAAGACACCTGCCGTCACGACCGTCATCGGTCGGTTTGCGTCCCAACCGAACCCCGACACTGCCGCCGATCTGTACACCTTCCTGGATTCCGCTGCGATCCATGATCGAGCGGATCGGGTGGACGTCCGGGCGCATGGGATCCTGCTGGCGTGCGGAATAGATGACAATTGGGATCTCGAACGATCGACCGGTCCCGAAGCGAGGCACCGTCAAACAGAATTCGCCATCGGCTCCCGGGCCGGATTTGAACTGCGCGTAATCAGCGTCGTAGTCGACGTGCAAGTCGGGGCAATGATCCAGGTGAAAACCCCAAACCTGCCGTGCCGGGCCGATCGGGAATTGTGCACTGACGGCCGTGCGAGCGAAGAAGAGGCCCGGCTTCGCCGCCTCTTCTCTCGGGGTCAGCGAAACGGCGAGTGCGACCTCCCGATACCGGCCAAGGTCGCCGACGCGGAAATCGGCGCAGATGAGCATCACTGCACTACGTCCGTGGCCACAGTTCAGCGGCTCGAAGTCCGCCAATATCGCGCGTCCGTCGTTGACTCCGTTCTGGAGCAACTCGACGACTTTGCTCCTATCGACGAACCAGACAGCCCAGCCCTGGGACGCGTCGACGATCCGAGCAGGCAGAACGAAAGGCACATCGCCGTCAGCGCCAAGCTCGATCATGGTCCCGACGTCTTCCGGCTCGCTGCCGTGAATAGGTATACGATATTCGCTCAGGATCGCCGGCGATGGGTTGCCAAGGCGCCTGGTGATCCCCTCGATCGTCGCAGGCAGAGCCGAGAGCAATCCGGATGCCAGATTGGCGTATTCTCTGGCAATGCCGCTCAGGAGCTGTTCGGCGCTCCATGGACCGAGCAGGCCCCGTTCAATTCGCCGCTTAACCCGCCTCAGAGTATCGGCCGTCAACCGCAAAGGTCGCCCGACTGTTTCCTCGCCCGCCTGTATATACGCGTCGATCAGCCGGTAAAGATCAAGCGTCGTAAACCGCGCCTGGCGCAACTGACGGGTTTCAGGCTCCGGCATGCGTTGGTCCTTTGCTCGTTCGCAGCGTGGCGGCTGCCAGGATGCAAGGAGGCGCCTTCGCTCTCACGAAGGCTCACGACTACGCAGTGCCTTCATCAGTGCGGCGGCCTCACGCCGATCGGCGTTGTCGCGTCCTTCCGTGAACCAGTCGGCCACGGGTCCGAGCATCGCCAACGCCTGGTCGCGGCGTCCTTGCCGCTGCCATAGCCGTGCAAGGCTGATCGCGGCGCGCAACTCCAGAATGCGCGACGACTGTGCCCGGGCGACCGCGAGCGCCTGGCGGAAACACTCCTCGGCTCGGGAATGGTGAGCCGATCCTTCGACCCGCCAAAGTTCGCCTTCGGCGCGATGCAGCTCCGCGTCCATCCAGCGTTCGCCGCCGGCCGCGACCTGCCGCCCCATCTCGACGGCAGCAAATCCCTGCGAAACCTCCCCGCATGTCGCGTAAGCCCTGGCCAACCAGGAACATAAGGCCGGCTGCCACAGCATGGAATTGAACTCCCTGAGCGCCTCCAGACCGGTCCGCAGTCCGACGATACCATCCCTCGTCTGTCCGCGTTCGATCTGGAGCATCCCAAGCAATCCGGTGAGAGCCGCACTCCACGAGCGAGACGAATGTGCCTTGCCGAGTTCCACCAATTCCGACGTCGTGGCATCCAGATAGTCCGCGTCGCGGCAATGTGCCGCGAAATAGGCCCCCCCATACGCCAGCGCGAATTGCAGCGTGTGTGCGTGGCCTAGCGATCGCGCGTACTCGATCGCGCGATCGCTGTACTCCCGCGCCTGCTCCGGAAAGCCGAGATGCCACAGGCCAAGAGCCAGATAGCAGGCACATGCGACGGAATGGTCCTGACCAAACCTATGGCCCGATTCACGATGGCGTGCCGGATCGTATTGGCTGAGCATGTGCCGCAGTTGCTCGCATGCGATGCCCGCCTCGCCGCGAAACAACCTCAGGGTTGCGAACAGGCGGCCCGCGAACGGCGCGGAATCGGACGAGGGATTGCGCGCGGCGAGCTGCAGCGCCTCGCGCGCATGCTCTGCTGCCCGATCGAACTGCCCACGTGTAAGCTCGAAGACCTGCCTGCTGTAGAGGGCTGGAAAGATATTCTCGGTGTCGCCGATCTCCTCGCTGAGACGCAACGCCCGCTCGAATATCCGTTCAAGCTCGGGCGCGGTATATCCCTTTGCTGCAATCAGCGGCGTGAGAAGCGCCAGGCAGAACCTGTATTCGATCCGGGCACGCTGCGCGGAATCCTCGATGGACTCAAGCAGTGCCAAACCCCGCTCGAAATGCGAGATTGAATCCAGATTCGACGAAAGTCGCGTCGCACGCTCCCCCGCCTTGAGCCAATAGCGAATGGCGTCATTGGGAAGTCCTGCCTCCGTGAAATGGCGAGCGACGATCTCGGGTTGTGTTTCCGCCATCTGGGGGAATTGCTCGACAATGACGTGAGCAATCTGCCCATGGTAATCCCGTCTGGTCGTCTTCAACAGAGAATTGTACGCAACATCCTGCAGCAGAGCGTGTTTGAACTGATAGAACGACTGCTCTCCTGGAATTGGAAGAATGATCTCGGCCGATGTCAGCGCCTCAATCGCCATGTCAATGGGGCGCCAGCTTCTCGGAGCCACAGCCGAAAGTAGCTGGAAGGTAAACCCACGCCCGAGCACCGCAGCCAGCTGTGCAAGGGGCTTGGCCAGCGACATTCGATCGAGCCTGCCCATCAGCGAGTTCTTGCAAGGTTGCGGGGACTACGATCTCGTGCTGACGGATGCCGTCGCCATCCCGACTGGCGCCGCCCAATTCCATCACGGCCTTGCTCAATTCCTCAATGAACAAGGGAACTCCATCGGCCCGAGCGATAATCTCCGCACCGACTCGATCAGGCATCGACAGACTGCTGACATTATGCAGCAGCTCCTCAGCTTGATGCGGGTCGAGTCGGACGAGTGGCAGATGCACCAGAGGCATCTGATGTGGCAACTCGAAGTTGTCGTGCGGTGTGCGAGACGTCACTACCAGAAGCACCCGCGACGCTTTCAGACCTAGGATCATCCGAAAAATCAATTCCGACGACGTAGGATCAATCCAGTGTGCGTCCTCGATCAGGCAAAGAACCGGATTTTGGAGTGAAATGTCCCCAATTCGTCGAATGAGCAGTTGCAGTGTCTGCTCTTTCAGCTGTTCAGGCGTCAGGCTCAAGGGCTGATAGCGGTCACCCGGCGGGATCGACAGCAGGGTCGCAAGAATGGGTGCTGTCCGTTCGAGGTCAGCTCCATTGGCAAGCAACAATGTCTCCAGCTTTGCGAGTCTTTCGGCGGAGGAGTCGTCGTGTCCTATGCGCGCGAGTCGCTCGTAATAATTGATTACCGGATAAAGAGCGCTCGCCTGATGATGTGGTGAGCAATACAGAGTCAGAATATACGCCCCATTCGACTCTGTGCGCGAGCGCAGTTCATGTAAGATGCGCGACTTGCCGATACCCGCCTCGCCTGAGATCAGTGCGACTTGCATTTCTCCGGAGATGGCTCGGTCCCAGCAATGCATCAATACTTCAAGTTCACGGCTTCTGTCGGTCATGGGAGTGATGGCGCGCCCATGCAGCGCGTCGAACCGACTTTCAGCTATGCTCTCTCCCTGCACCTGCCAAGCCACAACAGGGTCAGAGAAGCCGTGTAAATGAAGGGCGCCCAGACTGGAGCAGTTGAACAATCCCTCAGTTAGCCGGTAGGTACTCGAACTGATGATAATGCCGTTCGGCGGCGCCTCGGCCTGCAGCCGCGCTGCGAGATTGGGCGTCTCGCCGACCGCTATCTGCTGGCGCGCGCCGCCGGCACCAACCGGCTCGCCCACTACGACGATGCCGGTGGCTATGCCGATCCGCACCTTGAGCTTCTCTCCCTTGACCAGTGTGTTGCCGACCGTCGACGCCACAGCCAACGCGGCACGCACCGCCCGTTCTGCGTCGGTTTCCTGCGCTGCCGGCCAACCAAAATAGACCAGTACCCCATCGCCCACGTAGCGCGCTATGAAGCCGCCAAATCGCGCGATCGTCTCCTGGACACGCGCCTGATAAACGCGAAGTATTTCACTGAGATCCTCCGGATCGTGCTTTTCGGAGAGGGCAGTCGAGCTGACAAGGTCGCAGAACATGACAGTCAGCTGACGGCGTTCTGGCGTCGATCCGACTGACCGATCACTGTTCGCGGGGCTGCCTGCCAGCGATCGCGAGGCTTGGATCGGATCGGCCAGAGCCAGTGCATCTGTGTGCAATGCGGCGATCGCTTCCAGAATTTGGCGACGATGGCCGACTGAAGTGACGCCGAGATCCTTAAGGTCCTCTGCCGTCAGACTGGGCAAGACCACTGCGCTGACGTCATTCTCGCGGAATGCCGCTTCATATTGCTCGAGACCGAGCGTTCGCAGCCAGTCCGCAACGTTCATTATCCACCGAAAGGCAACGCAATCCTTGGCTGAGCTTTGCTCAACTGGTCGAATCTGTCTAGACCAGATGCTCGCCTGAGATTGGGGCGACCCGTCTTACACTATGCAGGCTTCGAGGGTTGTGTCGGATACTCCGGTGCCGAGCCTCGTGTCGGCCCTGACGTGCGCAAGGATGAGCCGTGTAATACCTCGCCCCACAGGTGCTGTCCTCGCGGCACCTGCGGGGCGGGTCGTGTTAGTCGTTGCCCAGGCCGTCAGAGTTTCAGACAACCCCGTCCTGACGCAACGTAGCGACCGCCGCGGCATCAAGCCCGAGCCAGTCGGCAAGCACTTCGGAGGTGTGCTCACCGAGCAATGGCGCCGGCTTGACTTCGGTCGGCACGCCATCAAAGCGCACCGGCCAGGTGGGCATCGTCATCGTGCGCTCGCCATGCGTCATCGTTTGCAGAATGCCGCGCTGCCGGAAGCTCGGCTCATTGGTGAGCTCCATCGAATCGAGCACAGCGCCCGCAGGAACGCCGACCGCGCTCAGCTGCGCCATTGCCTCGTGCTTTGTGCGCTGCTGCGTCCAACCAGTGACGATCTCGTCGACCTCGGCCTCGCGCTTCAGGCGGGCGTCGGGGGTGTCGTAGCGCGCATCGCCAATTAGTTCCTCGCGCCCGATCAGCTTCAACAGGCGCGGCCAATGTTCGGGGTTGGCGCGGCTGGTCAGCAGGTAGACGTAATCGTTGGGGCCGCCGGGCTTGCACGGATAGATGCCGCCGGGCGGGTTGTCGCTCGGGCGCCGTCGTGGCGCGGCCGCACCGGTGCGAGCCTGAGTGATGAACGCGCCGCGGCTGTAATGCATGACCGAGTCCTGCATCGCCACCTGCAGCCGCCGTCCCTTGCCGGTGCGCGTGCGATCAAGCAGCGCGCTGACGATGCTGAACGCCAAAAGCATGCCGGTGCCGGTGTCGCCGATTGTCGGACCAGGCTTGATCGGTCTGCCGTCGCGCTCACCGGTGATGCTCATCGCCCCACCCGCGGCTTGCGCGATCGGGTCGAATGCGAGGCCGTTCTCGTACGGGCTGCCGGTGCCGAAGCCCTTGACCTGCGCATAGATGATGCTCGGATTGATCGCACTGACGACGTCATAGCCGAGCCCGAGCCGCTCGACCGCGCCGGGTGCGAAGTTCTCGGTGAAGACATCGGCCTTCTTCACCATCTCCTTGACCAGCGCCAGCCCTCGGTCCGATTTCAGGTTGACCGTGATCGAGCGCTTGTTGGCATTGTACATCATGAAATAGTAAGCGTCGCCGAAGCCGGTGCGGCCGGCTTCACCGCCCTTCGGGTTCTCCACCTTGGCGATGTCGGCACCCATCCAGGCAAGCGCCTCTGTGCAGGTCGTGCCCGCCTCGAATTGTGTCAGGTCGAGTACGCGAATGCCGGCCAGGCAGCCGGGTGATTTGGGAGTTATGTCCATTGCGGCCTCCTTCTTCGGCAAAAGATATCACCCCGATGAGCCGCAAGCCACTCCAGTCAGGACCGCTCTAGGCTGGCAATTTCCAGCCGATCCAGTCGCGCAGAGAGCGGCCCATCACCAGTTCCTTGTCGGTGCCGGACAGGAACGGGAGTTCTTCGGTGAACATCGTCACGCACTGTCGATATGAACACGGCATGCGCGTGATGTCGGTGCCCCAGAATGATCGGCGCGGGCCGAATGCGTCGTAGATCCGTTGGATGTGTCCGTGGATGTTGCGCCACGGATAGGACCCGCTGGAATAGCTCGGCGCACCGGAAAGCTTCACCGCGACATTCGGCAACTTCGCGAGCGCGAGCAATTCGTCGAGGTTGGCGAACGCTGCGTCATCCTTGGTCCCGCCGCTGCGGCCCATGTGGTCGATCAGCAGCCGCAACCCCGGATGACGTTCCGCGATCCTCGCGACGGCATCGAAGTGCCCGCCCGCCAGCAGTCCGATCGGCACGCCGGCGCGCTCGGCTGCGGGCCACAGCCAGTCGACCGTGCCGTCGGTCCACCAACTCTGCTGATGCGGCTGGTTGAAGGTGAAGCGCAGTCCCAGCATGCCCGGCTGCTGCTTCCAGGTATCGATCAGCGCACGGTTCTCCGGCCGCTCCACAGCAAAGTGTCCGAGTATCGCGAACTTGTCAGGATGCTGCCGCGCGGCCTCGATGGCGGTGGGGACCGTCTTCGGTAGCGTACTCGGCGGATGGATCAGAGCGGCATCGACACCGGCCTCGCGCATCTCGGACAGCGCGTCATCCTTCGAGTAGGTGGGAATCTGCCGGTGTTGGCCGGGCATCTTCTCATTTTCCCAGATGTGGATCTGGGAATCGACGATGAGCATCGCCTGGTTCCTCCCGTTATTCAGCGGCCCGTGCTGGAGCCTGATCGGAGAACAGCGGCATCACCTCGCGAGCGAACCGGCGCATGCTCTGACGCCCGCGTTCGCCACCGCCTGACCCGCCACCATTGATGAGAATGTAGCCAGCCCCGACCTGCTGCAGTGCTTCGAGCCTGCGTGCGATTTCGTCCGGATTGCCATAGATCGCGCTGTTGACGTTGACAGCGTTCGGATCGCCGGTGGCGCGATCGGGTCCGCCATGCACCGTGCCATCGGGGCGCGTGGCAAGCTTCAACTGCCGCATCCGGTTCTGCAGTCTCCGGTCCAGCGCCGCGTCGCGTTCCGCCGCACTGTCCGTGACGAAGAAGGCACGCGTGACGCCGACCTGCATCGGATCAAAGCTGCGCCCGCTTGCTTCGACGCCGGCCCTGTACCATGCGATGCTCTGTGCGACATCATCGGGCGACGCATATTGCCCGAGCAGAAGATTGAAGCCGCGCTCAGCGACGTTGCGGATCGAGCGCTCGCTGCCCGCGCCCATCCAGATCTTCGGGTGCGGCTTCGCTGCGGAGGGCGGCTCGACGACGATGTCGTTGAACCGCCAGTACTTGCCGTGATGCGAGAAGCGTTCCTCCGACGTCCACGCCTTCAGCAGCACCTCGAGCAATTCCTCGAACCGCGCATCGGCCTCCTCCATCGTCACGTCGAAGCCGGCGAATTCGTTGTAGCGGTAACCTTTGCCGATGCCGAAATCGAGCCGCCCGCCCGACAGCAGGTCCAGCGTCGCCGCGCTCTCGGCCAGCAGCACGGGATTGTGCCAGGGCAGCACGATCACCGCGGTGCCCAACCGCAGCGTTCGTGTGCGTGCGCCAAGCCATGTGAGCAGGTTCAGCGTGGCCGAGACCTGACCGAATCCGGTGAAATGATGTTCCACGACGAACGTGCCGTGAAAGCCCAGCGCCTCGGCTTCCACGTTGTATTCGATGAAGTCACGAAATCCCTCGGCGCTGTCGAACTCGCCGCTGCCACGCCGCGCCGCGGCACTGCCGAACAATCCAAACCGCATGGTGCAGGTCTCCGTATCGTGGTCCGGGAGGTTACGCGTTGCGCTGTCCTGCGCCAAATGCCACGCTAGGCTCATGGAGTTCGGTTGGTACCATGAGTTCCACCGCCAGGTGGATCAGCAATCCGACGCCGATGCGTTCACGCAGGCACTCGAGCAGGTCGTCGATGCCGAACGCTGGGGGCTCGACGCGATCTGGCTGGCCGAGATCCACCAGCAGGCGGCGCGCTCGGTGCTGAGTGCGCCACTGACCGTCGCCGCCGCGATCGCCACGCGCACCAGCCGACTGAAGATCGGCACCGCGGTGCAGGTGCTGCCGCTGTGCCATCCGCTGCGCCTCGCGGAGGAGACCGCGACGATCGACCAGATCAGCCGCGGCCGCCTGCTGCTGGGCGCGGGCCGCAGCGGCAATGTCCGAGGCTATGCCGCCTATGGCGTGCCCTACGGCGAGAGCCGCGAACGGTTCTACGAGACGCTGGACATCCTCAAGCTTGCCTGGACGCAGCCCAGCTTCAGCTACGAGGGGAAGTTCCATACGTTCAACGAGGCGCGCGCGGTGCCACGGCCATATCAGCAGCCGCACCCGCCGATCCGCATCGCTGGCGCCAGCGAGGACACCTTTCCGGTGCTCGGCGCACTCGGCTATCCGCTGTTCGTCGCGGTGCGCAGCGGCTCGCTGTCCGGACTGGCGCCCGACCTGAAGGCATATCGCGACGCATATACGGCGGCGGGCCATCCGGGCAGGGGCGAGGTGTATCTACGCCTGTCACTGCATCTCGCCGACACCGATCAGCAGGCGCTGGATGAAGCCGAGCCGAGCATGATGGCTGGCTACAGGTCGCTGACCACGCGGTTGGAGGGCTCACCGAACAGTCGCCGGCGTGCGGAACTCGAGACGGTGCGGACGATCACCTACGAGCAGGTGCTGCAGGACAAGGTCGTGGTGGGCAGTGCGGAGCGGGTGACCGATCGGCTGCTGCAGCTGCGCGATGAACTTGGCATCGACGGCATTCTGGCCGAGCTCAATTTCGGCAGTCACATTCCTTGGCCACTGATGATGCGGTCACTGCGGCTGCTGTGCGAGAAGGTGCGTCCGCACTTCGTTTAGTTGTCATTGCGCGGGAAGCAATCCCCATCGTGTTGGGGATTGCTTCGTCGCCTTCCTCCTCGCAATGACAGGGGTCAGGCGCCGAGACGCGCGGCCATCTGGCTCTTGAACTGCTCGATCGGCATGAAGCCCGGATCCTGCCGGCAGGCTTCTTCCGTCTCGCGCAGGATCTGCTCGTCCGACTTGGCCAGATCGAGCGGCTTGCCGTGTGGCTGCGGCACGTGGAACGGCGTGTCGAGATACGCCTCCACCGTGTTGCCTTCCGGGTCCTTGAAGTAGATCGACCAGGCGTTGCCGTGGGTGACCGGGCGCATCTCGGTGGCGCCGAGTGACAGGGCGCGCTTGTGCACCTCGCGCAGGTCGGCAAGCGAATCCACCATGAAGGAGATCTGCTGGATCGGGTTGAAGCCCGCGGTGTCCGGCCGGCCGGTGACCAGCACCATCTGGTGGTGGTTCTGCGGATTGCCGCTCATGAACGTGAGGTGCATCCCGGCGCGACCCTCGCCGTGGTCGGTGATCATGAGGCCGAGGACCTCGGTGTAGAAGCGCTCCATCTTGTCCCGGTCCTGAACATAGATGCCCATATGGGCCAGCCGCGCGTGGATGTTTGCCATGGTCATTCCTCCTGCGCGGCGAGCGTCCTCCAGCTTGGCAGGTTCCGCAAGTAGAGGGGCGTGCTTTCGTGCCGCCGCCTGGTACGCCATGCTGAGCTCAGCATCTCGCGAGGGGGATACGGCAAATGAAGGTCGGCTTCATCGGCGTCGGCAACATGGGCGGGCCCATGTGCCGCAACATCATCCGCAACACCAACCACGACGTAGTGGTATTCGATCTCAATCCCGCCGCGATCAAGGCCTGCACCGATCTCGGCGCCACCGCCGGCACGTCCGCGGCCCAGGTCGCTTCCACGTGCGACGTGGTGCTCACTTCGTTGCCGATGCCGCGCAATGTCGAGGAGGTTGCGTTGGGCTCCAGCGGCATATCCGAAAGCGCGAAGCCGGGCACTGTCTACATCGATCTCTCCACCAACTCGCCGACCACCGCGCGGAAGGTGAACGATGGCATGCGCGCCAAGGGCATCCAGATGCTGGAGGCCCCGGTCTCCGGCGGCGTTCCGCGTGCCACCGACGGTACCATCGTGATCATGGTCGGTGGCGACGCCGCGGTGTTCGACGCCCAGCTTCCGCTGCTGAAGTCGTTCAGCGGCGAGGTGGTGCATGTCGGCGAAATCGGCATGGGGTCGGTGGCCAAGCTGGTCAACAACATGCTCGCCTTCTGCAACGCCGCCGCTGCGGCCGAGGCGCTGATGATCGGCACGATGGCCGGCATCGATCTGCGCAAGCTGCAGCAGGTGATCAGCAATGCCAGCGGCAATTCGTCGGCGTTCCGCAACATCTCCGAGAAGGCGTTCAAGCGCGAATTCGACGCAACTTTCGCGCTCAACCTCGCGCACAAGGACCTGCGGCTTGCGCTCGAACTGGCCGATGAACTCGGCGTCCCCGGAATGATCGCGCCGCAGGTGATGAACCTGATGCGCATCGCGCGCGCCAAGGGCATGGGCGGCGACGATAGCAGTTCCGTGATCCGTGTTTACGAGCAGGCGCTGGGACGCGAAGTGCGGCCGTGAATTCCGCATGAACGTGGGCGAAGCTGTTCGCTGCGTAAACAAAGCGCGATCCGATGGCCAGGCCCTTCAGAAACTTTCCGCGCGCTCGTATTCATAATACGCCGTAATCCCGGTGCGGGATGCCGCTGAAGAGTTGAGGCTGCCATGGGGACCGGATCACTTAAGCACATCCTTGTCGTCGAGGACGATCCACTTGTCTCGGAGGTCGTGCAGGACGCCCTCGATGGTCTCTACGACACCAGCTGCGCCGAGACCGCTGCCGCCGCGATTGAGTGCCTGCAGGGCGGCGGGATCGACGCGGTCCTGCTGGATTGCACGCTGCCGGGCGGGCTCGACCCGCACCTGGTGCCGATGGCCGACGATTTCGGCGTGCCGGTCATCCTGATGTCGGGTCATCCCGACATGATGGATCGGGTGCCGGGCATTGCGCGGCCGTGCATCCAGAAGCCGTTCAGCCTGACGGCGTTGCTGGAGACCATCGAGAGCGTCATCACGGCCGGCGTCCGGTAACGGGCGTCAGTGCGTCTCCATCAGATGATGCAGCGCTGAGACGAGCGCTCGTGCCCGGAAGGGCTTTGCCAGGAACTCCTCGCTGGCAGGCGGCCGCTGCATGCCACTGACGAACAGCACCTTGAGATCAGGTTGCAGATGCCTCGCGCGAGACGCGAATGCGAGGCCGTCAAGGCGCGGCATCGCAACATCGGTCACGATGACCGAGATGTCCGGGTGCTGCCGCAGCATTTCCAACCCCTCGAGGCCGTCCGACGCCTGGTAGACATGATCGCACAGATCCTCGAGCACTCCGGCCACTGATTCGCGGGCCAGCGCGTCATCATCCACCACCATGCCGACTGCATGGGTAGGAACTTGCTTCGTTGCCATGGTTTCAGCCATCTCGTTGTTGATCTCGGCGCCGGCACCGCATCATTGAACCGAACACGTCGCATGAGCGTTGGTGGCAGATGCACTGACGACCAATGAAAATGTCTGCGATGGCCAAAGAGGGCTCCTGCTGCAAAGTAATGAAGCAATGTCAGCATTGAGACTATTATGCTGCTTAACGCGGGCTGCGATCCCGCGTTGCACACACTGGTGGCAGGTTAGGTGGGCGTCGTTTGTGTCTACGCCGGGGTTGTCACCGGAAGGGGCTTCGCATCGTGCGTCATCACGACCTCGCGCGCTTGCGGGGATTGCCCTCCCTGTCATAGCGGCTCGGCCAGATGTCCTGCGGCGCGACACCGATCGCTGCCGCCAGCAATTGCTCCATCGCCGGCCAGGGTTGTTTCAGCGCCTTGCCCGCGGCCGTCGGATGATAGCCGTTCGACACGGACAGCCCGGCGAGACTCTGACCTCGTTTCTTGAGAGCGGCGAGCACGTCGGCCGGATGCCAGTCCGTGCCACCGCTCTCACTGCCGTTGCTTGCATTCATGGCGTTTCTCTCTAGAGAATCTCCAGCCAGAAAGTGTCTGATCGATCGCCCGAACGCGCCAAACTGGCCGAGACATTGTCCCAAAAGTGTCGAGACTGTGAGCGGTGAACGACAAATGTCACGACGAAGCGAGTCCCAGCCCGGTTCGCCTGCCCCCGAACGGGGCGCGTTCATTTCCCGACTGCAGGTGGTCCTGCGCCATTGGCCGAGTGCGGACCGGCTGGCCAGGGCGACGGGCGTCTCACCCTCCGCCTTTCGCAAGTGGCTGCGTGGCGAGGCGGAACCGAGCCGCGAACGGCTTGTTGCGCTGGCGCAGGCTGCCAACGTCAGTGTCGGCTGGCTGGCCGGTGGCGAAGGTCCGGAGCCGCGGCTCCAGGGGTTTGCGGAAGCACCCGCTGCCTTCTCGATGGCCGGTGAGGTTGACCGCGGCGACTATGTCCTGCTGCCGAAGCGCCCCGAGGCGGCCGCGGCTGGTTCGGACTCGCTGCCCCCGCCGCCTTTCGCCGAGTTCATGGCCCTGCGCCATGACTGGGTCCGCTCCGCGTTAGGCATCGAACCTGACCACCTGCTGCTGGAGACTGCGGTGGGGGAATCGATGGCGCCCGGCATCCAGGACGGCGACCTGTTGTTGATCGACGCCAGGGAAGCGCGCTTCCGTGGCGTCGGCATCTATGTGCTAGAGACCACCGGCCAGCGTCTGGTCAAACGCGTCCAGCCGAGGCTGGACGGCGGCCTCACCCTGATCAGCGACAATGCTGCCTACGAGGCGGAGCACATCGCGCCCGCTCAGGCCGGCGACATACGCGTCGTCGGTCGGGTTCTGTGGACGTGTGGGCCGCCGCGCGGATCGCGCTGATCGCCGCGACGGCCCGTTTCATCAACCGAGGTCGTGGGATCAGCGGATCATGGCGCCGTCACCGCGCCGCCAACGGCACCGACGCCGCCGCCGATCAGCGCCCCAGTCGCCGGCTTGCCATGGGTCACCGCTGCGACGCCCGCACCGGTGCCCGCACCCAGCAGGCCGCCAGTGACTGCGCGGGTGCCGGGGGAACTGCCGCAGGCGGTCAGCATGGTCAGCAGCCCGCCCAATGCCAGTCCGAATGCGATCTTGCGTGTCATTGCCAATCCTCCCGTTCGCGATGTCGGTGGAGATGTCGGGGTTGGCGGAGGAAATCCGGTGGCCGGAATGCGGCGCTCCCGAGGCGCCGGTTCAACCCCTTGTTAACCAAAGGAAGCAGGGCTAAGCCCAGCGGCTTCCGCTCATTGCGAGGCACTATTTGATGTTTTCCCGGGTGCTCGGCTTCATGTCCGCCGACATGGCCATCGACCTCGGCACCGCCAACACGCTCGTCTATGTCAAAGGCCGCGGCATCGTTCTGGCCGAACCGTCGGTCGTGGCCATCACCGATGTGCGCGGCAGGAAGCACGTGGTGGCGGTCGGCGAGGAGGCCAAGCAGATGCTCGGCCGGACGCCGGGTTACATCACCGCGAGTCGGCCTCTGCGCGACGGCGTCATCGCCGACTTCGAGGTCGCCGAGGAGATGATCAAGCACTTCATCCGTAAGGTACATAATCGGCGCCGCTTCGCTTCGCCGCTGATCATCGTGTGTGTGCCGTCCGGCTCCACCGCGGTGGAGCGCCGCGCGATCCAGGAAAGTGCCGAGAGTGCCGGGGCGCGCCGCGTGCTGCTGATCGAGGAGCCAATGGCCGCGGCGATCGGCGCCGGGCTGCCTGTCACCGAGCCGACCGGGTCCATGATCGTGGACATCGGCGGCGGCACCACGGAGGTGGCGATCATCTCGCTGGGCGGCATCGTCTATTCTCGCAGCGTGCGCGTCGGCGGCGACAAGATGGACGAGGCGATCATCAGCTATATGCGCCGGACCCATAACCTGCTGATCGGCGAGCCGTCGGCCGAACGGATCAAGATGGACATCGGCGCTGCCGGGCAGTCCGCGGATGGTGATCCGGGCCCGCAGCGCGAGGTGCGCGGCCGCGATCTCATCAATGGAGTGCCGCGCGAGGTGCTGGTGAGCCAGCGGCAGATCGCCGAAAGCCTGGCCGAGCCGGTGAGTGCCATCGTGGACGCGGTGAAGATGGCGCTGGAGAACACGCCGCCGGAGCTTGCGGCCGATATCGTGGACCGGGGGATCGTGCTGACGGGAGGCGGGGCGCTGCTGTACAGGCTTGACCAGGTGCTGCGGGATGCGACCGGGCTGTCCACCGTGGTGGCGGAGAATCCGCTGCATTGTGTGGCGCTTGGGACGGGGCGGGCGCTGGAGGAGCGCAAGCGACTGACGAACGTGCTGGTGTCGATGTACCTAGGGACGGTCGATTTCGTCTCATAAGTCGTGGGGTGAGACGGCGGATCATGGGGTGAGACGACCCCCTCCCCCTGCCCCCTCCCGCGAGGGGAGGGGGAGATTTCTTGTTACGCGGGGGCCTCCACGGTCTCGCGGTCGAGCGCCAAGAGGGCGGGGGTGCGGCCGGTGACGAGGGCATGCACCAAATAGTCTTCGGGCGGGCCGAACGAAGCGTTGTCGGGGACGCAGCCGAGGCGGCGGATGAGAGCCGCGCGCTCCGGGTAGAGAACCGCGTATTCCTCGGCCGCGGCGACCGGGTCGGGCTTCGGCGCCTCTGTCGGCTCCGGGACTGGAGCGGGCTCGGCGTGGCCCAGCGCTTCGGCCATCAGCCCGATGGCGCAGTGTTCGGTCCAGGCGGCGCGCTCGGCTGCGGCGGGGTCGGCCTCGCGCTTCTCGCGCGCGGCCTGGACGCGGAGCAGCAGTGACCGCGCGCCTCGCGCCTCGCGCATCATGCCGGCAGCCTGGGCGTCGCATTTCAGTGTGAAGCTGTGATCCGTGGTCCTGTACTCGTTGGCGAGCCGCGTTAAGTCGATCGCGCGGGCGCTGGCGGCGACATACTGGGCCGCAAGGGTGACCTCGTCGGCATTGGCGGGGAGCAGCGAGGCGACCTGTGCGATGGCTGCGTGGTCGCGGCGGGCGAGGTCCTCGGGCGCATCGGAGACCGGTGCGAGCGCCGCTCGGAGGGTGTGGATGAGCTGGTAGTACATGCTTTTGGGGAGCTGGAGGGAGAGGTCGGGCCGCTGACAGATGTCCATGGCGGCAGAATACAAGTTATTGGTAGTGACTGGCAACGTTAAACCTAATGTCCAAGAATCAGGCGCTTGGAGCCACCTCGATAGGCAACCCCGCGGCCTTCCACTCAGGAAATCCGTCCTCCAGGCGCCGGACATTGAAGCCCCGCGCGCGCAGCTCGGCCACCGCCTCGAACGACAGGACGCAGTAAGGGCCGCGGCAATAGGCGACGATCTCCTGCTTGCGAGGCAGCTCGGAAAGCCGCTGCTCCAACTGGCGCAGCGGGATGTTCAGTGCGCCTGGCAGATGGCCGAGGCCGTATTCATCTTCGGGTCGGACGTCGAGCAACACGACACTGCCGTCGCGCAGTCGCGCCACGAGCTCGGTGGCCGCGACCGGCTCCAACTCATCGCGCGCTCGGAAATAGGCCGTGACGATGCGCTCCATAGACGCCACGGCATGCTCCGCGACGCGCCGCAGGGCACCAAGCAGCGACACGATGTCTGCTTCAGCCTCGTCAGCCAGGCGATAAACCACGCGTTTGCCGTCGCGCTGCGTGCTGACCAGCCCGGCACGGCGCAATTGCTGGAGGTGTTGCGAGGCGTTCGCCACGGTGAGGCCGACCCGCTCGGCCAACGCTTCAACGCTGCGCGGACCCTGCGCCAGTTGCTCAATCAGCTCCACGCGGTGCTCGTGGCCGAGCGCTTTGGCCACCTCGGCAAGTGCCGCACGGACGGCACCGGCGGCGGTGCGGCTTGACATCGCTCTGTGCTTTATGTCTATCATTCAATTGATCCATTGCACGATTGTAGCGTGTCGTCAATGTGACGCCCGCTACGCACACGCCTTCGCCTTGTTCGCCGGCCGTGCATTCGCCGCCGGTGATGTCGGCACGCAACCGGAGGTCCAACGCGATGGCACGGATCTACCTTGACCACAATGCCAGCACGCCCATCGACCCTGTCGTGGCTGCCGCCATGCGGCCTTTCCTGGAGACTGATTACGGCAATCCCTCAAGCGGTCATTGGGCGGCCGCACCTGCAAAGGCGGCTCTGGACAACGCGCGCCGGCAGGTCGCGGCGTTGCTCGGCTGCGCGACAGACGAGATCATCTTTACGAGCGGTGGTAGCGAGGCGAACAACCTCGCGCTGAAGGGCTTATGTCGCATGCCCTGCGGCCGTACCGCGCATATCATCACGTCGCAGATCGAGCACCCGGCGACACTCGAACCATGCCGCTTCCTTTCCCGGTTGGGCGCCGCGGTGACCTACGTTCCGGTCGATGGCAACGGGCTCGTCGACCCCGATGACATCCGCAAGGCGGTCACACGCGACACCCGCCTGATCAGCGTCATGCACGCCAACAACGAAGTCGGCACAATCCAGCCCATCGCTGACATCGCCACCATCGCCCGCGAGCATGGCATCCTGTTGCATTCGGACGCCGCGCAGTCGGTGGGCAAGATATCGACGCGAGTGGACGAACTCGGTGTCGATCTGTTGTCCGTCGCCGGACACAAGCTCTATGCGCCGAAGGGAATTGGCGCCCTCTATGTCCGTCGCGGTGTGGCGCTCGAACCACTGATCCATGGTGCCGGGCACGAGGACGGCCGGCGTGCCGGAACCGAGAGCGCGTTGCTCGCGGTAGGACTTGGCCAGGCGTGTGAGGTCGCGCAGCCGTGGATCGGCACGCAAGGCGTGCGGCAATTGCGAGATTTGCTCTGGGAGCGGCTGCGGGACGACTTCGGCAGTGGAGTCGTGCTCAACGGCGACCGGGACCGGCGGTTGCCGAACACCATCAACGTGTCGTTTGTCGGGCGTATCGGTGCCGAGATACTCGCAGCCATGCCAGATGTGGCTGCCTCGACCGGGTCAGCCTGTCATGCCGGCCAGGTCACGCTGTCACCCGTGCTGCAGGCGATGAAGGTCGTGCCACACGTCGGCATGGGAGCGATCCGGTTCAGCCTTGGGCGCTACACGACTCAACTTGAGGTGGACGAAGTCGCGAGCCTGCTTCGCCGGGTGCTTTCATGATTGTGTCGATCGGCCGCCTTCGGAGCGCAAGGAGCGCAGACGATAAACCACGCTGAGCAAGGAGACATGCGATGGCTGTAGATACGGCCGTTGATGCCGAAGCACTTCGCGACGAGGTCAGGAAGAAATATCGCGAAGTTGCCGCCGACCCCGACGGAACTTACCACTTCCACACCGGCCGACCGCTTGCCGCACGCCTCGGATATGAGCTTGCGATGGTGGACGCATTGCCGGACGCAGCCGTGGAATTGTTCGCTGGTGTGGCGAACCCGCTGTCGCTGCGCCCTCTCACCGAGGGCGAACGCGTCGTCGATGTCGGATCAGGTGCTGGTTTCGATTGCTTCGTCGCGGCCCATCATGTCGGGTCTTCCGGCCATGTGGTAGGCGTGGACATGACGGAAGAGATGCTGTCGAAGGCGCGAAGAACGGCGGCATCGATCGGCTTCGAACATGTCGAGTTCAGGGAAGGACTGGCGGAAGACCTGCCGATCGAGACCGGGTGGGCGGATGTCGTCATCAGCAATGGCGTGATCAATCTGTGCGCCGACAAGCGGGTGGTGTTCCGGGAGATTCATCGGGTGTTGCGGCCGGGCGGCCATCTGGAGTTCGCGGATATCGCAAACGGACGGCCGGTGCCCGAGGCGGCAATTCAGAATATCGATCTCTGGACAGCGTGAATTGCCGGTGGTCTGCCGTGTGCAGCCTGGCAACAAATGCTGGAGGAAATCGGCTTCGTCGAGGTGAAGATCGGGCCGCCGGTCGATACGTTCCAAGGAGCCGGCGGCGAGAGGAACGCAAGACGCTTCGAGGTTTATGGCTATCCCTTCCTCGCCCGAAAGCCGTGAATACCCTGACAGTCGAGACGCGCAACCGTCAGCCGGCCACCCCGATTGGGACGAAGTGCGAACTGCTCGCTCGAGTTGGGACATAGCTGGGGTCGAGCCAATGCCCGGAGGCATCCGTGCATAATGCCGCGATCGCGGCCGAGCCGGTCGTTCGGCTGATCTGCTTCCTGGGTGTGCTGGTGCTGATGGCACTTTGGGAAAGGCTGACGCCGCGCCGGCCGCAATCCATCAAGCGGCTTCTCCGCTGGCCCAACAACCTTGGCCTCGCGGTACTGAACACCTTCGTTGTGCGCCTGCTGTTCCCGCTTGCCGGGGTGGGGATGGCCCTTCTTGCACAAGCCAAAGGCTGGGGACTGTTCAACATTGTCCCGGCCCCCGCGTGGTTCGCCATCCCTGCCGGGCTGCTTCTGCTCGATCTGACGATTTATGGCCAGCACGTGGCGTTCCATGCGGTGCCACTGTTGTGGCGGCTGCACCGAATGCACCACGCCGATCTGGAGTTCGATGTCACCACTGGGCTGAGGTTCCATCCGGGCGAGATCGTCGTCTCGATGTTGGTCAAGCTTCTGGCTATCGTTGTACTTGGCGCGTTGCCGATCGTCGTGCTGGCGTTCGAGGTGGTGCTGAACGCCACGTCGATCTTCAACCATGGCAACGTCCGCTTGCCGCCGCGGCTCGATCGCGTACTTCGTCTCCTTGTGGTGACGCCGGACATGCATCGCGTGCACCACTCGATTGACCGGCGCGAGACCGATAGCAATTTCGGCTTCAACGTGCCTTGGTGGGATCGCCTGTTCGGGACCTACCGCGCCCAGCCTGCGCTTGGCCATGACCGCATGACGCTGGGCATCGATCTCTTCCGGGAGGAGCGCGAGCTGTGGCTGGATCGCATGCTGCTTCAGCCGCTGCGTCGCGATGTCCCGGCAACCAGCGGGACTGCAGCCACATCATGATCCGCCCTCTCCCGCTGACACGCATTGCGCTCGTTCTTCTGTTGGCAGTTGGCGCCGTGTGGGCGCTGACGCATCGACACATGCTCGATATGGAATCGATAGAGCCGGTGGTGCGCACTCTCGGCGTCTGGGCACCGATCGGCTTCATCGTGCTCTATGCTGTCGGCACGGTGCTGTTCTTCTCCGGCGCGCTGCTAAGCCTGGCCGGCGGCGCTCTATTCGGCCCGATCTGGGGCATAGTGTGGAACCTTGTGGGCGCCACGTTCGGCGCGACGGCGGCATTCCTGCTGGCTCGCACCGTTGCCGGCGACTGGGTTGTGCGGCGTGTCGGAGGACGGTTGCGGTGGGTGGTCGATGGTGTCACCGCCGAGGGATGGCGCTTCGTGGCTCTCATGCGCTTGGTGCCACTCGTTCCGTTCAACCTGCTCAACTACGCGCTCGGGCTGACCGGCGTCGCTTTGCCGGTCTATGTTCTGACCTCGGCCGTCTGCATGCTGCCGGGAGCCATTGCCTATACCTGGCTCGGCTATGCGGGCCGGTCGGCCGCGGTCGGAGACATCGTGGCACTACGCTACGGACTGCTCGGCCTTGGAGTGCTTGCCATGATCGCATTCCTGCCCCGGTTGTTTCGCCTATTTCGCGGGAACGGACCTGTCTGGATCGAGTCCGAGGAGTTGCGGCGGCGAATGGCGGCCCATGATCGGGTTGTTGTCGTCGATGTGCGCCAACCCGATGAGTTCATGTCGCCTCCGGGGCACGTGCCTGGCGCCATCAATGTGCCGCTCGGCGATTTGGCAGGCCGGACATCCGACCTTGCTGAACGGAGGCAACCAATCGTGGTCGTCTGCAAGACCGACCGGCGCTCTGCTCGTGCGGCAGCCGAATTGCTGGCCGCCGGACTGAAGGATGTTGCTGTCCTTCGCGGTGGCACAGACGGGTGGCACAAACGAGGGTTGGCGCTGGAGTGATGCAGGAGCCCTTCGACTTGCTCCTCACCCCGTCGTCCGTGGGTCTTCGACATCGACCCGCAGATGTTCGGTCGGCTGCGGCGTCGCGGTCATCACGCAAACGCCGTTGGGCGCCTCGAACTGGTGCCAGGTGTTCTGCGGCACGACCACCATCATCCCGGCGCCGAGTGTGACCGACTGCCGCCCTTCGTCGGTCATCAGATGCAGGGTCGTCGCGCCATCGACGACCTGCACGATCTCGTCGCCCTGCGGATGTCGCTCCCAGGCGCTGGTGCCGGCGAATTTGGCGGTGAAGATCGCACCGTCGCGATAGGGTGCCACGCGGCCGAAGGCGCCCTCGCGCGCGGCCTCGGGCGAGGTCGGGGTGCGCCCCTCGAGCATCGTCAGCCTGGCAAACTCGGCCTTGAGATCGACGACGGTGATCATGTCTTCCTCCGCGTGGTGAGTGTGTGCCGAGCCTAGGGCGTTTTCAGCGTGACTGGTATGATGGGGCCTGAATAGAATTCCGAACCGCAAATGAGTGCGCCCCGAACCGCCAAGGTGCCCAACATGTCCCAGGTCAGACTTTACCCGCTGTCTCTGATGCTGATCATCGGCGGGTGCGCCGGCCCGATGGGGCAAATCCGGAGCGAGGCGCCGGCACCGCCGCCGATAACTTCGTTCGACGGCACATATCGAACGACAATCCGCGTGGCCAACTCCTTTGGCGTCGCTCAGACCACCGCTTGGTGTGAGTCGCCCGGCCAACCGGTTGTCACCATTGCGAACGGCCAGTTCATCTATGCCGTGCCCCATCCGAATATCCCGGGCGAAGCCACCCCGGCGTTTCCCGCGACCATGGCGGAGGACGGCTCGTTTGCCGGCCAGGTCATCGCGGGGACCATCTCGGGCCAGGTGCAAGGCAGCCGTATTGAAGGCCGGATAGACGGGTCGGCATGTCTCTACAACTTTGCCGGCAATCGGATGTGACTGCCGCTCCTCCGCGGCCGTCAGGCGCGATGCCGTCGGACCATCGACGATCTGCCCGCTCTTGTCGCATTGCGGATGCTGCTCCCAGGTTCGTGCCGGCGAACCTGGCGGCGGAGGTCGCCTTGTGATCCGTGGTTGACAGGTGGGATACGGCATAGGTCGCCTGCGGACGGACTGGATCCCCGCTTTCCGCGGGGATGACGAAGCGCGGGGATGATGAAGCGCGGGGATGACGAAGCGCGGGGATGACGAGGCGCGGCGATGACGCCGTTTTTCCCGGGGTGACGAAGAACGAAGCAAGAGATGCAGGCGGATGAGCGCGGTCACCTACTACGTGCTGTTCGGAACGCTGGTCGCGGGCTTCGTGCAGGGGCTATCCGGGTTCGCCTTCGGCCTGGTGGCGATGACGTTCTGGGTCTGGGTCATCAAGCCGCAGCTTGCCGGTCCTCTGGTGGTGTTCGGTTCGTTGATCGGCCAGATGCTGTCGCTCGGCTCGCTGCGTCACAGTTTCGACAGGCGACGCGTCTGGCCGTTCGTGCTCGGCGGATGTCTCGGCACGCCGATCGGCGTTTGGATGCTGCACTACATCGATCCGACCGTGTTCAAGCTGGCGGTCGGCCTCATCCTTGTGGCGTACTGTTCGGTGATGCTGTTCATCAGAGCCGTGCCGCGGGTGACGGCCGGCGGTCGCCTGGCTGATGGCGGCGTCGGCTTGGTCGGTGGCGTGATGGGCGGGCTCGGCGGACTGAACGGGCCGGCACCGACGCTCTGGTGCTTCCTGCGCGGCTGGAGCAGGGACGAGCAGCGCGCCGTGTTCCAGACCTTCAGCCTGTGCATGCAGGCGCTGACGCTGGCGATCTATGCCGCGAGCGGCCTCGTTACGCGTGAGACGGTGGGGCTGTTCGCGATCGTCGCTCCCGCCATGGTGGTGCCGACGCTGCTCGGGGTCCGGCTCTACCGGCGGTTCAGCGAGGCCGGGTTTCGCCAGCTCATCCTCATCCTGCTGAGCCTTTCCGGGATCGTGCTGCTGGCGGCCTCCGTGCCGCGGCTGCTGGCGACGCGTTGACATGGATCATTGCCACCGCGGATGGCGCGCATCTTAATGGGTCTGGACCCTTTGAAGGCGCAGAATCGGATGAGCGGACCACAGGAGGGCATTCCCCCACAGGGACGCGGCGGCACTGGCGCAAAGCCATCGGACAGCGAGTCGAACAACCGCGAGCGCGTTCGCCGGGACGCTGAGGAGGAGCGGCAGGTCGCCGAGGAGCAGCGCATCACAGCGGAGGATGTACGCAAGGACGCGGAAACCATCCGCACCGCGGCGGAAGCCGCGCGCGCCGCAGCCGAGGCGACGAGGGGTGTTGTCGAGATGGTTCGCAAGGAGATGGAGTTGGCCCGGCAGGTCAATGAGGAACTCAGGAGGGTCACTGAGGAGGCTCGGCGAACGGCGGAACTCCTGCGGACGCAGGCGGAAGAACAACGTGCGTCGGCGGATGAGCAGCGACGGATACTGACCGAGATACTGGCCACGCTGCGGGCACAGACTGGGGGCCACTGAAGCCGTGAGCCGTTCGCCGGTCCGGGTCCGCGCGCGCCAGCGGCTCGTCGGGCTGGACCGGCACTGGCTGCGCTCGACCGGCTTCACTCTGCTTCTGGTCGGCCTTGTTGCGGCGGCGATCGGCGCCGACTGGACGGCGACGCTGTCCTCGCTGGTCACCTGCGCGGTCGGGTTCGGCTTCTTCTACCTGCTGTTCCCGGGCGGCGCGCACTTCGGCATGACGGTCGCCAACTTCCTGGCGATCTACGCCTGCACGTTCCAGTTCTTCCGCGACGCCAACTTCCCCGCCGCGTCGCGCGATTACGCGCTGGGCGCGGTGGCAATGCCGGTGCTGGGGTTCCTTGGAGCCTGCATCGTGCGGCGCCGGCAGGTCTATTCCATCATCCATGCGCGCCGCATACGCGAACTGCAGCACCTGCCTCGCATCACGGGCTGGCTGCTCGGCGCGCTGGGCGTGGGCGCCGCTTCGTTCGCATTGCCGCGGCTGGAGCTTGGCGTGCAGGAGCAGGGGTTGGCGCTGCTGGCGGCGATGGCGCTTATCACGCTGGTCGTGGTCGCCTCGGTTCGCGACGTGATCCTGGTGATGATCGACATCGCCATGGTGTTCGAGGGCGTCGCCGCGCGGCTCGACCGCCTGGTGCGGCCGATGATGGCGTTCGTCACCTTCTACGCGCTGCTGGTGGTGGTGTTCGCGTGTCTGTACCGCATCGCCGATCTCACCGCACCGGTGGCGCAGTTCTCGCTGCATGCGGTGCCGGCGCGCATCAGCTTTGTCGATGCGCTGTATTACAGCGTCGCCACGATCACGACGCTGGGGTTTGGCGATATCGCGCCGGCTTCGATGCTGGCTCGGGCGATCACGGCGATCGAGGTGGTGTCGGGCGTACTGCTGCTGCTGTTCGGCTTCAGCGAGATCATGCGCAGTTCCGGCAGCGAGCGCCGGCCGCCGCACGATCGCGCCTAATTTGACAGCAACCTGCAGCCCGCCTGGATCCCCGCTTTTCGCGGGGATGACGACACGGGGCGACCCGCTGCATGACGCGCGCCTCAATGAGGCTAACGGGCGACAGAGTTTCGCCATGTACGCGTGTCAATTGCGGATGGCGGATGCGGGAGACATTGCATGAGCTGGCACGGTCGCAGAGTACTGGTCACCGGGGGAGCGGGTTTCCTCGGGTCGAATCTCTGCCACACGCTGGCTGCGCGCGGCGCGCGCGTCGTGGCGCTGGACGGGTTCCTGTTCGGCGGCGGTGCCAACCCGGCCAACCTGGCCGATGCCCCGGTGGAACTTGTGCGCGGCGATATCCGCGAGATCGATCTGCGCAACGCCTGCGAGGGTGCCTCGGTCATCTTCAACCTGGCCGCGCAGACCAGCCACATGGGCGGGCAGAACGATCCGCTGGCCGACATCGCAGTGAACGCGGTGGCGCAGGTGCGGCTGATCCAGGCGGCACGCGAGGCGGCGCCGGACGCGGTGGTGGTGCATGCCTCGACGCGGCAGTTCTATGGGCGGGTGCAGAAGCTGCCGGTGGACGAGAGCCAGGCGGTGGCGCCGCCCGACGCGAATGGCGTGTCGAAGTTCGCCGGGGAGCAGTACCTGGATGCTGGAACATCGCGTGCGTGGCCGGCCGGTGGTGTCGCTGCGGCTGACCAACTGCTATGGCCCGCGGCTGCGCATCCGCGACGCGCGCCAGACTTTCTTGGGCATCTGGATCCGCTGCGTGCTCGAGGGGCGGCCGTTCGAGGTTTGGGGCGGGTCGCAGCTGCGCGACCTGACCTATGTGGACGACGTGACCGAGGCATTCCTGGCGGCGGCAGATGCGCCGGAGTGCCACGGCAGGATATTCAACATCGGCGGCCCGCCGCCTGCCTCGCTGCATGACATCGCCGAACTGCTGGTGCGGCTTGCCGGCCCTCCGGCGCGCTACACGACGCGCGAGTTTCCTGCGGATCGCGCGACGATCGACATCGGCAGCTACCATGCCGACGACAGCGCGTTCCGTGCGGCCACCGGATGGGAGGCACGGGTGTCGCTGGAGGAGGGGATCAGGCGCTCGCTCGAGTGGTTCGGGCCACGGTTGGGCGACTACCTGTAGGGCGCTGTGAGGCTGGTCAGTTCCAGGCTGATTGCGTTGAGCCGCCGGCGTGCCTCGGCATCGTAGGCCTGGGAGTCCGCACGCGCCTCGCGTTGGCCATTGAAGTAGCGGCCGGTGCGATCTCCGAGGCTGGGCGCGGCGGCGAGGCTCAGGATCGCATCCGCGCCTTCCTCGACGGTGCTCATCGGTGTCACGCCGGCGCGCCGGACCATGCTGGTATTCATGTAGGTTGCGGGGTGCAGGGCGTTGACCAGAACGCCAGTGCCCGCGAGCTCGTTGGCGAGATCGATGGTGAACATGATCTGTGCGAGCTTGCTCTGGCAGTAGGCGCGTCTGCCGCTGAAGCCGTGCGTCAGCATGATGTCGTCAAAGTCGAGTGCCTGCTGCCCGGCCGAGGCGACATTGACGATGTGGGCAGGCGTGCTTTGTTCGATGAGTGGCAACAGCAGCCGGGTCAGCAGGAAGCCGGCGAGATAGTTGACCGCGAAGCGCAGCTCGTGCCCATCGGCACTGGTCTGCCGCGTCGTGCCGGCGGTGCCGATGCCGGCATTGTTGATGAGGATGTCGAGCCGGTCCGCGCGTTGGCGGACGGTGTCGGCAAGACGCCTTACTTCGGCCAGGGACGCCAGATCGGCTGCCAGGAATTCAGCGGTCCCGCCGGATTGCCGGATTTCCTCGACCACGCGCTGACCTCTGTCCTGGTCGCGGCCGTGCACCAGGATGCGTGCGCCGGCTTCTCCGAGTTTCCTCGCCACGACCCTACCGACGCCGTCGGTCGAACCGGTGATCAGTGCCGTCTTTCCATCGAGCTGCATCATGTCCCAACCTCCGTTTCGTTATCCGCCGATGGCCCGTGTCGCCTGCGCCCGCATGCTGCCATTGCACGCAGCCGATGTGGTCGTTTGCGAGAGGGCTGTTGCGCGTGTCGGCCGAGCTGACCTGCCGCAGGCAGTAGAACGCAATCCCGAGCATGGCGAGCGGTGCAAGCAACCCTGCACAGTCGAGCAGTGGTGAGACTGGTTGCCTGGACTCCCCGCCCCCAAGTAGGGTGCCGCAGGAGGATTGAGAACACAGCATGAACGACCTGTTCGGTGGCAACCAGGGCAAGGGGTCCGACTACTCGGCCAAGGACATCGAGGTCCTGGAGGGGCTGGAGCCGGTCCGTCGCCGGCCCGGGATGTATATCGGCGGGACCGACGAGACGGCGCTGCACCATCTGGCGGCGGAGCTGCTCGACAATGCGATGGACGAGGCGGTGGCCGGTCACGCGAGCTTCATCGAGGTGACGCTGGAGCCGGACAACTGGCTGACGGTGCGGGACAATGGTCGCGGCATTCCGGTGGACCCGCATCCGAAATTCAAGAATCTGAGTGCGCTGGAGGTCATTCTGACCACGCTGCATTCGGGCGGCAAGTTCGGGGGCAAGGTCTATGCGACGTCTGGCGGCCTGCACGGTGTCGGCAGCTCGGTGGTGAATGCGCTGTCGGCCGGGATGCAGGTGGAGGTCGCGCGCGACCGGGTGCTGTGGAAGCAGAGTTATGCGCGCGGCAAGCCGACCACCAAGCTGGTCAATGCCGGGCCGGTGCACAACAGACGGGGCACGTCGGTCCGGTTCAAGCCGGACCCGACGGTGTTCGGCGGCGTCGGCTTCAGTCCAGCGCGGCTGTATCGTCTGTGCCGGTCCAAGGCCTACCTGTTCCGTGGCGTGCAGATCCGCTGGGCCTGCGATGCGTCGCTGCTGCGCGGCGCGAAGGACGACACGCCGGCAGAGGCGGTGCTGCATTTTCCTGGCGGCCTTCGTGACAGCCTCGAGGCCGAGATCAGCGAGACACCCCGTGTCCTGCCGGAGTTCTGGTCGGCCGAGGCGGACCTGCCGGGGGACACCGGCCGAGCCGAATGGGCCGCCGCCTGGCTCGAGGAGGGCGAGGGGTTCATCCACTCCTATTGCAATACCATCGCCACGACGCAGGGCGGCACGCACGAGGCGGGATTCCGCGCGGCGCTGCTGAAGGGACTGCGCGCCTGGGGCGAGCAGCGCGGCAATCGCCGGACCGCGCAGGTGGTGGCGGAGGACCTGCTCGGGCCGATTGCGGCAAAACTGTCGGTGTTCCTCCGGGAGCCGCAGTTTCAGGGGCAGACCAAGGAGAAACTCACCAGCACGGAGGCCGCGCGGCTGGTCGAGACCGCGCTGCGCGACCGCTTCGATCACTGGCTGGCGGGCAATCCGACACAGGCGGACAACCTGCTCGCCTTCGTCATCGAGCGGGCGGAGGAGCGGCTGCGTCGCCGTGAGGTGAAGGACACCGCGCGCAAGTCCGCCACGCGGCGGTTGCGGCTGCCCGGCAAGCTGACCGACTGCACGCGGGAAAATGCGGCGGAGACGGAGATCTTCCTGGTGGAGGGCGATTCCGCTGGTGGGTCGGCCAAGCAGGCGCGCAACCGCGAGACCCAGGCGGTGCTGCCGTTGCGCGGCAAGATCCTCAACGTCGCCAGTGCCTCGGCTGACAAGCTGCGGCAGAACCAGGAGCTGAAGGACCTGATCGAGGCGCTGGGCTGCGGTGTGGGCGACCGCTTCGACCGCGCCAAGCTGCGCTATGGGCGCATCATCATCATGACCGACGCCGACGTGGACGGCGCGCACATCGCCTCGCTGCTGATGACCTTCTTCTATCGCGAGCTGCCGGAACTGGTACGGAACGGACACGTGTACCTGGCACAGCCGCCGCTGTACCGGCTCACGCAGGGCGCGAAGTCGGTCTATGCGATGGACGACGCAGATCGCGAGGCGAAGACGCGGCGGGAATTCAAGGCGGGCGCGAAGGTGGAGGTGAGCCGCTTCAAGGGCCTGGGCGAGATGCCGCCGTCGCAGCTCAAGGAGACCACGATGGACCCGGCGAAGCGGACGCTGCTGAAGGTGGTGGCGGCGCCGGAGGAGCGGGCCACGACGCAGGCGCTGGTGGAGAGCCTGATGGGGCGACGCCCGGAGCTGCGGTTCCAGTTCATCCAGGAGCGGGCGCGGACGGTGGAGGAGGTGGATGTTTAGCGGGCGTTCCTAGCAACTCCCGCGTGTGCAAAACGTTGCTCCGGCCAACTAGACGCAACGTTTGGCGCCTTCCTCGCGTTCGGAAAGGGCAGCGGCCATCCTGCGGCGCTGAATTTCGGCGATCTGTCTTCCTACGCCCTGGCCAAGGTGCGGAACCTGCCCCTGCTGTTCAAAGGCGCGCGCTCTGCCGAGACCGACATCCGCGCAGTCGAGGCTGCCCTGTAGCCCGGTTCACTGTGGCGCAAACAACGCAGAGATTCTCCGCGGCGCGCGTGCGACCAGACGTGACTGGACGGGCGTACCCTGGCGCCTTCTCTTTGCAGCACCGTTGCACGCAACGTATCAGGGAACACTGACCGTGAGCCATATTCTGTCAGAGGACCTCCCTGGGCTGCCGGCGGGGCAAATGGCTCAGCGGCTGCTGGCCGATGCCCGGGCTTGGCCCGCGCTGATCAACCGCTCCGATCCGGCATCTGCCGTGATCAAGGGCGGGGTCAGGGAGTCGGAGCCGGCGCCCCGCGCCGCGTTTCCCGCGATGGCCCTGCTGTCGGACCCGACGCTCGACATTCGGCGCTATCTCGAAGAGCTGGTCACGATCTCCGTCAACTCGGCGCAGCGGGTCGAGGAGGTTTCGTTGCAAGCCTGCGAGGCCAGCAGGAAGGCGCGGCGCGGCATGCTCGCTGTCGCATGCCTCGGTGCACTCGGTCTCATCGTGGGCGCCGGTGGGTTCGCTGCCAGCCGGGGCGCCAATGTCAGGCTGTCGGAGGTTCGCAAGGAACTCGGCGCGCTACAGGAGATGCAGCGCCAAGCGCAGTACCAGTTGGCCAGTATAGTGTTGAGGCAGTCCGACCAACAGACCGACATGAAATCCGTGGACCTGCTGAGCGTCACGCCGCAGACAGCAGCGCGACTGCGTGCGCCGGTACTGGCTCCACCGGCTTTTCAGCCACCTGTCCGCGCGTCCGAGCCATGGCCTGATTCGCGGAAGCCAGTACCGCGTCCCGCGGCGGTGCAAAGCCGGCCTGCGGTGGTTCCGCGGTTTTTCTCAGACATCCAGCGCAACCTGCGGACATTGTTCCGTTAGACAACATCCGCGCCCGGATGCAGCGTTAGGACAAGATTGCAATTATCGCGTGCATGAGCGGCTGGCCTGATGGTTGCCAATTCGAACCCACCTCAACGACTTTTGACATGCGGCCTGTGGACACCAAACGTTCGGCCTGCCACGACAGTGCGAGCGGGGAGCAAAAAGGCGGCCGCGGATCGAACAGGGTGA
Source organism: uncultured Alphaproteobacteria bacterium (assembly GCA_963791495.1). Classification (GTDB taxonomy): domain Bacteria; phylum Pseudomonadota; class Alphaproteobacteria; order Acetobacterales; family Acetobacteraceae; genus JAMXLO01. Next base: position 232,312 of record CAWBST010000023.1, read on the forward strand.
ATGGACTTCACGTATGCTGCACGTGACGCTGAACGATCTATCGCAACTGCCGGTGGAGCGGCTTGCGCAGCTTCTGATGGAGTGGGCGCTGGAGGACCAGCGATTGCTCGCGCGGTTGCATGCAACGCTTGAGGAACGGCATGCCACCTCGTCGCAACCTGCGCCTGCAGCAGAGGTGAATTCGGACATCATCGGCCGAAGTGCCGCGATGCGGCACGCGTATGAGATGATCGAGCGTTTCGCCAGGACGGACGAGCCGGTACTCGTCACCGGCGAGAGCGGTACCGGGAAGGAGCTCGCGGCGCGCGCCATCCACGATCGTTCACCCCGGCACAGTGGGCCTTTCGTCGCGGTCAACTGTGCCGCCTTTCCATCCACCCTGGTTGCCTCCGAACTGTTCGGCTACGAGAAGGGCGCGTTCACCGGCGCGGCCGCGCGGACCAAGGGGCGGATCGAACATGCCGATGGCGGCACACTGTTCCTCGACGAAATCGGCGACATGCCGGTGGATCTTCAGGGGCATCTGCTGCGCTTTCTGCAGGATGGCCGGATCGTCCGCGTCGGCGGCCGTGAAGCCCTCCGCGTCAACGTGCGCATCGTCGCGGCCACGAACGTGCGCCTCCGCCAGGCGATAGCCGAAGGTCGGTTCCGCGAGGATCTGTATTATCGGCTCAACATCCTGGCCGTGCGCATGCCGCCGCTGCGCGAGCGTCCGGAAGATATTCTGCTGCTGGCAAATCATGCGCTGCATCAGGCGGCGGCGCATTTCGGCCGCGAGGTCACCGGGTTCGCCCCGGAGGCCATTGAGGCGCTGCATCACCATGACTGGCCGGGCAACGTGCGCGAACTCATGGCGGTGGTCCGTCGCGCCGTGGTGATCGGTGATTCGCCTCTTGTGATGCTCGCGGACCTCACGGGGCTGGGTGAGACGCCGCACAGAAGCATGACGGCGACAGTCCGGCCGCTGCCGGGATCAAACGAGGAACGCGGGGCGCTGATGGAGGCGCTGGCCGGAACGCAGGAGAATATCACGCTGACAGCGCAGGAACTTGGCGTCTCGCGCGTGACTCTCTATCGCATGCTTCGGCGACATTCGATCATGCTGAGTCGCGGACTGAAGGCACCGCCTGTCGCGGCCGAGGCGTCGCGAGGCTAGCAGAGCAGGCTGCGCTCTCCGCCGTCGGTCTGCGCCGGATGGATCACCGCCAATGCATCGGCAAGCGAGTGGCGCGTTGGGGAAACCGTGCCTTCCGCACAGCAGGCGACGACCCAGGCTCCATTGTGGCAAATCACCAGCCAGGACGCGCTCTCTGCTCCCGTCTGGAAGACGCCGATCACGGTTCCGGCAACCGCGCTTGGCCATGGCCGCGATGTCAGGTCCTCCACTGAGTCGATACCGTTCGTGCGTGCGTCGTGAAGCCATTCGTCCAGGTACTGCCGATCGACCGGACTGAGGCGGCTGAACGTCTGGGTGGTGTCGGAAGGGGTTGCCTGCAAAATCGAAGCTTCCACGATACACCGGACCAAATGATGTTGCCCAAGTAACCTCGCGATGGGGTGCAAATGGCGAGCCAAATGACGCGCGTGTGTAAACCGTCGGGACCGGACCGTCAGACATCCATCGCTTGTGAAACGCGATACACCTTCACGTCACGCGCGACATTTCACAACAGTTAGAGCGGAGCAGCCACGGCTCCATCGGGGCCCTTGCGACGACCCATACGCCGCCGTCGGCCCCGAAGACGCCTGAACGAAATTGGTATGCTTCCCTAAGGACTACTTCACTGCCACACCCGGACCCATCGTGTACCAGAAGCCCCAGGTGACCGGAACGAACTGCAGGAAGTACTGGTAGAAGAAGCGGTAGACCTCCGCGACACCGCTGCGCGGCACGTACACCACGTCGTAGGGCGCAAGCCGGATGTCGGCCGCCGGATCACGACCCCATATCACATCCTGCAAGCGGGCGGAGAAGAACTGCGGCACGTCATTGGGGCCGCGGCGGATGATGAACACCTTGTCTTCGTCGCCGCCCATGGGCTTAAAGCCGCCCGCACGCGCGATCGCCTGAGACAGTGTAAGTGTGGGTCCCAGTGTGATGAACTCGCCCGGGGTGGTTACCTCTCCGCCGACATAGATCCGGGTCGGAGCGAACGACTTGACGACGACCGTGAGGCGCGGGTTGTGCAGATCCGCCGAATAGTCGCGCGCGAGCGCGGAAGTCACCTCCGGCACGGTGCGACCATAGGCGAGTTCGTCCCTTGCGACGGTGGTCGAAATATGACCGTCGGGCCGAACCGTGACCTCCTCGTTCAGCTCGGGGTTCAGCATCAGCCGGACGGCCAGCACATCGCCTACCTGGATCCGATACGGCTGGAGGTTGCTGGAATAGCCTGCACCAGGATCCGGCGTTGCGGGCGCCGGCGGCAGGTTGTTTGGTACCGGACTGCACGCGGACAATCCCGCGAGCCCGAAGGCAGCGGTGGTCATGGCGAGGGCATTGCGCATCCGCATCCGCATCGTCGGGGGATCCCCGCCGCCTGCGATCTGGCAGTCGAGCTTCCTTAGTGGAGCGGAATAACCACGAGTAACGCCCATCATTGACCACAATCTCCAGTGCGACATCGGTTTGCGATTACGGCACGAGTGAGGAAGCTGCGCGCGCGTTGGCTAGTGCGCCCCGCGCAGGATCGCCGCAGGGACTGCCTTGAGGGGAATCGCGGTATCGCGCCAATGCGACATGTCCCGCACGTACCAGACCTCGAGCTGCATTTGGTCTGCATATGACATGCTGCGTCGGCTGACCTGCCACAATACCGTGAGGCAGAGCTTCGCCGCGTAGTCGTGTACTCTGTTGCTGCCTTGGCCGAGACGATATGCTGCGCTCGATCGTTGCTGGACCAACGGGGCGCATCTTGGTCTCGCAAACCATTGAACATTGCGGATTTGTATTCACACCAGGACGCGCGATGTATTGTGATCCGGAATGGTAGGACAGGCCAGAAGCGGGACCAGCGCAAGTATCAAGCCCCGCTGCCGCAGGCGGCTCTCGATGTCGTGAGCCTTCACGATTGCGCGTGCGTGCCGCGAGAAACCTGACACTGTGTCGGCGAGTGCAAACGCCGGAGAGGCTGCGACGCCGAATACGGCGATGTTCTCGCAAGGCAGGGAAGCCGCATGGATCCGCGCGTGCATCCGGTGCGCCGTGGTTGCTCGTCTGCGGGATTGCGGTCACAAGATCCGGCTGTTCGATGTGTTGCGTGGTTGTACAGCGTGGTTGTACAGGACGCTTGTGCAAGCGATGTGCCACGGTTTCCTCGGACGAGGGGAACGGTGCGTCAGATCGATGGATGTCGCAGCCTCAACCAATGGCTATGGCTGTACACGGGTCGGACTAGCACGTGCGGTTGCACGTGACGGTTGCTCGAGGTTCGATTAGACGCACAATCGTCATGCCGCGCCGTGTGCTGGACGTGTCAATCCGTATCAGCGACTGACAGTACCGCTGTAGTAACCTGACTGTGGGGGGACACCGCCCGAGGGCGCGCCAGTCGGATACCCTGACCAGGCGCGGACAGGCCGGCTCGCGACATTCGCGTCGTCGATGGCGCGGGTGATCGACTGCATGGCCTGGCCGCTGGCGCCCATGTCCAGCCAGCGGATCGCATCGCCGATGTCGGTCGCGGACGGATTGCCTCCCTGCGCTGCCGGCTGATCCGGCGTCACCGGCTGAAAGACCATCTGGGTCTGCACCATCGCGAGTACGCGACGCGCCTCGTCGGGCCGTCCCGCCGATAGCCACTGCCGCGCAGTCTGCAACTGCTGCGAAGCGGCCGGCGCTGGCATGAGCCGCGGTGGTTGTGGGGCGGGCGTCGGCTGTGTCGGCTGCTGGAGCGAAACGGGCTGAGCCGGCTGCTGTGCCGGTCGCGTCGGTGGCGGCGCGGGCCTCGGTGCGGCGGGGCGCGCCGGTACGGCCATCGCGACCTGCTGCTGGGCGGCCTTCAGCCGGGCCAGCGACGCCTCCTCCGACTGGCGCTGCTCGCGCAACGCGTCTATGCCCTTCTGCAACCTGTCTGCTTCTGCTCGCGCCACATCGAGATCATGTGTTCGCTGGGCGAGCTCCTGTGTCCGCTGCGCCAGTTCCTGCGAGCGCTGCGTCAGATCCTGGGTGCGTTGAGCGACCTCCTGCCTGTGTTGGGCAATCTGGCCCTGGATGGCACCGTCCTGCTGCTGCAAATCGGCAACCTGCCGCTGCAGATCAGCCACCTGATGTTGAAGTGAGTCACGCCCCGCGCGTTCAGCGGCTGCCGAGGTCGACCGGTCTTCCGCCGTGCGCTGCGAAAGCTCCTGCTTGTGTTGGGCAATTTGGCCTTGCAGCGCGCTATCTTGTCGCTGCAGATCGGTGATCCCGGCCTGCAGCGAGCTGCCTTGTCGCCGCAGATCGTCGACCTGACGCTGCAGGGCGTCGCGCGTCGCCTGTTGGTCCGCGGTGGCTGGCGGTGGCGGCCGTTCCACCGGGCGCTGTGCAAGCTCCTGCTTGTGTTGGGCGATCTGGACCTGCAGTGCGCTGTCCTGCCGCAGGAGATCATCGATCTGACGCTGCAGGGCGTCACGTGTCGCCTGTTGGTTCGCCGCTGCCGGCGCCGGCGACTGCTCCGCCGGCAGAGAGGATGGCGACGACGATGGTGGTGGCATGCGTCTCGGCGCGGGATCGCCGACCAGGGCGACGTCTCGGTCCGACAGGCCGGGCAACGATTGCAGATTGCTGAGAGCACCGGCGAACAGCACGAGCAGCGCGCCCATCATGGCGAAGGCAGGTAGCAGGAAGCGCCACATGCGGCCCTCCTCGGCGGTTGGCGTGACAGATCCTATCGTCGGTCAATCAGGCAGCGTTATGGCAGTCCGAATGACCGCGGGTGAACTGTGCGAGGGTCACGGATCGTTGAGTGCGATGACCGGCAATCTGGCACGGAGGCGCGAACAGGTCCATCGACAGCAACCGCAGTCTTGCCGGGCATTGTCGGGGGGCCGCCGTTGGCTCAACTGGATGCGCAGCAGCCCGGAACCGCCGCCGATGATCCAGGCTGCGTGTTGGCAAGCCGATCGAAACACCGGCGGCCGGCAGCCGAAGGAAGGCGTCCGACGTCGAGGCTGCTACGTGCGCCGGCGACGTTCGGCAGAAGCCAGCCGGGTGGTTTCGCGTCTCTCCCTGGTTCCGCGTCTCTCGCTGAAATACGTTCTATCCATCTGCCTCGCTCCGCACGCCTCGTATAACCTGCGTGCCGACGCGTTCGATGAGTCCGTTGTCCATTCCAGCGCTGAAAAACCTTCGCTGGCTCTGAGCTGGGTTGCTGCCTTCACGAGCATCCGCCCCACGCCGCATCGTCGCGCTGATCTCGCCACGTAGAGGTCGCGGATGTAGAGCGACAGCGTCAGTTCAGACGCCGGGAATGTCACATTCATCACGACCGATCCAACGACTGTGTCACCTGCGACGGCGACGAGGACGCGTGGATCGAACGTGTTCACGGCTGGCCTGCATGCCAACGCCGCCGCCTTCAGAGCCACCGCATCCGACACCGGGCGATCGTAGTGAGCCTGCATCTCGGAGAGATGCGCGGCGAGGGCGGGGATGTCAGCCTCGGCTGGATGGCGGATGACGATGTCCTGCGCCAGGACGTAATCGGAGGTGCTCTCCGAAGCGATCTCTGCGTTGAGCGCCGAGCGACTCGGTGCGAATTGATCCATCTGACTCTGGCCTCTCGGTGGGATGTGAGCGACACTTAATACTATTAATAGATTCGATATTACAATAAAGTGTCGCTGTTCATTGACGATGTCTCGGTAGAGACAAGACATCGAAGCCATTCATTCAGTTTGAAACCTCTCCAAACATGGAGGTCCTGTCTGAGGTTGCTTCGATGTACTCAATGACCTTATGAATGGGCTGCGGCCGTCCGATGAGGTAGCCTTGCACGGTAGTGCATCCGAGGTCTCGGACGAGCCGCAGCTGTTCGTCTGTCTCGACGCCTTCGGCTGTCGTGGTCATGCCGAGCTTATCGGCCAGGCTGACGATCGCGCCGACGATGGCTGTGCAATCCTCGCGTGTCGCCATCTCACTGATGAATAGCCGGTCGATCTTGATCACGTCAAAAGGAAAGCTGCGCAGATAGCTCAGCGACGAGTAGCCCGTGCCAAAATCATCGAGCGCGATGCTGAGACCGAGATCATGTAGTCGACGAAGCAGCGCGATCGTCCTTGCGTTCTTGTTCAGCAGCGCCGATTCGGTGATTTCAATTTCGAGCCTGGTAGGATCCAGTCCGGAAGCAGAAAGTGCTGCGCTAACGGTTCCGACAACCTCATCGTCCTCAAGCTGAATGGGCGACAGGTTGACTGCGACCTTTGTACCACCGAAATACTGCACTGCGTCTGCACAGGCTTGGCTTAGAACCCAGGCGCCGATCGACTTTATGATCCCGAGCTCTTCCGCCGATGGGATGAATAGCCCTGGCATGACGAGCCCGCGCGTCGGATGGTTCCAACGCAACAGCGCCTCAAAACCGCAGAGGCAACCACTGTGCAGGTCAACTAGCGGCTGGTAAAATACTTCAAACTGCTTCCGCTCGAGAGCAACACGCAGATCAGCCTCGGTTGCGAGCCGGGCGTGCAGTCTGGTTTCCATCTCCGGTTCGAAGATGCAGTACATCCCTCGTCCCCGGGACTTCGCCTGGTATAGGGCCATATCGGCGTTCTTGAGGAGCTTCTCGCCATCCATGTCGGCGCCGGTCGCACAGGCAATCCCGATGCTGACTCCTAAGTCGATCTGGCGCTGGCCGAGCTGATAGGGCGTCCCCAGCGCTTCGATGATTCGTTCGGCCTGGGCAGTTGCTGCCTGCGGAAGGTCTCGGCTTACATGCAGAACGGCAAACTCATCGCCCCCCAGGCGAGCCAGCGTATCCGCATCACGAACGCAGCCTTGCAGTCTGCGGGCGACAATTCCGAGAAGCTCATCTCCTGCAGAGTGCCCAAGCGTATCATTGACGAACTTGAACCTGTCCAGGTCAAGGTACAGCAAGGCCAGTTGGTTTCCGCTGTCTGTCAACTCACCTAGCGCCTCTGTCACCTTGTTACGGAACAGATCCCGGTTCGGCAAGGCGGTAAGGCTGTCATGATGGGCCATGAAGCGAATGCGACCCTCGGAACGCTGTCGTTCTGTGACGTCCTCATAGGTTGCTATCCAACCGCCATCCGGCAGGGGGCGCTGCGAAATGGCCAAAGCAAGCTTGTCGTCCTCGCTATTGACGAACACCCCCGATCGCTGCGACGCGGCCAACTCCTCCTGTTGCTGATAGATACTTTCCACGGCGCGTGTGCTCAACCCTCCCTCGACCTCTATCGCGCGGAACAAGGCCGCGGTCGTTGTGCCGGGAGCTGCCTTGGACTCGGCGATCTGGAACATATCGTGGAATCTCTTGTTGCAAACGATCACCCTGCGGTCCGAGTCAACCATCAAGAGGCCCTGCGACATGTTGTTCAGAGCAGCGGTGAACAACATGTTCCTCACGCGCAGCTCCTGATCGCGCTCGGTGAGAGCCACGTTCTGGAGGCGCACTTCCTCGATGGCCTGGCTGACCCGCTGGTTGGCGTCCGCCAGCTCGGCCATCGTCTGCTTGATGACTGTGATGTCGGTTCGGATCCCGACGATGCCGCCGGTGGGGTTGTGGCGTTCGGTAATCTGAATCCATTTGCCGCCGGGAAGCAGGCGCTCGATCGAGCCCTGATTGCCGTGATGCCATTCCATCGTGTCACGGACAAACTGCTCGATGTCGTCGCCAGCCTGCGGGTACTGACCGAGCTTTGCTCCTTCCCTGATGATGTCCTCAAACTGCACGCCGGGCTGGATAAAGGGGGCGCTGAAAGTATAGAGATCGCGGAAGCGCTGATTGCAGGTGATCAGGCGATCCTGCTCGTCCCACATGACGAATCCGTCCGACATCGCCTCGATGGCGCCATCCAAAAGATCACGCGATTTCTTGCGTTCCGCCTCAACTCGCTCGCGCTGTCGCAGAGCCGCGTACATTGACCCTGCAAGCGCGAGCACAAGCACACATGCCACTCCGAGGGCTATCAGCAGGCGGTCCCGGTCCCGGGCCCAGTCCGTCATGCTCGCTGACAGATCAAGGGTGAGCGCGACCTGAACGTCAGGGTAGAGCGTATTCCGCCATACCGCGATGGTCGGTGACGTTACGAGCCACGAGGGGAGCTTGAAGGCGGTACCGTCCGTGCCGAGGCTGCTGATGGCCGCCACTTGCTGCTTGCCGACCTTCAACTCGTCATGCGGCAAGCTGGCGAGACGAAGTCCATCCGGTCGCTCTATGTAGATGCGTACGCCCGGCACCGCGCCGACGGGCGCAAGCAGTGCCATGATGGATGGGAGAGGTACCTCGGCAACCGCCTGCAGGCGGCCGACTCCGCGCAAGTTGATTGGTCGGGTGAGGTACCAGGACCAGTCGCCGGTTGTTGGATTGTAGATCGGCCCTTCGACGGCGACAGCACCCGGATGCGAAGCATTGCTTGCGTCTGGCGGCGTGAGCGGAATTGGCAGGTTCCTGGGTCTTGGCCGTGCCGACGCCCAGATCGTGCCATCCGGACGGACCAGCAGCAGGTCTCTGAACGAGAATGTCTCAAAATTGAATGCCCGTAGCAACCGGGCCGCTTGCTGTGGATCAACCTCAGCTTTCTGCTCACCGTCGGCTGCAAACAGCGCGGGAAGGCTGACCAGCGCGCCATCGACTTGCAGCAACTGACGGTTAATCGCATTGGTGACAACAGATGCTGCGTTCTGCAGTCTCGCCTCGGCAGCGTGCAGCGCGGTCTGTCTCGCATTTTGCAAGACGAGCACGCTGCCACAGATGAGGGTCCCCAACAGAAGTGCTGCGCCGAAGACCACCTCAATGCCGGTATGCCTCGCAGGCATCAGACGGCGCGCTGCCTGACCCAACCACGGACCAAGTGTCATAGCGGATGATCTTCACTGACTGCCAAGAACCTGCATCCTTCCGTCCTAGCCTTCATTGCATGGCTCACACCCGGCATTCGTAGCCTGTGGATGGTTACAGATTGGTCCCGCTTGGCGCATTGATCTGTCTCAATGCCAGCAATCGGTAAAGATGAGATTTCCGATGCACCGAAACGCCTTTGTAACGCGAATACGGCATTAACTGCCGGAGACGGGGTGAGCGGGGCGCGCCGTAGCGCTTACGAGCGGTCTTTGGATTCGGGGTCAGATCGATCATGTTGATCGCACCATCACCTGCCACTTTCGAGAGCGCCGACCTGGACCAGACGTCGACGGATGACATTGTTGTCCGCAGCCCGTCGGAGCCCGATGTCTCAGGATTGGCGGAGCTCTTTTCGGAAATGCAATGTCATTATGGCCGCCCGGTATCGGATGCAACGGCCGCTGAGGCGGCAAGGCTGGCCTGCACGCCGCCCGTGTGCACATTCGACCCTCGCGTTCTTATCGCGCTGACGAGGGGTGTGATTGTCGGCTCGATCGTCATGAACGTTACCTTTCCGGCATTCGAATTGACCCTGTCGCTGCATATCCGCGACCTCTATGTCGCGAAGGCGGGGCGGCGGTGCGGGATAGGACGGATGCTCGTGAAGGCGGGCGCGCGCCTGGCGGTCAGCCAAGGCTTTTCCGCGCTGGAATGGACGACGGATGCAGCCAACACCGCAGCGCGCAAGATGTACGAGATTTGCGGAGCGAAGTTGCTTGACCGGGCCTATTACCGTCTATTTGACGATACTTTGCGAGATGCGGCCGCGTGACTTTGCGCGCGGCAGTCTTGCGGCTCAGTCCTCGGCGGCCCTGATCCCCAGCGAAGGCGCCAGTTCCTGGTTCCAAGCGGCCGCGCATTCGGGGCCGCAGCGATGTATCCAGCCTGGCAGTACCGATTCGACCAGCAGGCGCTTGCGCTTGGCGTCGTCCTCGGGTGTGACCGGCACCAGCGTCATGTGGCTCGGAGTATGACCGTTGCTGCAACCGGCGGCCCCGATGTCGCATGCGATGCCGTCGGCGGTCTCGCGATCCGAGGCGTCCCAGATCTGCGCCTCCAGGCCGGTTATCGCTTCACGCAGCAGCGCCTGCAGATCGGGCGGCAATGCCTCCCATGCCGCGGCGTTTGCGCCAAAGAACGAGAGGCCCCAGCTGATGGCCATCGGGTAAATGTAGGACGTGACATTGGAAAGGCCAACTTCGTTGCCGCTCAATGTGCCGGTAATGGCGCAATCGACAACGCCGGTCCGTATGGCGTTAACGGTGTCGGCGAAGGGGACCAGCACGGGTATTGCGCCCAACGCCGTCATCATCTCGGACTGCCCGACGGAGGAGGTGCGGACCCGCCGACCTGTCAGATCGCCGAGGCCGGTGAAGGGTTTTGCGCAAAATATGACCTGCGCCGGGTAGGTGTAGATGGCGAGCAGCTCGATGCCGAATTTCTTCCGGAGCATTTGCCGCAGGTGCGCCCGGTACAATCCCACCGTCTTCCGCAAAGCCTGCATGTCCGGATTGAGGGCCGGCAGATCGACCGCGTTGAGTTCAGGCTCGTCCCCAGATACCACCGCGAGCAGGGCGGTGCCGAATGGCACGACACCCATTCGCATCAGCTGCAGCATCTCCTGACCAGGCAGCCCACTGCGGTCGAACGGGTGGATTTCCGCCTTGATCCGCCCTTTCGACAAGGCCTCTATGCGATGGTCCCAGAACGGCTTCTCCAAGCGGTCGGTACTGGCTGACACCGCCGAGGCCGCCCACGATCTTCAGATGTATCGGCTCGTCGGCAGCGGCGATCGTCGCGAGCCCTGAGACAGCCATCGCCATTGCCGCCGTTCGCAACAGCGAAGGTGTCAACCACCGCGCGAAGGGCGCCGCCCACTGCAGCGGCTGGTTCTTTGTCATATGGCAACCCGCGTCAATCGTTTGTCGATGCCGTGCTGGTGCAGGGCTGTCATCAAGAATACACAATTCCCCCGTTTGCCGGCCATTTTTCTGTGAAATCTTGGTCTCGAAACCAGAATGTCACTCGATGAAATGTAAGAACTCATCAGTGCGATTTCTTCGCCCGCGTCGGCATGCCTTCGAGGTATATGTTCGCTTTGGTGAATGACAGCATGACAGCATGGGCCTACACGAAGGCGTCGATGGCGGTGGCGGTGGCGATCAATCGCCCGGCGCAGCTGATCGGGGTTGGTTGCCTCGTCATCACGGCGGTTGGCTGGGGGCTCAACTGGCCCGCAACCAAATTCCTGCTGGAGCAATGTCCGCCCCTTACCGCGCGCGGCATAGCCGGCATTGTGGCCAGCCTGGCGCTGGCCGGCATTGCAGTATCGCGTGGCGAGACGCTTGCCGTGCCGCGTCCTCTCTGGTGGTGGCTGATCGGCTCGGCATTGCTGAACGTCAGCGCCTGGATGGGGCTGACGACCTTGTCGCTCGTCTGGCTCAAAGCGGGCGAGGCAGCGACCCTCGCCTACACGATGCCGGTTTGGGCCGCTCTGCTGGCCTGGCCTGTATTGGGTGAGAAACTTGTGCCGCGCAAGATCGCGGCGCTCGCACTTGGTGTCTGCGGGGTCGTCGTGCTGCTCGGTGGCAACGGCTTCAGTGCAGACAGGGCCAAGCTTCCGGGCGTGGCAATCGCACTTGCGGCGGCAATGCTGTTCGCGTTGGGGACGGTCCTTTGCAAACGTCGGCCGCTCAACATGACGCCGATCGCAATGACGGCCTGGCAGGTTGGGATCGGGTGTATCGTCTTGTTGGGCGCAAGCTTTGTCCTGGAACACCCACATCTCCTCGCGATGCATTGGTTCGGCTGGGCGGCGTTGTCCTATACGGCAGCTGTCTCGCTTGGGATCTGCTACATAACATGGTTCGCTGCACTGCGGCGGCTTGAGGCGGGCACGGCCGCGATCGGCACGCTTCTCACCCCGATCATCGGTGTGGTTGCTTCGGCAATAGCGCTCGGTGAACCGCTGCTGTTCCCACAATTCGCCTCCCTTGCCTTGGTTGTCACCGGCATCATTCTGGCGGTGCGGCCGTCATGATGGGTGTCGCCTCGCGGGACGTAAGAGGAGACCACAAATGCTTTTCACCGTTATCCGACACGACAAGCCGAACAGCGTTGGGCTGCGACAGTCCGAGCGACCCAAACACCTCGTATACCTCGAACGTGTCACTCCCTGCATCATGGCAGGAGGCGCGTTGTTGGATGACAAGGGTCAGCAGGTCGGCTCAATACTGATCATAGACGTGAAAGACGGCGCGGCGGCGGAAGAATTCGCGGCCACGGACCCCTACGTGGAGGCCGGCTTGTTTGCCAACACCTACGTCTCTCCCTTCCGGCCCGTGTTCAAGGATGGGGCTCGAATCTCATAGGCTGCGGCGCGAATGGCAGGGGAAGTCCGACTTGATCAGCTTCGAGTCGGATGTCCCCTAATCCTGGCGCCCGGTCATGCTGGATCCGCGCTTTTCGCGGGGATGACGATACCGGGCGACCCTTCCCACACACGCTCTGACTTTCCGATAACTGCGCCGCTGCTGCCTGGCGCAGCGGTTCGGACCCTGATACGCGGGCGAAGGAGCCCGGCATGGGCCGCTCACCATCGGACATCGCCAATGCGGACGGTTGCTCCACAGTGCGTAGCCGTAACCAGTATGAATTCACATTTCAGTATCCTTCGAGTCTGACGGCTTCGGAAAATGATCTCGATGCAGGCTGGTTTCCATCCCTTGGGCCGCGTGTGGCCGGTCAGCAGGTCATGGCGAATGACAAAGTTGCTTTCAGCAGGTTGGAGACTGATTGGCGCAATCGCCAAACGTCCGTTGTCACGCGGTGGAAGATTCGGCTTGCTGGTCTGCATATGCGCCACGCTGATCGGCACGGAGGTTTGGCAGCTGTGGCGGGTATATGAGGCAAACATCGAGGAAGCACGATTGGTGACCTCGAATTCCGCCCAATCGATTGCCGAGCAGGCAGAATCAGCGATCAAGACTACGGACTCGATCGTGGCCAGCCTGGTCGGGCGGGTTGAGGCTGAAGGTACCGGTCCCGAGGCGCTGAAACGCTTCTATGGTCTGATGACCTCGCTCGATGCGGCACTTCCAGTGATCCATGAACTGGCGATTACAGACAGCCAAGGGAATGCGATCGTCAAGTCACTCCAGCCCAGTCCGGTCGGCTTGAACTACGCGGACCGAGAGTATTTCCGTTTTCATGCCACGCGTTCCGATCGGGGATCGTTTATCGGCGCTCGGGTCAAGAGCAAGACGGATGGAAGCTACGACATCACGGTGACGCGCCGGATCAACCGGCCGGACGGCAGTTTCGGTGGCGTCGTGATAGCCGGTGTGGCAATGAAGTACTTCCAGGAGTTGTTCGACCGGATGCAGGCCAAATCGGGCGGCGTCATCGCGCTGCTTGCTGACAACAGTTCGATCCTCGCTCGAAGTCCATCCGTGTCGGGAGAGACGACGTTCTCAGGCGGAGGCGAGCTTGCGGAGCAAATGCAAAGGAAACCTGCTGCCGGCAGCCTGCCTTACACATCGCCGCTGGATGGCGTACGGCGATATGGCTCCTACCAGCATTTCGACCAGTATCCCCTGAGTGCATTGGTGTCTCACTCTCAGTGGGATGTGCAGAGGAGTTGGCGAGCCGAGTTGCATTGGCACGCAATCATCCTGGGTTGCGTCATGATCGTCATGGTCGTCCTGGGGGCGCACACGCTCAAGGCGGACGGTGTGCTCAATGTCCAGGCGATGCAGGATGGGTTGACCGGCCTGGCAAATCGACGCTTTTTCAACGAGACGATCGAGCAGGAGTTCCGGCGCGCGGCACGGTCCAACCAGCCTGTCTCGATCATCATGATCGATATCGATCACTTCAAGGCTTACAACGACTGCTACGGCCATCCCGCCGGGGACGAATGCCTGCGGGCGATCGCCAATACGATCCGCGGCTGCCTGCGTCGCGAAGGCGAAGTTGCGGCGCGATACGGCGGTGAGGAAATCGCCGTGATCCTGCCCAATTCGGATGCGCCGCGCGCCTATGCCCTCGCGGCAAGGATGCGACTGGCCGTCCGCGGACTTGGCTTGCAGCATGCCGGCAGTGCCCATGGCATCGTCACACTCAGTGCGGGTGTGGCGGGCTGCCTGCCCGGACGAAACACCACCGAGTGGCAAGCCCTGGTCGGGAGGGCCGATCGGGCGCTTTACGAAGCAAAGGCGAGCGGGCGAGATTCAGTAAAGGCTGCCACGGCATGCGAGATTCGCCAGGCTGCATGAAAGGTATGCGACTTCGCGGAAGCACCTGTCGCCGTGCACACATGCAGAGCGCGCTGCGGTCGCATCAAAGTGCTCGCTCCAGCTGCGGCTTTCCACCGAGATAGGCATTCATGACCCGCTCGTCTGCGGCCAGGTCGGTGCCAGTGCCTTGGAGAATGATTCGCCCACCCTCCATGACGTAACCGTAGTCGGCAATCTTCAGAGCGGCCCTGGCATTCTGCTCGACCAGCAAGATCGCCGTCCCCTCGCTGCGGATGCGTTGGATTAGCCCGAAGATGAGCTGGACAATGAGCGGCGCAAGACCGAGCGAGGGCTCGTCGAGCAGCAGGAGTTTTGGTTTCGGCATGAGCGCGCGGCCGATGCACAGCATCTGCTGCTCCCCGCCGCTCAGCGAACCCGCCTTCTGGCGCAGACGTTCGGCGAGAACCGGGAACAGCGAGATGACGTGAGTGAGCTGATCGGCGAATTCTCTGGGCGGTAGCCTTCCTGCACCGAGCACAAGGTTTTCACGTACCGTCATGTTGCTGAAGATCATGCGCCCTTCGGGTGCCTGCGCGAGACCCAGGCGCACGATTCTGTGCGAGTGCAGATTGGCGATGGGTGTGCCGCGGAAGGTAATGGTCCCCGCGGCACAGCGATAGATCCCCGAGATGGCGCGCATCAGCGTCGTCTTGCCGACCCCGTTGCTGCCGATCACGCTGACGACCGCGTGCTCGGCGACCTCGAGCGTGACGTCGTGCAGGATGTTGTGGCCGCCCATTGTGACGTCGATGCCCCGCACATTGAGGATGCCCATACAGCTACTCGCCGGTCCCGAGATAGGATTCGAGGACGACCGGGTCGCGTTGCACCGTCGCCGGATCGGCATCGGCGATCTTGGAGCCTGAGGCGAGCACGATCACGCGGTGGCAGATGCTCATGACCAGTGACATGCGGTGCTCGACGAGCAGCACGGTTATCCCCTGGCTGACAAGACCAACGATGAAGTCGGCGAGCTCGGTGGTTTCCGTGTCGTTCAGGCCCGCCGCCGGCTCGTCGAGGATGAGGAGCTTCGGCCGCGTTGCCAGGGCGCGCGCTATCTCCAGGTATTTGCGGCGGCCGTAGGAAAGGTTGGCGGCGAGCACACCGGCCTGGTCCGACAGTGCGACCTGATCGAGTACGTCGCGCGTCAGTTCGCTGATCCGGCGCGATACCGTGCCGCCACCGCCGGCCAGTGCCTGCCACGGTGTATGGCCGAAGGCGGCCAGCGCTCCGATCGAGACGTTATCGAACACCGTCATGTTGGGCAGTATGCGCAGGTTCTGGAAGGTGCGGCCGATGCCGAGGCGGGCAATCCGGTGCGGCTTCATTCTCGACAGCGAGCGTCCGGCGAAGCGGATCTCACCCTCGCTCGGTGTGATAAAGCCGGAGATGAGGTTGAAGAGAGTTGTCTTGCCGGCGCCGTTCGGTCCTATCAACCCGACGAGCTCGTTATGGGCGACGTGAGTGGTCACCGAGTTGACCGCGGTCAATCCGTCGAAGAGGTGGGTGACGCCGCGGATTTCGAGCAGCCGTTCGTTCATCATCGCCAGCCCACGCGGGTGGCGAAGTTGCCACTCCAGCCCTGGCCGAACTGACGGCGCAGCAGATCGAGCGCCGAAGCCTCACCAAGCAGGCCCTTTGGCTGCAACAGGATGCTGAGGAACATGATCGAGCCGATGGCAATCATGCGGAAGTCGCCGAAGCTGCGCAGCGCCTCAGGCAGGATGATGAGCAGCGCGGCGCCGATGACCGCCCCGGGCAGGCTGCCAAGTCCACCCACGACGACCATCGCAAGTATGTTGATCGATTCCGCAAAGCGGAACTGGTCAGGGCTGATGAATTGGGCCGTGTGGCAGAACAGCGCGCCTGCGATGCCGGCGAAGAAGCAACTGACTCCGAACGCCTCGATCTTGAGGCGGACGACGTGGAGGCCCATTGCGTCAGCGCACTGGTCGTCCTCACGCACCGCGCGCAGCGCGTTGCCGTAGTAGGAGTGCATCAGACGCGACATCGCCCAGAGCGACAGCGCGGTGACCGCGGCGACGACCAAGTAGTCGAAGAGCGGCGTACCCGGCTGCCAGCCGAGCAGATCGATCGGCGGGATGCCACGGATGCCCATCGGTCCGTGCGTGAAGCCGGTCCAATTGAGCAGGATCACGTAGATCATCTCACCAATGCCGAGTGTCGCCACCGCGAAATAGATGCTGACGAGCCGCATTGTCGGCAGCGCGACCAGAACGCCGACCGCTCCGGCCGCGACGCCGGCGAGCGGCAGGGTCGCGAGGAAGGACAGGCCGAGCCTCGTGGACAGGAGTGCCGCGGCATAGGCGCCGATGCCATAGAAGCCGGCATGGCCGAGTGAGAGAAGGCCGGCCGTCCCTGTGACGAGGTTGAGGCTGCTCGCCAGGATGATGAAGATGAGTGTGGTCGTCGCGACCTGGAAGAGGTAACCGCCGCCGATCCAAGACAGCGCAGCCGGGACCATGACGAAAAGACAGATGGCCAGCATGGCCTTGAGCACGGCCGGTGGAATCGTCGGGGCCGAGACGCTCTTACGCGCGCTCACGGCCGACGCCAAAGAGTCCCTGCGGGAAGAAGACAAGGGTGACGATGAGGAAGCTGTAGGACACCAGATCCTTCCAGCCTGATGCCAGGAACTCTGTGGCGACACTCTCCGAGACGCCGAGAATGAGAGCGCAGATCACCGCGCCCGGAATGCTGCTCAAGCCGCCCATCACCATCGCAACGAATGCCTTGATGCCCGGGGCGAACCCCATCTGCGGCGTGATCATGCCGTCGTAGAGGCCGACCAGGATGCCGGCCGCCGCACCCAGCATGGAGCCGATCGCGAACGTGGCGACGATCGCGCGGTCGGTGTCGATGCCAACGTAGCGAGCGCCGAGGGGTGAGTTCGACACGGCCCGGATCGATAGTCCGATGCGGGTCCGGAAGAGCATGAACTGGAGGCTAGCGAGCATCAGCGAGGAGGCGCCGAAAATGACGAGATCACCGACCGTGATGCTGAGCCGGCCGAAGACGATCGGCCGCTGCAGCAGATAGGCGTGCGGGATCGTCTGCATCTGCGAGCCGAAGGCAAGGTTCATCACCTCGCGGGCGGTGATAGAGACCGCGAGGGAGGACAGCAGCGTCGCCTCCCGCATGGCGCGCGACTTCAGCGAGGCTTCGTCACGGAAGCGGCGGAACGGTCTGAAGGCAAGGCGCTCGAGACCGATGCCGACGAATGCGCCGGCGGCAAGCACCATCAGCACGATCGCCAGCACCGGGGGCGCGATCCAGGTGATCAGCATGAGTCCGGCGAAGGCGCCGATGGTGTAGACCTCGCCGTGCGCGAAGTTGACGACGTTCAGCACCCCGAAGATCAGCGTGAATCCGATCGCTATGAGGGCGTAGACGAGGCCGACGCTGAGCCCATTGATGATCTGCTGAACGAAGTAGATGTCGATCATCGCTGTGACGCTTGCGGTACGAGAGACAGAGCAGATTACCTGATGACCGAGTACTTGCCGTTGGTCACTATCATACGGGCCAGTGTCTTGGCCGGCTCCCGCGTCTGGGGATCGAAGGTGGTGACCCCGGTGACGCCGGGGTAGTCCGCTGTACCGGCGAGGGCATCGCGCAGGGTTTCCCGTGTCACTGCCGGTCCGACCTTCTTGATCGCGGCGAGCATGATGCCGACGGCGTCAAACGCCTGGCCCGCGAACTGGCTCGGAGTCTGGCCGTACTTCTCGGTGTATCGGGTGACAAAGGACTGGACCCTGGGGTCCGGATTGGTCGGCACGAAGGTGCTCGACAGCATCAGCCCGTCCACTGCCGAACCGGCAAGTTGCAAGAGCTGCTCGTTGTAGAGCGAGCTGGCGGCGAATACCGGGGCGGCGACCCTGAGCTGCTGACGCTGCTCGAGGAATGAGGCGCCCTCTTCGTAGAACATGCAGAGGTAGATGCCGTCAGGTGCCGCACGGTTGATCTTGGTCAGGATCGAGCGGAAGTCGCGCACCCCCGGATTGAAGTACTCGATCGAGGTGATGTTGCCGCCCTTCGCCTTGAAGGCGTTGGCGAAACTCTCGGCCGCCGAGAGGCCCCAGTCGTTCTGGATCGCGACGACAGCGACCTTGGCATGACCTTGCTCTCGCATCCAGGCGGCGTTGAAGGGGCCCTCGTAGGCCTGCGTCGTGACGTTGCGAAACTGCCATTTGCTGATCTTGATGAAGTCGGGGTGGGAGGCTGTCTGTGACAGCTGGGGCATGCCGGCCTTGGCATAGATTTCACCGACTGCCATCGAGACGGTGCTGGAGAAGTCGCCCAGCACGCCAACCACGGATTTGTCGTCGACGAACATCTGGGCGATGTTGCGTGCCTCGCGCGCATCGTTCTTGCTGTCTTCGTAGCGGATGACGATGTCGGTGCCGGGCAGACCGCCAGATGACTTGAAGTCCTCCAGCATCAGGTCGGCGGCGTTGCGGAAGACTTCGCCATAATGCGAACTGTCACCGCTCAACGGCAGTTCGTAGCCCAGAACGATCTTCCTGGTCTGAGCCACAGCCGGGAGGCTGCCGAGTGCGACGCCTGCGGCAAGCGCCATGAGAGCAAGAGCTCTCAGGGAATTTCTGATCATGGTGATGTCCTTACTTGCCTGGGCGAATGTGGAGGTGGCAGCACCCGGAGCGGCCCGGCTGCCAGGTATCGGCGCTGAAGGTGAAGCCGGCGCCCTCGAAAGTGCCGTTGTCGACGCGCCCGGCGATGCTGCACATCTTTGCTACCTCGGCGTCGCTCAGGCCCGCTTCCTTCCAGGCCTCCTTGAGGGGACAGCCCTGCAGGAGGATGTCGATGCCCTGGGCATCGCAGCGCTCAACCTTCGGGTTGAAGGTCGCCTCCGGATCGGGAACCTTCTCGAGGAATGCGGTCTTCAGCCCCGTCATGTCACCCGGAGCGAACCTGGCGAAGCGCTTGCCGATCTCGAGGCCGCGCTTATAGGTTGCCCGCTTCATCACCTCCTCGGCCTTGGCGGCGCCGAATTCGGCACTGAACTCCTTATAGAAGGCGTAGTAGAACAGGGCCCGCGACTTCATGCTGTCGACCAGCATCTCGCGCATCTTGGCTTCGCTCACGGATCCCTCCTTCGCTCGTCACCTTGTGGGCTGGCCCCAGCCTTCGGGACCGCCCAAGAGGTTAACGAGGCGTTGAGATCGTATCGTGAATGAACCGTTACTACCGAGGGAATGCGATCATGGCGGAACAACAGCGTCGCCTGGCTCCAGAAATTCCTGGTGCGGCTAAAGCTCGAATGTGCTCGTTAGGCGAGCGATGCCAAGGCCTTATCGTGGTATCCCCGTAGCGTGGACCTCGGCTCGCAGCCCCGGTACCTAGGGCGAAGCGGTCCAGCTTTCCGAGAATGCCAGCGCGCACGTGCTGAACGGCCGACCTTCGCGCTCGCGCTTCCAGGGCTGGCCGACCGCCTGAACGCCATTTCGCGTCAGGCGCGCACCCAGAGCCGGAATCAGCACAGTGCACACACCGTACGGTCGCCCCGGCTCGGCATTCGGTTGGGTGTGGATCAGCAGCGGCTCGCCGATGTTGTGCCAGGTCAGCGCGATCTCCTCGTCTCGTGTCACGGCGCGCTCGGTCCAGAAGTAGCGGGGATCGCCCGATTTGGAGAACGCAGCGTCGATGATGGGAATCGCTGCATCCGCCGTCTCGGCATTCAGCATGCCTTGCACGGTCGATTGCAGCCACCGCGCCATTTCGATGTTGTCGGAGTAGATCCGCATGCGGTCATTCGTCAGCTCGCTCTTGAGATAGAGCACATGGCCTGGTCCCGCCGGGCAGAAGATGATGCGCCAGAAGCTGGCATTGGTAGTGAAGGGCGCACCGTCCGTCTCGCTCAGTCTGATGAACGGGTTCTCGCCGGTGAGGATTAGCTGATTGGGGTCTGCGACGCTCATTGGACGCCTCCTGTGTTCAATCGGGAATCAGGCCGCCATCGACGTTGAACGACTGACCGGTGATGTTGCGTGCTCCGGGTGACGCCAGGAACACCACCATGGCGGCGATATCCTCCGGATCGTTCGCGCGCTTCAGCGGGATCACCTCGGCGCGGCGACGCTCCATTTCCTCGACGCTGACGCCTGCCTGCTGAGCGCGCACGGTCAGGTTGGCGTCCGATAGCGCGGTGCGCGTCACGCCTGGGCAGACAGAATTGACGTTGATGTTGTGCTTGCCGAGTTGCTGGGCGGCTATCTTTGTCAGGCTGATCACCGCGCCCTTGCTCGCGGCATACGCTGCGTTGGACGTGCCCTCGTAGCCTTTCCCGGCGATCGAGGCGATGTTGATGATCCGACCACTGCGACGCGGAATCATCTCCCGGGCGACACGCTGCAGACAGAAGAACACGCCCTTCGCATTGACGCGGTGGATGCGGTCCCAGTCAGCCTCGGTCACATCCATGATGTCGGCGCGGCGCGTCACACCCGCATTGTTCAGCAGGATGTCGATTTGGCCGAAATGCTCCAGCGCCTTGCGCACCATGCGGTCGATATTCTGCACATCGCCAACGTCGGCCTGTACGGCATGCGCCCGGCGTTGCGACGACATGATGGCATCCGCCGTGGCCTCGGCCTTCAGGCGGTCGATATCGGCGATGACGACGTGTGCTCCGGCTTCCGCAAGGGCAAGTGCCGATGCCTTGCCGATGCCCTGGCCGCCACCGGTCACCAGGGCTACCTGATTGGTCAGGTTCATGCAGCGCCTCCCTACGCTATGGGGAAGCAGTCAAGCCGCGATTGTGCCCGCCGTCCAGTGTGCCGATGGACTCCAGCCGAGCCGTTTGAGTGCCGCTGCGTGGCTGATCGGTGATGCGCGAGGGAACTGCTGATAGAGCGTTGGATCGCGCAGAGGGATTTGCACACCGTACAACGCCTGAAGCCGGGCGACGGTCGGTTCGTCTGCAAATGACTCGGCCGCAGCAAGGAAGAAAGTCTCGCAACCGGCATAGTCTGCCGTCGCTGCGGCAGCAAACCCGCGCGCGCAGTCCTCGGGTCCGACAAAGGTTCGCAGATATGGCATCGGTTCGGAGCGGCCCTCCGGTCCGGGTTTGCCCGCCATGAAATCCGCCATATCCGGAAACGCGACAAAGCAGGGGCGGATGATGATCACCTCCAGGCCACGCCGTGAGAACGCTTCCGCTATCCGTTCTCCGCACGCCTTGCTAAGACCATAAGCATCGGTCGGACGTAGCGGATGCGCTTCGTCGATCGGCAGATAGCACGGTGGCATCTTTGGATTGCTGTGATCGAGTCCAAGTACCGAGCTGCTGGAGCAATGGATCACCCGGCGAACACCCATCTGAAGGCTGGCCTCAAACAGATTCCAGGTGCCCATCGCGTTCACCTGCATGGTCGCCGCATCATCTGCAGCGACCGACCGGTCGATGCCGCCAAGATGTACGACCACGTCGATGTCGCGTAGTCCCGCGCGCAACGCGTCGATGTCCCGGAGATCGGCCTGGTGACAGTCGGCCGCTACCCTGATGTCGAGCACGCGCACGGTGTGCTCTGCCAGCCCGCGCACGACATAGCGTCCAAGTCGCCCCAGTCCGCCTGTGACTGCGATCCGCATGGTTGCACCTCAATTCCGCAAAGATGCCCCCGCCATGTCGTGCCGCCATAGTCGTTTGCTACGGGGGTAATCTCTCGCGACGACCGTCAAGGCGAAGTCGGCACGCGCGTCACCTGATGCGCCTGGACGATCGGTAGGACATCGCGAGCGAAGCGGCGGATCTGTTCCAGGAACATCTCCTGTGGCATGGCGCCGCGATTGAAGCCTACCTGTACCGTATTCGCGCCGGTGTGATTGCCCAGCGCTATGATGCGTTCGGCCACCTCCTGCGGTGTGCCCCAGGGCATGCGTTCAGCCATGCGCGCCACGTCCTCCATCGTCGTATTGCGGAAGTCCTCCCGCGCGTGCTGTGCGGCATGCAGGTTTTCCGGACGCACATAGTCGGTCGAGGCATCGGATGAGTATCCGTGCTGCCGTTGCAGGCTCGTCTCGGTGAAGTTGCCGTGGCTGAACAGCGTGCGATTGAAGTAGAGCAGATAAGGGCCACATTCCCTCACGGCCTGCGCCTTGCTGTCAGCGACATAGACCGACAGACCAAGCGACAAATGGTCGGGCGTGATCGCATGTCCGTGCGCCTCGAGACATTTTGCGTAGTAGCGGATGATGTCGTCCTGTAGTCCGCCGGGAACCAGCCCTGGCGTAATGCGAATGTCGTGCTTCGCAGCGAACTCGATGGATTCCTTGCTGCCGACTATCGGTATCCAGATTTCCGGATGCGGCCGCTGTACTGGTCGCGGCCATAGT
The DNA here is from genome assembly GCA_963791495.1 of uncultured Alphaproteobacteria bacterium. Taxonomy (GTDB): domain Bacteria; phylum Pseudomonadota; class Alphaproteobacteria; order Acetobacterales; family Acetobacteraceae; genus JAMXLO01. The sequence continues at coordinate 255,047 of CAWBST010000023.1, forward strand.
GCGACATCCCGATACGACCAAAACCTTCCCTGATGGGAGAAGACATCCTCGGTCCAGGCCCGCGTGATGATCTCGTGGGCTTCCTCAAATCGGGCGCGCGAATCTGAGAGCGCGACGTTGTGCACCTGATATTCGCGCGGGATACCGCGGGCGAAGCCGGAGATCAGTCGGCCATTGGACAGGCAATCGAGCATCGCCAGCTCTTCCGCCAGGCGGAGCGGTTCGTGAAGCGGCAGCAGGTTGCCGTAAATCAGTAGCTTCACGCGCTTCGTGCGTTGCGCGGCGGACGCGGCCATCAGGTTCGGCGAATTCATCAGGCCATAGGGGGAGCAGTGGTGTTCGTTGAAGCCGAGGCCGTCGTACCCGAGACGGTCGATCTCCTCCCAGGCGTCGAGGTGTTCCGCGTATGTGCGCACCGCCACGTCGGAGCGGAAGTGGCGCGACGATAGGGGGTAGGGCAGCTCGTTGCCTACCTTCAGATGATCCAGATGTTCGCCGTATGCGAGCAGATCGAAAACGAAGACTTTCATGAGACAAATATGCTAGACGGCCAGCCACAGGGTCAATCCGGCAGGACTGTGACGGACCTCACAGCGCGCATTGTTTGCCTGCTATATCGGTCGCGAGCGTCCGACTTGCCCGACAAGGCAAGGCGAATGATTGCACCACGATTGTTGCGAGCGTAGATTCCGCGCGCGTCAAGGGAGGACATCATGCCGTACGACGTATCGCAGCTGCTCAAAATGTCGCAGGCGGAGCTCGATGCGCTGTTCACCAAGAGCGAAGCTGGCCCAATTCCAGACGGCCAGGCAGATGGCACCGCCATTGTGGCCCCTGGCACCGCGTTCAGCCCGGAGATTGCCAAATTCGTCAGCGTGTTCGCTTGGCAAGGCAAGGTGTTCGACTCGAAGGCAGGTCTGCTGCGCAATCGCATCGGGCCGTTCGGCCTCAACGCAATCATTGCCAAGGTTTACAAGGCGCCGAGTTGGCTCGATGGCAAGGAATGCATCGTGCTCGACTACTCCGATACGTCGTTGGTGGCGCACTGGATACGCGACGAGATCAGGTTGATCCAGCCACCGGGCCTGTATCTGGGAAAGGTGTACTGGGACAAGGCACGGCTCATCGACTTCACGCTGCAGTTCTGACGGTGTTGCGGTTCTTTGCCGGTTAGGTGTCTTCCAGGATCATATCCGCCGCCTTCTCCGCCACCATGTAAACGGCGCCGACGATAAAGAAGCCGGGAATGCGCGGGAATACCGAGGCGTCGACAACACGCAGACGCTCGACGCCATGCACGCGCAGCCGGCTGTCGAGCACACCATTCGCTTCACGCGGGCCGATCGCGCAGGAGCACGAAGCGTGGTGCCCCCATGCGTTGTCGCGCACGTAGTCGGCGAACTGTTCGTCGGTCTGTACCGACTCGCCAGGCAGTTCTTCCCGTGCGATCAGGCCGCGCTCCTTTAGTTCCTGGGTCATTCTGCGAACGAAGCGGAGCGCCGTCACCACCGCCTTCAGGTCTTCACCCATCGTGTCGCTGCCTTCCTCGAAATAGCGGAAGTTGACCAGCGGCGTGTCGCACGGATCGGGCGAACGCAGTGTGACCTCGCCGGCACGATTGTTGGTGTGCGCCTTCAGGATAGCCCAGGTGAGGAAGTCGTGATGTTTGGCGATGACGCGGGAGTAACCTGGAAAATATCCCTCGAACTTTGCCAGTAGCGCCATGCAGAACAGATCGGGTACGCGCAGATGCGACTGTGATCGCAGCGAGACCGCGAGCGCCGCGCCGTTGGACACGTACATGCCCCTGCGATGCCGCGACCAGTCGATGAAGAGCGGGTCGCCGCGAGCGAAGTCCGCGCCATCCAGTACGCGCCATGGCGTCGCCATCCGGTTTACTACGCCGATCTCGTAGCGATCCTGCAGGTTGCGACCGACGCCTGGCAGTTCCAATCGGACCGGGACACCATGTCTGTCCAGCGTCTGGTGCGGACCGATACCGGAGAGCATCAAGAGTTGCGGCGTGTTGAATGCGCCGCCCGCCAGGACCACTTCACGCCCGGCGTGGACAACCCGTTGTTCGCCTGGGCTGCTGGAAGCACTTGGGTGCGCACGATAAAGTCGGTCGCCCTTCAGATACTCCACGCCGATGGCACGATTATCGGCGTCGAACAGCACGCGAGTCGCCAGGGCGTTAAGCTCGATTTGGAGTCGATCCGGATGACGCGCTGCGACCTCGAGCAGGCGTTCGCGCGTTCCCAGCCTTTGATGTCGGTCCGTGCTGAGTGGCGCGAAGCACAGTCCATCGGCGTTGCGTCGCAACAGTCGCCGATCGTTTGGATCCAGCCGCGACTGAAATAGCCGTCGAAGCGTTCGGATCGGGCGCGATGAGCCATGTAATACACCAAACGCGGACTCCGTGAGCGTCGCCAGGAGTCGCCGGTCCTCGAACACCTGCCACGGCATGGCGCATTCAGTCGGCAACCAGCCGTTCCAGCCATGTCCTGTCGGGTTCAGGCCCAACCACGACAGCGCATGCCACACGGGGTGGTAACGGCAGGCCTCCAGTCGCTGGAAATAGCGCCGCATGAACGTTGCACGCCACGATGCGTCACCGGTCAGTGTTGCGATTCCGTCCCAATCGGAATCGTGAGGCGCCGTCAGGATCATTGCGTTATGTGCGGTACAACCCCCGAGTGTACCGGCGCGCGGATAGTAGATGCCTTCCGGCTGTAGCTTGTCGTCCCGCCGTTGCTGCGCTGCATCGGCATAATGCTGCACGAAGAAATCCCAGCGCAAAGCGGGATGTTCCGAAGCCAGCGGATGAAACGCGGGAACGTCGTAGTCTTCGGGCAACCCGGGGCCGTCGCGCGTATCGCCGCCGGCTTCCAGGACCACGACGCGCCTGCCAGCCTCGGCCAGTCGCGCCGCCAGAGTGCCGCCGCCGGCACCGGAACCGACGATGACGTAGTCGCAGTCGTTCATCACGGGCGGCTAGAACGTCTTGAGAAACTCAATCAGGGCGCGCTTGTCGCTGTCACTGAGTGCGGGTTCACCCGGGAGCATGCCCGTGCCGAAGTAGTGCCCGCGGTTCACCTCGAAATCCGGGCACTTGTTCAGCGCCAGCAGTGCCGATCCCATTTTTCTCCCGATCGCGGTGACCTTCTGCTCGTCTGTTGCGTTGGCCGGCAACGTCAGCAAATAGAGCTTCAGATCCACCAGCAATTGCACCAGATCCTCTGTGTGGCGCACGCGGTCGATCAGATGATCGCTCTCCGACAGCGGCTGCAGATTCGAGAGCAGGTTCACTGGCAGACCCTTGGGGAACGGACCGATCGTGATGCTGCCATCCGCGCCGAACAGGGCAGGCAGCAGCTTGTGCAGCCTGGCTGAGGCGGGCCGCAGCGTCTCCGGCACGTAGTCCGCAGGGATGCTGATGTTGCTGTCCTGCGTCGTACGATCGATGAGGTAGATTGGATCATTTTGATTGCCGAGCGCGGGATCATGCTGCCGTTTGTCTGGCCACAGCATCTGCTCGATGGACGCCTGGAACACGCGCATGCGCGAATCGACCGAGGGGTCCTGCTCGTAAGCATCCCGCCCTACGGTGTTATTCAGCAGGAATGGCGCCGTCGACCACAGGCTGATCAGCGATGGCGGCCGTGTATAGCCACGCCCGCCCGCCGGCATCCTGTACTGCGATGGCTTGCCGGTGAACGGATCGTGCACCGTGATTGTGCCGACCGAAGGCAGCGTCTTGTAAGACTGCGACGAGAAGTTGTCCCAGATGTTGTGGGCCAGTGCATTGGTTGCCAGCGGACTGCACGCGTTGGTTTGCAGCAGTGTTACCGGTACGCGCGCTTCGGTGGACAGGAAGTTGCCTTCGAGGAAGTCGGGGGCGTTGACGATGGCGCGCATCTGCTTCTTGTAGTCGTCGGTCTTGGTCCAGGCCCAGTAGTTGTTCCAGCACTGCAGGTAGCCTGGCCCGGCGCATCCGGATGGATCCAATCCAACGGCAGGCTTCGGCGCCTTGCTGGAATGACAGCGCGCGCAGGTCTCGGCGAACACCGTCTTGCCTCGATCCAGCACGGCCGCGTCCGCGGTCAGGTATTTTGCGCCACCTGGCGCGTCTTTCAGCCGGTCAGGTTTCGCAGCCTGCAGGAAGAACCAGGCTGTATGCGGGGTCCAGGCCTCTGTCGCCTGCCAGTAGCTCGAGTTCTTCTCGGCGGACGCGATTTCTATCGGTGAGATCGGCTTGCCGCCGATGACGGGATTGAAGTGCAGCAGCCATTCCTCGCTGAACAGGCCAATGTTCAGGTAGACACGGTTCAGCGCACCCAGCGCGCCGACGGAATCCGAACCATCCTTCAAGACGCGCGGCGTCCACGAGATGTTGGGTTTCTGGAAGAACTGGGTCAGCGGACCACTGCTCAGATAGTTGTTGAACTGCTTGTTGTTGAGCTGTCCGTCCGCCAGCGTCTCGCGCCCCCAGCGCAGCGCCTGCGCAAGCCGATCGCCCAGGCTGTATATCGCGTTCATCGTCCGCGGATTGTTGATGTTATCGGTGGAGACGAGCGACGTGTCCATCGCGCCCGGCCGATAAGTGTGCACGAGCTGATAGAAGTAGTTGTCAGGGTTGCGGCGATAGATGAACAGATTGTCCACCCACATGTACTGAGCGCCGACGGTGGAGCTGAGATCGGCAAATTGCGGATTGGCTGGATCGGCCGGCGGATGCACCGGACTCGGACCGACATGGCAGAAACCGCATGACATGCCGACACGATATGGGCGCACCATCTTCGCGTCGCCCTTGAAGTAAGCCGCGGCATCCCATTTCGCCTTCGCAGCTTCGTCGAAGTCCGGATTGGGAAACAGCCGCAGGCCGATGATGCCGCTGGCATAGCCATACAACGAACCGACAGGGACCGTCCTGCCGCGCGCACCGATCTTCACGCCAGGATACTTCGCCTCGTCCTCAAACGGATCGGCTGGGCAGCCTGGCTTGCGCACATCCAACAGCAGGCCGAATCGAGCGGGATCGGGGGACGTCGGCGCCTGCATGCATGGCTCGTTGATCAGACCCACCGTCTTCCAGCGATCCGCGCGGTCGATCGGCTTGTTCGGGTCATAGGCGATGATCTTCAACAGATCGAATGCGCCGAAGGTGTAGTCGGTCATCTTGTCCCAGAACCGGTCGTTGCCGCCGGACCACACCAGCCAGGTATTGCGGCCGAGGACAGGATTGAGCTTGGTGGCAGGGTCAGGCTTCAGATCGGCGCCGCCATCCATGTCGTGAAAATAGTCCTCGACGGGCGCCGGCAGCGACGCGGCACTGCGGCCCGCCTGACGCGCCTCATCGAGCACCTTGCCGGGCTGCGGTGGATCGCCCGCTCCAATGATGGTCAGCAGACAGCACAGCAACGGTAGGTTCCTGATGATGCGCCACGCGACTCGCGCCATGAGCTTTCCCCCCACTGCCGGCGGCGATTATAGCGTTACCCATGTGCGGGCTGGAAAGCGCAAACGTCCTGAGGGAGCATCGCGACATGCCTGAGCTTGCGAACAAGGTCTGTGTCGTCACCGGCGCCGCAAATGGCATCGGCCGAGCGAGCGCTCTTTGCCTCGCACGCGCCGGCGCTGATGTGGCGGTGCTGGATCGCGAACAGGAGCCGCTCGCCGCGGTCGCGCGCGAGATCGAGGCACTCGGCTGTCGCGCACTGCCGATCGTGCTCGACTGCACGTTGGAGACCGAGATTCGCGCAGCGTTCGATCGCATCGCCGCGACGTTCAAGCGGATCGACGTGCTGTTCAACAACGTCGGCCAGAGCGCCCGCGAGAAGGCGAGCGAATTCTGGCAGTCGGATCCCGCGACCTGGCGCTTTGTCCTCGAGGTGTCGCTGATGTCTGCGATGCTGGCGACGCGCCAGGTGGTCGGCGGGATGCGCGAGCGGCGCAGCGGCAAAATCATCAACATGTCGTCCGAATCGGCGCTGTACGGCGACGTCGGTCTGGTCGACTACAGTGCCGCGAAACTGGGCGTGGTAGGCTTCACCCGCGCACTCGCCCGCGAGCTGGCGCCGTTCCACATCAACGTGAACGCGGTGGCGCCGGGCGCGATCCGGACGCGTGCCCACGATCGGCTGCCGGCGGACGTGATCGACCGCATCCGCAACGGAACGCCGGTGGGGTTCATCGGCGAACCCGATGACGTTGGGAACGTCGTCGCATTTCTCGCCAGCGACGCCAGCCGCTTCATCACAGGCCAGACGCTGCTGATCGACGGCGGACGTTGGATGATCTGATTGCGTTGCCGCTGCCGGCTATCCCGCGTTGCCTGCCTGCCGGCTGACATGATCGGCGATCTGATCCAGCGTCTGGTCTGGCGCCTTGGTGATCACGGCATACCCCATCCCGCTGGCGATCCAGGTACAGCTGTTGAGGGCGCCTTGGGCCACATCGGCGCGCATGGCGTGTAACTCGGGCGCCATGGGGCGCAGCAACACACTGAGCCGATGGCCGTCCGCATCCTCGTAGACAAACAGTGCTGACGCGCCGCCGTGTTCGGTCGCGACCAAGCGTCCGCCCAGCAGCCGGTAACCAAGCGCGCTGAGATCCGGTGGCGCCACGCTGCGGCGCAGCCGGTTCGACAGCCATTGGGACAGGTGCTCTCTGTCGGCCGCGGCAACCTCGATCGGATGGCGGCGGTCGTCAGCATACACCGCGTGGCTCGCCATCGCCTGCTGCAGGAGCAGCGACATTGCCAGTTCGTTACGGCTCTGTCGCGGGGACGTCCCAAGATACCACCCTGCTGTACCGCCCAGGCCCAGGCACAGCACGGCGGCCGCGGCGGCGGCCCACCAGATCGGGCGCCGTTGCAGTCGCGCCTCGAGCAACCGATCGAGATTGAGGTCCGGGGGGATAGGATTGTCCGCAAGCGGGACGAATGCCGCGCGGAGGGCATCGCGCTGGTTGCGGTAGCTGGCGACACGCCGGGCCAGTTCAGGCTCGGCCTCAAGATATCGTTCGACTGCCTGTCGACGATCAGCATCGAGCCGGGCATCGACGTAGGCGTGCAGTTCGTCGGTAGAGATCGGCATTTCCGCCGCCGCCATTCCATCCTCCGGCGCCGCGGCATGTGCCGGGCTGCCACTCACTATGACACCGCAGCCGGCACTCGTATTCCCTCAGACGGCAAATACATAGCGCCAAGCACGCGACCAGCGCCGTTGTTTCACTACTTCCCGGGGTGGATCGGAGGTTGCTGTTCTACCTACGGGAGCCACTGCTCTCGGCTTCAGGCCGCGCCGGGATACTCCGGATCGGTGACGAAGGGATACGGACCGGGGAAGTCTTCCACATAGACGGTGTGGGAGACGATGCCGTCGGCAGCGGTCCAACGGTGGAGCTGAAAGGCAGGTGGCTCGAAGACGAAGGCGCCCGCGTCATGTGGGTTCAGCGTCATCTCCACCTGATGTGCCACGGAGGGCGAGATCGATGCGGTTGCATGCGCCACGCGGGCGACGATCGGCCGGTGGTGGTGGCCGCAAATGACCCGTTCGACCTGGCGGTGCCGGGCGATGACCGCGGCGAATGCATGCGCGTCCCGCAGATTGATACGGTCCATGTGGGCGATGCCGCAGGCGAAGGGCGGGTGATGCATGCCGACGATGGTGGGCTTGTCCGGTACCGCGGCCAGAGTGCGATCAAGAAATTCCAGTTGATCGGGGCGCAGTTCACCGTGTCCGGCGCCCGGCACCAGCGTATCCAGCATCACCAGCCTGACCGGGTATTCGTCCACAGAGTACTGTACGTAATGGTGGTCCTCCACAACCCCAGGTAGGTGCTTCAGTCCTTCGCGGAAGTTGCCGCGCCGGTCGTGGTTGCCCGGGATGACGAACACCGGCAGCGGCAGGAACCTGCGCAGCAGATGGTTCAGATTGGCGTATTCCTCGTCCAACCCGCATTCGGTCAGATCGCCCGTGATCACCACCACGTCGGGCCGCGGATTGAGCCTGGCCACCGCCCGGAACGCCCGCTCGGTGAACATGTTGGTTTCGATGGTTCGATTGGCGGGCTTGCCCACCGGCCGGACATGCAGGTCGGTGAGCTGGCAGATCAGCATGAGGCGCTCCTTCGGACGGGGTACCTATTCTGGCAGTTTCAGGGCAGTTTCTTCCACATATGCCTGAGTGAGTTCGCGCGCCCGCGGCGCTACCCACCAGCAGCCGCTTCGCCCCGGTGAGCTGCATTGCCGGTTGATTTGGATCAATGCGGCGTCAAACCGCACGACTAGTGTCGGTCCATTCGGTGTGAGCCGCTGCAACAGGGTAAGAGGCCCAAAATGAATGGCGTTACGATGGACAGAAGGTTCGTACTTGCGTTCAGACTGCTGATGGGCTGGACGTTTCTCTATGCCGGGGCGTGGCAGGTGCTGTCGTCCGACTTCTCGGCCGCAACATTTCTTGCGCATACCAAGACGTTTCATGACGTCTATGCGCCTCTGACGTCGCCGGCGATCGCCCCGGCACTGACGTTCCTGGTGAGCTGGGGGCACCTGCTGATCGGTTTGTCGCTGGTATCGGGCCTGCTGGTGCGCGTGAGCGGCGTGTTCGGCGTCGCCTTGTTGCTTACGTATTGGACGGCACACATGGACTTTCCATACATCGAAAGCCACGTGAACCTGATCATCGACTATCACGTCGTCTATGCGACACTGACCGCTTGGCTGGTCGCCGCCAACGCCGGTCATGTCTGGGGCCTTGATGGCTGGCTTGCTGATCGGCGCGTGCTCGGCGGCGGCGCGGAAGCGGTGGGCTGAGGACTTATCGGTTCCCCCCTGGGTAGGCGATGCGCCAGATTGTGCCGTTGCCATCTTCGCTGACCAGCAACGCTCCGTCATGTGCCACCGCAATTCCCACCGGCCGTCCCCACACTGCCTGATCCGAGACGACAAATCCGGTAAGGAAGTCTTCGTACTCCCCGGTCGGTCTGCCATTGGCGAAGCGCAGTCGGATCACTTTGTATCCAGTGCGGCGCGCGCGGTTCCACGAACCGCGCAACGTCACGAACGCATCGCCGCGATAGTCCTGTGGGAATTGCGCGCCGTCATAGAAGGTGATGCCGAGTGGCGCCGAATGCGGCTGGATCAACACGTCGGGTATGGTGACGCGGCCCTCCAGATCGGGGTGCTGTCCCTTGAGCCGTGGATCCTCATGATTGCCGATGTAGTACCAGGGCCAGCCGTAGAAGGCTCCTTCCCGAACTGACGTCGCGAAGTCGGGCGGCAGATCGTCGCCGAGTCCGTCACGCTCATTCACCACGCACCACAACGCGCCCGTCGCAGGCGCGATGGCCTCGGCCGTGCAGTTGCGCAGTCCCGAGGCGAAGATGCGCCGATGGCTGCCATCGGCATCGAATGCCAGCACATCGGCACGCCACTCCTCTCCGTCGGTCCCCACATTGCTGGCGGAGCCAACGGAGACGTACATCGTGCGTCCGTCGCGCGAGAACACCAGGTCGCGGGTGGCATGACCGCCAGTCGGCAGGCGTGGCACGATGATCTCCGGTCTGCCACGCGACCGCACATCTCCGTGCTGATACGGGAAGCGGACGACCCAATTCATCTCCGCGACATAGACGAAGCGCGGGTCCGGTCCTGGTGGCCAGAACGCCACGCCGAATGGATAGGTCAGGCCTTCGGCGAACACAGTGGACTGTGGCCTGGTCGCACCCCTCACGACGCGCAGCCGGCCGGCAGAACTCTCTGCGACGAAGACGTCACCGTTGGGTGCGACGCGCAGCGTGCGCGGCTGGTCCAGGCCAGCAACAAGCACTTCAACCGCGAAGCCGGGCGGCACGTGCAGCATGGCACCTGCGGGTCGCTGCACCACTGACGGCGCGCGATGCGCGGACGAGGTGAGGTAGGGCGGTGGCATCGCGTCGGGTACGAGACGCCGCATGGTGCCGGGTGTGTCGTCGTGCCAGGCACCGTATGCCGCGCTGCCAGTACGTGTGTCGCTTATCTGCGCGGCGGTTGCCGGCGTCAGCAGCAAGCACGCGGCGCACGCACGGTAAGCGAGGCCCAGCGTCACAGTCCGACAGTTCGCGCCGAAGCGGCGTACCCGATGCGCCGCTGCGGCGGCAGTGGATGGCGGCCGGCGACGCGTTCCAGCAGCAGGCGTGCGTCGTCAAGCAAACCTGCCTGCATGGCGGAGTCGAGATAGAGCTGCTCCAGCACATCCTGCTGCGCGTGGCTGCCGCCCAGACGATACATGCCGCCCAGCGCGGGACGCATCACCGCGACCGCCTGTGCGAATTCTCGACGCGCGTGCGCCAGCACCGCCTCGCAGATCGGCAGCGCGTAACGTGCAACCAGCGAGGCAGTCATGCTGGGACCCTGTGCGAACTCGCGCATCGCCTCCAGCATGCGATGTGCTGCTGCGTGCCGGCCTGTCGCGGCGAGCGCCATCATCCAGTGCGGCAATGTGAACGCGGATAGACAATCGCCTATACGGGTCTCGGCGTAGTCAGCCAGCTCGACCCAGCGGTCTCCGACATTCACGCCGTGCCGCTGCAGGCGGAACAGCATCGACGCGGCATTCTGCACATCGATGTAGAGGTCGGGCTGCGCCTCCGTGAGCCGCGACGTCGGGTTTCGGAATTCGCCATCGTACAGTGCCAGCACGCGATCCATCTCGCCGCGCTCCAGACGGAACATCGCGGCGTGCCACCAGAGATGATGCCGGAGATTGTTCGCCTCTTCCCAATTGTCGTGCAGACTGTCGATCCAGGCGATGCCCTCGCCGCGCCTGCCCTGCATCTCCAGCACGTGCGCGACGCCGTGCGCCGCCCACAGATCGCCCGGATCGCGGTCGATCGCCATGCGGCCGGCGGCCTCTGCTTCGGTATAATGGCCGCATTCCTCATGGGCGAAGCAGCGGCAGCCGAGGACGGCATTGTAGCCTGGCAGGTCATCGCTCCAGTGGTGCTCGATGCCAAGTACCGATGCCAGCATGACCTCAGGCCGTCCGAGCCAGAAGTTGACGAAATGTGCCAGCCGGAAGGCCAGGATGTCGCGCGGATGCTCGGACAGGATCTGTTCCCAGATTTCCGCCGCGTGATCCGGTTCACCATCGATCCAGCGCCGGAGCGCCGCGACATGCGCGCGCTCGCGCGGCGTGGCCTGTTCGGTCAGGCGCGTTGCCTCAGCGGCCGCTACTTCCGCGATCGGGACCACCGACTTTTTGTAGCCCAGCATGGCGAAGTAGCCCTTCAGGCAATGCGCCAGACCGAACTCTGGATCGGCATCGAATACCGCGGCCATGCGCTGTGGCGTATCGGCGCTATAGCGCAGATAGCCGGCAAGCGTGTGGTCGAATGCCCGCACCGCTGCCTCCGATGCCGCGGTCACCTCCAGTCCGTGCGCGTCCAGAAACATCGCTGTTCTCGCCTGATGCCCGATTGACAGCATGCCACAATCCGGCGCCGCGCGGACACACGCTGCGGCGGCGAGCGCTCGGCGCAGAGAGGGAGATGGGTGGCGTCACTCCTCGTCCGCAGGCACGCTCCGCGTCTGCTTGATGCGCGCGCGGTGAGCCTTGGTCTGCAGACGCTGGCGCTTCGAGGTGGCCGTTGGTCGCGTGGCGATGCGTGGCAAAGGCGGCTCCACCGCTCGTTGGATCAAGTCGATCAGCACATCCAGCGCGGCCTGCCGGTTCCTCTCCTGCGTGCGAAAACGCTGCGCTGTTATCAGAACGTCGCCCTGCTGCGTAACGCGCCTCCCGGCGAGCACGCGCAGCCGCGTTTGCACATCCTGTGGCAGACCCGATACTGCCGGATCGAATCGCAGCTGCACCGCCGTCGCGACCTTGTTGACGTTCTGCCCACCAGGTCCCGACGCGCGTACGAAATTCTCGACGATTGCTCTCTCGTCGATCGCGATGGATGGCGTGATTCGAATCATACCACCGCGGACAAGACAGCGCTTGGGTCAGCCGCGTTTGCGGCGACCCGCGCGCTTCGCCGGCCGGCTGCCGGCCTTCCGTCCGAGCCCAATCTTCTTGGCGAGCGCGGAGCGAGTGTGCGCGTAGTTCGGCGCCACCATCGGATAATCGCGCGGCAAGCCCCATCTCTCGCGATACTGCTGCGGCGTCAGCTTATGGTCGGTCATCAGGTGCCGCTTCAGCATGGAAAAGCTCTTGCCGTCCTCCAGGCAGATGATTCGATCCTGCCGCACGGACTGCTTCACTGGCACGGCCGGCGTCGGCTTTTCCGCCTGCGTTGGCTGCTGGCCGATATTCAGGAGCGCCCGGTAGACCTCCTGGATCAGTCCAGGCAGCGCTTCCGTCGAGACGGGATTGTGCCCTACGTGCGCTGACACAATCTGAGCGGTCAGTCCGAGGACGTCGTCAGTCGGTTTGTTCATTGTTTGCCCCTTCAACCCGGACCCACACTAACGTTATTTCAGTAAATTCCGCTAGTGCCCTGTCAGACCATAGAAATCGAGAGCGACGCCACCGAGGATCGCATCCCACATTCGCGCCGATAGTTCCGCGAGCAATGTAACACTTGCCTCGCGCCAGTATCCAAGTCCGCCGGCAAAACTCACAACCGGCCAATCACTGCTTCACATCGGACGGTCGGCCCGAAGCATATCGGCATACCGGCGTAACCAGTTGTGCTCGGCTGCGGTTTCTGGCCCCGACAGCTGCGCGACGCCGACGATCTGCAAGATCGGGCTCGATCGATCGTTTCACGTGGTTGAGCGTAGGAAGTTGGCAACCGCGACGGCGATGCGGTCTCCGTGACCTATCGCGGCCAGCGCACGCAGGGCAGCGCGGGGATGGCCGCAATCGTCCTTCGGTGGCAGGCTGGACCACATCTGCGCGTGGAGCGGCCAAGGCGTGACTATATCCTGGATACAGGCCTATCATCATCCGCCGATAATGGGAGCCATACATGAGTGAAGGCATCGACTTCATCCAACGCGCGCGTGATCTGGCGCCGATGCTGGAGGAAGCCGGCGACGAGATCGAGCGTCGCCGCGAATTGCCGGAACACGTGGTGGCGGCGCTGATCGACGGTGGCTTCTTCCGCATGCTGCAGCCGCATTTCCTCGGCGGCGCGGAGCTGCGGCCGGTGCTGTTCACCCAGGTAACCGAGGCTCTGGCTCAGACCAACGCCTCCGTTGCCTGGTGCGTCGGCCAGAACAACGGCTGCTCGATGACCGCCGCGTACTTGGATCGTGAGGTCGCCTGTGAGATGTTTGGCCCACCGACCGGCATTTTGGCCTGGGGACCGCCGGGCGCGCCGTATGAGGCGCAACCCGTAGAGGGTGGCTATCGCATCAGCGGCAAGTGGCGCTTCGCCAGTGGGTGTCACCACGCGAAGTGGCTTGGCGCCCACATGCCGGTCGCCGGCACCGGCAAGGTGCGGACCATGCTGTTCCCGAAATCCAGCGTGCAGATGAACGACATCTGGCACACGGTCGGCCTGCGCGGTACCGCCAGCAACGAATACGTGGTGAAGGACCTGTTCGTGCCGCAGCGTTTCTCCACCTCGCGCGACAATCCGGCGGAGCGTCGGGAGCAGGGACTGCTGTACCGTTTCAGCAGCAACCAGTTGTATTCCTGTGGTTTTGCCGGCGTCGGGCTGGGAATCGCACGCGGCGCCATCAACGATTTCCTCGACCTGCCGGCCAACAAGGTGTCGCGCGGCGCCTCTCGACCTATGCGGGAGAACAACGTGGTGCAGTCGCAGCTTGCGCAGTGCGAGGCGCGTTGGCGCTCGGCGCGTGCCTTCCTGCACACCACGTGGGAGACGGCGTGGGGCCACGTCGAGGCGACGGGCGCACAGACTGCCGAGGATCGGGCGATGATCCGGCTGGCGTCGACCTGGGCGATCCAGCAGTCGCGGGAAATCGTCAACACGCTGTATCATGCTACCGGATCGATGGCCGTGTTCGAGGAGCAGCCGTTCGAGCAGCGTCTGCGCGACATCCATACAGTGGCGCAGCAGTCGCAGGGGCGGCAGCTTCACTACGAGTTGGTCGGACAGATCCTGCTCGGCCTGGAGCCGGAAAACCAATTCTGACGGAGGAACAGCAATGCCTGCAATGTCGCTCAATCACTACACGATCCTGGCGCGCGATCTGGAAGCGACGAAGGACTTCTACACCGATATCGTGGGATTGTCGGTGGGCGATCGGCCGCCACTCGATTTCCCCGGCTACTGGCTGTATTGCGGCGGGGTGCCGACCGTGCATCTGATCGGGCCCCGGTCGGAGAACGAGCCGATCAAGGACGCCGCAAGCGATCCGGCGAAGACCGGGCGGCTAGACCATATCGCGTTCTCGTGCGAGGGCCTGAAGGACATGAAGGCCAATCTGGGGCAGCATGGCATCAAATTTGACGAACGCGTCCTGCCGCGGCTGAACATGACCCAGCTGTTCTACTACGATCCCGATGGCATCGCGGTAGAGTGCAACTTCCCCGCAGCGGAGACCCCGGCACGCTAAGTCGCTACGAAGTAAAGTTCCCCCCTCCCCCTGCGGGAGGGGGTCAGGGGGGAGGGGCCGCGAACCGGTCCTATTCCGCAGCCAGCCGCTCCATTCCACGTTCCTTGATCGACACGCGCCAGTGGATGCGATCCTCGTGCGGCGGATAATCGCCGGCTGCGCGGTGATACGAGCAGCGATTGTCCCAGATGACGATGTCGCCGACCCGCCACCTGTGGCGGTATTCTCCGTCCGGCTGGATCATGTAGCCGGTCAGCTCGTCGATCAGATCATCGCTTTCCTGCGACGAGACGCCCTCGATTGACTCGATCTTGCCTGGATCGAAATACAGCGACCTCCGTCCCGTCTCGGGATGGATGCGGACGATGGGATGGAGCACTGGCTTCCAGTCGCGATCCTCTTCGTTCAGGAGTTCGCGCTTCTCCCTCCGGCCGCCATAGGTGAATGCTCCGACCCGTCCTTCGAGCCTCTGCTTCAGCCGCTCCGGCAGAGCGTCATATGCGGCATAGCCGTTCGCGAACAGTGTATCGCCACCCGTGCTGGGAATCGCCAGTGCGTAAAGCTGCGTCGCCTTGAACGGGTCGGCATCATAGGCGCCGTCGGTATGCCAGCCCTCGGCGCCGCGCCGATAGATCGCGTCGTTCAGCTTCCCGTCGGCATCGAACTTGTTCACACCGAGCAACGTGATCTCCGGAACCTCCGGATGCCGGGTGCTCTTCGACGGGTGCGGCACCACAAGTCCGAAGCGGCGGCTGTAGTGCAGGAACTCCTCGATCGTCAGCTCCTGATCCCGCACAACCATCACGTTGTGGTCGAGCCACGCCTGGTAGATCGGCGCGAAACCCGCATCGTCCAGCGTCTTCACATCGACGCCCGTCACCTCAACGCCGATCCGCGGTCCCACGCGACGAATCTCAACCATGTCTACACGTCTCCTTCACCGATCAGCCCCGCCTGGCAATGAAGTCGAGCGTTGCATCGGTTGCGCGGTCTGCATGAGTCGCTGCGACGTGATAGGAATTGCCGGGCAGCACCAGCAGTTCGGAGTCAGGAATCTGCTGCTGCCAGGCACGCGTTTCCTCGACCGTGCCAAGCCCGCTGTCCTCTGTCGTGATCACCAGCGTCGGGCAGGCGATCTTGGGCAGGTCTGCCCTGATGTCGGCGCAGGCTATCGTGCCCATGAAGCCAAGCTGCGTCGAAACGGCGGTGCGGCCCATGAACTTCGTCCACCACTCGAACCCGTCCGCCGGAAAGCTGCTGCCGAGCCGGCTGCCCATGTTCTGCCGCGCCCAGTATTCGACCCCGTGCGTCTCGAATTCGCGGATCAGCTCCGGCACTCTTTCGGCGGCGCCGGCACGCAACGGCGGTGGCGTCCCGACAACGGTCAGCGTGATGACCCGCGCGGGTCGGCGTGCCGCAAAGGCGCGCGCGATGGTGCCGCCGATCTTGGCACCAACGAGGTGGAAACGCTCCACGCCCAGATGGTCCATCAGCAGGCAGAAATCCTCGGTGAGCCGATCGAGGGTCCAGGGATAGTCCCGCGGCATGGCTGTCGACTCGCCGAAACCGCGCATGTCCGGTCTTACCACGCGGTATTGGCGCGCTAGTTTGGGGACCCAGGCATACCAGGCGAGGCCGCTCTCCGCATTGCCGTGCAGCATCAGGATCGTCTGCGGCTGCAGCCAGGGGTCGGTGAAGTCATCGATGCGGTAGTGCATGTCAAGATCTGGGGAGACGCGGTAATTGCTCATCTTGATTTCGTGCCTCCTCCGGATACCGTAACGTCCGCCGTTCGTTGGCGTGCACGGTAGTGGACGGCTCGCCATGGGGTCAAATTGGCAGCATCCCTTATGTGCCTCTATGATGAGGCGAGGCGGCCAGGGAGCCATTCATGCATCTGTTCCAGCAGCACGCGGTCAAGGACCTTGCCAAAGCGGCCGAGAAGATTCCGGTCATCGACTATGGTCCATATTTCGCTGGCGAATCTGGCGCGTTGGAGCGGCTGGCCGAGCAGGTGCGTTACGCCTGCGAGAACATTGGCTTCCTCTATGTACTCAACCATGGCGTGCCCCAGGGGGTCATCGATCGCGGCTTCGCCGCATCGCGATGTTTCCATGCGCTGCCGCTCGAAGAGAAGCTGAAGCTTCGGCTGAACCAGAACAATATCGGCTACATGCCGATGAACGCATCGGTGCAGGCTGCATCGCAGGTGCACAAGGCGACGAAGCCCAACCAGAATGAGAGCTTCTTTATCAGCCATGATCGTGGGCCGGATCATCCGGACGTGCTCGCCGGCATTCCGCTGCGTGGTCGGAATCAGTGGCCCGAAGGCATGCCCGAACTGCGGGCGGACATGACGGCCTATTTCCGCGCCCTGGGCGCGATGTGCGACCGCATGCTGCCGGCGTTCGCAGTGGCGTTGGACATGCCGGAGGATTTCTTCGCGCCCTACTTCGCCAACGAGGGCCATGCCAACCTGCGCTTCCTGCACTACCCGCCGCAGGAGGACATGAGCGAGAACACGTTCGGCACGGCGCCGCACACCGACAACAGCTTCATGACGGCGCTGGCGCGCACGGATGTGCCGGGTCTGGCGATTCGTCTGCCCGGTGGGGAGTGGTTCCCGCCGCCGGTCATTCCCGGCACGTTCCTTGTCAACCTCGGCAACATCATGCGGCGGTGGTCGAACGACCGGTTCCTGTCCACGCCGCATGGCGTGATCAACGAGTCAGGCACCGACCGCTACTCGATCGCGTATTTCCACAGCCCGAACGTGAATGCGGTCATCGAGTGCCTGCCAAGTTGCGTGAGCCCCAGCAATCCCTCGCACTATCCGAAGGCGGTGTATCGCGATCTGGTGCTGGAGTTCTATCGCGCGAACTACTTCCACCAACAGGGCCACAGGTCCGATGCTGCGGCGCTTGCCAGCGCAGCCGAGTAACTCGCGAAGGAATTAGCCACGATGAAGGTCTACGAAGCGATTGCGCAGTCCCTCATCGCCGAGGGTCTGACGGACTTCTTCGGCCTGATGGGCGACGGCAACATGTGGCTTTGGGGCGCTCTGTGCCGCAATCCATCGGTAAAGCCCTACAGCGCCCGCCATGAGTCCATGGCGGTGTCGATGGCTGACGGATATGCCCGCACCACGGGCAAGGTCGGCGTCGCGATGGTGACCTGCGGGCCTGGTCTGACGCAGTGCGGCACGTCACTGATTGCGGCGTATCGCGGCAAGACGCCCGTCGTACTGGTCGCGGGCCAGATCGAGGCCGGTGCAAAGAACAGTACGCAAACGATGGACCAGCGCCGCTTCGCCGAGGCAAGCAGCGCGCGCTTCCACACGATTACCAGCATCGACAACATGGCCGAGGAAATCGCCGAGGCGTTCTACGCTGCACGCATTTATCGTGGTCCTGTCGTGCTGAATTTGCCCATGGATTTGCAGGAGGAGGACTTCGACTGGGATTACGAATATCGTCCCTCCTCGCAGTTCCTGCCGCCGCGGGTGGAAACCCCGAGCCCGGACATTCTGGCGCCCGTGATCGAAAAACTGATCGCCGCGGAGCGTCCTGTCATCATTGCCGGTCGCGGCGCCAGGGCGTCGAATGCGAGGGACGAGATCATAAAGTTGGCCGATCGCGTTGGCGCCCTGCTCGCGACATCGCTGCAAGGCAAAGGCTACTTCGCAGGCCATCCATGGGACATCGGCATAGCCGGCGCCTTCGCATCGGCGCCATCGGAACAGTTGCTTGCCGACGCCGACTTCGTATTGGGTGTGGGCGCAGAGCTTGGCTACTACACCACGGAAGGTGGCCTGTTGTTCCCGTCGGCAGATGTCGCGCGCATCGACATCAAGCCGATGCCCGAGGAGATCGGTGTCATTCCTGGCCTTTACGTGCAGGGTGACGGCCGCAAAGCGGTTGCCGCGATCAATGAGGCGTTGGAGGCGCGACAGGTCCGTAAGGAAGGCTTGCGGACTGCGGCGACGAGGGCGGTGATCGACGCACCGCCACACCGGTTCGAGGCGCCGAAGGACGGACTTGATCCCCGCGCGCTTGCCTGGAACCTGGGTGCGGCGCTGCCGAAAGGAGCGTTGTTTACCTGTGGTGCCGGCCACTTCTTCTCGTGGATCGGGATGTACACGCCGCTGCCGGAAGGCGTAGAGATCCAGTATTCATACGGCTTCGGTGCGGTGGGGCAGGGTATTGGCGTAGCAATTGGCACCGGCGCGGGCAATCCGGCCCGCCAACATGTCGCGGTCGAGGGTGACGGCAGCCTGATGTTCAACCTCCAGGAACTGGAGACGATCGTCCGGCACAAGATGCAAGTGGTGCTGGTGGTGTGGAACGATGCCGGCTATGGCGCCGAGGTGCACAAGCTGGTGGCCAAAGGCTTCAACGAAAAGCTGGCACAATGGGAGTCACCGAACTTCGTTGCTTTGGCCAAGGCATTTGGCGGTGATGGCGTGCTGCTGAAGGATCCGTCGGAAGTAGGCGGCGCGATCGCAGAGGGCCTCCGAAAGGGGGGACTCTATCTGATCGACGCACGCGTTTCGCCGACTACTCCGACCGAGCCGTACGCGAAGGTTCACTTCGGTCGCGAGAGCCATGCACCGCTGCTGCGGCCCGTGCACTGAACGATGCACTTTGAGGGAGAGTTCAGCGTTCCCGGCCGGCCGGACGATGTCATCCGGCGCTTTGCCGACGTGGAGCGCATGGCGCGCTGTATGCCGGGTGCCGCGATCGAGGGCCGCGACGAAGAGGGCAATTATCTGGGAAGCATGCTCGTTGCGTTCGGCCCCAAGAAGATCAGGTTCCGCGGCCGCGTGGCCGTGGAGAGCGACCTCGCCGGGCACACCGGCTCGTTGCGCGGCCGCGGCGCGGCCGACATGCGAGCGGCGCGGATCGAGGTACGGATCGCTTATGCTTTGCGCGACGATCCAGCCGGGGCTGGCGCCACGCTGGTGAAGCTGACGTCGGACGCGGAACTGGGCGGCGTGCTGGCCGATTTTGCACGCACCGGGGGTATTCCGTTCGCCAACGCGCTGATGGTGGACTTTTCCAAGCGTGTGGCTGAAGAATTCGCAACCGAGGCGCCACGACAGGCGGAGCAGGCAGAGCCAGCACCACTCGCCGCGCACGGGCTCCTCTGGCAGGTGATCGTGGCAAAGCTGGCGCAGTTTGCTCGCTGGCTCGGCTTTGCGAGGGCCTGACAACGATGGACGCAGACTACGTCGTTGTTGGCGCGGGGTCGGCGGGTTGTGTCATTGCCAGCCGACTGAGCGAGACCGGCGCGAGCGTGACTCTGCTTGAGGCGGGTCCGCGCGACTGGCATCCGATGATCCATATTCCTGCCGGCGTGCTGAAGCTGCTGCATCATCCGGTGGTGAATTGGAACTACAGCGCCGATGCCGGCCCTGGGACCGCTGACCGCGCCATTCACTGGCCGCGTGGCAAGGTGCTCGGCGGATCGAGCTCGATCAACGGCATGCTGTACGTGCGCGGCAATCCTGCGGACTACGACGGTTGGGCGCAGATGGGCTGCCGTGGTTGGAGTTTCGACGACGTGCTGCCGTTCTTTCGCAAATCCGAGCACTATGTGCAGGGTGGCGATGCCGAATATCGTGGCAAGGGCGGCCCGCTGCGTGTCGAGGATTATCGGACCATCCTGCCGCTGACACACCGTTTCGTCGAAGCGGCCCAGCAGGTTGGCTTCCAGTTCAGCAATGATCTGAATGGCCGGATACAGGAAGGCGTCGGCTATTCACAGATGACCCGCAAGGGGCGCTTCCGCGGCTCGACTGCACGGACGTTCCTGGCGGAAGCCAGAAAACGCGAGAACCTGCGCATCGAGACAGAGGCTGTGGCGACGCGCCTGCTGCTGGATGGCAAGCGTTGCATGGGCGTCGCCTTTCGCCAGCGAGGGATGGATCACGAGGCGCGCGCGGCGCGTGAGGTGATCCTCTGCGGTGGTTCGGTCAATTCGCCGCATCTGTTGCAGATCTCAGGGATCGGGCCGGCGGAGCATCTGCAATCTATCGGCGTCACTGTCGCGCACGATCTGCCAGGTGTCGGCGCCAACCTCCAGGACCACTATGTCGCGCGCATCTCGCATCGCGCAAAGAATGCCGTCTCGATCAACCAGCTTGCGCACGGTATCCGGCTGGCTGCGGAAGCTGCGCGGTTCGTCACGACCGGCCGCGGTGCACTGACATTCGGTGTCACCAGCGCTCAGGTGTTCTGCCGTTCGCGCCCCGAGTTGGCGAGCCCGGATCTGCAGCTTCTGTTCACGCCGGCGAGCTATGACGCGGCGCGTTTCGGCGAGTTGGAACGTGTGCCCGGCATGACGGTGGCGGTGTGTCCGGTGCGGCCTGACAGCCGTGGTACGATCATGGCCCGATCGGCCGATCCGTTCGCCGCGCCGGTCATAACGCCTCACTATCTGTCGGACTCGAACGACCAGCGCGTGCTGAATGCCGGCATGCGGATCACGCGCCAGATCTTCGCCGCACCCGCGATGGCGCAGCACAGTGTCGCGGAAATTCTGCCGGGCCCGGCGATGATTTCCGACGAAGACCTCGCGGATTATTCACGCCGGTTCGGCACAACGATATACCATCCTGTCGGCACGTGCCGGATGGGCGAAGGGCCGGGGGCTGTCGTCGACTCCCGTCTGCGTGTGCATGGCATCGCCGGCTTGCGCGTCATCGACGCATCGGTGATGCCGACGCTGACCACGGGCAACACGAATGCACCCACAATCATGATCGCCGAGAAAGGTGCGGCGATGATCCGCGAAGATGCGGCCTAGACGAGCGGCCAACCGCGGCGCTGATACGCGCCGTCCCAGAACAGCCACTCATATTGAGTCGAACGAACGAATGCCGTCATCATGCGCGATCGAATAGCCGCTGTTGTCGCTTCAGCGGCACGGTCGGTGATGCCGATCACGGTGCGCACCGCGTCGCCAAACGCCTCATCGGCATAGGTGTCGATCCAGGCGCGGTACGGATTGTCCGCCGCTGCATGCCGCGCCACCCGGCTGCCTACATCCCAATAGATCCAGAAGCATGGCAGCAAAGCCGCGACCAGCACCTCCCACGGCTCGTGATATGCGGTTGCCAGCAGGAAACTGGTGTACCCGAGGCAATCCGGCGACGTTTCGGCATCGGCGAGCCGCGAGGGATCGACGCCGAACTCCGTCAGGTAGCGCTCGTGCAACGCCTGCTCGACGGCGACGGCTTCCAGCGCACATGAGCCGAAGGCGCGCAGTGTTTCAGCGTCTGGTCCTCGTGCCCCGGCGATCGCCAGGATGCGCGAATACTGCGCCAGGTACAGCGCGTCCTGCACAATGTATCCTTGGAAGCGGTCTCGGCTGAGTCGGCCGGCCGCAAGCTCGATGTTGAACGGAAGCTCATCGATCGCATGGCGCAACTGCGTTGTGCGTTGCCAGGCCGCTTCGGAGAATTGCGTCATTGCGCTGCGCCCTCCTTCCATAGTGCGTGGAAGTGATGCACCGGACCGTGGCCGCTGCCAACAGTCAGACGATCGCTCGCTGCGATCGCATCCGTCAGATACACCTTTGCCCGACGCACGGCTTCCACCATCTCGAAGCGTGGCAGCAACGCGGCAATCGCGGCCGACAGCGTGCAGCCGGTGCCGTGCGTGTTGCGCGTATCGATCCGACGGCCCGGCAGTTCGGTCGTCGTCCTGCCGTCGAACAGCAGATCGGTGCTGTCATCTCCGGTGAGATGCCCACCCTTGAGCAATACCCATTCCGGGCCGAGCCGCCGCAGTTCGCGCACCGCTCGTTGCATGTCCTCATGCGTCGCGGGTGCGGGTTCCCCTATCAGGACGCCTGCCTCGGGCAGGTTCGGTGTGATCACCCGCGCAATCGGCACGAGCGTATCGCGCAGTGCCGCAACAGCATCTTCCCGCAGCAGATGATGGCCGCTCTTCGCCACCATCACCGGATCGAGCACGATGTCGCGCGCACCATGGTGGCGCAAACGGTCCGCAATCGCTGTTGCAATCTCTGCTGTCGCCACCATGCCGATCTTCACAGCATCCACGCGCACATCAGCGAAAATCGTGTCGATCTGCTCGGCGACGAATCCCGGATCGACAGTCTGAAACGACCGTACCTCCTGGGTGTTCTGCGCCGTCAGTGCGGTGATGACCGCCATGCCATAGGCACCCAGAGCGGAGAACGTCTTCAGGTCCGCCTGAATACCGGCGCCACCGCTTGGATCGGAACCAGCAATCGAGAGAACGTTGGCGATCATGCCGCCACTGCCGGCGCGGCTTCATTCAGCCGCGGCAATACCTCGGTGGCGAACAACCTGATGCTCTTCTCCGCCTCGTCATGCGTCAGGAAACCAGAGCGGCCGATGAAGATCAGATGGCCGAACCCGCCAAGCTCGGCATAGCAATCCATGATCTGCCGGTACACAGTCTCCGGCCTGCCGGCGAACATCAGCTTGCTGGCGATCGCCTGTTCGCCGGTCATGCCGATCAGCGCATCGGCCGGCCGTGCGCCTGCCTGTGGGCCGGTGCGCCACATGCGTGGTGCCATCTCGGGCGGCATGCGCCCAGGCAGGAACTTGGAAAACTGCGGTGCCTGCTTCAGCGACGTGTTGAGGAACCACAGCAGCTTGCTGCCAATACGCACGCCTTCTTCGTCCGTGTCAGCGACATACACGAACGCCGTATAAGCGAAGCGATCCAGCGCCGGCTGCGGCAGGCCGGCTTCTTCGCGCGCGTGCCGATATGCCGCCCACGCACGCTTGGTGCCTTCCATGCCGCGCAACACCAGTGCATTGACCATCCCGCGCCGACCCAACTCAGCCGACGTCTCAGGATCGCCGGTTGCCGCCCAGAGCGGCGGATGCGGACGCTGATAACAGGGCGGCCAAATGTTGACGTGGCGATGCGTGAAGTGCTTGCCCTCCCAACTGAACGGTCCGTCATGGCTGGTCAGCGTCTTCACGATCAGATCGATCGCTTCCCAGAAGCGTTCCACGATGCCCACGGGATTGGCGTTGCCAGATACCATCTCGCTGTCGCCCGACTTGACGAAGCCGATCTCAAGCCGGCCGCGCGAGATCACATCCGCAGTGGCGTACTCCTCGGCGATGCGCACCGGATCGCGTCGCACAGTGATCAGCGTCCCTTGGGTCAGGATGCGCACCTTGCTGGTCTGCCGCGCGATATTGCCGAGGATCATCGGGCTGGCGCCGTACAGGCTGTTGATCCCGGAGTGATGCTCAATCGAGACGATGTTCACCCCGAGGTCGTCGCACAGCAGGTGCTCGTCCAGGCATTCGTGGAACAGGTCGGCGGCGATCTTCGGGTCGCAGAGCCGGTTCGGCAGGCTGCCGCGCACCGAGCTGGCGGCGTCGAGCACGTCCTGCGGCACGAAGGGATAGGTGTTCTCGCAATGATACCAGGTCTGCATTGCGTTTTCTCCTGTCAGTGCGCGTGGATGGCGCGCCAGACGCGTTCCGGTGTCACCGGCATCTCTATATGCGTCACGCCGAACTCCGCCAACGCATCGACAACCGCGTTGACCACGGCACCGAGCGCCGGCGTTGTGCCGCCTTCACCAGCCGGGCGGATGCCGAGTGGATGCGTCGGTGACGGCACCTCGCTGAGTTCGGTAGTGTAGGACGGCATCTCGTCCGCGCGCGCTATGGCGTAGTCCATCAAGGAGCCCGATAGCAACTGGCCAGATTGCGGATCATACCAGCACTGTTCCAGCAGCGCCTGCCCAATGCCATGGGTGATACCGCCATGTACCTGACCATGCACGATCATCGGGTTCACCGCGCGCCCGACGTCATCGACCGCGGTGTAACGTGCGATCGCCACGGCGCCCGTATCCGGATCGACCTCGACTTCGCAGACATGGCAGCCATAGGGGAACGCGGCCAGGTTCACCGTCTCATCGCCTATGCCGTCCAAGCTACGCAGGTCGTCCGGCAGGTCGTTGCGTTGCACGGCGGCGGCTGCAACGTCGAAGATGCCGATCGAGCGATCCGTTCCCGTGACGACGAAGCGGCCGGATAAGAACTCCAGATCCGCAACGGCAACTTCCAGCACGTGGCTGGCAATCCGCATCCCCTTTGCGATGATCTCGTTTGACGCCCCCAGCATCACGATGCTGCCAAGTCTCAGCGCGCGACCGGAATGCGAGCCCCCGCCGACCGAAACACGTGCCGTATCCCCTTGCACCAGCGTGACGCAGTCAACCGGTACGCCGAGCCACTCGCTGACTAGCTGTGCGAAGCTTGTCTCGTGACCCTGCCCGCTGGATACCGTGCCGATGACGACCTCGACCACACCCTGGGGCTGCACGGTGATCTCGGCCCGCTCGCGAGGCACGCCGGTCGCCGTGTCAACATAGTTGGAAACGCCAATGCCGCGATGCTTGCCACGCCGCTTCGCCTCCGCACGGCGTGTCGCGAAGCCGGCCCACTCGCCGAGCGCAAGCACACGCTCCATCACTTTGTGATAGGTGCCACTGTCGTATTCCAGGCCGAATGGGTTGCGGTACGGCATGGCGGACTCGGGCACCAGGTTTCGCCGCCGCAGTTCGATGCGATCGAAGCCGCACTGGCGTGCAGCCAGATCGATCAACCGTTCCATCACGAACATCGCCTCTGGCCGCCCGGAGCTACGGTATGGTCGCGTCGGCGCGGTGTTGCTCAGCGTCGCAACGGCGCGGAAATGCACGACCGGCACGTGATAGATGCTGGTCATGATCTCCAGGCCCTTGTGCAGCGGGCCGAATGAAACGGGATACGCGCCGCTGTTGACCATGTTTGTGCCGCGCATGGCCAGAAACCTGCCCTGCTCATCCAGCGCTAGCTCGGCATCGGCTGTCAGATCGCGTGCCTGATAGTCGCACAGGAACGCCTCGCTGCGTTCGCACGTCCACTTCACTGCGCGGCCGACGCGGCGCGCCGCCCAGGCGACCAGAGCGAATTCGGGATTGGATGCGCCGCGTGTGCCAAAATTGCCGCCGACATCGTGCATCACCATCCGCACATCTTCGTCCGCGACGCCGAGAACCACCGCCGTGTCATGGCGCGGACGCACTGCGCCGCCCGCGCCGGCATGCAGTATGTAGCGTCCCGTTGATCCGTCGTATTCACCGACCGCAGCGCGTGGCTCCATGGTCACACCGGCGATGCGCTGCACCGAGGTGCTGAACCGCACGACGTGCGCCGCGGCAGCAAACGCCGCTTCGGCGGCCGTCGCGTCGCCTACTGTGGCATCGAGGCACAGATTTGATGCAGCATCCGACCAGGCGCGCGGCGCATCCGCAGCGATCGCCTGGCGAGAGTGGATCACGACCGGCAGTTCCGCGTAGTCGACGATGACGGTGTCGGCCGCATCCTTTGCCGCGGCGCGACTGCTGGCGACCACCATCGCCACGATGTCGCCGACATGGCGCACTTCGTCGGTGGCCATAGGATAGTGCGGCGGAATGAACAGCGGCGAGCCATCCGTATTGTCGAGCTGGATGTCTACCGGATGACCCGTTCGCACTGCATGCGGGATCGGCTTCAAGCCATCGGCCAGCATGTCGTGACCGGTCAGCACCTCGAGCACGCCAGGGGTGGTTTGCGCCGCGGCAACGTCTATGGACCGGATGCGCGCGTGAGCATGTGCAGAGCGGACCATCACCGCGTAGGCTTGGCTAGGAACATTAATGTCGTCGCTGTAGCGGCCTCCTCCGGTCAGCAATCGCAGGTCTTCTCTGCGACGGACCGGCTGTCCGATCCCGTTGTTGGCGGGACTAAGAGACATCGGAAAATTCCCCTGTCATTGCATGGAGCGTAGCGACGAAGCCATCTCGATGAAAGTACCCGGCCCATGGGCCGAGCGCGTTCCGCGCCACACTGGCACGAGATTGCCGCGTCATTGCGCTCCTAACAAGAGTCCCCAGTGGAGATGGTTCTATAGGGAGCTCATGCGGCCTGTTCGAGCGGTTGGAGGTTTGGCCTGGAAGCCGAGACGGGCGAGTTGGCGGACCAGACGCTTGGCCTTCGCTTCATGCGACCGCCGCGCCGCATGAGTGTTCCAGATTGTCCGTCGTCCACCTCAGTTGCCTCTTGTGTGACGGGGCCGTCCATACATGACAGTCGGTCACATGCCGCCGGGGTAGTTCGGTCCACCTCCACCCTCTGGCGTGACCCAGTCGATGTTCTGTACCGGATCCTTGATGTCGCATGTCTTGCAATGAACGCAGTTCTGCGCGTTGATTTGAAGCTGAGGATTTCCTTCGTCCGCACCGACGATTTCGTAAACACCTGCCGGACAATAGCGTGCTTCAGGACTGCGGTAGCGCTGCCAGTTCAGCGTGATCGCAATCTTGGGATCGGCGAGATGCAGATGACCGGGTTGGTTCTCCTCATGATTGGTGTTGCTGATGAAGACCGACGACAGCCGGTCGAACGTGAGCACGCCGTCCGGCCGCGGGTACTCGATGCGTTGCACGGAGGACGCGTCCAGCAACGTTTCGTTGTCGGGATGCGGATGGTGGAATGTCCAGGGGGCCTTACCGCGGAGCACGTAGGTATCAAGCGCCGAATAGGCGAGACCGCCATACAGTCCGAACTTGGCGAACGATGGGCGGATATTCCTGACCAGCGACAGTTCCTGCCACACCCAGCTGTCGCGCAGCCTTGTCTCATAGCCTGACAGATCGCCGGTACCACCGGCGGCAAGCGCATCTGCCACCGCCTCGGCCGCAAGCATGCCGGACTTCATCGACGTGTGTGTGCCCTTGATCTTCGGCACGTTGACGAATCCGGCTGCGTCGCCGATCAGCGCGCCGCCCGGGAAAGCGAGGCGCGGGATCGACTGCAGCCCTCCCTCGTTCAGCGCGCGGGCGCCGTAGCTTATGCGCCTGCCGCCCTCGAAGTGACCGCGTACCTCGGGATGAGTCTTGAAGCGCTGCATCTCGTCGAACGGCGACAGCCATGGATTGCGATAATCGAGGCCGATGACGAAGCCGTAGGAAATCAGGTTGCTGCCGAAGTGGTACAGGAACGAGCCGCCATAGGTGCGGGCGTCGAGCGGCCAGCCGACCGTGTGCTCCACGAGACCAGGCTTATGGTTGGCGGCAGGGACCTCCCACAGTTCTTTGATGCCGATCGCATAGGTCTGCGGGTCATGATCGTCGCGCAGGTTGAAGCGTCGGATAAGCTGCTTCGACAGCGATCCGCGACAGCCTTCGGCGAACAGCGTGTAGCGCGCGCGCAGTTCCATGCCGCGCTGGAAGGTGTCGGTGGGATTGCCGTCCTTGCCGATGCCCATGTCGCCGGTGGCGATGCCGGCGATACGCCCGCTGTCCTCCAGCAGTTCGGCGGCAGGGAAGCCCGGATAGATTTCGACACCGAGCGCCTCAGCCTGCTGCCCGAGCCAGCGACAGACGTTGCCGAGCGAAACGATATAGTTGCCGGTGTTGTGCATCTGCGGCGGTGTCGGCAGGCGGAAGGCGCGGGTCGCGGTAAGGTAGAGGAAGCGGTCGTCGGTGGCCGGCGTCTCCAGCGGCGCGCCCTTTTCGCGCCAGTCGGGGATAAGTTCGTTGAGCGCGCGCGGCTCCAGCACCGCGCCGGAGAGGATGTGCGCGCCGATCTCGCTGCCCTTCTCCACAAGGCAGACCGCCGCGTCAGGCGCGAGCTGCTTCAACCGGATCGCGGCGGCGAGGCCGGACGGGCCGCCGCCCACGATCACGACATCGAACTCCATTGCCTCCCGCGGGGGCAATTCCTCAGCCATCGCGCATCTCCAGGATAGGACGCGGTTAACCTAGGCAGACCGGCGCGCAGGCGCAAAATAACCACCGGAAGTTGATGGAGCCTGCTATGGTGGCGTAATGAGTCTCGTGGGCGACCAAGACGGAAACCAGGCATGAATGCGAGAGGTGATCGTTCCCCTGAGCAGGCCCAGGAACTCAAGCGGCGGGTCAGCTCGCTAGAGGCCCACGCAGCCGGGCTGAGCCTTGCCCAGGTGATGACCCGCAGTTTCCCGGGTGAGATCCACTACTGGTCGCGCGGCATGGAGCGACTCTACGGGTTCTCCGCGGCCGATGCGGTCGGCCGCATCTCGCATGAGTTGCTGCGCACCGAATTCCCGCAGTCACTCGGGTCTATCGATCGCCAGCTGCTGGAGTCCGCGGAGTGGACCGGCGAGCTGCGGCACAGGCGGCGCGACGGCGAGCAGGTCGTTGTCGTCAGCCACCAGTCGCTGCACCGCGGCTCCGCCGGCGCTCCGCCCCTGGTGACCGAGGTCAACAACGACATCACCGAAGTACGGCGCGGCCACGAGGCTCGCCAGTACCTCGCCTCCATCGTCGAATCATCCGAGGACGCGATCGTCGGCAAGACGCTGGACGGAGTTGTTACGGCGTGGAACAACGCGGCTGAGGCGATGTTCGGCTACCGCGCCGAGGAGATGATCGGCCGGCCGATCTCCCTGCTGCTGCCGCCGGATCGCATCGACGAAGAGGCGATGATCCTCGAGCGGCTGCGCCGCGGCGAGCGGCTGCGGCGCTTCGAGACGATCCGGGTACGCAAGGATGGCGGCGCGATCGCCGTGGCGCTGACGATTTCGCCAATTCTCGACGGGTCAGGTGCAATCATCGGTGCCTCGAAGATCATACGCGACATCACTGCTGAAAGACACAGTCAGTCGCGCATCCAGGAGCTTCAGTCGGAGCTCGCGCATGTGGCGCGGCTGTCCACCATGGGGCAGATGGCATCCGCGATCGCGCATGAGCTCAATCAGCCGCTCACAGCGGTGGGCAACTACGTCGGCGCCCTGAGCCGCGTGCTGGCGGACACGAATGCCGGTCCTGGTCGCGCGCGCGACATCGTCGAGCGGATTCGCCAGCAGACCACGCGTGCCGGCGAGGTGATCCGGAGGCTGCGCGATCACGTCGCGAAGCGCCGCACCATGCGTCGGCTCGAGGACGTCAACGCTGTCGTGAGCGAGGCAGTGGAACTCGGGCTGGTCGGCATGCAGAATCGCGGCGTGCGGGTATCGGTCGCGCTGGATCTGGATGTCGGTTTGGCAATGATCGACAGCATTCAGATCGGCCAGGTTATCATCAATCTGGTGCGCAACGCGGTCGAGGCGATGGAGGCGAGCACGACGCGCGAACTCACGGTATCGACGCACGCGCGGCCTAGAGCGGTGGAGATCGCGGTAGCCGACACAGGGCCGGGAATTGCGCCGGAAATCGCGGGGCGGCTGTTCCAGCCTTTCATCACCTCAAAGCCGACAGGGCTCGGACTGGGTCTGTCGATCTGCCGCGAGCTTGTCGAGGCCCATGACGGAGAGCTTACGGCTTCACCCGTTGCGACGGGCGGGACGCGGTTTGCGATAAGGTTGCCGACCGCGGCGGAGTGACCGCTCGTCTACTTGTCGGTGTTCCAGATATCGGTGTCGAGCTTCCAACCATTGCCGCTGTGGCGCCACAGCACGACATACTTGCCCACGACATGCACTGTCTGCTTCTGTGCATCCGGTGCATCGAGGCTGAACTCGCCGATCTCGCGCGCGGCGTTGCCGAACTGATCGACCTTCAGCGCCTTCAGCGAGGCGTTCTTGATGCCGCTCTGTATGGCGCCCTGCCAGAATGCCTGGATCGCCGCGCGTCCCTTCGCCATCGGCGCACCAGGCGGAAGCGCGGTCGCGTGCTCGGTGTATAGCTGCGCGACACTGGCCGCGTCGCCCTTGTTGAACGCCGCGACCCATTTCGCATTGGCGGCGTCGATATCGGACTTGATGTCACGGGCCTCGGCGGCGGCGGTCAGCGTCAGGAGCGACGCTGCGAACATGACGATCTTCATTGGATGCGGAATCCCCTCGAGTTGTGGTTTGTGCATGCTTCCCAGCATGCTCTTGCCGCTACTTCAGCCCTTGCGCCGCCGTCAGCACCTCAGCCGCGTGGCCGGTGACGCTGATCTTCCGCCAGGCTTTCGCAACCTTGCCGGCCTTGTCGATCAGGAACGTGCTGCGCTCCATCCCCATATACTTGCGTCCATACATCGACTTCTCGACCCAGGTGCCATACTTATCCGCCACGGCATGTGCCTCGTCCGATGCCAGCGGGAATGTCAGTTTGTACTTCTCGGCGAATCGCTCGATGGGCTTCATCTTGTCGGGCGAGACGCCGATCACGTCGATGCCAATGCGGCCGAGTTGTGGCAGCGCCTCCTGGAAGGCGCATGCCTCCTTGGTGCAGCCGGGCGTATCCGCCTTCGGGTAGAAGTACAGCACGAACGGCTTGCCGCGCATCGTCTTCTTGCTGACGGTGCGTCCGCCGCTTGCCGGCATCTCGAAG
This sequence comes from uncultured Alphaproteobacteria bacterium, assembly GCA_963791495.1. Classification (GTDB taxonomy): domain Bacteria; phylum Pseudomonadota; class Alphaproteobacteria; order Acetobacterales; family Acetobacteraceae; genus JAMXLO01. The sequence continues at coordinate 285,921 of CAWBST010000023.1, forward strand.
TCGGGCGCGGTGTCGCCTTCCTGCACGCTCATGGACGGATCTCCCCTATGTGGCGGACGAACGCGGCGCGAACCTGCTGCGCCAGGGCATCCAGCGTGCCGCGCAGCCACGCCAAGTCAACCGGTCCCGTCGTGTCGGTCGCCTCAGTGACCACGCGCAGCAGGGTCTGTGCCGAGGCCTCTGGGAGCTCCTCGCGTGGGCTGCCGCCGATGGTGATGCGCAGCATGCCCTGCACCGTCCGCCACAGATGATCGGCGCGGATCAGCAGCGCCGCATCGTCTGCCGGCAACCATCCTGCCTGGGCAAGCCGCGCCAGAGCGATACGCGTGGTCGGCGAACACAGCTCCGACGCCTCGCGAGCGTGAATGAGCTGCAGCACCTGAGCGATGAACTCCACCTCGATCTGGCCCCCGGCGCGCAGCTTCACATCCCACGGCCCATCGGGCGGCAGGTCGCGCAGCATGCGCGCGCGCATCGACGCAGCATCCGCTCGGATGCGGTCGGCATTGCCAGCATGCGCCAATGCCTCGGCAATTGCTGTCTCGATGCGGGTGCGCAGTGCCGGCGGACCGGCGACAACACGGGCGCGGGTCAGCGCCATGCGCTCCCAGGTCCATGCCGATTCCGCGTGGTAGCGCTGGAACGATGCGAGCGACACCGCGACGGGGCCCTTGTTGCCTGACGGCCGCAGCCGCATGTCCACCTGATACAGCGGGCCGTCCACCCCGGGCGCGGTCACGGCCGCGACATAGGCATGCGAGGCGCGCACGAACCATTGGCTCGCCGGCAGGTGCCGCGCGCCGCGACTCTCGGTGACGTCCGTGGGGAGGTCGTACACCAGCATCAGGTCGAGGTCGGAGCCCGCCATCATCTCACGACTGCCGGCCTTGCCCAATGCCACCACGGCCATCGAGCCGCTGCGCACGCGGCCAAAGCGCGCCGAAAAGTCAGATAGTACCGGCGGCAGCAGCGAGCTCAGCGCCGCGTCGGCGATAGCGGTGCGGCGCAGTCCCGCCTCGTCCGCATCGATCCGACCCTCCATCGTGGCGACCGAGGCAGAGAAATCCTCCTCGCGAACGGTACGACGCGTGATCTCGATGACGTCCTCCAGCAGCCGCGCATCTCGCAGGCGACCGCGCAGCAGGCGGGCAGGGTCCGGGTTCTCCTCCGGGCTGAGCAGGCCGTCCAGTGCCGCCGGATGACTGGCCAGATGGTTGGCGAGCGAGGGCGCGGCCCCGAGTACCGCGGCGATCCGATCGATCAGGCCCGGATTGCGCTGGAATAGCGACAGCAACTGCACGCCGGCGGGCTGGCGTGCCAGGAACGCGTCAAACCGGTTGAACACGACGTCCGGCTGCGGCTGGTGGGCCAGCGCGGCCAGCACGCGCGGTAGCAACTGGGCGAGCAGTTCCCTCGCGCGCGTCGAGCGGAGCGCGCGGACATGCCCCGCCTGCCAGCCGCGAACAGCGGAGACGATGCGCTTGGGGTTGTCGAAGCCGAGAGCAAGGAGCTTGCTGACGGTCGCTTCCGGCGCCGCATCGACCCCGCTGAAGTCGAGTTCAAGGCCGCCTTCGGCGGGTGATAGCAGCTCCGGCACCAGCTCGAACACTTCGGTGTAGCGCGCCCGCACCTGGCGCAGGTGATGCAGCAGCTCGGCAGCGAACTCGGACGCATCGGAGTATCCCATGAAGGTGGCGAAGCGCGCGAGCTCCGCCGGCCGCTGCGGCAGCTCATGCACCTGGCGGTCGGCGACCATCTGCAGGCGATGCTCGACGCGGCGGAGGAAGCGATAGGCGGCGCCCAGTTCGCGCGCCGCATTGCGCGGCACGTGGCCGGCTCGCACCAGCAGACGCAGCGCCCCCAACGTGGTGGGGATGCGCAGGTCGGGATCGCGCCCGCCCCAGACAAGCTGCAGGGTCTGCGCCAGAAATTCGATCTCGCGGATGCCGCCTTCGCCGAGTTTGATGTTATGGCCGGCGATCCGTGCCAGTGGGTCGGCGCCATTGGTCAGTGGGCCGCCCTTGTATTCGTCGATCCGCCGCTTCATTGCGTGGATGTCGGCGACAGCGGCGAAGTCCAGGCCGCGACGCCAGACAAAAGGGCGGATCGCCTCGAGGAATGCGGCACCCAGCGCCAGATCGCCGGCCACGGGGCGCGCCTTGATCATCGCGGCACGCTCCCAGTTCTGGCCCATGCTTTCGTAGTAGATGATCGCCGCGGGGAGTGCGACGGCAGGCGGCGTCACCGATGGATCGGGGCGCAGGCGCAGGTCTGTGCGGAAAACGTATCCGTTGGGGTCGCGCGCCTCCATCAGCGACACCAGGCCGCGCGCAATGCGGGACGTGAAGCCGCCCAGCGCGTGGCCCTCGGTCGCTTCCGTGTATATTGCCGCGGCCGGGTCGTAGAGCAGCACGAGGTCCACATCGGAGGAATAATTCAGTTCACGGGCACCGAGCTTTCCCATGCCGATCACCGTAAACCCGGCGCCGCGTGTCGGATCCGTCGGATCAGGCAGGCGCAGTTCGCCTGCCTCGTGAGCGGCGCGCAGCAGGTGTGCCATGGCGAGCGACAGGGTGGCCTCCGCGAGATCGCTCAGTGTCGCGGTGACACGCTCCAGCGGCCAGATGTCGCCGATGTCGGCTATGGCTGTGGCCAACGCGACGATGCGCTTCGCGCGGCGCATCGCGGCGGTGATCCGGTCGCGCCGGGTGGATGGCGGGAGCGCCGCCAGGTCGGCCATCGCGGCAGCCACAACCGCGTCTGGACCGGATGCGATGAGCGCGCGCAGGCTCGCTGCCTCGCGCACCGCGAGATCGGCCAGGAACGGGGTGTTGCCGCCGAGAGCGCTCAGCAGCGCGGCAACCGCTGGCCGCGCCGCCAATCGCGCCTCGGTGCGGCCGAGTTGGGAAAAACGCTCGACCAGGCGTTCGGCGGCCCCGGTGTCATATGGGCTGGGCCAGATTGTGGGCAGGCGGAACGGTATATCGGTCATTTCCCGAAAGGCTGGGCGTGAGGCGTCTTCCGGGTCAAGCGGCAATGGGCGCCGCCATGGCGGTGCACTGGCTGTGCACGCTGGCGATCACGCTGGCCGTTCTGGGTGGCGTCGGCGTCGCCGCGATTGCCTGGCGGCTGTCGCAGGGACCGTTGGACCTGGACTGGTTCACTGCGCGGTTGGAGGCTGCCGCCAATTCCAATGGCGGCCCAGTGCGACTGTCGATCGGTTCCGCGGCGCTGGCATGGGAGGGGTTCCGCGAGGGTGTCGATCGGCCGCTCGATCTGAGGCTGACCGATGTCACGGTCACCGATCAGTCGGGTGGGCGACGGCTGAACATTCCTCGCGCCGAGGTATCGCTGTCGTTCTACGAACTGCTGTTCGGACGCGTCGTCCCGCGGGCGGTGGAACTAGATGAACCGCAGCTCACCCTGGTGAGGGCGAACGACGGTAGGCTCAACCTCGGTCTTGGGAACCTGGCGGACAGCGGCGAGCCGGCGGAGGCGACGCCGCTTGCCGATCTGCTGGCCGAGCTGGCGCGTCCGGCCGGCAGTGATCGGGCACTGAGAGCGAATGCGCTGCTGGGGCAGCTGCGCCGCGTGCGCATCCATGATGGGCAGGTCACGGTAGTGGATAGGCAGCTCGGCGTCACGTGGCGGGCGCCGCGTGCGGAGATCGACCTGACTCGTCGGCCGGAGGGCGGCGTCGAGGGCTCCGCCGAGTTGAGCCTGGCCCTTGGCGAGCAGCGGGCGCAACTGACGTTGTCGGCCATGCTGGCGGCGGGCGCCCGCGAGACGCATCTGCGCGCCAGGCTGTCGCCGGTGACACCCAGAGTGATAGCGAGTGCAGCGCCATCGCTGTCGGCCCTGACGGCGTTGGATGCGCCGATCGGCGGCGAGGTCACGGTCGATCTCGATGCCGGCCTGACGCCGCGCGATGCGAGTCTGAGGCTGAACGCCGGCGCCGGCTCGGTGCGGATTGGCGCCAGCGACGTGCCATTCCTCGATGCGGCGCTGGTCGCGTCTGGCACGGTGGACGCGATTGCCGTGCAGGCGCTGCGGGTGAGCCTGCGTGGCCGTGACGGCGGTCCGGTCACCCATGTCGAGGTGCGTGGTTCTGGGCAGCGCCGGCCCGACCGGATCAGTGCCGATTTGTCGGCCGATCTGGATCAGGTGGACTTTGCCGATCTCGGGCGGCTGTGGCCGGAGGGCATCGGCGGCGGTGCGCGCGGCTGGCTCGTGGCCAACATCCCGGTCGGCGTCGCTCGCAATGGTCACGTGGACCTCGGCGTGGCGGCGTCGCCCGATCTTTCGTCGGTGCAACTGACGCGGGCCAGCGGCGCGCTCGACGGCGAGGGGCTGCAGGTGAACTGGCTGCGGCCGGTGCCGCCGATCGACAATGGCCGGGCGCAACTGCGCATTTTGGATCCCGATACACTAGAGATCATCGTCACCGGCGGCAGACAGCGGTTGAGCGGTCAGAAGGAAGGCAGCGCAGGGGGTTTGCAAATCCGCGGTGGTCGCGTGCGCATCACCGGAATCATGCAGCCGCATCAGGTCGGGGCGATCGAGGCCGACATCGCTGGTCCGCTTCCCGACGCGTTGGCGCTGCTGCGCGAGCCACGTCTGGGGTTACTCGATCGGCATCCGATCGAGCTGAAGGCGCCGGCCGGACAGGCGGCGGTGAAACTCAACCTCACCGTGCCGTTCGAGCGCGACGTTCGGATGGACGACATTGCCGTCCAGGTTCAGGCACATCTCGACGGCGTGCATCTTGGCGCGGTGGCGGCGGGGCGCGACCTGGATCAGGGCGTGTTCGACCTGAGCGCGAATCCCGATGGCATGAAGCTGAACGGGCGCGCGCTGCTGGCTTCGATCCCGGCGAAGCTGGACGCGGCGATGGACTTCCGCGCCGGTCCGCCGGCACAGGTCGTGCAGAATGTGACCGTGTCCGGGCAGCCGGACGCGCGGCAGCTTGCGGCCGCTGGGCTGGATGCGACATCGGTGCTGAGCGGACCGGCGCAGATGCAGGCAGTGCTGAGCGAGCGGCGAAATGGCCAGGGCGAGCTCTCGGTCGCTGCCGATCTGACCGGAGCGGAACTTGCCGTGTCGCAGCTCGAGTGGCGCAAGCCACGGGACGTATGGGCGAAGGCGTCGGCGCGGGTGCTGCTGGACCACGACCGGCTGACCGGAATCGATGCCGTGCAGCTCGACGGTGATGCCCTGGTGCTGCGCGGTCGAGCGCTTGTCAGTGGTGGCAGGCTATCGGGATTCCAGGTGGATCGGCTGGTGCTGGGGCGAACGGTCGCGCAGGGCTCTCTCGGCCTGCCGGCCGAGGGTCCGCTCACCGTCAGTCTGAGTGGCGCGACGCTCGATCTGGGACCGCGGCTTGGCCGTCGGACCCCGCCGCATCCTCCAGCGCGCAACGGCACAGAGCCGCCGCCGGGTCCGCCTTGGACGGTGGACGCGAAGTTTGATCGCGTGCTGCTGGCGAACGATCGCGCAGCAAGCGGTGTGGTTGTGCATGCAGAGGACGATGGCCGCGTGATCCAGCAATTGCGCATCGAGGGTCGTACCGGGGCGCGGGCGCCGTTCATGGCGCAGATCGCGCGCGACCGTGGCGGGCGTCGGTTAACCGGCAGCTCCGATGATGCGGGCGAACTGCTGCGCGGCCTGGACTACGTGCGCAGCATGCAGGGCGGCAAGCTGTCGGTGCAGGCTCAGTACCGACGATGCGCAGCCGGACCGGCCATTGACGGGAACGGCCAATATTGAGGAGTTCCGCATTCGCGACGCGCCGGCGCTGGGCAAGCTGCTGCAGGCAATGACGCTGTATGGGCTGGTGCAGGTGATGCAGGGTCCGGGCCTTGGCTTCACGCGATTGATCGCGCCCTTCCGGCTGACCGACGACGCACTCGAGCTGACCGATGCGCGAGCGTTCAGCCCGTCGTTGGGGTTGACCGTGAAGGGGCGGCTGGACCTCGCTGCGCAGAGGATCGACATGCAGGGAACGATCGTGCCGGCGTATTTCTTCAACTCGCTGCTGGGAAACATTCCGCTGGTGGGAAAGTTGTTCAGCCCGGAGCGCGGCGGAGGCGTGTTCGCTGCGAGCTATGCGGTGCGCGGCCGGCTGGACGACCCGGACGTGTCGGTCAACCCGTTGGCCGCGCTGACGCCCGGGTTCCTGCGAGGGCTGTTCGGTCTGTTCTGAGGGTGGACTGAATACCGCCGATCACAAGAACCCGATCGACAGCCAGGGGAACGCGACGACGATCGCCAGCGCTACCGCCAGCCCTGCGAGATACGGCCACATGCGGCCCAGCGCGTCGTCCGGCGACACCCGCCCGATCGCGCACGCGCCATAGAACCCCACGCCGAACGGCGGCGCGAAAAGTCCGATGCCCATCGCAAGGATGATCACCAGCGCGTAGTGCACCTCGTGCACGCCCATCGCTTTAGCTACAGGGAACAGCAGTGGGCCGAACAGCACGATGGCGGGAATGCCCTCCAACACGCTGCCGAGGATCACGAACGCGACCGCGGTGATGGCGAGGAACCCCATCTTGCCCCCCGGAACCGCTGCCATGGCAGCGACCAGCCACTGGGAGAAGCCCGACTGGGTCAGCGCCCAGGCCATCGCCGTGGCGGTGCCGATGATCAGCATCACCGCACCGGTGAGAGACAGCGTGTCGATCAGCAGCGGATAGATGCGCCGCCAGTCGAACTGCCGATACACGAACAGCCCGAGCACCGCGGTGTACACCACGCCAACGGTGGAGACCTCGGTCGCGGTAGCGACGCCGTCGATCACCGCAGCACGAATCACGAATGGCAGCGTCAGTCCGGGGATCGCGATGACGAACGTGCGCACCATCAGCGACACCGGCGCGCGTTCGCCGCCGCCGATGTCCATATGGCGCGAGCGGTACCAGCTCACCACGACGAGCGCGATCGCCGCCACCGCAGCCGGCAAGAGCCCGCCGGTGAACAGCGCGGTGATCGACACGTTGGTCACCGAGCCGATGGTGATCAGCACCAAGCTGGGCGGGATGGTCTCCGACATCGCGCTGGAACTCGCCAGCAGTGCGGCAAGCTCGCCCGGGTGAGAGCCACGGCGGCGCATCTCGGGGAACAGCACCGGCGCGACCGCGGCCATGTCGGCTGCCTTGGAGCCGGAGATGCCGGACACCAGGTACATGGCGCCCAGCAGCACGTAGGACAGACCACCGCGCACGTGGCCCACCAGTGCGGCGAGGAATGCCACCATCACGCGCGCGATTCCCGTCATCTCCATCAGCAGGCCGAGGAAGACGAACATCGGCACCGACAGCAGCAGCAGGTTCGACATGCCCTCGTCCATCCGGTTGACCACGACGGAGAGCGGCATGGCGCTGGTCAGGCCGAGATAGGACATGGTTGCGATGCCGAACGCGAAGGCGATCGGCACACCGATCCCGACGCAGATGGCGACGATCACCACGAAGAAAATGATCAGGCTGCCGAAACCCATGGCGAGCAGCATCGGCCGGCTGATCCACAGCAGCGCGGTGATGCCACCGACGGTGAGAAGCGCCAGGCCGAAGCTGCGCCACGTCGTCGTTTCGAGCAGGCGAAGCAGCGATATGATCGCGGCGAGCGCGGTACCGACCAAGATGGCGACGACGCGGTAGCCGTCGGAGATCTGCAACGAAATCAATTCGACGTAACGTTGCTGATCCAGATACTGCGCGGCTGGCAGCAGGACCTCCAGAACGAAGACGATCACAACCAAGGAGGCGACAGCGGCGAACCAGTTCGCGATGTGTGCCGGCACCCAGTTGGCCAGAGTGGTCAGCCGCATGTGCCCGTCGCCTCGCAGCGCGACCACCATCCCCAGCATCGACAGCCAGAGGAACAGGAAGTTGGCAAGCTCGTCCGTCCAGAAGATCGGACTGTCGAACACGTAGCGGGAGACCACACCGCAGAACAGGATAATGACCTCGGCCAGCCACAAGCACGCGCCGATCGCTTCACAGCAGGCGCCAATCATCCGATCGAGCTGCAGCGCGCCGCCCCGGAGCCTGGCCCAACCGGGCGCGATCGGCTGCGCGATCGCCGCGGCGAAGTCCGGTGCGTCGAGGCTCATGCCGTCAACGGGCCGACATACTTCTCGAGCAGTGCCCAGGCCTTGTCGCCGGCGGTCTTCTTCATGTCCGGATAAAAGCCGCTCTTCGCGAGTGCATCGCGGAACGGTTTGGTGTCGGGCGCATTGAATGTCAGACCCTTGGCAGCGAGGTTCTGCTGTTCGGTCTTCGTCATCGTCACGAAATCCTGGCGCTCCGCGAGTGCTGCCGCGCTGAAATCGCGATGGCAAATCTCCTGCAGGTCGGGCGGCAGTTTCTTCCACGCAGCGACGTTGAATGAGGTGTGGAACCCGGCCCAGACATGGTTGGTCAGGCTGCAGTACTTCTGCACCTCGTACAGCTTGGCGGTGTCGATCAGGACGAGCGGGTTCTCCTGCCCGTCCACGATGCCGGTCTGCAACGCGCTGTAAACCTCGTTGAAGTTAATCGCGGTCGGCGAGGCGCCGAGGTGGCGAAACAGCGAGATCAGATAGGGCGCAACCGGCAGGCGGATCTTGAAGCCGCGCAAGTCGTCTGGGCTGGTGATCGGCTTGGTCCGCGTGGTGATCTGGCGGAAGCCGTGGTCGTAACCCTTGTCAAGGCAATAGAAGCCGATCTGTTCAGCCGCGCCGCGCAGCATGGCGCCGAGATCGCCGTCCATCGCGGCCCACACCTGGTCGTAGCCGGGGAAGGCGAAGCCCACGCCAGTGATGCCGCAGGCCGGATTGCGTGGCGCCAGCAGATCGACCGGCAGGAGGTACATCTCCAGCGCTCCCGAGATAGCCTGCGCTATCATGGCCGTGTCGCCACCGAGGACACTGTTGGGATAGATCGTGATCTCAAGCCGCCCGTTGCTGTCCTGCTTGATCTTGTTGGCGGCTTCCTGCGCGCGCGCCATTGCGGGGTGTTCCATCGGCGAGGAGGCACCGAACTTGTAGCTGAATTCCGCGGCGTTGGCCGGCCAGTGCAGGATGGTGGCTGCGCCGAGGCCGGTTGCTCCCGCCATTACGCGCCTGCGCGACAGCCTGTTGTGTTGCATTACCATCTCCCCCGGTCGAATTCAGGACGTTTGACGAATCGTGCCCGGACGCGAGCAGGCAAGTCAAGCTACGAGCAGACGCTACCGCGTCGCCGGATGCGGGGCGTGCAGCTGTAGGATCAAGTCCAGTTCGTCCCGGATGGGGATTCCGTGCTCACCCACGGCGGAGATCGTGGGTTTATGTGCTCTTGCTGCGTCCACAGCTCCGGGCCGCAGCGTGTGCAGTCGGAAGCCGCGCCGTTGGTAGAATCGCAGCGCATCCAGGTTATCGTTCGTGGTCGTAAGTCGAAGTGCTTCAAAACCTTCCAAGCCATCTACAATCGACCGAAGAAGTGCTGATCCAATTCCTTGATGGCGAATAAAGGCATTGATCGCAACCAGTTCGGCAATTGGCCTGTCTCGGCCGGACACAGCCGCAATTCCTTCCAGATTGCCAGCGATGAAGATATCGCACGCATCAATCGGATAGAACCGCGACCGCACGACGACAGGATCGCCCCACCGTCTGACAAGCAAATCGACGGCGACAGCACGCTCATTCTCTTTTGCCAGACGGACCTGCACGTGACCCTCTCTCGTATTCAGCCGAACGTCTGTAGAGGTTCGGTATGGATCTCAACCCACTGGCAGCGCCGGCTCTCATGATAGACGGACACGAAGGGCGGCGGGAACGAAAGGTCTGCGAAGGCGCCCACCGGGATGGCGACCAGTCCGGGCTGAGCATCAATTCGATAGTGGACGGTTGTACCGCAATCGGCGCAGAAGCTGTAGGTCACGCGGCCGCCGTCGTCGCCAATCCGCGTGAATTCTGCCGCTCGTCCACGGATTGATACGTCATCCTTTGCAAACCGGGCGTTGAAGCTGAACGCGCTGCCCGTACGCCGCTTGCAGGCGAGGCAATGGCACACGGAGATGCGTATCGGCTCTCCTGAGCAGATGGCTGAAAGCTGACCGCAAGAACACTGAGCGCGGCGCGTGACCATTGCAGGCTCCATAGCAGGAATTCAGACGGGATTCGGCGCAGCGCCGCTACACATCACACCGACCGGCAGACCCCATCAATCCACGCCCTGCTGTGACTGCGCTCCGGGCAGCCGTGGATAGTGCACCGGCGGCAGTTCGTCCGCCATCTGATCGAGGGCGTTGTAGGCGTCAATGGCAGGGGCGAGCGAGCTCTGATGCACCGCGAGTTCGGCATCGCTCACCGTCATATGGAGTTCAGCGGCGAGCGCTCGGAGCTATTCAATTCTTGGCGGTTCCGAGTGGCATGGCGGACCTCCGTGCGGGCAGGCAGCAACGGTGGAACGACGAGCGGTGGTTCGCAACTCCCAGGGAGTTCGCCACCAAATGACCAATAACGCGCCGTCCTCTCGCCGTCTTGAGGATCGACGGTCCGAGTGCTCCGCGGGAGCTTACATCCCGCGTGCAATCAAGGGAGTCTAGACATGCGCCGGCTTATCCTCGGAACGATGACAGCAACAGTGATGGTGCTGGGTGTCGCAGCGGCGGCTCTCGCCGCTCCAGTATCACATCAGCTTGAGCATGGCAGCCGCGCTTCCAGCGTCGTCAGTGTGCAGAACGCAGACTACTACTGGAATCATCATCGGTATCACCACCGCGATTGGGACAGGGACCATCACCGCTGGCATTATCACGATTGAGATCGTCTGACGCAGGGGACGGCGGCTGCGACAGCAGCCGCCTGCGCTGCAAGATCAACTGGGACCCGCAAGGAAACTCCACTATGATGCCAGATCGACCGTACCGCCCCGGACGCATTCTGTCTGTTCTCGCTATCATCGTGACAATGACAATGCTCGGCGGATGCGTCATAGAGACACCAGGCAATTATCGGGTCGGGTGGTGGCACCACCACCATCACGATTACCGCTGATCACCTCTTGCCGATTGGGTTACTCGAGGCTCATGGCCAGCCAGCGCAAACCTTCGGTGTTGCGTTGGACAAGCACCGCGACATAACGACGTTGCTGTTGGCGCGCGAGCATGATCAGGCGAGTGATATCCTCGGGGTCGGCGACTTTCTCCTGTTGAACCTGGACGACGACATCGCCGGCACTCAATCCGGCGTCTGCCGCCGCACCGTCCTCGGCGATCTGGGTCACCACGACGCCATGGCGCGTTGCATCATCGACCCGTGTCAGACGCCAGCCTGGACCGGCAGCGGCGGGCGCTGGAAGAGCGGCGCCCGCGGCGGCGGTGTGGGGAACTTCCTGTACAGCCGCGGTAACGACGAGTGGCTCGTCGTTGCGCCAGATGCGCATGCTGACGGCTGTGCCGGGTGTTGTCCGTGCAATGGCGCGCGCCAGCGCCCGAACATCCTTCACCTGCGTGTTGCCATAACGCAGGATGGTGTCGCCGGCCATGATGCCGCATTTGCTGGCGCCGCCGCCCTCGGTCGTTCCGCCGACAATCACGCCTTCGGCCTTCGACATGTTCAGCGCATCGGCGATTTCAGGCGTGACCTGTTGGATCCGGAAATCGAGTGTCCCGATACGCATGCCGCCGGGACGGCGGAGCGCATCGGCAACGTATTTGACATCGTTTGAGGGGATGGCGAAGCCGAGACCGATCGAGCCGCTGGTCGCCTCCGGCGAGAAGATCGCGGTGTTCATGCCGATCACCTCGCCGCGCTCGTTGAACAGAGGGCCGCCTGAGTTACCATGATTGATCGCGGCATCGGTCTGAATGTAGTCGTCGAACGGCGTATCACGGATGTCGCGATTGAGGGCGCTGATGATGCCGCGCGTCACCGAGCCGCCGAGGCCCAGCGGATTGCCGATCGCGAGCACATGATCGGCCACGTGCACCGCGTCGCTGTCGCCGAATCGAATGGCGGGAAGCGGCGAATCTGGTAGAACCTTGATCAGCGCGACGTCGATCTGGTCCGCCTGAGCGAGCAGCGTCGCGTGAAGCAGTGTGTTGTCCTGCAGCGTGACGAGGATGTCGGTTGCGCCCTCGATGACGTGCCGGTTGGTGACGATGATGCCGCTCGGATCGATGATAAAGCCGGAGCCCAGGAAGCGACGGCCGCGCGGAGCGGTTGATCCGCCGGAAGGTTGGGCGGCGGCAGCCGTGCTGGCAGCCGTCGTCCCCACGATCGGGCTTGGACCACGCATGATGGAGATGCTGACGACGGCGGGAAGTTCCCGCGCGACGAGTTCCTGGTCGGTTGGCGTGTCGGCGGCGTGCACTTGTACGCCGCCGATCGCGACCACTGTCAGCAGGAAGAAGATGCGGGCACCGTGCCATGGCATTGGCATGTCGAACCTCCGGAAGACTATCCGTGATGCGATGCGAGACCTCGGGCCGGTTGGGTTTATTCCATTCTCGCGATCGGCCGTGCGCCTGACGCAGATGTAATTCAGGACATCCGGGAATAGAGCCAGGCAGCGTTTGGTCAACGCACCGGCAGCGAGCCGAAGGGGATCGTCATCGGTTCAATACACACATCGACGAAGCCGCTGGCGTTGAGCGCCGGACGCCATGAGAGCTGCCACTGTCAGTAAACGTGTTGGAGTAACTGTCATGCGCCTATTGACGAAAACGACGTTCGCTGCGCTGCTGCTAGGCACATCGCTTGCCGCTCCTGTGTTGGCCGACAATGCCGCGACTGCCGGCTGCGGCATGGCCGCTCACCGCACTGACGCAGAAGGTGGTGGCTGGCAGCCCGCGCCAGGCACGGCGGTGCGCCGGACTGACGCGGAAGGTGGTGGTTGGCAGCCGGCGCCAGGCAGCGCACGGCGCACCGAAGCCGGCGGTGTAGGATCGGGCAGTCAGCCTACCAAACTGGCTGAAGCGGCTCCCTGCAAGTAGGCGGCCTCCTCGGCGCTTCTTTGTGCCGAACCATCCCGGTTGGCGCTCGCTGCTGACCGGGATGCCCTTGCTCTGGCGCACGTCATGGTTTCCAGTATCCCGATACGGAGGGAGAGACGCCATGGCGAGCAAACAACCGGTCGCGATCGTGTTCGACACGTTCGGCACTGTGGTGGACTGGCGCAGCAGCCTAATCGCGGAGCTGACCGGGTTCGGCCGGCAGCGCGATATCAACGCTGACTGGACCGCGTTGGTGGATGCTTGGCGCGCTGCCTATCACCCCTCGATGGACCGAGTGCGCAAAGGCGAGCAGCCGTGGACCACGCTGGACGGTCTGCATCGTGCGTCGCTCGACAAGCTGGTGGCGGAGTTCGGCATCAAGGGTCTGACCGAGGCCGATCTGCAGCACATCAACCGAGGCTGGCACCGGCTCAATCCATGGCCCGATTCGGTGCCCGGTCTGACGCGGCTGAAGCGGAAGTTCATCATCGGGCCGCTGTCAAACGGCAATGTGTCGCTCCTGCTGAACATGGCAAAGCACGCCGGCATTCCGTGGGACATGATCTTCGGCTCCGACCTGTTCGGACACTTCAAGCCGGACCCGGAGACGTATCTGGGGGTGGCGAAGCTGCTGGATCTTGAGCCGGGGCAGGTGATGATGGCGGCGGCGCATAACAACGATCTGGCGAACGCACGCAGGCAGGGTCTGATGACAGGGTTCTTCGCGCGCCCCGGAGAGTATGGTCCACATCAGAAGCGCGACTATGCCGCCGATCAGGAATGGGACGTGGTGGCGAAGGACATCGAAGACCTGGCTACGAAGCTGGGGTGCTGAGCGCGCACGATGGACTACGATTACATCATCGTCGGCGGCGGATCCGCCGGATCGGTGCTCGCCAACCGGCTGTCGGCGCGTTCGGCGAACAAGGTGCTGCTGCTGGAGGCGGGGCAGGATACGCCGCATGGCAAGGTGCCGGCGGCGATCCTCAATTCCTATCCCGGCACCGCGTATCTGAACCCGGCCTATACGTGGTCGCAGCTGAAGGTCACCACCGAGGTCATTCCGCACAACCGACCCGATGAACCGCGACCGAAGCTGCGCACCTATGAGCAGGCGCGTGTGCTGGGAGGCGGTTCGTCGATCAACGGCCAGCTCGCCAATCGCGGCGCGCCGACCGACTATGACGAGTGGCATGCGCGCGGTGCCACGGGATGGAACTGGGACGGTGTGCTGCCCTTCTTCAAGAAGGTCGAGCGCGACATGGACTTCGACGGTCCGTGGCACGGCAACGAAGGCCGCATCCCGGTGCGTCGCATCTTTCCAGATCTCTGGCCGGAACATGCCAAGGCGGCGGGAGAGACATTCAAGGCCGCCGGTTACAAGTTCCTGATCGATCAGAATGCGGAGTTCGAGGACGGGTATTTCCCGATCACCATTTCGAACGTGTATGAACGGCGCGTGTCGGCGGCGATCGGCTATCTCGATCCGGGCACGCGCATGCGCGAGAACCTGACGATATCGACCGATACGCAGGTCAGCGCGCTGCTGTTCGACGGGCTGCGCTGCGTCGGCGTGAAGGCACTGGTCGGAGGGCGCGAGACGGAGTTCCGCGGGCGCGAGGTTATTCTGTCGTCCGGTGCGATCCATTCGCCGGCGCATCTGCTGCGAGCGGGTATCGGGCCGGCGGCGCACCTCCGCGACCTCGGCATGGAAGTGCGCGCCGCGGTACCGGGCGTGGGGCAGCGACTGCAGGATCACCCGGCGGTCGCGGTCGCGGCATTTATCAAGCCGTTTGCGCGGATCGTCAACGACTACACACGGCGGCATATTTATCTGGCGCTGCGTTACTCGTCCAAGCTGAACGGTATTCCTCCCGGCGACATGTTCACCGTGGTCACGAACAAGACGTCTTGGCATGCGGTGGGCGAACAGATCGGATCGTTCATCATCACAGTTTACAAGACGTATTCCGAAACCGGCGAGGTGAAGCTCGCCTCGCGCGACTGGCGCGACGAGCCGGTCGTCGATTTTAACCTGCTGTCTGATCAACGCGATCTTGAGCGGATGATGGACGGCGTGCGCCGGTTCGGCGCAATGCACCTGACGCCGACGATGCAGGCGGTGACGACGGATCCGTTCCCAGCCAGTTATAGCGACAAGGTCCGCCAGGTCGGACTGGTGAGCAAGAAGAACAAGTGGCTCACGGATGCGCTGGCGAAGGCGCTGGATGGACCGACGCCGCTGCGCAGCTACCTGATCAAGAACCTGATCATGGAGGGGGTCACGCTGGAGGGCCTTCTGCGTGACGACGAGGAGCTGGAAGCGTTCGTGCGCAAGGCGGCAGTGGGGGTGTGGCACGCGTCCTGCACGTGCCGCATGGGCAGCGAGGATGATCCCATGGCGGTGACCGATCCGGCGGGGCGCGTGCGGGCAGTGGAGGGGCTGCGCGTGGTAGATGCGTCGATCTTTCCGGTGGTTCCGTGCGCGAACACCAACTTCCCGGTGCTGATGACCGCCGAGAAGTGTGCGGAGGCGATTTTGTCGGGGGCGTAGGGGCCTTTCCAAGGCTCCCGGCCCTTGCTATAGCGCGCGCGCTAGGTCGGGCGCATAGCTCAGTTGGTAGAGCAGCTGACTCTTAATCAGCGGGTCCAAGGTTCGAGTCCTTGTGCGCCCACCAATTTCCGAGCTAACCTAGAGGCCTATCGTTTCGGCGGTTCCGCGTCATTTGTCACTCGTTTGCCAAAACCCAGCAAACGAGTAAACCGCCATGGGCATCTCATCGGACAGTGGCTATCATGGACGAACGAACTCTCTATCTTGTTACCCAGGAGACGAGACGCGAGCAAAGGCGTTGGAGCATCGTTCTTCATACCAACGCTTAGGTGCGGCGACTACGGCGGTCGACTAGTATAGAACCGTAGCCATTCACGACTAACCTTTCCACCTGGGTGCCGCGTTTACGGGTGTTGCGGCAGTTTCAGGGATCGCCAAGATCGCAGAAGGGGCATTTCGAGTTATACTGAACCGGAGCAAGCAGAGGCCGCATGCTAGGCGCTCCTCCTGCGCGACGGTCGTTCAGGTCATTGGCTCATGCACCGAAAGTCGATTTCGGCACCGAGCATATTTTCATACGTGAGGAGAGACAACTCACCAAACGATTGTATCGCGCAGTTTGACAGCGTCGTGGGACGACTCGATTGGCGACATTCCGCCAATTGTTTGATCGTTCAACTTTGCCTCCGCTTCTTGCGATTGTTTTGCATCGGAAGAACGATCGAAATGTCCTTGTCGGGACAATTCAAGATCTTCGCGAGGAATTGGGAATTGACTCCCGCCCCGCAAGAGTTACAGATCTGCACCACCCGCGGGGGACCTGCGGGCGATCGTGACCATTGACGCCATGGGATGCCAGCGTGGCAGTGCCCAGGAAAGGCAACCAGGCAGCTTGCACGGGGATGTCAAAATGGTTCGTGGCCGAGCATGGCACCAACGGCTTCCAACACACCACGATCAGCCGCTATTGCCTCGTTATCTCTCCGTGAACGCTGGCCATGGCCGCCGCATCGAGACCCGCGACATAGCCGTCATCCGTGACGCCGCGTGGCCACAGAAACGCTATGCCTGACCCGGGCCGAACGCGGTCGTCATGGTTGAAAGCGGCCGGGAATTCAACGACAGGATCGAGCACGAGCCCGTCCTTATCTTACCTCCATAACCGCCGCCGCAACCATCCTGGGCCGATCGTGCGCGTCACTGGGCAATCGAGAATAGCCCGCACTGGGTCCTGGATTTGACCTTTCGCGACAATAAATGTCGAAACAGAACTGATAGCACCCCGGAGAACTTTAACCACCATCAAGCACATTGCCCCACAACCTGATCAGGAACGCCCAAGGCAAGGAATTCCTCCGGCTGGTCGCAGGCTCCGCAGCCTGGGATGACGACTTCCTGGCCAGCCGGCTCGGGATGATCCCTTCACCGATTCCCCTGGGCTTGGCTTTGATCCTATTGCCCGATCGCGTTGAATTGGCCTCTTGGCAATCAAACTTGGTAAGACCATATTATCCTCCGCTCAACAGCAGGGATTAGTACATTGCCTCGCAAGCCAGATTTTGCCCGCTATATCCGCAATGCTCGGACCAAGCGTCGGCTGACGGTTGTTGAAGTTGCCGAGCAGGTGGGCGTGAGCACATCGAGTATCTATTTTTGGGAGACCGATCACTGCCGACCACGAGATGTGAATCTGTCGGCCTTGTGCAAGGTACTAAGGTTGCCGATCAGAGCGACGCGGGAGATGGCGGCGGGTTAGGCCGACGACGAGATCGTCGGCTGCAAGACGGTCAAGCTCGGCGTCTTCGGCACCAAGTTGCGCTCGACGATAGATCTGCCATTCGAGAGCGGTGGCGCGGCGATCGCCAAGCAGCACGGGCTGGAGCCGGAGGTGCGCATCGAGAGCCCCGACAAACCAAAGGCCGGAGCTCTTCTGAAGGATGCGCTGGCCCGGCGTTAGACGCGCTGCCGTCGAACCAGCAGGTGATGCTGAAGATGGCGATCCCGGGATGTTCCCGACCGACCTCTACAAGGACCTGATCACCCATTAGCGGCGATTCGCGTCGTCGCCTTGTCAGGGGGTATAGCCGTGCTGATGCTTGCCCGGAACCACGGCACGATCCCAGCTTCTCGCGTGCGCTGCTGGAGGAGCTGCGGTCTTCGATGAGCGACGCGGCGTTCAACGCAGCATTGGCACAGGTTATCGACGATATCTACATGGCCTCGACCCTAAAGGTGTGACCGCGCGAGCCCGCGCTAGGCTGTAACCCGGCGACACAGTTCCGTTTGCCTGCGCCGCCGTGCCGAGACCAACGTCTAGAATGTGAAAATAGAAATACCGGAGGCACTATGCGCCGTCGCGGTCTGCTGACGGCTCTGCTGATGACCCCTTCGCTGGCGCGCGCTGAGACGCCGCCGCTGCGTTTCATCCCGAACGCGAACCTCACGTCGCTTGGGCTCGCCTTCCACGACGGGCTCTACGGACTTGGCGCACGAAGCTGCTTCATGATGCCCGAACGCATGGCGAAGACGCCGGCCTCCGAGCAGGTCAAGGAAACGATTGGATCGGGGCCGTTTCGCCTTCTGCCCGGCGAGTGGGCTTCCGGCGCCCACGGGGTTACGCGCGCTTCGACGGCTATGTGCCGCGTCAGGAACCGCCCAGTCGGGCAGCAAGGTGGCTCATTCGAGCGGGTCGAATGGTCGGCCTGAGTACCAACACCCTTGCTGGTGCTGGATGGTGGTGGCTGGGACAGTTCGCCGCGGATTAACGTGCCGGAGAATGTCGTGTTATTGCCACTGCCGCCCTGTGCACCCGTCTTGAACCCGGTGGGGAATGTCTGGGCTGGCGAGGCGCCAAACTGCGCTATTCGGCGGCCACCTCGGCGCGGCGACGCGCAGGCACCTGTCGTGGAATGTGCAACGCCAAGGCCGCGATGAGAGCCGAGACACCGGTGAACAGCGCAAGCCCATACAGACCGCCCGAGTAGCTGCCGGTGAAGTCCTTGATCCAGCCGACAAGAGCAGGTCCGACGGCACCGCCCACATTGCCGATCGAGTTGATCCACGCAATGCCGGCCGCAGCAGCTGTGCCCGTAAGCAGCATCGATGGCATCGACCAGAACGCGCCCTTCGTGCCGTAGAACCCGGCGGTTGCGACGCACATGCCAGCCAGCGACCACCAGCTTCCCATCGTCATCCCGGCGATCACCAGCCCCACTGTGGAAAGTACGCAGGCCCAGAACAGGTTCCAGCGTCGCTCGCCCATCCGGTCGGAGATCCAGCCCCATGTCAGCATGCTGATCGCACCGCAGGTATAAGCCAGCGTCGTCGCATAGCCCGTGCCCATGTTGGTCGCGCCAAGTGACTTGATGATTTGCGGCACGAACAGCAGCAGTCCGAGGCTTGCCGTGACGATGCCGAGGTAGTTGATCGACAACAGCAGGATCTTCGGGTCCACCAGCGCCTGCCAGAGACTGAACTTTCGCGCTGATTCTATCGCGCGGCGCTCATGCTCCAGAGTCGTGGTCAGCCAGTTCTTCTCTGCAGCGCTCAGCCAGTTTGCTCTTGCCGGCTTGTCGGTGAGCAGGAACAGCACGAAGAACCCAATGATCACGGTCGGCACGGCCTCCATGATGTAGATCCACTTCCACCCGGCATAGCCGAGGAAGCCATCCAGCCCCAGGATCGCTGTCGAGATCGGCGCGCCTAGCGCCACCGAGATTGGCAGCGCCAAGGTGAAGCTCGAAACGATTCGGCCGCGATGGTGGTCGGGGAACCAGTAGGTGAACAACAGCACGATGCCAGGGAACAGGCCGGCCTCGGCCAGGCCGAGAAGGAAGCGGATGATGAGGAAGCTGGTCGGGCCGGTGGCGAACGCTGTGGCGCCGGAACACAGCCCCCAGGTGATCATGATGCGAGCGATCCAGATGCGCGCGCCGACCTTGTCGAGTATGACGTTGCTCGGCACTTCGAAGAGGCAATAGCCAAGATAGAATGCGGTGGAGCTAAGGCCGTAAGCAGCCGCGGTCAGCCCGATGTCCGCGTTCATCTGCAATGCGGCAAAGCTTACGTTGATGCGGTCGAGGTAGCAAAAGAAATAGACAACCATGGCGAGCGGCAGAATCCGCAAATACACCTTTCGCATGGTCGCCTGTTCGATCGTTCGATTCATTTGTCCTCCCGGAGGTCGTACCGTCCGGGAAAATCTTAACAAATGATATTACTTCGTGGCAAACGGCGGCTCAGGGGTGCAGCATCACCCCACAAAGCGTGCAGGATCAGGCGTTGCGTTGCGCACCTGTCCAGACTTCGCGGTACAATGTGACGATTTCGGCCTTGTTGGGGACGCGAGGGTTGTTGGCCGGACTGCCTGAGGCCAAGGCCTGCTCCGCCATGAGTTCCATCTTGTTGTTCCAGACGGCTTCATCGATCCCATAGTCGGCGGGGGAGGGAACTGAGAGGTCCTTGTTCAACGCCTCGAGACCAGCCACCAGCTTGGCCGACGCCGAGGAGTCCGTATCACTGTCACCGGCGAACCCAATGCGGCGTGCAGCCTCGGCGTAGCGGGCCTCGGCGGCGCCGACGGAGAACCGGGTGATTGCCGGCAACAGCATCGCGTTGGAAAGGCCGTGCGGCACATGGAAATGCGCGCCGATCGGACGCGACATGCCGTGCACCAGCGCGACTGAAGCGTTTGAGAAAGCGAGGCCCGCCTGCGTGGCACCCAGCATCATGCCCTCGCGCGCCGCCGCGTTGCGCGGTTCGGCATAGGCGGTGCGGATGTTCTGGCCGATCAGTGTCATCGCTGAGACGGCCAGCGCGTCGGAAAACGGGTTGGCTCGCTTCGACACGAACGCCTCCAGCGCGTGCGTGAGGCTGTCGACGCCAGTATCGGCGGTGGTGCGCGCCGGCACCGAATAGGTGAGTTCGTAGTCCACGATGGCGGCGAGTGGCAGCGCGCCGAGGCCGGCAATCAGCATCTTCTCGTCGCGTTCGGTGTCAGTGATGACGGTGAAACGGGTGCACTCGCTCCCGGTGCCCGCGGTAGTGGGGATCGCGATCACCGGCAGCGCTCCCTTGTCGGCGCTTACCGGCACTTTGTAGTCGCGCATCTTGCCGCCGCCCGCGGCGAGGATCGCCATCGCCTTTGCGGTGTCGATCGGCGAACCGCCGCCGAAGCCGACCAGGCAGTCGAAGCCGCCGCGTTTGAGCGCCTCGACGCCGGCTTCGATCACCGTGTCGGTCGGGTCCGGCACAGTATCGCTGAACACGGTGGCGGCGATTCCGGCGGCAGCGAGTGGATCCAGGCAGTGCTGTACGTGGCGGGAGGAAACCATGAATGGATCGGTCACCACGAGCGGCCGCGACAGGCCGAACTTGGTCAATACGTCAGCGATCTGCCGCACGGCGCCGCCACCGACCTGCAGCATGCGAGGTGCTGCGATGTTGGCATTCACTGTGGTCATGGCGCGATCCTCCTCGAAAGGGCAGCTTCGTTGCGGACTTTGTTCAACCGGCTGCCGCTGCGCTGACTTCTGCCCGCCGCTTCGCGTATAGCGCCAGCCGTTTCGCTGCCATCGGGGCCACATGTCCTGGCTCGATCACCTCGCCCGCCGGCGGCAGTTCCTCGGCGCGATGGCAGGCGGTGAAGTGGCCTTCGCTCCACTTCCGCAGCAGCGGCATCTCCATGCGGCAGCGGTCGATGACGAACGGACAGCGGGTGTGGAAACGGCAACCCGACGGCGGGTTCATGGGGCTCGGTACGTCGCCTCCAGGTAATTGCCGCGCACCATGGCGATGCGGATCGGGGCGTGGGATCGCCGTCATCAGCGTGCGCGTGTAGGGATGGCGCGGCTCGGAGAACAGCACGTCCTTCGGCGCGATTTCGACAATCTGACCAAGATACATCACTGCCACGCGGTCAGCCATGTGCTTTACCACGGCAAGGTCATGCGCGATGAACAGATAGGACAAGCCGAGCCGCGCCTGCAGATCCTTCAGCAGATTCACCACCTGCGCCTGGATCGATACGTCAAGGGCGGAGACCGGTTCGTCGCAAACCACCAGTGCCGGCTCTACCGCCAGTGCGCGCGCGATGCCGATGCGCTGGCGTTGTCCACCGGAGAATTCGTGCGGATACCGTTGCGCGTGATACGATGCGAGGCCGACCAGTCCCAGCAGTTGGTTCACCCGAGCGCGGCGCGCCACGCGATTGCCGATACCGTGAACGATCAGCGGCTCTTCAAGGATCTCGCCCACCGTCATGCGGGGATTGAGCGAGGCGAACGGATCCTGAAACACGATCTGCATCCGCCGGCGCAATCTGCGCAGGGGATCGCCGCGCATATCGGTGATGTCGGCGCCCTCGAAGCGGATCGTTCCGGCTGTTGGTTCGATGAGCCGCAGCACAAGCCGCGCCGTGGTGGATTTGCCGCAGCCTGACTCGCCAACCAGCGCCAGCGTCTGCCCGCGCTCGATCGCAAACGAGATGCCATCGACCGCACGCACGACTCCAACTGTCTTGCTCAGCACCAGACCTCGCTTGACGTTGAAGTGTCTGGTCAGGCCTTCGACTTCGAGCAACGCGTTCATGACACCGCCGCTTCCACCGGGGCACGGATGCAGGCAGCGCTATGGTTCTCGGCGAGTAGGCGCAGTGCCGGATCCTGCAGGGTGCAAGCGGCTTCGGAAAACACGCAGCGTGGATGGAAGCGGCAGCCTTGCGGCAGGTCGAACGGTGCGGGCACCGTGCCTTCAATCGCCAACAGGCGATCCCGGTTCTCCTCGATCTTCGGGATGCTGCCGAGCAGGCCAAGCGTGTAAGGGTGCTGCGGGTCGTCGAAGATTGCGGCACCCGGCGCGTGCTCCACCACGCGGCCCGCGTACATGACAGCGACCTCATCGGCCATCTCGGCAACGATGCCGAGATCGTGGGTGATCAGGATTATCGCCATGCCGGTCTGCTGCTGCAGTTCGCGCAGCAGGTCGAGGATCTGCGCCTGGACCGTGACATCGAGAGCGGTGGTGGGCTCATCGGCGATCAGCAGATCCGGTTTGCAGGCGAGCGCCATGGCGATCATGACGCGCTGGCGCATGCCGCCGGACATCTGATGCGGGTATTCGTCGAAGCGCCGTTCCGGTGCGGGAATGCGCACGCGCTGCAGGGCGTCTATGGCGCGACTGCGGAGGGCGCCCGCAGACGCGGTACGATCATGCGCATGCATCGCCTCGGTGATCTGGTCGCCGACGGTGAACACCGGATTGAGGCTGGTCATCGGCTCCTGGAAGATCATCGCGATGCGGTTGCCGCGGATGTCGCGCATCTGCGCGAGCGACAGGTCGAGCAGGTTCCTGCCGTCGAACATGATTTGCCCGGCGGCGATGCGGCCGGGCGGCGGGACCAGGCGCATCACGGACAGCGACAGTACCGATTTGCCGCAGCCCGATTCACCGACAATGCCAAGCGTGCGGCCGCGAGCGACGGAGATGTCGACGCCATCAACAGCCACGACGTCGCCACCAGCGGTGCGGAACACGGTGCGGAGGCCGGAGACAGACAGCAATGCTGCCTCCGCCCTTGCGGGGGAGGGGCGGGGAGGGGGGGCCGCCCCCTCCCCCCAACCCCCTCCCGCAAGGGGAGGGAGAGAAGCCTTGTGCGGCCCGCTCATGCAGTCGGAAAGGTCAGCGGCGAAATCTGTTCCGCCGTGCGATGGTCCCAATCCAGGTTCGGCACATTGCCTTTGATTCGCTTCTGAGCCTCGTGCAGCGCGGCCGCTGCCGCGGGATAGTCAATCGTCAATACACGCCCATCCTCGACCACTTTCTGACCATCCACATATACGCTGTGTACGGCGCGATCGCCGGCGGCGTAGATCAGGCTGCGCACCGGATCATGCGCCGGACGCATCATCGGATGCGTGATATCCACCAGCACGATATCGGCGCGGCAGCCTGGCGCGAGCCGTCCGATATCGTCGCGGCCGAGCGCGCGAGCGCCGCCGATGGTCGCCGCCTCGAATAGATCGGTGGAATTCAGCGTGCGGGGATTGTTCGCCTGGGTTCGCGCGAGATAGGCGACCAGACGCAGTTCGTCGAGCATGTTGTGCGGGTAGGTGTCGGTGCCCACGCCCATGTTGACGCCGGCGCGACGGTAGCGCCCGAAATCCTTCAACGTGATGCCACGCCGGGCGAACACCGTGGGACAGTGCGCGACGGTCGTGCCGGTCTCAGACAGACGCTTCACGTCGGTATCGGTGTGCCAGCGTGTCGATGGATGATCGTCGAGGAAGATGCCGTGACCGATGATCGAACGCTCCGACAGCAGCCCCAATTCATCCAGCCAGCCGATCGGTGTGTATCCATGCCTTCGGGTGATTTCGTGGAACTCGCTGACCGATTGCGCCGCATGGATTTGCCACGACAGACCGCGCGCCTTCGCTTCGGAAAATGACTCACGCAGCAGCCCCTCGGTACAGGTGTCGATCTGCGCCGGTACCACCATGCCGAACAGCCGGCCTGAAGGATGCTGCTCGGCGCGCTCGATCAGCGACAACGCCTCGCCCATCGCCTTCTCGCCTGCCGCCTCGTCCCAGGCGTATTCCACCAGATGGCCGTTCTTCGTGTACCAACGTCCCGAACGGAACATCGGCGCAATGCACACACGCATCCCGGCTTCCGCCAGGAGATCGAGCCAGCCGGGATGCGCCATCGACAGATCGGCTAGCGTGGTCACGCCCGACAGCAACAATTCGGACAGCGCTACGCGCACGCAGTGCGGAATCGCCTCCGCATCGGCGCGGAAGATCGGCAAGTACTCGTAGAGCGAGGAATTGTAGAAGCCGGGACTGCCGATTTCGTCGATCAGCCCCTTGTTCAGCGGCTCGCTCGATGGGTGCGAGTGAATGTTCACCAGCCCCGGCATCACCATCATGCCCGAGCCGGACACTTCGTCATCCGCTGGCCCATCGTAGCCGCGGCCAACGAAGCGCAGCACGCCGCCCTCGAATGCCACATCGGCACCCGGCATATAGACGTGCGACTTCGCGCCGGGGTCCCAGGCGACCACAAAATCGGCGTTGCGGATGACTGTTGTCACGGGGTCAGTGAATCTCTGCCGACCTTTTCAGCACCTCGCGCAGCTTCGCACGCGAGAAGTCAGGCGAGCGGCAGAAATCCAGAATCACCTTTTCGCGCCGTGAGATCAGGTCGATCGCCGCCGGCAGTTTCTTCACCGCGTCCGCCGGCACCACCACCGCGCCGTGGTAATCGGCATGGATCACATCGTCATGCCCCGCCTGCATGCCGAAGATGTTCACCGGCCTGCCGAACTCCACCATGTGCACCCAGGCGTGGCTGGGGCCGACCCGGCCGCCGATCATCTGATAACCTTCCGCCCACATATCCAGGTCGCGGAACGAGCCGTTCGTCACGCAGCCGATCGAGCCGAGTGCCTTGTGGATGGTGGACTGCACCTCGCCCCAATAGGCGCCGTAGCCTATGCGGCCATCGATGTCCTGGATCACCGCAATGGTCGGGAAGTCGGTGGCGGCGACGTAGTCGTACCAGTCCGCCCGATCCACGACCTTGCCGCGTGGGGGCTCGGTGGAGCGGATCATCCCGACGCGTGCCACGCCGACGATGGGCTTCGCTTTCGGGTCGAGGCTGACCATCGGCTCCACTGTGTAACCGAAGGCTCGCCGCTCCGGCGACGTGATCTCGAGACCGTTGCAGATCGTCGGCGTGTCCCACTGGGCGAGCGCATCAAGGTCAGCCTGGGTGAACGGCCGTTCGGCCATTACTTCCTCCTATCGTCCGGTTGGGGCATGTTGGGCACAATGAAGGTCATCGCCAGGGGCGGCAAGGCGCTGTATGGCGCGCCGCTCGGAATCCTCATGCTCGAGGCGAAGTTTCCCCGTATCCCGGGGGACATGGGCAATGCCACGACCTGGCCATTCCCGGTGCTGTACCGCGTGGTGCGCGGTGCGACACCGGAACGCGTGGTACTGCATGCCGCCGCGGGTTTGCTGGATGACTTCCTGCTTGCCGCCGCCGAATTGGTGGCAGACGGGGCCGAGGCGATCACCACCAACTGCGGGTTCCTGTCGCTGTTCCAGGCGGACCTGGCGGCGCACGTGCGTGTTCCGGTCGCGACCAGTGCGCTGATCCAGGTGCCGTGGGTGCAGGCTATGCTGCCACCTGGCAGGCGCGTCGGCATCATCACGGTGTCCGCCGGGTCCCTGACCCCGCGACATCTGGCGGCGGCCGGGGTACCGCCCGACACCCCGTTCATCGGCACCGAGGACGGCCGTGAGTTCTTCCGTGTGTTGGTGCGGGGTGAGAAGCAGGACATGGATGTGGCGCTGGCCGCCGCGGACATCCTGGATGCGGGACGGACCCTGGTCTCGCGCCACCCCGAAGTTGGCGCAATCGTGTTGGAATGCACCAACATGCCACCCTACGCCTTCGCACTTCGTGACGTGCTCGGGATTCCGGTTTATGACATTTATTCACTGATCACCTGGCTGCATGCCGGGCTTCGTCCGCGCGAGTTCGGCCCGCCCGCCGACCGCGCCACCTGTCTTGGAGGCAAGAACTGATGGCTTTGACGCGCAAACGGGTGCTGGTGACCGGCGGCGCCGGTTTCCTTGGGTCGCATCTCTGTGAGCGTCTGGTGCGCGACGGACACGATGTGCTGTGCGTCGACAACTATTTCACCGGCCGCAAGGACAACATCGCCCACTTGATCGGCGATCCGCACTTCGAGGCGATGCGGCACGACATCACTTTCCCCCTGTACGTCGAGGTCGACGAAATCTACAACCTGGCGTGCCCTGCCTCGCCGGTGCACTACCAGTACGACCCAGTGCAGACCACCAAGACCAGCGTGATAGGCGCGATCACCATGCTTGGTCTGGCAAAGCGGGTCGGCGCGAAGATCATGCAGGCATCTACCAGCGAGGTGTACGGCGATCCGACGGTACATCCACAGACCGAGGACTATCGCGGCAACGTCAATCCGATGGGTCCACGCGCCTGCTACGACGAAGGCAAGCGCTGCGCCGAGACGCTGTTCTTCGACTACTTCCGCCAGCACCGCACCCGCATCAAGGTGGTGCGCATCTTCAACACCTACGGGCCGCGGATGCATCCGAACGACGGAAGGGTCGTGTCCAACTTCATCGTGCAGGCCCTGCGTGGCGAGGACATCACGCTGTACGGAGACGGCAGCCAGACGCGCGCCTTCTGCTATGTCGACGACCTGATCGATGGATTTGTGCGCCTGGTCGCCACCGGCGACGACTTCACCGGCCCAGTCAACCTGGGCAATCCGCACGAGATTCCCGTCAGCGAACTGGCGGAACGGGTGATCCGGCTGACCGGGTCGCAGTCGCGCATCGTCTACCGCAAGTTGCCGGAAGACGACCCGGTGCAGCGCTGCCCCGATATCGCGCTCGCGCGCCGTACGTTGGACTGGGAACCGCGCGTGGAACTCGACGACGGGCTGACCCGCACGATCGCGTATTTCGACCGGATGCTGGTGGAGCGAGGCGAGAAGCAGAGTGTGGCGGCGGACTGAACTGTTCAGAAGCGCTGTGCCGCATACGGCGCCATATCGATCGTCGGCGGTCTGCCGCCGATCAGGTTCGCCACCAGCCTTGCCGTCGCCGCTCCGGCCGTCAGCCCGACATGTCCGTGGCCGAACGCATGGATGATGTCCGGACATCCGCTGGCCGGTCCGATGCAAGGCAGCCCATCAGGTGTCGATGGCCGATGCCCCATCCAGACCTTCACTTTCGCCGCCGGTAGATCCGCCGGCAACTCGGGGAATACCCGTCGTGCAAAATCCCGCAGCACCTCGGCGCGTCGCCAGTTTGGCGCGGCGTCGAGCCCTGCCAGCTCTACCTGGCCAGCCAGCCGTAAGCCCCTGAGGCGTCATCACACACGCCATCTTGCCGTCGCTCGGCATGACCGGGTGCCGCGGCGCAATTCCTGGGTCCGCGATGACCGCGTGGTAGCCTCGTTCAGTTTCCAATGGCACGCGATCGCCGGCTGCGGCGGCGAGTACGTGCGACCAGGCTCCTGCCGCGATCACTGCCCGATCTGCCGCGATCTCGCCGGCATCCGTGCGCACTGCCCGCAGGCGTGACCCCTCGACACGAAAGCCGATTGCTCTCTCGCGCCGCAGCTCAGCCCCTTCCGCGATCGCATGCCGCACCAGAGCGGCGACGTAGGCGCCTGGATCGCGACACTGACCGTTCTCTTCCACGAGCACACCGAACGTGTAGCGCCGGTCTAGCCCAGGCTCGCGCTGCCGCAGCTCATCGGCCGACAGCTCGAGCCAGCGCACGCCATTCTCCCGCCGTAGCCGCCAGGCGAGCTCCTCGGCTTCGAAGTCGGCGCGGGTCGGGAACACGAAGAGCACCCCCTGCCGCGTGATCAGCTCGCCAACGCCGGCCTCCTCCGCGAGGCGGCGATGCAGCTCCGGCGCGTCAAGCAGGAGCGGTCGCAACGCACGCGCCGTCTCCGCCACTCGCGCCTCGGTGGCGCCCGCGCGCAGGAACCGCGAGAGCCACGGCAGCAGCCGCGGCAGATAGCGCCAGCGGATCGCCAGCGGTCCCAGCGGATCCGCGAGCCAGCCCGGCACCTTCCGCCAGATGCCAGGCGCCGACATCGGAATGACGGAACTGGGATTGAGCAACGTGCCGTTGCCATAGCTCGCTGCCTGTTCGCCGCCTGGTTCGCCGGGCTCCAGGATCGTCACGCGATGCCCGTCGCGCAGCAGCTCGACTGCGGTGGCCGCGCCGACGATGCCGGCGCCGATCACGACGACATGCGGCATTATGCTTGGCGGCGTACGCGATAGAACTGCGGGATGCCCTCCGGAATGTCGTGCAGGTCCGAGCGGAACGTGGTCGGCTGATAGAACAGCCCAAGCGGCGCGTAGGAGGGGTTGTCGAACAGCTCCGCCTGCATCTCGGAGCAAAGCTTCTGCTGCGCCGCGAGGTTCGGTGCGTCGTACCACGCGAGTCGCAGCGCCTCCATCTTGGGGTCGTTGGGCCACCCGAACCAGGCCGTGGCCGGATCTGAGCGGATCACCGTCAGCGACGCTGGCGAGACATTCCCTGTGCCGCCGCCATAGGTGAAGAACATGTTCCAGCCACCCTTGTCGATCGGCTCGCGGCTCGCGCGGCGCTGCACCACGGTGCCCCAGTCAAGCGACTGGTAGTCGACGTTGAAGCCGATCTTCTTCAGCAGGTCGCCTCCGACCAACGCAAGGGCGCTGATCACCGGGAAGTCCGACGCTGCCAGCAGCACAACCTTCTCGCCCTTGTAGCCCGCAGCGGCCAACTCCGCCTTCAGCTTCGCGGGATCCTTCGGCCCCTGCATCATCGAGACACCGATATCGCTCGCCAGCGGGGTGCCGGGCACGAACAGGCCGATGCTGGTCTTGATCAGCTCTGGCGCCGCGCCGGCCACCGCCTCCATGAACTCGCGCTGATCGATCGCCTTCAACACGATGCGACGGATCGCCGCGTTGTCGAACGGGGGATACAGGCAGTTGAACCGCATGACGCCGATCGAGCCCGCGTGGTCCTTCACCACTGTCGTCAGCCCCGCGTGGCCCTTGAGCGTGCTGAGCAGGTCGATCGTCGGGTTTTCCCACCAGTCGAACTCATCAGCGCGCATCGCTGCCGCCTTGGTGGCCGGATCAGGCACAACGTCCCATTGGACCCGGTCGAAATGCACGGTCTTGGGTCCCGCGGTCATCTCCGCCGGGCCGTCGTTGCGCGGCACATAGTCGGAGAACTTCTCATACACCACGCGCGAACCGGCGACGCGCTCCGACGCAATGAAACGATAGGGGCCAGAGCCTACCATCTCGGACACCTGCTTCATCGGATCGGTCAGCGCCAGGCGCTCCGGCATGATGCAGCACATGTTCGTGGTGACAGCCAGCGCGTCCGCCAGCAGGGGAAACGGCTTCTTCAGCCGGAATCGGACTTGCCTGTCGGATGGCGCCGACACCTCATCTGTCGCGGCGCGCAGCACACCGCCGAAGCCGTCGCGCTGCCACCAGCGCTGGATGCTGGCAACACAGTCCCGCGCCAGCACCGGGTTGCCGTCATGGAACTTCAGGCCCTCACGCAGCGTGATGTCCCACTGCCTGCCATCGGCGCTGACCGTGTGGCCCGACGCCATCTGAGGATGCGGCTGAAAGTTGTTGTCCTGGCCATACAGCGTATCGAACACCAGATGCGCGTGATTGCGCGTGACATCCGCCGTTGTCCACACCGGATCGAGTGTCGCAAGGTCCGCCTGCGGCAGGAACTTCAGCACTCGCGTTGCCTCGGCCGCCACGATGTTCGGCGCCGCGAGTGCGGTCGCTCCTGCCAGCGCCGACCTGAGAACGTCACGTCGCCGCATGTCAGTGTCTCCCTGCTATGCGTTCTTCTTCACACCGTAGAACTGCGGCCAGCCGTCGCGAATGTCCTGCAGATAGCTGTGGAATGCCGTGGGCTGGTCGTACATGCCGAGTGGAGCGTAGGGCGGGCTCTGCCAGAACTCCACCTGCATCTGCTCGCAGATCTTCTTCTGCGCCGCCACATCCGGTGCATCGAACCAGGCGGCGCGCAATTCCTCCATCTTCGGGTCGGTCGGCCAGCCGAACCAGCTTCCATTCGTGCCGCTGCTCTGGATGGGAATTGCCGGCGCGGGCGTGATGTTCCCGAAGCCGCCGAGATACGTGTAGAAGATGTTCCAGCCACCCTTGTCGATCGGCTCCTTGCTGGCGCGCCGCTGCACCACCGTGCCCCATTCCAGCGCCTGGAAATCGGTGTTCATGCCGATCTTCTTCAGCGTGTCGGATGCCACCTGTGCCTCGGCCCAGATCGTCGGAATCGTCGAGGCGGCAAGGATGACTACCTTTTCGCCTTTGTAGCCGGCGGCAATCAGATCCTGCTTCAGCTTGTTGTAGTCCTTCGGACCGCGAGTGACTTCGACGCCAACGGTGCTTGCCATCGGTGTGCCGGGAACGAAGATCCCGACGTCGGTCTTGATCAGGCTCGGTTCGGCGCCGGCGACAGCCTCCATGATCTCCTTCTGGTCCATCGCCGCCACCACCACGCGGCGAATTGCGGCGTTGTCGAACGGCGGATACAGATGGTTGAAGCGCAGGCAGCCGATTTCGCCGGTACGATCCTTCACCGTCAGCGTCAGGTTCTTGTCGCGCTTGAGCTGCGGCACCAGGTCGATGGTCGGGTTCTCCCACCAGTCGATCTCGCCCTGCGTCAACGCCGCCGATGCGGTGGCCGGATCGGGAATGAAGTTCCACACCACGCGATCGATGTAGACGATCTTCGGGCCGGCATTGAAGCTGGGCTTGCCGTCCTTGCGCGGCGCATACTTGTCGTTCTTCTCATAGACGACCCGCTGGCCGGGAATCCGCTCGGATGCGACGAACTTGAACGGACCGCTGCCGACCGCCTCCGTCACCTGCTGCATCGCATCGGTCTTCGCCAGCCGCTCCGGCATGATCGCGCAATAGATCTGCCCGAGCGCATTGGGCAGCAACGAGAATGGCTTCTTCAGGCGAAAGCGGATCACCTTGTCAGACGGTGCCGAAAGCTCATCGGTGCGTGCCATCAGGGCGCCGCCGAACGGATCGCGCCTGGCAAAGCGCTGGATCGTCGCGACACAGTCGCGTCCCAGCACCGGTGTGCCATCGTGGAAGGCCAGTCCGTCGCGGAGTGTCAGGTCCCACTGCTTTCCGTCATTGCTGATCACATGGCCTTCGACCATCTGCGGCTGCACGTTGAAGTCCGCATCGTAGCCATAGAGCGTGTCGTACACGGCAAGAGAGAAGTTGCGCGTGATGTCTGCAGTCGTCCACACGGGGTCGAGCGACGCGAGGTCGGCGTGCGGCGTGAACGTGATGGTCTTGGCGCCCTCGGCCTGCACGATGCGCGGCGCAGCCAACGCGGTCGCGCCAGCGAGCGCGGTCTTCAGGACATCACGACGTTTCATGTGTGTTCCCCAACAATCTCGTTTGTTCTTCTAGGGCAACCTGGACTAGCCAGCAATTGTCCTATCTTTTTCCGATGCGTGCAGTGCGGCTGCCACAACCGGCGCCGCGGCGACCGACATTCGCTCGCCGTCATGACCGACATCGGGCACGTTGATCACTGTCCAGGCGCAGCGCGTGCCCAACGCGTCCGCCGCCGCGTGCCCGGCACGGACGTAGTTGTGCGCGCGCTCGTGCCGCGTGGCGCCCTGGCGCATGGAACGCGGGCCCTTCGGAAAAAATCGTCCTGTCGTCTTGGTGTCGCGCGTACCGGTCATCACCGTGATCGGGAACTCCAGCAATGGCTGCAGCCTGTCCGCATCGAGTTCTGTCTCACCCAGCCCGAATGGCCAGGCGACCTGCAGGTCGGGCATGGCGTAGGTGCCGGCGTTCGCGGTGATGGCGACTGAAACGCGATCACGAAAGCCAAACGACAGCATGCGGTGCACGAATTGCCCCCCGGCGGAATGGCCGAACAGACCGTAGCTCGGCCGCTGCGTCAGTCCCTGATCCTGTAACGCGACGAACAGCCGTTCGTCGATGCCATATGTCCACCGTTCACGCGGGTTCGGCGTGCCCTTTTCATCGTGCAGATTGCCGAAATGGTACCAAAGGTAGTCCGGGAACGCCGCTTCGGTGAATTCGATTGCGATAGCCATGACGCCGATATCGTCCACCAGCCGCAGCCAGTAGTCCCGATAGTCACGACCATTGCGTCCGACGCCGTGATGCACGATCAGTATCGGCGTCGTAGCATCGTAGCGGCGCGGTCGTGCGCTATGCAGCAGCAGCGGCTGATCGGGAAACGCCGAATCTCTATAGTCTAAGGTGTGGGCGCCCGGTGAATCGACGAGGCGCGAAAGATCGGTCATCGAAGGCGTTTCCTTCCTGTGCCCCGGTCAGATGACCGGTGCGATTTTTCCATCCAGGGAGCGACATTCCCATCGATCGACGGCAATGGAGGGTCGCATGCAACTCGGAATCATCGGCGCAGGCAATGTCGGCAACGCACTGGCCTCGGGCTGGATCAGGGCAGGTCACACTGTCACATTCGGAGTCCGCGATCCAAATGCGCCGTCAGCGGGACCAGTGGGAGCCAACTATGCCAGCGTTGCGGATGCGGCGCACGGCGCGATGGTAGTGGTTCTGGCCACGCCGTGGCAGGCGGTGCCCGATGCGCTTGCCGCGGCCGGCAATCTCGCCGGCAAGGTCCTGATCGACTGCACCAACCCGCTGCTGATGGGCACCGATGGCCTGCAGCTTGACATCGGCCATACCACTTCGGGTGGCGAGCGCGTCGCCTCGCTTGCCCAAGGCGCAGCAGTGTTCAAGACGCTGAACCAGACAGGTTTCGCCAACATGGAGCACGCGCGGGAATTTGCGCCGGTGCCGGCGGTCATGTACGTCGCCGGTGACGATGACGCGCAAAACCACTTGTGCTTTCGCTCATATCGGATCTGGGCTTCCAGGCGATCGATGCGGGACCTCTGCGAGTTGCGCGGCTCCTCGAGCCGATGGCCATGCTGTGGATCCACATGGCGCTGAACCGCGGCCAACCTATGTCTCGCGCATTCGCATTGACCCAACGGGCTTGAACGGCGAACGGAACGTGAGGCACGTCATGAGCGAGCCGACCATCGATCGCAGGTTTGGCCGTCAGGCCTTTGGCGCCAGTCCTGACAGTTATCACGCCGGAAGGCCGGACTATCCCGACTGGGTGTTTCAGACGCTGCGCGAGCGATGCGGTCTTGCCCGTGGTGTAGCTGTATTCGAGATCGGCGCGGGCACGGGAAAGGCAACGCGTCGATTGCTCGATCTTGGAGCAGACCCCCTGGTCGCCCTGGAGCCCGATCCGCGCCTGGCGGCATTTCTGCGCCAGACCGCCGGAGATGCGGCCCTCAGAGTGATCGTCTCTTCGTTCGAGGAGGCTGCGCTCGACGCGGCCAGCTTTGACCTTGGCGTCTGCGCCACGGCCTTCCATTGGCTGGATGAGAACGCCGCTCTGCTCAAGGTCGCGGACCTCCTCCGGCCGGGTGGCTGGTGGGCAGCGTTTTGGAACGTATTCGGTGACGACAGCCGCCCCGATCCCTTCCACCATGCGACGAAGACGCTGCTTCCGGGACCTTCCAGCACATCGGTGGGCAGCCACGATCAACCCTTCGCTCTCGATGCCGCGGCGCGCGTCGAAGCGCTGCGCCAAATCGGCAGGTTCGATATTGTCGAGCATCGTACCACCGACTGGTCGCTCGAACTCGATCCGGAGCAGACGGTCGCCCTCTATGGCACTTTTTCCAATATCAACATCCGTAGCGATCGACAGCTCATTCTCGCCGAGTTGGGTCGCATCGCCCGCGAGCAGTTCCTCGGCCGCGTCATCCGCAACATGACCACCAGCCTCTACATCGCTCGGCGCCGATCATAAGTACCACGCCGCGCTCCAGGATTTCGAGCGTATAGGCGCGATAGCTGATCCCGAGCGCTTCCGCTCGCGCAAGTCGCCGCATCGCAATCTCGCGTCCCGGCGTCTTCCAGGCGCGCTTTGCCGCGCGCTTCCAGCACCAATGGCGCCAGGAACTCATTTGGATCGATCTCCGGATCGAGCGGTGGACCGCCGTTGTCGCCGATCCCCCGCATGCACGAACTCAGTACGCCCGAGCGACTGCGCGCTTCGCCATCACGCCCACCAGGTGGGCGCGATATTCTGCGCTGGCGTGGATGTCGCTGTTCAGATCGTCGGCCGGTGTCGTGATATTGGCGATTGCGTCCGGCGAGAAGTTGGCGCTCAGCGCTTGCTCCATAGCTGTGTGGCGGAACACGCCACTCTGTCCCGCGCCGGTCACCGCGACACGCACGCCACCCGCGGTCTTCGCTACATAGACGCCGACGATGGCATAGCGCGACGCGGGGTTGCGGAACTTCTCGTAAGCGCCCTTCTCCGGCGCGGGAAATTCGACCGAGGTGATCAGTTCACCCTGTTCCAGAGCTGTCGTGAACATACC
This sequence comes from uncultured Alphaproteobacteria bacterium, assembly GCA_963791495.1. Lineage (GTDB taxonomy): Bacteria > Pseudomonadota > Alphaproteobacteria > Acetobacterales > Acetobacteraceae > JAMXLO01. Next base: position 320,497 of record CAWBST010000023.1, read on the forward strand.
CTGGAAGAAGTCGTCAGCGCTTGATCGAACGCTTGTCGGTCTTGATCGTTGCCCCCAGCGCCAGCGCGGCGGCAGGATAATCCGCTGCCGGATCGTTGTTTGCCAAACTGCCGCCGATCGTGCCGCGATGCCGCACGGCCTCGTCGCCAATATGCGAGGCAAGCTCCGCCAGCGACGGGATCTTCGCCTTCACATCGGCACTCTTGGCGACTGCGCCATGCGTCGTCATGCCGCCGATGATGATGATGGCATTGTTGGTCGATACGCCCGTCAATCCGATCTTCGCCAGATCCACGAGCAGGCTGGGTTTGTTCAGCCGCTGCTTCAGCACCGGGATCAGTGTCATGCCGCCTGCGAGCGCCTTCGCTTCGGGGTCGGCGCTCAGCGCCTTCAGCGCATCGGCGAGGCTCGATGGCTTCTGATATGCGAAATCATACATCGTGCTGCTCCTCGTCCCGGTTATTCCGCGGCCATCCGGGGCGCGGCGCCCTGGATGATGGACCAGATCCTTCCCGGCGTCGCGGGCATGTCGATATGCCGCACGCCGTACTCCTTCATGGCGTCGATGATGGCGTTGATGATCGCCGGCGGTGAACCGATGGCGCCAACCTCGCCGCAGCCCTTCACGCCGAGCGGATTGTGCGTGCAGAGAGTGACCTCGGTACCGACAGTGATGTTCGGAAGATCGTCGGCGCGCGGCATGGTGTAGTCCATCATCGAGCCGGACAGCAATTGTCCCGACTTGTCGTAAACGCCGTGCTCCAACAGCGCCTGGCCGATGCCCTGCGCCACGCCGCCCTGCACCTGACCCTCGACGATCATCGGGTTGATCACGCGCCCCACGTCGTCGACCGCGACGAAGTTCACCACCTCGACAACGCCGGTGTCCTTGTCGATCTCCACCTCCGCGACGTGGCAGCCGGCGGGGAAGGTGAAGTTCTTCGGATCATAGAACGCTGTCTCGTCGAGGCCCGGTTCCAGCTCCTCGATCGGGTAGTTGTGCGGCACATAGGCGGCCAGCGAGATGTCGGTCAGCGTCTTCGACTTGTCGGTGCCGGCGACGCTGAACGTGCCGTTCTTGAACTCGATGTCGTCGACCGAGGCTTCCATCAGATGGGCGGCGATCTTCTTGCCCTTGGCGATGACCTTGTCCATCGCCTTCACCATTGCGCTGCCGCCTACGGCCAAACTGCGGCTGCCATAGGTGCCCATGCCGAACGGGATCTTGGCAGTGTCGCCGTGCACGACATCGACCTGGTCCATCGGCACGCCCAACTGTTCGCACACGAGTTGAGCCAACGTGGTCTCGTGTCCCTGGCCGTGGCTGTGCGTGCCGGTGAAGACGGTAACGCTGCCGGTGGGATGCACCCTGATGTTCGCCACCTCGTAGAGGCCTGCACGCGCGCCGAGCGATCCCACCACGGCCGAGGGCGCGATGCCGCAGGCCTCGATGTAGGTGGAAATGCCGATGCCGCGCAGTTTTCCTTGCGCGGCCGCGGCGGAGCGACGCGTCTCGAATCCGGCGTGGTCCACCGCCTTCAGGCAGGCATCCAGCGTCGCCTGATAATTGCCGCTGTCGTACTGCAGCGCGACCGGAGTCTGATACGGAAACGCGTCCGCCGGGATGAAGTTCTTTCGCCTGATCGCAACGCGATCAGTCTTGGTATCGTAGGCGCAGGCATCGACCAGGCGTTCGAGCAAGTAGGTCGCCTCAGGCCGCCCGGCGCCACGATACGCGTCCACCGGCACCGTGTTGGTGAATACCGCCTTCACCTCACAGTAGATCACCGGCATCTTGTAAACGCCGGCGAGCAGCGTCGCGTACAGATAGGTCGGGATGCACGGCGCGAACGTGGAGAGGTAGGCGCCCATGTTGGCAAGCGTGGATACCCGCAGTGCCAGGAAGTTGCCGTCGGCATCCAGCGCCATCTCTGCCGTCGTGTCGTGGTCGCGGCCATGCGCGTCCGACATGAAGCTTTCGCTGCGCTCCGCCGTCCACTTCACCGGCCGGCGCACCTTGCCCGCCGCCCAGGTGACGATCGCCTCCTCGGCATAGTGATAGATCTTCGAGCCGAAGCCGCCACCGACATCCGGTGCCACGACGCGCAGCTTGCTCTCCGGGATATGCAGCACGAAGGCGCCCATCAGCAGCCGAATTACATGCGGGTTCTGGCTGGTGGTGTACAACGTGTAGTCGCCGCTGTGCCCGTCGAATTCGCCAACCGCGGCGCGCGGCTCCATAGCGTTCGGGATCAGCCGGTTGTTGGTAAGATCGAGCTTCACCACCTTTGCGGCCCCGGCGAACGCAGCGTCAACCACCGCCTTGTCACCGATGTGCCAGTCGTAGCAGAGATTGCCCGGCGCATCATCGTGCACCAGCGCCGCACCCGGCGCGATCGCGTCGCGCAGTGACGCCGACGCCGGCAGGTCCTGATAGTCGATGACGATTTGCTCGGCCGCGTCCTTCGCCGCCTGCTTTGTCTCGGCGATCACCACGGCGATCGGATCGCCAACATGGCGCACCTTGTCGAGGGCGATCACCGGATGCGGCGGCTCCTTCATCGGCGAGCCGTCCTTATTGTGGATCTGCCAGCCGCACGGCAGACCACCGATGTTGTCGGCTGCCATATCCGCGCCGGTATAGATCGCGACGACGCCAGGCGCTTTCGCGGCTGCCGCTGTGTCGATGCGGTCGATCTTCGCATGCGGCCGGTCCGATCGGCGGACATATGCGTGGAGCTGGCCTGGCCGGTTGATGTCGTCCGTATAGTTGCCGCGGCCACTGAGAAAGCGCACGTCCTCCTTGCGGCGGACGGCGGCTCCAATTCCCTCGAAAGGCATCGACGCCCCTCCCTGTTGGTTCGTCTTATTCCGCAGCCGCGGCCTTGTTGTGCATCAGCGGCCACGCGGCGGCGATCGCCTTGACGATGTTATGGTAGCCGGTGCAGCGACAGAGATTGCCTTCCAGACCCTGTCGAATCTGCTTCTCGGTCATCCCCTCGGGATGCGAGTTCACCAGGTCAACCGCAGCCATCACCATGCCAGGCGTGCAGAAGCCGCACTGCAGCGCGTGATGCTCGCGGAACATCTCCTGCATCGGGTGCAGCGTGCCGTCCGCTGCAGCCAGGCCTTCGATTGTGAGCACCGAGGTGCCGTCCGCCTGTAGCGCCAGCATGGTGCAGGATTTGGCCGATACGCCGTCGACATGCACGACGCAGGCGCCGCATTGGCTGGTGTCGCAGCCGACATGGGTGCCGGTCAGGCCGAGCTTCTCGCGCAGCAGCTCCACCAGCAGCGTGCGGCCCTCGACCTCGACCGTATGCTGCCTCCCGTTCACCGTCAGGGTCACCTGAGGCATCGCGCAATCCCTCCCTTGTCGCGTGGCCGGAGTGTGGTCACCGCGCCGCGCGGTGGTCAAGCGGGTGCGGCGAGCGCCGGAACGATATCGGTCCCGGAGAAGTCCGCACCCTTGAAGAGCAGCGGAATGTTGTACTTCTTGGCGAGGGCGTAAGAGGCACAGTCGCCGCAGTTCAGGCGCGCGGGATGGCGACCTTTGCCAAATCTGAGGAACGCATCGCGGGCCATACGCGCGAGCTCAGCGTCGTGTGGTATGATTTCGATTTCCATATCCTGGAGGATGCGATCCAGCTCCGACCAGGCCGCGGAATCCGCATGGCGGCCCGCAAGGACCATCGAGGCCTCTTGCAGGCTCACGGCGGACATGCAGACCGCGGCTGCTTGCTCTATCCGGCGCGAGAAAGCCGCGGCCTCCGGCTCAAGCCGCAGGATGGCAACGATGGCCGACGTATCGACCGCGATCACCGCTAAAATCCGTTTTCATCGTACAAATCATCTTCGGTGAAGGGCGGCAGCTTCGCCTGGCGAGCGGCGCTTTCCGCTGCGATCGCCAGGATCGCCTGGACCCGCGCTTCGATCTCCTCGGGCGTTCGCTTGCGCCGACGCACGCCACCGTCGATGAACTCGGCACCGGCCGCTTCCAACGCGTGCTGAACTTCATCGAAAGTTCCCGGTGCAACTTTGCTCAGGCCGCCCGGGGCCTCGAGGCGTCGCACCGTGACGACGGATACATTGGCGCGGCGAGCCAGTTCATCCTGGTCCATTCGGAGCAAGGCCCGTGCGGCACGGATCTGGTCTGGCGTGATCAGCATGATCGTTTCATATCATCGCCACAGCGCCGGTTTCAAGCCGTCGCCAACAGCCCAAGCCCGAACGAACCTGAACTCAGGCCGCCATCGGCACGACCTGCCCGCCCGGAACGTGATCCAGGTGACACGCCGATACGTGCCCATCTCCCACCGGCCGCAACATCGGCTCCTCCACCCGGCAGCGATCGAACACGAACGGGCAGCGCGTGTGGAACCGGCAGCCGGACGGCGGATTGATCGGGCTCGGCACGTCGCCGGTCAGGATGATGCGCTGCCGCTTCGCCGTCGGGTCGGGCACCGGCACCGCCGAGAGCAGTGCGCGCGTGTAAGGATGATGCGACTTCGCGAAAAGCGTGCGCCGGTCCGCCAGTTCGACGATCTTGCCCAGATACATAACCGCCACCCGGTGCGTCAGGTGCTCCACAATGGCGAGATCGTGGCTGATGAACAGCAGCGCCATGCCGAATTCGTCCTGCAGATCGACCAGCAGGTTGATGATCTGCGCCTTCACCGACACGTCGAGCGCCGATACCGCCTCGTCGCAGATGATCAGGTCGGCGCCTGGCGCCAGCGCACGGGCGATGCCGATGCGCTGCCGCTGCCCACCGGAGAACTCATGCGGATAGCGGCCGATCGCGTCACGCGGAAGCTGCACCTTGTCCATCAGCAGCTCGACACGTTCAGTCAGCGCGCGGCCGCCGCGCACGATGCCGAAATTGATCAGCGGCTCGGCCAGAATATCCCGCACCTTCATGCGCGGATTGAGCGAGGAGAACGGATCCTGGAACACCACCTGCACGCGCCGGCGCAGCGGACGCAGCCTTCCCGCCGGCAGGTTATCGATGCGGTCGCCAGCGAGATACACCTCGCCAGCCGTGATCGGATAGAGCCGCAGGATCGACTTGCCGACAGTGGACTTGCCGCAACCTGACTCGCCCACGAGCGCCAGCGTCTCGCCGCGGTTGATGGTGAACGACACATCGTCGACCGCATGGACCTTTGCTGTCTCCTGGCCCAGCACGCCGCCGAAGATCGGAAAGTGCTTCTTCAGACCGTTGACCTCGAGCAGTGGACGCTCAGCGCTCACGCTGCCGCCATCCGCCGTTCGGCATAGTGACACGCGACCAGGTGACCGGGCGCCTTGGGCTCGATTGCCGGCATCACCCGACTGCACAGCTCTGTCGCCATCGGGCAGCGTCCAGCGAATGGGCAGCCGACAATCTTCTGGCGCAAACTGGGCACCAGACCAGGAATTTCGGTCAGCTTGCCGCGCCCGCCCTCTACCAGTGACGAACCGAGCTTCGGCACAGAACCCAGCAGACCACGCGTATAGGGATGCAGCGGGTGGGCGAAGATCTCTTCGACCGGTCCCTCCTCGACCTTGCGTCCGGCGTACATCACGACGACGCGCTGGCACATCTCTGCCACGACGCCGAGATCGTGCGTGATCAGCATGATTGCCGACCCCAGCCGGCGCTTCAGATCGCGCATCAGGTCGAGGATCTGCGCCTGGATCGTCACATCCAGCGCCGTCGTCGGCTCATCCGCGATCAGCAGCCTGGGGTTGCAGGCCAGCGCCATCGCGATCATCACGCGTTGGCGCATGCCGCCCGACAACTGATGAGGATATTCACGGATGCGACGCTGCGGCTCGGGAATGCCTACCAGCACCAGCATCTCGACAGCGCGCTTTTCCGCGTCGCGCTGCGACAGACCCTGATGAAGCTGCAGGGTCTCACCGATCTGCCTGCCGACCGTCAGTACCGGGTTGAGGCTGGTCATCGGCTCTTGAAAGATCATCGAGATCGCGTTGCCGCGGATGTCGCGCATCTCCGGCTCGGAGACCTCGAGCAGGTTGCGGCCCTCGAGGCGGATCACGCCGGCGATCTTGCCAGGCGGCTCCTGGATCAGGCGGAGGATCGACATCGCCGTGACGGACTTGCCGCAGCCTGATTCGCCCACGATGCCGAGGGTCTCGCCCGCGTCGACGTGGAAGGAAACACCCTCCACGGCACGCACGACGCCATCGGGCGTGCCAAAATGCGTCTGCAGGTTTTCGACTTCCAGCAGCGCCATCTTAGAGCCGTTTGGCGAGCCGCGGGTCGAGCGCGTCGCGCAGTCCATCGCCCAGGAGGTTCACCGACAGCACGGTGATGGACAGGAAGATCGCCGGGAAGAACACGATGTATGGCTTCACCTGCCATAGCGCCCGGCCTTCGGCCATGATGTTTCCCCAACTGGGGATGATCGGCGGCGTGCCGGCGCCGATGAACGACAGCGCTGCCTCGGTGATCATGGCGGAGGCGCAGATGAAGGTCGCATTCACCATCAGCGGCGCCAACGTGTTCGGCAGGATGTGCTTGATGATGATCATCGGTATGCGAGTGCCCGACGCAATCGCGGCCTCGACATAGGGCTGCTCGCGCAGGGTCAGCACCACGCCGCGGATCAGGCGGGATACGCGAGGGAAGTCGGCTATGCTGATGGCGATGATGACATTCTGCACCGAGGCACGGGTCAGCGCCATCAGGGCGATCGCCAGCAGAATCGGGGGAATCGACATCAGCCCGTCCATCACCCGCATGATGATGGAATCAAGCACACGGCTGAATCCGGACACCAGGCCAACGAAGGCGCCCATGATCGAGGCGATCGCCGCCACCGCAAACCCGACGATGAGTGAGATACGCGCGCCATAGATCACACGCGAATAGACGTCCCGCCCCAGCATGTCGCTGCCGAACCAGAATTGCGCCGAAGGTGCTCGGGTACGCTTCGCCGGTGCCAGGGCTGTCGGGTCGACCGTCCCGAGATAAGGCGCGAAGATCGCGATGAGGACCATGATGAGCAGCAGCGACCCGCCGACAACGATGGTGGGATTTCGCCGAACGAATGTCGCGGCCCTGCCGCGTTGCTTGACCGGTGGCAGGACGTCGGCCAGCGTCGGCGCGGCCACGTAACCCGATTGCGTTGTGGTTGCGGAGCTCAATAGCGGATCCTCGGGTCAAACAGGGTGTAGAGCAGATCGACGAGCAGGTTCACCAGCACATAGGTGAAGCTGAACAGCAGCACGACGCCTTGGATCACCGGATAGTCGCGGCGCAGGATCGCATCGACTGTCAACCGTCCGAGACCAGGAATGGCGAACACGCTCTCGGTCAAGACCGCGCCGGCAATCAGCACGGCGACACTGTTGCCGATAACGGTGACGATGGGCACCGCGGCATTCTTCAACGCATGCACGAACAGCACCGAGCGCTGGTCGACACCCTTCGCCTTTGCGGTACGCACATAGTCCTGGCTCAGCACGTCCAGCATCGTCGCTCGCGTGATGCGTGCCAGCAGGGCGATCAAGGCGAGGCCGAGGGCGATGGTGGGCAATGTCAGGTTGCGCAGGAACGGCAGCAACCCGTCATTCAGCGAGTGAAACCCTTGCACCGGCAGCCAGTCGAGTTGCAGGGCGAACAGATATGCCAGCACGTAGCCGACCACGAAGACCGGAACGGAAAAGCCGAATACCCCTAACGCCATCACCCCGCTGTCGATCCAGGAACCCTGCTTCCATGCGGCCAGGACGCCGAGCGGGATCGCGATCACGATGGAAAACACGATGGTCAGCACCATCAGCGACAATGTCGGCTCGATGCGCTGTGCAATCATGTGGCTGACCGGCAGGTTGGTGAAGATCGAGGTGCCGAGATCACCGTGAATGATCTGCCACAGCCATTCGCCGAACCGGATCAGGAACGGCCGGTCGAGGCCCAGCGAGGCACGGATGCGTTCGACATCGGCAGGCGTCGCCTGATCGCCGGCGATGATCGCAGCTGGATCGCCGGGCGCCAGGTAGAGCAGGCTGAACACGAAGAACGCGACGACGAGCATCACCGGAATGGTGGCCATTATGCGTCGTGAGGCGTATGCGAGCATACGATTGCGATCCGTTCAGAACGCGGACAGACCACGCGCACTCGGTGCGTGGCCAACCCCATTGATTCCATGCCGATGCACTGCCTGCTCGAGCCTCCGCCTTACTGTTTTTCTCGCTTGCGCGCCGGTCCCAGTCCCGACGGCTCCTAGCCTGCCTCAGCCCGGGGCGAAAGGCCAGCGCGCATCGACAGTGGTCAAGATCTTGGGCATTGGCTACTGACCTGCCGATGCAAGGCCTGCTGCTCCGCCTCGCCGCGCAGCTCCCACCGCCGGCGCGACACTTTGCCACGCCGGCGCGGATCGCCATGCTGGTGCAGTTCCTGATGTTCGGCACGGTCGGCCTCGTTGGCTTCGCATTCGACACTGCGACGGTGTATTCGTTGCGGCGTTCGTTTGGACTGTACGGCGCCGGCATGGCCGCATACGTCGTGGCCGCTACCGTCACCTGGCTGCTGAACCGACTATGGACCTTCCGTGGCCTGAGCAGCGGCAAGGTGCACCAGCAATGGGCACGCTTTCTGGTGGTGAACCTGGGCGGCTTCACGCTGAACCGCGGCACCTACGCGCTGCTGGTCACCTTCGTTGCGCTCTGTGCGGACCAGCCGGTCTATGCGGTGGCCGCCGGAGCGATCGCCGGCATGTTCTTGAACTTCGGCCTATCTCGTACGATGGTGTTCCGCTGATCGAGATTTGGCTGGTTACCTTTGTAACCACTGCCCTGCGTTGTGCGGCCAAGAGGCATGCATTTGAACCCGCACTGCATTAATCGGTCGGTCAGACCGTCGTGGCATCATTTGCAACTCTGAGTAGTGTCAATAGATCGGCTACAACCAACGTGATTGTGGCGCCCTTAGGGTCACGGCAAACCATGTATCATCCCGCTGCCAGTTCGATCGGCCAGGACGTGCTGGCCTACACCGATCCTCGCACCTTGCCCGTCTCGTATGCCGAACCGCCACGTCGGCCAATCGCCGATTGGCAGGCCGTGGCGAAACGAGCGTTCGACATCGTTGTCGCGCTGCTTGCTCTCGCTGCGCTGACGATACCGATAATTCTTTTTGCCCTGATGATCTGGCTGGAAACCCCTGGCTGGCCGTTCTTCCGCCAGTGCCGCATCGGCATGGCCAATGTCAGGTTCGATATCTGGAAGCTCCGCACGATTACAACAATATCCTGTTATAAGTCAACAAGTTACTGGTCCGTGGCCCGGCCTACCCACGGATTTACCCACAAATGCCTGCCCCCAACGGTCTTGGCACGCGTGGCCGGACGGTTCGCTCACGACCGATCGGGGAGCCCGGCGGGCTTACCCAGGGGCAGCCGGTTTGCAGCGGGGGTCGGCGGCAGACCGGGGGGGCTGGCCTGGGGAGATCCTAGAAACGCCTTGCCCGAACACCCGCGGACAGTTTTCGAAAAATCATCCTGGCCATGTTAAGCTGGAACTCGCTCATTGCGCGTCTTATCTCGGGCGCTTCGCTGGAGGCGGACCTGGACCCGGCCTCATCGGCGCCAACCCATCGCGTGGGGACGTCTCCCTGCGGGGTTTCTACTATGTAACCAGAAAGACGGTTGTAGTGCACGCAGCGTTGCACAATCGGATAGAATCCGACTTAAGTGGCCATGGCCAGTCAAAAGACGAAGAGCGATGTTGATCAAGACGATTTCGCCTCGAACAACCAAGGGTCGGCGTCAGGAACGGGAGGGTAGTCATTCCGGCAGGGCACCCAATCTAATGAACCGCATCATACGCAGTGCCTTACTCGCTGCCAGTATGTTGAGCGTGCCCGTCTCAGCCATGGCGAAACTGATGAGCACCTTTCCTTTCTTCGGGAACTGGGCCGGCGGCGCCTTCGACGATGATCAGTCGGGCAAATTCGTTAGATGTGTCGCCTCCGTTGGCTATCACAGTTGGCAAGGCGATGTCGTCATGGCCGTTGCGATGGAGCGTCACAAGGGATGGTCTATTGGTTTCGCTAACCAAGAATGGAATCTACAACCTCGCATCCAAATCCCGCTATCGATTTCGTTCGACGGCCAGAATCCTTGGTCTGGATCCGCTATTGCCTTGGACTCCCACATGGTAACGATTCCAATGGCAATGGATTCGCACCTGATGGCCTTATTTCGGGCCTCGTATCAGATGATTATCAGTGCTGAGGGCAAGGCATACCCGTTCAACCTCGACGGTACATCTCGGCTCATGGTTACCCTCAGCCAGTGCGTCGATACCCAACTGGCTATCGAGCGTGGGGAGCCACCGCCGCGAATTGCGCCGCCTGTCACCGCGCCCGTCAATCCGCTCCCGCCGCCATCACCGCCTCCCCAGGCACCACAGTATGAGCTTATCGCCATGCGTTTGGCGTCGAACCTGTTGCTCGAAACAAAGCTACCGAGCGCCCACCTGCTTGCTGCATCCGAGACACCACCGCAGATTCGTGGTCGTGGTGTCGTGTGGACATCACAAGGCGGTATTGGAGCCGTGACCATCTTTCCTGCGACTTCTGGGAAGGATGCACAGCAGGTGACAACAGCGCTGATTACGAATGATGCCACTGCCTGCAAAGGCGACTTCGTATCAGGCCGGGCCAGCGAATTGGTGGACAACACAATTGTTGCGAGATCCACCACGGAGTGTCGAGATTCGGCCGGCTTGCACATGCATCGGTATTTCACCATTCCGGCAGCGGCAGGTGGGGATTTCATTGTCTTTGAGGTCGATCACAACGGCACGGATAAGCCTGTACCTGCCCCAGGTTCGCCGTTGTCGGACGCGCAGTTTCAGGCGGCTGCAGTAAACGCAGCATACGCCAAGTAAGCAACGGGGTTTTTACTCGTTTGATTGTTTAGACACCCGCACGGTTCGCTTCCGGCCGGCCGACCGAGCCGAGAAACAGCAGGCCGTCATCCGCCCAGCCATCGAACCAATCGTTGAGGGCGAGTTCGTCAAAATCGGCTTTGAGTCCAGGTACAAGCAGGGTGTCCTCGGCCGGGTCGTATAAACCGTCCAATGCCGGTTGGGGATCGAGGGGAGCCAGAGACTTCTGCAATTCTGGGTCCAGGACTTGGCACCGACAATGACGCTGGGCCATGGGGCATTGCCTGCGCCGCAGAGTCGACCCGTCGGCCGTAGGAAACGGCGGCGCCGACGGCGAGCCCTGCGGATGCGGGCACGGGTTGCGCGCGAGCTGACGGCGATCATCGCCCGCCGCGGCGCTCGTTCTCTGCTGTGCGTCAGCGACAACGGAACGGAGCTGACCAGCAACGCGATCCTGAGCTGGTGCCAGCGGACCGGGGTGGGTTGGCACTACATCGCACCGGGCAAGCCACAACAAAACGCATGCGCCGAGAGCTTCATCGGGCGGCTGCGCGATGAATGCCTGAATGCGACGCTGTTCACCTCGCAGCGGCAGGCACGCGCTGTGCTGGCAGCCTGCCAGCGCGGGCGGCCACTCGGCGAGGAGGGCGAAGGGCGTGCTCGCTTGCATCACGCCCGCTGCGCGCCGGCTTCGCCGGTGGCTTGCGCCCAGGCTTGACCCAGGCTGCGCGCGACGACCGCTATGAAGACGGCCGGGATGGAGAAACGCCGCTCGACCGAACAGAGAAACACCGTCACGATGGGCGTGGCGGCAACCCAGGACTCTACTTCTGAGTGGAGGAAACTTGGGGCTCACGTCATTCCGTAACCCGCCTGGCGAAGGACCCTCCACGATCTTTGCAATGGGCGTGGAAAGATACAGCACGGCAGTCTCTCGCCGCGCCACCCTCAGGGTGAGAAAGTTCGCTCCAGCTTGCGGTGTGGCACACTCTGTGTTGCGAGAGTGCGCCAACGATGAGAGGACTTCTCGGTTAGAAGCCGAGATGGATTGTGGTCACTGCCGTCTCCTCGCCGGCAACTCCGAGCCTTAGGTTGGACGAAATTCCTCCAGCGCGCAACCGCGAGGCAGCAGATCCTATAACATGCTCGGAATCTCAAATCGCGCAGTTCCACAGTGGCGACCTAGCTGTTCAACCCGCCCGAACGGCCATTCAATCCACCAGAAATTCGCGCAGGGAGCGCCGTTGTGCGCCACGATACGGACCCATATTGTTCCGCTAGCCAATTATATACGTCCACCTGCTGCCCGGCAGGCGCGTCGATAACGCTCGGCTGTGTTGCCCCCGCTGCGTCTACGGCCAGCAAAACTGAGCCGGCTAGCGTCCCCAGGACCACCATATGCAAGAAGCGTGCGAGCAAACGTGCCAGGGCCAACCACCGCCTGCATCCTAAAAGGAGCCTAGCTATCATAATCTCCGCCCTGATGTGTTGTTATTTTTACAACCGTCCTGGGGGCGATATATTAGTATCCGGCACCTCAGCTTCTACGGAGACAGAATCATTGCGGATGGTTGTCTTAACGTATCGGCCATGCGCGCTAGTGTCATATCTCCTCACAACCCCGTCAAAATATTCGATCTCTATGACTATGTTCTTTGCGTCACTTGGAAGATCTTTGAAGACTGGGCGGGTCCAGGTGAGGTCTTCTTCGTGCAAGAGCTTCGGTGTCTTGGTCTTTACTTGCTTATAGAGGCCCGCTTGTATTCTATAATATATTGTGCCGGTCTCGCCGTTACTCGCGGAGAGCCCGAAAGTCGAGCATAGTTGGTCCTCCGTTGCATTGGCTGTGGGTGGCGACCTCCACCCATTCTTCCCTTCTTGATCAATAATCTTCGATTGAGCAGTGTCGAACTTCCATCCTTCAAGGGCCTCTTCCTTAGTAAGGCTTGTGCAGCGCTTTGTTGGATCTTGTGACCCATTCTCTCTTACATGGCCATAAAAGTAGTCAGCATTCGTGGGCTGAGCCGGATCAGGAAATGTGCGTGTATTTCGCTTCACTGATGCCTGGTCTTCATATTGAAAGACCCGGACATGCCCAACCGTCTCGGGAACAACGTAGAAGACTAGGCGATAGGTGTGGGATGAATTCGATAGCCCAAGTGTTCTAGAAACCAGACCAGGACTGCCGCCCACTTTAAGCTCCGCAAACACAGGCTAAATCGTTGTGGTTGGTGGCGGTAACAGCGATCTTGGGATACGGAACGTCAGTGCGGCCTCTTGGAAGTTGACTGCCGTTGGAGTCTGCTTCCTATCAACCATCAACTCCGGTTCCGCGTTGTTGAGGTATGACCCCGTCACACTAAACAGGATATCATCCTGCAATCTTGCCGGAAGTATGTAGGTGGGGGAGTGGCTGATAACAAAAGGATAATGCGACGCTCGGCTTACACGAACGATCGAGTCCTCGAAGCCGGTTATCACGCCTTTGAGCTGATATGTCTGTGCATCTGCGACGGATGCGACTTCAGAAATGGAAGCCTCGATCCCCTTTAGAATCCCCTCACGTTGGTCGTCCAGATGGGTAAAGAAGGTACTCTGCTGCTCGGTCGCCCCCTGAAAAACACGGTTTATCAGTTCAAGGTTCTGTTCTCCCCAGTGCTGGAGCCAAAGGTTGCCCGCACCGCTTGCGGCCGAGATAACGTCCCGGAGGGCAGCCCGCATGCTGTCGACCCGATTATCGATATATTCAGAGTGGGAAGGTTGGACCAGCATTAGTGAGATAGAAACAGCCACGGCGCATCGAACCGCAACCCTATGGCCTTGTATGGCCCGCGGAAGCCTTTCCAGCATCCAGGTATTCATTTCCTAACGTCCCATTTCTTGTTGATATTTGGGCCTCCTTCCCCGTTCAACCTCGTCGATGGGGGAATCATGAGACAATCACCGTATGCAGCACAAGTAGCACCGTCACCGCGCGCAAGAGAGCTCGCGACAACGCATACGCCAAGAATGTCACCGCCGACACGTGCTCTTAGCAACTTTTCCTCCGGTCGGGAACGTCTCAGGGGAGTGGTCTGGACTCAAGTGCTCTGGTCGTTCCGCTACCAGGACGCTACTCTACGGGCAAGATTCTGACTACGACTCTTTCGAACTAAACCACCGGCTCTGGTCGCGCCGCCGTGCACGCATGCAGGCTCTTCGGACTCAGATCGTGATCCGCTCGACCTCATCGAGCGTAATCTCGTCTCCGGTGCGGCCGTACAGTTTGGTCGTGTGCGGGCTTTCGTGGGCCGCCATAGCCTGAGCGTTTCGAGCGTGCCGCCCGCTTCCAGGTAAGCAGTAATTCCGGTGGCACGGAAGGTGTGACATCCGATGCGGACCTTTATGCCTAGCCCTACAGCCCGGCGCTGGATCATGCGCCAGGCGTCGACCTGGTGCATCGGTTTTTCGGTCAATGTGCCGGTGCGGCCGGCGGCGGAGCGAAAGAGGGGGTCTTGCCGCCGTCACGGACGCCGGCCGCCTCTATGTAGGTGTCGAGATAGGCTTCCAGGGTGTGATGCGCTGGCATCTCATGCCGCTTACCGCCCTTCTCATGCAACCGCACCCACCAGCGCTTACCCTGCCGGTAGTAATCCTCGACGCGCATCCACGGCAACATGATGAACGCAGAAGTTGTAGGGGCTTTGCCGCGGACGCGATACATAGACCATGATGTGGTTGGTTGAGTATGCGCATAACGACGTGCCGCTGGACGGCAGAAAGCGGCGGCAGTTCAACACGTTCTACCTTGGCGCTCCTGACCAGGCGCTCGTCCGGGAGATCGCAGAGCGTTACATCGAGCTTATCAGGCAGCAGCATCCCCACGCCGGGCTCTAGGCCGTGTGCGACAGATCGATAGTCCGTGGGAATGGGCAATCACGCAGGCCGCTGCAATGACGAGGATAACCGGTTGGGCGGTCGCGGCGCTTGAATAGGGATCATCACCGCACTGGTCCTGGTAGCCGGCTGCGTCACTGAGTTGTTTCTCGTCCCGTGATGGGCCGCTCTATGATCGCGCCATCTCGCGCGCAGCTAGGTCCGGCCCTGGGGAACTGTTTTCTCAGGAAGTTTGCCGGCGGGCTTTTCGTGCTGACAAACAGAGCCGCCCGTTGGGAGACGGGTGCTGTCGCAGACGTGGTGGAAATTCGAGGTGGTGTAATCTCCGGCTTGTGCAACGAGCCAGACTCGGCGGTGAGACGTCGAGGGAGATTACACCATGCAGAAGCATAGCAACGACAGTTCGCCGGAGTCGCCTGAATTCCTTGGCTCCGGTTGGTTCGATCCGATCGAGGCGGCCATCCGGGATCGGGTTCGTGGGTTCATCGAGGAGCTTGTTGATGCGGAACTGGACGCGGCACTTGGTCGGTCGCGCTATCGCCGCGCGATATTGCCAGAAGCGGCTGGGGGAGCCGCCGGATATCGGCATGGACGACGGAACCGCCAGTTGCTTGGTTCATTTGGCCCGGTGACGATCAGCGTGCCACGCGCACGGCTGAACAACACGGACGGGGTGAGCCGGGAATGGCACAGCGAGGCGCTGCCACGCTATGTGCGGATGACGAAGCAGGTAGAGGCGGTGATCGCGGGCACCTATCTGTCGGGCACCAACACACGCCGGGTTCGGCGTGCACTCGGCGCGCTGTTCAAGGGGGCGGTCGGCAAGGATGTCGTCAGCCGAACGTGGCGGAAAGTGCAGACGGACTGGGAGGCGTGGTGCCGGCGCTCGCTGGCTGAAGAGGATGTGGTCAGGCTGGTCCTGGATGGCACGGTGGCAAGGGTGCGGCTCGATCGCAAGGCGACGTCGATCTCGCTGCTGGTTGTGCTGGGCATTCGGCGCGATGGGCAGAAGGTGCTACTTGCGGTGCGCAACATGGGCGGCGAGAGCGAGGCGGCCTGGCGGGGTCTGCTGGATGATCTGATCGGGCGTGGTCTGTCAGAGCCGAACTTGGTCATCATCGATGGTGCGGCGGGGCTGGAGAAGGCGCTCGGCCTGGTGTGGCCTGACGCACTGGTGCAGCGCTGTACCGTGCACAAGCACCGCAACCTGTTGGCGCACGCTCCTGAGCGGCTGCATGAGGAGGTGTCGGCCGACTACAACGATATGATCTACGCCGGCACACCGAAGGAGATCGAAACACGCCGCAAGTCTTTCATTCGCAAGTGGCGACTGAAATGTCGTGCCGTTGCCGACAGCCTGGAGGAAGCCGGTGATCGGCTGTTCACCTTCTCCCGGTTACCCGACAGTCAATGGCGGTCGGCACGCACCACCAATGCCATCGAGCGACTGCACGAGGAGTTCAAACGCCGCATCAAGACGCAAACCGTGCTGCCGTCGGCGGAGACGGCGGCGATGCTGTTCTGGGCACTGCTGGCATCCGGTCAGATCACCATGCGCAAGGTAGACGGATGGCAGACACTCACCGAGAAGCCGACAATTCAATGCATTGACCTTGCTGCGTGACGCGATAACGTCACCCCGCCGGAGACCACCGCTACCTCAATTTCCACCAACTTCGCGACACAACGGGGAGACGGGCGGCGAGTTAGTCGGTGAGGACGAATGGCCGCCTCCGCGGGAGGCCGCCAGCGGCAGACGGCCGTGGGCGCCCTGCTCTGAAAGAGCGCCCGCCAGGACAATACCAGATCGGCACCCGGCGGGCGCTATCAACACGTCGGTGGCGTGAACCACTGACGCAGAGAGAAATATCGTTGAGCGCCGGGAATGGCCGCCGCTTCCCGCAACTACGCTCCATGCACCGCTGCACTGATGGGTCGCCATGAAAGTGCAATGTCCCCAGCGTAGGGGACAACCGCGTGGATAAGCCTGTGAGTTAATCGCGCTACCTCACAGCAACCACCGTCTATGTCGATATTATAACGATCGAAATGCGAAGCCAGATTTAGTTGAAACGCAAGCATTTAGGCAAATTGGACCGTAACGGTCCTGTCATAGGATCGGTAAATTATCTAGCAACATCTACAGGTGGATTGATCCGGCTGCCGCCACAGCCGCTGCCAAACGCCCTTGCTTCCGATGAGGAAGTGAGGCTTTACCGCCTCAGACACCGAATTGCAGTGATCAGAAGGGATTGCGCCTGCCGGGCGGCGTTGTCGGCCTCGCGCCACGAACTGAACCCGAAATACGCGCAGGCTCGGTCAGCCTCATCATAGATAATGAAGCCGTATGAGTTGCCGTCCCGGGACTGCTGGACTGATCCGACGCGCCCGGCCATGTGGTCCTCCGCGGTTGCCCAGCAGTGAACCGCCCCCGAGAGTTGCAACGTCGAGGCGGTTCACCAAAGGCACGGCTTGCCCGTGAAGGGTCCGGGCGGTGCCAAACATGCAGTAGGCGAAGTTACGGGACCGCTCCGGAATCGCGATTGCGTTCGTTCCGATGCCCTCCCATATGGGCGCATGCCTTACCATCGCTTCGCGGTCGGACAGACGGTTGTGGCGCCTTCCGGCGTGCGGGACGCGCTGATACCGCCCGGACCTTACGTCATCGTCCGGTTGCTGCCGCCGGTTGGCAGCGAGCCGCACTACCGCGTCAAGAGCGCGGCGGACGGACACGAGCGGGCGGTGCTGGAAGAGCAGATTCAGCCGATGATGGCCAGACCGGCGCCCGAGGTGGAACACGCGGCAGCGAAGCCGGCGCCCGTGGTGCGGCAAAGCGCGGTGGCAGCACGGTTGACGCCAGCCGCTAAGGGTCGAACGGCGAAGGCGGTTCGCGGGCGGCGGTAGCTGCGCCGCCCGTCGCTGCGCTGCCGGGCGAGAGGTGCGCGTTTGGCCCATCTAACGCGACACCCCGCCAATGGGCGGGGTGCTGGACGTTGTTCCTCGGCCTAAACTTGGCCATTGGCTTGGCACTGCTACCAGCGGACTTGCGAACGGTCCAGCGGATTTGATGTTGCAGTGCGGACGCGAGCTGCGCCCCGAAAGCGCCGCCATTTCTTTGCGGCGGGGAGCACGCATGGCTCGCGGGCTGACCACTCGACATTAACCTTACGTTCCCTCTATGGGCTTCATGCTCGCCGCTGACTGCCAGTCGAGTGGCTGCGGCGGGGAGCGCACCTTCGCTGTAAGCGATCTCGCGAACTTCTGCGGCGCGAGCCGCACGGTGGGCGAGGTGTTGCGCCGGATGCGGTGCAGGGGCGGCTGTGGCGGCCGTGTAGGCGCCGCGTGGCTGGTGACGGGGCCAATCCTCAATGCCCGGGTGAGGGCCAGACGCGTGCCGTTGCTCGGGCAGGAGGCGAGGGAGTAGTGCTTCGGCGGGTGGCGAGTAGCGTGACGGCTACTTGACGGGTCCGCTAAGTTGAGGTGCGCCTTGGTAAGGCGCTAGAACGATTTGGGCTGAACTTGCCGGATGCGGCGCTGGCCCAAAGTTTAGCACCAACCAAATGCTTTCACCGGCTGATAGATTGGTTTTCTGTTGATGGGTCCCGAGGCCGTCTAGGAAGTAGGCTCCCTTGAGCAGATGCTCAATGTGAAAATTGTCGACCAGCTTGATCTGCTTCATGCTCATATCGTCCGCAGTGTAGTCGCTTGGACCAGGTGAGGTCTTGGTAATCACGACGTAGCACGTAATTGCGTTTGCATCATTTGCGCAACTGTAAAACCCCAAGTCTTCGGTCCTAGTCGTGGATTTGGTCGCGTCTACTGCTTGCGCGTTGGAAGGGGCCTGTATCAAATCTAGAGTCGGACTGCCCGGACCTGATGCCGGAGCGGTTCCTGGCAGGATGGTTGCTTGCAACTTCTCAAAAACTCGCAGCTTACATTCGCGAATGTCTTTCAGCGCCGTCGGCAAGTCCTGTTGCAGGACGCCCTGATATTTGGACGAGGTCAAGTCCGCGGCCCCTGAGCCGCCAATTGTCGCTAGTCTGCGTGCTAGGCCGTTAAGCTCGGCGTGTATGTCGCCTTGCACCTTGCTCTGGCCAGCCTCGCCCTGCGTTGAAACGATCCCGCATATTCGATCAGCCGTGTCTGAAATCGCAGCAAGTGCCGCAGGAGTGTCGGCCTGCGCACGATTAGGCTCAAGGCTGAGAACGAGCGGCAGGGTGCAAATGGCGAATCGTAAAAGGGATGCGAACTGCATGATCGGATTCTGTCATGTCGACAACGGGCGCGTCCAGGGGGCGCGTCCTTCACGGGCGGAAGTGAAGGAGCGTTTTCAGCCGTCAACCTAATCACCTGGCGCCACAGGGATCAGCCCAGGACCTTGCGCGCCGGGCAGCAAATCGTCTAAACGCCCCGCCCGCCACCAGCGCCAACACTACCCACACCAGCACGACAAGCCCGACCACCGCGATGAGACACAAGGCGAGGCCCGCGGGCTCCCCGGGAGCAGCCAAACTGCGAGGTCGCCGTGGGTCGGCGGCAGACCGGGGGGGCTGGCCTGGGGAGATCCCGCCCAGAGCCCCGCGGACAGTTTTGCAAATTTTGTCCTGGCCATCTTACCAGGAGCCAGGCCACTCACTGTTGCTGGCGCTGCTGCGAAGGCTGGAGCCTGAGCTGATCAGATTTTGTTTCGCTAGCCTTGCGTTCGGCTTCTTCTTCTGACACCTGCCAAATCTGCACCAGCCAATATCGGTCTGGTCGTCGTCTGAGGTCGCCAGGCTGCTGATCGCGGGCAGCCCCAGCCGCCGATCGTCGCCCCCGGCAACTACGGGAGCCAACGAGCTTGCAGTGAGCCGCCACCCGCTCGCGGCTGCCCCGTCGAGCGCACGTTCGCCGTGACGAAACTGGGGGAGCCCGCCGGCGGGGCACCGACTATGTGCGAGTTCTTGTGCCGCAAGTAAATCAATGACCCCAGCCTCGACAGAGTGCTAAGGGTCCCCCCAGTGCTGCCTTGTGCCAATTGTTGCGGTGGGCGGTTGGGCGAACGGGCTGAAGGAATGCAAGCAACCTGAAGCCCCCCTATGGGGAGGGTGTGCCCAGGAGGGACCGATGTTGGGATTGAAGCTCAGGTCTGAATTCACCGGGAAGATACTCCAGGGGACGCAGATCGATCTGACCAACCCAAAGAAGACGGGTGCCACCCAGGTCCCCGCCGAACAGTTCCTGGCGATCACTTATCCCACGACAGACCTGATTGGCATGCTGCGTGCGGCAGGACCCGGTCAGAGCCGCCCAATAGCCCTCATGGGAGAACGCGGTCTCGGCAAGTCCCACCTCCTTGGCGCCCTCTACCATGCGCTGACAGACCATGCCGCCACAAAGGCTTGGCTCAACTATTGGGCCGGTGTCCTCGGAGACGAGTATGCGTATCTGGAGAACCTCCCCCTGAGGACGGGGTTGAAGGTCATCACGGCGAGCTTGCATCAGCAGCGTTACCCGTTCCTCTGGGACGTGTTGTTCGAGCAGCATCCGGACGGGAAAGTTTACAGGGCAATCTGGGAGCATAATAGCGCAACGCAAACAGCCGTCCCATCGATCGATATCCTGCTTCCGATGTTCGAAAAGCATCCAACAGCACTCATACTGGATGAGTTTCAGACCTGGTTCGACGGCCTCGTGGATACGCCTACCAGAAAGGACAAGACCTGGGCCTTCAACTTTATCCAACTGCTCTCAGAGATCAGCAATCTTCGTCCAGACCTATTCCTTTTGGTTGTGTCGATCCGCAACGGCACGACCGACGCCTTCCAGCAAGTTCAACGCATTTCGCCTGTCCTCCAGAATTTCAGCGGCGCTCATGCGAAGCGGGATCGACGCCAGCTTCTCCTGCACCGGATATTCGAAAACCGGCTGCAAGTCCCGGACACCGATATCGACAAGCTGACCGAGGTCCATGTCACCGAGTATCTGCGCCTTGCGGAGGTGCCTTCCTCGCAACATGTGACTGCCCACCGCGATTTCATCGAGACCTGGCCTTTCGCACCACATCTACTCCAGGTGCTCGAAGACCAGATTCTCATCGCCACCTCGGCGCAGGAAAACCGCGATCTCATCAAGATTTTGGCAGGCCTCTACAGGAGTCGCGGTGGTGTCTCACCGGTGCTTACGGCCGCAGACTTTCATATTGACGATGAGGAAAGTGGCATCGGGCCGCTGCTCGATTCCGTCAATAATCCGCAGCACCGCGCACTTCGCGACAAGGCGCGTCGCAACCGGGACGCTGTCACTGAAGCTATTGACAATCCCGCGAAGGATGTGCCGCACCTGGAGGACATCATCGCGTCGCTCTGGCTGCGCTCCATTGCCGTGGGCAACATAGTCGGGGCTACGCGTGCCCAACTCCAGGCTGATTGCACGCGCGACACGCCCCTCGACGCGAATGCCTTCCCAGCCGAGTTCGATACCATTCTCGACAACAGCTTTAATCTGCATGAAGTCGGCGATCGGCTCGTCTTCCGTGAGGAAGAGAATGCCGAGGCGAAGCTGAAAGCGGCCGCACGCAATCCTAAGCTCTTCGCCGGCGGCGAAGACGAGACCCATCTCGCCAAGCAGATCCGGTATGTCATTTACGGCAATCCTGAATTGCCATTGCCCTATCGCGTAATCGCACTGCCGAAGACCTGGCTGACCGATCCCTGGAGTGGCCTGGCCCCGGAGGAACAGCCAGGGATGTGGGACAACCGGATTCCAGGTCACTAGTCCTACCCGAGACGCCGGACCGGTTGCATGAGCGTCTCGCGCAATGGCTCAAGGATCACCTTCAGCAGAGACGAAACTCCGTCCGCTTCGTCCTGCCGAGGGCCGATCTTCCGCCTGTGTTTAGCGACCCGTCGTTACTGTTTTTCGCCCGCGCCGTCGTCAAGGCACTCGAATGGCAGAATCAGGGCGGCGAATACGTCAAGCTGCCCGGTAGGTATCAGACTTTTCTGCGCAAAGCCCTGACGGACCGCTACGATTAGATTCGCCATACTCGCGGCGTGGGACAACCTCGCGCTTCGAAAATCCCGCTTCACCGAGGAGAAGCTGAAGGTCCGCGGCAGTGAGATCCCGAAGGCGATGGACGACGTGATCGCCAATGACTTGTTCGAGCCGGAAACCTTCGCCGACTATGCGATCGAGGCAGCCAAAGCCGCTGCATCGGTCAAGAAGGTGCTCGATGAGCTCCGCGAGCCGCGCCCGGCGCCCGCCGACACCATCCCATGGCTGGGCGATTCACTGATGAAGGACAGGCTCATCTCGGTCTGTGCACAGGGCAAGATCACAATCAACGTGCAAGATCGGGAGCGGCTCGAACGCAAGCCTGGCGAGGAGATCAAGCACGCTTACGCGCGCCTCCGCGGCCGGCTCCCGGATGGCAAGCAACTGGAGAATGTGATCCTTGGCCTGCCCGGCACCGGGGCGGCCACACAAGGTGCGGCGGCGTCCCCTGCATCCCCGAACGGTGGCGGCTCCGGAAGCACCACCTCGGCCGAAGGTGCGCAAAGCGGGCCGGTCATGCCCACCGACGGTGGCACGCCATTCCCGACAACAAATGGATCGGCGTCATCGTCGGGCGTGGCAGCGGGAGCGGCAGCGAGCCTGTTCGGCGACGGCCAGGGCGGGTCAGGTGCCTCGCCACTCAAAAGGACACCGCTCGTGGCCGCTAAACCCACCTCTGGCCTAAACCTCGCGGGCCAATTGGAGCAATGGGCTATTGGCCCGGGCAGCCAGGTGCGGTCGGTGGTCATTACTCTCGATGTTGCAACCGGTGCCCAGGTAAAAAAGCTGCTGGAAAAACTACCTGACGGCATGATTTACGGTCTTTCACTCGATCGCGAGGATGGACCGGCGTGATGGCGGCGCTTCCGCTTTCCCTTCTACGCGAGTTGCAGGCTGCTACTCCGGCCGCAGCGTGGAGCCTGCTCGCCTGCCATGCGCTCGAAGCTTGCGAAACGAACGGAACCGGCCTCTCGGCCGACACCGCGGCCAGAATCCGAGACGAGGCGCTGCGACCGCTGGACACGTGGCTGGCTGGCGCAGGCTGGGACCTCTGGTGCGAATTCGGCTCCGCTATGCCCCGGACCGCCGACCGCCTCGTTGAGTGGTGGGATGCGCTACCTACGGGCACGGGCGCCGCCGTTCTGATCCTGGATGGGCTGTCTCTTCGGGAACTACCATTGTTGCGCGAGGCCGCAGCGGCAGGTGGCTTCGCAATCATCGCGGCCACGGCCACCGCCGCGGAGCTGCCGGGCGACACCAACACATTCGCCGCGGCGTTGGGCGTCAGTGCCCGCAACACGCTCGCCAACAACCATCCGCCAACCGCGTTCCGTCTCAAGGGTGCGTGCACCGAGGTCGCGGATCTGCCCTGGAAAGATTGCGCCGCGCTGATCAAGGCGGAACCGCGGTGGGTGTT
This sequence comes from uncultured Alphaproteobacteria bacterium, assembly GCA_963791495.1. Lineage (GTDB taxonomy): Bacteria > Pseudomonadota > Alphaproteobacteria > Acetobacterales > Acetobacteraceae > JAMXLO01. The sequence goes on from CAWBST010000023.1 coordinate 343,733, forward strand.
TTGGCACGCATGGCCGGATACGCGTTTTCACGACGGCAGCACCTTCCAGACGCTGGCGCGAAATGCCGCGAACACCTTCGCTGACCCCGCATTCTGGGCCTTTCTGAAGCGTCTTGCCACCGGGCGCCGCCTGCTCGTCACCTCTGACCACGGCTACGCCCATATCGGTGGCTTTCAGGATACCGAGGGCGACGCAAGGGCTTGGCTACGGGCCGCATTTGGCGGCGGCCGTATAGCGTCGGATGGTGAACTCGGTCCGTGGGCTCCTCCCTTAGCGCTCGCTCTCGCAGGCCGGCAGGGGCGCGTCCGCATGCCACTCGGCCGACGGAAATGGCCAGTCCCTGGCGGCAATGCGGGCCTCGGGCACGGCGGACTTACCTTGCTCGAAGCGCTCTCCCCCTTCATCGAACTCCGACCTCAGGACTGAACGCATGCCCCGTGATGGCGCCACCATCTCGCCCAAGGACAAGCTTGCGCAGGAGATCGCCAAGGCGGTCGGCGCAGGGCGCCCGATTTCGGTTGAGACGGTCGACTTCTCCGACCCCAATCGCCCGAAGACATGCATTGAGGTGGATTTCCCGATCCTGGCAATCAATCAGATCGCACAGATTGAGGGGAATGCAGGCAAGCCAATTTACCAAATGTCGAAGTGGTGGGCGCGGCGCCGTTCCTCAGTCTTCCGCGCCATGCTGCTGGCCAGCGCGATGAAGGCGCCAGAGGACCCGACGCATGCCGCGAAGGTTGTATGGGATGCCTACTACGCCAACCACCAGAAGAAGGGCGCCTTGAAGCACCTGCAGGTGGCAGACATCTTCATGGGCGGCGGTACCACACTGGTGGAGGGCTCCCGCCTTGGCATGCAGATGTCTGGTGTGGATCTGAACCCAGTTGCCTGGTTCGTCGTAAAGCAGGAATTCGCCAAGCCCGACCTGGATGCTGTGAAGCGCTTGCTCGCCGATGTCGAGGCGGAGGTGAGACCGCAGATCATGCCCTTCTATGCCTGTGAGGTGTCAATCGGCGTTGAATATTGACCCTCGATCGGCGTCCAAAATTGACCCCTCAGCGCGTCGGCTTGTGCCGGTAGTCCATAGGGGGGACCCGCGCGTCGCGGAGTGCCCGCAGCGAGGCTGACGCAGCGGCGCGCGGGGGGTTCCTGTGGACCCACCGGTGCAAGCCCTGGTGGCAGGGTGATGCGCGCGTCAGGCGCGGTTCTTGAAGCGCCAGCTCTCGTTGCCCGTCTCGACGATGTCGCAGTGGTGGGTGAGACGGTCGAGCAGTGCGGTGGTCATCTTTGGATCACCGAAGACGCTCGGCCATTCGCCGAAGGCGAGATTGGTGGTGACGATGACCGAGGTGCGCTCGTAGAGGCGGCTGACGGTGTGGAACAGCAGCTGCCCACCGGCCTGGGCGAACGGCAGATAGCCGAGCTCGTCGAGGACGACGAAGTCCAGACGGGTGAGATAATCGGCGAGCCGTCCCTGGCGGCCTGCTCGCCCCTCGGCCTCGAGCCGGTTGACCAGATCGACGGTGTTGAAGAAGCGTCCGCGCGAACCGGCTCGTATACAGCTGCGCGCGATGGCGATCGCCAGATGCGTCTTGCCGGTGCCGGTGCCGCCAACCAGGACGAGGTTGCGCTGCTGCGCGATGAAGTTGCCGCCGGCGAGATCGCGCACAAGATTCTCGTTGATCGGTGTTCCGTTGAAGGCAAATTCATCGACATCCTTGGCGAGCGGCAGCTTGGCGATGGTCAGCTGGTATCTGATCGAGCGCGCCTGCTTCTCGGAGATCTCGGCCTTGAGCAGATCGCCGACAAGCCGCTGCGGTTCGTGCTTGCGCTTGATCGCGGTGGCCAGCGTCTCGTCATAGGCGCCCTTCATGCCGAACAGCTTGAGTTCGCCCATCATGTCGAGGACTTCGGTTCGCTCCATGCTCATGCGCTCCTGAGTTGATCGTATCTGGCGCAATCGGCGACCGGCGCATGGCGCAGCGTCAGCGCATCCGGCGTGAGGATGCTGGCCGCCGGACCCGGATCGCGGTGCCGCGTGAGGATGTTGATGATCACATCGGATGAGTGGACGCCCTCGGACATCGCCTGCGCGCAGGCAGCCTCAACCGCCGGCAATCCATCGGTCAGCACGGTGGCCAGGATGGCGACCATCTGGCGATCGCCATCATCGGACCCGGCGAGCTTGCGCCGCACCCGCTCCAGCGCCGCCGGCAGCACCCAGTCCCTGAACGGCGCGCCGTTGCGCAGCGCGCCCGGCTTGCGGGCCAGGACCGGCACGTAATGCCACGGGTCGTAAATCGTCTCGCCTCGACCGTAGCTGCGGCGGTGTTCCGCGACGATGCGGCCATCCTGGCGGATGACGATCCGATCGGCGTAGGCATGGATCTCGACTGGCCGGCCGACCGCGCTGGCGTTCACCGAGTATTTGTTGTTGTCGAAGCGCACCAGGCAGGTCTTCGACACCGAGGCTGGCAGCGCGTGGAATCCATCAAAGCGACCACGATAGGCGACCAGCTTCGGCCGTTCCTCCTCGAACATGTCCCACACGGTCTGCTCGGGACGTTCCGGATGCGGATGCGCCTTGGCGTAGGCGATGCATTTATCCGTCAGCCAGGCGTTCAGTTCGTCGTAGGTCTTGAACCGCAGCCTCGGGGTGAAGAAGCGTTCGCGCACCAGGCCAACCTGGTTCTCCACCTGCCCCTTCTCCCAGCCTGATGCCGGTGTGCAGGCAACAGGATCCACCAGATGATGGGCGCACATCTGCAGGAAGCGGCGATTGTATTGCCGGTCCTTGCCAATGAAGATCGTCTCAACCGCCGTCTTCATGTTGTCGTAGATGCCGCGTGTGCAGGCGCCCTTGAACAGCGCAAAGGCGCGCTCGTGCGCATCGAACACCATCTCCTGCGTCTCGCGCGGATAGGCACGAATGAACATCATGCGGCTGTGGCACAGGCGGACATGCGCGACTTTGACCGTCACCGTCACGCCGCTCAGAACGACAATCTCGTGGCTCCAGTCGAACTGGTAAGCCTCGCCAGGCGCAAACGACAGTGGCACATAAGCCGCCGCCGTCTGCCCCGCGTGCGCCCGGTTCCAGCTCCGGGCGTAGCGCCGGACGGCGTCGTAGCCGCCGTCGTAGCCCAGCGCCCGCAGTTCTTCGAATATCCGGATCAATGTCAGCCGCTCGCGCGCCGTGCTCTCCACGTTCGTGGTCAGCAGCCGGTCGATCTCGGCCTTCCAGCGGCCCAGCTTGGGGCGGGGCTGAACCTCCCGCTCATAGGAGAATGACGTCTCCCCTGACCGAAGCACCTTGCGAACCGTGTTGCGCGATACGTTCAGGTCGCGCGCGATCTCCTTGATCGACTTGCCCTTGACCAAATGCTCGCGTCGTATCCGGCCGATCGTCTCCACAACCAGCATCCCCCACCGCCCACTTCTCATCGAAGCAGGCAGACCACAGGCCAGATTTCAGGGGGTCAATTTTGCACGCCGATCCCCCGGCTCAGGGGGTCAAAATTGCACGCCGAAACACATGTGAGGGACCAGGCGGCGAGAAGGGTGTCTGGACGCGGTCAGCCGACAAAGAGGTGATGGACCCTGACTTCGACCCACTGATGCTGACACCGGAGGAACGGAAGAAGTATTCGTATTCAGGGCCGGAGGCGATTTATACGTTCTGGGCCAAGCACGGCCCCTGTCAGGTTACCGGCTGTGGCCACCGCACACCTATCATGTCCAGCAATGTGATGGCGGTGAAGACGCTGACGGTAAAGCGTTGGGCGCACGCGTGCCAGGCGTGCAGCAAACCCTTCGATATCGAAAGCGAGCAGGCGCGCATGGCGCCGGATGCGCCACTGGTGCTAGCTCCGGGCGAACGCGTCTTCGCGATGCCGGACAGAGCTGGTCGGGTGACCTGTCCGCATTGCGGGCATGCAGAGCAGGTGAAGCTGGTAGGCAAGGGCGAACGCAAGAAGATTGAGCTATCGCTTCTGGTGCATCCTTCATGGCTAGCGGGCGCGCCCAAGGCTGATGCAAGCGGACTGCTCTACGGTGGTTCGGCCCAGGATGATGTAGAAGGCACGGTACTTTGGAATACAGTGCGCGCCGCAACCATACAACTCTTGGAGGTGCGGGGCCCGCTGCCTGAAAACATCATCTGTCCGGAAACGGGTGATGTGATCCCGACAGGGAAGGCTGGAGGCACCGTGCCACGCCGATCGGCCTATGCGTGCTCGGCCTGCGGCACGGTGCAAGATATCCTGACTACAGTGAAGGCGTCCGGAAAAACCGGCCCAATGGCAGGCTATGCGGAGCAAGGCTTTTCGCCGAATCTTTGCCAGGGGAAGCTCCGCTTACAATGGACGGTTCTTCATGGCATTCGGTGCTCTTTCCGCAAGACGCTATGATGCGGCCTGCGTTGAGTGGGAACGGCGCAAGAACGCAGATCTTGCAGATTGGTGGCCCCGATCAGAGCTTCCGTATGGTTTCATGACACACCATCAACAAGGTGGCGTACCGAACCATGGACACACTCACTGGTGGACCATGTTCAACCCTCGGCAGTTGCTAGTCCATGCGTCCTTGTTCCGGTCGATAATGACTGTCGGGGTGCATGATGCACTAGTAAGGGAGTTTGTTCTCGGTGCCTTTCAACAATATCTCAGAACTCAAAATATGTTTTGTATATGGGATATTGGTTACGACAAACTTGTTCCTCACATGGGTAACAATAACTATCATCCAAAGGCGACACCCGTCGAAAATTGTGTATTCGGGGCTCTTGGGCGCGGCAATTGGACGTCATGTGTTGAAGCAATTCTCCAAGGAGCCGAATGGGCGGCTGCCCCTTGGGAACCTGTGGCTACACAGGAGCTCCAGAGGAGCCATCCAGATTTGGCAGCAGGCTTGCAGGGTAAGAGTCAAAAGGTCAGCCCCAACGATGCAATGAACGGCGCTGTAATCGCGCAAGGCTCAGCTACTGAGCTCGCCGAGCAACACCCTGCGTCGCTCGATCTTGTCATCACCGATCCCCCCTTCGGGGGGCTGCTGCATTATTCCGAGCTCTCAGATTTTTTTTACGTCTGGCTGCGCCTTGCACTGAAGCATCACTATCCCCGAGAATTTCTCCCCGACCATACGCCGAAGACGTTGGAAGCAGTCGCAAACCGAGCCCGACAACCAGACCCAGGCGAAGCCGATGCTTTCTACCAGCGCCTGCTGACCCAGTCATGGTGGGAGGCAGAACGTGTGCTTAAGCCGGGTGGTATCCTTGCCTTCACGTTCCATCATAGCGAGGACGAGCCGTGGGTCGCGGTACTGAGAATCCCTGTTTGACGCGGGCTTCTACCTAGAGGCCACCTATCCAATTCGATCCGATGAGACAAAAGGCGAAGGCTCCAAGCCTGGCACTTTCGGCTCACAGCAGATAGAATTTGATATCATCCACGTTTGCCGTAAGCGCACGGAGGCACCCAAGCCGGTCTCATGGGCGCGAATGCGACGCGAAGTGTTGACGGACGTACGGCAATTGCAAGGCCTGCTGGAAGCCCATGCTAGAGAGGGCCTGCCAGTAGCCGACCTCGCTGTCATCCGTCGTGGCAAGGCGCTTGAATATTTCTCCAGGCACTATGGCCAAGTTTTCAAGAACGAGGACGAAGTCATCAGCGTCAAAGAGGCCATTCTTGGCATAAACCAAATTCTCGATGAGGGTGCCACCAGCGCCGATATACCACCCGTAGATGCTGAGCCTTATACTCGCCAGTTCCTTCGTATATTCCTCGCGGCACCAGAACAGAAGCGAGATCAGATGCAGAAATTCCTTCGCGGCACTGGAAGCGGCCCGGACGAGTTTCAGACGCGTGGCTGGTGCACTGAGACGGCGAAAATTTATCACCTCACCCCCCCGCTGGAGATCGCCCGCGCCTGGCACAGCCGGCATAAGCGCAATCTGGAGAGTGACTACGACCAGGCGATGGTGCTGATCGGTGCCTGCCACCCGGGTAGCGCACTTGATGCGAATGACACATTGCGCAACCCAAACTTCAAGCCGCATCCCGCCTTGCGGCCGCTGTTAGAATGGTTCGAGCAGCGGGGCCATACGCCAGGCATGCGGGATGCGTCGAAGCTGGCCAAACTGCGCTTCGATGCATGGCAGAAGGCACAGCCGCAGAAGCCGCCAACTGCGCAGATGTCGCTCTTCGAGGATAGGTAATCATGCCAATCGCCGAGGCATGGGCGCGCCGTGGCCTGACCCTCCTTTGGGAAGCAGAAGCACTGCGCGACCTCGCGTTGCCGGCGGAGGTGCGGCCGCTGCGGAGCCTGTTTGGCAGCCACAGCGACTGGCCGGAGCAACTGCAGAGCAACGGCGGCCGTACGCTGATCGCCGCGGGTCTCGAAGCTACGCTGGACTGCCTTTCACAGGCTGACGCGGAGCAATGGTTGGAACAGGACCTACGCGACTTGGTTCTGGGTTTCCAGGATGCCTATCAGGGCGGGTGCGCATTGGTTTTTTGGCTGCCGAGCGGCCGCGAACGAATCAAGCACGACGCACCGGGCGATGCGTGGCTTTGGGCTACGCCAGGCGACACGCCGTTGCCGCTGGGGAGACTGCTGTTCTCCGGCGCAGAGCGAGAGGTGCAGCGTCTCTGGCCGCCTAATCTACGTGGACCGAAGGACGATAGCAACCTAATCGGCCTGCATCTCACGCGGCTTTCCTGATGAGTGAGACGCTGGAGATGCCGCCAGGTACGCGTGTAACGCACGCTGATCTCGGCGATGGCGTGGTACTGGAGACTTCGCGGGACGGGTACGTCCGAGCCTTCTTCGGCGCTGGGGAACGACGCGTCCCACTGGCGGCGTTACGCGCCACGCTGTCCCGTACCGACCGCATGCTGGATAATGTGGCCGGCACACCGGAGCGGCTCCGTGCGATTCGACTGACCCTCCAGGCGCATATGCTGCCACTGATGGAAAGCGCTGCGGCGTTGACTTCAGCGCGGATCGATCTGTTGCCGCACCAGATAGTGCTGACGCACCGGGTGGCGACCGCGAGCCCGCGGCGCTTCTTGATCGCCGATGAGGTAGGCCTCGGCAAGACCGTTGAGACAGCACTGATCCTTCGCGAATTGGCGAGCCGAGGTGAACTGGAGCGCGCACTGATGGTCGTGCCCGCCGGTTTGGTGAACAACTGGCACCGTGAACTGAACGAAGTGTTCGGTCTGGATTTCGAGGTATTCGGTCGCGAGGGCGATGTGACGGACCGCAAGTCCAATGCGTTCGCCAAGCACGACCGCCTGATCGCCAGCATCGACACATTGAAGCGTCCGGCGCGCGTGAAACGCCTGCTGGAGGCGCCGCGCTGGGATCTGGTCGTGTTCGACGAAGCGCATCACCTGACAGCGGTGCAGGAAGGCCGGCGGGTTCGCAAGACCGAGAACTACAAACTGGCAGAAGCCCTGAAGGGCCACACGCGCGATTTGCTGCTGCTGTCTGCGACACCCCACCAGGGGCTCCATTTCCCGTTCTGGATGTTGGTGCAATTGCTCAACCCTACGCTGTTCCGCAGCGTCGATGAGATGATTGTACAGCGGCACCGGCTCTCATCCACAGTGTTCCGCCGGACCAAAGCCGATGCTTGCCGTCCAGATGGCTCACCTCTATTTGCCAGGAGATGGGTCCATACCGAATCGTTCGTGATGTCAGAAGCCGAACGCCGGTTCTACGAGGCGTTGCAACGCTACTTGCAAGACGGCTTCGACTTGGCGAAGCGCCAGGGTGGGAAGGGCAGCGCACTCGGTTTCCTGATGGCGATCTTCCAGAAGATCGCTGCGTCGAGCTTCGCAGCAGTACGGAGGACGCTACGTCGCCGTATGCTTGCGCTGACTATCCACGAGGCAGTGCTGCGCGACCGTGCACTCGACATTGATCGACGCGAAGCGCTCTACACCGAGGCACGGGGGCTAATACACGAAGAATATGGGTGTGCTGCTGACGCAGTTGGCCGGGGCCAGGTGGATCAGATTCTAGCAGACCTGAAACTCAAGCTCGTGCGTCGGCTCGACGAGGACGAGGAGACATTGGCTGCGGCGATCGACCCTTACGGCGATGAGGTCTCCGCGCAGTCCGCGGAGGACATCGCAAGTCTGGCAGTATCGGTTCACTTGCCGGAGGAGAGGCATCGTATATCGGAGATGCTGGCAACCTTCCCGCAAGGACGCGAGACCAAGGTCGAGAAGCTGCTGGCCGGTCTGGGTGTGCTGTGGCGGCAGAATTCTCACGAGAAGGTTGTCATCTTCGCAACCTACCTCGGCACGGTGGAGCAGATCGCCAAGGACATCGAGGCCGTCTACCCGGGGCAAGGTGTCGCAGTTCTACGCGGAGGCGATCACGGCGCGAAGTTAGCGGCGGAGCGACGGTTTCGACAGAAGGACGGCCCGCGCGTGCTGGTCTGCACAGCCGCGGGACGTGAGGGGATCAATCTTCAGTTCGCCCGGGTGCTATTCAATTTCGACCTTCCGTGGAATCCAATGGATGTGGAACAGCGGATCGGACGCATCCACCGCTACGGGCAACGAGACACTGCGCAGGTCTACAACCTGATCCTCTCGGACACGATCGAGGGCCGCATTTTCCTGATGCTGGACCAGAAACTGGTTGAGATTGCACGCGCCCTCGGCAAGGTCGACGAGGCCGGCAACGTCGCCGAGGATCTACGCGCCCAGGTGCTCGGCCAGCTATCAGAACGTCTGAATTACGATCGACTATATCAGGCTGCGTTGTCCGATCCGGAGCTACAAAGGACGCAGATCGAACTCGACGCCGCACTGGCGAACGCCAGCGAGGCTCGGCAGGTTGTGTTCGAACTGTTCCAGGATTTGGAAGGTTTCAGTATCGAGGACTACAGACCTTTTTCCGATCTAGCCGGCAGCGTTGAACGACTCCATGGCTTTCTGGGCACCGCCGTCGCGGAGCAGGACTGGAAACTCGGCAAGGCGGCTGACGGGCTTTTCGAGGTGAGCGATCAAAGCGGAGCTATTGTCGCGCGATTTACGGATGACCGCGACCGCGCCATGGCAACAGATGGGCTGGCGCTGCTCGGCTTGGATTACCCCTTGGTTACAAAGCAACTTGCGAAATGGCGCGCGACACCCCCAGAGCGCCTCGGCGCCTGCGTGCAGCCTGAAGGTGACGAGCGGGCTGTTGTATGCTGGTGGTTCGTCGAGGCAGCGACACCGCAAGGTGAGCGGAAGACTCAGGTGCTCGCCCTAGCCGCCACGGAAGCTGGAAGGCGAGCCATGATGTTGGAGCGGCTTGCAGAGCGGCTCCTCGACCGATCTCCCAGCGCTGGGTTCCTGGATGTCCCAAATCGTCACCGACTAATGACTGAAGCCATCGAACCTGCCTTGCATCGGGAACTAGATCATCGTGGGTTACTAGCCGCAGGCGGATCCATAGCGACCGAGTTGCTTGCCTGGCTCGAAGTTGGGTGACGAGGGCGAACAAGAATGTTGACCGATGCGGAAGCGGACTGGCTGCGGGGAGGCGTACGCCGCCGGACGCTGTGCGACTGGGTGCGCCGCATGGCCTCACGTCAGCGGATGAGCTCTGGTTGAGCACATTCGGGCTTGTCGTGGCTCGAATGGCTCGAATGGCTCGAATGGCTCGAATGGCTCGGGCCGCGCGGGATTGCGGTATGACAAGTCAAGGCCGACGTTGCACTGGTAGCGAGGATTCATCCGCCCCGCGGAGATACTGTCATACGTGCGTTCAGCAAGGGCGGACATCGGCGGCACCACCGTAGCTTTATGTTGGCCCCTTTCCTGGGTCGTGTGGAGGTGTGTTAACCTGCCTGGTGACGCAAAGCCCTGGCAAGATAGTTGCGGCGCTGGGCGTTCAGCCGTCGGTCTCGTTGGGTTGGGGTCCGGGGAAATGTCATCCGATCCACAGGAGCCTCCGTCGCACAGCAAGCCAGAGGAGGACGGTGAAACGCTGGCTCAGCGCATGGTATCGCTCAGCGATGAGATGTGGAAACTGTTCTGGGCTGCGGTGGAGCAAGTAGGACTAGAGCAGGCTTCTCGGCTATGGACGGCAACTCTCGATGAGCACACGCGAAAACGCGGCAGGCCGGCAAGGTCAGTATTGTCCAGTTGGGACGCGCTACTTCTAGAAGTATACGATAGAATGGTGACCGATCCCAATCCGGCAACCTTGACGAGGCATCTGGGGATGAGTTTTTACGAGAGCTCCAAAGGTCGGTATCAAAGTCCTGAAGCTGTTGAACGAAGACTCCGGCGACGCCTGGCTGAGCGGAAGGCCGGGAACTTGGTTCGAGAGGCGCGCGAAGGCTACGGGGTGCCCCGCTACAGGGTCCGGCCACCGTCGCGCGGACAATAAATCCGGCCCATTTTTGGTCAATCGCGCGTTCGGCACCGATCGTTTATTTTCGTCCTTAATCGCATGCGTCGCAATTGCGGCCGTGGTTTGCAATGTATACGCCTGATCGGTGGAGGCAGCATGGATAATGGCATCGAGAATCCGCTAATGGACGTGGCGCTCGTTGTTCCGCCACGACGAGCATGCAAAATGCTGAGCATTGGTCTCACGCGGTGCTATGAGTTGATTAACGCCGGTGAGATCGAGAGTTTCAAACACGGCAAGGCGCGCAAGATCACAGTTCGCTCAATCGAGGCTTACATCGCCCGTCATCTCGGCCTCCGCGATGGCCCCGGGCGAGAATATCAACATTGCGATCCTGTTCTCCGGCGGCAAGCCGCCGGAGACGGTCGACCCAATCGGAGCAATATTCATCGACCGTGATCTAATGGTCTGTCCCCCGCGTCGCGGCGTGCTTTATGTCTGATTGGCCGCGGGAATGACGATCTCGCGATCACGCCCCGTGACCGAACAGATCACTCGGAGGGTAATTCAGGTTGGCTTTGTTGGTCCAGCTGAGGCTCCCTGAAGCTACTCCTTCAAACACACTATGCGAACGGTCAGATAGCACGAGAAGGCCAATGACGGGATGCCGGGATCCGGGAAGAACCGGACCAGTGGAGCACGCAGCAGGACAGGACGAAACCGAAGATGCTTACTTCCTCGTCGGTCCATTTCCCACGGATATCGACGCCTGTGCGTGGGGAGAGGAATAGGATGACGTTCACCCATACTGGCACGTCTTAAAACCGGGGAACGTTCAATTTGTCAATTACGGCGAAGACGACTGCAACTTCGACGGTCCGTACGGCGATCCTCGTTGGTATGTGCACTACGGGCTGCCCTTCGAGATCGCCCTGCCAGCGCTACGCCGGCCGGGATGGATTGGGCGGCGTGGGCATTCCTCCAAGTCTCATTTGTAAACCGTAATTTTACGGTCAAACTGGTCTATAGCGTATGGCCATAAGTCTATGGCCATGGTTACGGGGTTTGTGGCGGGGTTTTATTATTGCGATACGCGTTCGGCCATGAACGCGCGCATATTCATCCGCAAGAACGCGCATGCGCCCGGTTTCCGCAACCGAACCCGGCCGATCGAGCGGAGAAATATGAAGATATGATAAGAGATGGCCAGATAGTTGGCAAAACATGGGGTTGGGCCGCCTCGTCCGTGTCCCCGCTCGTCGTCCCACCGCGTCGGGCATGCGAGATGCTCAGCATAGGGCTGACCCGTTGCTACGAGCTTATCAACGCTGGTGAATTGGAGAGTTTCAAGGCCGGCAAGTCGCGGAAGATCACCGTGAGATCGATTGAGGCCTATATCGACCGTCATCTCGGGCGCTGCCATGACGCTCGGGGATGATAAGGCGCAAGTCGCCTTCGCGGACGGCGAGTTGATAGAGGCGGTCGATGCCATTGAAGCGATACTCGTCGAGCGTGATCCGCAGGTATGCCAGCGGCACGGGATGCTTTACGTGCGATTGGCTGGTGGTACAGTTAGGGCGTCGGCAGCGCTGCTCAGAGTCCGCGCAATGCGCGTCGCTAGGTTCGTCAAACTGAATCCGCGACGAAAGTCTATGGACTATGCGGACCCCCCGCTGAAGTTGTTTAACGCACTGCTGCGCAAAGGCGAATGGCGCTTCCCAACCCTGGACGATGACCCGCGATAGTTGAGCCGGTAAAAGACCATATGACCAGTGAGACAGTCAAACTGACCACGCTGGCTGTCGTCGAAGCGCGGCCGCCGGCATTCAGTGATGAGGCGCTGGCGCTGGAGTTCGCAGCATTGCATGCAAACGATCTGCGATACGTCGCGGTGTGGGGAAAATGGCTCAAGTGGGACGGCACGCGATGGAAACGAGACACCACTCTTCATGCCTACGACTTGGCCCGCGCAGTGTGTCGCGAAGCCAGTGAACGATGCAACTCCCCCAGTATAGCCAAGGCTATTGCGAGCGCTTCCACGGTAGCTGCTGTCGAACGACTGGCCAAAGCGGATCGGCTTCTAGCAGCGACGACTGAACAGTGGGATTGCGACCCGTGGCTGCTCAACACGCCAGATGGAACCATCGACTTGAGCACCGGGCAAATGCGAGAGCATCGACGCGAGGATTACTGCACCAAAATCACGGCCGTAGGGCCAGGCGGCGAGTGCCCCCTGTGGCTTTCGTTCTTGAACCGCATTATGAGGAACGACGAGGAAGTTATCCGCTTTCTCTGTCGTATAGCGGGTCTCGCATTGACGGGTCTAACACGCGACCATGCACTGTTCTTCCTCTATGGCGAGGGGGGCAACGGCAAAGGCGTCTTTATCGACTCTGTTGCCGGGGTGTTAGGCGACTATGCCCAGACCGCCCCGATCGAGACGTTTCTCGCCGCGAGCTTTGATAAGCACCCGACGGAGCTCGCCAGATTGTGCGGTGCGCGTTTGGTCACGGCTAGCGAGCCCGATGAAAACCGGTACTGGAGCGAAAGCCGAATTAAACTGCTAACGGGTGGTGATCGGATCGCGGCGCGGTTTATGCACCAGGACTTCTTCGAATACGATCCGCTGTTCAAGCTAGTTATTTCCGGCAATAGTCGGCCCAGCTTCCGACGGATTAACAATGCGATCCGACGGCGGCTGCACATGGTACCGTTTAACGTAACGATACCTGCCGGTGAAGTCGACGATTCGCTACCCGAGAAACTCAGAGAGGAGTGGCCCGGCATTCTGGCGTGGATGATAGGCGGCTGCCTGGAGTGGCAGAGCATAGGGCTGGCGCCTCCGCCAGCGGTGCGCGAGGCGAGCGAAGGTTATCTAAGCGAAGAGGACACATTTGGGCACTGGATTGATGAGTGCTGCCATCGATCGTCTACCGGTTGGACGAACACGACCGAGCTTTATGCAAGTTGGTCGCGGCACGCAAGGGACGCAGGTGAGGAACCAGGAAGCCTGAAATTCTTTGTGCAGCAGATGGAGGACCGCGGATTTACTAAACGGCGGACTGGGTCCGCCCGTGGATTCGACGGTATAATCCTTCGACGATGAGGGGTGACGGTATGGACAAGGATCATCGCGTTGATGCGTCGAACGGGGTGACGCATGGTGACGGGTATTCGAAAAGCGACGTTGTAGGTTCTACACGGTGTTTTCCAAAAACGTGTCATGATGTGTCACGCGGTGCGCCCGGCGGGGCCAACGACATGCTGGGCAATGACGCCGTGGTATGGGGCCGCGGAACGCCGGCGGTTGCGTTGGACGTCCCGGCCGAATTGGCGATGGATTGCCTTTCCATTTCGTGTACTAAAACAAACGAATTGCAACCGCGGCCCGACGACCGGTACCCCAACCGGTGGCGCAAGGGGCAGAGCGGCAACCCGAAGGGCCGTCCGCTGGGCTCACGACACCGGGCAACGGTTCTGGCGGAAAGCCTGCTCGATGGGCAAACCGAGGAGCTAATCCAGAAAACTATCGAGCTTGCGTTGGGGGGCGATACTACGGCTCTGCGGCTGTGCATTGAACAAATCATCGCGCCACGGCGTGACCGGCCAGTGGATTTCAAGCTGCCGGCGCTCAATGGCGCGGAAGACGCGATGGTAGCGATGGGCACCATTGCTGATGGGGTTGCGACGGGGGACTTGGCGCCGGCTGAGGCAGCGGAGCTCGCAAAGGTCGTGGAGGTTTATCGCAGCGTGGTCGAGACTGCCGATATCGAGCGACGACTGTGTGCGTTGGAAGAGGCACGGCGGGGCGAACGTGAAGAAGAGCATCAAGAATTGATTGGCCAAACTGGAAGCAGCCACGCCTGGGCCCAGCACAAGCCCGGTAGTGTTGCAAATTAATGGCGACGCTCCGCTGACCGAGCAGATCGCCCGGACGGTAATTCGGGTTAAGTTTGTTGGTCCAGCGGAGGTGACTGAAGCTATTCCTTCAAACACACTATGCGAACCGTCAGACTGCACGAGCAGGCCAGTGACGGGACGCCAGGACAGCGCCAAATCGAGGCGTGTTCGTGAGGACGTCTGGGGAAATTGCTCGATTCCACTATCGTGGCTGCGATGACGCGACGACAATCGGTATTCCAACCGACCGGCGAGTTCTTCCAGGCACAGGCATGTTCGTGCAGGTGTGGAATACAGACGTCCTCGCCACGATGGCGCGCTCCGTGACCTAGTGGATAAAACTCGGAAAGGAGGGTTCCCATGAACTGGGGGGATCGTATCAACGATTACGTAAGAGAAACTGGGTTCCCGAAGTGCTTATTTGTCGGAGCCGATGGCCGGGTGGTCGGCACATGGATCATGGGCAACGACTATCGGGTGAAGTCAGAGTATTATGGCGGCTACCCGGCCGGTTATCTGCGCCGCGTTCGATCCCTATTCCCAGACAAGCGGCAAGTCCTTCATCTGTTCAGCGGCAAGGTGGATTTGGACGCATTCCCGGGTGAGACTGTCGATATCAATCTGGAGTTCAAACCCACTTACGTTGACGATGCACAGACATTGGCCAGGGTGCCGTTAGAGAAGTACGACCTTGTTTTGGCTGACCCGCCCTATAGCGTTGAAGACGCCGAGCGGTATCAAACGACAATGGTCAAGCGGAACCTGGTGATGCGCGTGCTGCAACGGCTTCCTATCGACGCGCATATAGTATGGCTTGATCAGGTGCTGCCAATGTATCGCAGGGACGCTTTCGACCAGGAAGCGGTCATAGGGATGGTGAAGTCCACTAATCATCGGTTCCGGGTGATCACGATATTCAGGCGTCGCGATGCTGCGATATCTCACAATGTAGCGGCAGCAACAAAGCGGCAGGAGGCGAAGCGGGTCGTGCAGTGATGGAAGCGGCAGATCAGCTCTCCCGCGCCTCCCAATCTTCCAACCTTCACTAGATCGCACAATTTCCACAGCTTGGCCGTGCCCCGGCCGCCATTGCCGGCGTGCAGCGCAGGGTCTGGTAATGCGGACGAAATTGTAGTGCATGAAGTAGATTGCCATGCTGTAAGCATGGTTCTCAGCTTTCTTGCTGAACCCGTTCGTCAACCGTGTCATTCTGCGATTGCCCATCCGCGTGCGCCGCCTCATAAAGCGGTTGGCGAAGCTTGAAATGAACGCCCCAAACCAAATCACCAAGAAGTTGTCTGCCTCGTTTGGTGACGACCCGGCGCCTGTCGATGCGCATAGCAGATCGATCATTCGCGTTCGGTTTGTGGGCGCGGATTATCCTCGGGCGGGCGGGCCACCAACGCCGCGCGGGCATCGTCGCAGTTACTCAGGAGCCGGCAATTAGGACCACATACCAGACTTGGAAGGGTGGCCGCAACTCCATATTACTGCGTTGCGCTTGAGCCTCTGCCCTACCCACTGGAAGGGCGGCATGCATAGACTACTCGCGTTTCTCCCCGCTTTGCGGGGTCTTGAGTGAGCTCCAAAGTCTTAGAACCTTTGCAACGCTCGATGGGCTGCTCAATATCCGTCCTGCGCATGTCCTTCGGGTAGGGTTTCGAGAACACGAGGCAAGAGACGACGTACTATAAGCCTAAGGTGTCGCGCATCAGAAGTATTCTTTTCTCTGTCCCATCCTGCAATATAGCCTCGAGGAAGTTAGCTTCGGTCATATTCTCGACATTTCTCGCTCGTTCGAGCTCGATTCTAATCTTTTCTAGGTTCCGTTCCATCGCGCGGAGGTCTCTCATGCGCTTTCTTCTGGGGATCTCTGTTCGCGCACGAGGCAAAGAGCGGCTGCCAGCGTCGGTGATCAAGCTGATTTGTTTCACTTCGGCGCCACGCCTACGACAAGACGCCAGGCTGCCAGTCTCGCGGATGAACCGCATCCGGCGCTCTACTGAAGCGGTATGGTGGTGGCATGGACAGGCACGACTTCATCCTACTTCCTGAAGCTTAAGAGAGTTGCCCCGGCAGTGGCCGAATAGGCGGCTGTATCGGCACTCATGAAGCCGGCGATTTCGGCGCCGATGTTAATGACCGACACGCCTGCACCCATCGTCGAATAGGCAACGTTGATAACCTTCGCACGCCAAGTCATGCGTTTCTCCTCCATATTTATCTCCTCGGCGGCCTGGAGCAGTTTGGAAAAGGTCACCCTGGCCAGCCTGCAGACCTCTGCCTTGAATTCCTCCATTTTTCCGATGAGGTCGTCGGCTTCCGAAGCCTCTTCGTATTTGGCTTCCCGCTTTGGCAAGGGCACGCGCGCACGTGTAGCTAGATGTGGCTCGCGATCCCTGCGCATCTCTCGCGCAGTCGCGATACACTCGATTAGCCTGCTTCGCGTTGACTTCTCTATCCCAACCTTTTCAAAGATCGAATTTTCCAGGTCGAGAAAATCATCAAAGTTTGCATCATCCCAGTCTATCTGTCCTGATTCCTCCTCTTTCACCTTAGGGTGGGCACGGGCGAGCGTACCGGCCGCCCGTGTCTGGTCTTTGAAAGTTTCTCTTGAGACTGCGGCCATATCCTCCTTCAATTTTTGCATGTCCAGGGAGTTCATCATCTCGCATGACAAAATAAAAATGCGCGCCATTGCCTCCTGCTTGGCGTCATTTTTGTACGCCGACTGGTAATCGATAAGCATTTGGTCAAGCATGTTCAGGCGACGTGCGAATTGGTTAGGCAGACCAATATCCATTGTCGCAACCTCCTGTGTCTTGTTTCATGTGCGTATTAGTCCAGCGCCTTCACCCCCCTCGACGTGAAGGTAGAGCATGGTCGGGGGACCGGAGGCTGTCCAGCACTGACACGTCGCTAAGACGCCTGTCGAAGCACCGTCACCCCAGTCCGCATCGGTAGCTTGTCTGTTGAGCAAAAGCCGGCCCAGGCATCCATGAGGCGCCGACGGCGATCGAATAGGTCGCCCCGTCGGTAGGCAGCTTCCACCTTGTCGCCGACCACGTGCGCCAGAGCCATCTCAGGCACCTCGCTCGGGAAATTGGTGCGCTCGGCCGCCCAATCGCGGAACGTCGAGCGGAAACCATGAGCGGTGAGACCGTTCCGGCCCATGCGCCGTAGCAGCATGAGAAACGCCATGTTGGAAAGCGGTCGGCCGACCTTCGCGCCGGGAAACAGGAACGAATCGTCCGCCGCGCTCCTGACAGGGTGCTTAGGCTCAAGTTCGCGCAAAACCGCAATGGCGCGGGGGATGAGCGGCACCCGATGCTCCTTGCCAGCTTTCATACGGTTGGCAGGGACGATCCAGACGTCCTGCGCCAGGTCGATCTCCGACCATCGCGCGCCGATGACCTCGCCAGTGCGTGCCGCGGTGAGGATGGCGAACTCTAGCGCACGAGCGCTGATGCCTTCCTGTGCGCGGAGCGCTGCCATGAAATCTGGCAGTTCGGCGTAGGCCAAAGCGGCGTGGTGTTCCACTCGTCGGATCTTGGCGGGAGCTGGCAGAAGCTTGTCGAGATGGCCGCGCCACCGGGCGGGATTTTCGCCCTGGCGATATCCGCGGACCTTAGCCCAGTCCAAGACGGACTCGATCCGGCCACGAAGCCGGCTGGCGGTTTCGGGTTTGTCGGTCCAGATCGGCTCCAACACTTTGAGCACGAGAGCGGTATCGATGGTCTGCACCGGCAGTCCGCCGATAATCGGCTCGGCGTAGGTCGAAAGCGTTACTACCCACTGCGCGGCGTGCTTGGCGTTGCGCCAACCGGTGCGGTGACTGTCGATGTAGCTGGCGGCAGCGCTCTTGAAGGTGATCGCATTGGCCGCATCGAGTGCAGCTTGATCGCGAGCCGCCTTCCGGGCCTCGATTGGGTCTATCCCGTCTTGGCGCTGCCACCGGCAATCAAGCGCCTTCCGTCGGGCTTGCTGGAGGCTAACCGCATTGAGTGAGCCGAGGCCCATCTCGCGCGCCTTGCCGTGGAACATGTAGCGGTAACTCCAGCTCTTGGCTGGCTCGCCGTCCCGGGCGGTCACTGTGACTTGGAGATAGAGGCCGCCCCCGTCCGCATACATGCCGGGCTCCTTGATGCGGTTTATCTGTAAGGCCTTCAGTCTGCCAAGCTTCGGCATGATCTACCCACGGGTCTACCCATAGATTGCACGCGGATTATGGCGAATGTGGGCGAACCTGTCCAGAACAACGATTGGTAAAATCGTAGCCTATATCTACTAATTTCCGAAGGGCGGCGGTGGCCAACGAAGGTTGGCGAAAAGGAAGTTGGCGGATGGAAGCTCCGCACGATGTATGAGCACGCATCGGAACCAGGCCGGCTCGCTCAGGCAACGCGACACGACAAGCGGGTGACGAGAGTTGGCGCCTTCCTCCGCCGGTACTCGTTCGATGAGTTGCCGCAACTCATCAACGTGCTGCGCGGCGAGATGTCCCTGGTCGGACCACGGCCGCACGCCCCGGGCACGTGCGCCGGCGGAAAGCCGTTCGAGATGATTACACCGCATTACCGAGCACGCCATTGCGTGCGGCCGGGTATCACCGGACTCGCCCAGATCCGCGGCTGGCGCGGCGAGACCGAGACGGAGGAGATGCTGCTCCGTCGCGTCGAGTCCGACCTGGAGTACATCGACACATGGTCCCTCAGGCGGGATATCGTGATCCTCGCGCGCACGATCGTACCGGTCATTACCGCCCGCAATGCCTGGTGAGAACGGGCAGTCGCCAATGACTGCGTGCCATGTAGCCGGCGCGGTCGCGCCACCCGACGGTGATTACGACGCCGATGTGGTGATCCTGTCGCTCGACCGCCCCGAGGAGACCGTGGCGGCCATCCAATCGGCGCTGGAACAGACCGGCATTTCGCGGCACGTGTTCATTATAGATCAGGGTTCGCAGCCCGAGAATCTCGCGCTGCTCGCCGCCGCGGTCACCGGACGACAGGATGCAACGTTGGTTGCGCTCGACCGCAATCATGGAGTCGCCGGCGGGCGCAACCGCGGTTCGGCGCTTGGCCATGGTCGCGTCATCTTCGGCCTCGACAATGATGCCGAGTTCGCCGACGCGACCACACTGGCGCGTGCCGTCGCCGCACTGGATGACGATATGACGCTCGCCGCGGTGGCCTGCCGCATCATGTTGGCCGAGCGTGATGCGGATGACATGTCGTCCTGGGGCTATCCAACCAGCCTGCTGCCTCGCTCCGCCGGATCGTTCGACACAGTCACCTTCATAGGCGCCGGACATGCGATCCGCCGTGCCGCATGGGACGGCTACGACGAGGCCCTGTTCTTCTGCTGGGAGGAATTCGACTTCTGCCTTCGAGCCATCGACCGGGGTTGGCGTATCCGCTACCGGGGCGACATCGCGGTGCGCCACAAGGTCTGCCCCGAGCGCCGTGTCACCTGGACAGGCACTCGTTGGTACTATTTCGTGCGCAACCGTCTCTACATCGAGCGCAAATGGGGTGCCACGTGGCTCAACCTGATGCCGCGTGTCGGGTTCTACCTGATAAGGGCAGCACGGAACGGCCTGCTGATACAGACCATGCGTGCCATACCGGCCGCCATCCGTCTGTCATCGCATGTGACGGCGCGACGGCATCCACCGGCGGCGCGAAACTACCTTCAGCTGAATGACGCCGCGCATCGCAGTCATTGGGCGACGATGGTATGGCATGCTTGTCGCGGCCGGCCTCGCAGCGTCTCAGCCATCGCGCAACCAGCCAGCAATGCGTAGCATGGATTGATCCCGGCCTACGACGGCGCCACTGCCTTCGCCAGCACTTCGGCGGCGTCCCGGCACTGTGCTGCATCGACATTCAGATGCGTCACCGCCCGCACCGTCCGCGTTGCGAACGCCGATACGAGCACGCCTTGCTCCTGCGCGCGCCTCACCACTGTCGCGGCATCCGGCAGCGGCTCGGGCACGCGGAAGATCACGATGTTGCTCTGCACGGTCGCGAGATCGATCTCCACCTTCGTATCCGCCAGCCGCTCGGCCAGGGTGCGCGCGTTCGCATGGTCCTCGGCCAGGCGTGCGATGTTGTTGTCGAGCGCATACAAGCCGGCCGCGGCGAGAATGCCGGACTGGCGCATAGCGCCTCCGAACATTCGCCGCGCCCGCACCGCGCGCTGCATGTCCGCAGCGCGGCCGGCGATCACGCTGCCAACCGGGCAGCCGAGCCCCTTCGACAATGCAACCGATACCACATCAAACGGCGCTGCGAGCTCGGAGAGAGATCGCCCGGTCGCCACGGCCGTGTTGAACAACCGGGCACCGTCCAGATAGGCGGCGATACCGAGCTCGCGCGCCGTAGCACAGATCGCCACGGCATCCTCCTGCGGGAACACGACACCGCCACCGCGGTTGTGGGTATTCTCGACTGTCACCAGCGTCGTCGGAGGAAAGATGATGTGGCCCGGCGGCTTGAACGCGTTGCGCAGATCCGCAGCGGTGAACAGGCCGCCGCGTCCGACCACGGTGAACTGCACGCCTGAATTCGCCGCCGCGGCGCCCGAACTCGTGCCAGACGATGTGTGCCTCATCGCCCACCACCACATCGTCCCCGGGCCGCGTCAACAACTTGAGGCCAATTTGGTTAGCCATTGTGCCACTCGGCACGAAGATCGCCGCCTCCTTGCCGAGCAGCATGGCGATCCGTTCCTGCAGCGCGTGGACCGTCGGGTCCTCACCGTATTGGTCGTCGCCGACCGGCGCGTTCGCCATCGCCGCTCGCATCGGATACGACGGCAGCGTCACCGTGTCCGAGCGCAGATCGATCCGTGACATGGGGTACTCCTGTTTCATGTCGAGCTCGCCGTTATGATGATAGCCGCGCGCCGCAACCCGCCTCTGTCAGGCGATGTCGCCGAGACGGTAGAACCGGGTCGCCGTGCCGTGAAACAGCGCTGTCCTCTCTGTCTCCGAGCATCCGGCCGCAAGACGCTTGAACGCGTTCCACACCACGGGGTAGCTGCACATTCCTTTGTCGACCGGGAAGTTGCTCTCGAACATGCAGCGTTCTGCACCGAACGCCTCGATGCAGGTCTCCATGAACGGACGCCATGCCGCCGTCAGTTCGCCAGAGGACGGCGGCAACGCCTCTTCGTGGAACGTGAAGCCGCGGATGGTCATCGCCTGGCCACCAAGCTTCAGATAAACATTGGCGCACGTCGCCAGTTCGCTGAGGTCCCGTCGCCAGGCAGCGAATACCTCGTCTGACCGCTCGCGATAGGGTCCAATGCGGATCGGTCCGCCGCAATGATTGGCAAGTATCGGCAGATCGGGAAATGCGCGCGCAAGGTCGATGAGTTCGGGCAGTTGCGGATGGTACAGCGAGCATTCGTACGACAGCCCGAACCGGCCCAACCGTCCAAGCCCCTTACGGAAGTCCGGATCCAGCAGCAGATGCTGCGGCGCCGGCGAGGACGTGGTCATGATCACCGCCGCATCCCACCCCGCGCTTTGGCGGATGCCCTTGAAGCGGCCGCCACCCGCATGGATGTGTGCCTCGAGCACCGCGTCGATCGGCTCGCCCAGGCGGAAATCGCAGTAGCCGACGATGCCCGCGCAGGCATGCAGGCCAGCAGCCTCCGCGCGTGCGGCCGTCGCAGCGACATACTCGGTCTCGCCTACCGCTCGCAGTTCCGGCGGCCCGTCGCTGCGATAGGCGAAGCCGCATTGGATGAACACAGTGGCCCGCACATTGTGTCCGGACGCAAGATCGGAACGCAGATCGTCGAGCAGATAGCGGCCGGACGGACGCTCCCAGAGGTGATGGTGCGCGTCGACGATCGGCAGCGCGGGATCGATGATGTCCTCGCGCAGCCTGGCGAGCCAGGCTTCGTTGACGTGCGGATGTGGATAGGCGTGTCTCTCCCCGGTTGCCGAGCTCATGCCGGTCTCCTTCGGTTGGACCGGCACGAGGCTATACCCGAACGTCGTATCGCGGAAACCAGGCCGCTATCGTGATACCCCGCTGGAGGGCAGATCGGCGACATGCCGCGCGCGTCCGAGGTGGTCGAACGTGGAGGAGTCTCTGCCGAGAGGAAGTTGGGCAATGGCAAATGGCAACAGGAGCCGGACTGCGCGCCGGCTTTGCCCGACCCATCAGCTGGAGCTGATGAAGGGACGCTCGCTGGACGAAATCCCGCACACGGCGTCTGGGCCGCACACGACGACACCCCGACTTCGTCCGCCGTAGCGGCGGGTCCGCATGCGGCCCGGGCGACCCGGCCGGGTTAACTCGTTCCTGTTCCGTTTAGAGATATGCGCCAGTATCATTGCGCTTCGATAGTGAAGAAAATCACATCGTTCCAACACGACGCTGATTACCCTGTCCACAGTGAGCGGCCTACCCCTATTCTTGGGAGATAAAATATGAGAATGCTAAAGACACTCGGCGTCTTCTCTGGACTTGCAATTCTTGTTGGCGCTGCTGGCGTGGCGCGCGCTGGTGATGCCTGCAAGAACGTCAGATTTGAGTTGGTGAACAACAGATCAAAAACGATCGTGTTCAACAGTGTCGACTACGACAACGATGTCGCAGCCAACAATCCAAAGCACGAAAGGATATACAACTCCACGCTAGAGAGGTGCTATTCGGGAGCGACCTGTCATTCATTCGGCGACAATCTGACGGATGCGGAAGGTGAAAACCTTACGAATTTTGTATTTCATTTCAATGAGTACAATTCAAACGGCATAAAGATCGATCAGGATTGGATCACGCAACCCAAGGTGCCAGACGTCAAGCGGTGCACCGCCAATCGAACGTATGGCGGTTCAAAGGACAATCCATGGACCGTTAACTAACAACGGGTCTGGGCTGCTCACGCTGCCCCTGATTGGACTTCCGCTTACCATACGCCACTGAGGCTCCCTGAACTGAGCGTGCCGCGAAGTTGATCGATGTGTCGGAGACATTGTCGTGTCTCCGCAATGTCGCCGATCGCGTGCTCCGAGCACTTTATCTCGGTCCCGACAAGATCGGAGGGTTCCTTGCCGCGCGCAGCGAAATTGCCCTCGTCGGGGCTGCGCCCGATCCGGCCGGGTGGCTACACCGCCACCTGCATCTCGCCGAGATAAGCCTCGCGGATCAGCGGGTTCTGCCGGAGCTCCGATGCGGTGCCGGACAGCACCACCTGTCCGGTCTGCAGCACGTAAGCCCGATGCGCGATGGACAGCGCCATGTTGGCGTTCTGCTCCACCATGAAGATCGTGGTGCCCTGCCGGTTGATCTCCTGGATGATGTCGAACACCTGCTCGACATAGATCGGCGACAGGCCCATCGATGGTTCGTCCATGCACAGCAGCTTCGGTCGCGCCATCAGCGCGCGCCCCATCGCCACCATCTGCTGCTCGCCGCCCGACAGCGTGCCGGCGATCTGGGTGCGCCGCTCTTTCACGCGCGGGAACAGCGAATAGACACGCTCCAGATCCTGATCGAATTCGGCACCGCGCTTGCGGAGATAGGCGCCCATCTCAAGGTTCTCGAACACGGTCATGCGCGGGAACAGCCGGCGCGCCTCCAGCACCGGCGCGATGCCGCGGCGAACGCGTTCGGCGGTGGGCATGCGCTCGATCGCCTCACCCTGATAGATCAGGGTCCCGCGTGCGGGGCGTACCACGCCCATGATGGTCTTCATGGTCGTGGACTTGCCTGATGCATTGCCACCGAGCAGCGACACGATCTCACCGTCCCCGATCGTGTAGTTGACCTGCTTCAGGACGTGAAGGTCGCCGTAGTAGGTGTCGATATCCTTGAATTCAAGCAGCATGGGTTGCCCCCACGCCCGCCAGCGATGCCTGCGCGTTGCGGCCGAGATACGCGCGCAGCACCTCTTCGTTGCGCCGCACCTCGTCCGGCTTGCCGTGCGCGATCACCTCGCCGTGGTCAAGCACATAGACCGTGTCGGCCAGCGTGGTCACCACATCGAGCTTGTGCTCGATCAGCAGCACGGTCAGCCCAAGCCCGTTCAAACTCTTGATCTGCTCCGCGAGTTCCAGCGTCTCTGCCGGATTCATTCCCGCCGTCGGCTCATCCAGCAGCAGAATGCGCGGCCGCGAGGCCAGCGCGCGCGCGATCTCGATGCGGCGGCGATTGGCGTAGGACAAGCCGGCAACCACCTGCGTTATGCGCGGCGTCAGACGGTTGCCGAAGATCGAGAATATCTCCATCGCCCACTCGCGCGCCTGTGCCTCCTCGGCGTTGGTTCCAGGTGGGCGAAAGATTGCGGCCACCGTGCCTGTCTTCAGCCGCGCGTGCTGGCCGACCAGCGCATTCTCCATCACTGTCAGGTTGGCGAACAGCCGCAGGTTCTGGAACGTGCGCGCGATGCCCTTTTCAAGGATCTGGTAGTCTTGCAGTCCCATGATCTCTTCACCGTGGAAGCGGATCGAACCTTCCTCGGCTTCCACCAGCCCGGTGATGACGTTGAAGAGCGTGGACTTCCCCGATCCGTTCGGCCCGATGACGGCGACCACACTGCCCTTCGGCACCACCAGCTCCACGTTGTTCAACGCGGTGAGGCCGCCAAATCGCACGGTGACATTCTGCACATCCAGCGCCGGCTCTCCGGTGCGCTTATCGCCGCCCAGCCCATGCAGCTTCAGATCGGTGAAGCCGCCGCGCCTGATCTCGGCTTGCTGCTGTTCTATGGTCAGCGCCGCCTGCTGTCGTGTCGCGGGGATCAGGCCCTGACGTCGGAACAGCATCATGCCGACCAGGATGAAGCCGAATATCAACTCGATCGACGGTACCAGGTCGATGTGCTGCAGCCAGTTGTTGTCGACGAGGCGGCCGAGTGCGTGCAGCCACTCGGAAAGGTCCTGAAGCCACCATGACTGCAGAAGCTGCAGGATGAACGCGCCCAGCACCACGCCCCAGACACTGCCGATGCCGCCGAACACAATCATCACCAGGATCATCACGGAGACGGGGAAGCCGAACATCTCCGGAGTCGCCGTCTGCAGCTTGGCAACGTAGAACACGCCGGTCATGCCGCCGAATGCCGCGCCGATGGCGAAGGCCAGCAGCTTGTATTTCGTGCGATTGATCCCCATCACGCCGGCGGCGATCTCATCCTCGCGGATCGCCATCCAGGCACGCCCTATTCGCGAATCCCGCAACCGGATGCTGATGAAGACCAAGAGCGCCACCATGGCGATCGCGACATAGTAGTAAGGCCGCGCATCGACGCCGAAGCTCCAGCCGAACAGCTTCGGTGCGGCGACGCCGTTGAGGCCGGCGGCGCCATTGGTCAGGTCCGACCAGTTGCGCACCACGATCGGCACGATCTCGCCAAACCCCAACGTGACGATGGCCAGGTAGTCGCCTCTCAGCCGCAGCGTCGGTGCGCCGAACAGGATGCCGAAGAACGCCGCAAGGCCCGCGGCGAGTGGCAGGCCGAGCCAGAACGATAGCGTGAAGTGCACGATGCTGCCGTCGCCGGTCTCGGCCGGCATCTTCGCCACGAGACCCAGGAAGTGGAACGGTTCCCAGAACGCGCTCCACTCGGGCTGCAGCTGGAAGGCGGTCAGGATGCCGTAGGTGTAGGCACCGATGGCGAAGAACGCGGCATAGCCAAGATCGAGCAGGCCGGCGAAGCCGACTACGATATTCAGTCCCAGCGCGAGCGTGGCATAGGCAGCGGCGTTGGCCATGCTGTCCACGTCGGCATCGTTGTCATGCAGGAAGGGGAAGGCAATCGCGGCCGCCGTGAGAAGGATCAGGCAGAGGCGGCGGCGCTTTGCCTCGGGGATCCGTGCGAACGGTCGCGTCAGGACGGACACAGCGGCCGAAGCGGTGGCGTTCATGCGCAGCGCCCTCTCATGACTTGTTGGGCGCGATGCGCCCGAACAGGCCGGCCGGCTTGAACACCAGCACCAGCACCAGGATCGAGAAGATGATGACGTCGGTCCACGCGGTGGCGATGAACTGCCCGCCCATCGCCTCGATCAGCCCGATCAGCACACCCCCCACCATCGCGCCCGGCACGTTGCCGATGCCGCCCAGTACCGCGGCGGTGAAGGCGCGCAGGCCGGCCGTGAAGCCGATGATGAAGCTGGTGAAATTATAGTAGAGCCCGAAGATAAGACCTCCGGCGCCAGCCAGCGCGGAGCCGAGGAAGAAGGCCATCATGATGACCTTGTCCACTTCGACCCCCATCATGCGCGCGGCCTCCGCGTCTTGCGCGGTGGCGCGCATCGCCTTGCCGATCCGGCTACGCTGCACGAACATGTAGAGCGCGGCCATCAGCAGCAATGCGATCGCCCAGATCAGTACGACGCGGAAATCGAGCGTTGCGCCCTCGATCTGCCAGCGGATCGCCGGCATCGGGTTGGGGAAGTTCTTCGAATCCGCGCCGACCGTCAGCAGGATCACGTTGAACAGGATGTAGGAGACGCCGATCGACGTGATCATCGCCGCCGGCCCCTTGACGTTGCGAAGGGGACGCAGGGTTATCCTCTCGACCAGGACTCCTAGACCGCCGCAGAACACCATGGTGATCAGAAAAGCCGCCAGCAGCACGCCGGCGAGCGGCAGTCCGGTCAGGATCACCTCCTGGCCAGACAACCCGAACGCTTCCAGCACGAACAACGCGACGAACGAGCCGATCATGAACACGTTGAAATGCGAGAAGTTGATCAGCTCGAGGATGCCGTAGACCAGGGTGAACCCGAGCGCCAGCAGCGAGTACATCGCGCCCAGGCTCAGCCCGTTGATCGTCTGCTGCAGCAGCAGATCGAACGTGGTCATTGCGCCGCGCGCCTTTAGGACTGCGGCGCCACGCCGATATAGTGATATTGCCGCGACACGTCGTCCGGTCGCGCGCTCTTGTCCTGCTGAATCTGGAACACGCTCACAGTGCGGTCCTTCAGGTCGCCGTTCTCGTCGAACGACACCACGCCCTGGATGGTCGGCACCTTGGCAGTCTGCAATCGCGTCGCGCACCGCCTCACGCGTCACCGGTTTGCCAGTGGCCGCCACACGCTTGATCGCGTCGATCATCACCAGCGCCGCGTCGTAAGAAGTAATGGCATAGTCATCGGCGCGCCTTGTTGTACCTGCGGAAATAGGCATCGACGAACTGCTGCGCCTTCTGGTCGCCGACAACGTGAGGCGAGGCGAGCGTGCCGTACCACCCCTCGTTCGCCGGATAGCCGACCGCCGACAGCATCGTCGGGCTCACCACGCCGTCGCCGCCGCCCTTGATCATCTTGGGAACGATGTCATAGCTCTGCTTGGCGAGCTTCACGCCCGCCTGACCGACGCCTCCGTAATAGATCGCGTCGGGATTCATCGACTTGATCTTGGTCAGGATCGCCGTGTAATCAGCAGCCTTCGGGTCGAGCCGATCGCGGCCCAGTCACCTTGACGCCCTTTTTTACCGCCTGCTTCTCAAACGCATCCGCCATGCCGACGCCATAGGCGCCGCTGTCGTCCAGCACGAACACGGACTTCACCTTCAAAACGTCGGCATAAAAGTTGGCCATGTTGGGGCCCTGGTAGGCGTCGGTGGTCACGGTGCGGAAGTAAATCGGCTTGCCCGCCGGACGGTACTGCTCGGCGAATTTCGGGTCGGAGATATCTGGATTGGTCGAACTCGGGGTGATGGTTGCCAGCCCGCCCTGGCTCAGGATCGGCGCCATCGCCTTGCCAGCACCGCTCATCTCGGGCCCCAGCGCGCCTACCACATCGTGGTCGGACACCATCTTGCGCGCGTTGGTGGCAGCCTGTGCAGGATCGTACTGCCCGGCGGTCGCGGTGCCATCGTCGAGCATCAGCAGCTCGAGCTTGTAGCCGGGGATGCCATTGCCCTCGTTGGCCGCATCAATCGCCATCATGATGCCGTTCTTGTCGCGGGTGGCGCTCTCGGAATCCGCCCCGGTGAGCGAGAGGTCGATGCCGATCTTCACCACCTTGTCGGCGGCGAAAGAGGGGCCGCCCGTCATTGCGACGGCGACGATGGCGATGCAAGCCAGTGCGGCTTCGCGACGTGTCATACTATGAAGTCTCCCAGCTCTTGGTATCGTTGTAAGCAAACGCCGTGCCTGTAGCACGGTCCGGGGTCCAGGACACCAGCGCCCCAGACCCCGGAGCCGTCGTCAGGACTGCGGTGCGACGGCGATGTATTTGTATTGCGCCGACACGTCGGTCAGCGGCTTGGTTGTATCCTTCTTGATCTGGAACACGCTGACCGTACGGTCTGCCAGGTCGCCGTTATCGTCGAACGACACCGTGCCCTGGATGGTTGGCACCTTAGCGGTCTGGATCGCGTCGCGTACGTTCTCGCGCGTCACGGGCTTGCCGGCAGCCACGACGCGCTTGACGCTGTCGATGATCACCAGCGACGCATCGTAGGCGGTGATGGTGTAGTCGTCTGGTGAATCGTTGAAGCGGCCCTTGAAGGCGGCGATGAACTGCGCGGCTTTGTTGTCTTCAACCAAGTGCGGCGCGGCGATTGAGGTATACCAGCCTTCGACCGCCGGGAAACCGGCGCCGCTCAGCAGATCCGAACTGGTCATGCCATCTGGGCCGCCCTTGATGACTTTCGGGATGATGTCATAGGCCTGCTTGGCGAGCTTCACGCCTGCCTGAGTCACGCCGCCATAGTAGATCGCGTCAGGGTTCAGCGACTTGATCTTGGTCAGGATGGCCGTGTAGTCGGCCGCCTTCGGATCCAGCCGGTCGCGGCCAACAACCTTGATCCCCTTGGCCTCCGCCTGCTTCTGGAATGAATCCGCCACGCCGACACCGAACGCTCCGCTGTCGTCCAGAACGTAGACCGACTTCACGTTGAGCTTTTCGGCGAAGAAGTTCGCCATGTTGGGGCCCTGATAGGCGTCGGTGGTCACGGTGCGGAAGTAGATCGGCTTGCCGGCCGGGCGATATTGCTCGGCGAATTTCGGGCTGGTGATGTCGGGATTGGTCGATGAAGGCGTGATCGTCGCCAGCCCTCCCTGGCTCAGGATCGGCGTCATCGCCTTGCCGGCGCCGCTCATCTGGGGGCCGATCGCCGCCACCACATCCCTGTCCGCGACCATCTTGCGCGCGTTGGTCGCTGCCTGCGCGGGGTCGTACTGGCCCGCGGTCGCCGTCCCGTCGTCCGTTACCAGCAGGTCGAACTTGTAGCCGGGCACGGCAGTTCCTTCATTCGCCGCGTCGAACGCCATCACGATGGCATTCTTGACACGGCCTGCACCCTGGGAGTCCGCGCCGGTCAGCGATAGATCCACCCCGATCTTGATCACCTTGTCAGCGGCGTGCACCGGACCCGAGCCGGCGATCCCGACGAGGGTCGTCGCCGTGGCGGCGAGGAGTGTTTGGCGTCTGGTCAGCATGTACTCGTCTCCCTGAGATAAATCACGATTGCGGCGCGACGCCGACGTAATGGTACTGGTGCACCATGTCGTCGGCGGAGTAGCTAGCGTCTTTCCTGATCTGGAACACGCTGATCGTACGATCCTGTAGGTCCCCGTTGGCATCGAAGGCGATCGGGCCCTGCAGCGTCTTCACCTTGGCGGTCTGGATGTAGTCGCGGACGTTGTCGCGGGTGACATCCTTCCTGTCGGCGATCAGCCGCCTCACCGCGTCAGCGATCGCCATCGCCGCGTCATACGCGGTGATTGCGTAGTCGGAAGGAGCCATGTTGTACTTGGCCTCATACTGCTTTACCCAGGCATCGGCCGCCTTGTCCTCGGTGGTGTGCGGGGCAGCGATAGTAGCGTACCAGCCGTCGGCGGCTGGGAAGCCGGCGGCGGACAGCATCTCCGCGGAGTACATGCCGTCTCCGCCACCCTTGATCGCCTTCGGCAGAATATCGTACGACTGCTTCGCCAGCTTCACACCCGCCTGGCTGACCCCGCCATAATATAGCGCGTCCGGGTTGAGCGACTTTATCTTGGTCAGGACCGTTGTGTAGTCGGCCGCCTTCGGATCTAGCCGATCGCGCCCGAGGACCTTGATCCCCTTCTCCTCGGCGCGTTTCTGAAACGAATCCGCGATGCCCACGCCATACGCGCCGGAATCGTCCAGAACGTAGACCGATTTCACATGCAGCTTGTCAGCGAAGTAATTGGCTAGGTTCGGTCCCTGGAACGCGTCCGTCGTGACAGTGCGGAAGTAGATCGCCTTGCCCGCAGGCTTGTACTGCTCGGCGAACTTCGGATTGGTGATGTCCGGGTTGGTGGAGCTCGGCGTGATCGTCGCCAGATTGCCCTGGCTCAGGATTGGCGCCATCGCCTTGCCGGCGCCACTCATCATCGGGCCGATCGCGGCTACCACATCCTTGTCGGATACCATCTTGCGGGCGTTGGTCGCCGCCTGCGCCGGGTCGTACTGGCCGGCCGTCGCTGTGCCGTCGTCCAGGATAAGCGCTTCGAGCCGGTAGCCCGGCATGTCGCGCTTGGCGTTGATCTCCTCGAATGCCATCAACGCGCCGTTCTTGATCCGTGCCGCGGATTCCGCATCGGCCCCGGTGAGCGACAGGTTAAGGCCGACCTTGACCGCCTTGTCTGCCGCCCGGGCCGGCGCGCCGCCTAGTGCAGCGGCGACCGCGGTGGCGAGGAGCTGCGCTGCAGCCCGGCGTGTCAGCATACTTGTCCCCCTTCCGAGGATTTCGTGCGCGCCATGATTAGGCGGCTCTTGGCCGTTGGTCACGCGAGATTAATCTGCCAGAGCGTTGCGCTGTCGGCTAGCGCCGGAACCGCAGGTCGAGGCCACGGGCCATCCATCCGGCCTCGATCACATCCAGATCGACGAAGCCCGAGGGGTTGGGCCGCGACGGCTGAGCCGCGAGACCGGGCGCGCGCTCGACCCGCCAGATGCCCAGTAGCCGGCGCAGCTCCGGCAACGGTGCCGGGTTGTCGTCCACCCGCAGGTTGAGATCGGGAAAATCCTCGGTGGTGGTCAGAATCATCGCGGCGGACTGCCTGCCGCGCCGGTCGCCCCCTGCCGCCTCGCCGGCCTCCATCGCGACCATCAGACGTTCCGGCAGGTCGAGCGCCAGGTTCGCCAGCCAGGCAGCCAGTGTCGCCGCAACGGTCGGCTCGCCCGACAGCATGTTGCCGGCGACGCTGATGCCAGGCCCCGCGACGCTGCCGCACCACTCGACGCAGTTCTGTCCGGTCCAGGCGGCGGTGCGGCCGTGCCGATCCACCGCATGCACCTGGCGGAGGCCGCGGCCGGCGTCGCCCGCGAGCGCGCTCTCGATGGCAGCATCGGGCGGCAGCCCGCGGGCCAATGCGTCCAGGATGGCCGGCCCCAGGTAGCGGTTGGTGAACGACTGGGTGGACACCGCGCCGACGCCCGAGCGGACAAACGGGCAGGACGCGCCGACGGCAAATGCCTTGGTGGCCACCGCGACCGCGAAGGCGCCGGTGTCAGGGTCGTGGGTGACGATGGACCAAGTCATGCCGCGCCAACCTACCGCAGCTTCTGGTCCAGCGCATCCCGCAACCCGTCGCCCAGCAGATTGAACGCCAGCACGGTGACGAAGATCGCCAGCCCCGGGAACACCGTGATCTGATCCGCGACGCCGAGATAGCTCCGCCCCTCCGCCAGCATCGCCCCCCACTCTGGGCTCGGCGGTGGCGCACCCAACCCGATGAAGCTCAACGCCGCCGCGGTCAGGATCGATGTACCCACCCGCAGCGAGCAATACACGATCACACTCGGCAGCGTCCCTGGCAGTATGTGGCGCAACATCAGCATCGGCGCACGCACGCCGATGCTACGCGCGGCCTGCACATAGAGCGTCTGCTTCAGCGCGAGGGTGCTGCCCCGCACCAGCCGCGCGAATACCGGCACACTGAACACCGCGATGGCGTATATGACGTTGTCGATACCAGGGCCTAACAGCGCCACGACACCGATCGCCAGCAGGATTCCAGGGAACGCCAACAGCACGTCCATCAGCCGCATGATCAGGCTATCCACCAGCCCGCCGAAGAACCCACTGATCAGCCCGAGCGTCACGCCGGCCAGTCCGCCCAGCGCCACGGACACGAACCCGACCGTCAGCGAAATGCGCCCGCCCCACAGGATGCGACTCAGTATGTCGCGGCCGAACGTGTCGGTGCCGCAGAGATGCTGCCACGATGGACCCGCCAGTACGTTCTCATAGTCGGGGGTCGCCGGCCCGTACGGCGCGATCCACGGCGCGACCATCGCGGCGAGGATCAGCAGCAGGAGAACGCCGCCGGACACGACCGCAACGCGCTTGCGACGGAAGCGCCGCCAGAACTCGGCCGATGGTGAGCGTAGGGCCGGTGCGGCAAGCGTCAGGTCGCTTGTAACTCCCCCACTCATCGGTCTGCTCCCCGGCTAAGGTTACGGACCGGTTGCTGGGAGAGGGTCGCCGCAGGTCGCTTGAGGCTATGTCCTCGGCAATGAGATTGGCGCCCTCGACCGGCGTTCGCTGCTCGAACGGTATGCTGAGGCCAGGCTTTGCCAGTTTGCGTCCTCGCTTGGACAAGTGTGAGCATGAACGCTGGCTCCGAGGCTCCTGGCCGCTGACACGTCACGGAGGGACCATGTTCGCCGGCATCGACATTGCGGCCGAACGCCACATGTTGGCGCGGCTGGACGCAGAGGGCAGGCCGATCGGCAAACCGATCGCCATCAGCGAGGATCGAGAAGGATACGAGACGCTGCTGCGTGCTCTCGGCGCGCCGCCTGTGCTGGTCGCCGTGGAAGCGACTGGACACTACTGGAAGAACCTGTTCGCCGCGCTGACCGCGGCCGGACACGAGGTCGCGCTGCTCAACCCGCTGCTCGCCCGGCGCTTCCAGGATGCCAGTCTCGAACGCACCAAGACCGACGCGATCGACGCCACCGGCCTCGCGCGTCTGGCATTCGAGAAGCGGCCCGCACCAACTCGGCTGCACGACGAGGCGGCCGAGGCCCTGCGCGAGCTCGTCCGCCATCGCGACCGGCTGCGGCAGGATTTCGGCGATCGGGTCCGCCAGTTGCATCGCCTGGTCGATCTCGGCTTCCCCGAGTTCACCCGCTACGTCCGCAGCCTCGACAGCATGCTCGCCACCTGTCTGCTGGCCGAATATCCCACCGCGCACGCCTTCGCTCGCGCCACGCCGCCCCGGCTGGCCCGACTGCGCTACGACGGGCGTCATCTGGTCGGCGACGAACTCGCCCGCCAGCTCATCGATGCCGCCAAGCGTTCGGTCGGCCACCACCACGGTCCCGCCTATACGCTGCAGGCGCGTCACATCTGCCAGGATCTGGATCTGTGGCGACGCCGCCTCGCCGAGATCGAGCACGACATCGAGGACCTGCTCGACACGCATGCGGTCGGCAAGCTGCTGCTCACCATCGACGGCATCGGCCCGCAGTCGGTTGCACGCATCATCGCCGCAGTCGGCAATCCAGCCCACTTCACCTGTGCCGCAGCCTTCGCCGCCTATGTCGGTGTGGTGCCGGGGCTGCGCCAATCCGGCAAGCGCACCTCGGTCCGCGCCGCCATCGCGCCACTCGGCAATGCGCGTCTGCGCATGGCGCTGTGGATGCCGGTGCTTGGCGCCGTGCGCCGCAACCCTTGGCTGCGCGCCTTCTACGAACGCCTGCGTGCCGCCGGCAAGCCGGCCAAGCTCGCCCTCATTGCCGCCATGCGCAAGCTGCTGCACGCCATCTACAGCGTCGCCAAGAACCGCAGGCCATTCACACCCAACCTCGCCGCCGGCTGAACCAGCCAATCGTCCTGTGGTTCGATCAATGCGACCGTCCCGTCGTCCCGACCTGCGTTCGCCCAGCTCGTCGCGCGCAGCGAAGGTCAAGGAGGCCCGAAGGGCACCGCCAATCGTCCTGTGGTTCGATCAATGCGACCGTCCCGTCGTCCCGACCTGCGTTCGCCCAGCTCGTCGCGCGCAGCGAAGGTCAAGGAGGCCCGAAGGGCACCGCCAGCGGCGGCGCGAAGCGTCCTGTGTGCTGGGCATGTCCAGCAGCCTGGGGGTGCAGGTCCCCTGTGCAACCTGATGGAGGTGAAGCACGAGTGAAGCGCAAGGGCGGAACCGCGAGGGACCGTCTGAAGGAAGCGTGGAGCGAAATCGCGACCCGACGAACAGAAACCGGATACGAGGCAGCATTGGTCGGACGAGCGGGCAGGAAGTCGCGAAGTCCATATCCATCAAGGGCCAGAACTGTAAATCCGGCGGGTGTGCGAGGAAGGCTGCGGGACTTACCCCAGGAGATCTGCACCGTGTCCTATGGGACTGAGGGAGCCGCAAGGCTCCCTGACCGCGGCGCAGAAGTCAGCAAAGGGCGTAGTAGGCCGCTTCGGCGGCT
>CAWBST010000024.1:0-98459 GCA_963791495.1 uncultured Alphaproteobacteria bacterium
GTCCTTGACCGCAGTGAGCACGACGACACACTCGGCGCAGTCGGAGAGCAAATAAGCTCTTGCTCGACGTCACGGTATCTCATCGCAGGCGGATCTCCGGGTTCACCACGGCGTACAGCAGATCGACCAGCAAGTTGATCAGCACGAACTCGCAGGAGAACAACAGGATTTCCGCCTGGATCACCGGGTAGTCGCGGTACGAGACACTATCGACCAGCAGGCGCCCCAGCCCCGGCCAGGCGAACACCGTCTCCACCACGATGGCGCCCCCGAGCAGGAAGCCGAACTGCAGGCCGGTCAGCGTGATCACCGGGATAAGTGCATTGCGCAGCGTGTGCTTCCACACCACGCTGCGCTCCGGCACCCCCTTGGCACGCGCTGTGCGCACATAGTCCTCGGCTGTGATCTCGACGAAGGCCGACCGGGTGAAGCGTGCCATCACCGCCGCGACGGCGGTGCCCAGTGTGAAAGCCGGCAGCACGAAGTTCTGCCAGGTGCCGTAGCCGCCGGTCGGGAGCCAGCCCAGCCGAACCGAGAACAGGTCGATCAGCAGCAGCCCCAGCCAGAAGCCCGGGAACGAGAGGCCGGAGATCGCCAGCACCATCGACACCTGATCCTGCCAGCGACCGCGCTTCACGCCGGACAGCACGCCGATGCCGACACCGACGATGACCGACCACAACATGGCGAACACGGTCAGGAGCAGTGTCGGCATGAAACGTTCGCCGATCAGTTCCGCCACGGTCTGGTGTGTCTTGATCGATCGGCCGAGATGCAATTGCACGGTCTGGCCGAGGTAGTGCAGGAACTGCGCGATCAGCGGCCGGTCGAGCCCCATGTCCGCGCGCACGGCGGCAATGTCCTGCTGTGTTGCGTCAGGGCCGGCGACCAAGCGCGCAGGATCGCCGGGCAGCAGATGCACGAACAGGAACACGAACGCGCTGACGGCGAGCAGCACCGGGATCGTGCCAGCCAGCCGGCGAATCAGATAGTCGAGCACACTGATCTACCCCGAGTTTTCCTGCCAGAGGTATAGCGACATCCGGCGCCGCGGAAACTCAGGCCGGCAGAGCAACCGGGTGGAAGCGCTGCCGCTCCACGATCTGAGCCGGCCCTCGCAGCACTTCGAAGCGTGTCGCTTCGTCTTCGCGCCAAAAGCGCACGTCGATGCTGCGCCGGCCGAGCCTGAGATCAATCAACGTGATGTCAGGCAACCAGGCCGGCAACACAGGATCGACGAGGATGCGGCCGCGCGGCGCATCGAGCTCGATGCCGAGAATCGCCTGCAACAGCGCGAACACCGAGCCGGCGGCCCAGGCCTGCGGCACATTGGCGCCGAGGTATTGTACGGGGAAGTCGGTATCGCCGCGCTGCACGCCTGAATATAGCTCCGGCAACTGGTTGAGCAGGAAGTGGCTTGCTGCCCGCGAGATGTCCCGGGCGATCTGGCCGACTTCGCGCGCGAAGCCATAGCGTTTGAAGCCGAGTGCAATCAGGCTGTTGTCGTGCGGCCACACCGAGCCGTTCTGATAAGAGTAAGGGTTGAATGCCGGATGCGCGGTAGACAACGTGCGGATGCCCCAGCCCGAACTCATGTCAGGCGCCATCAACCGTGCAACTACGCGCGTGGCCCGGTCCGGCGGTACGATGCCCGACCACAGCAGATGACCTGGATTGGACGCAACGCTCAGCACCTTGCGCTTCTCGCCGTCCAGCATGAACGCGTAGAACCCGCTCTCCTCGTCCCAGAACGCGTCGTTGAAGCGGTGGAACAGCGTCGCGGCCTTGTCGCGCAGTGCCATGGCGCGTTCCGCGCGGCCTAGTTCATCGTAGATCTCCGCCATGCGAAGCCACGCGTCATAGACGTAGCCTTGCAGCTCGCAGAGCGCCTTCGGGCCCTTCACCGGTGTCCCGTCGGCATTGTTCATGGAATCGCCGGCGTCCTTCCAGGCCATGTTCTCGTAACCGACCGGCGAGCGCGTCTGGTACTCCTGGAACCCGTCGCCGTCGCGGTCGCCCCAGTCGTCGATCCAACCGAGGCAGCCTTCCGCGGTCGCCAGATGCTCCTCCAGCAGCGCGCGGTCCCCGGTGGCGCGCCAGGCGGCATGCAGCGTGATTAGATAAAGCGGTGTTGCATCCGCCGTGCCGTAGTAAGGCGTGTGAGGGATCAGCTTAAGGTGCGCCAGCTCGCCATATCGCAGCTCGTGCATGATCTTGCCTGGTTCCGCATCGCGGTAGTCGTCGCGCTCCTTCGCTTGCCAGCGTCCCAACACGTCGAGCGCGCCCCGAGCGAACTCTGGATAGATCAGTATGTTCTGCAGCGAGACGATGAGGCTGTCGCGGCCGAATGGCGCCATGAACCACGGCAGACCTGCGGCGGGCACGAACACCATCTGGTCGGTGCCGGCGATCGGCAGGCGCAACGCTGCCATGTCCTCGATCGCCTGGCGATAGCAGCGATAGAACTCCTCGTTGCTGGTGCGGATCTTCAGCACCGCGTTCTGCCAGTCGTTATCACCTTTGCCCTGATGCGCGCAGTCGTGCGGCGCATGGAAATGTCGGTTGCCGTCGATCAGGTCGTAGAGCAGGCAGCAATGCCACGTCTCGGTAGGGGCGAGCCGCACCTCGAAGCTGAGCCGGCCATTGGCGTATGTGGCCGGCCTGTCCTCCTGCCGCGCGCCGATCTGCACCGCACGGATGAAGTCCTGGTTGTGATAGGCGGTGCGTAGCCGCTGAGTCGCGTCTGACCATTCGGTGGTGATGCGGCCACGATGTACGATGCGGTTCAGCTTCACTTCGAACACGTCGGCGAAGTCGGAACGGATGTCGATCTCGAGATTGAAGCGCACCGGACGGCGGCCATGGTTCGTGACGTCGAGGTCCTCATGCATCCCGCCGCCGAGCCGGCGGCCGATGACAAAACCCAGGCTGCGTGCGGGCACGGCGCCGTCCTCGCTGAGGAAAGCGCGATTGGTGAGGTGGATGCTTGCCGTGTGAGCTGTGACGGCGCCGCCGTTCAGCAGATCCCACGGCTCGCCATTGGCGTAGATCGCCCAGCCGGAGATGACGCGGGTGTCGAGGAAATAGAGACCCTTCTCGGACGTCCAACTTACCTGGCCGTCAGGGTCCGTGATCAGCACAGTCTGCGCGTTGTGGATGGCTATCTGCGGTGGGCCGACTTCGACCTTGAACGGCATCGTGCGATGGCTCCACGGCTATGAGGGTGGCTGGCGCCACCCTCTATAACCGGGATCGCATGTCCTCGTATGCCCCGCGAAGGGGGAAAGAGCGCGTCATTTGGCCGTCGCCCACTCATGGTTGTGCACGAGGCCCTCGTCGTCGCCCTGATGCACGTCGGGCGTTGCCGGCACATCGTGGAATTGCGCTGCCTCGGTGCTGCCGGAGAACGCCGTTGTGGACGACAGGCCGCCCGAGGCGGCGGTTGCGACCGCATCGAAGTAGCCGACGCCGACCTCCCGCTGATGGCGTGTCGCGGTGTAACCCGTTGCCTCGGCGGCAAACTCGGCCTGCTGCAATTCCGCGTAGGCCGCCATGCCGCGTTCCTTGTAGCCACGCGCCAGCTCAAACATCGCAAGGTTCAGGCTGTGGAAGCCGGCCAGCGTGACGAACTGGAACTTGTAGCCCATCCGGCCGATGTCACGCTGGAATCCGGCGATGCGTTCCGGCGAGAGCTTCTTGCGCCAGTTGAAGCTCGGCGAGCAGTTGTAGGCGAGCATCTTACCGGGGAACCGGCGGTGGATCGCATCGGCGAACCGCTCCGCCTCCTCGAGGTTCGGTTCGCTGGTCTCCCACCACAGCAAATCGGCATAGGGTGCGAACGCCAGGCTGCGGGCGATCGCGTAGTCGACACCGAGGCCGGCCCTGATGCGGAAGAAGCCCTCGGCGGTGCGTTCGCCGGAGATGAACGGGCGGTCACGTTCGTCGACGTCGGTGGTCAGCAACTGCGCCGAGTGCGCATCGGTTCGGCACAGCAGCACCGTCGGCACACCCTCGATGTCGGCAGCAAGACGTGCCGCGTTCAGCGTGCGGATATGCTGCGCGATCGGCACCAGCACCTTGCCGCCGAGATGGCCGCATTTCTTCTCCGAGGCGAGCTGGTCCTCGAAATGCACGCCGGCGGCGCCGGCCTCGATCATCGACTTCATGAGCTCGAACGCGTTCAGCGCGCCGCCGAACCCGGCTTCGGCGTCCGCCACGATCGGCGCCATCCAGTAGGTTCCGTTGTCACCTTCCGAATGCGCGATCTGGTCGGCGCGGCGCAGCGCATTGTTGATCCGCCGCACCACGTTCGGCACGGAATCGACTGGATACAGCGACTGGTCCGGATACATCTCGCCGGCGGTATTGGCATCGGCCGCGACCTGCCAACCGGACAGGTAGATCGCCTGCAGTCCTGCCTTGACCTGCTGCACGGCCTGGTTGCCGGTGAGCGCGCCAAGCGTCGGCACATATGGCTCGGTCTTCAGCAGCTGCCACAGTCGTGTCGCGCCCATCTCGGCCAGCGTATGGCGGATGCGGAAGCGACCGGACAGGCGCTGCACGTCCTGCTGTGCGTAATCGCGGCGGATACCGTCGAAGCGGCAAGGATCGGGAAGGAGGTGCATGTGGTTGTTCCTGCGCTGGGATATAGGGACTGCAGTTAATAATTAACATTGCAGGTGCGAAGTGCATCCGAAATCTGCCAGAATGGGGCGCAATCCTGTCGTTGCCTTCACCTGAGAGGCCGGCAATCTGTAAAGGATGTAAATCATGGCCCGCGCTCTGATCGGGCGAACGGTCCGCCGATTGCGCTCCGAGCGCCGCCTGACCCAGCAGGCACTCGCCGTACGTCTCGGCATCTCGGCCAGCTATCTCAACCTGATCGAGCACGATCAGCGCGCGGTCACGGCCTCGCTGCTGATCAAGCTGGGCGAGACGCTGGGCGTGGACCTCGCCACGCTGTCTGGTCGCTCCGAGCGGCAGCTCGAGGTCGCGCTGCGCGAGGCCTTCGCCGATCCGCTGCTGTCCGCCGATGCAGTGCCAGAGGCGGAAGTGGCCGAACTGGCCGCCGCGACACCGAATGCGGCGCGCGCAGTACTGGCGCTGTATCGCGCCTGGCGCGTGGCGCGCGAGGACGCCGGTGGCATCGCCCTGCCGTCCGGCCGCCGCGTGCTGCTGCCCAACGAAGAGGCACGCGACCTGTTCGACGACCGCGGCAACCACTTCCCACCGCTCGAAACGGCGGCCGAGGCGATCGCCGCGGAACTGGGTGCCACGCCGGCGGAAATGAACCACGCCATCGCCGAACGCCTGCGGCGGGTGCACGGGCTCACGGTAACCGTGCAGCCTCTGGACGGAGCATTGCGCCGCTACGATGCGGCCGCGCGCATGCTGACACTCGCGGAGACCCTGCCGCGCGAAAGCCGCGGCTTCCACATGGCATTCCAGCTTGCTCTGTTGGAGGCGCGCGAGGCGGTGGAAGCGGTGCTCGCCGATGCCGCACCCTCGACGCCGGAAGCCGGCATGCTGATCAGGATCGGTCTGCTCAACTACGTCGCTGGTGCGCTGTTGATGCCGTACGCAGCCTTCCTCGACGCGGCGCGCACGTTGCGCCATGACGTTGAGGCGCTGGCAGCGCGCTTTGGCGTGTCGTTCGAGCAGGCGTGCCATCGATTGTCCACGCTGCAACGGCAGGGTGCGCGCGGTGTGCCGTTCTTCTTCGTGCGCGTCGATCCGGCAGGCAACGTATCGAAGCGCTTCTCCGCCGCGGGCTTTCCGTTCGCGCGCTATGGCGGTTCGTGTCCGCGCTGGGTAGTGCACACGGCATTCTCCCAGCCTGGCGCGGTGCAGGTGCAGGTGGCGGAATTGCCGGACGGCACGGCCTATCTCTGCTTTGCGCGCACGGTGACGCGACCGGCGCGGACGTGGGGCGACCCCAAGCCGACGCACGTCGTCGCCATGGGCTGCGGCATCTCGCACGCCGACACCGTGGCATATGCCGACGGGCTGGACCTGGAGCAGTCGAGGGTCGGCATCGGCTTGTCTTGCCGCTTGTGCGATCGCCCCGATTGCCGCAGCCGCGCCTTTCCGCCACTGGAGCATCGGCTGGCACTCGACCCAAAGACCGCGGGCGTCGCGCCATACCGGTTCGAAACGCGACGAGGGTGAGATGGAGCCGCTACACGACACAATGGCGGAATGGCATGATTTCTTCGTGCTGCTCGGCACCGCAGCAGGCACGCTGGTCGCATTGCTGTTCGTCGCCGCATCCGTCAGCTCTGGCGTCTTCTCTCTCGAACGCCGTGCGCCGCTGCGCATGTTCCTTACGGCGACCGTGGTACATTTCAGCAGCGTGCTGGCGGTGTCACTGATCATGCTGCTGCCACTGGCGAGCTGGCTGCTGCTTGGTATCATCGTGCTCGTCTGCGGGTCGGTAGGTCTTGGTTATTCAGTGCTGGCCGTGCGCGATTCGATCCGCGACGGACTGATCGCCAACGTCGATTGGGAGGATCGGACCTGGTATGGCGTGCTGCCGTTCCTCGCCTATCTCATCGAGCTGGCGGCCGGTATCGTCCTGGCTTGCGGCGCCGCGGCTGGGTGCGCAGTGCTGGCGGCATGCATGGGCCTGTTGCTAATCGTTGGCATCCACAACGCGTGGGACATCACCGTGTGGACCATTTCTCGACGACAGGAATGAGGTCCGAGGGACAAGGGGAGCAGAATAAAGCGATGACCAAACAACCCGCAGAGCCCGCGAACGCGGCACAGATCGAATACTGGAACCACCGGATTGCACACGTGTGGGCCGATCGGCATGAGCAGATCGACCGCTTGTTCGCAGAAATCACGGAATTCGCGCTCGGTCTCGCCGCGCCAAAGCCGGGAGAATGCGTGCTCGACATCGGCTGCGGTGCCGGCACAACGACGCTTCTGCTGGCGGCGCGCGTCGCGCCATCCGGCCGCGTCGTTGGAGCTGACCTTTCGCGCCACTCGGCGGCACGGGCTGCAGAGCGGATCACGACGGGAGGCGTCGGGAACGCGGAGGTCATCGTGGCCGATGTCGGCAGCCATCGCTTCGCGTCCGACAGCTTCGATCTGGCATTCTCGCGCTTCGGGGTCATGTTCTTCCCTGACCCGATCGCCAGCCTGCGCAACGTGCGCGCCGCAATGCGGCAGGGTGGCCGGCTGACATTCGCCGTGTTTCGCCCGCGGCAGGAAAATCCGTTTGCGGCGTTGCCGTACGCGGCCGTCGCACACCTGTTGCCGCCGCTGACACCGCCTGGCCCCGAGGAGCCTGGCCAGTTCTCGTGGGCAGATCCGGCGCGCGTGCAGCGCATTCTGCAAGGGGCCGGGTTCCGCGACGTGTCGCTGACCCCGCACGATCCACAGCTACGCATGGCCGAACCTGGCGCAGCCGCGCAGGCAGCAGAGCTGGCATTGCATCTTGGTCCGGTGTCGCGCGCCATCGCGACGATGGATGCGCCGCCGACTGAGGCGTTGCGATCAACGCTCGAGGCGTTCTTTCAGCAGCATGACGGCCCCCAGGGCATCGTGCTGCCCGCAGCGTTATGGATCGTGCAAGCGCGCGTGTGACGGCTCATCGAACGCTTGCGCAGTCGTCGATGTGTATCATATGGTCCCGGCATACACATGAGGCTGCGATGCGTACCAACATCGACATCGACGATGAGTTGTTGAAAGAGGCCATGGCCGCAACTGGACAGTCGACCAAGCGGGCGACGGTGGAGGAAGCGTTGCGCCGCGTTGTGAAGCTGCACCGGCAGAAGCTTGCAGGCGAGGATCTGGCCGGGATCGGCTGGGAGGGTGATCTGGAGGCAATGCGAAAGGACTGGACGGCTTGATCGCCGTCGACAGTTCGATATGGATTGCACATTTTCGCAACGTCGCATCGGCACAGGTTAATTTGCTGCGATCGCTGTTCGGGCGGGAACCTTTATTGGTGGGCGACATCGTGTTTCTGGAGGTGCTGCGCGGGGCACGCGATGACCGTCATGGTGTGCGTCTGGCAAGGGACTTGCGCGCTTTTGACATCGTCCCGATGCTGGGGGACGTCATCGCGGTTCAGGCAGCCCGCAACTATCGCGTGTTGCGAGCGATGGGCGTCACAATGCGAAAGACGCCCGACC
Source organism: uncultured Alphaproteobacteria bacterium (assembly GCA_963791495.1). Lineage (GTDB taxonomy): Bacteria > Pseudomonadota > Alphaproteobacteria > Acetobacterales > Acetobacteraceae > JAMXLO01. The sequence goes on from CAWBST010000024.1 coordinate 8,148, forward strand.
TGATCATCGGCACATACTGTATCGAACGAGGCCACGTCCTCCTGCACGACGATCGGGATTTCTTGCCGATGCAAGAGCACCTCGGACTGCGCGTCATCTGATCCGGCACGCGGCTTATCAGCATGGCAAGCGCCGGCTAAGCTCCTCGCCAACACGCGGAGGAGACACGATGAAGATCACCCGGACCGAAACCGCCATCCTGCGCATCCCGGAGGACGATCCGCTTGCTGACATGCCGGAAGAGGCCGGTCGCCTGCGTCCCATCGTCATTCTCCGCATCCAGACCGACAGCGGCATCGAGGGCATCGGCCTCACCTTCTATGGCGGCGCGCTCACAGGCACGTTGCGGAGCGCTGTCGATGAACTGTGCGCGCTGCTGATCGGCGAGGACCCACTGCGCGTTGAGGCAATCCTGCGCAAGCTCGGCGCAGCGGCCGGCGATTCATGCGGTTCCGGCATCTACACCCTGGCAGTCTCGGCGATCGACGTCGCGCTGTGGGACATCAAGGGCAAGGCGCTCGAGCAGCCGCTGTGGAAACTGCTCGGCGGCAGGCGCGACCGTGTCGCCACCTATGCATCGGGCTCGCTGCGGCGCGGGCTGACGGATGCGCAGGCGTCCACCGCTGCGCGTCGGCTGGTGGACAAGGGCTTCGTCGAGATGAAGACGCAGATGGCGCTGCCAGGCAACCCTTCCCCGGCCGAGGAAGTGCGCCGTGTGCGCGTGGTGCGCGATGCGATCGGGCCTGACATCAAGCTGATGTGCGACATCAACCAGCGCTGGCGTGTCGAGCAGGCGATCGACATCGGTCATCGCGTGGCCGATGTCGGCCTGTTCTGGCTGGAGGACGTCACGACCTGCGACGATTACGCCGGGTTGGCGCGCGTCAACGCGGCGCTGTCCACGCCGATCGCCGGCGGCGAGTATGTCTGGGGCATCGTGCCGTTCCGCCAAATGATCGAGGCACGCTCGGTCGATTACGTGATGATCGACCTGTGCCGCGTCGGCGGAGTGACTCAGTGGATGAAGGTTGCCGGCATGGCGGAGGCTTTCAACCTTCCGGTGGTGAGCCACGTAGTCCCGGAAATGCACCTGCACCTGATCGCCGCGGTCCCCAACGGACTGACGGTGGAATACATGCCCTGGATGCTGAAGCTCTACGAGGAGACGCCGGCGATCGAGAAGGGCCAGTTGGTGCTACCGAGCAAGCCAGGGCTGGGGCTGAAGTTCGACGAAAAGGCGGTGGCGGCGTACCGCGTGGCCTGACCGGGCAACCGAACGCCCCCTGTAGATCTGTCGAAACCTGCGCGGTTCAGATCAGGCTGATCTTGATGGGCACATCAGCCGCTCCGGGTTCCGCGAGAACCGGCCTGATCGAGTTCAGTGCGGCCCGGAGGGTCTGGAACCGCTGTATCCTTGTTCTTCGGCCGGCCGAGAAGACCATCCAGATGTTGCGGCCCATGGGTGCGTGAATAAGGTGTGACGGCCCCTTCTCGGGATCGGTCATGACGATGATCCGGTCCTTGAGTGCGGGGTCATCGCCGCCGCGGGTGCTTACATAGGCCAGCGTGATATCGCCCGCGCCGGCAATCCACTCGTTCACCAATGCGCGCTCTATTGGTGTTAGTGGTCGTGCGGGAAACTTGAGGATCATATCTCTCATTGCGTGCGACCAGAGGAGCCGACCCGCCAGAAGCCGGGTGGACCAATTGAATGGCACTGTCCGGGTTTCAACCCGGTTTCCAAACGATAGCTTCTGATAACGATGGCATATCATGGCGAGCGGCCGCGCTCGGGATTCGCGACGGACCTAAATCAACGCACCTGTCGGCGGCTTCGATAGGCTACATCTCCGCCGTCGCCAGGACCCAGCCGATGAGACGTGTTGCCTTCGCCGTCGTCGCAGCCGCCGCCTTCATCGGGGTTGGCTGGCTGACCGTGCAACGAATCACCGGTGCGCCACCTCCGGGCACGCTCTATGGCAACGTAGAGATCCGCCAGGTCGACCTGTCGTTCAATGCCGAAGGTACCGTTCTCGACATGCCAAAGCGGGAAGGCGACCGGGTGAAGCAGGGCGAAACCATCGCAGAGCTTGACCCCGCCACCTACCAGAGCGCCCTCGATCTTGCCATTGCACGGCGTGACGCCGCCAAGGCGCAGCTTGACGTGCTGCTGGCTGGCACCCGGCCAGAGCAGATCGAGCAGGCGCGGGCCAACCTTGCCGCCGCGCAGGCCTCGTTCGCCAACGCCGAGGCGACCTTCGAGCGGCAAAAGAGCCTCACCGCCAGCAACGCGTCCACGAAGCAGCTTCTCGATGACGCCCGCATGTCGCTCGACGCCGGCCGCGCGAGGCTTGACCAGATGCAGGCCGCACTCACCGAGGCGGTCAATGGGCCACGTCCGGAGGACATCGCCGCGGCGCGCGCCCAGTTGCGCGCTGCAGAAGCCACGGTCGATCTATCGCGCACGCAGTTGTCGCATACCAGACTGGTCGCGCCAGCTAATGGCATGATCATGACACGCGTGCTCGAGCCAGGCACCGTGGTGCTGCCTGCCACGAACGTCTACTCGATGGCGCTGGATGACGAGGTGTGGGTGCGCAGCTTTGCGCCCGAGCCGCTGCTGCCGCGTGTCGCGCCGGGCAGCGAGGTCACTCTCTCGGCCGATGGCGTCGGCAGGACATATCGTGGCCGGATCGGATACGTATCGCCTGCCGCGGAGTTCACGCCGAAGACGGTGGAGACTCCGGAGTTGCGCACGCAGCTTGTCTATCGGCTGCGCATCCGCATCGAGGATCCCGACGACGCAGTTCGCCAGGGCATGCCTATCACCATTCGGTTGCCCGCCATCCGATGATCGAGCCGATCGTCGCCATCGACGCGCTGCGCCACGTGTTTCCTGGTGCGCGGGGCGCATCGTCGCATGTCGCACTGGATGGATTGTCGGCCACAATCCGACCCGGAATGATCACCGGCCTCGTCGGACCCGACGGCGCCGGCAAGACCACACTGCTGCGTCTGATCGCCGGATTGCTTCGCCCGACCGTCGGTCGCATCACTGTACTTGGCCACGACATGGCGTCCGACGCCGCTTCAGCGCATCCGGCAATCGGCTACATGCCGCAGCGCTTCGGCCTGTACGAGGAGCTGAGCGTAGTCGAGAACCTCGACCTGTTCGCCGATCTGCATGCCATGACCTCAGCACTGCGCACCGAGCGTGTGCTGCGGCTGCTGCGCTTCACCGGCCTTGGCCCCTTCACGGAACGTCTGGCCGGGCAGCTTTCCGGCGGGATGAAGCAGAAGCTGGGCCTGGCCTGCGCGCTGCTGTCGCGGCCGCGGCTGCTCCTGCTTGATGAGCCTTCAGTCGGCGTCGATCCGTCGTCGCGTCGGGAACTCTGGGCGATTGTCTCGGCCATGCTGGAGGAAGGGGGCGCCGACGGCATGGCTGTGGTCTGGGCCACCGCCTATCTCGACGAGGCGGCACGCTGCGGCGAGGTGCTGCTGTTGCATGAGGGCAGGCTGCTGGCGCAGGGACCGCCCTCGGCGTTCGTTGCGTCGCTGGCAGGACGCGTGTTCCGCCTCAGCGTTCCGACTGGGGAGCGGCGTGCCGTTGCGCGCCGTGCAGCGGCAAACCCGGCGGTGCTCGACGTCGTGGTGACCGGCGATGCGTTGCGGGTCGTCTTGCGGGAGGGCCGTGCGGTACCCACTGCACAAGAGCTTGGTGGCGAGACGCTAGATCCGGTGCCACCACGATTCGAGGATGGCTTCATTGCTCGTCTGGCGCCTCCTCTCCGTCTCGCCTCCCCCTCCCCTCGCGGGAGGGGGGCGGGGGGAGGGGGCGCAGCCTCCCAACAGAATGCCATCACAGTCTCCGACCTTGTCCGCCGCTTCGGCACCTTCACCGCAGTGGATCACGTCAGCTTCACCGTCCGACGCGGCGAGATCTTCGGCCTGCTGGGTCCGAACGGCGCCGGCAAGTCCACCATCTTCCGCATGCTGTGCGGCCTGCTTCGCCCCTCCGCGGGCGAGGCGCAGGTCGCCGGCGCCGACCTGCTGCGAGCACCTGCGGAAGCGCGCGCTCGCATCGGCTACATGGCGCAGCGCTTCTCACTGTACGCCGAACTATCCGTGCTGGAGAACCTCCGCTTCTTTGCGCGCGTCTACGGCCTCGGCCGTGCAGCACAGGCGAGCGCCATTGACGCCGCCCTAAGCAGCTTCGACCTTCGTGGAACCGCAGCCAGCGTCGCAGGCGAACTGCCGCTCGGCATGAAGCAGCGCCTCGCGCTCGCGGCCGCGCTGCTGCACGCCCCCGGCATCCTGTTCCTGGACGAACCCACCTCAGGGGTCGATCCGCTGACGCGACGCGAGTTCTGGGCGCGCATCGGCACGCTTGCGGACGCCGGCGTCACCATCCTGGTAACCAGTCACTTCATGGACGAAGCGGAATACTGCGACCGGCTCGGCATCGTGAACCAGGGAAGGTTAGCCGCCGTCGGAACGCCTGCGGACTTGCGCGCGCGCGTGCGCACGGACGCTCTGCCTGATCCCACCTTGGAAGACGCCTTCATCGCCCTGGTGCAGGCACCATGACTGCCAGCCTGCTCCGCCTGCGTGGCCTCGCGCGGAAGGAGATCAAGCAGATACTCCGCGATCCGTCGGCGATCCTGATCGCGTTCCTGATGCCGATCGTGCTGCTGGTGGTGAACGGTTTCGGCATCTCGCTCGATGCCAGCGAGATGAAGCTGGCCGTGGTGATCGAGGCGCCGGAAGAGAATGCACGCGGCATGCTGCAGGCGATCGACGCCTCGCCCTATCTGTCGGTGCAGCGCGCACTCAGCACGCGCGACGGCGAAGCTGCGATGATCGATGGCCGTGTGCGCGGCATGCTCGTGCTGCGCGACGACTTTGCCCAGCGCGCCGGTCGCCCTGCTTCGTGGCCAGCACAGGCACAGCTCGTGATGAACGCCACCGATCCCAACACCGCACGCATTCTGGAGGGTTACGTCGCCGGCGCGCTGCAGGTCTGGCTGGCGGGACAGGCCAGGGAAAGGCGCCTGGCACCGATCGGCGGCATCGACCTCGAGTACCGCGACTGGTTCAATCCGGAACTGCGTTCCGCCGATTTCATCGTGCCCGGCATCATCGCCATGGTGATGACGATGACCGGCACACTGCTGACCGCGCTGATCGTCTCGCGCGAGTGGGAACGCGGCACGATGGAGAGCATGCTCGCCTCGCCGGCGCGCATGGCCGAACTGATCGCCGCCAAGCTCGGCTGCTACTTCGCACTTGGCATGGTCAGCATGGGCGGCGCGGTGACACTGGCGATCGCACTGTTCGGCCTGCCTTATCGCGGCAGCATCGGGCCGCTTGCCGCGGCGGCATCGTTGTTCCTGATCTTCGCTCTGGGCCTCGGACTGTTCATCTCCACACTGGCACGCAATCAGTTCGTTGCTTCACAGCTTGCGTTCCTCACCACGATGATGCCGGCCATGATGCTGTCGGGCATGCTGTTCGACATCGCCGCGATGCCGCGATGGCTGCAATTCGTCACCTACGCCGTCCCGGCGCGCTATCTGGTCTCGACACTGCAAACGCTGTTCCTGGCGGGCGACGTGTGGGCAGTCGTGCTGCCCAATCTCGCCGGTCTGGGCGTCGCCGCCATTCTGGCAGTGTCGGCGACGCTCGTCGTCACACGGCGCCGGCTCGACTGATGCTGCGCCGGATCATCGCGCTCATCGCCAAGGAGCTGGTCGGACTCTGGAAGGACCCGAAGACCCGCTTGGTCATCCTGGTGCCGCCGCTGGTCCAGGTGGTGATATTCGCCTACTCCGCCAGCTATGACGTGACCAATGTGCCGCTCGGCATCTGGAATGACGATGTCGGCACGCAGTCAGCGGAATTGGTGCGCCGTTTCGCTGCTTCCCCGGCGTTCGAGCGCTGTTGCGTCTTTCGCCTCGCCCGCCGAGGTGCGCGCGGCGCTCGACGCGAAGAAGGTCGCTGTGGTGCTTCACGTGCCGCAGGACTTCTCGGCCGATGTGCTCGCCGGCCGCACCGCCCAGGCGCAGCTTCTGCTCGATGCGAGACGATCGAATTCGGCTTTGATGGCGCAGGGCTACGCCGCAGCCATCGTCGGCACGTTCGCCCAGGACCTGCATCCAACGCATAGTCCGCCACTCGTGCTGCTGACACGCGACTGGTTCAACCCGACACTAGAAAGCACGTGGTTCATCCTGCCCGGCCTCGTCTGTATATTGTCGCTGATCATGTCGCTGCTGATCAGTGCATTGTCGCTGGCGCGCGAACGCGAACTCGGCACCTTCGAGCAGCTGTTGGTCACGCCGCTGCGGCCAGCCGAGATCCTGGTCGGCAAGGCGCTGCCCGGAATCATCGTCGGGCTGATCAACGCGAACATCGTGGTTGTCGCCGCGCTGCTGTGGTTCCGCCTGCCGTTCCGTGGTAATCTGCCACTGCTCGAGGCGATGCTGCTGCTCTACACACTGACCGGCGTTGGCATCGGGCTGGTGCTGTCATCGTTCGCGCGTACCCAACAGCAGGCGATGCTGGGCGTGTTCGTGTGCGCCTCGCCGATGATCGTGCTGTCGGGCTACGCCGCGCCGATCGAGAACATGCCGTATCTTGCCGAACTTGCCAGCCGCGCAGACCCGGTGCGCTACATGCTCGTGATCGCGCGCGGGTTGTTCCTGCAGGACATGCCGCTTGCGGTGGTGCTGGGCCAGGCCTGGCCGATGGCACTGATCGCCTTCACGACGCTGACAGTGGCCGGCCTCGCAGTTCGGCGCGCGGTGAGCTGATCTTGGAAGCTTGCCGGTAAGCGGGTTGCGCTGTCGCACGCCCGGTGCCTAGCCTCCGTCATCAGGATCAGGAGACGCCGCAATGAATGATGCCCCAACGATTGCCGAGGCCCCGCCTCTTGACGGCAAGGCCATCGCGGAACTGGCGGAGCAGCTCAACCAACTCCTGCGCCTGCGTACCTTCCCGATCGGCATGAAGCTGTTCGAGGACCTCGACGCGATGGCGAATGTGCCGGGCCTGCGCCGGCCGCCGAAGGGCCGCACGTTCTCCACGTGCCAGCTTGTCACCCAGGCGCGGATGGCCGGTTTCACGCTTGGCATCACCACCGAGAACATTCCATCGTTCTCGTCGTGCTCCAGCGTGATCGGCCTCGATGCACCCGGCGAAATCTACACCTCGGGCCGCAAAATGGAGGGCGTATGGTTCGAGAACCGTGAGGCTGCCGCCGCCCATCAGGCAGGCATGTCGCGCGTACCACCCGGGCAATATCACGGCATGGTGGTCTCGCCGTTGCGTACCGCGCGACTTGATCCGCCGGACATCTGCCTGTTCTACGGCAATCCCGCGCAGATGATCCTGTTCATCAACGGTCTGCAGTGGCGTAGTTACAGACGATACGACTTCTCCATCACTGGTGAGAGCGCCTGCGCGGACAGCTGGGGGCATGCGCTGAAGACACGCGAGGTGTCGCTGTCCATCCCGTGCTACGCCGAGCGCCGCTACGGTGGCGTGGCGGACGACGAAATGCTGATGGCGTGTCCGCCGGCGGACCTGCAGCGCGCGGTGACTGGGCTCCAGGGACTGTCGAAAGCCGGGCTGCGCTATCCCATCATGCCGTTCGGCCCGCAGGCCGAGCCCGGCGAGGGAATGGCAAAGAGCTACGCCGGGAAGAACTGAAGCGCGATTTCCGTCGACAGTGTCGTTGCACGAAACGCCGACATGAGCGCCGCTGCCGGTTACGACTACATCATCGTAGGCGCCGGGTCAGCAGGATGCGTGCTGGCCAATCGTCTGACCGAGGACACGGGCGCGACGGTGCTGCTGCTCGAGGCCGGCGGCGATGACCGCCATCCGTACATCCAGATTCCGCTCGGCCTGGGCAAGCTGCAGCAGCACCGGATGTTCGACTGGGGCTACAGCACCGACCCGGAGCCTCATCTCAACGGCCGCCAACTCACTGTGCTGCGCGGCAAGGTGCTTGGCGGCTCATCCTCGATCAACGTGATGGCCTACACCCGCGCCCATCGCGGCGACTACGACCGCTGGGCCCGCAATGGTGCGACCGGTTGGAGCTATGCCGATGTGCTGCCGTATTTCCGGCGGAGCGAATCCTGGGAAGACGGCGAAAGCTCCTGGCGCGGTGGTTCCGGTCCGCTGAGCACGCGATGGACCCAGTCGCGCGACCCGATCTTCGACGCCTGGTGCGAAGCCGGAGCCCTGGCGGGTTGGCCGCTGACTAGCGACTTCAACGGAATCGATGCGGTCGGCTTCGGACGCAGCCAATCCACCATTCGCAACGGACTGCGCGCATCGGCCTCCGCCGCTTACCTGCGACCTGTGCTCAAGCGGCCAGGTCTCGCGCTGCGCACCGGTGCGACGGTTACGCAGGTGACGCTCCGCGGCACGCGCGCCACAGGTGTGGAATTCGTTTGCCGGGGTGCCACTGAGCGAGCAGAGGCGATGCGCGAGGTAATCCTCTGCGGCGGGGTGTTCAATTCACCCCAGCTCCTGATGCTGTCGGGGATCGGGCCAGCCGCGCATCTTCGCGACATCGGCATCAGGCCGCTGATCGACCTGCCGGTCGGCCAGAACCTGCGCGACCACCTGGCCGTGTGGATGATGTGGGAGCGCAAAGACAACGGCCCGCTGCACCGGGAGCTGCGCATGGATCGGGCTGCGGTCAACATGGCGCGCGCCTGGCTATTCGGGACAGGACCGGCAACCGCGTTGCCCACCGGCCTGATGGCTTTTCTCAAGACGCGGCCCGAACTCGACGTCCCCGATTTCGAATTCATGTTCCGGGCCGCGCCGCTCGACGCCCGTACATGGTTCCCGGTTTGGAAGCCGGCCTACCGCGACGGCTACGGCATCCGCCCGGCACTCCTGCGCCCGCAAAGCCGGGGAGAGGTTACGCTGCGCTCCGCCGATCCGCTTGCACCGGTGCGGATCAGGCACAACTTCCTGGCCGAACCCGACGATCTCAGGATCCTGCGCGAGGGCTTCCGCCACGCGCGTGATGTTGCCCATCAAAGGCCGTTGGACCCGTTTCGTGGCGCCGCGGTGTCACCGGGGCCGGAGGTCAACACGGACGCGGAGATCGATGCCTGGATCCGCGAGGTGGTGCTCACGGTCAATCATCCGCTCGGAACCTGCCGCATGGGCAGCGAGCCCGATGCCGTCCTGAATCCCGACCTGACGGTTCGCGGCACCGAGGGGCTGCGGGTGGTCGACGCGTCGGCATTCCCCGACATGCCATCCGCCCACATCAATGCGATCGTGATGATGCTGGCGGAGCGCGCCTCCGACTTGATCCGCGGCCGTGTTCCCCAGGCCGCGGTGAACGTCTGAGGAGCGAGGGCGGGATGTCAGCCCGCTGGAAAGTCGTAGAGCTTGGCCGGGTTCTCGACCAGCACCGCGATGCCGCGCCGCCTCGTCCGGCACCCACACCGCCAGCAGGTCGAACAGCACGGCATCGTTCGGCTTCTTGTCCACCGCTTCGCTCGGATGTGGCCAATCGCTGCCCCAAATCACACGCTCCGGTGCCGCGCGCGCGTGGGCAGTCGGACGATTACCTTCCCACTGCTCGGCGCAATGCGGCCCTCGCCAGCAGCCGCGTGGAATCGAGCGTCGGCAGCGGCGAGTTCGAGTCATTCATGAGCAACGGTGTCTCTGTGCAGCCGAGTATGACGGCGTCGCAGCCCTCGTCCTTCATCCGCCGGATCACGCGCTGATGATATTGGACTGCCTCGGGCTTGAAGATCCCACAGACCAGCTCGTCCATGATGATGCGATTGATCTCTTCGCGTTCATCGCGGTTTGGACGCACATACTCCAGATCGCGCGCCGAGAGCCTGTCCGGGTAGACCTCGCTCTCGACGAGCCAACGTGTCCCAATCAGGCCGAGGCGCCGGAAGCCGCGCCCAACGGCCTCTGCAGCGACGACTTCCGCAATGTGCAGCCATCGCAGCGGTGACCGCGACTCGATGAACGGCAGCGCCTGATGGAACGTGTTGTCGGGGCAAATAAGAAAATCGGCATCGATTTTCGCGAGTTTTTCGGCGGAGGACAGCATAAGCTCGCCCACGCCACGCCAGTCGCCGCAGTAGACGCATCGCATATAATCAGCGAGCGAGTGAGTATGCATCGATACTTCCGGATGCGCGTACGTGCCGAGAAGGTCGGCACCTTCCACGCAAATGGTCCGATAGCAGAGCGCCGCCCCTTCGGCGGAGGCGCCGACGATCCCAATGTGCTGTGGCATGACGGTCTTGCTCCGAGATTGCGGCGGGCGGCTTACTTCAGCACGTCTCGCAGTGCCATGCGTCGGTGCCCACCCCGCCCGGTCATTGTCTCCGCCGCCGCAAGCGCATCCAGCACTGCTTCCTGTGTCGCCTCGGCGGCAGCCTGGAACAGCCGGTCAATGCGAGCCTCCGCGAGCACGCGGTGTTCGAGAAGATCCTGGTCCGTATCGTGCGGCACGCGATTGGCGGTCGTGAACGCCAGCGCGATATCGCCGCTGCCGTTGCCCCAGAATGAACCGCACCATGCCAGCCCCACACCGGCGCGTCGCGCCACGCGGCCGAGTTGGCGGTGGTCCAAGGGCACATCCGTGGCGATGACGACGATGCACGAGCCGGCTTCGGGCGAGGGCGCCGACGACACGTCCACGCGTCGCCCGTCGGGCAACCGCAGATCACCGGCACGGCCGAAATTCGCCAGCACCAGCACGCCAAGATGACAGGTCCCACCAGCCAGCCGCAGCTGTCGCGAGGCGCTGCCGATGCCGCCCTTCAGTCCGAAGCAGCTCATTCCTGTGCCGGCACCCACCGCGCCGACATCGAACTCCTCGGCCGCCACTCTCGATTGCCGTATCGGCATGCGCCTCGGTGACGGCCATCGCCTGGATGTCGTTCAGATAGCCGTCGTTGCACTCCAGCACGACGGGATTGACCGTCGAGGTCTGCCGACCAATCTCCACATCGCTCGCGATAGCGCGGCGGATCAGCGCATTGGCGCAGGTGCCCACAGCAAACGTGTTGGTCAGCAGGATCGGCGTTTCCAGAGTGCCAAGTTCGTTCACCTGCATGAGGCCGATGCTCTTGCCGAACCCATTCAGCACAACTGCGGCAGCCGTAACCTTGTCGCGAAACAGGTTGCCGTCATGCGGCAGCACCGCGGTCACGCCGGTTCGTACGTCGCCTTCGCTCAGTGTCGCGTGCCCCACTGTCACGCCAGGAACGTCGGCAATGCTATTGCGCTCGCCGGGCGGCAGCGAACCGCAGATCATCCCGAGTTCGCTGGCGTGCATCGCGTTTCTCCCCTCGGCTGCCTGACGGGCGCAGGTAGGGCCGGTCATGAATTTTGCCTTGCATTTGCCGGCTATTGTTGTTCCGAAGTTCATTGTCGCTGAATTGACAGATTCCGGAAGTGGCCATTGGTGCCGTTGTCAACGAACAACCCTACTGTCCCATGCGCATCGGGCCCACGTTTGAGGTCGTTCACAATCAACACAGGTTGCGCGGCAGTACCGACGTAAAGCCGGGCTCTTGAGCCAGAGACCTCGATTCGAATATGTATCCAGTCGTCCGGCACGACATCGGCGTAAGACTCATACTTGCCTGGCGATTCTCGGCGGAGACGATCAAAATCGTAGCTCGGATAGGAGAAGTACTGGGTTGAATGGTTACGGCGAATCTGGTCCTCGGCGCGGCCATTGGTCGGCCGAACGTAAAAGCCCTCACAGGAAAAGCTGCCGCCGTCCGCATCTATCCTGAACACAACACCGATGAATCCGCGGGCACCAGCCAGCGCGTTCGCGAGTGTCGATCCGGCAACGTCCACTTCGATCGTGCCATTGTGGAAATCTAACCCTGGAACGAACGCGAATGTGTCGGTATCGGGGCCCCGATACGAGCCCGCAAGGCGGACCTCGAGCGCCTCGCTGCCAGCATAGCGAACGGCCGCTACGGTCACATTGCGCGCCCGAACCTGTGATGCATCGTTCAAGGGCAACGTGAGCGCACTCACGTCCGCGACAACAGGTCGGCCTGACATGCACAGCAAGACCGCCAAGGTCGCGGCCAGAACATTCGGCACCATTTGACCTCCCACCGGAATCTGATTGAGTTGGATGACTGACTCGGCCGTGGCACCGGCACGCGGCCGGCAACATCAGGCCCCGTCTCACCACAGAGTCAACGAGACGCCCGCACGATTCAGGGTCAGACTCTCTCCACCGCCGTGGATGCGCCATCCAGCGCCGCGGCAACAGCCCGCGCCTGCTCCTCGGTGAGTGACCCACGCGACAGACGTGGCCGCAACACCAGCCGCAGCTTCTCCACCGCGCGCACGATCTGCGGAGCGGGCCCATCGCCGCGAGCGGCGTGCCTCCGCCATACGCAGAAGACGGCATCCACCTTCGGTTGGTTCTCCTGCAGGAACGCTGCGCCAAGCTCGGTCAGGGCGCAGAGTTTCTTACCGTCCGACTTGATGAGCTCGTAGCCGTGGCGCGGCTTCTCCGCGATCGAATGCAGCAGCACGAAGCGCAGTTCGCCATGATCGAACAGCTGACCACGGCGGCCGCCGCCATGGCGCTCGAGGCGTGCGCCGTGCCGATAGCCGCGCCCGCCAAGCAGACCGAAATCGTTCCAGTTCTCGGAGGGGCGCGCGAAATGGCGTTCGCCATGATGATGTGAGCGTTTGGGAAGCATGTGATAGTATCGTGTCAGTTTCGATATAGCGGCTGCGAACTGGCCGAACTGGCGAAACCAGCCTAAATCGCAGCTCAGGAGCAGTGGAGGAACGCGTCATGCGGGAAATCGGCCATTTCATCGCGGGCAAGCCGGTCGCAGGCACCAGCGGGAAGTTCGGCGATGTGTTCAATCCGGCGGCAGGCGAGGTTTCCGCCCGGGTCGCCCTGGCCGACGCGGCCGAAGTGAACAAGGCTGCTACCGCCGCCGCCGCAGCCTGGCCGGCCTGGGCCGCCACGCCGCCGCTGCGCCGCGCCCGTGTCATGTTCAAGCTGAAGGAACTGCTGGAGCGCGACCGCCGCGAATTCGCCTCCATCATCACCGCCGAGCACGGCAAGGTCCTGTCGGACGCCGATGGCGAGGTGCAGCGCGGCCTGGAGGTGGTGGAGTTCGCCTGCGGCATCCCGCATCTGCTGAAGGGCGAATTCACCGAAGCCGTCGGCACCGGCATCGACGCCTGGTCGATCCGCCAGCCTCTCGGCGTCGTCGCCGGCATCACCCCGTTCAACTTCCCGCTGATGGTGCCGCTGTGGATGATCCCGGTGGCGCTTGCCTGCGGCAACTGCTTCATCCTGAAGCCGTCCGAGAAGGACCCGTCCGCGTCGCTGAAGCTTGCCGCTTTGCTGGCAGAGGCGGGCGTGCCGGACGGCGTGTTCAATGTGGTGCAGGGCGCGCGCGAGGCGGTCGAGGCGATCCTGGCGCATCCCGACATCGCCGCGGTCAGCTTCGTGGGCTCTACCGCTATCGCCGAGACGATCTATCGGGGCGGCACGTCGCACGGCAAACGTGTGCAGGCGCTGGGTGGGGCGAAGAACCACCTGGTGGTGATGCCGGACGCCGATATCGATGACGCGGTGGACGCGCTGATGGGTTCGGCATACGGCGCGGCGGGCGAGCGCTGCATGGCGGTGTCGGTCGCGGTCGCGGTGGGATCGGCCGGCGACAGGCTGGTGCAGAAGCTGGAACCACGTGTGCGCGCGCTGAAGATCGGGCCGGGCACCGATCCGGACGCGGAGATGGGTCCGCTGGTGACGCGCGAGCACCGCGAGAAGGTGCAAGGCTACATCGACCTCGGCATCAAGGAGGGCGCAAAGCTTGTGGTCGATGGGCGCGGCCTGTCACTGCAGGGCTATGAGAACGGCTACTTCATGGGTGGCTCGCTGTTCGACAACGTCGGTACCGACATGCGGATCTACCGGGAAGAGATCTTCGGCCCGGTGCTCGGCGTGGTGCGCACACCTGACATGGCCGGCGCCGTGCGCATGGTGAATGCGCACGAATACGGCAATGGTGTCGCGATCTTCACCTCGGACGGCGGTGCGGCGCGCGACTTCGCGGCCGGGATCAACATCGGCATGGTCGGCGTGAACGTGCCGATCCCGGTGCCGATGGCGTTCCATTCCTTCGGTGGCTGGAAGCACTCGCTGTTCGGCGATCACCACATCTACGGGCCGGAGGGCGTGCGGTTCTACACGCGCTACAAGGCGATCACCCAGCGTTGGCCGACAGGGGCGCGGCGCGGCGCGGAATATGTGATGCCGACTCTGGGCAGATAGAGGCGCTATCGACCAGCGCTCGGCCCAGTAGGGGCTGCTCGCCAAGCTGACCCAAGGACAAGAACCAGGAGCCTGGAATGCCGGACGAACTCACCTTCAAGGATGAGGCGGCGGCAGAGTATGACCGTGCCGCGCCCGGCCCCCGTTCGGCGGCATCAGAGTGCAGTGACAGAACTCAATGGCGGAGCCGGTGCAGAATTCTGGTGCGAATGTCTGCGCCGGCCCGGCCGGAGCCTCATAGACCGCACCGGCCCAGCGAGAGATAGGGGCAGGCAGGCGGGAGCGAGTTTCCCGGCGTCGCCGGAGTGAGGCCAGATGCGCGGCGGCTGTGCGACGCTCTGAGGGCTTTCTGTGGCCTACCGCCAATCCCTGCCGTCAGAAGTCCTCGTCATCCATGACTCGCTGGATCAGATCGACGGTCACTGCGAATGCTGCGTAGACGTGGCGGCGGCGAGGCAGCTTTATCCAACGCGCCTAGAGCTTCCTCGATCAGGTGCCATGCGTCCGAGGCCGGCGCCACTGCAGAATTTCACCCATGTTCGATGAGCGGCGCCTCGCGATCAACTACAACAGCGCCTGCGGCAGTGCTCGAAATGGGCCGAGCCCTTCCCGCCGCCCTGGCCTCGAACCGAGTGTCGGATTTCCGTCCTCTCCGCTTAAAGGCAACAGGCAGAAAAACCCAAAACTGAACTGAGACCGCCGATTTCGCCCTGGCATGAAGGAAAGAATTCCTTGACACACAACTCAGGATTGTGCTCTTAATCTGCCCATGTCCGCCACCGAGGCAGCCCCTGAAGCCAAACCCAGCCGCTCCGGCCGCCTCCTCGCCCTTGTGCGCGCGCTCATCGCTTATGGCAGACAGGTCGCCACGACGCTCGGCACCACCCACCCGACGCTCAGCCCCAGCGACATCACCCTGATCCTCAGGCGCATAGCCCGCGGCCTGCTGCGTGCCGAGGCACTCGAAGCCAAAATCACCCGCGATGCTGCCCGGCTCGACGCCGAACCCAAGCCCAGCCGTGCTCGCGCCCAATCCCAGGGTCGGGCCCGGGAACGGCCCGCCCGCGCCGCAACATCCCGCCCCGCTGACATGCCAAACTCGCTTCTGGCCGCTTTGCCGACGGCCGAGCAGATCGCCGCCGAGGTCCGTCGCCGCCCGATCGGTGCCGTCATCGCCGATATCTGCCGCGATATCGGCATCATACCGAGCAACAAGCTGTGGCCGGAGATCCGGAACTTCATCTCGCGGTATCGTGGCAACCTGGCCAGGCTGGTGAAGGACATCCTCGATCGGGTGTTTTTTCAGCACCCCGCGTTAGCTTGGCCAGACAACCCACTTCCCGCGGATGCCCTGCGCTCGCCCGCACTCCCGGGCACCGGCCCGCCTGGCTGACGTCAGCGGTTCGGACCGTACGACCCTCGAACCTGGCGCCACCGCCGAGGCGCGGTCAGAGGCAGGCTGCCGAACAGCGTCGGCGCCTCGCCAATCTGCGCGCGCTCGATTTCGAGCAGGCGCAGTTTCGTGGTGATCCCGCCATGCGCCGAGAAGCCCCCCAGCTTGCCGCCCGCAGCCAGCACGCGATGGCAGGGCACGATGATCGGGAACGGATTCTGGCCCATCGCCTCGCCCACCTCGCGCGCCGCGCTTCGGTCGCCAAGCCGCGTCGCGATGTCGCCGTAGGAAAGCGTGGCGCCGGCGGGAATGCTTCGAGCCACCGCATAGATCTGCTGGTGAAACCCTGGCACGCCCTCCATGTCGAGTGCGGCGCCGGACAAGTCGCGCTTCTCCCCACGCAGTACCGCGATGATGCCATCGATCACTTGCCGGACGTGGTCGGGCGGCGTCGCTTCGGTCGCATCCGGGAATTTCCGCGTAAGGCGCACCCTTGTCGCGTCATCGCGCCGCTCCGGCAACTGAACGCCGACAATACCGCGCGCATTCCACGCGATGCCGCAGCGTCCGATCGCCGTGTCGAAGAGGGTGAATTCATATGACGACATGACGCGGCGGAGCGTAGCACCGGGTCGCGATGTCACACACCTCCGCCTCTTGCCTTCGCACCCCCCGTTGCCCGCGGTCTTACGTTGCCGGTCGTATATTCTGGTTCAGGCGGAACACGTTCTCGGGATCATATTTCGCCTTGATCTGCTGAAGACGCCGATAGTTCGGTCCATATGCTGCAGCGATCGCGTCGCCCTGCTCATCGTCGCCCAGGTAGTTCACGTAGCGACCCGCTCCCGCGAAGGGCTGCATGGCGTCATAGGAATTCCGCGCCCATCGTACGCAGGCATCGTTATCCTTCGGATCGGCCCACTGCGACAGCACGAGCAGGTTATAGCCCTCCGTTCGATGCGGGAACGCCGTGTCCGTCGGTCGGACGCGCGTCACCGCACCATGGAAGTGTTCCAGCAGCAGCTGGCCCATCGGGGCCGGGCACTGCGCGAAGCAGTCGATCATCGTGCGGATCGCCTCGTCGCTCAGGCTGGCGAGGAAACTCGACTTCCAATAGTTGAGTGCGCCGCGCGGATAGCCATCATCCAGCATCGAATTCATCTGACAATACGACAGCGGTCCTATCGCATCCATGACAGGCGCGCCAAAGGACCTGATGTTGCGCACCGCCACCTCGCCGTCGGCGAGCGACCCGCAGTGACAGACGACCATTGCAGCCAGCTTTGTGCCTGATCCATCCGGCGCATGGATCAGGCCGCCGAAGACCATGAGTTCGTCGGGAAGCGAGGCGGTGATGTCGCGGAAGTGGCGCAGCATGTCCCACGCCGCATCCAACGGATAGGCGATGACACCGCCGGTGATCGCCGGCCCCACAGGATGGAGGCGATATTCGAACGATGTCGCCGCACCGAAATTCCCGCCACCGCCGCACAGTCCCCAGAACAGGTCGGCATTCTGGTCCGCGCTGGCCGTCACGACGCGGCCGTCCGCCAGGACAAGTTCGACCGAGAGAAGATTATCGAGCGCCAGCGCATGCTTGCCCATGAGCCAGCCGATGCCGCCGCCCAGAGTCAGTCCTGCGATACCGGTCGTCGAGATCACGCCGCCGGTCGTCGCCAGGCCGTGAACCTGCGTCTCGCGATTGAACAGGTTCCATGTCAGACCGCCCTGCGCGCGGGCTGTGCGGGCCTTCGGATCGACATGAATACCGGTCATCGGCGCCAGGTCGATCATCACGCCGCCGTCGGTCGTTGAGCGCCCGGCCACATTGTGGCCGCCACAGCGAATGGCGATCTCGAGGTTGCGGTCACGCGCGAGCTTCACGGCGTCGACGACGTCGCTCACGCCGCGGCATCGCGCTATCAGCGCAGGCCGCCTATCGATCAGCCCGTTATGAACCCGTCTCGCGTGCTCATAATCCGCATCGGCTGGCAGCAGGATCTGCCCAGTGAAGGTCTTGGCAAGTTCGGCGGCGGTCTCGGCAAGCGACTGCATAGTAACCATGGTTCCCCCCTGTCAGTGCATTGTTGTTGCGAGACAAGTAACAGGCGCGACCATGGCGGCGCCATAAAAAAGCTATTCAGCGTCGAAGACCTGAGGCTTACAGCGCGTCCGGATCGCTGAGATCGTCCGGCACCGCCAGCGCCTTCAGCCGGGGGATGTCGTGGAGGATGACGCGTGCGCCATGCGTTTCCACGCCATACGCTCGCAACGAGGCGAATGCGCGCGACAGGTTTTCCTGCCGGCAGCCCAGCCGCGCCGCCAGCAGGCCCTTGTCGAACGGCAGGCGGAAGTCGGCCTTGACCGCCTCGCCATCCTTCACTCGCGCCAGCAGGTAGCAGCCAAGCCGCTGCGCCGCGGTGCGCAGCTTCAGGTCGCGTACCTGACGCACCATCGTGCGGAACTCGCGAGACACCGAGCGCAGCAACGCGTTGGCCAGTGACGCCTCGCGCTCCACCAGATCGAGCAGTCCCCCGGCATCGATTGCCAGCAGCCGACACTGCGTCACGGTCCGTGCGGTCATCAGATAGGGCAGTCGGGTCAGCACCGAGGCCATGACGAAATGGTCGATCGGATGCAGCACCTCGACCAATGCGGTGGTGCCGTCGGCGGCCCTGCTGGAGAGCGCGACCTGCCCCTCGAGCAGTACGTGCAGGCATTCCGGCATCGCGCCCTGATGCGATAGCACCTCGTCGGGTCCGGCTGTCACCAGGTCGGTGATTGCCTCGATGCGCTCGTGCAGCGACGCATCCAGCGGCTCGAACAACGGCACAGTGCCGATCAGATCCACCGCCGTTTCCATGGCCTCCCCTAAACGCATCACCTGCAAAATCACCCGTGGGCCGCCGATCAGGGCCAATGAACACCGTGACCTAGCCCAACCAGCCAATTTTGGCCAATGCCAAGGCAGAGCCGTGGCCAGCTTCGACGGCTGTGATAGCCTGCCGACGCGCGGGCGTGATGGAACTGGCAGACATAAGGCGCTTAAAACGCCTTGGCCCTTGGCCGTGCGGGTTCGAGCCCCGCCGCCCGCACTCCTTTTGACTGGTTTGATCTACATCAATGCATTGATCCGGTTCCGAAAGGTATCGTTACCGTGTCGGCTAGGGAACTGCCGACGAACAGGATCCTTGGCCATGCATTTCGCAGGAACCAACGGATCAGCCGACCCGATCAGCCATGACGCGGCGATTCCTGTCGACGATCCGCGACACATGACAAGCGCGCAACTCCGACGGCTGGGCATGCCGTGGCTGGTCTATCTGCGGAGCGGCAGGATCAACGGTCAGGTCGCCTACGCCATCCATGCCGCCGATGGCACACCGATCGCGGTGGTGGAGGACGTCGAAGTCGCCCTCGATCTGGCGTCCGTAAACGACTTGACATTCGCGCGTGTGCACTGATGTCGGTGATCGCAACATCCGTCGAGCGCTCCGGTGTCGCACGCATCTTTTTCGATATGCATCCGACCGAGTCCTCCTTCGACGACCGACGGCGCATCGTGGCGGCGATCGAAGAGGCGTTTGCGCTGGCAGCGACAAACATCGAGGCGGCGTCGGCGCCACTAGGTCTCCTGATCGCCCGCCAGTATGACGCTGCTGGCCGGTGGATTCACAGGAATCTTTAGTTTTGGCGCAACCCTGCGGAGCGACGCGCGCGGTGCACCGCGCCGGCTAGCTTGCCGTCGCCGCCTCGAACAGTTCCACGACGTTGCCTGAGGGATCCTCGCAGAGAATCTGTCGCCCGCCCGGGCCGTCGACAATGTCGTTGCGGAACGGCACCCCCTGCGAGCGCAGCGTTGTCACCAAGCCGGCCAGGTCGGTCACCTGTAGTACAAATCGGTTCCAACCGCCTGGTTCGGGCTTTCTGCCGTCAGGCATTGGTTTCGCAGCCGAGGCGCGCGGTCCGGCCAGCCACAGCGTCAGGTCGTCGCGCGCCACGATTGCCATGGCCGGTCCGAACTGTTGTCGGAGTGTGAAGCCGAGGTGCTTGTAGAACGCGATTGCTGCATCGACATCGTGCACAAGATATCGCACCGAGATCACAATATCCTCCGTCATCTCACCGCGGCGAGCACGCGGTCGCAGACATGCGCCATGTCGGCCTCGCTCAGATACGGATGGATGGGCAGCGCGAGAATGCGATCCGCCAGATCCTCTGATACCGGCAGATGCGTCCCGTCGTGATGGCTCTGATAAGCCGGTTGCCGATGCAGGGGGCGCGGATAGTAGATCGCAGTGGGCACGCCATCCGCGCGTAACGAAGCCTGCACGTGCTCACGCATCGGCGCATCGCGCAGCAGGATTGCGTAGATTGCCCAGGCACTGGTGCTGTTTGGTATGCGCGCTGGAGTCACAACCGCGTTGCCGAGCCGCGAATCATAGTAGCGCGCGACGCGTTCGCGGCTTGCCAGCTCATCGGGGAACACCGTCAGCTTCGCCAGGAGCACGGCCGCCTGAAGCGAATCCAGCCGGCCGTTCATCCCGGTGTGAAGCACCTCGTAGCGCGACGTACCTTCTCCGTGCGTACGCAGGCTGCGATACAGCGCCGCGCGTTCATCGCTTTCGGTGAGTAGCGCGCCGCCATCGCCATAGCCCCCGAGTGGCTTCGACGGGAAGAAGCTTGTCGCGGTAGCATCGGCCACGGAACCCAATGGCCTGCCATGCAGCGTGCATCCGAAGCTCTGAGCGAGGTCATCGAGCGTGAACAGGCCTTCGCGCGCCGCGATCGCGCTTAAAGCTGGCCAGTCAGCCGGCTGACCGAACAGGTCGACGCCGATCAGCGCCCGCGGCCGCAGCCCTCCCTTCCGCCGCACCTCGGCAATGCGGCGCTCCAGATGACCGGGATCGATCTGAAAAGTGCGCGGATCGACATCGACGAACACCGGCGTCGCACCCAGCACCAACGGCACTTCGGCTGTCGCGGTATACGTGAAGGCGGGCAGGAACACCGCGTCGCCCAGCCCGATGCCTTCCGCCATGAAGGCAATCTGGATCGCATCGGTGCCTGAACTGACCGCCACGCAGTGCCTTGCGCCGCAGAACCGCGCTAGTTCGGTCTCGAGTTCGGCGACCTCGGGACCAAGGATGAACTGGCAATGTGCGAGCACCCCATCCAACCGTCGTCGCAATTCGCCAGCGATGCGCGCCTGCTGAGCCTTCAGGTCGATAAATGGGACGGCCGAGCGCGAGCTCATGGGTTCACCACAGAAATCGCTCCTTCGGCATTGTGCTCGAACTCAGGAACGAACCGGCTCAGCAGTGCCAGCGCGTGGCGCACCTGGCCTCCGCGGCAGGCTGTTGCGATCTCGTCGATGGCGCGACCAATGATGGCTGCATTGGCGGCAATCCGAGGTGTCGCGATCAGCAGACCTGCGTGACCAGTTGGCACCGGAGGCTCCTCGCCGTGGAACAGCTCTTCGTGCAGCTTCTCGCCCGGCCGCAAGCCGGTGAAGCGGATTTCCACATCGCGGTCCGGCTGCAGTCCCGCAAGCCTGATCATCTGTCGCGCCAAATCGACGATCTTCACCGGCTCACCCATGTCCAAGACGAAAATGCCGCCTGCTTCGCGCGATGACATGCCCCCGTCGCCGGAACAGAGCACGCTCGCCTGCAGCACGAGACCGACCGCCTCGCGCACTGTCATGAAGTATCTCTGCACGTCCGGATGCGTCACCGTCAGTGGGCCGCCATGTTCCAGCTGGCGCTGGAACAGCGGGACGACAGAACCCGTGCTGCCCAACACGTTGCCGAACCGCACGGTGACACAGCGCATGCCGCGTCCGCCTGCGCGCGCGCTCACATCGAGCGCCTGGCAGTACATCTCCGCCAGCCGCTTCGACGCCCCCATCACAGAGGTGGAGTTCACCGCCTTGTCAGTCGAGATCAGCACCATCGCCCGCGCGCCGACCCCGCGCGCCGCGTCCGCGACATGGCGCGTGCCGACGACATTGGTCAGCAGCCCTTCAAGTGGGTTCGCCTCCACCATCGGCACGTGTTTCAGCGCGGCGGCGTGGAACACCAATTCCGGTTGCCATTGCTGGAACACGCTGCGCACCCGCGCTTCATCGCGAATGTCGGCCAGCAGCAACTCGCGCTGAACGTGGGGGTGACGCTCGGCCAGTTCCAGGTCGATGAGCCACAGCGCGTATTCGCCGTTGTCCAGCAGGATCAGCCGTTCGGGCCCAAGCGCGGCAACCTGCCGCGCAAGTTCGCTGCCAATCGTGCCGCCGGCACCGGTGACGATGACCCGCCGTCCCTGGACCAGCCGCGCCATGCCCTCGCGGTCGAGTGGTACCTGGGCACGGTTCAGCAGGTCCTCGATCGCCATCGGCCGCAAATCCAAAGGGCGCGAGCGGTCCGGCGTCCCGGCGGGATCCAGTGAGGTCGGACGCGGCGCACGCCGGATTTGCATGCCGTGCTTTTCCGCCTGCTCGACCAAAAGAGCGAGCGATTGGCCCGCCAGGTCCGGCGTGGTGACCACCAGCGTATCGGGCAGCCTTCCCTCACTGACCAGGCGTTCCAGCACTGCGGCGGTATCCTCGATCGAGCCTAGAAAAGGGTAGCCGTGAATGCGCCGTCCGGTCTGCCGTGAGCCGACTGCCAGCAGCCCCTCGACCTGCAGGAACTCCGCGCCGGTCCCAGGCCAGCGCACGCAAGAACAGGTCGATGTCCTCAGTCGCACCGACCACGAGTGCCGTCGGAATGTCGGGTGCATAGCTGGCGCGGGGAACGCCGCGGCGATGACGCCAGCGGCGATAGACGACGCGTGGCGCGCCAAGGAGCACCAGGAGCGTCAGTGCATAAACAACGGGGAAGGCAGGGTTGCCGGACACCACCTGGGTCAGCGCCAACACGAACGTAAGCAAGGCAGCACCAAGCGCGCTGGACCAGGCCACCCCGAGCAAATCGTCGATCCCGGCAAATCGCCAGAATTGCCAAGGCAGCCTGAACGGCAGTCCCGCCAGCAGCAAGGAAGCCGCGCCGGCGGCCGGAAGCCAGGGCGGGTGCGACCAATCGCCCGACGGATCCGCAACCACCCGCGCGAGCGGCACAGCCAGCGCCGCCAGGGCCCCGTCGATTGCAACGTTCAGAGCGACTCGCACATAGGGACGCGCTGCCATCCGGTCCCTATAACGCAGGGGATCAGGGTGTCATATCCCGGGCTAACCCGAGCGCAACGATTGCCTATCGCCTTCCGGCGCGATTCACCCGATACTCACAATTGCGTAGGGGTGCCGCGGGTGCGGTCAATGTCCTGCGATGCTCGACGATCACAATACCGGCCCGGGGAGCCCAGGCCGCAAAGGGAACCCTTAGTCATGATAGATAGCAAGCGAGTGTCCCGTCGGTACTGCGCTGAAGTTGGGCGCGGCGGCAACCGCTTTACCGCTGGTGCATATCCGCACCGCCGGCGCGGCTGGAAAGCTGAGCCTCGGCCTGTGGGACCACTGGGTCCCCTCGGGCTCCCCCGCCTTGGCGAAGATGATTCAGGAGTGGGGCGAGAAGAACAAGGTCGAAATCCAGGCCGACTTCCTGGCTTCGGCCGGCAACAAGATCAATATCACCCAGGCCGCCGAGGCCCAGGCCAAGACCGGGCACGACGTCTTCGCATTCAATTCGTGGACGGTGCAGCAATATGCCGACGACGTCGATCCGGTCGACGACATCATGCAACGGCTCATGGACAAGTACGGCAAGCTAGGTCACGCCTACGAGTATCTCGGCAAGGCCAATGGCCATTGGCTGGCCGTTCCGGTGCAGTGGGGTTCTGCGCCGCTGCCGCCCTGCGGACGCATCAGCATGCTCAAGCAGATCTGCAATGTCGACGTGCAGGCCTGGTTCCCGGACCACGAAGCATCGCCGGATGCATCCAAGGAGTGGACCTACGACAAGCAGTTGCAAATGGCGGAGGCCATGTCGAAGGCCGGCTATCCGATTGGCTTTGGCTGCGGTTCCGGCAGCACCGACGCCAACCAGACATGGGGCGCGACCTTCGGCGCTTTCGGGGCCGACCTGGTGAACGCCAAGGGCGAGATCACCGTCGAGTCCGACAATGTCATGGCCGTCATGGAATATTGCCAGAAGATGGTGAAGTTCATGCCGCCTGACGCGGTACAGTGGGACGACGCGTCGAACAACCGCGCACTGATCTCGGGCAAGGCGGCGCTGATCTGGAACCCGCCATCAGCCTGGGCGGTGGCGAAGCGCGATGCGCCGCAAGTGGCCGCGGATTGCTGGCACTTCCCCAACCCGACGGGTCCCAAGGGCCGCCTCGTGCCGCACCGACCGTATTTCTGGGGAATTTGGAAGTTCGCCAAGAACAAGTCGGCAGCGAGGGAATTGGTCGAATACCTGTCCCAGCGCGAGCAGATCGAGGCGCTTGCCGCCCCGGTCTCCGGCTACGACATCCCACCGTTCCAGTCGATGACGGACTTCAAGATCTGGTCGGAGGTCGAACCACCCAAGGGCACGGTCTACAATTACCCGGTAAGGCCGTGGCACAACGCAGAGTACTACGTTCCTGGCTCCTCGGCACCGCCGGAGATCGCGGTGCAGATATGGAACCGCTACGTTGTTCCCGGCATGGTGAGCCGTCTGCTCGCAGGCCAGACGATCAAGCAATCGATCGCCTGGGCCAAGGACGAACTGGAAGGCTTCATCCGCTGAGCTAGGCGACCGGCGCAAGCTGGTCATCCACCACTGATCGCTGTTATCGGGCTCCTCCCTCGTGAGGAGCCCGCATGAACTCTTGCCGCCGTACTGCGCCACCTGGCGTTCGCCGTTGGGCTGGCGCTGCTGTCAGCTATCGTGGTGCGTCTGATGATAGCCGCGCGCGTGCTGGATCGGCCGGATCCGCGCAAGGTACACACGCAGGAGACACCAAAGGGCGGCGGGGTCGGTGTGGTCGTGGCGTTCCTGGTCGGCATTGCGATCCTGTATCGCTTTGCCGAGTTCGCTCGATTGGCGGACCCCTATTTCGTCGGCGTCATCGAGGCGTCGGTCGCGATCGCCATCGTCGCATTCCTGGACGATCTGTACGACTGGAAGTTTTCCGTGAAGTTGTCAGCGCAGATCCTGGCAGCGGTGGTTGCGGTGGCCAGCGGCATCTACGTGGAGAACTATCACATCCCGTATGCCGGGCCGCTTCACATCGGCTGGCTGGCGCCGCTGGCGACCGTTCTGTGGCTGCTGTTTGCCACCAATGCACTGAACTTCATAGACGGGCTGAACGGCCTCGCCGCCGGCGTGGCGCTGATCGCGGCAAGCTTCCTCGCCGGCATAGCGGCGGCGCACGACGGCTTCTTTGCCTATTTCGCATCGCTGTTGCTGATCGCGGGCCTGGCCGGCTTCCTGCCCTTCAACTTCCCGCGCGCACGCATATTCATGGGCGATGTCGGCAGTCAGTTCTGCGGGTTCATTCTCGCCATCCTGGCCGTGGTGGCGAGCCGGTTCGACAATGTGGAACTGTCCTTCCTGATCGTGCCGATGCTGCTCTCCGGCGTGCTCTTCGATGTCGCGTTCACCCTGGTCCGTCGGACGGTGGCCGGTGAACGCCTGACAGAGCCGCACCGAGGGCATCTCTATCAGGTGGCGCATCGCTCAGGCTTGTCGGCCGCCGCTGTCACGCTGGTCCACTGGGGATTTGCCGGCTTCGGCGGCATCTGCTCGCTGTTGTTCCTGGCCGCACCGACGCCAGCCAAGCCTTTCGTCCCGCTGCTGACACTGCCACCGCAAATATGCTGGCTCGGCTTCGTGGCGAGTTGCGCAAAGGACTCTGGCATCCCACGCTGGGGATAATCTCCGACCCTCCGGGCAGTCCTCGGTGTGAACTCTCAGGCGGTCGCGGTACGCCGGCTCGCGGCCTCGTTTACTGCCTGCGGCGCCTTCTTAATCACCGTGGTGGCCTCGCCCATGATCGAGCGCAGGTCGCGCAGGAAGGCGGCGCCCTTCAGCGTGCGCTGCACCAGGATGCTGCGGCGATCCATCGGATCCACTTTGCGCCGTGCCAGGTCGAGCTCACCCAGCCGGTCGAGTGCGCGGGTGATCGCCGGCTTGGAGACTTTGAGCTCGCTCGCCAGACCCCGCACCGTATGCCCGCCGTCGCGCAAGTAGCAGGTCAGGAACACGCCCAACTGGCGCGCCGAAAGATCGGGGCCGTCGCGCCGCACCAGGGCAACGACCGTTTCACGGAGGACGCCGACCATTTGATCGGCGGAAGGACTGACAGCCATTGGTTTGTTCCTTTCGTTGTCCCGGACGGATTTAGCTTGGTCGTTGGGCGCCCAACGGTGCCATAAGAGATTAATCTAGCGCGATTCCATTGCAGAAGCGAAGTATTTTTCGGTTCGCTCGCGTAGACGTTATTATTCAGAACTTTCGATCCGGTTCCGCACTCTTCGCTCGCGCCGCCAGCGCCGCAAACAACGCGCGCATTCCATAGGCCTCGCCGCCCTCAGGGTGCCCCGGCGAGGTCTGATCATTCCAGGCATACAGGTCAAGGTGTGCCCATGCGATGCCCGGCGCGACAAACCGCTGCAGGAATAATGCCGCGGTGATCGCTCCTGCATGCGGCTTTGAAGACACGTTGTTCAGATCGGCGACCGCGCTGTCCAGCCAACGGTCGTAAGGCACCCAGAGCGGCAATCGCCAGAGCGGATCATGCTGCTCTTGGCCATTCCGCAAGAGCTGTTCTGCCAAGTTGTCGTCGTTGCAGAACATCGCGGGCAGATCCGGACCGAGCGCGACACGTGCGGCACCGGTCAGGGTGGCGCAGTCAACAAGCAGGCTGGGCAACTCGTCACACGCCTCCGCGAGCAGGTCGCACAGCACGAGGCGGCCTTCGGCGTCTGTGTTGCCGACTTCCACAGTCATTCCCTTGCGTGTGCGGATCACATCGAGTGGCCGCATCGCAGTGCCGGAGATCGAGTTTTCCACGCAGCCGACGCGCACCACCAGCCGCACCGGCAGGTCCGCCTCCATGATCATTCGGCCAAGGCCGAGCACGGTGGCGGCGCCGCCCATGTCCTTCTTCATCCGCAGCATGCCGCTCGACGGCTTGATATCGTAGCCGCCGGTATCGAAACAGACGCCCTTGCCGCACAGCGAGATGAGCGGCGCATTGGCGTGCGCGGTACTGCCGGACCAGCGGAGGATTGCGACGTGCGGCGCTCGTGCCGAACCACGCCCGACCGCCGCGACAGTGGGATACGCCTCGGTCAGCGCAATGCCCGTGATGATCTCAACCGCGGCACCGTAACGTTTGCCAAGGGAGCCGGCGAACTCGGCGAGTTCGGCAGGACCGAGAATGTTGGCCGGCGTGTTCACGAGGTCGCGAACCATCCAGGTGGCGGCGGCCGCCGAGCGGCTACCCTGCTGCCGCTCGGGCGCCAATAGTCGCGCCGGTCCGCGCTTTGCGGCCTTCAATGCTCCATATCGGTAGGCACCAAGACAATAGCCAAGCGTGGCAAAGGCGGGGTCGTAGTCGCCGGCCTGCAAACGCCAGGGCATGCCTTCCGGAAGACGGAACGCGAGATTGCCGAAAGCAGCAGGCGATGTGTCGTCGCCGAGACCGAGCGCGGCGCCCACCACGCCCTCATCGCCTGGCAGGAACAACAGCTCCTGCGGGGCCGCCGCGAAGTCGAGTTGGCGAAGGAAGCGGGATTGCGCCGGCGGCAGGCTATCGAGGAACGCGACGAGCCCGGAAGGATGCACGGCATGCAGCGGCCGCGCCGCATCCGCAGTGTCGACCAGGCATTCCAGTGTCTGTTCCAGCATGTGGTGCCCCACCCGGCGCTACGGTACCGGCCTCTCCTCCAGGCGGGAAAGGCGGATCAATGGCTGAGTGTCGATCCAAGCAGCAATGTGACGCGTCGCGCAAATTGCGCCGGGTCGCGCGGCAGGTCACCCTCCTGCACGCGCGCCAGATCGAGCAGCGTGCCCGCGGCGTCGGCGATCAGCGCCTCGTCCTGCAGTCTCCCCGTCAGCGCCTCGATCAGGTTGTGCCTTGGATTGACCTCCAGCACCGGTACCGCCGGCAGCATGGCACGGCCGGCGCGGCGCAGCAGGCGCTGCATCTGCAGATCCGGCCCCTTGTCGCCTGCCGCCAGTACAACCGCGCTGTCTGTCAGTCTGCCGGTGGCACGCACGTCGGCAACCTCGTCGCCAAGCGCCTTCTTCAACGCCGCCAGCAGTGGCGAAATGTCAGGCTGATCCGTGTTTTTGTCCGCATCTTCGGAAGCCTGCGTGACGCTCTTCAGATGCTTTCCTTCGAAACTATCCAGCCGTTCCGGCCAGAATGCATCGATCGGGTCAGACAGCAGCAACACCTCGGTGCCCTTGGCACGAAAGCCCTCAAGCTGCGGCGAGGCACGCAGCGCGTCGACGTTGTCGCCGGCCAGGTACCAGATTGTGTCCTGCCCGACCTGCATGCGCGTCAGATAGTCCGACAGTGAAACCCAACCTTCCTGCGATGAGGACCTAAGCCGCAGCAACGGCGCGATCTCCGCACGATGCTCGGCATCGTCCCATGCGCCCTCCTTCAGCACGGCGCCGAAATTGTCCCAGAACTTGCTGTAGTCATCAGCGTCCTTGGCGCGGTTCTTCAGCTCCGTCAGCACGCGGCCGATCAGCGCCTTGCGGATCCTCCCGAGCACCGGCGTCGTCTGCAGCATCTCGCGCGAGACATTCAGCGGCAGGTCCTCGGTATCCACCACGCCCTGCACGAAGCGCAGCCAGGACGGCAGCAGGTCGGCCTTGTCGGTGATGAACATCCGCCGCACATGCAGCTTCACGTGCGAGTCGCGATCGCCGTCGAATGGTTCGAACGGCTTCATGCCGGGCAGGAACAGCAGGGCGTAGAATTCCAGCATGCCCTCGGCGCGCCAGTGCAGCGTGGCCCATGGCGTGTCGAACAGATGTCCGAGATGGCGGTAGAATTCGTTGTACGACTGTTCGGAGATCTCCGCCCGCGGCTTGCGCCACAGCGCCGTGCCCTCGTTGGCCGGCAGGTCCTTGCCGTCGCGTGCGATGGTGATCGGCAGCGTGATGTGGTCGGCCCACTTGCGCACGATCGCCTCGAGGCGGATCGGGTCGAGGTACTCATCGGCATCGGCCTTGATATGCAGCACCACGTCGCTGCCTGCGGTTTCGCGGTGCGCCGGCGCGATGGTGAACTGGCCGGCGCCCTCGGAGGCCCAGGTGAACGCCTCCTCCGTTCCCGCCTTGCGTGAGGTGACCTCCACCCGGTCGGCCACCATGAAAGCCGAGTAGAAGCCCACCCCGAATTGGCCGATCAGGCTGGGCCGATCCTCGGGTTTGGCCGATGCGAGTGCCGCGCCGAACGCGCGGGTGCCCGAGCGGGCGATGGTGCCCAGGTTGTCGATGAGCTCCTGCCGGCCCATGCCGATGCCTTCATCGGCGATCAGCAGGGTGCGCGCCTGCTTGTCCGGCACGATGCGGACCTTGGCCTCGGATGGGGGCGCCAGGGCGGGATCGGTCAGCGACTCGAAGCGGCGCCGATCCATCGCATCCGCGGCGTTCGCAACCAGCTCGCGGAGAAAAATTTCCCGTTCGGAATAGAGCGAGTGCACCACCAGGTCGAGCAGCCGCCCGACCTCGGCGCCGAAATCATGGTTCTCCGCAACCGCATCGTTCATCGCGTTACCTCCTTGCGGGGCGCGATATGCGACGGGAAGCGGCGAGTTTCAATCCGGGGGCGGAGCGGGGTTTGGGTCCGGTTCCCTCGGCAACTGAGGTTCAGGCGACGCGTAATAACCCTGACACCAAAATGTCTTCATCGACGTCAGGCCAGTGGATCCCCTCGCCGCGGCCGATCAGGCGCCAGTGCGCGCGCTGCGCAGGCGTCGCGTCTAAGAGCCGCGGGAACCAAGCCAAGGGGACCCGCCACTTCGCGACCATCGGCCAGAACAACGTGCAGCGCCACGTCTGACACCGAAACTTCGACCGCGGTTGGGTCCATTCGCATCGCCGAAGTACTCATCCCACGCCTCCAGAAACGCCTGCCTGGGTGCGATCACGATCGAATGCAGCCGGCCCAGCTCAGGCGATCGGAAACCGCGCGATGTGGCAAGTTCTACCGGCTCAAGCCAGTACTTGCCCAGCTTGTCTGCATGCTCCACATGGATATGGGCGGCTCATGACCTTCCTGCGAGTAGAAGAAGAAGCGAAATTCCTGCACATGCAGAACGGTCGGCACTCCGCTTCTCGATACCGATCAGTAATGAACGAAGCGTAACCGCTCGCCGGAACCGCTTGCATTCCGCGGCGCAACATCCAACCATCCTGTCCATGTCCGGTTTCGCCTCCGGTTTCCCACCGCGCGTCAAAGCCGTCCTCGGTCCGACGAACACCGGCAAGACCCATCTGGCCATCGAGCGCATGCTGGGGCACGCATCGGGCATTATCGGCTTCCCCCTGCGCCTGCTGGCACGGGAGAACTACGACCGCATGGTGGCCCGCAAGGGCGCCCGGTACGTCGCGCTGATCACCGGCGAGGAGAAGATCGTCCCGCCCGAGGCGCGTTGGTTCTCCTGCACCGTCGAAGCGATGCCGCTCGATCGCGACGCCGAGTTCCTGGCGGTGGACGAGATCCAGCTCTGCGCCGACCCCGACCGTGGGCACGTCTTCACCGACCGGCTGCTGCACGCCCGCGGGCTGGTGGAGACCATGCTTCTGGGCGCCGAGACGATCCGCCCGCTGCTGCATCGCCTGGTGCCGCAGGCCAGCGTGGAGACGCGGCCCCGCATGTCGCAGCTCAGCCACGCCGGCCCGGTCAAGCTGGTGCGCCTGCCGCCGCGCTCCGCCGTGGTCGCGTTCAGTGCCTCCGAGGTCTATGCCATCGCCGAACTGATCCGCCGCCGCCGTGGCGGCTGCGCGGTTGTGATGGGCCGGCTGAGCCCCCGCACGCGCAACGCCCAGGTGGCACTCTATCAGGACAAGGAGGTCGATTTCCTGGTCGCGACCGACGCGATCGGCATGGGCCTCAACATGGACGTGGACCACGTCGCCTTCGCCAGCCTCGGCAAGTTCGACGGCCACCGTCCGCGCCGGCTCACCCCGGCCGAGGTGGCGCAGATTGCCGGCCGTGCTGGCCGCGGCATGCGCGACGGGACGTTCGGCACCACGGCGCAGTGCCCGCCACTGGCCGACGAGGTGGCCGCCGCGGTGGAGGCGCACAGCTTCGACGCGCTCGACCAGCTCTGCTGGCGGAACAGCGATCTGGATCTCAGCCATGTCGACGCCCTGCTCGCCACCCTGATGGCGCCGCCGCCTCGCGCCGGCCTGGTCAAAGGCAACGACGCTGCGGATCTGGAGACGCTTGCCGCGCTGGCGCGCAACCCGGACATCCGCCGCCTCGCACAGGGGCGGCGACAGGTGGCGCGCCTGTGGGAGGCGTGTCAGATCCCCGATTTCCGCAAACTGGCCGACGACACGCATACCAATCTCTGCGCCCGCGTGTTCGGCCACATCGCGCGCGACCAGTATCTGCCGACCGACTGGCTCTCCGGGCAGATCGCCGCGCTGGCCCGCTCGGATGGCGATATCGACACGCTGATGCAGCGGCTGGCCGGCGTACGCATCTGGTCCTACATCGCCGCGCGGGCCGACTGGGTGATGGACAGCGCGCATTGGCAGGGACGGGCGCGCGAGGTCGAGGACCTTCTCTCGGACGCGCTGCACGAGCGGCTGACCAGCCGTTTCGTCGATCGCCGCTCCGCGCATCTGATGCGCCGTCTCGAAGCAGGTGAGACCGAGGAGCTGCTCTCGGCCGTCACCCGCCGCGGCGAGGTCATCGTCGAGGGCCATCCGGTCGGACGCATCGGCGGCTTCAGTTTCTTCCCTGATCCGGCGGCGCAGGGCGACGAGAAGCGCCTCGTGCTGCGTGCGGCCCGGCGGGCGCTGCGCGAAGAGATGCCACGCCGCGTCGCCGAGGTAGAGGCCGCGCCCGATGGCGCCTTGGCCTTCGGCGACGATAACACGCTCACCTGGGACGGCCTGCCGATCGCCCGCCTGAGACGGGGCGCCAGTGCGCTGCGGCCGCGGGTGCAGATGCTGGATAGCGAATTCCTCGACGGCGCACAGCGCGAGCGGCTGCGTGGCAGGCTGCAGCGTTTTGTCGACGTCAGGATAAACCATGACCTGGGACCGCTGCTGGCCGCCGCCGAGAAGGCCAGCGGGCGCCCGGAATTCCGCGGCCTGCTGCATCGGCTGACCGAGGCGCTCGGCCTGATCCTCGGCGACGAGGGGGATATGTTGCCGCCGCAGGCGCGCGCCGGGCTAAAGGCCATCGGCGTCAAGGCAGGCCGTTTCGGGCTGTTCATTCCGGCAGTTCTGAAGCCGCGTGCCGCCGCCATGCGCGGTCGCTTGTGGGGCGTGCAGCACGGCGTGGCCGTGCCCGAACTGCCGCCGCCTGACCTGGTCTCGCTGCCGCGACGGCCGGACTGGCCTGCTGGCTTCGCCGATGCCATGGGCTGGCTGGAGGCCGGTCCCATGCTGCTGCGGCTCGACATCGCCGAGAAGGTCGCCGCCGAGCTGGCCTGGTCGACGCGTCGTACTGCGACCGCCATGCCGGCGAGGCTGGCGTCCCGGTTGTCGCTGAGGGCTGATATGCTTCCGGTCGTGCTGAGGCGCCTCGGGTTCCGCATCGTGCCGGCCGGCGTCCTGGCGGCGGACGAATTTGGTCCGCCGGCGCCTGCCATGCTCCTGCCGCTGCGGCGGAGAAGGATGGCCGTGGCCGAACCGCCAGCTGCGCAGACCCATGGTCCGTTCGCCGCTCTGGCGGCGCTGAAGCGCTAGGGGGCGGCTATCCCCGAGCAGGAGGACCGCGACTGGCAGCGCCTGGACAAATGGCTGTGGTGCGCGCGGTTCATGCGTCAACGCAGCGACTGTGCCGCACTGGTGGTGAAGGGATCGATCCGCATCAACCGCCAGCCGACCGATAAGGCCCATGCGAGGCTGCGCATCGGTGACGTGCTGACCGTGCCGGTGCATGGCTCGGTCCGCGTGGTGCGTGTTGTTTCCCTGGCCGCGCGGCGGGGACCGGCGAGCGAGGCACGCATGCTCTACGAGGAGATCAGCGAGCCGGTCAGCGGACCTTGCACCTGAGCGCATTCGTCGGCATATCGCCGCCTCTGACAGCCGCCCCGGGGACTGAGCATGACCTACGTGGTCACCGAGACATGCATCCGCTGCAAGTACATGGACTGCATTGAAGTTTGTCCTGTCGATTGTTTCTACGTCGGCGAGAACATGCTGGTCATTCATCCGGATGAATGCATCGATTGCGGGGTATGCGAGCCGGAATGCCCGGTCGAGGCGATCGTCCCGGATAGCGACGACAAGGCGTCCGACTGGCTGGAGCAGAACCGTACCTACGCAGCGATGTGGCCGAACATCACGCGGAAGGGCGAACCTCCGGCGGACGCCGATGATTGGAAGGACAAGCCAGACAAGGCCAAGCTGTTCTCGCCAAATCCCGGCAGGCCCTGACCTGGACGGTCAGCGCAGCCGCCTCAACCGGAAGTGTTACGCTTCATCGCGTTATATCAGGTGCCTGACCCGATGACGTAACGCCGCCGTGATGCTATATTGTGCTGCGATGGCAGCCGCGCAGGCGACGCGATAGCCGCCCGTCTTCCCAGGAGTTGATCCGCGGACCGGGCGCGCGTGCCAGACGAAACGGCCCGGTCGCGCTGACCGCCGGGCATATCGCAATTGCGTGAGGTGAGACGGTCAAGAGGTGTCGAGCATGAAGGTATCGGCTGGAACCGCGGTGAAGGGTCGTGGGGCTAGCGCCTCCCGGCACGCGGCTCCACCTCGTCGCGCAGCGGCGCAAGTGGCCGCACAACCGACGAAGGCGAAGGAAGCTGCCCGCAAGACCGCCCCTCCGGCGAAATCGGCTCAGCCGACGGCGTCGAAGGTCGGCGCGAAGGCACCGCCCGTGGCCAAGTCTGCGGCACAGAAGCCGGCATCCGCGAAGCCGGAAACCAAACCGGCGACGGTTGCCCCGGCCAAGAGCGCGGCGCCGAAGCCCGCGGTCGCCGAGCCAGTCGCATCACCGGAGGTGGAGCAGCCCAAGGCCCCGGAAGCTCCGCCTCGCCCGGCCATGGCTCCGGCGCCCTCGCCGGCGGATCGCCGACCCAATATCCCGGATCGCCTGCCGCCCCGACCGATGGGCAAGCCCGAGATCTTCGTCGAGGGCGATCATGTGGTCTATCCGACGCACGGCGTGGGCAAGGTCGAACGCATTGCGACCGAGGAGATCGCCGGCCACAAGCTCGAACTGATCCACATCACCTTCGAAGAGAACCGGATGACGCTGCGCGTGCCGGTCGCGAAGGCGCGAAGCGCCGGCCTGCGCAAGCTCGCCACACGGAAGCTGTTCGACGAGGCGCTGACGGTGCTGAAGGGGAGGGCGCGGATCAAGCGCACCATGTGGTCCCGCCGCGCGCAGGAATACGAGGCGAAGATCAACTCCGGCGACCCGCTGGCGATTGCCGAGGTGGTGAGAGACCTGCATCGCAATGCCGGCCAGCCGGATCAGAGCTTCTCCGAGCGGCAGATCTACGAAGCGGCGATGGACCGTCTGGCAGCCGAACTTGCGGCGCTCGACAAGACCGACAAACTCACTGCAGCGACCAAGCTGACGAACTTTCTGAAGACTGTCTGAACCCCCCTCTCCCGCGAAGCGGGGGAGGGTTGGGGTGGGGGTGCCACGGTCAGGCCCGAACGTGGTGCTCCACCGGGACCGAGCGGCAGTCCACCTCGAACTCCAGTCCCTCGACCGGCGGGCGTGCAAAGTGCCACATCAGGCCATGCCGGGCCGCCCCGCGTTCTATGATCTCGTCGGCCAGATAAGAGTGCAGATCATGCACCGTATAGACCTGCGTCGCAGTTGTGTCGCTCCAGGTCTTACCGAGTGCACCCATGCGCTCCTCCATGCGCGCGAGCACGAACCGCGCCTTCTCGCGCATCGCATCGGGGCTCGTCTCGCCGTACCTGACGGTGCGTTCCGGATAGGGTGCGGCACCGTCGCCTGCCTCGCCGCTGCCTGCGACAACGAAGGATCCCGACGCGCCGGCACAGGGACGGGCAAAGCAGAACGCGTAGAAGCTGGGTTCGGCGGGCTTGTGTATGGGCGGAATGACGTTGCTGCGGGCCACCGGATTGTCCTCGGGGTTCTTCATCACGCCCCATCGCAGCAGAGTGCCGGTGTAGTGACGATTGAATTCGATGAAGCCTGTATCGGTGAACTGCTCGGGCGAACGCAGCTCGCAGGCGCAGAACGCTGTGAGCGGCACACCCTGCTCACCCAGGAAGCGCTCGATCCACGCAAAGCCCGTGGCGAGCGGCAAGGGTTCCGAGAATTCCACCCGCTCGATCCGGAAGCCTTCCAGCGCGAGCACGCCGCCCGAGTACTGAAACGCGTAAGGGATGTAGCTGTATCCGCCCGCCGGTATGTCGGTTGCCGCCGCCATCTGCACCTCCCCTCATGCAAAAGGGCCCCGGGTCGCCCCGAGGCCCATTTCTAGCACAGTCGAGTTGGACGGCTAGCTGTTGTTCCTGTTGCCCAGCAACTGCAGCAGCAGCATGAACAGGTTGATGAAGTTCAGATAGAGGCTCAGCGCATCATAGACGCTGCGCTTCGCGGCGCCATCCGGTCCCTCGGCATAGGCATACTGGACATACGTCGCCTTGATCCGCTGCGTGTCGTAGGCGGTCAGCCCGGTGAACACGATCACGCCGATGATGCTGATGGCGAACTGCAACGCGGAACTGGCGAGGAAGATGTTCACCAGCGAGGCGATGATGATGCCGAACAGACCCATCATCAGGAAGCTGCCGAAGCGACTGAGGTCTGCCTTGGTCGTGTAACCGTAGATGCTCATCGCGGCGAAGGTTGCGGCCGTGATGAAGAACACGCGGACGATCGACTCGCTCGTGTAGATGAGGAAGATGTTGGTCAGGCTCGCTCCCATTGCGGCGCAGAACAGCCAGTACAGCGTCTGAGCGGCCGGGCGCGACAGCCGGTTCACCCCCATGCTCAGCACCAGCACGAAGGCGAGCGGTGCGAAGATAGAAATCATCGCCAGCGCCGATGCCGTATGCCGCGGTCCCATCGGGGTCATGACCACGGGATAGAACGCGTTGATCAGATCGGTGTTGGCGATCGCGTAGGCGATGATGCCGGTCAGCAACAGACCGGAGCTCATCCAGTTGTAGACCCGCAGCATGTATGCGCGGAGCCCGGCGTCCAGGACCGCAGCGGTCGTGGCGGCCGATGCTCTTGGATAGGTCCGGTAGTCGGGACTGAAGGCCATGGTTTCCCTCTTTACCTTTCAGGCGAAGTGCCCGTGGCCTCTCAATTTGGAGATCGGCCAGGGCGGTTCAAGCCAAGGTGGTAATGAAAGCTCGGTAACCCAGTCGGCGTCCCCCGGCCTTCACTCGTTCCGCAGCATTGGTGCCGCCTTGGCCCGCAGCGCGGTCGCAGTGCCAGCATAGCCGAACGTGAGCATCATGGCGAGGGAGGCAATCAGCGTGCCCGCCAAGGTGCCCGGGAGGAACACCCAGTCGAAGTGCATGATGTAGCGGACGACACCGAAGCTCGCCAGCGTGCCCACCAGGGCGGCGATCAGGCCGGCCGCAAGGCCAAGAACGCCGAACTCCACCATCCAGGCCGCGCGGATCTGTCCGCGTGTGGCTCCGAGGGTCTTGAGGATAACCGCCTCCCGGGTGCGGCGGCGCTGGCCGGCGGCCACCGCCCCAACCAGCACCAGGGCGCCGGCAACCAGGGTCAGCGATCCAGTGGCGGTCAGTGCGGCAGCCACCTGGTCCAGCAGGGAGGCGACCGCGGCCAGCACGTCTTCGACGCGGATGCCTGTGACGTTCGGCAGGGCGTCGGTGACGACGCGGAGCAGCCTGCCCTGGTCCGCCGAGGCGACACGGACGGTGGCGATGTGCGTATGCGGCGCGTTCTGCAGCAGGCCGGGGCTCGCAACCATGGTGAAGTTCAGCGACAGGCTCTGCCAGGCAATGTCGCGCAGACTGGCGACCTTCAGATCGATGTCGCGCCCGAGGACGTTGACCCGGATGACGTCGCCGACGGTGACGCCCCAACCGCGGGCAAGCTGGGCATCGAACGATACCAGCGGAGGGCCGCTGTAGTCGGCTAGCCACCATTGTCCGGCGACGACGCGGGTGCCGGATGGCGGCGTGGCGGCATAGGTCAGGCCGCGGTCGCCTCGAAGGGCCCATTGCGTATCAGGCGTTGCCTGCACCCGGTCCGCAGGCACGCCGTTCACCGCCACGATGCGGGCGCGCAGGCTGGGAACCTGGCGCATCTCCTCGACACCGGGCTGCGCCTGCATGAGCGATTCAAACTGTGGCAACTGGCTGTTCTGGATGTCCACGAAGAAGAAGGTCGGCGCGTTGGCCGGAAGCTGTTCGGTGATCTCTCGCTGCACATTCCCTTCGATGAGTGCGACGGCGGCCAAGGTCGACAGGCCAAGGCCAACGGAGACAAGCATCAGTGGCGTTGCCGCGCCCGGCCGGTGGAGGTTGGCGAGGCCCAGTCGCCCGGATGGACTTCCCAGCAGGAACCCGGCCCGAGACGCCAGCGTCACGAGACTGCCGCCAAGACGAAACAGGACCAGCGTCCCGAGGGCGGCGGTGCAGAA
The DNA here is from genome assembly GCA_963791495.1 of uncultured Alphaproteobacteria bacterium. Classification (GTDB taxonomy): domain Bacteria; phylum Pseudomonadota; class Alphaproteobacteria; order Acetobacterales; family Acetobacteraceae; genus JAMXLO01. Next base: position 45,636 of record CAWBST010000024.1, read on the forward strand.
CCACAACGCGAAGCGGCGATCGGTCGCGGTGACAATGGTGAGGGCGATCAGGCTCGCCGCCACGACGGCGTTGACCAAAAGCAACCGACGGGATGGGCGGGTGCGCTCGGGGATCAATGCATCGCGGAACAGGGCAGCGCCCGGGATGCGCGCCGCCCGTCCGAGCGGCCAAAGCGAGAATGCCAGCGCGGTCAAGAGGCCGTAGCCGGCGGCGAGAAGAAGCGGGCCGGGATAGAAGCCGAGAACCGGTGGTACCGGCAGAACTTCCTTGAGCCAGGCAGCCAACGCGATCGGCGCCAGCGCGCCGGCCGTAACGCCGATGATGACGCCGCAGACCGCGAGAGCCAGAACCTGGATCAGGCACACGGCGAGCACCAGTGCTGAAGAGGAGCCCAGGCAACGCAGGACCGCGATGGTGCGTGCCCTTGCGTCGAGCCAGGCGCGCACACCGTTGGCGACGCCGAGGCCACCGACCAGAAGCGACGTCAGGCCGACCAGGGTCATGAAAAGGGTGGTCTGGTCGATGAAGCGCGTGACACCCGGCGCAGCGTCGTGCGGATCGCGAATGCGCCAGCCTTGATCGGGGAAGGCACGGCGAAGGTCGGTCAGCAGGGCAGGGGTTGCGGAGGGCTCGGGCAACGTCGCGCGGACAGCGTATCGTACCATCGATCCGGGGGCGATCAGGCCGGTCGAGGGCAGCGCATCGTCGGCGATCACGACGCGGGGACCGAGGATCAGGGGAGCAGCGACGCGGTCTGGTTCGGAGACCAGGGCTCCGCGAACGGTGAAGCTTGCATTGCCCAGGCGAACGATATCGCCGGGATGCAGGTTGAGGCGGTCCAGGACGACGGGTTCAGCGAGCAGGCCGTGGCCGGACAGAGCGGCGGCGATAGGGCCATCTGGCTGCGCCCCCTCCCCCTGCCCCCCTCCCGCAAGGGGAGGGGGAGTAATTCCGGACCCAAGACTCCCCCTCCCCTTGCGGGAGGGGGGCAGGGGGAGGGGGCCTTGCGGATCGGCTGCGACTCCCGCCTCCCCCACCAGCGGCCAGGCCGCATCGACGACCTTCAGCTCCACCAGCTGCCGCTCGCCGGATGGCGCCACCAGCATCGACCGCGTCTGCACGACGTCCGATAGCGTCGCACCCCGCGCGCGCAGCCAGTCGCGCAGCGCGTCCGGCAAAGGCTGTGAGCCGCTCTCCACCTCCAGATCGCCACCCAGGATGCGTCTTCCGTCCTCCGCCAGCCCCCGATCCGTTGCCGCGCGCAGCGAGCCCACCGCCGCAATGACCGCGACACCCAGGGCGAGGCACAGCAGCACGATCCACAGCCCACGCACGCCGCCGCGCAGCTCCCGCCGCGCCAAGCGAAAGGCGAGCATCAAGCCACCGACTCTGAGTCAGCCGGAGACAGATCGATCTCGACCACGCACCCATCCGCCAGATGGATCCTCCGCGAACACCGGGCCGCGAGGTGCGCATTGTGCGTGATCAGCATCAGCGTGGTGCCGGCCTCGGCGCGCAGGCGGAACAGCAGGTCCATCACTGCATCGCCGGTGGCCTGATCGAGATTGCCGGTCGGCTCGTCGGCCAGCAACAGCCGGGGCCTCGGGGCGAAGGCGCGGGCGAGCGCCACGCGCTGCTGTTCGCCTCCGGAGAGCTGCCCGGGCAGATGGGTCAGACGATGCGCCAGCCCCACCGCATCCAGCGCCGCCCGCGCCCGGTCCGTGGCGTCGCGGATCCCGGCAAGCTCCAGCGGCACCGCGACATTCTCCAGAGCGGTCATGGTCGGGATCAGGTGGAATGCCTGGAATACGATGCCGATCGCCTCGCGCCGCAGCCGCGCCAGCGCGTCCTCGTCCATCGCCGTGATGGAATGTCCCGCCAGCATGACGCTTCCCGAACTGGCGCGCTCCAGTCCGGCCAGCACCATCAGCAGGCTCGTCTTGCCCGACCCGGAGGGACCGACGATGCCCACCGCCTCGCCCGCAGCGACGTCAAGATCGATGCCGCGCAGGATGTTGACCGGCCCGGCGACGGAAGGCACGGTCAGACGCAGGTCCCTGACCTGAACCAGCGGAACCGGGTACGGCGGGATGGCATCCATGGCGGCACCATATGGCGACCGCGGCCGGTGGCGGAAAGCCATCATCGCGCTGGCCCTCGTGCTACCGACCTCCGTCAACGCGGCACCGCTCCGGCTGCTCGTCCTGGGTGATTCACTTTCCGCGGGCTACGGCCTGGCGCGAGCCGACGGGTTCGAGGCGCAGCTCGCCGCGTCCTTGCGCGCCCATGGCCACGATGTGGCCATCGTCGATGGGGCGGTGTCCGGCGATACCTCGGCCGGCGGACTGGCGCGACTCGATTGGACACTTGGCGAGGGTGCGGACGCAGCCATCGTGGAGCTGGGGGCAAATGACGGGCTGCGCGGTGTCGATCCGGCGGAAACCGAGAAGAATCTGAGTGCGATCCTCGACCGGCTGGCGGCGTTGCATATACCGGTGCTGCTGAGCGGAATGTATGCGATGCCCAACCTCGGTCCGGACTACGCGGCGGAGTTCCGCGCGGTGTTCGACCGGCTCGGGAAGCGGCCAAGTGTATTGTTCGATCCGTTCTTCCTGCAGGACGTGGCAACCGTGCGGTCGCTCAACCAGCCTGACGGCCTGCATCCCGACGTCGAGGGCGTGAAGCACATCGTTGCGCGTCTGCTGCCGCTGGTCGAGAAGCTGCTCGCAGAGGTGCCGCCGGCATGAGGCTGTTCGTCGGTCTCGATCTGCCCTGGGAGGTGCGCCAGCGCGTGGCGCTGCTGGCAGGTGCCGGCATTCCGGGCGCGCGTTGGGTGCCGCCGGAGAACTACCATGTAACGCTGCGATTCATCGGCGAGGCGCCGCGGTATCTCGCCGAGGAGATCGACCACGCGCTGGCCGCGCTGAAGGCGCCATCGTTCACTTTGACGCTGGCCGGCGTTGGCACCTTCGCCAAAGGCGGGCGTAGCCAGTCTCTGTGGCTCGGCGTCGCGCGCAGCGAGCCGCTCGAGCGACTGCAGAGCAAGATCGAGACCGCCCTGCAGCGCTGTGGGCTCGAGCCGGAGCGGCGTCGATTCTTGCCGCACATATCGCTGGCGCGGGTGGACAATGGCACGGACGCGAAGGTCGGAGCGTTCGTGCAGGCGCACAATCTGTTCCGCGCCGATCCCGTGCCGATGCAGCACTTCACGTTGTTCAGTTCGCTGCTGGGAAAGGACCAACCGGTCTATACCGCGGAAGTGGAATACGCGCTGGAGGGCGACGTCAGTTCAGCAAAATGATCTTCGCCTTGCCCTCTCCCGGGATGCGCAGATCCGAGACGGTTTGCACCACGCCGTAGGCGCGTGCTTGCTCGGCCGTGTAAATGACCATCTCGCGCGCGAACTTCGCAATCTCCGATGCCGGCAGGCTCGTCCGGTCACGACAGATCTGGGCCAGCACGTCGCTGACAACATCGCTTGCCGAGGCCCGCTCGTGAATCTGTTCCCCGCTCATAAGGCCACTGACCGGCGCCTGCGACGGATGGAACGTAAAGCGGGCGGTGCGATCCGCCGAACGCTCTTGCCCTGCAAGGAACAGCACCGAGGCGGCGGATTGCACGAACCCTTGTGCATGCGTGTTGACCTTGGTTGGAAGCGCGCGAATGAAGCTATAAGTAATCAGCATGGGTTCGATCTGGCCACCGGCCGAATCGATCACCAGGGTGATCTCGGATACACCTGCCTCCGTCAGGTTCGTAAGCTGACGACGCAGTGCCAGCATCGAGGCGACATCGATGCTTCCCTCGAAGAACAGGTAGTAGGATTTGGTCTTGTCTATCGCGGTCACGGGCACGGTCGGTGCGGCAGGTGGGGCTGCCGAGGGTGCCACGGGCGATGTGACGGGAGGAATTGCGGGGGTTGCGGCGGGTGGAACAGGGGGCGAGTTCTGGGCACGTGCCACTGTCGCGATGCTCGCGCCCGCCACAAACAAGAGCACGCCCCGCCGGTTCGGATGACAGTTCATTGAGGCCTGTCAGTAGGGCGTATCGCCGCAGATGGTGATCCTTCGCATGATCCGCGTCTCCGCCGGATAGTCGTTGATCGCAAAGTGCTGCGTGCAACGATTGTCCCAGAACGCGAGCGACCCGCTCTGCCAACGGAACCGGCAGGTGAACTCCGGCCGCGTCGAGTGCTTCTTCAGGAAGTCGATCAACGGCTCGCTCTCCTCGTCTGTCATGCCGTCGAAGTGCTGCACATGACCGCCGATGTAGAGCGCCTTGCGCCCCGTCTCCGGATGGGTCCGGACCAGCGGATGCACCGACGTCGTCTGCACGTTGCCGGGATCCTTCACCTTCATATGCGTCATCTGCCGATCGTAGCGCTGTGCGCGTGACACCCCGCCGTGCTGCTTGAAGTTGTCGCCGACGCAGACCGTGTTGAGCTGGCCCACCAGCGCCTTCATGCCGTCGGACAGGCTCTCATAGGCGAGGTACTGGTTGGTGAACATCGTATCGCCGCCGGCCGACGGCACTTCCAGCGCGTAGAGCATCGTGCCCATCGCCGGCTGCGGCGAGAACATCTGGTCGGTGTGCCAGGAGCCGCCAAAATTCTTCTTGTCTTCGGGTGTCTTGATGACCTCGAGAATCTCCGGGTAGTCCCGCATGCCCTGCATGAATGGATGCAGATGGATCTCACCCCAGCGGCGCGCGAAGCGAAGCTGCTGTTCGGGTGTGAGCTTCTGATCGCGGAAGAAGATCACGCAGTTATCCAGCAGTGCAGCGCGGATTTCCGCCAGTACATCGTCAGGCAGGTCCTCGGACAGATCGACGCCCGCCACCTCGGCACCAAGCGAACCGGCCACGCGGTGCGTGTCGAGGTAGCGATACTGGGTATTGCGTGGGGCATTCATCGGCTGGTCCTCCTTTCCCGCAATGATGCGCTGGAAGCCGACAGGCGGGAAGGGCAATCAACGTGCCTGTCTGCTCGACGCCTGGTCAGATGCAGGACGTCCCGCTGATTTCAGATGATACAACACGTGTCGGCACAGCGGATGGCCGTCATGGTAGCCCGGGTGATCGAACTCGATCGTTCGGGTCATACCGAGACGCTCCATGACGCGCATCGAGGGGCTATTGCCGAGCACGGTCATCGCCACGATGAACGACAGGCCGATGCGCCCGAACCCATCGTCAATTGCCGCCTGGGCAGCCTCGGTCGCGTAGCCGCGTCCCCAGTATCGGCGGTTGAGCCGCCAAGCGACCTCGACTGCAGGCGTGAACGATGCCTGAAACCTCACATGGGAAAGACCAACGGCGCCCACGAACGGCGAGACACCGGGTGCCTCGACGGCCCACTTGCAGAAGCCATGATCCGTGAGATGCGCTTCGGCGCGATCGACATAGGCATCGCTTTGCTCACGACTCAAAACGCCGTCCAGAAAGCGCATGACGATCGGGTCGGCATTCTGCTCGGCGAACGCCACGCGATCGCTGGCCCGCCAGGGCCGAAGTATCAGTCGAGGCGTTTGGATCAAGCCGCAATGCCGTCAGGTACATATGCTGCCCGCCATTGATTGACAGCGTAGAACCGGTGATGAACTCTGCCTCGTCCGCGGTCAGAAACGCGACCCCGCGCGCGATGTCCACCGCGTGGCCGAGCCGTCCCACCGGTATCCGCGCGACAATCTTCTCCAGAACATCATGCGGAACGGCGCGCACCATGTCGGTGTCCACATAGCCCGGAGCAATCGCATTCACCGTGATGCCGAAGCGGGCGCCCTCCTGTGCCAAGGCCTTGGTGAAGCCGTGGATGCCCGACTTGGCGGCGGCGTAGTTCACCTGACCGTACTGCCCGGCCTGTCCGTTGATGCTGCCGACGTTGACGATACGGCCGAACCCGCGCTCCCGCATGCCCGGAAAGGTTAGCTTGCACAGGTTGAAGCAAGCCCCGAGGTTGGTGTCGATCACAGCCTCCCACATGTCGCGAGTCATCCGCTGCAGCGTGGCGTCGCGGGTGATGCCGGCGTTGTTCACCAGAACTTCGATCGGCCCCTCCTCGGTGGTGATCTGCTCGATCGCCCGCTGGCATGCCTCGAAGTCACCGACATCGAAGCGGGCGACCCGGATGCCGTGTCTCTCATGGAATGCGGCTGCCGCCGTCTCGTTGCCGGCAAAATTGGCGATGACGGTGCGGCCCTGTTCCTGCAGCGCGGTGCTGATGGCTGCGCCGATGCCTCGCGTCCCGCCTGTCACCAATGCGACCCGTGCCATCGGTTCCTCCCTGTGGTGCTTGGATTGCGTGATCCTAACACCACAAGGACGAACCGGTGGCACAGTCTTTGATCAGGATTTCTTGCCGCACCAGGCCTCGATCCGATAGCCGTCCGGATCGACAGCGAAGGCGGCGTAGTAGTTCGGCCCGTAATCCGCCCGAATGCCGGGCTTGCCGTTGTCGGTGCCGCCGGCCTTAAGCGCCGCCTTGTGGAAGGCATCCACAGACGGGCGGTCCGGCGCGGTGAAGCAGATATGCAGCCCAGATCGGTCATCGGCCGGAACCGGGTGCTCGGTGCCGATGACCCAGAACTCGGCCGCCTTGGCGCCGTAGCCCAACGAGCTCTCGTCGGAACTGAGGCAGTTGTAGCCAAGTGGCGTCAGCGCGGCGTCGTAGAAGCGGCGGGCACGGGCGATGTCGCGCGCGCCGATGGAGACGTGGGCAATCATGGGTTCCTCCTCCTAACCGTCATGACGGTTATAGGAGATCAAAGCCACGGCGACTTGTCAACCCACTATATGGTTAGATAGGAGATGCCATGACGAACCGATCCGGCGAGGTGATCCCGGCGCCCGACGCCGATCTCTGCCTGAACTTCGCGAACACGCGGTATTGGCGAGGCAGCGCGACGCCGACCGAGGACGTCGAGTCGCTGGACGATCTGCTCCGCTGGGCCGAAACGGCGGAGCGGCTGCCGGCCGCGCTCGCGCAGCGTTTCGCTCAGGGAAGCGGCGTTCTCGAGGCTGCCACCGCCCTGCGCGAGACGATCCACCGCTGCTTCAGCGCGACTGCATCCGGTCGCGCGCCAGCCGGGGAAGACCTCGACGCGCTGAATGCCGCACTGGCCGCGGCACCCGCACGACAGCGCGTGTCGTGTGGTGGGTGGGACATCGGCACGCCGGAGCCTTCGGCCGCTTCGCTGCTGGCCCCAGCGCTATGGTCGGCGGCGGACCTGCTGGTCAGCAAGCAGCTCGAACGCGTACGACAGTGCGCGAATCCGGAGTGCGGCTGGCTGTTTCTCGACAACAGCAAAAGCGGGAACCGACGCTGGTGCTCGATGAGCGCCTGTGGCAACCGCGCCAAGGCGCATCGGCACTATCTGCGGCAGAAGGGTCAGTGATCGGCTGGGGCGTGCCACTGCGACAATTCTATCGTCACCCCTTCCGGCCCCTCGACGAACACCAGCTTCCTGGCGTGGAAGTCCATGATCTCGTTCCGGGTGCGGAAGCCCGCGCTCCGCAGCCGCGACACCTCCGCTTCGATATCGTCGACCGCGAAGCAGACGTGATTCATGCCGAGCTTGTTGAGGTCGCGAATGTGTGGGTCCGGCAACATCTGCGGATTGAGGTAGCGCAGCAGTTGGATCTCGTTGCGCGGCGTGGCGTTCTCCAGCACCAGCGTGGTGTGTTCGGCTTCGATGCCGGGAACGCCCATGTAATCGGCGAAGACCGGGCCCTTGATCACCACGGACACGGCCTCCTTGAAGCCCAGCAGGGCAAAGAATGCCTTCGCCCTTTCGCTATCCCGGACAACGATCGTCAGGTGGTCGAAGTGCTTCACCATCGGTGGTCACCGTTCCAGGCACATGGCAACGCCCATGCCGCCGCCGATGCAGAGCGTCGCCAGTCCCTTCTTCGCATCCCGCTTCTGCATCTCATGCAGCAGTGTCGTCAGGATGCGCGCGCCCGAAGCACCGATCGGGTGACCGATGGCGATCGCGCCGCCGTTGACGTTCACCCTGTCGGTATCCCAGCCGATATCCTTGTTGACCGCCAGCGCCTGCGCTGCGAACGCCTCGTTGGCTTCGATCAGATCGAGGTCGTCGACCTTCCACCCCGCCCGTCCCAACGCCTTGCGCGTCGCCGGGATCGGGCCTGTCCCCATGACTGCCGGATCGACGCCAGCCGTCGCGAACGCGGCAACCCGCGCCAGCGGCTTAAGACCTCGCTTGGCCGCTTCGGCTGCACTCATCAGCACCAGCACCGCCGCGCCGTCATTGATGCCGGACGCGTTGCCGGCCGTCACCGTGCCGTCCTTGCTGAACGCCGGCCGCAGCCGCGCCATCGTTTCGATACTTGCATCGTGGCGGATGTACTCGTCATCGGCCACCACCACGTCACCCTTGCGGGTCTTCACCGTCACCGGCGTGATCTCGTCCTTGAACCGGCCGGCCTTCTGCGCGGCACTCGCCTTATGCTGCGAGCCGAGCGCGAACTGATCCTGCTGCTCGCGGGTGATTTGGTACTTGGACGCGACGTTCTCTGCCGTGTTGCCCATGTGGTAGCCGTGGAACGCGTCCCAAAGGCCGTCCTTCAGCATCGTGTCGATGAACTCGACCGCTCCCATCTTCTGTCCCGCACGCAGATAGGCGGAGTGCTGCGACGTGCTCATGCTTTCCATGCCGCCGGCGGCGACGATGGCGCTTTCGCCGGTGCGGATCTGCTGCGCGGCCAGCGCCACGGCGCGCAGGCCCGAGCCGCATACCTGGTTGATGCCGAACGCAGTCTTCGCATCGGGCAGGCCGGCGGCGCGCGCGGCCTGGCGAGCGGGGTTCTGGCCCTCGCCCGCGGCCAGCACCTGGCCGAGGATCACCTCGTCCACGTCGCCCGCTTCCACGCCGGCCCGCTCGAAGGCTGCGCGCAGAGCGATCGTGCCAAGCTCATGGGCGGACAGCGTGCCGAGGGCGCCGCTGAAGCTGCCGACAGGTGTGCGGGTGGCTGAGACGATGACGATGTCGTCCATGTCTGGCTCTCCTTCTGCGGATTGGCAGCCTATCGCCGCCTGATGACTCTGGCCATGTGGGTGGGAAGCGGCCCAATATCATCCCGACAAGATGACAAGGGAGCCACGTCCATGACCGAGGCAGCGCTGAGCTACGTGCACGGCGCAGTTGGTGTGCCGCTGATCGGCGAAACGATCGGCGCCAACTTCGATTGCGCAGTGGCGCGGTGGGGCGAACGGCCAGCGCTGATCGTGCGTCAGCAGGGCGTGCGCTGGAATTATCGCGAACTCGGCGAGAAGGTCGATGCTTTCGCCGCCGGCCTGATCGCGCTGGGGTTGCACCCGGGTGAGCGCGTAGGCATCTGGTCGCCGAACAACGCCGAGTGGGTGATCACCCAGTTCGCCACTGCCAAAGCCGGGCTGATCCTGGTCAACATCAATCCTGCCTATCGGCTCTCGGAACTGGAATACGCACTGAACAAGGTAGGGTGCCGCGCGCTGATCACCGCAACGACGTTCAAGACGTCGGACTATGTCGGCATGGTCAACACTCTGGCGCCGGAACTGCGCACTGCATTGCCCGGTCGGCTTCAGGCGGCGCGGCTGCCGGCGCTGGAGATGGTGATCCAGATCGGTGCGCCCGCGGCACCCGGCACGATCCCGTTCGACAACGTGTTCGGCATGGCGGCGAAGTCGCACCACATGCGATTGACCGAACTGGCACCGAAGCTGCAGTTCGACGATGCGATCAACATCCAGTTCACCTCCGGGACGACAGGCGCGCCGAAGGGTGCGACGCTGACGCATCATGGTATCCTCAACAACGGCTTCTTCATCGGCGAGGCGATGAAGCTGACGCCGGAGGACCGGTTGTGCATCCCTGTGCCGCTGTATCACTGCTTCGGCATGGTGCTGGGCAACCTGGCGTGCACCACGCACGGCGCCGCTATGGTGTATCCCGGCGAGGGCTTCGATCCGCTGACGACGTTGCAGACGGTGGCGGAGGAACGCTGCACCGGGCTGCACGGCGTGCCGACGATGTTCATCGCGCAGCTCGAGCATCCGGAGTTCGGCAAGTTCGATCTGTCCTCGCTGCGAACCGGCATCATGGCGGGCGCGCCCTGTCCCATCGAGGTAATGCGTCGCTGCATTCGTGAGATGCATCTGAGCGAGATCACCATCGCCTATGGCATGACCGAGACGAGCCCGGTCAGCACGCAGACCATGACGGACGATCCGGTGGAGCGGCGCGTCGGCACGGTAGGTCGCGTGCAGCCGCATATCGAGGTGAAGATCGTCGATACCGAAGGCCGCATCGTGCCGCGCGGCGTTGCGGGTGAGTTCTGCACGCGTGGCTATTGCGTGATGCTGGGCTACTGGAATGATGCCGAACGCACCGGGCAGGCGATCGATGCGGCCCGTTGGATGCATACCGGCGACCTCGCCACGATGGACGAGGAGGGGTATTGCAAGATCGTCGGGCGGATCAAGGACATGGTGATCCGTGGCGGCGAGAACATTTACCCACGCGAGATCGAGGAATTCCTGTATCGCCATCCGAAGATCCAGGACGTCCAGGTGTTCGGCGTGCCCGACGAACGCTACGGCGAGGAGTTGTGCGCCTGGATCAAGCTGCGCGGCGGCGACGAATTGTCGGCCGATGACGTCCGCGAATTCTGCCGCGACCAGATCGCGCACTACAAGGTGCCGCGGCACATCCGTTTCGTCGATGAGTTTCCCATGACGGTGACCGGGAAGATGCAGAAGTTCATCATGCGCGAGCGGATGGCGGCGGAGCTGGGGGTGAACGAACCGGTGACGGCATAAGCACTGTCAGGGGGAGGGATAGGGCAGCGTAATCTGGAATCGACGCAATGAGGTTGCGGATGAACGATGCCGCGACGGAAGCGGACGCACCGCGGGTGCTCAACACACACGGAATGCTGGCCGCCGAACTTGCCCATGTCCGCGGCATACCGGAGCCCAGCCCAGACACCGTATACGACGACGCGCTTTGCCTTCGCCTATCGGCGCTCTGCCTGTCTGGAGGCGGCATCCGCAGCGCCGCCTTCTGCCTCGGCGTCCTGCAATCGCTCGCGGGCAGGGGACTGCTGCAGAAGTTCGACTACCTGTCGACAGTATCCGGCGGCGGCTTCATCGGCGGTTGGGTTCAGCAATTGATCCGCGAAACCTCCCGGTCCTCGCAGACGGAGCAAGCGGCAGAGGCGCGAGTTGCATCGGCCGAGCGGATCCTTGCCTCGCACGAGCCACCAGCACTGGACAGATTGCGCGACAACACGAACTACCTCACGCCCAAGACCGGTCCCGCCTCCGCCGATACCTGGGCAGGGATCGCGCTTTACATCCGCAACCTGACGCTGAACTGGATTGTGTTCGCGCCGGTGTTCCTGCTGGCGGCACTGGCACCGATTCTACACCGGACGCTGATCTGGTGGGCCGGCACCACCATTGCGCCCAGCGCGGCTTTGACGATCGTCCTTCTCCTCGTGGAAATGCTGCTGCTCGGCTACGGCGTCTTTCTGGCATGCCACTGGCTGCCAAGTCATCGATCCCCCGATCAGCGCGAAGGAAGCGAGAACAAGGCGAAGTATCTTTGGGCGATCAAGGGCATCGCGGCATCGGCACTCGCCTGGGCCATGCTGGTGCCGATGTCGCTGCAAAGCGTGCTCGTGGCCCAGGGGTTGCCCTCTGCTGGTGCGGAACGAGCCTGGCTTGATCCCAGGCTGGTCATTCCGATCCTCTACTTTGCTGCACTCGCACTATCATATGAAGTTGCCGCGCACTGGCCATCCCGACACGACGCAGGGAAGCCATTATTCGGTGCCAACCGGAGGCATTGGCTGTTCTCTGCGGTCGGGTCTGCCCTGATTTTTGCCCTTCTGCTGCATCTGCTGCTCAGTGCGCGTGAATGGCTCGTCGCTCATGACGGTGTCGCCGACCTGCTGACACTCGCGGCGCCGATCATTCTGCTGTGCGTTCTGCTGGCGCACTCGACGTTTTATCTCGGCCTGCGGGTCGAGGCGTTGTATGACAACCTGGATCGTGAATGGCTGGCGCGGATGAACGGTATCATCCTCGGTATTGGCGCAGGTTGGACCTTGTTCGCCGCATCCTGTCTCATTCCGTCGCTGCTGACTCTGCCGCAAGGACAAACGAACATCGCCCGGATCGGCGTCGCTGCGCTCACCGCCATGGCTTCCGGCTTCGCGTCATCCTGGCTCGGCAAACAGGTGATCGCGCGTGTGCAGTCACTCGTGAATGACGCCAGCACGAAAGAACGACTGACCAAACTCGCCCTGTCGGTTCTCCCGATCATCTTCATCGTTGCACTGTTCGCCTTGCTCGCCGCGCTGCTGCAGCTCGGTCTCGGTAAGTTTCGCTTGTCTTTAGCCGCGTGGGCACCTCTGCTGGCGACGAGTAATACCGGTGTGGATGGGGTTCCGGTCGCCTTGCAGTTGATCTTGGGCTTGATCCTGTGCGGCCTGATTTACGCACTCGGCCGCATTGTCAACGTGAACCGATTTTCGATGCACGCCGTGTATCGTAACCGGCTGACGCGTGCTTTTCTCGGCACGCCTCGCGCGGACCGCAAGCCAGATCCATTCACTGGATTTGACGATCAGGATGACCCGCGGCTGAAGGACTTCGGCGCCGGCGGCAACGCAGGTCAGCGTCTGTTCCCGGTGATCAACATGACACTCAACATCACCACTGGCCTGCGCGACGCGTGGGCAGAGCGCAAGGGCTCGTCGTTCACTGCGACACCGCTACATTGCGGTGCAGCCGAACTGCGTCCGCGCGTTCGGACTGATCCACCGACGCCGCTCGGCGCCTACGTATCGACCCAGGATTTCGCCGGCAAGGAAGGCGACCAGGACGAGAAAGGTGTGGGTCAAGGGACACATCTGGGAAGCATGCTGACCGTTTCCGGTGCTGCGGCCAGTCCGAACTGGGGCTACCATTCATCTCCGCCGGTTGCCTTTCTGATGACGTTGTTCAACGTACGCCTCGGCGCCTGGTATCCGAATCCGGCGCGCGCCAGCAGAGCTGAGCTCCAACTTGCCAAGCCGCGCAATTCTCTGGCGGCCCTGATGAATGAGCTGATGGGGCGGACCACGGACGACAACCAGGCCGTCTACCTCTCCGACGGCGGACACTTCGAGAACCTGGGCGTCTATGAGATGTTGCGCCGGCGCTGCACCCGCATCCTGGTGATCGATGCAGGTCAGGACGGCGGCTGCAAGTTCTTCGACCTTGGCATGATGATCCGCAAGGCGGAGATCGATCTGCCAGTGAAGATACACATCGCCACGCCGCGTATCGTCTCGCGACAGGTGATCGAACCGGGGCATGGAGCCGACGCCTGCGGCTTCGCCCACGGCACCATCGAGTATGTGGACCGCGACGGAAAGAAGATCGGTGACGGCGAGATCGTCTACATCAAGCCCTGCCTGCTTCCCGATGCACCGGCCGCGGTATTGGCATTCGCGGCTTCCAGCGATGCGTTTCCCCATGAAAGCACTGGCGACCAGTGGTTCTCCGAAAGTCAGTTCGAGAGCTACCGGTCTCTAGGCGAATATCAGGGAAGGAAGCTGACCGATCTGCTTCCGGAAGTCCTACCGGGCGATCGTCTCCAGGCGTTGTTCGAAGCGGCAAGGACGTTCCTTGCTCCACCGCCGGCCAAGGTAGTCGACGCGCCATGTTGCGTATAATGTGGCGAGCCAAAGGAAGAGGGAACCGACCCTATGCGCTGGGCACGCTTCGATCAGAATGGTACGCCGACCTACGGTGTAGTCGAGGGCGACGAGATAATCCCGGTGCGTGGGTCGCCGTTCGACATGTGGGAGCGCACGTCCACCCGACTGCCGCTTTCCGGCGTAAAGCTGCTGCTGCCGGTGGTCCCCCCAACCTTCTACGCCGCCGGCCTGAACTACGCGGAGCATGTGCGCGAGGCCGCGGAGAAGATCGGCCTGAAGGTGCAGTTGCCAACCCAGGCGGATGCCGGGTATCGCGCCAACAACGCGCTGATCGCGCACAACGAAGCAATCGTCATACCCAAGGACGCCACCGACCAGGTGCAGTACGAAGGCGAGCTGGTCGCGGTGATAGGTCGCAAATGCAAGCATCTGACGCGTGACAACGCACTGTCCGCGGTACTCGGCTACACGATCGGCAACGACGTGAGCGAGCGCACCTGGCAGAAGAGCGACCGCACGCTGTGGCGCGCCAAGAACACCGACACGTTCAAGCCGATGGGGCCGTGGATCGAGACCAACGTTAAGCTTGACGACCTGGTGACCAAGATTCGGCTGAACGGCAAGGAGCTGATCGCATTCGAGACCAACCACATGGTGTTCGGCGTCGTCGACTTTCTTGTGGCGATGACGCGGTATCTGACGCTGTATCCCGGTGACGTGCTGTGGATGGGCACAGAAGGTGCCACCGAGAACATGAAGCACGGCGATGTCTGCGAGATCGAGATCAGAGGCATCGGCACATTGCGCAACCCGGTTGTGCGGGAGAACTGACATGGACATGCAGCGCGAGGTCGTCATCGTCTCTGGCGTGCGCACCGCAATCGGCGATTTCGGCGGCGGCCTGAAGGATGTCGCGCCGACCGAGCTTGGCGCGCAGGTGGTGCATGAGGCGCTGGCGCGTGCCCGCGTCGCCGGCGATGAGGTCGGTCAGGTGGTGTTCGGCAACGTGATCCATACCGAGCCGAAGGACATGTACCTCGCGCGCGTGGCCGCGATGAATGCCGGAGTGGCGAAGGAGACCCCGGCGCTGACGCTGAACCGTCTGTGCGGTTCCGGCCTGCAGGCGATCGTGTCGGCAGCGCAGACGATCATGCTGGGCGACACCGACATCGCGGTAGGCGGCGGTGCCGAGAGCATGAGCCGCGCGCCATATCTTGCGCAGGGCGTGCGTTGGGGCGCGCGCATGGGCGACGCGGCGATGGTGGACATGATGCTCGCCGCGCTGCACGACCCGTTCGACAACATCCACATGGGCGAGACCGCCGAGAACCTGGCCGAGAGCCACCAGATCACGCGCGGCGACCAGGACGCGCTGGCGCTCGAGTCGCACCGCCGCGCGTCGCGCGCGATATCGGAGGGACGGTTCAAGCAGCAGATCCTGCCGGTCAAGATGAAGACCCGCCGCGGCGAGACGGTGTTCGACACGGACGAGCATCCGCGCGCCGATGCGACACCCGATGACCTGGCGAAACTGCGGGCGGTGTTCCGCAAGGACGGCACAGTGACTGCCGGCAATGCGTCGGGCATCAATGACGGCGCTGCGGCTGTCGTGCTGATGGAGCGCGAGACGGCGGAGAAGCGCGGTGCAAAGCCCATGGGTCGGCTGGTTGCCTATGCACATGCGGGTGTCGATCCGAAGATCATGGGCATTGGTCCGGTGCCCGCGACACGCCTGGCGCTGCAGCGTGCCGGCCTTGCGATCGCCGACATGGACGTGATCGAGAGCAACGAAGCATTCGCCGCGCAGGCCTGCGCAGTGGCAAAGGATCTCGGCTTCGATCCGGCAAAGACCAACCCGAACGGATCAGGCATTTCTCTCGGCCATCCGGTCGGCGCGACAGGCACGATCCTGACCGTGAAGGCGCTCTACGAGCTGGAACGCATCAGCGGTCGCTATGCGCTGGTCACCATGTGCATCGGCGGTGGCCAGGGGATCGCGGCGATATTCGAGCGGACGTAGGGTCGTTATCGCGCGAAGAACATCTCGGTCAGCACGTAGTCGAACGCCAGGATCAGGATCGACGCGCTGACCACCGCCGCCGTCGTCGCCGCTCCCACGCCCTCGGCGCCGCCGCGACTGTTGTATCCCTGGTAGCACCCCATCAGCGCGATCAGGAATCCGAACACCGCCGCCTTCACGAGACCCGACGTCACGTCCATCGTCTGCATGAAGTCCAACGTGTTGCGGAGATAGGTGCCGACGTTGAACCCGAGCTTCAGCGTGGACACGATGAAACCGCCCAGCACGCCGAGGATATCGGCCACCACGACCAGCATCGGCAGTGCGATGATGCCGGCGAGCAGACGCGGCGCCACCAGGTATTTCATCGGATTGGTCGACAGCGTAGACAGCGCATCGATCTGGTCGGTGACCCGCATGGTGCCGATCTCGGCCGCCATCGCGGCACCGATGCGCCCGGACACCATCAGCCCCGCCAGCACCGGGCCGAGTTCGCGCGTAATCGACAGCACCACCACGTTGGCGACCGCACTTTCCGCCGAGAACCGGGCAAAGCCGGTGTAGGACTGCAACGCCAGCACCATGCCCGTGAAGATCGCGGTCAGCGCCACGACAGGCAGGCTGAAATAGCCGATCTCTAGCAGGGCGCGGGCGAACAGCCGCAAATAGAACGGCGGCCGCACCAGGTGCGACAGCCCGACGGCGGCGAACAGCGCCAGCGATCCGGTGACGCGACACGCGGCGATCACGCCGCGACCGATGGCGGCGAGGCTATCGAGTATCAGGTTCACGCTGACCGGTAGATCCGATGAAGCCGGCGACCGAGAGTGGTCAGCACTTCGTAGCCGTTGGTTCCCGCCGCGATGGCAAGATCGTCCGGCGTCTGCTCCGGGCAGATCACTTCCAGCCACGCACCAGGAACCACTCCCGGAGCATTGGTTACGTCAAACGTGGTCAGGTCCATGGAGACACGGCCTACCAGCGGGACCCGCTTGCCGTCAAAAAATGCGCGGCCTCGATTCGATAGGGTACGGTGCACGCCGTCGGCATATCCGATCCCGGCCGTGGCGATACGGCTCGGCCCGGGCGCATGCCATGTGGCGTTATACCCGACGCCTGTGCCCTCCCGCACGTCGCGCACGGCCAGCACGCGGGCGCGCAGCCGCACGCACTGGCGCATCGGGTTTGGCGCATCCGGCGTCGGGTTGATGCCGTAGAGCGCCGCACCTGGCCGCGCCAGGTCGGAGCCCCAGTCAGAGCCGAGAAAGATGCCGGAGGAATTGGCGAAGCTTCGTGGTGTCGGCGGCAGTCCGGCGCAGGCGGCAGCGAAGCGTTCGCGTTGTCGCTTGTTCAGCGAATCGCTGGCGACCTCCGACGCAACGAGATGGGTCATGATGTAGCGCAGTTCGATGCCACTCAGCCGAGCGGGATCCTGCTGCAGCACGCCTAGTTCGCATGCATCGAGCCCGAGGCGCGACATGCCGGTATCGACGTGAAGAATGGCGGGCAGGGTGCGTTGAGACTGGCGCGCAGCTTTGGTCCAGGCATCGATCTCGCTCAGCGAACCGAGCACCGGCACGATATCGTGCGCAAGATAGTCGGCTTCGCTACCCGGTATCAGCCCACCCAGCACCGCGAGCATCGCGCCCGGCACGAGCTCACAAATCTCTAGCGCCTCGTCCAGCAGTGCGACAAAGAAATGCCGGCATCCGGCCGCGTACAGCGCCTGCACGACGGGACGCGCTCCAAGACCGTAGCCGTCGGCCTTGACCACTCCTGCGACCGGGCCGGATGGATGCATCGCGCACAAGAGCCGCCAATTGGCGACGATCGCAGCGAGATCAATTTCGAGAATCGCTCCGGCGCGATCAGCCTTCGGCATGACCGGAATGCACGCGGTCAAGATCGGCGAAGCGGGTGAACTCGGCCTCGAAGAACAACTGAAGCGTCCCCGTCGGACCGTGACGCTGCTTGGCGATGATAAGGTCAGCCTGGTTGTGCACGCGGTCCATCTGCCGATGCCACTCGTCCAACGCCGACTGGAATTTTTCCTCATTGTCGAATGCGGCGAGCTTCGGCATGCGCTGTTCGAGGTAATATTCATCGCGGTAGATGAACATCACGACGTCGGCATCCTGCTCGATCGTGCCGGACTCTCGCAGGTCGGCAAGCTGCGGCCGCTTGTCCTCGCGGTTCTCCACGGCGCGTGAGAGCTGTGACAACGCCAGTACCGGTACCGCGAGCTCCTTGGCAATCGCCTTCAGACCCTGGGTGAGCTGACCAATCTCCAGCACGCGATTGTCCGGCTTCGTGCCGGCGGCCGGCCGCATGAGCTGAATATGATCGACTACGACCAGCGCCAGGCCCTTTGTGCGCTTCAACCGCCGCGCGCGCGTGCGCAACGCCGACAGCGTGATTGCCGGTGTGTCGTCGATGTCGATTGGCAGCGAGGCGACCTCGCGCGACACCTGCACGAACTTGTCGAAATCGCGCTGCGAGATGTCGCCACGACGGATGCGGTCGGACGATACCTGCGCCTCCTCGCTGAGCAGACGCGTGGCAAGCTGTTCTGCGCTCATCTCAAGCGAGAAAACCGCCACGGTTGCCTTCGGCATGGCGTTCGGATTGGCGGCGCGGGCCTCTGTCAACAATGCCTTGGCAGCGCTGACGGCGACCTTGGTGGCGAGCGACGTCTTCCCCATGCCCGGTCGGCCCGCAAGGATCACCAGATCCGACGGGTGCAGCCCGCCCATCTTGGCATCGAGGTCGCGCAGCCCGGTGGTCAGCCCCGAGACGTGGCCGGCGCGCTTGAACGCCCGTTCAGCGCCGCGGATCGCCTCGATCAGGGCGCGCTCCAGGGTGACGAAGCCGCCGGCGACGGCGCCGTCGGTGGCGAGCCGGAACAGCGAGTGTTCCGCCGCCTCGATCTGTTGCCCGCCGTCGAGTTCGGCATCGGCGCCGAACGCGTTGTTCACCACCGTTTCGCCGATATCGATGAGCTGGCGGCGCAGCCAGGCATCGTGCACGGCGCGACCGTACTCGCCGGCATTGATGATGCCCACCATGGCGGTAAGCAACTGCGCCAGATACGCGGTGCCGCCGACTTCCTCCAGCACGCCGGAATGCTCGAACTCGGACTTCAGAGTGACGGCGTCGGCGAGCTGACCCGCTTCAATTCGGCGGACGATGGCCTGGTAGATGCGGCCGTGGATCGGGTCGGCGAAGTGCTCTGACGCGAGGAACTCTGAGACACGCTCATAGGCGCGGTTGTTGGCGAGCAGGGCGCCCAGCAGCGCCTGCTCCGCCTGCACATTGGAAGGCGGCAGACGCTGGGACAGGCCGAGCAGGGGCAAATCGATGGTGTTCAAGGTCGGCGCAGGATAGCGCGCCGGACGCGAGTCCGCAGTGTTCGTATAACGGGGATAACAAGGATATCGGGGACGGCGCTGAACAGGTGCTAAAAGGGGAGGGGGCCCTAGCCCTACCGGCCTGTTCCAATCTCCTGGCCCATGACGCCCGACCGCTGCCGGTCCGTCGCGGTCTCGAAAGCGGTGATGTAATCGCGCGTCAACGGCACCGCGGTCTGGCGATGCGCGAGCTGGATCTGGAACACCATGTGTCCTTCGCGGCGGAACGCGATCTCCGCGCCGCACAGATAGAACTCGAACATCCGGCAGAACCGCTCGTCGTACAGCGACGTGATCGTGTCGCGGTTGGCCGCGAAGCGGCGGCGCCAGTTCCGCAATGTCTCGGCATAGTGCAGCCGCAACACCTCGATATCGGTGGCGATCAGGGTGCTCTTCTCCACCCGCGGCAGCACCTCGGACAGCGCAGGACAATAGCCGCCCGGGAAGATGTATTTCGCGATCCATGGGTTGGTGAAGCCGGGCCCGTCGCTGCGCCCGATCGCGTGCAGCAGCGCCACGCCGTCCGGGTTCAGCGCGCGCGCCACGGTATCGAAGAACTCGCGATAATGGCCGACGCCGACATGCTCGAACATGCCGACGGACACGATGCGGTCGAACTTCCGATCCACGGCGCGGTAGTCCAGCAACTCGAACGACACGCGATCTTCCAGCCCCTCGGCCGCGGCGCGCGCCCGCGATTCGGCCAATTGCTCGGTGGACAGCGTCACGCCCATCACCCGCGCGCCATAGTCGCGCGCCAGGGTCAGCGCCAGCCCACCCCAGCCCGAGCCGACATCCAGCACCGTCAGGTCCGGCCGGTCGAGGCACAGCTTCGCCGCGATGTGCCGCTTCTTGGCGATCTGCGCCTCTTCCAGCGTCTCGTCGCCGCGCGGGAAGTAGGCACAGGAGTACTGACGGTCGCGATCGAGGAACAGGCTGTATAGCCGTCCGTTCAGATCGTAATGGTGCGCCACGTTGCGCCGCGCGCGGTGCGCTGGGTTGTACTGATCAATGCGCCGCTTGAGGTGACCCAGTGCCGCTCGCAGCCGCCCGATGGGATGGCCCTTGTCGTTTGCCGTCAGGTTCATCACCAGGACGTCGAGCGCTCGGTAGATGCCGCCTTCCCCGGGCAGCAGCCCGCCATCCATGTAAGCTTCGCCTACCGCTACGGCGGGATTGAGGACCAGCCGGCGCACTGTCGTAGCGTCGCGCAGTGTGATCGCCGCCTCCGGCCCGGAACCGGGCGGTCCGGCGTAATTGGTTAACCGTCCGTCGGGCCAGCGCACCGTCAGACGGCCGAGCGTGACAAAACGCCTCAGGATGGCGTCAAGGGCTGCCTGCATGGGGGAAGAATGGCGTAAATCCGCCATATTGGTAAAGACCCCGGTATCAGGGTGCCGCGCGAAAGATTAACGAGGCGTTGGTACCGCCAAATCCGAAGCTGTTCGACAGGGCACAGTCGATCTTGCGTTCCTGCGCCGCGTTGGCAACTCGGTCGATCACGCTCTCCTTGCTGGGCTGTTCCAGATTGAGCGTCGGCGGCGCCACGCCGTCGCGCACCGCGAGGATGGAAAATACCGCCTCCACCGCGCCGGCCGCCCCGAGCAGGTGGCCGATCGCGGACTTGGTGGACGACATGGCCAGCCCCTTCGCCGCGCCCCCGAACACCAGTTCCACCGCCTCCAGCTCCAGGTCGTCCCCCAGCGGCGTCGAAGTGCCGTGCGCATTCACATATTGGATCTGGTCCGGCTCGATCCCGCCGTTGCGCAGCGCCGCGCGCATGGACCGCACCGCTCCATCATGGCCCTCGGCTGGTGCAGTAATGTGGTACGCGTCGCCCGACATCCCGTAGCCCGCGATCTCGGCGTAAATCTTCGCGCCGCGCCGTTTCGCGTGCTCGTACTCTTCCAGGACCAGCACGCCGGCGCCTTCGCCCATCACGAAGCCGTCGCGGTCCTTGTCCCACGGCCGGGATGCCTTGGCCGGCTCGTCGTTGAACCCGGTGGACAGCGCACGTGACGCGCAGAACCCGGCGATGCCGATTTCGCAGACAGCGGCCTCTGTGCCACCCGCGACCATCACATCAGCGTCGCCCCACATGATCAGCCGCGCCGCATCGCCGATCGCGTGCACGCCGGTGGCGCAGGCGGTCACGGCCGAGTGATTCGGTCCCTTGAAGCCGTACTTGATGGAGACATGCCCAGACGCAAGGTTGATCAGCGCCGAGGGGATGAAGAACGGCGACAGCCGCCGCGCGCGTCCTTCATGTACCTGGATCGACGCCTCGAAGATCGTCTGCAGCCCACCGATCCCAGAGCCGATCATCACCCCGGTGGCGCAGCGATCGTCCTCGTTGTCGGGCAACCAGCCGGAATCCTCCACCGCCTCGGTCGCCGCGACCAGACCAAGATGGATGAAGCGATCCATCTTCTTCACGTCCTTCACGGGAATCCACTCGGCTATATCCAGGCCGTTCCCGGTCTTCACCCCTACCGGCACCTGCCCCGCCACCTTGCAAGGCAGATCCTTGGTGTCGAACGCCTGAATGGCGCCGATGCCCGACTCGCTGCCGATCAGCCGCTGCCAGACATGCTCGACCCCAAGCCCCAGGGGACAGGCAATTCCCATGCCCGTCACCACCACACGCCGCATTGCTATGGACCCTCCCGGCGGACCGATCAGGCGGCCTTCTGCTTCTCGATGTACTCGATCGCGTCCTTCACCGTGCTGATCTTCTCGGCGGCGTCCTCGGGAATCTCCACCCCGAACGCCTCCTCGAAGGCCATCACCAGCTCGACGGTATCCAGGCTGTCGGCACCGAGGTCATCGATGAACGAGGCCTCGGGCGTGACCTTGGCTTCCTCGACGCCCAGGTGCTCAACCACAATCTTTTTGACCCTGTCCGCGATCTCGCTCATCGGCTGTGCAACTCCTTCAGAAGGGCGCTCGGGCTCGTCGCTCGTATCGCGGTACCTGCGCCGGACGAAATCTGCGCGCGCTTAGCATGGTTTCCGCAGCCGCGCCAACCAGCGCGGAGGGCCTCAAATCATCGCCATCCCGCCATTCACATGCAGTGTTGCGCCGGTGACCCAGCCGGCCTCGTCCGAGGCCAGATAGGCAACCGCCGCGGCCACGTCCTCCGGCTTGCCCATGCGCCCCAGCGGGATCGATTCGGTCAGTCTGGTGCGCTGCTGCTCGGACAGCCTGTCGGTCATCGGGGTGGTAACGAACCCGGGCGCCACCGCGTTCACCGTGACGCTGCGCGAGGCGACCTCCTGGGCCAGCGCCTTCGTCATGCCGGTCAGACCGGCCTTGGCAGCCGCATAGTTGGCCTGACCCGCATTGCCCGTGGCACCCACGATCGATGTGATGTTGATGATCCGGCCCGCTCGCCGACGCAGCATCCCGCGCAGCGCCGCCCGCGCCAGGCGAAACGGCGCGGAGAGGTCCACTTCCAGGACAGCCTGCCAGTCGGCATCGCTCATGCGCAGCGCCAGCATGTCACGGGTCATGCCGGCGTTGTTGATCAGCGCCCACAGCGGCCCCGCTGCCGCTTCGGCCGCCTCGACCAGCGTATCGGATTCGTTGGCGTCGCGCAGATCGGCGGGGCAGGCGAAGGCGCGCTCGCCCAGATCAGCGCACAGCGCGTCGAGCGCCTCGCGCCTTGTGCCGGACAGCGCGACCACGGCACCCTGGGCATGCATCGCGCGAGCGATCGCCGTGCCGATGCCGCCCGAGGCCCCGGTGATCAGGACAGGTTTCCCATCCAGTCGGAACATGGTCACAGCACCTTCAGCACGGCTTCGACTTCCGCCGGCGTGGCGGCCGAGGCGGTCGCGGCGTCGGGGGCGATACGGCGAACCAGCCCGGACAGCACCTTGCCGGCGCCCAGTTCGACAAAACTGTCCACGCCCAGCTCTACCATGGCGTTGACGCATTCGCGCCAGCGAACCATGGAGGTGACCTGGCGGACCAGCAGGTCGCGGATTTCCACCGGATCGGTGGCCTTGGCAGCAGAGACGTTGGCGACCAGCGGCACGATCGGCGCGCCGGGAGGTCTGCTTTCGAGCGCCTCGGCCATTGCCTCCGCCGCGGGAGCCATCAGCGCACAGTGGAACGGGGCGGAGACCGGCAGCAGCATGGCCCGCCGCACCCCCTTGGATGCGGCCAGCGCCACGGCACGTTCGACCGCACCGCGGTGGCCGGAGACCACTATCTGGCCGGCGCCGTTGTCGTTGGCGGGTTCGATCACCTCGCGTTCCTCGGTCTCGCTGTCCGGTACCGGCGCGGCCTCGGCGCAGATTGCCTCCGCCTGCGCCATCTCGGCGCCAAGCAGGGCGGCCATTGCGCCTTCGCCGGCCGGCACTGCCTTCTGCATGGTCTGGCCGCGAAGCTTCAGCAGTCGCGCCGCATCGGCGACCGAGAAGGCGCCCGCGGCCGCCAGCGCCGAGTATTCGCCGAGAGAGTGGCCGGCGACGACAGCCGCCTTCTGGCGCAGCGTAAAGCCGCCTTCCTTCTCCAGCACGCGCAGCACGGCGAGCGAGTGCGCCATCAGGGCGGGCTGGGTGTTCTCGGTCAGCGTCAGCTCCTCGGCCGGCCCTTCGAACATCAGTTTCGAGAGCTTCTGCCTCAGGGTCTCGTCCACCTCCTCGAACACCTCGCGGGCGGCGGAGAACGCGGCGGCGAGGTCGCGTCCCATGCCGACGGCCTGGCTGCCCTGGCCCGGGAAGATGAAGGCATGAACCGGCATGCGGTGTGCTCCCGTAAGGGCGTGGCGGGTTAGCTTTGGGTCACCGGACTGTCAATGGAGCGTCCGGCATGTCGCTCAGCCGGTCCTCCTGAGGCGATGGAGCGTTATCTCTGGCGGACAATTGAAGCGAACAGGAACGCCGCACGACCCGGCGCCGACCGACGTGTAGCCCGCCATCCCGCGGTACTTCCACGGTCCTCTGCCCATCGATCTTGGGAGAACAGATTCGAGAATGATCGGCGTGCCGCCCGGCAGGCAGATCTGCCCTCCATGTGTGTGCCCGGCCAGCAGCAGATCGAACCCCGCATGGGATGCCTGCCTGTAGGTTTCCGGCGTGTGCGACAGAAGAATTGAGAACTGGTCCTGGGGCATCGCCGCGGCGGCCTTTTCGATATTGTCGACCCGGTAGAAATGCGCGTCGTCGATTCCGGCCAGGAACATTTGGCTGCCGTCTCGCTCAATCACGACATGCTCGTTCAACAGCATCCGGACCCCCATCCGTTCGAGATCCGGCACCATCAGGATCGTGTCGTGATTCCCTAGGACGCCGTAGATATCACCTTTGAGAGCCTCCCTCAGGCGCCGCATGTCGCGCAGGCAGGGGTGAAAGGGGCCGTAAGTCCGCCCTCGATAGTCTCCCGTGAGAACGCAAAGATCGTACCGCAGATCGCTGACGAGTCGCGCGGCCTCGGCCATGGCGCCTGCGCTCATATCGGCGTGCAGATCGCTGAGATGCAGGATCGTGAAACCCTCGAATTGGGCGGGAAGTCGTTCCGAGTATACCTCGTTGGTTCGAAGCGTGACCCGCGCTGCATTGGCACGTCCGCGCCAATAGGTTCCTGACAGGCGAAGGATCGCTTCAATGATGACGTGGGATACCGGAATGTTCTCAATATGGAAGAATGTCAGCCCTTGACCGAAGGCCTGCGCCTCATGGTCCTTCTCGATTCCCAGCCGCTGGCGGGCGTGGACCCGCCCCAAGCGGCTCTCCAGCGCGTGACCGATTTCATCGGAACTCAGGAAATCTGCCGAGCCCGTGCCCAACGTCGCGCTCTCCGCTGGTCCAGACCGGAACGCCAAGCTAACTGGGACCGCGTGCCATATCCGCGATGATCCGTTGTGCCGCCGCCGCCGGATCATAGGCCTTCGTGATCGGCCGCCCCACCACCAGATAATCCGCGCCTCGCGCGATTGCCTGAGCCGGCGTGGCATGCCGCTTGTGATCGTCCACCGCCCCACCGGGTTCGCGTATCCCTGGCGTTGCGATCAGCAGATGCTCCGCATTCGCCATCCGCCGGATAGCGTTCGGATCATCACCGGCCGAGGCAATGATCCCGTCGCAGCCGCACTCCACCGCCTGCCTCACGCGCAGACGGATCAGTTCGGCAACTGACAGCGCATAGCCCATCTCGCGCACTGCCGAATCGTTGAGGCTGGTCAGAACGCTGATCGCGAACACCTTGGTGCGCGCGGAGCCTTCCTTGCCGGCGACCGCGGCCCGCATGATCTCGGGATCGCCATGCACGGTGACCAGGCTCACGCCGCGCTCGGTTGCGCGCGCAATCCCCTGCCGCACCGTTTCGCCGATGTCGTACATCTTGGCGTCGAGGAACACCCGCTTGCCTTGCGCTATGAGCCCATCAATGAACTTCTCGGCGCCAGGTGCGAACAGCAGCCACAACCCGATCTTGAAGAACGACACGATGCCGTCGAGCCGCCGCGCCAGTTGCTCCGCGCCCGCGATCGTCGGCAGGTCGAGCGCCACGATCAGCCGGTCGGCCATCTCCGCGGGGATGTCGCGCGCAGTCATCAACGCGGCCGTCGCGGCACGACCATCTTTGGCGTGAAGCTTTGCACCGTCTCGCCTTTCTGGTTCTTCGTCAGGCACCGCACCGTCACGGAACCGCGGTCCGGCTTCGAGCGCGACGGCGTGACCTCCAGCACCTCGCACTCCACGTGCAGCGTATCGCCGGGGCGCACCGGAGTCGTCCATAGCAACTCGCCGCCGGAACCGATGATGCCGCCCGCCACTGGCAGGCCTCCACGCACGAGCAGCCGCATCGTGGTGGCCGCGGTGTGCCAACCGCTCGCCACCAACCCACCGAACAGCGTCTCCCGCCCCGCGGCATCGTCGAGATGGAATGGCTGCGGATCGTACTCGGCGGCGAAGCGGATGATCTCCGCCGGCTCCATCGTGTGCGAGCCGCTGAGGAACTTCTGTCCGACGTGGAGATCCTCCAAATAGAGCGTGTCCATGGTGCGAGCATAGCGGCGCCGCCGCGGCCGGACTACGTTGCCGGGGGAGGTGCCTTCATGCCCGACGTCGCGTTGCTCGATGCTATCCGTGCCGTCGTCGGGGCGCGCGGCCTGCTGACCGATGCATCGGACACCGCCGCCTATACCGAGGACTGGCGCCGGCTGTATCGCGGCCGCACGCCGGCGGTGATCCGCCCTGCCAGCACCGAGGAGCTGGCGCGAGTCGTCCGTCTGTGCGCGGAGGCGCGTTCGCCGATCGTGCCCCAGGGCGGGAACACGTCGATGGTCGGCGGTGCAACTCCGGCGGAGGATGGCAGCGAATTCGTGGTGAGCACGTCGCGCCTGACGCGCGTCCGCGACATCGATCCGCTCGATCTGACAATGACGATCGAGGCCGGCGTCACGCTGAAATCGGCGCAGGTCGCCGCGTCGGAGGCGGGATGCCTGCTACCGCTGTCGATCTCGTCGGAGGGCAGCGCGCAGATCGGCGGGGTGCTCGCCGCCAACGCCGGCGGCAACAACACGGTGCGCTATGGCAACGCGCGCGACCTGGCACTCGGTCTGGAGGTGGTGCTGCCAGACGGCACGGTGTGGAACGGGTTGCGCCGGCTGCGCAAGGACAACACCGGCTATTGCCTTCGGCAACTGTTCGTCGGCTCCGAGGGAACCCTCGGCATCATCACCGCGGCGGTGGTGAAGCTGGTGCCGCGGCCGCGCGAGATCTGCGTGGCGCTGTGCGCTGTGGCCTCACCCGAGGCGGCGCTACAACTGTTCGGCCGCTTCCAGTCGCACGATCCGGCGGCGATCAGCGCCTTCGAGCTGATGTCGGGCCTCGGCACCGATCTCGGTACTGCGTCACATCGAAGGTGCCGTGCTGCCTCTCGCCTCGCCCGCACCTCACTACGTGCTGGTAGAGCTCGCGACGCCACGCCCGGATGCCGGTTTGCGCGCGGCCCTGGAGACCGTGCTGGAATCAGCGCTGGCCGACGGCATCGTAACGGACGCCGCGATCGCCGAGAGCGAAGCGCAGCGCGCCGCAATCTGGCGGCTGCGCGAGGAACACTCCGAGGCGCAGAAGCGCGAAGGCGCCAGCGTGAAGAACGATGTGTCCGTGCCGGTCTCGAAGGTGCCGGAGTTCATTCGCCGCGCGACCGAGGCTTGCGACGCACTGATGCCCGGCATTCGCGCTGTGCCGTTCGGCCACGTCGGCGACGGCAATATCCACTTCAACCTGGTGCAGCCGGTCGATGCCGATCCTGCGTGGTTCCTGGCGCAGGATCATGCGATCATGGATACCGTGAACGAGGTGGTGCGTGCGCTGGACGGGAGCTTTTCTGCGGAGCATGGGATCGGGAAGTTGAAGCCCTACATGATGCCAGACTGGCGCGGTGGCGCGGAGCTGGCCGTGATGCGACGCATCAAGCAAGCGCTCGATCCGCTGGGCATCATGAATCCGGGGAAGGTTCTGCCGTAGACTAGCTGCAGTTGCCGGCTCTTATCTCCCCCTCCCCTTGCGGGAGGGGGCCGGGGGGAGGGGGCGTCACCCGAGGAATGAATCGTCCTCGACTCGCGTCTTTCCCGGTTGTTGCGAAACGAAGGAGCGGTCGTTGACCCAGGCGTGGCTGAACCGGATCGGCACTGCGGTGCCTGCTCACGACATTCACGCCGAATTCGTCGATTTCGCGCGCACCGCGGTGGAGGGCGCTAGAGGCCAGGCGTTATTCGATCGCATGGCGGATCTCGCTGACATCGAGCACCGCTTCTCGTTCTTCGCACCCGGGCCGAAGCCGCGCGATCACGTTCTTGACAGCGACGGGTTTTATCTCCGTCGCAACTTCCCGACCACCGGCGCGCGCATGGCGCTGTATCGCGAGGCGGCGTTGGCCCTGGCTCGCCAGGCCATCGCCGCGCTCGACATCGCAGCGGAGCGCGGCGCGATCACCCACCTGATCGTGG
Source organism: uncultured Alphaproteobacteria bacterium (assembly GCA_963791495.1). Lineage (GTDB taxonomy): Bacteria > Pseudomonadota > Alphaproteobacteria > Acetobacterales > Acetobacteraceae > JAMXLO01. The sequence continues at coordinate 73,736 of CAWBST010000024.1, forward strand.
CAAGCTGCACCGGGTTCACCGCGCCGGGACTCGATTTCGACATCATGCAGGACAGCGGCCTTGCGCCGTCCGTCGAGCGCACCATCGTTGGCTTCATGGGCTGTTTCGCTGCGGTCAATGCGCTCAAGCTCGCGCGCCACATCGTCCGCTCTGAAGCGCACGCCAAGGTGCTGGTGGTCAATCTGGAACTTTCCAGTCTGCATCTGCAGGAACAATGGGAGCTCGAGAAAATGCTGAGCTTCCTGCTGTTCGGCGACGGCTGCGGCGCCTGCCTGATATCCGCAGAACCGACCGGCCTCGCGCTCGATCGGTTTCATGCGGAGGTGATTCCCCGCAGTGCCGACCTGATCACCTGGCACATCGGCGATCAGGGTTTTCAGATGCATCTGTCGGGTCAGGTGCCTGGCCGCATCCGCCGCTGGCTGCGCGAGCATGGCGCCGGACTGCTCGGCCATCGCACGGTGCGCGACATCACACTGTGGGCGGTGCACGCCGGCGGCCGCTCGATACTCGATGCCGTGCAGCACGGGCTCACACTGTCGCCGGATGCGCTGCGCCATTCGCGCGACGTGCTGCGTGACTTCGGCAACATGTCGTCCGCCACTCTCGTGTTCGTTCTGGAGCGCATCCTGCGTTCGTCGCACGCTACCGGCGACGGCATGGCGATGGCCTTCGGCCCGGGCCTTACCGTGGAAACCTTCGCGTTCCATCGACCATGAGCCTCTCCGCGCGCAGCACCGCCGATGAGCGGATGGACACCGATTGCGTCGATTACGATGACTATCGGCGCTGCCTGCGCGATCTGGCGCGCGTCAATACGGTGACGCTGACGCATCGACCGATGCTTGCCTGGCTCGCGCGCGAGACGGCGGGGCTGCAATCCTTCTCGCTGCTCGATGTGGCGTGCGGCCATGGCGACGCGCTGCGCCGCATCCACCGCTGGGCCACGCAACGCGGCCTCACGGCGCGGCTGCACGGCGTTGACCTCAATCCGTGGGCGACGCGCGCGGCGCGTGACGCGACCGATGCGGCGGCCTCCATCACCTACCGCACCGGCGACGTATTCGCCATCGACGCGGCCGAGACGTTCGATTTCATCGTCAGCTCGCAGTTCACCCATCATCTCACCGATAGTCAGGTGGTGATGTTCATCCGCTGGATGGAGGCGCACGCACGACGCGGCTGGTACATTGGCGACCTGCATCGCCACTGGCTGCCGTATTACGGTTTCGGCGTGCTCGCCTGGCTCGCGCGCTGGCATCATTTGGTACTGAGCGATGGCCGCATCTCGATCGCCCGCGCTTTCGTGCCTGCTGACTGGCGCCAGTTGATACGCGCTGCCGATCTCGCGGAGCGCGACGTCAGTATCAACTGGCATCTGCCATTCCGGCTCTGCGTCGCACGGCATTGTCCGGACCGGTGATCGTTGGTGGCGGGCCCGCCGGTGCCGCCGCCGCCATAACGCTCGCACGTGACGGGCATACGGCGACTCTGATCGAGCGCAGCGTCCACGCCAGCGACAAGGTGTGCGGCGATTTTCTCAGCGCCGAGGCGCTCGAGATGATCGAGGGCCTGGGTGTGGACCTGTCCGCGGCGTCGACGATCACAGCGGTGCGCCTCGTGAACCGCAATCGCATTGTCACTACGCGCCTGCCCTTCGCTGCCCGCGGCCTGTCGCGTCGTGCGTTGGATGAGGCGCTGCTGCGACAGGCGCAAGCCCATGGTGCCACCGTGCTGCGGGGCCACCGCGTCCGCGCAATCCGACAGGACGGCGGATCTCTGCGGCTGGATTGCGGTTCGCTCGGCTCGGTTGTCGCAGACAGCGTGTTCCTTGCCACCGGTAAGCACGAACTGCGCGGCGCGAGGCGGACTGGTCACGACTCTGGCCTGGTAGGCTTGAAGATGTACTACGCGCTAGCGGCCTCGCAGCTTGAGGCGGTGCGCCACCACGTTGAGTTGATCCTGGTCGCCGGCGGATATGCCGGCCTGCAACTCGTGGAAGCGGATCGGGCAGTCCTGTGTGTGCTGGTGCCGGCGGCAAGGCTCCGCGCCGTCAACGGTGCGTGGGACAGACTGCTCGATGCACTGACGGATGAATGTCCGCATCTCCGGGCGCGGTTGGTCGGCGCCCGTACCCTGCTCGATCAACCATTGGCAGTCGCCGGCCTGCCGTATGGCTATGTATACACGCCGACCCCGCGCGACCCACCCGGTCTGTTCCGCGTCGGCGATCAGGCTGCGGTAATCGCATCGCTCGCCGGCGAAGGCGTTGCGCTGGCACTGGCCAGCGGATCACTGGCAGCACGCACCTGGGCCGGAGGAGGGCGCGGAGATCACTATCACAGCCGCCTGGCCGCCGGTCTCTCACGCCAGATGCGCCTCGCATCGGCAGTTCACCGGTTGTGTCCTTGCGCCAGCATCGCAGCGCTGGGTTGCTGCCGCATGCGCGCTCTGGCCGGGCATGATCCGCCTCGCAGCTGCCGCGACCCGGGGCCAACCGTTTGACGCATAGCGGGTATGCTGATTAGGATGATGTCTCGAAGTCGTACCATGCGCGGTAGCGCCGCGCAGCCGTTCGTATCGTGCCGTTGGTCATTCGTGCCGTATCGATCGTCCTGAAGTACGCCGGGGAGGCAATCAAGCCCGGGGGAGGCAATCAAGCAATGTCGACAAGTGTCGCAGGCGGCCAGTCCGTGCCGTGGTGGAAAGAACCAACCAAGGAACAGTGGCTGGCGTGGTGGGCCGCCTGGATGGGGTGGACCCTCGATTCTTTCGACTTCACCGTCTTCCTGCTGATCATGGTGCCGATCTCGAAAGAGTTCAACGTTCCCCTGACCGAGGTGACCGCGGTCTTTGCGATAACACTGTGGTTGCGTCTGGTAGGCGCGACGGCGTCAGGCTGGCTCGCAGACCGGGTGGGACGAAAGATCCCACTGATGATCTCGATCCTCTGGTACTCGATCTGCAATTTCATCGCCGGGTTCTCACCGACCTTTACCTTCCTGTTCTTCTTCCGCGCACTGCTTGGCATCGGTATGGGGGCGGAGTGGCCGGCTGGCGCGTCACTCGCCATGGAATCCTGGCCGGCACGCTCGCGCGGCCTGATGAGCTCGGTACTGCAAGGCTCCTGGGCGCTGGGCTTCCTGGCCTCGAGCGCAGCATACGGCCTGCTGTTTGATCTCATCGGCTGGCGCGGCCTGCTCTGGATCGGCATCCTCCCCGCACTGGTCGTTGTCTGGGTGCGCAAGTACGTCCAGGAACCGCCGGTGTGGCTGGAGAACCGCAGGAAGCAGCGCGAGGAGGGGAAGCAGGTTCACCTGCCGCTGTTCGTGATCTTCAAGCGCAATGTACTGGCCAATACACTGACCGCGTGCTGGTGGATGGCGAGCGGCTTCGTAGTGTACTATTCGATTTTCGGCCTGTTCGCCACGCATCTGCAGAAGGATCTCGCGCTGTCGGCGGCACTGGTCTCGGTGCCGTTGATGTTTTCCAACGCCGCGACATTCGCTGCCAGCTTTCTCTGGGGGTGGATGGCGGACGTGCTCGGCCGCCGCTGGTCAATGATCATCCCGGCTGTCATCGCGTTGGCAATCACGCCATTCTACCTGTTTACCAGCGATTACCTGACGATGGCGATCGCCTTCTCGCTGCAGGGGCTGTTCGGTGGTGCGATCTACGGACAGAACCCGAGCTATCTGTCCGAGCGCTTCCCCACCGAGGTACGCGCGACGGCCGCCGGCTTCTGCTACCATCAAGGCGCGATCTGGGGTGGTCTCGTCGCTCCGGTGCTGACCTATCTCGCGGTCAACTACAATGTCGGCTTCGGCGGCGCGATGATGGTCGGCACCACGATTGGTCTGGTCAGCTTCATCATCGCTCTGCTCCTCGGGCCCGAAACGAAGGGCAAGGTGATAGTCTCTGATATCGAGGTGTTCGCCCACGAGGTGAGTCCCTAACCGCTCGGTCCCGTCAGAGCAGTTCCTGCGTCCCATGCCGTCGGCCGCCGAGCGGCCGGTGGCGTGTGGCTTCTGTACCATGTGATCGCGCGCGTTTCCCGCGTGGCTTGCATCGCAAAGTGGCCTGACGCACAACCCTTGTGCCGCCACGCAGGGAATCGTTTCGCAACATGCGCTCCGGCAAAGTGATCACACGGCTCGACCGTTACATATTTCACCAGCTCCTGTTAGCGTTGGTCGCAGTGACCGGCGGGCTGACTGCGCTGGTCTGGCTCATCCAGTCGCTTCGCTTCGTCGAGCTGGTGGTCAATCATGGTCTCTCCCTCGTCGTCTTTGTCGAGCTCACCGGCCTGTTGATACCCAGCTTCATCGCGGTGATCCTGCCGATCACAACCTTTGTCGTGGTGCAGTTCATCTACCAGCGTCTTGCGGGTGACCGGGAGATCACGGTGATGCGTGCTGCCGGGCTTTCGCCATTCGCGCTGTCGCGGCCGGCGCTGACACTGGCGGTGCTGGCCGCGATCTGTGGATACGCGCTCAATCTGTGGATCGTGCCCGCCAGCTTCACCTCATTCCGCGAGTTTCAATGGGAGATCCGCAACCGCATGGCCGCCTTCCTGCTGCAGGAGGGCGTGTTCACGCAGGTCTCCGACGATTTGACCGTGTACGTCCGCTCGCGCGATCCGGATGGCACACTGCGCGGTATTCTGGTGGATGACGGACGCGACAAGACTGCGCACGCGACGATCCTGGCCGAAAGTGGCCGGCTGACCGAGGGACCGAACGGCCCACGTGTGTTGCTGGTCAACGGCAGCCGCCAGGAGATCGATCACCAGACCGGTCGCCTCAATGTGCTGACGTTCGGGCAGAATGAGATCGACCTCACCGACAACCAAGGCACCACCGGTGCCCGCCTGCGCGATATGAGCGAGATGTCGGTCGGCGAGTTGCTCAATCCGCATCTGCCACTGGCGCGCGACAACTCGAAATGGATTGCCGAGGGACACAAGCGCCTGGCGTCGCCACTGACCGCGATCTCTTACAGCTTCATCGCGTTGTTCTCGGTGCTTAGCGGGACATTCCGCCGCCACGGCAGCTTTGTGCGGCCGCTGGCTGCCATCGCCGCGATGGTGGTCCTGCTGGCTTTCGGCCTTGCCATGGAGAACCTGGCAGCACGCGACAATGCGCTGCTGCCCATGATATGGCTGCATGCTGTGGCGCCAGGCCTGATCTGCGGCTGGTTGCTGCTCGGACCACAGTGGCTGCAATCACACCGCCATCCTGTCGAGGCCTCATGAGCAGATGACGCGGCCGATCATCTTGTCGGTCTATATCGCCAGGCAATTCTCCGGTGCGGTGGTCGGTATGCTGCTCGCGCTGTCGGGACTGGTCGCTCTGTTCGATTTCATCGAACTGCTGCGCCGTTCCATCGCGAGGCCGGATGCGACCTTCGGCCTGGTGGGCGAGATTGCCGCGTTGCGCCTTCCCTATATTGCGATGCAGGTGCTGCCGTTCGCGGTGCTGCTTGGCGGCATGCTGTGCTTCTGGCGCCTGACGCGTTCGTCGGAACTGGTCGTCGCGCGTGCCTCGGGCGTTTCCGCTTGGGGATTTCTTGCCGCGCCGACATTCTGCGCGCTGCTGCTCGGTGTGCTGGCGACCACAGCCGTGAGCCCATTGTCGTCGGTGATGTTCGGGCGCGCCGAGGCGATGGACAATTTGTATCTCAAGTCCGGCGGTGGCCCGCTGGCGCTGACCGGCGGTCAGCTTTGGCTGCGACAGTCCGATCATGCCCTGTCGCCCCAGGGCGTCGCCATCATTCACGCCCACGGCGTGGAGTTGCATGGCAAGCGGATGATCGCATCTCAGGTCAGCGTATTCCGACTGGATGGCCGAGACCGGTTGCTCACTCGGATCGAGGCAACGCAGGCGACCCTCAGCGGGGGTGCGTGGCAGTTGCAGAACGCCCGTGCGATTCGGCCCGAGCAGATGCCGGAGCCGCCGGCAACCATCGACCTGCCGACTGACCTTACCGTGGCGCGGGTGCAGGAGAGTTTTGCTTCGCCGGACACCTTGTCGTTTTGGACATTGCCGGACTTCATCGCGCTGCTGGACCGCTCCGGATTCTCTTCCATCCGGCACCGGCTGCATTTTCAGTCGCTGCTCGCGCAGCCGCTGCTCTGCGCGACGATGGCACTGGTTGCCGCCGGGTTCTCGATGCGTCCGGCGCGGCGCGGCGGCGTCGCACAGATGATTGCCAGCGGTGTAGCCACCGGCTTTGCATTGTTCGTGGTGTCGAAGATCGCCGAGGAATTCGGCCAGACGGGCGCATTGCCGGTGGCGTTGGCCGCATGGGCGCCTGCGGTGTCAGGAATGATGGTGGCGATCGCGCTGCTTCTGCATACGGAAGATGGTTGAGAATGGCGCGAGTCCCCGTGAGCCCGATGCGTGCGCATGCCCGCGTCCTGCTGCTGGCCATGCTGATCGCATTCGCGCTGACGCAGGCCGCGCGGGCGCAGTTGAGTGAGCTTGCCAACACCAGTTCGCATCAGCCGGCCTCGCGAGATCAGCCTGTGACGTTCACCGCCGATTCAGTGGAGTACGATCGCGAGAATTCGCTGGTGATTGCGCAGGGGCATGTCGAGGCCTGGCAGAGCGATAACGTCCTGCGCGCGGACCGCATCACGTTCGACCGCAACACCGGCGTGGCGGCAGCCAAAGGCAACGTCGCGCTGCTGGAGCCGGATGGCCAGGTGTTGTTCGCCGACTATGCCGAACTGACTCAGGACATGAAGAACGGCGTGCTTCGCGACATGCGCGCGATCATGGCCGAGAACGGCAGACTGGCGGCCAACGGCGCGCGGCGCACCGAGGGGCAGATCAACGAGCTGTCACGCGTGGTGTATTCGACGTGCGACCTTTGCGCCAAGGACCCGACAAGACCGCCGCTCTGGCAGATCCGCGCCCTGTCCGCTGTGCAGGATCTCGAGCACAAGAAGATCGAGTATCAGGATGCCGTGCTGGAGATGTACGGCTTCCCGATCGGCTACATGCCGTATTTCTGGCACGTCGATCCCTCGGTGAAGCGGGGCAGCGGCCTGCTGATCCCTTCACTCGGCGGATCGTCGCATCTCGGTGCCTTCTTCGCTCAGCCCTACTACTGGGTGATCGACGATCAGTCCGATGCGACGTTCACGCCTATGATAACCACCCGAGACGGTCCACAGCTGAATGCCGAATACCGGCGCCGGTTCAACAATGGCTCCCTGCTGTTGGATGGGTCCGTCGGTTACCTCGATAACTCGCCGCAGGCGACCATCTACGCGAACGGCCAATTCAGTCTGAATGACACCTGGCGCTGGGGCTTCAACATTGCCCGCGCCTCATCGGCCGATTATGTCCGTGATTTTCAGCTGGGCGGACAACTCGGCAATGCCACCCTGTTGGCCAGCCAGGTGTACGGTGAAGGCTTTGGCCAGGGCGCCTATTCGCGCTTCGACGTGCGCTTCTACCAGACCCTTAACGATGTAGTCCTCAGCAGCAAACTGCCGCTCGTATTGCCACGCTACGAATACAGCTATTTCGGTCAGCCTGATGCACTGGGTGGCCGCCTCAGCATCGATACCAGTGTGTTCAATGTGGTGCGCACCGACGGTACCAACACACGCCGGGCCGGTCTTACCGTGAACTGGTCGCGGCCATTCGTCGGCGCGCTCGGCGATCTGTGGAAGGTCACCCTGCACACCGACGCTGCCGCCTACAATGCCAGCGATTTCAACGAGCAGCCGAACTTCGGCCCGAAGAGCCAGATCGATGCGGCTCGCGCGCAGCCACAGGCCGCGCTGGATTTCCGATGGCCGTTCATGCGCGATTTGGGTGACTGGGGGACCCAGCTTATCGAGCCGATTGCTCAAATTGTCGTCGGGCCGCAGGTAGGCGACAGTCAGCGGACACGATACCCGAATGAGGACAGCCTCGATCTTGAGTTCTCCGACGTCAATCTATTTGGTTTCAATCGCTATCCCGGCATTGACCGGCTGGATGGCGGCGTCCGGGCGAACGTGGCACTGCATGGCGCCTGGTATCTGGGGGGCACCACCTTCGACGCGCTGATCGGGCAGTCCTATCGCACCACCGCCGACAACCAGTTCCCCGAATCGTCCGGCCTGCACGACACGGTGTCGGATGTCGTCGCCCGCGCCAGCCTGGCGCCGACGACCTGGCTGAACCTGACCTATCGCACCCGGCTTGACCACAAGACGTTCGCCACGCGGATGGCCGACGCTCTGGCGACCATCGGGGTGCCGAAATTTGCCGTCAGCGCCGGCTATTTCTATAGCACCTTCAACCCCTATACCCTGTTCGACCAGCCGCCTCCGCCGCCTGTGGGGTCTCCCTTCTTCACGCCGCGCAATGAGATCACGGCCGGTGTATCGTCGAACTGGGGCAGGTACCGGTTCAGCGGTTGGGCACGGCGCAACATCCAGCTGAGCCAGATGGTCGCCGTCGGCGCCGATGCAGCCTATGAAGATGAATGCTATATTTTTGATATCCGATTCTTCCGACGCTATACGACTTACAATGGCGATCACGGCTCTACGACTGCTCTGCTCCAGATGACGTTCAAGACCGTCGGACAGTTCGGCTTCAGGGCGCTCTGACACTCGGGAGATCGCGCTATGGCTTACGCAAGACACGCATGGTGCGCCATTGCGCTGCTGTTCGCGCAGCCGATCGCCGCGCACGCGGTAACACCTGCACCGGCACCCACCGCGCAGGCGATGCGAATCGTGGCCGTGGTGAACGGCGACGTGGTCAGCAATTCCGATGTGGAAAACCGCACGAGACTGTTCGCGCTGTCCACCGGCCTGCCGGTGACGCAGGAGATCCTGGATCGGCTGAAGCAGCAGATCACGCGTCAGCTCATCGATGAGAAGCTGCGAATGCAGGAGGTGCAGCGCCGCCATATCGTGATTCCGGACAAGGCGATTGCCAGCTCGATCCATGACATCGAGGCGCGCAACAGCTTGCCTGAGGGCGCACTGCGGCAGAAACTCAGCGTCGGCGGCGCAGGCTATCGCACGCTGATCGATCAGATCCGAACTCAGCTCGGCTGGACGCAGGTGTTGCGCGAGCAGCTGGGAGATCAGATCAAGGTCACCGATGCCGAGGTAGCCGAGCAGCAGCGGTTGATGGCGGCAATGGTCGGCAAGCCCGAATATCGCGTCGGCGAGATCTTCATTCCTGTGGACGATCCCGCGGTGGCGGCCGATGCGCAGCGCTTCGCGGAGACGGTGATCAACGAGCTGCGTGCCGGCGCGCCATTCCCCGTGGTTGCGGCGCAGTTCAGCCAGAACCAGACGGCGCTCGCGGGTGGTGCGCTGGGGTGGGTGCAGCCGAATCAGCTGGATCCCGACGTGGCCCGCCTGATCACTGAAATGCCCCCCGGCGCTATCAGCAATCCGGTGAAGGTGCCGGGCGGCATCTCGATCGTGACGCTGCAAGGCAAGCGCGAGATCGGCCGGGACGTCGGCACCGCGGTGTCGCTGCGTCAGGTGTTCCTGCCGTTTACGAGCACCCTCAATCCGCAGGCACCGACCGAGCAGCAGAGGCAGGCGCTGGAGAAGGCGCGCAGCATCAGTGCCAGCGTGCATAGCTGCGATCAGATGGAGCAGGTGGCGAAGGAGAACAATTCGCCGCGGCCTCCGGACCCCGGCGAGGTCAAGCTCGAGACAGTGAACCCGCCGGCATTTCGCCAGGTGCTGGGGAGCCTGCCGTTCGACCGCGCCAGTCAGCCACTGGTGGCGAATGACGGCATCGCCGTGATCATCGTCTGTTCGCGCGAGCAGAAGAACCTCGCGCAGCAGAGCAAGCAGGAGGTGCAGGCCCAGCTGCTGAACGAGCGCGTGGAACTGCTGTCGCGGCAGTTGCTCGCCAACCTGCGGCGCCATTCGACGATCGATCTGCGCCCCAGCGGCGCGTGATCGCGCCGCCACCGCTGCGCGACGTGATCGCGCGGCATGGGTTGGCGGCGAGACGGTCGCTTGGGCAGCACTTCCTGCTCGATGCGAACCTGACGCAGCGCATCGCGCACGCGGCCGGACCGTTGACCGGGCGGCATGTGGTTGAGATCGGGCCGGGACCAGGCGGGCTGACGCGTGCATTGCTCGGCTCCGAGGCGGCGAGCGTGACGGTCGTCGAGCTCGACCGGCGAGCGGTGGCGGCGATGCATGAGCTCGCGGCGGAGGCGGGCGGGCGACTGCGTGTGGTTTCCGCCGATGCGCTTGAGGTGGATATCCCAACGCTGGTGCCGGCGCCACGGCAGGTGGTGGCCAACCTTCCGTACAACATTGCGACGCCGCTGCTGATCGGCTGGCTGCGCCAGGCGTGCGCATTCGAGCGGCTGACGCTGATGTTCCAACAGGAGGTGGCGGAACGCATTTGTGCCGTGCCCGGAGGGGGTTCGTACGGGCGATTGTCCGTGCTGGCGCAGTGGACCTGCCGGACGGATCTGCTGCTTCGCATCGCACCGGCCGCCTTCGTGCCGCCACCGAAGGTGTTCTCGGCCGTCGTCGGTTTGGTGCCGCACGCCGCGCAGCCCGAGCCGGCACTGTTTGGGACGATGGAGCGGCTGACCGCCGCCGCGTTCGGTCAGCGACGGAAGATGCTGCGAGGCGCCTTGAAAGGGGTTGGCGGCGAGGCGCTGCTCCGCGATGCGGGCATACTGCCGCATCGGAGGGCTGAGACGCTGAACGTGGCCGAATTCGACCGGCTGGCGCGCCTGATATCGCTTCGAGGAGGTGCACTCGCTGCGTCGGAGTGATCCTTTCAGGGGACGCCGCGGGATATTGTTTGATGGCGAAAGGATTGGACGCCCGATCACATGCCGAAGGGCTACACTTACGGGAAATTAGGGTCATCAGGGCCTGGGCCGTATCGCCCGCACGCCGGATGGCGCAACAACCGCCCGCCCGGCCTGGAAGCGACGGTGAGGCGTGGCGCCCACGTGGGATGGCACCGGAACGAAGGCAGCTGTCTGCAGGCTGAGGGTAGAGGCCCATGCGAGGATCGCATCCGTCAACTCTCTACAAGCGGTGTGAACAAAAGGAATCTGACCAGCAGCCGGCTCACGATACGTATCGATCACCGATCATATTACGAGTGCCCCCGAGCCAGTCGATCGAGCCACCTCGCGCCACATTCAACGTGGTCGGAAGCTCATCGCTCAGTCTCGCGCCTCCGGGCCCCGCAGTGGCACCCGGGGCGGCCGCACCCTCGCGTTGAGGCTTGGCCTCGTCACCAGCCACGCGGCGCCAAGAGCAGCGCCGGGCCAGCGGTCAATCAAGCGTCGATAAGGGCCTGTGCTGCCGGTGGGTCGCGCGCGGCCTAGCCCCTAACCCCGCAAATCCATGCCACCGTGAGCGGTTGGCGGTCTGGCGTTCCCGCGTTGGCATCTCAGCCGACAATGCCGCGTGTTTCGCTATTGTCTGGCAGCCTTCAGCAATAACCAATCGAACAGCACGCGCCTTCGGGTCATCCATGGCCTCGGCCTGTGCCCACGCGTCGGCAGCCCGTTGTAGCCAGAACGCCGGCGTGAATGTCGATCCCATGACACAGCCCTAAGCGAGCCGCCCGCCCCCTGTCGAGGCGTCCGGCGTCATGTGCCCGTCAACAAGCGGCGAGCGAACCCGCTACCGGGAACGGCGAGGGTCCGCTAGCCGCCGCGTGGATTGGCAGTCAACGGCCTGGCGAGGATGGCGACTCGCCGGCCTCGGGTCGTGTCCCGGGTGGTGGTGTAGGAGCTGTGGGTAAGTAGCCCGCCGTAGCGACCGCAAGGGTCACGACGTAGTCGGGCTACTTATCCACAGTGGCGGTCACCGCGATGCGCCTGGGTAGAATTGGGTTGCGACTCGCAACTCTGACCCAGGAACACCACGATGACCGATGATAGGATTGCCCTTCAGGGACTTCTGGAGAAGTCCTCCGACGCGAGTTTGCTACGCGAGATGATTGGCTTTGCGGCGCAGCGGCTGATGGCGCTGGAGACCGATGCGCTGTGCGGCGCCGGCCATGGCGAACGTACCGCCGAGCGCATCAACCAGCGCAATGGCTTCCGTGACCGGGACTGGGAGGCCCGCGCCGGCACCGTCGAGCTGCGCATTCCGAAGCTTCGCAAGAGCCTGCCCCTGCGAAGGCGGGGGGCAGCTACTTCCCGGGTTTTCTTGAACCGCGGCGCTTAATGGAGAAGGCCCTCACCGCGGTCATCCAGGAAGCCTATGTGCACGGCGTCTCGACCCGCAGCGTCGATGACCTGGTGCAGGCGATGGGCGGCACCAGCGTCTCCAAGAGCCAGGTCTCGCGGCTGTGCGCCGACATTGACGAACGCGTGCAGGCGTTCCTGCATCGGCCGATCGAGGGCGACTGGCCGTATGTGTGGCTGGACGCCACCTACGTGAAGGTGCGTCAGAGCGGCCGGATCATCTCGGTGGCGGTCATCATTGCGGTGGCCGCGAACAGCGACGGCCGCCGCGAGGTGCTCGGCATGACGGTGGGTGCCAGCGAGGCCGAGACCTTTTGGACCGACTTCCTGCGCAGCCTGGCGCGTCGTGGTTTGCGCGGCGTCAGGCTGGTGATCTCAGACGCGCACGAGGGCCTCAAGGCCGCAGCCGCCCGCGTGCTGAACGCCTCATGGCAGCGTTGCCGCGTGCACTTCATGCGCAATGCCCTGGCGCATGCCGGCAAGACACAGCGGCGCATCGTCTCCGCCTGGATCGGTACGGCATTCGCACAGGACGACGCCGATGCTGCTCGCACGCAGTGGCGCACCGTCGCCGATCAGCTGCGCCCGCGGGTGCCGAAGCTGGCCACCCTGATGGATGACGCCGAGGCCGACGTGCTTGCCTTTACAACATTCCCCAAAGAGCACCGTGCCAAGATCCACAGCACCAATCCGCTCGAGCGCCTCAACGGTGAGATCAAACGGCGCACCGATGTGGTCGGCATCTTTCCCAACGAGGCTGCCATCGTCCGGCTCGTCGGCGCCATCCTGCTCGAACAGAACGACGAATGGGCCGTGCAGCGGCGCTACATCAGCCTGGAAACTCTCGGCTCCGTCAGCGATAATGCCATCGTCAGCCTGCCAGCAGTAGCAGCCTGACCACGCAGCCAACGCCGCTCAGGAGCTTCGCTCCTACACCACGTCATCGGACATGACCGCCGATCGGGGTTGGGAACCTCCATCTGGCGATGCTTGGATCACAGATTGTCCTCGCGAAGCCCGTCACGCATCATGCAGAAGCGAAGCTGACGGTGCGATGGTCTTTACCCGAAGGTTCTTTTGACAGAGCCGCACCGGGCGCGACAACCGCAAAAAATCCGGAAGGGAGGTAGCAATGTCCTATGTAGAGCAGTTCGAAAAAGCGGTAGCCGAGGCTGGCGCAGTAGCAACTCGCATTATGCGGGGACCCAGGGGAACGGAGCGGCTGATCATTCAGACGCCGGGAGGTTTGATAACGAGGGAGGTCCCCTTGCGCGGCGATCTGAGCAAAGACATTCAGTTCGCCACGACTTCGGCCAAGGAAATCGTCGCGAGCGCCAAAAACCTTACATCCGCCCCCGCCAGAAACCTGAGCACAGCACGGGGGCCAAGTGCGGCGAACGAGCCAACCCGCGGTCGCCCCTGACGCGTCGTGCCAGTGCTTCAAATTGGCCGACAGCGCGGACCAGTTCAGCGCTGGCGGTTGCTGTCGTCTCCGGCACGGCCGCCAGCGCACGAAAGTAGCGGACACACGCTCAGGTGGCGGGCATGCGCCAGCCTTTCATAAACTTATTGCCTTAAAGGTATTATGTCATAGGATTTTTGAAAGGAAATTCCCGAGAAAATTGCAGTTGTTCGCGCCCACCAAGCCTCCGAAGGAGGCCGCCGGCGCCGTCCTGGGCTACGGTCGCGTCTCCCGTGAGGGGCAGGGTCTGGCACAGCAGCGTGCTGCGGTCCGAGCCGCCGGATGCGCCCGCCTGTTCGAGGACCCTCCGGCGGCTGCAATTCTACCCGACGGTCGCAGTCTTCAGATCCGCGTTGATCAGTTTCTCGACGCAGATATCGGCCGCTCCCTGCACGGGGTCTGTGCTACCGGGCAACGTCAGCCAACCGCTCTTTATGAGCATGTCACCGCGCTGATAGCTGCTGGCCTTCTTCAGCTCAGCAAGCTGCGCCACTGCATCCGGGCCGTGATTGAAACCGGCGACACAGACCATTGCCGCCAACTGCGCCCTTGCCCCATTAGCCGCGTCGCTGGCCATGCGCGTCGCGGTCCCGCCGGTTACCCAGCCACCCCACGCGAAGCCGACAATAATGGTGGCCACGATGCAGCCTGCGCTGGTCCAGAGCCAGACACCCTTAGTAGGCCGATACGCCTCCCAACGTCTGCTGAGGCTCAATGGCTTATGGGTATTATCGGGCACATCTGCCTCCATCGGTGTTACGCAGCAACGGCACTTTTATGCAGATCAACGCGCGCAGGATGAGCGTTCCCTGGATCGCCTTGGCAGGCGCCATTCAGCTGGGCCAGGGTGCCAGGCGCAGAAAACATCGCGCCTTAAATGGCACCCAAGCCACGGAGCCAATCATCGACAATCTTTTGAGCTTATTTCACTAGTCCGATTCTCAGAAGTCGTGGGGGTTCTCAGAAATTACAATGAGTAACTTGCGAAATATTTTTGCGCACAGAGGGCGAAGCACAATTAGTCGGCCCCTTCCGTGCGCGCGATGTTTGGGATGCGGCGCAAGAAGCTGGACGCTGCCAAGCAGCGCGAGATCGCCCAGGCGGTGATTTCAGGTCGGAAGACCGCAGCTCAGATGGCGTGGATGTTTGGTGTGTCGCCATCACGAGAGAACTACGGCCTCGTAAAGCACCGATCAGCTTACAGTCGATCGGGAAGAGGAGGCAACGATGCCGGCTGACGACCCGACGCTAACTGATCGGATTTTGGCCGTGCTGGCGCGACGAGGGGTCACCCGAGCGATGATCGAAGCCCGCGTTATTCAATACCCTGGCCGCTCCAGACGCATTTCGGTCGATCTAGACATGCCGACTTTCAATCGCGGTGTGGTGGCTGCGATGCTGGAGTTGGTGGACGCTGATGGCCACACCCCTCAGGACCCTAACCTGCAATGAATCAGTGTTGGCCCTGTGATTTCAATGGCGCATGCTGGAGCCGGTGAGCCGACGCCGACGGCGAGTGGACTGCGCGACCGCCGGGCGGCGCTTCGGCTGGGCGCGCGGTGGTGGGATCAGCTCCGGGGCTGGCCAAAACCTTGGCCTGATCCTCAAGCACCCATGCCGAGTTTGCGGCTAATCTTGCTGGCATCGCAGACGCAAGCCAGCGGGGCGCGCAAATCGCCGCAATCTCAAGATTACCTTACAGTGTCTGCTATGCCCACACGATACTACCGGTGGAGGCGGCGACGCCATGGATGTCGATGCCGTGACCTGGGGTGCCGAAGCTGAGCATGGTGCCGCCCTTTCCGTCGGAAGCCTGGCTGAACGAGCCTTGCAGAGCCTTATCTATCGTGAATGTGTCACCCTTGGCCGGCGCGAAGTCCTCGATGGTGAGCAGGCCGCTGCCGGCGTGGAAGACATAGGCATCCTTGCCGCCACCGCCCGTCACGTCGAGGCTGCCTGGGCCGGCGACGAACGTGTTGGTTCCGGTATCGGCGGTGACAACTGCCTGACCCGTGCCAGCGGTGAGCGAAACCGAGCTGGCGCCGACGAACCTGATCTGGCTGGCCCCGGTGCCGAGCGTGACGGTGGCCGCATTGCCGCCGCTGAGCACGAAGGTGTCGCCGCCGACCGTGTAGGTGCCGGTCTGCGCGAGGTTCAGCTGAAGCGTACCGTGATCGGAGGTTTCACTAACTGCGGGCGTGGTGCCGCCGGAGAGCGCGAACGTCATCGGTCCTTGGTTCATCAGCGTCGTGCTCTGGTTGGTATTGGTACCGTTGTAGGTGATCGCGTTCACATAAAGGTTGCGGTCAGTGGCGGGCGCTCCGCCCCATGCATCATTGAGGAAGTTCACCACGAGCGCATGCTGGCCTGATCCGAAGTCACCTTTGAAGGCGAATGCCTGGCTGGCGCCGACGGCGTGCGACGCGGTCGTAGTAAACGTGCCGCCGAGCTGCTTGCCATCCATTGAAACGGTGAATTGCGCGTCACCCAGGTATTCATCCTCCGCGATGTCGAGCACCAGCGTGTCGGAGCCGCTGCCGGTGGTGATGGCACGGAAGCTGTTGGAGCCAGTCCACAAGAGGGCCGCGCTCTGGCCGGTGTTGGTTCCGTCGTAGGTGACGGCGTTGACGTAGAGGTTGCGGTCGGTGGCGGGCGTGCCGCCCCATGCATCGTTGAGGAAGCTCACCGTGACGTTGTGCATGCCGATCGCCCAGTCACCCTTGAAGGTGAATGCCTGGCTGGCGCCGACGGCGTGCGACGCGGTCGTAGTAAACGTGCCGCCGAGCTGCTTGCCATCCATTGAAACGGTGAATTGCGCGTCACCCAGGTATTCATCCTCCGCGATGTCGAGCACCAGCGTGTCCGCGCCGCTGCCGGTGGTGATGGCAGGCGGGTTCGGCACCGCGGTGCTGTCGGTGACACGGAAGCTGTTGGAGCCAGTCCACAAGAGGGCCGCGCTCTGGCCGGTGTTGGTTCCGTCGTAGGTGACGGCGTTGACGTAGAGGTTGCGGTCGGTGGCGGGCGTGCCGCCCCATGCATCGTTGAGGAAGCTCACCGTGACGTTGTGCATGCCGATCGCCCAGTCACCCTTGAAGGTGAATGCCTGGCTGGCACCGACGGCGTGCGACGCGGTCGTAGTAAACGTGCCGCCGAGCTGCTTGCCATCCATTGAAACGGTGAATTGCACGTCACCCAGGTATTCATCCTCCGCGATGTCGAGCACCAGCGTGTCCGAGCCGGTGCTAACTGAGACGTCATGCTGACCGAGCCCGGAGAGCCCCAGAGTCAATTGATCGCCCACCTGGCTCACGATCGTTGCTCCGGTTACCAGCGGCGTGTCGGTCCCGTTTAGGTCGATGAGAACGTTGCCGTCGCCCACCATGGAGAAATTGAGGTTGCGACCATCGCCCGTCACCGAGAGCAGGTCACCGCGCATCGGCAGTGAGGCAATGTGGGTGACATCGTCCTGCGTCGTGCCGAGGTTGATCGTGAACGAGCCGCCATTCGCCGGCAGGAACAGTTCCTGCGCATTGTAGGCATACCAGTTCGTGACGTTCTGGATGACCTGGGTGCCACCGTTGACGACATCGAGCGCCATCGCGCCGAGATCGGTCGCGGTCGGATCCGGCGTGACAGTCGCGGTGATGGTGCTCCCGACGGTCTTGTAGTCGATATGCGCCTTCTCCTGCGCCGCAATGCGCGACGCGAGCTCTTCGAGCGTCACGAATTCATAGCCGGCATTATAGGCCTGCGAGATGAAGTCCGTGTACATCTGCGTGGTGTAGGGCGATCCTGTGGGCGAATTCGTCGTGGTGTTCCACGCCGCGACGCCGTAATCGTGGATGGGCAATACGACAACGGGCGTTCCGGCGGCATTGGCCCCGATAGCGCTGAACTGCGCCGCCCAGTCCGCCGCGGCCTGGGCGACGGACTTGCCCTCATACTGGATCTCGGTGAAGTCGAACGTGAAATTCGGAGCGATGTAGACGGAGCCCTGCTGGGTCGGGCTGATGTAGCCGAAGGCGCTCGGAAAGCCGGATTCGATGCCGGTCCAGCCGCCGGTGACATAACCGGTGTAGCCGGCGCCGGAGGGGAAATAGGCCAGGATGTTCTGGGAGGTGGCCACGGTCTCGGCGGCGCCCGGCACGGCGGCGCCGTAGATCGGCGTGCCGAGCAGCGTCTGCAGGTCGGTTTTCGACTGGCCGAACTCGTAGGCGTAGGTGAAGGGGTTGAGGGTTGAACTCAGGTCGGTGCCGGTCACGGGCTCCAGGAAGTTGGTGTTCTCTGGCGGAATGGAGAAGGTCAGCGTCGTGCCGGAAGGTACGGCGCCATTGGTCCCCTGATTCACGCCGCCAAACCCCGCGGGCACGTAGCTGATGGTGATGGTGTTGGTGTTGTTATCGACTGCAATGACCTGCGTGTTGGCGACTGCGCCGCCTTCGCCCGCAGAGCCGGGCAGCTGCGTGTTCGAGCCGATACCCATACCCGTGAGCCACATGCCCACCGTGATGCCGTAGAACGACGGCACGTGGTCGAGGGTGATCTGTGTCGAGCCAGCCGATGTGTCGCCGACGGTGGTTGCGGTGAACGTCGTGGCGGGCGGATTGATGAGATGAGTGTAGGTGTGGGTGCCGATCTCGCCGCCCAGCGCCTGGATGGCCTGATAATACGGCAGGCTCTTCGTCCAGTCGGTGGTTGACGGATCGGTGTTGTCTGGATTGTCGCCGACGTTGATGTAGTACGATCCAGTGAAGTCGTATTGCTGCTGCCACTGCTGGAGGATCGGGATCAACTGGTCATAGATCCCAGGCCCTCCGCCTGCCGGCGACACGTCGGCGGGGAACTGCGACTGATCCATGTCCATGCGCGTGGCAACGATGCCGGCGTCGCGCGACGTATGCAGCGCGACACCCGGGGTGGTGCCCAGCACCACGCTCTGGATGGCGTTCGACAACAGATTGCTGTCGCCCAGCAGTGCCTGGCTGGCGAAATGCACGTTTGTGGCGCCGCCGACCGTGGTCTCGACCACTCCCGGGAGCGTGCCGACACCTGCGACGTTCTGGTTGACCAGAACGTCCTCCGGCGTGTTACCGACGGCCTGGTAGTCGGTGTAGCCGGCACCGCTGTAGGTCTGGATGACCTGGCCCGCCGCGTAGCTCTGCATGATTGGGTTGTTGACGTCCGCGGCGGTAATCGTCACGTCGCCGCTGTTGCCGCCGGAGACTCGGTTGAGACCCAGCAAGGTCTCCATGTTGGCGTAAGCATTGCCGGGCAGCGCCGCGCCCGTCTGATCGTTGGTCAGGAAGTCACCTGAGGTGAAAATGGGGATGTGGTAGTCATAGACCGCACTGGTCAGTGCCGACATGATGGCCGGCAGTTGCGCCGTGTTCACATGCGTCATCGCCGGGAAGATCAGCGCGTCGTAGCCGATGAGATTGCTGACATTTGTCAGCTGCGGTTCGTCGATGACGTCGTAGGAGACGCCAGCCATGCGAGCCTGGTTCTGCGCCGCCATAAACAGATCGGAATACGAGGTGGAAGGCGCGCCCGCTGGATCGCCGAGGCCCCTGAAGTAGTTGGCTGCCGTAGTGTCCGAGTAGACGATGGCGACCTTGTGGGTCGGCGTGCGCGTCACATCGACGTTCGGTGCGACGTAGGGCTGGTCGGTATAACTGGTGGGAGCAAAGGTGATGTTGTTGACGTCGTACAGCACGTCGATCGGATTGGTTGGATTGCCCATCGAGGCCAGGGGGATGGCGAGCTCGACCTGGGTGTGATCGGCCGAATAGGCGATCGGGATGTTGTCGAGAACAAGGGTCTGGCCGTCAGCGCCGGTATAGAGCGCGGCGGTGCCGTCGGCCTTGATGTTGACGTTGTATTCGGCGCCTCCTGCAAAGCCGAAGATCTGGTAGCCGGTGGCCGCGTTCAGGTCGGTGTTAAGCCAGATCGTGGTATTGGGCCCGAGCGTCACGCCGGCCGGGCCATTCAGATCGAAGTGGAGAAAGCCGCTCTGCGCCTCGGCATAGAGACTGTAGCCGGGCACGTCGCCGTAATCGATCTGCTCCGAGGCGATCCAGTCGGAGAAGTTCCCGTCGATAGTGATGGTGGGTTTGATGGCAACCACGTTCTGAATTCCTCGCTTGGCGGCGCGCAAGGCGCGTCCTATTGGCTTTAGCTACTCGTGGTTCACATTCCGGCGACCACGCCGATGCCAAATCGTATAGTTTACTAACCAATACGGTCCAATCAATTTTCCGATATTGAATGGGGAAGCGGGCATAAGTAATTTCCCAGAAGCAACTAGATTTTTGGAATCGGTATTCACGGGCCCGTGATAGATTTTGATTACCAACGGAAAATGTTTGCTCAATTGGCGCTGTCACTCGATTTGCCGGCCAAAGAGCAGCGCTCCGCCTGCTGCCAGGCTGGGGCAGATGCCGATGAACTGGTTTGGGGGCTGCGAGGGCGAGTAGCTTAGCCAGAGGTCCGCCCCCTCACCGCTCGGGTTTCACACGGGGCATTTCATTGACCAGTTGCCTTACGAGCCGGTCTTGTCGAGCGTCCGAGAGCGGACCTCGGCAGCCCTTGCCGCCGCCCGGGCCGAGGGTCATCGGTGGACGGCGCAGGAAACTGGATGACACCAAACGGCGCGAAATCGCCGAGGCGGTCATCTCGGGCCGGAAGATCGCAGCACAGATGGCGCGGATGTTCGGCGTGTCGCCACCGACTGTGTCCCGTATCGTTGCCGCTCACGTGGGCGCGGGTACGCATTAGGGCCGCACGAAACTTCAGCACCAGCCGCGTATGCTAGGAGACCTTTCCGCTCAATGGATCGTCGCGAACCTGAGACCGCTCTCGGCCGCCAACTCCATCGCTGTCTCCACGTCATCGACCGCAACAAGGGGGATCCAGTCGGCGCGGTAGAGCACGAAGGCCATCTCGCCATCATGCATACCGGCCTTCAGGTAGACTACCTGGTGTGTGACGAGCTGCAGCAATGGCTCGCCACTTATCTGGCGCCGCGCGCGGAACTGAGGTGACGACCGGTCTGGTGGCGGCGTTGATCATCTGTGGCTGCCTCGCCATCCGCCTGGGCGAGCGAACATTCGATTGCCAGCGCGATGCGCTGCTGATCTCCGACGGCGAGATCGTGGCCATCGAAGATCACGCGTGTCACACGATGCGGCTCGATCAGGATGGCGGTTACCGACATAGCGGATCAGCGACCTAACAGCAGGTCGGCGATGGTGTGGGCCAAATGTCCATAGCCATAGGCGAACGCGCCAATTCCTGTGAACACTGTGGCCGCGAAGAGAAGATGATCGAATGTGACGAGCTGACTGACCAGTAAGGAATGTCGGTATTCACGCTGTTTCATTACGCGACCTTTCGCTTGCTTGATGGCAAGCTTCCCGCGTGATGAGCTGTGCAACGGCACCGGCACCCCTTGCTAGTCACGGGAAGGACTACACTCCAGCGTTTGACGCCTCCAACTATGGCAACGTCGGCATAGAGCGCGGATTCCTCAACGGTCCCTGTCGAGAGTGCTGATGAGTGGCTCAAGCTTCACGCCTGAGATCGTCGCCGGCGGAATTTCGGAAGGGGAAGACGCCGTGGCCAATCGAGCCGAAACTACGATTACACTGACCGATGTGCCGCATGACGACGAACTCGCGGTGATCGCGGAGGAGTTGCGCGCCTACAACGCGGCGCAGGCGGGATACTCGGACAGTCGTGTACTTGCCGTCCTCGTCCGCGATCCCGAAACCAAGAAGGTCGTCGGCGGCCTGTACGGCCGCACGTCACTGGGCCTCTTGCGGGTAGAGCGGTTCTTCCTGCCAGAGGATTTGCGGCGCGGCCGGCTTGGCAGCCGGATCCTCGCCATGGCAGAGGAAGAAGGGCGGCGGCGCGGTTGCTCGCGTGCGGTGTTGTCGACGCTCCACTTTCAGGCGCCGGGCTTTTACCTGAAGCAGGGTTGGGAGGTCGCCGCCCGTATCGAATGCGAGCCGCCCGGCCACACCCGGTTTTATATGACCAAGAAGCTTTCCTAAACTTGGGAAGCCGTCTTGCTTGGCGTGTGCAGAAGCTCCACTGCGAACCACCGCCGATAACCGGGCTTCTCCGTCTGTTACCGCGGCTGCCTCAGCGTTCACTGGGTGATCCAGACTTATTGGGGCGATCCGCGGGCGGGGTTCGCGTCACGACACCGCCCGAAGCTCATACCTTCGGGGTCAGAAGACCGACAGCGTGATCGCTTCCAGCGCGCGCTCATCGGCGCCGTCGGACGTAGTCTGACCGGGAGCCGGGCTGAGGATCGCGCAGCCGATCGCCGCCAGGGTCAACGCGAGCACGGCGATGAACATCGTGATCATCGATCGCTCTCAGTCGCAGAGCTGGACGTCGAGGACATACCAGCACTTGCTGCCAGCAGGTGGTGCGGGATGCTCATCGGCAACCCGCGAGATGCCGTATCCGTCGGCCTGCCACTGCCCCGCCGGAGCGCTGTAGGAAGCCAGGAACTGCGCTTCCGCCTTCGAAGCGCTGTGCCCGTTGACGACGTAGTCCTGAGCGTAGCCGACCGCAGGAGTGAATATGTTCAGAGCAGCTGCTGTGGCGATCGCGAATGCCAGAAATTTGCCCTTCATGATCCGCTCCCAGTGCCCGGTGGGTATTGCCAACGCAAGGGAGAATGAGGTGGCGGTCAGCGGAACGCGCTGAACTGCTTCACAGGCCGGAAAGCGCCGGAATTTACTAACCGACTCTGGGATTCCAGACCGGCTTCCCTGTAAGCGCGCTAGCTCACTTGATTAACTGCGCCCCTGTTGGTCCAGGTACTTCCCAACGGGCGGGAACAGCCATGGGCTATGATTGGAATGAGAGTAGGTCTGGCCTGCTTGCTCGTTCTGCGCCGCGGCGATCGACGGTGCGTTCTGCACGGGCGCCTGCGCGGCGACACCGGGCACTCCAGTGAAGAAAGTATCGCGCGTGGTGCCGCCATCACCCTCACTGGCAATGGCCGGGCCGATACTGGCGAAACTCAACGCCGCGATGGCGGCGCGAAGCATGATCCTCATGGTCTCTCTCCATTCTTCCAGCCTCGCTTCCGGGGCGGGGCCATTGCTCGCGTCCAGGGCGACTGCCCTTTGCGATGACGGGAAGATGGGTTTCCGCCCTTTGCGGGATAATCGGCCGCTTTGGCATATGATTTATGCGCACTCCACGGCGAAAGCGGTGACGGGTGCGTCCGTCCCAGCAGATCTCCTGGGACGGTCGCTGGTCTAAGTTGCGCGAGGGGCGCGGACAGCACTTGCGGTGCGCCGGCCGTCGAGGCGATGCTTGCCTGCCCAATCTGGAGGAGGCGCGAAGATGATCCGTCTTATTGCTGCCGCGGTGTTCGTTGTCGCCGCCGCCGCGCCGGCTCTGGCCTGCGAATTGAACCAATCTGCCGCGGCTACTTCTCAGTCCACCGCCGCGTCACAAGCGCAGCAGAGCAAGCCCGCGCATCAGCATCATCGCTCCTAGGCGCCTGAGCCGACACCCGAGGCGGGGGATTGCTGCGGCTGACGACGCCAGTGCCTGCTGACGGCAAAAAGAAGCCCCAGGCGAGCCGGGGCTGAGTTGAGGAGAGACTGAAACGCGAAAGGCCGGCTGTGGTGCCGGCCTCCCCGCTTCACACTCTGAGCTCGAGTTTAGCCTTGGTTGCCGCCACCGCCGTTCTGGTTAGGCTGGAACAACCACGTTCCGCGACTCGAGTTGGCGACGTAGGCGCGAACCGCCTGCCCGTTCTGCGCTGTCGCGACGGGCGGAGCGCTCTGCACCGGCGCCTGGGAAACGACGCCCGCCAGCTCAGTGAACTGGGTATTGGCGACCTGGCCGCCCTCGCTATCGGCGTAGGCGGAGCCGGCGCCAAGAGTGAGCGCGGCGGCTGCGGCAATAATCATGGTCTTCATGGTCTCTCTCCATCTTCCGGCCCGCCTTCCAGGGCGGGCCATTGTTTGCGTCAGGGCGAGTGCCCCTTTGCGATCGACGGGAAGATGGGTTTCCACCTTACGCGGGATAATCGGCCACTTTGGCATATGATTTATGCGCACTGCGGCGCAAAAGCTGTGGCCGGGGTCATAGACCCGGCCCGCGTCGTTCGACCAAGCATGTGCGCTATGTTGCCCACCCTCCGCAATCGATCGCCGCACTCAAAGCGCATCTGACGATGGCGCGTCCGGCAACACCCAGCGCATTGCGGCGCGACGACAAGCGCTCGATGCCGCGCTGGCAGCCACGTCTGCATCCTGATCCCTTCCGAGGAGAAAGCCTTCCCCGGTCCCTTTGGAATGGCCTTTCAGCGCTGATCCGCTGTTCAGGCGGGCGGGGATGGACCTAGACTTTATTCGAGGCGCAGGCGGGACGACATTTCGCCAGCACCATGACCATCGCCCACACCACCTATCGTTGCAAGCGCCCGCCCAGGAAGCGGAAGGCGGTCGCGCTCCAGGTGCCGGTGATCGTCAGGGCTGGCAAGCATGGAGGTGGCGCCGGACGCTCCGACCTCACCTACCAACAACGGCCCAAGTCGGCGATCGTCACTATCAGGCGGAAGCCTGGGCGGTTCGGCGACACTTGCTCGATACTGTAGCTGGATATCGTTACATAGTCGCTCCATTAGGCATTCGATTAGCTCACGCGGGTACGGAGCGAAGGCCGTCAAGCGTCGGTTGGAACGCGCCGGGACAAGCCGGAACAACAGCTACGTGGTGCGGCTGCCGGTTGAGGCGATGGGCGATAATGAGGCTGTTTCGCGCGGCTATCGAGGAGCATCGGCGACGCACAGGCTATGCGGGAGGCGTGGTCGTGGCGCCGGCTGAGATGACGGTGGACGAGTGGCTCGCAGGGTATGGGAGAACCGATTGATGCCTGGGACGCTGCTCTTCAGCGCCCCGATGAGCGTAGCTCTAGGCGGATGGCGGCGAAGTCTGGGGGATAATGTGGGGCATCACACAAACAATCGCCCACTATGTCAAAGGAAATCAGGTAGTTAGATGGAGTATATGGCGT
>CAWBST010000025.1:0-22632 GCA_963791495.1 uncultured Alphaproteobacteria bacterium
TCAGCGCGGTGTGGCCGAAATCGACAATGGCGCGAATTTCCTTCACCACGACTTCATCGGCGCCGAAATTGCGGCTGTTCGGGTGCGTGTAGAGCAGGGTGTCGTCACGCATCTTGCCGCCGAGCAGGTCGTAGACCAGCTGACCCAATACCTTGCCGCGGATATCCCATAGCGCGATGTCGACGCCGCTGACTACATTGGTAGTGGCGCCGCGCGGACCGTGTAGGTGAGCGAGCGGAACGTCTTGTGCCACAGCGACTCGATCTTGGATGGGTCCTCGCCGACGAGCAGCTGGTCGAGCTGGTGGATGATGCTCGCGACGGCGCGGTTGGCAATTCTTGTCGTCGTCGTGATCTCGCCCCAGCCGGTGGCGCCATCGTCGGTGCGAGCCTCGACTAAGAAGAATTCGCCTCAGTTGTTGCCCGCCGCCTTCACCAGCCATGGCACCAAATTCTTGATCTTCATGGTGTCGCCTCATCCACCATAGGGGTTTACACTGCGCGCCAAGTCGGGCTTTTGCCAATGTAGCATCGGCCACATCAAAGGAAGGAGGAACGCCATGGCGAAGGGCGTGCTGATCGCGGCGATGGATTTCTCGAATGTGGATGCCGGCGAGTTCAACGACTGGTACGATACCGAGCATATTCCTGAACGCCAACGAGTGCCTGGCTTTCTGACCCTTCAGCGGTGGATCGGTGCGGAGAACCCGAAACAGTCGGTCGCGACCTATGACCTCGACAGCCTCGAGGTGCTGCGAAGCCCGGGCTATCGCGCGATCGGCGGAGAGAACCTGTCGCCGTGGTCCAAGCGCGTGACCGCGAAGGTCGAGCGCCTGCTGCGCTATGAAGGCGAGCAGATCCTCCCGGGCGACGCGACCGCGCCGGCCAATGCCGGCGGGCTGCTGTTGGTAGGCATGACCCCTGGGCCGGAAGTCGAGGCCGCGTTCAACGCGTGGTATGACACCGAGCACGTCCCTGCCCTCGCCCGCGTCCCCGGGGTGCTGTGCGCGCGCCGTTTCCGCTCGAGCGGTGGTGGCCCGAAATACATCGCACTCTATCATCTCGCGTCCCCAGGCGTGGTCGACACGCCGGAATGGAAGCAGGCGAGCGGCTCGACGCCGATGCCCCAGCATGTTCGAGACCAGATCAGCAACCGGCTGCGCCTCGTGTGCCGAAACTACGTGCGCGCATAGTACCGACGGCGATCGCCCGATGGAGCAGTTACCTGGATTGCCGGAGGCGGCATTCGATAAGGCGGATCCGTCACCGGACGCCGAGTTCTACGCATACCCACGATTTGTCACCCACATCGATGATGGGGCGATCGCCGCCGTGACGCGGGTGTATCGCGAGACGCCTGCCACCCGGCGGAGCGGTGCTGGACCTGATGAGCAGTTGGGTCAGCCATTTGCCGGACGACATTGCCTACGCCTCCGTCATCGGCCACGGCATGAACGAGGAGGAACTCGCCGCGAACCCGCGGCTCTCGCGATGGTTCGTCCAGGACCTCAACATCGAGCCGGCACTCCCGCTCGGCGATGGCGTATTCGACGGCGCCTGCCTGTGCGTATCGGTGCAGTACCTGCAGCGCCCGGTTGATGTGTTCCGGGAGGTTGGCCGCGTGCTGCGACCCGGTTCGCCGTTCGTGGTGTCGTTCTCCAACCGATGCTTTCCGACCAAGGCGGTGGCGATCTGGCAGTCGCTGTCGGGGCCGGACCAGCAGCGTCTGGTTGCAGCCTACATGCGGGCAGCCGGGTTCACCCGCGTCGCCGGCCAGGCCTCGACGCCGCAGCAAGGCGATCCGTTATGGATCGTGATCGGCACCGTCTGAGGGCTCTGTTCGACTGGTCAAATCGTCTGTCGCGAAGGCGACAAGTTCCAGGAGGCCACAATGGACGTAACTCCTGCATCCCCCGGCTGCCTGGCCGGGATTCGCGTGCTCGACCTGACGCAATTCGAGGCCGGCACAACTTGCACCGAGGCGCTCGCCTGGATGGGCGCCGACATTGCCAAGGTGGAAAATCCGAAAGGCGGCGAGGCCGGCCGCACCGGCTTCGGCGACGCGTACTACTTCATGATGTACAACGCCAACAAGCGGTCGATCACGGTCAACCTGAAATCGGATCGCGGTCTGGCGCTGGTCAAGGAGATGGTGAAGCAGGCCGATGTCTTCACCGAGAACTTCGCGCCCGGCGCGGTCGAGCGGCTCGGTCTCGGCTACGACGTGGTCAGTGCGATCAACCCGCGCATCATCTATGCCCAGGTCAAAGGCTTCGGCGCCGGCAGCCCGTTACGAGAACGGCCTGGCGTTCGACCCGATCGCGCAGGCCGCGGGCGGCGCGATGAGCATCACCGGCGAGCGCGACGGCAGGCCGATCAAGCCCGGCCCGACGATCGGCGATACCGGCACCGGCATGCTGCTGGCGTTCAGCATCGTCAGCGCGCTGTTCGATCGCGCGCGCACCGGCAAGGGACGGCGGCTGCAGGTGGCGATGCAGGATTCGGTCATGCACTACAGCCGCGGCGCGTTCATCACGCAGGCGCGCACCGGCGCCGCGGCGCCGCGCCGGCCGCCCGCCAACAACCCGCCCGGCGGCATCTATCCGTGCAAGCCCGGCGGCCCCAACGACTACGTCTACCTGCTGACCAGCCGCGCCAACCCCGAGCATTGGCCGCGCCTGTTGAAGCTGATCGGGCGCGAGGATCTGATCGGCGATCCGCGCTACGACACCCCCGACGCCCGCTTGAAGTGCGAGGCCGAGGTCGACGAGATCGTCACCGGCTGGACCCGGCAGCGCACGAAACACGAGGCGATGACGCAGCTGAGCGCGGTCGGCGTGCCCGCCGGCGCCGTGCTCGAATTCAATGGAGCTGACCAACGAGCCAAGTTTTCGGCAGCGCGGTATCCTGCAAACGATGACGCATGGCGAACGCACGATGACGATGCCGACGTGGCCGGTGCGGTTCGACGGCGTCCCGACCGAAGTCAAGTCGGCGCCATTGCTCGGCGAGCACACCGCCGAAGTGCTTGCCGACTGGCTCGGCCTCGACGATGCCGCAGTCGCGGACTTGCGTCGGGACAGCATCGTCTGACGTTTCGGCGGGAGCGATCAGGAGGGATCCAGTGCTCTATAGTACCGATCGCATTCTCACAACTCATGCTGGTTCACTGCCGCGTCCGCCCGACCTCTGGGAGATGGTTACCGCCAAGGCGAACGATGAACCGTACAATTCAACAGCATTCGACGAGCGACTGAAATCCGCAGTGGCGGAGGTGGTGCTCCGCCAAGCCGAGTGCGGCATCGACTGCGTCAATGATGGCGAACTTTCCAAGACCAACTTTACGGATTATGTCCGTTCGCGCATTGCCGGCTACGAAGCGCGACCTTCTTCGGGCGTAAGGCGGCTCAGTATCACCGCGCGCGACGAACGGAAATTCGCTGGCTATTTCGTAGCCAATCCGCGCAGCAGACCAACCGGCCCGGCGACCATGCCCGTTTGTGTCAGCGAGTTGCGCTATGTTGGTCAGGCCGAGCTTGCCAAGGATCTCGACAACTTCAAGGCAGCGCTGGCCGGCGTCAGCGTCGCCGGAGCCTATTTGTCAGCCAACACCCCGGGCACGATCGACCACTGGATGCTGAACGAATACTACCAGAGCGACGAGGCGTTCATGTTCGCCATCGCCGACGCGATGCATGAGGAATACACAGGCGATCGTCGATGCCGGCTTCCTGCTGCAAATCGACGATCCGGACTTGCCCGATGGCTGGAACTGCCTACCCGACATCACCCTGCCGGAATACCGCAAATACGCCGCGATACGGGTTGATGCCCTCAATCACGCCCTGAGGGAGATCCCGCGGGAAAAAGTCCGCTTGCATGTCTGCTGGGGCAGTCACCACGGCCCGCATCACGATGACGTCCCGCTGCGGGACATCATCGACCTGATTTTCCGGGTGAATGCGGGAAGTTTCTCGATCGAAGCATCGAACCCCTGCCACGAGCACGAGTGGAGGGTGTTCGAGGAAGTGAAATTGCCGGAGGGCGCCACGTTGATCCCTGGCGTTGTCGGCCATTGCACCGATTTCATCGAACATCCGGACTTAGTGGCCGAGCGGTTGGTTCGCTATGCACGACTGGTAGGACGAGAGAACGTGCTGGCTGGCACGGACTGCGGACTTGGCACCCGGGTCGGCCATCCGTCGATCTGCTGGGCGAAGTTTGCGGCAATGGCCGAGGGCGCACGACGTGCAATGAAGACGCTGTGGGGACGCAACTGAGGCCGGCCGCCTCGTTTGGCGCGGCAAGCGACCAGATCACCGCGAACTTCGGCAATTCCGCAGTCGTCGGCGCAGCCCCCGCTGGGTTCACCGCCGACGTGCCGCAACTGACGCAGGTTGCAAGCGAGGTGTTCGGCTCGGTGTCCTAAATGCAACGCAGGCGGTGCTGACGATCATCGTGACCAAGGCTCTCGCCAAGATGACGTCTGGGTCTGAGGAGCGGTGCGACGATGTGGACGCAGTGCGGTACCTGGGCCGAAGCGTCGACAAGGACCAGAACGACCGAAAACTTGCCGCTCCGGTAAGGGTGACGGGACACCCTGGTGGAACGAGCGCACGGATTGATTGCTTGCAACGGCCAGAGTTTCTGCGCATCACGGACAGATACGGGACGCGAACGTGCGACCTACAAGCGCTGCGCTGGTAGGGCCGGTGCTGGTCGCTTACCGATCGGTCGGGAGATTGCCGATGAATACGACAGTGTTGATCACCGGCGCCAGCGGCAATATCGGCACCAAGCTGAGCGCTCATTGATTGGTTCCCCGGCGAAAACTGTGGGTGGTTCAGGGTAATATAGAGTCACATGCGGCGGTGGGTGCAACGACGTAGCGGGTTTTGGTTGGTGGCGCCGCACCGGACGGCACGGCCAATTTTGCCTCCGCCAGGCGGATCGCCGTCAATCGGGATAGGGGGGCACCTCGCGATGCCTCCCCTCCCTCACCACCGGGCATACGGGTCCGTACCACGGCGGTTCGGCGGATTAAGCTCTGACGAAGCTGGCCATCTCCACCAAGCCTATAGCGCGGAAGTCTGCCTTGCCAAACGCATCGTGCAAGGCGCTGGAGGAACTCAGTCGCCACGGCCCCTTGGCAGCTCTGGACGCCGCGAAGGCCGCCGACTTGGCGACCCCGCGACGACACAGCTCCGCAATGCGCCGCCGCATCGTCCTCCATTGCACCCAGGCGAGACAGCGCAACCTCCGCCTCACCCAGGCATCGAGCGTTGCCAGCTCTCGCCACTGGCTGAAGCCGAAATACCCTGCCCAGCCGCGCAGGAACGGGTTCAAGTCTGCGATCATCCGTTCCAGGCTGACACCGCGCGAACGCCGCGTCAGTTCCCTCACCCGGCTCTTGAACCGCGCAAGGGCTTTCTCGGCCACGCATCGCCGCAGTTCCTCTTCCCCCCTTATGGTGTATCCCAGGAAGGATCGTTGCCACGGGCGACCGACGGCACTCTTCTCCGCGTTGACGTGGAGCTTCAAACGGCGCTCGATAAAGCGGGTGATACTCGACATCACCCGATGGCCAGCCGCTTCGCTACGGACGTAGATGTTACAGTCATCCGCGTATCGCACAAATCGGTGGCCACGCCACTCTAACTCGCGATCCAGCTCATCCAGCACCAGGTTCGAAAGCAACGGCGAAAGTGGTCCACCTTGCGGTGTCCCTTGTAGGCTTGCCTCGAGTACGCCGTCGATAAGTACGCCGGCCATCAAGAATCCCCGGATCAGCCGCAGCACTCGCTTGTCGTCCACGCGCTCGGCCACCGACGCCATCAAGCGATCGTGGTTCACTCGGTCAAAAAACTTGGCCAAGTCAAAATCAACCACGAACTGATAGCCTTCGATGACGTAGGCCTGCGCCTGCGCCACCGCTTGGTGAGCCGAACGACCCGGCCGAAAGCCGTAGCTGTGCTCGCTGAATGTTGGGTCCCACAGCGGTTGCAACTGTTGCAACACCGCTTGCTGAATCACCCTATCGAACACGGTTGGAATGCCTAAGTGACGCTCGCCACCGCCCCCAGGCTTCGGGATACTCACCCGTCGCACTGGCTGCGGTTGGTAGCGTCCCTCCAGCAGGTCTCTCTCGATCTCCGGCCAGTGCGCCGCAAAGGCCCTCGGCAGGTCGCGGACGGTCATCCCGTCCACTCCCGCCGCGCCCTTGTTGCGCACCACCGCTCGCACTGCCGCCGCTATGTTTTCCGGCGAACAGATTGCCTCCATCAGGTGCTTCGTCATTGCCGGACTTTTGCCTTCGTTAGACGCCGCGACCGCCTACACCAGCTTGCCCCGTGCCGAGTCGGGGTTTCACCCCGTTCGGCAGAGGAAGCGCCGCGCAGTGCCGGCTTCTCGGTGTTCCAGTGGTCGTGAGACATACGTGCTACTTGTCCTCTCCTTTACCCCCTTGCGGGGACCGTTCGGGCCTTCAGCCAGTAGTTCGGCCTAATACGCCCTCTGCTGACTTCTGCGCCGCGATCGGGTGACCTCTCGGTCACCCCAGTCCCGTGGGACACGGCGCAGATCTCCTGGGGTAAGCCTCGCAGCTTTCCTCGCACACCCGCCGGATTTACAGCCGCGGCCTTTGATGGATATGGACTTCGCGATTGGCTGCCCGCTCGTCCTGCCACGCCTGCCTCGCTATCCGATTGCTGTTCGTCGGGTCGCGATTTCGCTCCACACTTCCTTCAGACGGTCCCTCGCGGTTCCGCCCTTGTGTTTCACTCGTGCTTCACCTCCATCAGGTTGCACAGGGGACTTTCACCCCCAAGCTGCTGGGCATGCCCAGCACACAGCCCTGCGCCTGCGGCGCACCGCTTCGCGGCTGCGGGGCTTGACCGCGACCCGCCTGGCCGAGAGTTCTGCATTGGTGCCGTCAATGACGCGATCGGTTCGTCGTCGCGGTAGAGCGTGGAGCGCTGTGGCCGCGGCTCATCTCAGGGCCTGTCAGGAAGCGAAGGAGCTTGCGGCAGGTTGCGTCGAAGGAGCGTTGCTCGGTTTCGGACTGGCCATGGGAGAGCAGCGGCCCGCCGTCGTCGCCCATGAGGTCGAAGACGACCTGCTCGACCGGCCGCCTGCGGAGACCGCTGTCCATCTGCACCCGGCGGATGACCTCACCGCCGAGGACCCAGATGTTGTCGCGGTGCTGGCGCAAGGTCTTGCGCGACAGAGACCGGGCCGGCAGCTCGCGCAGGAACGGCTTGAAGCATTCCACGATCCGCAGGCCGTACGGAATGTCGCGTGCCTCATACGCCCAACTGCCTGGCCACTGATCGAGATCCGGGCAGTAGCTCTGCAAGGGATCGGCGGTTGCGCTGGCAGGCTGGCGGGCCTCCCGGCAACTCCTTTGGGTCCTGCTGCCATGCGGCTGATCTCCCTGCTGAACCACTACCAGCACTTTCCCGGTTTCGTTTACGAGCGCGCCCGGCATTGCGCAGCAAGCCAGACCATCGAGATCACCGTGCGAGCGCGCCGCGGGTCGCGACCGGTGTGCTCGGGCTGTCATAAGCCGGCACCGGCCTATGATCACCTGAAGCTGCGCCGGTTCGAGTTCGTGCCGCTGTGGGGCTGCATGGTGGTGTTGCTCTATTGCATGCGGCGGGTCGACTGCCGGGCTTGCGGGGTGCGGGTCGAAGCGGTGCCCTGGGGCATCGGCAAGCACCAGCTGACCAAGGCCTACATGTTGTTCCTGGCGCATTGGGCGCGGAAGCTGTCGTGGCAGGAGACCGCGGGGTCGTTTCGCAGTACCTGGGACAAGGTCTGCCAATCGGTCGAGTATGTCGTGCAGTGGGGGATCGAGCACCGGCAGTTGGGCCCGATCGCGGCGATCGGCGTCGATGAGATCCAGTATGCCAGGGGTCATAAATACCTGACGCTGGTCTACCAGATCGAGCAGCAGTGCACGCGCCTGCTATGGATCGGCCGGGAGCGGACGGTGGCGAGCTTCGAGCAGTTCTTCGCCCTGATCGGCGAGGAATTGGCCGGGCAGATCGAGTTTGTCTGCTCGGACATGTGGCAGCCTTACCTGACGGTGATCCGCGAGCGGTGCAGCCAGGCCATCCACATCCTCGATCGCTTCCACATTGTCGCCAAGATGAACACCGCGCTGGACCAGGTGCGCGCCGGCGAGGCGCGTCGGCTGGCCCGCGACGGCTATGAGCCGGTCCTGAAGAAGACCCGTTGGTGCGTGTTGAAGCGCCGCGCCAACCTGACCGGGCATCAACGGTTCCGTCTGCGCGATCTGCTGCGCTACAACCTGCAGACCGTGCGGGCCTATCTGCTGAAGGAGGACTTCCAGCAATTCTGGGAGTACGAGTCACCCAGCTGGGCCGGCAAGTTGCTCGATGAGTGGTGCTGTCAGGCCATGCGCTCCCGCATCGAGCCGATGAAGAAGATCGCCAGGACGCTACGGTCGCACCGCGCGCTGATCCTGAACTACTTCCGCGCCAGGAAGCAGTTCTCCAGCGGTGTGGTCGAGGGCCTCAACAACAAGGCCAAACTGACCATGCGAAAATCCTACGGCTTCCGCACATTCCACGTCACGGAAACCGCGCTGTACCATGCACTTGGCAAACTGCCGGAGCCTGACGTCGCCCACAGATTTTTCTGACGAGGCAGCTGCTCCAGCCATCAGTGTTGATGGTCGATCCGGGCATGGCGGCAGTCTGAACGAAGAAGATCAGACTGTCCGCCGATACGTCCGCGACACGGCGCAGGCGGATGCGGCCAATGCCACGCCCGCTTTTCTCGGCCGCAACGACGACAATGGCCTTGCTCTCGGTCTGACGTCCACGCTTGCCCGCTTCCGGGCCGCCGACATAGGCCTCGTCAATCTCGATCTCGCCGAACAGGCAATCACGGCCGGGGCGGACCATTGCGCGGCGCAGCTTATGCAGCCAGGTAGAGGTGGCCGGCTTCGCCGAGACAGTGTTTCGCCCTCGATCAGTGGAGCGTCTGCCGGTTGATGTTGTAGCATTGCCGCTGTGGGGCGTCACGCAGGGAGGGCGTAGCCCGACCGGAGTGATGCCCCACAGCAGCGGTGGCGAAATTCAGGCTGGCGCGAGCAGCGGCAGGTGGGCGAAGTAGGCGTGATCCGGCGTTCGAGCAGCAAGGCTCGAATGCGGTCGCTTGCGGTTGTAGAAGTCCAGATACAGCCCGAGCGAGGCACGTGCCTCGCCGACACTGTCGTATGCGTGCAGATAGACCTCCTCGTATTTGACTGACCGCCACAACCGCTCGACAAAGACATTGTCGCGCCACGAGCCGCGGCCATCCATGCTGATCGCAATGGCGTTCTCCAACAGTAGACCAGTGAACGCGGCACTGGTGAACCGACGTAAGCGGAGCGTTGGGATCACATTGTGCGACGCGGTGATGGTGCGATGCGTATTGTCCATGGTGATGGACGGCGAACTGGCTGAAGCCGGTGTTGACGTAGAGAGCGCTCATACGACTGGTCGTATGAGCGCTCGCAGTCAGCGGATCGAGGTGATCACGCGCGGCGAGAGGCGACGACGTTGGTCTGTCGGGCAGAAGCGCGAAATTGCGGCGGAGAGCCTGGAGGCTGGCATATCGCCGATCCCGGTGGCGCGCCGTTACGGCATCAGCAGCGGCTTGCTGTATACGTGGCGGCGACATTTGCTGGCAGGCTCGCTCGGGACCATTGCCCGGCCTGTGGCGGAGTTCGCGCGAGTTGAAGTAATGGCTGGGCCCGCCGATCCCGCGCCGGCGCCAGCGTCGCCCGCGCAGCTGGCGCCCCCGGCCAATTCGATGAACCACCCTGACGGGATGATCGAGATAGCCTTGCCTGGCGGTGTGAGCGTGCGGGTGGATGCGCAGGTGGACGGTGGCGCACTTCGTCGAGTGCTTGCCGCACTGGCGCGGCGATGATCGCGCTGCAGTCCGATGTCCGGGTCTACCTGGCCTGCGGCTATAGCGACATGAGAAAGGGCATGCAGGGACTGGCGATGCTGGTGCAGCAGGTTCTGGCGGAGGATCCGTTCAATGGCGCGCTGTATGCGTTCCGTGGGCGTCGCGGCAATCTGCTGAAGCTGGTCTGGCATGACGGGATCGGCCTGTGCATGCTGACCAAGCAGTTGGAGCGCGGTCATTTTATCTGGCCGATGACGAGCGCGGGGTCGATCGCGCTGTCGGCGGGGCAGTTATCGACGCTGCTCGAAGGCTGCGAGTGGCGGGCAACGGCGCGCAACCTGAGGCCTGAACTGGCGGGCTGATGCGGATCCGGTTGTGCGATCACGCGGGATTCATTGGCTGCGACGCGGCGGCGTGGGTCATCGGCATGGCGTTGTGCAGATCGATCTCGCGGCCCTGCCTGACGATCCGGATGTCCTGCAGCAAATGCTGCGAGAGGCGGTGCCTGAGTTGCAGGCCGAGAACGAGAAGCTGTGGCTGTTGATCCAACGTCTGCTGCGCCATCGCCATGGCCCCCGTTCGGAGAAGCTTGACCTCGACCAATTGCAGCTCGTCCTGGAGGACGCGGAGCAGAGTGCGGCCGAAAGCGACGCCGCCACGGACGCGGCGGAACCATCGGAGCGACGGCGGCCAGCTGCGCGTGAAGGTGGTGTGCCGGCCACGCTATGGATGCCGCACCTGCGAGGGCGCAGTGGTGCAGGCACCCGCACCGGAGCGGCCGATCGACGGCGGCATGGCGACGGAGGCACTGATTGCCCACGTGGTGGTCAGCAAGTTCTGCGACTCGCTGCCACTCTATCGCCAGGCGCAGATGCTCAAGCGCCAAGGCATCACCTTGGACCGTTCCACGCTGAGTGCCTGGGTGGGACGCGCGTGCTGGTGGCTGGCGCCGCTGTATGAGCTGGTGCTCGGCACGGTGCTGTCGTCGGCCAAGGTGTTCGCCGATGAGACGACATTGCCGGTGCTCGAGCCCGGCCCGGTAAAGACCAAGACCGGCCGGCTCTGGTGCTACGCGGTCGACGATCGGCCGTGGGCCGGATCCAGCCACCCGGCGGCGGCCTATGTCTACTCCGAGGACCGCAGGGGTGAGCATCCGACCGCGCACCTGCGCACATTCAAGGGCATCTTGCAGGTGGATGGTTATGCCGGGTTCAGCAGACTGGTCGAGGCGCGCAGGGATGCCTCGATCCGGCTGGCGTTCTGTTGGGCGCACGCGCGGCGGCCGTTCTACGAGTTCTACACCTCCACCCAGTCACCGCTCGCGGCCGAGGTGCTGGCACGCATCGCCAGGCTCTATGAGATCGAGGCCGGAATTTGTGCGTCAGGCCGTTCGCCAGCTGCGAAGTCGACCCCTGGTCGAGCAACTGCTTGTCTGGCTACAGGACCATGTGCCGCGCGTGCCGGGCTGGTCAGACCTGGCGAAAGCCATGCGCTATGCCTTGCGCCACTGGGACGGGCTGATCCTGTACCTCGACGACGGGCGTCTGGAGATGGACAACAACGCCGCGGAACGCTCGATGCGGCCGATGGTAATGTACCGTTCATTGTGCCCCCCATTCTCAAGTGCCTGGAAACATTGACATCTGATTGTCGGAACTGTCGCGACACGGAAGAACCTTCCGAGCGAGCGAGGCAGAGATGCTGTCGCTCTGCAGGTCGGTGGCTCGGATTTGGTATGGAGCGCCAGTCACCACCTGCTCAGCGGCCAGAATTCCACCCTTGATGAGGCGGCGGACCGCATGATTCGTCACGCCGAGCTTCGCGGCGGCTTCCGACATGGTCAGCCACTCGCCGTTCTTTTCTGCCGAACGATAGGCGTGGATCCCATGCACTCTCCGCAGCGAGCTGACACGGTGTGCGGTCCAGGTCTTGCCCTGTCCGGTGCGCATACCCATCCGATTCAGTGATGCGGCGATATCTTCATCGGACCATCGAGTTGCCATGCTTCGCATTATGGCAAGAGCCTCTTCAGAAGTGCGACAGCCATGTTCACCGGTCTTCGGCTTGCGCACCCGCAATTGCGAGTGCTGACCGCCCCGCCAATGGATTGTCAAGACGACCTCGCGTGTTGCCTCGTCGACGTCGGCGATGATGTCGGTGATCAGGGCACGTGTGAGTCGCTGGCGCGTACGCATGGTCACGCCTGGTGCATTCCAAGCGGCATTGAGGTCATCGGCGAGGCCGGCGAAGTCGGGTGCGGCGGCTGTCGGATCCGGTGATACCGCTTGCTCCAATCGCGCCTGGCAGGCTTGCACGCGGCGGAGTGCCGCTTCCCAGCTCTTCTCCAGTTGCGCGGCGATCAGGCGGTTATCGGGATCGCAGGCGGCATAGCGTCGCTCTGCGAGCGAAGCTTCATATTCGGCTTGTTGCAGCTCCAGCTCTGCGATGCGGCGTTGTTCAGTTCGGGTTTCCATGTGCATCCGCTCGGCTTGCAACGCCGCCTCGATGGCCATCGGCTCCACGACCTGAAGAAGCTCGGTGGCGATCGCAGCATCGATGCGGCTGCCCCCGAAGCCCAGGCACGTATAGCCGATCGGCACTGGGATACGCAGCTCACCACGCCGTGCCTTGGAGCGAGCGGCATCGAGCATGCGGCTGCGCAGCACACCAAGCTCGAACGCTGATGCTGCCCTTCATGCCCAGCAACAGTCGATCGTTCGGGCGGCATGGATCGTAGACGCCGTCCATGTCGATCACTCGAGCCTCGACCAGCCCGCACAATTCGAGCAGGTGATGCCAGTCACGGCCATTGCGTGCGAGCCGCGAGGCATCGAAGCACAGCACGGCGCCGACCTCGCCCGCGCAGAGCCATGCCACCAAACGGTCGAAGCCGGGACGTGCCACCGTGCCGCTGGCGGACCGCCCAAGATCATCATCGATCACCTCGACCTGCCGGAAGCCGCGAGCTCGCGCGACATCAACCAGCTCGTATTGGCGACGCCGGCTCTCGGTGTGCGTTTGGACCTGTGCCTGGGTCGACTGACGGATGTAGACTACCGCCTTGCGCTGCAACAACGCGGCCGGGAGAGCATCAGACGCGGTCATCGGCGCTCTCCGCCGCGGCACCTGCTGCTTCCATCAGCAGGCTGACCAGCCGCGCGATCTGCATTGCGCTCGGCTTGTGTCATTCCGTCCAACTTTGTCGGATCGAGCGTCATGGACAGCTGGCGTGCGGTCGAAGGGGGATCCCGTCTCGCGGACATCGTCATGCTCCTCCTGGGCGACATTCGAGTCGTCCCGGGAGTCTCTGCGGAATCCGAGCGCAATCAGCACACGATGCAAGTCGACCAACGCAGACAGCGCACAACGTGGGGCGCCGATCTCCATGCCGGCGCAGGCGACCGGATCCAGCATCCAGGCAGCCACAACCGTCACTACGCCGGGCAGCGCCTCAACGTGAACAACGTCACCGACAGATCTTCGCTCGCTGTAGTGGCAGCGGACGCTACGGCCATAAAGAGGATGCCATCGATAGTGGACAACGACATCCCGCCCGACATGGGCAGAATGACCCCGCAATGACCATCGGCCGCATCGAGCGTTCCGCGGCGTTGTTGTCGATGCAGGCTCGTCCGTCGCGCAGTACCAAGGTCAAAGCCTGCCAGCGTGACAGCGTGTAGCGAATTGCCTTCGCCAATTCGCTTTTGCCCGGGATGCGCGCCTGGGTCTGCTCCAGCCATTGGCGCAACGCGATGAACAACGGCGCGCTCTGCGCGGTGCGGGCTGCCAGGCGAGCATCGGGTGGCCGGCCGCGGATCGTTGCCTCAATCGCGTATAGTGCCGCGATGCGTTGCAACGCCTCCAACGCCAGCGGCGACTGCGTGGCGGCGTGCACGTCGAAGAAGTTCCGCCGCGCATGCGCCCAGCACGCCGCCTCGGTCACGCCTCGGTCATACAGGCCGGCATATCCGGCATAGCCGTCCGCCTGCAGGATGCCGCGGAACGATGCCAGATGCGCCCGCGGATGCTCACCTTTCCGGTCGGGGCTGTAGCAATACAACACCGCCGGCGCCGCCTTGCCGCCGAACGGCCCGTCATCGCGCGCGTAGCACCACAGCCGCCCTGTCTTGGTCTTGCCGCGGCCCGGATCCAGCACCGGCACCGTCGTATCGTCGGCATGCACCCGCCCGGCCGACATGACATGCGCGCCGACCGCCTCGACCAGTGGGCGCATCAGCCGTGCTGTCTGTCCAACCCAGTCGGCCATGGTTGAGCGGTCCAGGTCGACCCCGGCGCGTGCGTAGATCTCGGCCTGGCGATACAGCGGCAGGTGGTCGCAGTATTTCGCCACCAGCACGTGCGACAGGAGGCCGGGACTGGCCAGGCCGCGATGGATCGGCAGGCTGGGCGCCGGCGCCTGGGCGATCGACTCGCAGCCCCGGCACGACAGCTTCGGCCGCACATGACGGATGACGCGGAACGAGCCCGGCACGTAGTCCAGCACCTCGGTCACGTCTTCACCCAGCGGGCGCAGCGCGCCACCACATTTGGGACAGGCACAGGGAGCAGCATGCTCCACGACATCGCGCGGCAGGCTCGGCGGCAGCGGCTTGCGTACCGGCTTGCGACGCTGTGTCTCGGTCTCCGGCGGCGCGACAGGTTCATCCGATCCAGGCGGCATTGCTTCCGCCACCTGTTCCTCAAGTTCACCAAGCAGCAATTCAAGTTGCTCGATCTCGCCCCGCAGCTTCTCCGAGGAGGCCCCGAACCGCTCGCGCAGCAGCTTCGCCAGACGCAGCTTTAGCTGCTCGTTGCGCAGCACCTGCTCCTGCAGTCCGTTACGTGCCGCCGTCAGGTCAGCCACGTACTGCTGCAACTCGGCGGCATGCTCGTCCTCGCGATGCAGCAGCAAACTACGCAACGCGATCACGTTCTTCGGCAGAGCGGCAGGATCGAGCGGCACCAGCATGCGAGAATCTTCCGTCATCGATCCGCGTCGCGCCAAGCAATTTCTCGCACTATTATACTGCCATCTCCGGACGCCACGTCCGCACCGGCATGCGCCAGTCAATGCCTTCCAACAGCATCGACAATTGCGCTGCCGTCAGCGACACCACGCCGTCCCTCGCCTGCGGCCAGACAAAGCGGCCTTTCTCTATCCGCTTCGCGTACAGACACAGACCTTGGCCATCCCAGCTCAACACTTTCACCAGATCTCCGCGACGGCCGCGGAAGGCAAACAGTTGCCCGCTGAACGGGTCCCGGCCGAGATGCAACTGCACCAGGGCAGCAAGCCCATCAAAGCCCTTGCGCATGTCATCGATTTACGCGGCACAGTTCCACTCCGAAGCGTTGGACGGAACGGCTTCGCCGAGTGGTGCTGCGCGGTCGGGGTGGTTGGCGGGCGGGTGTATCCTTTTGATCCGGCGGGCATGAGGCGGCCCGTCGCCACATCAGCGAAAGGAGACCACCATGTTGCCATTACGTGAGCGGATGATCGAGGACATGATCCTGGCCGGTCTGGCTCTGGGGACGCGTCAGGCCTACACGCAAGCGGTGCGTCGGTTGGCCGCGCGTTACCGGCGCTCACCCGATCAGCTCAGCGAAGAGGAAGTGCGGAGCTATTTGCTCGAGTTGCGCCAACAGGGCGCGGCGCGCGGGACGTTCAAGATCGGCTTGTACGGCCTTCGCTTCTTGTACCAGCGCACCCTCCAGCGTGACTGGGGCCTGTTCCGGGAAAAAAAGGATCGTTGTGCCCGGGCAGAAGCGGCTGCCTCATGCGCTATCTGAGGATCAGGTCAGGCGACTGCTGAGCCACGTCCGCAATCCGATCCCCCGGACGTGCCTTGCCACTATGTATGCGTGCGGCCTGCGCGTCGGCGAAGCCACCAGGCTGGAGATCGGCTCGGTCGACCGCGCCAACCAGGTGCTGCGTATCATCGGCAAAGGCGACAAGGAACGTCTGGTGCTGCTGCCCCAGCCAGTCCTCGACGAGTTGGGCACCCTGTGGCGGACCCATCGTAATCCCCGTTGGCTGTTCCCCAACCGGCGCGGCGACAAACCGCTCGACCGACACGTGCTGTCACACACCTTCGCCACCGCCGCCGACAGGGCGGGCATCGGCCAGGGGGTGACCTCTCATGCCCTGCGGCATTCTTACGCGACGCGGCTGATCGAGAACGGCATCGACATCCGGGTTGTGCAGATCCTACTCGGTCACACACGCATCGCGACCACCACCATCTATACGCACCTCACCACACCCACCCGAACTTCGCTCCACACACTGCTCGATCGGCTGATGACCGGCCTCTGAGGCACCGTCATGCTCGAGGTCGCCGACGTGTTCCGCCGCTTCGCGGCGGACTACCTCTCGGCTCACGGCGCGTCGATGTTGCCTTCGCATCGGCGCGCCATCGAAGACATTCTCAACTGCCGCACCGCCGCGCTCGGTGGCCAGGTCTGGCGTTGCGAACAGTGCGCCACGGAGATGTTCTCTTATCATTCGTGTCGCAATCGCAGTTGCCCAAAATGCCACACCGCGCAGACGCGGGAGTGGCTTGAACGCCGCCGGGCAGAGATGCTGCCGGTTCCGTACTTCCACATCACGATCACCGTGCCCGACGAACTACGCGAAGTGCTGCGCGCCAATCAGCGGGACGGTTACAGCATGTTGATGCGGGCCAGCGCGACGGCGATCATCGAACTCGCCCGCGATCCGCGCTACGTCGGCGGCACCGTCGGGGTGCTCGCGGTGCTGCACACCTGGACACAACAATTGAACCTGCACCCGCATGTTCATTGCCTGGTCACCGGCAGCGGAATCTCCGAGGATGCCGGCACCTGGCATCCGGCACGCCGCAAGTTCCTGGTTCCCATCAAGGCTCTCGCCAAGCTGGTGCGCGGCAAATTCCGCGCGGCACTGCGCCAGAAGTGTCCCGATCTCGACATTCCCGACGCACTGTGGCGCAAGCGCTGGATCCTCCACGTCACCGCCTGGGGCAGCGGCGAACAGGCCGTGCTCGACTACCTCGCCCGTTATGTCTTTCGCGTCGCTCTCACCAATGCACGGATCGTCGGCGTCGACGACGAGGCCGTTACGATCCAATGCAGGGAAC
This sequence comes from uncultured Alphaproteobacteria bacterium, assembly GCA_963791495.1. Taxonomy (GTDB): domain Bacteria; phylum Pseudomonadota; class Alphaproteobacteria; order Acetobacterales; family Acetobacteraceae; genus JAMXLO01. Next base: position 17,045 of record CAWBST010000025.1, read on the forward strand.
GCAAGACCGGGCGCTCACGAACCTGCCGATTGAGCGGCCATGAATTCATGCGTCGCTTCCTCCAGCACGTTCTGCCGCGCGGCTTCCACAAAGTACGCTACTTCGGCCTCTGGCATCCCGCGCAACGCGACAACGCCGTCCGGGTGAGGCAAATGTTGCAACTCCAGGCGACACCAAGGTCCGATCCGCCGCCGGACTTCGCCGCGCCGCCGGTCACGTCATCCGGCGCCGAGCCCGCGCCAACAATCGAGCCGCTGATCTGCTCGCACTGTCAGGGGCGGCTGGTCTGCATACGCACGCTCTCGCCATATCAGGCCATGGGGCCGTGATCACCGCATCCATGTCCATCGCCGATTTCGGGTCCTGTCGTCGCGTGACTGCACACGCCATGGAGATCTGTCGCCAGCAATGCAATGTGACACGCACATATCAACTCAACTGACGCCATCAACCATCCCGACAACACCGACTACCGCCGTTACACCGCGGTCTTGCTCCTCAGGTGGCCGTTGCTGAGCCGCTATCATCCACCTCGATACCGACCGACCTGAGCAAAATCTCCATACCGCCTCATCAAACCCCAATATCCCCGCGTTCCTCCAACGGAGCTTCCGCGGCGGCTGCGCGCCGCGAAAACTCTTAAGTCGTTACGTCACGAAACCCTCGTCGTCCGGGAACAGCTCAGGCGCGGTTCTTGAAGCGCCAGCTGTCGTTGCCGGTCTCGACGATGTCGCAATGGTGGGTGAGGCGATCGAGCAGAGCGGTCGTCATCTTCGGGTCGCCGAACATCTTGTAGATGCCACAACGCTTGACCGGCGAGTCGCTCAGGTGCGGGTGGTTGATCCGCATCACCCCCTCTATGGCAAGTGCTTTCCGGTCAGCGACCGACGCTCGGGACGGGGACCGCGGCTGATCGTCATCCGGCTGCCGGATGGCCGGGAACGTGGAATATCGCGGTCGGCGACGGCTCCGACATCGGCATCCGACGATCTGGCAGCGGCAGCTCCGAGTCGTCAGGTGCACATTTCGGTGCGCACGCTGCTGCCTTTGGCGAATCACGTCCGTGCTGTGCTCGCCTCCAGACATGCGGATCTCGAAGGCGGCGGCGGACGAGACCTCGATCAGACGGCGGCGAAGCAGGCCGGAGATGCTGCCACGCCTGTGGCCGCAGCTGCCGGTCGAGACACGGCGTCAACTGGCACAGTGGGTGGGACAGCTCGTGCAACGCCTGCGACCGCGGCCCGTCCGCTCAGAGGAGGGTCATCGTGCTGAGCATGACGTTGTCGACGGATGAGCGCATCACGAACGCGCATCGTGCCAAGCTCGCCTATGTCTATGTCCGGCAGTCATCGCCGGGGCAGGTCCGCCATCACCAGGAGAGCACGGAGTTGCAGTATCGCCTGGTCGAGCGTGCAACCTTGTTCGGTTGGCCACGGGAGCGGGTTCATGTCATCGACGACGATCTTGGCAAGTCCGGGACGTCCAGCAGAGATCGGCATGGCTTCCAGACACTGATCGCGGAAGTGGGTCTGGGCAAAGCCGGCTTGGTCATGAGCCTGGATGCGTCACGTCTCGCGCGCAACAATCGGGATTGGCATCAGCTGCTCGAACTGTGCTCGCTGTTCGGTGTGCTGATTGCCGATGGCGAACGCCTCTATGATCCCGCGGCCTACCACGACCGGCTGCTCCTGGGCCTGTCGGGGATCATGAGTGAAGCGGAACTGCATCAGATCAAGATCCGGCTTCATCAGGGGGAACGCCAGAAGGCGGCGCGCGGCGAACTGCGGCTGCCGCTTCCGGCCGGGCTGATCCATAATCGTGACGGCAGTGTCACCTTCAATCCGGACGAAGAGGTACAGGAGCGGCTGCGCCTGGTGTTTGCCAAGTTCCGCGAGCTGCGCAGCGCCAAGGCGGTCATGCGCTATCTGCGGGGTAGCAACCTGCTGCTGCCAGTGCGGCCGCTTCTCGGTCCGGCGCCGCATGAGGTGGTTTGGCGAGTGGCTGACAGTGCCCGCGTCGTCCAAATCCTGAAGAACCCGGCCTATGCTGGTGCCTACGTCTATGGCCGACGGCGCCCGGACCCGCTGCGCCGACAACCTGGCAGTGAGCGGATCGGGACCGTGGCCGTCGCGCCCGAGGATTGGTCGATCTGTCTCAAGGACGCCCACCCGGCTTATGTTGACTGGGACGAGTTCATGGCGAACCGCCGGCAGTTGGTGGACAACGTCAATCGATACGATACGGGCAGGCCCGGCGCACCGCGCAAAGGCAATGCATTGCTGCAGGGTATCGTCAGCTGTGGCCGCTGTGCCCGCCGCATGTGCCTGCGCTACTCGGGACCGAACGGCGACTATCCGGTCTACGTCTGTGTTGCCGACCGTAGCGCCGAAGGGCGGCCGAAGTGCCAGGAGGTGCGAGCACTTGCGGTCGACGCCGAAGTTGAGCGGCTGATCCTGGAGGCGCTGACGCCGGACCGGATTGCCCTGGCGGTGGCTGCATTGGGCGAGATCGAAGCGGAGACCCGGGCAATGGAGCGGCAGTGGATGCTCAAGCGCGAGCGGGCTCGCTACGATGCCGAGCGTGCGCGGCGCCAGTATGATGCCGTCGAGCCGGAGAACCGCTTGGTGGCGCGCTCGCTGGAGCGGGTTTGGGAAGAGCGGCTACGGCGCGTCGACCAGATCGAACAGGAATACAACGGATGGCGTCGCGAACAGGCGATCACGATCTCCGAGAGCGATCGACAGGAGATACTGGCGCTCGGTGAGGACCTCCCACGGCTTTGGGACGCCCCAACGACAAGATCAGCGGACCGCAAGCAGATCGTTCGGCTGGTCGTCAAAGAGGTCACGCTGGATCAGAAACGTCGGCGCGGCCACGTGTGGATCAGGATTGTCTGGCAGACTGGTTCGATAAGCGAGCACTGGTTCCAGCGCACGGTGCACGACTACGCACACCACGCCGATCAAGACCGTCTGCGCCAACGCATCATCGAGCTCAATGGTCAGCAAAAGATGGACGGCGAGATCGCCTGCATCCTTAACGCGGAAGCGTTCCGTACTGCACATGGGCCACCGTTCTCCGGTGGCATGGTTCACCAGTTGCGGAAGCGGTGGCAGATCGCGACTGTCAAAATCAATGGCAAGGAAGCAAACCCACCACGATGGCCCGATGGAACCTATTCGGTACAGGGCGCCGCAGCGGCCATCGGCATTACGTCGCAGGTCATATTTGACTGGCTTCGGAAAGGACGACTGAGGGGGAAGCAACTCGCCAAAGGTATGCCGTGGCAAATCATGCTAACGCCAGAGCAGGCCGTCGAGCTCCGAGCTCAGGTCCGACGTACCAACCGGTCCAACAGAGAGGCATCATGAAAGCATCGAGTCGCCGCACACGCTTGGCCATTCGCCAAAGGCGAGATTGGTTGTGACGATCACCGCGGTGCGTTCACACCGGCGGCTGATCATGTGGAACAACAGTTGGCCGCCGGTCTGGGCAAAGGGCAGGTAGCCGAGTTCATCGAGGATGACGAAGTCGAGGCGCGTGAGATAATCGGCGAGGCGCCCCGGGCTGCCGGCCCGTGCTTCGGCCTCGAGCCGGTTCACCAGATCGACGGTGTTAAAGAACCGGCCGCGAGATCCGGCCCGGATGCAACTGCGCGCGATCGCCATCGCCAGATGCGTCTTGCCGGTGCCGGTCCCGCCGATCATGACGACGTTGCGCTGCTGCGCGATGAAGCCGCCGGCGGCGAGATCGCGCACCAGGCTCTCATTGATCGGCGTGTCCTGGAACACGAAGCCATCGATGTCCTTGGCGAGCGGCAGTTTGGCGATGGTCAGCTGGTACTTGATGGAGCGTGCCTGCTTCTCCGCGATCTCGGCCTTCAGCAGATCACCCGCGAAGCGTGGCGGTTCATGCCGGCGTTTGAGTGCCGTGGCGAGGAGCTCCGCATAGGCGGCCTTCATCCCAAACAGCTTGAGCTGGCCCATCAGATCGAGGACTTCGGTTCGCTCCATGATCACGGGCTCCTGAGCTGATCGTATCGGGCGCAATCGGCGGCCGGCGCATGCCGCAGCCTCAGCGCATCCGGCGTGAGGATCGCCGCCGCCGGTCCGGGGTCGCGTTGGCGGGTGAGGATGTTGATGATCACGTCGGACGAGTGGACGCCTTCGGACATCGCCTGCGCGCAGGCGGCCTCGACCGCCGGTAACCCATCGGTGAGCACGGTGGCGAGAATGGCGACCATCTGCGCGGTCACCGTCATCGGATCCGGCGAGTTTGCGCCGAACCCGCTCCAGCGCGGCCGGCAGCACCCAGTCCTTGAACGGTGCGCCGTTCCTGAGCGCGCCGGGTTTGCGGGCCAGGACCGGGACGTAATGCCACGGGTCGTAGATCGTCTCGCCGCGCCCATGGTGGCGGGCATGTTCCGCGACCGCGCGCCCGTCCTGGCGAATCACGATGCGATCGGCATATGCATGGATCTCGACCGGCCGGCCGACGGCGCTGGCGTTCACCGAGTATTTGTTGTTGTCGAAGCGCACCAGGCAGGTCTTCGACACCGAGGCCGGCAGCGCGTGGAAGCCATCGAACCGGCCACGATATGGCACGAGGTTCGGCCGCTCCTCCTCGAACACCTCCCACACGGTCTGCTCCGGCCGTTCCGGATGGGGATGCAGCTTGGCGTAAGCGACGCATTTGTCGGTCAGCCAGGCGTTCAGCTCGTCGTAGGTTTTGACCCGCAGGCGTGGCGTGAAGAAGCGTTCACGCACCAGACCGACCTGGTTCTCGACCTGGCCCTTCTCCCAGCCTGATGCTGGCGTGCAGGCCACCGGATCAACCAAATGGTGACTGCACATTTGCAGCAAGCGCCGATTATATTGCCGATCCTTGCCGACGAAGATCGTGTCCACCGCGGTCTTCATGTTGTCGTAGATGCCGCGTGTGCAGGCACCTTTGAAGAAGCCGAAGGCGCGCTCGTGCGCGTCGAACACCATCTCCTGCGTCTCGCGCGGATATGCCCGGAAGAACATCATCCGGCTGTGGCAGAGCCGGACATGTGCGACCTTCACGGTCACCGTCACGCCGCTCATCACAACGATCTCGTGGCTCCAGTCGAACTGGTAGGCTTCGCCCGGGGCGAACGACAACGGCACAGAAAGCCGCCGCCGTCTGCCCCGCTGCTCCCGGCTCCAGTCCCGCGCATAGCGCCGAACGGCGTCGTAGCCGCCCTCGTAGCCGAGCGCCCGCAACTCCTCGAACACCCGGATCAGCGTCAGCCGTTCGCGCGCTGTCGCCTCGCGTTCGTCGCCAGCAGCCGGTCCAGCTCCGCCTTCCAGCGGCCCGACCGTGGCAGCGGCTGAACTCACGCTCGTAGCGAAACTCCGTCTCCTCCGATCGCAGAACTTTCCGAACCGTTTCGCGAAATCCGCAGCTCGCGGCAATCGCCTTGATCGACTTCCCCTTAACCAAATACCCATGGCGGATCTCGCGACCGTCTCCACGACCAACATCCCCCACCACCCACCTCAAACAAAGCAGGCAGCCCAGCAGCCACAAGTTCAGGGGGTCAATTTTGGACGCCGATCCCCCGG
>CAWBST010000026.1:0-28821 GCA_963791495.1 uncultured Alphaproteobacteria bacterium
GACGTTCGCCGGGAAATCCCGGACGATCGAGGCTAAGCCCTTCATCGTGTCGAGCATGGCCGGGCCACCCGTGACCACAACGTGCACGACCGGCTGACGGCCTGCCTCGGCCATCATCCCTGCGACGTCGTTCTCGATCAGGTATTGGCTGACCGGGACAAAGCTTGACGCACCATTGTCCACCACGAAATGCGCATCCTCGGTCAGCAACTTCTCGGTGAACAGATCGAGCGCGCGGGTGTCTACTTTCTTACCGGCAAAAATCGACACGCGCTCCGGGTTCATCGGCGACAAGCTGGAGAGCGACGCATTGACTGGATCTGTGTCAACACAGATGACCGGTTCGCCCTTCTCCTCGATGCATTGTGACAGCAGTAGGGCTGCGACGGTCTTGCCGACACCGCCCTTCCCCTGCAGCACGAAATGCAGCTTGCGTGCGGCCTCAGTCTTCTCCGAGGAGCCGCTTACGATCGTCCGGCCCTTCGAGCGGATCGTGACTGAAAGTTCGGGCAGCGTGATGTCCGGCATGGTTGGTTCCTTTTGATGCGGTCATCGTGGGCAGCCGTTCCGGCAAAGTCCGGACCGGTGGGGGCTGCGACGGGGCAGGCGTGGGAGGAGCTGGAGCTGCGTCCGACGGCCATGCCTCACGATCTGATCGACTTACCGGGTGAACTGGGCATAGGACATACCCAGCCGCTCCTTGCGGTTCTCGTAGACTGCCTTGATCGGCCAGCCGGCGTCGAGTTCCGCGGTGATCTCGGCGAGGTGGGCAACGAATGCGACGCGGCCGACGCCTTTCATATGCCGCCGGTCGGGTGACGAGCTCATCCAGTGCTCCGAATGGTGGCACCGGCTGCATAGCACAATATACTACATATCCTATACACGGATGCGCGATTTAATGCAAACATACGCAATCGTTGTGGCGACATGTGCAATCGAATGCGATTGACTGCGGCGATGCGAAATTGTGCGCGAAAGGCAGTGTGCGATGCGTATCGGCGCGTATTTTCTCCTGGAGTTCGATGGCAGGATAGGCGTTGTGGTACCACAACGCGGACTTACTCGCCGGTGGCTCGACGCAAGGAAGACGGCCTGAACGCCAGGAAGAAGGAGCCACGGAATCGGCTGTGGCCGATGAAGGTGTTCGTCACCGACGACGAGCGTTCGCGGATCGAGGAACGTGCCAAAGCGACGGGATTATCGATCTCCGCCTATCTGCGTACCGCCGGGCTTGGGCATCCGATCAAGTCCGTCATCGACCATGCAGCGGTAATGGACCTCGCCAAGGTCAACGGCGACCAGGGACGACTCGGCGGCTTGCTGAAACTGTGGTTGGTGGACCGGCCCGGCCGGGGGGCACCCGAGATCGAGGTGCGCCGCCTTCTGGAGCGTATCGGCGAGTTGCAGGGACGGCTCGCCGATGTCGTCGGCCGGGTTTGATCGCGAAGCGGATCATGAGCCCGCAGGGCGGTGCTGGATATCACCGCCTCGCGGGGTACGTCTTGAACGTGAAACGGGAGCACCAGCCGGCCGACCCGGCGAGCTGGACCCGGCTCAATGCGTACATCCTGGATACCGAACACCTCGGCGATAAAGTCGCATGGGCGCGGGTGACGAACTGCCATACCGATGATCCGGGATGGGCGGTGAAGGAGATCCTCGCCATCCAGGCCCGCAACACCCGCAGCCGCAGCGACAAGAGCTATCACCTGGTGGTCAGCTTCCCGGAGGGCGAGAAGCCGACGCGCGAGCAGATCGAGGACATCGAGGACCGGCTCTGCGCCGCGCTCGGTTTTGAGGAACACCAGCGCGTCTCTGCCGTCCACCAGAACACCGACAACTGGCACTTCCATATTGCCATCAACAAGGTGCATCCGCGGACCTTCAGGAACGTCGAGCCGTTCCGGGATCACTACCGGCTGCAGGAGGCCTGCGCCGAGCTGGAGATTCGGCACGGGCTGACACGCGAGCCACACACGACGGAACCGGAGCAGGGGAGGGGGCGTGGGCCGAAAGTGCGCGGCAGAGCGGCGGACTTCGAGGCCCAGCAAGGCGGACATTCCTTTCTGCGCTGGGTTCGCGAGCAGGCAACGGCAGCGCTGCTGGCTGCCCGCGACAGCGGAAAGGGATGGCATGAGTTGCACCGTGTTGCGGCGCGCTATGACCTGGAGATCAAGCCACGCGGCGCGGGCCTGGTGATCGGACATCGCGGCGATCCGAGCTTGCACATCAAGGCATCGGATGTTGACCGCGGCCTGTCGATGCAAGCGCTGACGGGCGCACTCGGCCCCTATGAACGGCCTGGGCCGCGGCAGAGCCGCCGGAACGCAGCTATGCCAGGCCGGCGCGGCAGGGACCGCTGTATGAGGCGTTCAAGCAGGAGCGCGACGCGGCCCTGGCCGCCCGGGAGGCAGCGCTCAAGACACTGCGCCAGCAGCATCTGGCCTCACGCCCATCGCCTCAAAGCGTACTACCGCGAGCGCTTCCGGCACGAACGGCTGACCGGGTTGCACGGCTTCCTGAAACGAGATGCTTTCCGGCACATTGCGGATCAGCAGGCGCAGGATCGCGCTGAGCGGGTGCAGCGCGAAGCTGAGGAACGGCGCCAGCTTCGCGCGCGACACCCGATTCCGACTTGGCCAGGCTACCTTGAGAGCGAAGCCGCCAATGGCAACGAAGCTGCACTGATTGCCCTGCGCGGCCGGATGCAGCGCCGCACGCAGATGGAAGCGCAGCTCTTGCAGGCACAGGACGCCGGCGAGGCGCGCCATATCGTGTACCAGCATCTGCGGCCGGCCGTGCGGCGTGATGGCCGCGTGATCTATCGCGTCGCTGATGGTGGCGTCGTATCGGATGAAGCGCGCAATGTACGCGTCAATCAGGTCACGACCGGTGCGGCGTTTCTCGCGCTGTCATTGGCAGCGGATCGATTCGGCCATCGTCCGCTCATTGTGAAGGGTACATCCGAGTTCCGTGCGCAGGTCGCGATACTTGCCGGCATCGAACGCTTGAATGTCACGTTCGCTGACGGCGCGCTTGAGCGGCAGCGTGCATCAGCGCGGAGCGATCGCGAGAATGTGGTTCACCAAGATCACGGAGCGTTCGCCTAGAATATACGACAAAACGGATACCAGAAACGAACGGGATCACGGCCGGTGAACGAGCGTGTGGGATAATGCGCGTGCGTGGCGAAGAAACATGCACTTCTGGGCTCGGCGGCACTGATCGCCGGCGCCGTCGCGCTCAGCAGCGCGGCGACGCAGTTTGCAGCCTGGCGCGTCGGATATCATCCAGCCCTCGGCTTGCCGTGGACCGGGCACTTCTATGCGCCGTGGTCGTGGATCGAATGGCAGCAGGCGCCATGGGCGCCGAACGCCAAGGCAACCTTCCAGATCATCGATTCCAGCCTGATGGGCGTCGCTGCACTCGGCATGCTGGGCTGCCTCGCCGTCTCGAATGGCAGGCGCCGAAAGCCGATGAAGCATGAGGGTGTCCACGGCACCGCGCGCTTCCAGTCCGAGCTGGAAATCCGGCGAAGCGGGTTGTTGCCGCGGCGCGGCCAGCCTCATGCCGGGGTCTATGTCGGCGGCTGGACCGATGCGAAAGGCCGCGTCCACTACCTTCGCCATGACGGTCCGGAGCACTGCGTCGTCATCGCACCCACGCGCAGCGGCAAGGGCGTCGGCAACATCCTGCCGACGCTGCTGTCATGGCCGGCGAGTTCCCTGATCTATGACGAGAAAGGGGAACTGTGGGCACTGACCGCCGGCTGGCGGGCGCAGCAGGCCGGCAACGTGGTGATTCGCTGGGAACCGGGTGCCGTCGAGGGCAGTGCCGGATTCAATTTCCTGGAGGAAGTACGCCTCGGCACGCCATACGAGGTGGCGGATGCGCAGAACATCGCGCAGATGATCTGCGACCCGAACGGCGATGGCATCGAAGGCAAGGATCACTGGGGCAAGACCTCGTTCGACCTGCTGTCCGCCGTGATTCTGCATGTGATGTACAAGGCGAAGGCCAATAAGCAGACGGCGAGCCTCGCCGATGTGGCTTTTGCGCTGTCCGATCCCGAGGAGAAGTCGGATGCGCTGTGGGAGGAGATGCGGACCAACCGGCATCTTCCGACCGGCGCACACGCCGTCGTTGCCGCCGCCGGCCGCGATCAGCTCGACCGGCCGGAGAAGGAGCGCGGCAGCGTGCTGTCCAGCGCGAAGACCTATCTGACACTGGTCAAGGACCCGATCATCGCGGAGAACACGCGGCGCAGCGATTTCCGCATCATGGACCTGATGGACCATGAGCGACCGGTGTCGCTGTACATCGTCACGCGCGGTGGCGACAAGGAACGTCTGCGACCCCTGGTACGGCTGCTGCTGACCATGGCGATGCGCCAACTCATGGGCGTGGAGCTGAAATACGAAGATGGTCAGCCGCTGATGCCGCACCGACACCGGCTGCTGATGATGCTGGACGAATTCCCTTCGCTCGGCCGCTTGCAGATTATCCAGGACGCGCTGCCGAAATGCGCCGGTTACGGCATCAAGGCGTTCCTCGCGGCGCAGAACCGCGAGCAGATGTTCAACGCGTACGGGCCACACCAGAGCATCACCAGCAACTGTCATGTGCGCATCGTGTATGCGCCGAACGAGTGGGAATCGGCGGAGTGGATCAGCCGAATGATCGGCAACACCACGATCGTGAAGGAGGACGTGACGGAAAGCGGGACGCGCTTCGGGCCGTTGAAGAACGTCTCCCGCACGTATCACGAAGTCAGCCGGCCGCTGCTGACGCCGGACGAGATCATGGACCTGAAGAAGCCGCGGAAGGACGACAGCGGCCAGATCGTCGAGAGCGGCGAGATGGTAGTCTTCATGGCGGGGGAGCGGCCGATCTTCGGAACGCAGATCCTCTACTTCCTCGATCCTGTATTCGGGCGACGTGCGACGATCGAGCCACCGCTCATTGGTTCGACGCGACGCGAGCCGAAGCTGTTTCAGGCAGCGGTGTGATGAGCAGGGGCGTGGCGTATCCACCGCGTGTGCATCGGCGGCGATGGGCCATCGCGGTGTCGATCACCGGCGTGCTGATGATGGCGACCCTGGTGGCGGGCGAAGCGGCAGGGCTGCGGATCAATGCCACCGCCTCCATGCCGCGTGGACTCTGGAGAGTGCGGGCTGGCGAGCCGATCGAGCGTGGCGAGATCGTCACCGTTTGCCCACCCGATCGCGCCGACATCCGCGAGGCGGCACAGCGCGGCTACATTCCGAATGGCGGTTGCCCTGGCGGCTATGAGCCTCTGGTGAAGCCGGTTGCCGCCGTTGCCGGTGACCTGGTGACGGTCACGCCGCAGGGGATCGCCGTGGACGGCCAGCTAGTGGCGAACACCGCGCCACTCGCCGAGGACGAGGCGGGCCGACCGCTGCATCCGATCCCGATCGGCGCCTATCGCGTGGCGCCGGGCGAGGTGTGGCTTCTCTCTGGCCACGATCCGCGCAGCTTCGACAGCCGCTATTTCGGCGCCGTGCCGGTCGCGAATGTGACAGGGCGTGGCGCGCCCGCTATGGGTGCTGCGGTGATCCCGCCGGCGCTGCTGGCCTGCGCGCCGAATGTCGCGCCCATCACGTTGCAGGCGATCGTCCGAGGTGGAGAGCGGCGGCAATCCGCTGGCACTCAACATCAACGGGATGCGCGTGCAGCCGCCGCCGGCGAAGGACGCCAGGGAAGCCGCGCAGATTGCCGAGAGCTACATCGCGCGGGGCTACAGCGTCGATATCGGCCTCATGCAGGTGAACAGCCGCAATCTCGCGGCGCTCGGCACTACGGTGGAACAGGTGCTCGACCCATGCACGAACATCCATGCCGCCGCGACGATCCTGACGGCTGACTACGCGGAGGCAGCGCGCACGCGGGGCGACGGCCAGCCGGCATTGCAGGCCGCGCTCAGTGCCTACAACACGGGTGACTTCTATCGGGGTTTCGCGAATGGCTACGTCGCCAGGTACTACGGACCAGGCGGTGTGCCGGCCCTGACCGGCGGTGTGCGCGAAACCGCGGTGGCGAAGCGTGCAGCTTCATCGCCGCCCCCCAATCCCTACACGGCCGATACCACTGTCTTTGTTCGGGAGGCGACGAATGTCCGCATCGAGTGACGGGCCGCGCGATCCAGCGATGCCCGCTGTCATATCGAACACTCTGGACGATCTTCTGGTGCCCGGCGTGGTGGTGGAACTGGACGCGCGCGAGGCCGAAGACCTCGGTGCGTTCGAGGAAACCGCGCTGACGGAAGCCGAGGCATGGGAAGCCAACGCCGATCTCGACGCCGACGAGGTTCGCGATGGCGAATGACTACGTCGATCAGGTCGCCGGCGCGATCATCGAGCAACTGAAGGCCGGCACGGCGCCATGGATCAAGCCCTGGCAGCCGGGTGAGCGGTTCATGCCGTACAACCCGACCACCGGGAATCCATATCACGGCATGAACGCGGTGTGGCTCATGAGCTGCGCCGAGAGCCGCGGCTACACCGACGCGCGCTGGATGACATATCGCCAGGCGCAAGCGGCCGATGCGCAGGTCCGCAAGGGTGAGAAGGCGACCGCAATCCAGTTCTGGAAATGGCAGGGGCTGGAGCCTGTTCGTGATCCGGACGGAAAGCCCGTGCTGGACCAGGATGGCAACCAGGTGCGGCAGATGGTGCGCTATGAACGGCCGCGTGTCTGGTCTGCCGCGGTGTTCAACGCGGAGCAGATCGAGGGCCTGCCGCCGGCAGCCAAATCGGCCAGCGCTTGCCGAGTGGGAGCGCCATGAGCGGGCGGAGACGATCCTGACGCGCTTCGGCGCCACCATCCGCCACGTGCGCGGCGACAGCGCCTACTACCTTGCTTGCCGACGACACCATCACACTTGCCGGAACGCGAGCAGTTTCCGTCCGGTGATCGATTTTATGCCACGGCACTTCATGAGACTGGTCACGCGACAGGCCATCCCGTCGCGACTCAATCGAGCGGACCTCGGGCATCCGTTCGGCTCGGAAGCCTACGCGCGCGAAGAACTCCGCGCCGAGATCGCATCGCTGATGCTCGGCGAGCAGCTTGGCATCGGTCACGACCCGGGGCAGCACGTCGCCTATGTCGCGGAGTTGGATCCGCGCGCTGGAAAACGATCCGCGCGAGATTTTCCGGGCAGCCGCCGACGCCGAGAAGATCACCACGCTGGTACGCTCCTTCGAACGCGAGCGCGAGCAGCAGACGGAGCAAGCGCGGGAGCAGGAGCAATCCGAGCCGGAGCAGGAGAGCGGCACGGCGAGCGATGCCGGCGTCCAGGTACGCCTGCCGGTGATGATCCAGGAGAACCATCCCGCGATGACGAGGACCGACAACCGCACCTATCTGGCCGTGCCTTACGACGAGAAGGACGAAGCCAAGCAGCTTGGCGCCAGGTGGGACCGGCAGGCAAAGGCATGGTACGTCCCGGCCGGTGTGGATTTGGAAGCCTTCACGCCGTGGCTGCCGGCACACAACTCCGTCCACATCGCGGTCGATGCCGATCCCGCCGAACAATTCGCAGAAGCCATGCGCGAGTGCGGCTTGCGCCCGGATGGCCCGGTGCAGATGGACGGCCGGATGCACCGTGTGCCGGTTGAGGGAGACAAAGGCAAAGAGCGCAGCGGAGCCTATGTGGGGCACCTGGACGGCAGGCCTGCCGGGTTCGTTCAGAACTTCAAGACTGGCGTTAAGGTGAATTGGAAGGCGACCGGCGCAGGTTGCGGCGCTCGGCGCGCAGGACCGTGCCCGCATGGCCGCGGAAGCCGCGCAGAAGCGGCACGAACGCGCGCTTGAGCGGGAACAGCAGTATGAGCGCACAGCCGAGGAGGTGGACGCCATCTGGACGGCCGCCACGCCCGTCCAGGCGCATCCCTACCTCGCCGACAAGGGCGTGCAGTCCCACGGTCTGCGGCAGGGATCCGACGGACAGACCATCACTGTGCAGGATCGCGATGGCGTTGACCGTGAAGTTAGCATCGCCGGCAGGTTGCTGGTTCCCATCGCTGACGCGAACGGCAGGATGACCAGCCTGCAGTTTATCGATTCGGCCAGCTCGAAGATGTTCATACCGAACGGCCGAGTAGAGGGCGGCCACTTCGTCATCGGTGACGTGCATCAGCCTGGGCCAGTGCTGATCGCGGAAGGCTATGCCACTGCCGCTACGTTGCACGAGCTGACCGGCATGCCGGCAATTGTCGCATTCAACGCCGGCAATCTGATGCCGGTCGCGCAGGCCTGGCGGCAGCTCGATCCGGACCGGCCCATCTACATCGCCGGCGACAACGATCACCGACGCGAGGCGGAGGGAAAGCCGAACGTCGGCCGCGAGAAGGCGGAGGAGGCCGCCGCGGCGATCGGCGGCTTTGCACTGCTGCCCTACTTCGCCGAACGGGATGCCGGATCGGATTGGAATGACCTGGCGCGAGGGCAGGGCAGGGAAGCGATGCGGCAGCAGCTCATGGGCGCTATCGCGATCGCCGAGCGCGAGCAGATCGTCCAGGGCTACGCCGCGGCGCGCGACATGGCGAGCAGGACCACGATCGATCCCATGCGCCCATTCAGTCGCTCGGCCGGGAGCGGGCATCAGAGGTCGAGCTGGAGCGATAGCGCGCCGCCAGTCGGAGATGGGCCATGCGATCAATTGACTGGGCACTGGCTGAACTGCTCGGCGTGCTGGCGGCCGGTTTCTCGGCTTCTTCGTGATGCTCGCCTATGTCGCGGGCGTTCTGCTGCTGCTGGCTTGCGGCTTCGCGTGCGCCGGCTTCCTGCTGGTGGCGCTGTTCAGCATGGTCATGTGGTTGTTCAACCACGACGCCCACACCTTCCGAATGATGCTGGGTTATTTCGTCTATGCCGGGGGAGCTTTCGCCGTGATTGCTGCACTCTCCTACTACCACGGCAAGTTCGCAGATGGTGTAAAGGCCAAGCGAGGGCAACGAGTTGCGCTGCGCCAGATCGGCCAGTTCCGTTTGATGAAGGACGCAACCTTCGAGCATTCGCCAGCGGAGCGTTCCGCCCGATGACGGCTCTCGAACCGAAGCGGAATCTGACCGCCGCTTCGTGGCATCTCCGGACGAAGGGCAGCAGAGTCACAGAGGCCCGCTTTGGGGCAGACCGTCAGCGCTCTGCAGCCTGCTTGTCTGCCTGAGCCGCTAGGTCGATTACGTGATGGACTAGGAAAGCATCGATCAAAGACAGTGCATAGGCGCGATCAATAGGCAGCATGTCGTCTGTCAGTAGGATGTTGTCGACATAGTGCTCCGCGTTCCAAAGCTTGCGGGTCCTCTCCGGGTTCTCCGCCTCAATTCGATTGAGAACGGCTTCGAAGACCTGGTTCGCGGTTTCGACAAACTCCGCACGGTCCGACTTGGCAAGTGGGAGAGTGGGGATTTGAGATTTCCGCGAATGACGCTCAATGCAACGGGCCCCCGATCATTGCATCGTAGGTCCGAGATTGACGGGCAGGAACCCACCGACTCGTGCGGCGATCAACGTAAGGGCGCAGATGCATGTCCTTGTTGACCATCACCACGAACCGATAGCCCGGCCGGATTTCCAGCGTGTTCGGGATCGACAGACCGGCGCGCGCATATTCCTGTCCCAACTCGCCGAACTGCTGGCCCAGTGCCGCTGCGGCGATCTGCTGGGAATTGTAGTTCTGGCCGTTCACGGCCTGCGGCTGTGAGAGCTGCACGCCGGCGCCGGCGATCGAGATCAGCAGCGCGTTGCCGATCTTCGACCAGAAATGCGTGTTCACCCGGTCGTGGAAGCCGGCATAACCACCCTGGTCCGCTCCCTCCATCGTGCCGAGGTCGATGAACTCGGCGTCGGGATAGATGATCCGGTTCCAGATCACGCCGACACGGGTCTGGCCCATCGAGACGCTGTTGTCGTACTGGCCGATCAGCCGGGCGCCTTGCGGGATGAGCAGGTAGTTGCCCGTGGCGGTATCGTACACGTTCTCCGCCACCTGGCCGATGACCATGCCCGGCATGTCGCTGTTGATGCCGCCGACCATGACGGCCGGGATCGTGGTGCCGGCCATGACCAGGTAGGGCGAGGACGGGTCGCGCAGCGTCGCCTGGAGATCGTCCGACGCACCCGTCGTATCGCCGGGCTGCGCCAGGAAGGCCTGCTTCTCCCGCTGCCCGGACGCATCAACCTGCGCGGGCGGATAGACCGGCAGCCCAGAGCCCGCGCCGTAGCCGCTCGGGACCGCCGCTGTGCCGCCGTAGCCGGGTGGAGCGCCTGGCATACCCGGAACCGTCTGGCCGGTCCTAGCAGCGCCAGGCGCAGCTCCGGGGCTGCCATTCGCGGCAAGCTGCTGGTTGTTGGACAGGCCGGTGTCCGCCGTCATCGCCGACTGTGCGGCCGAGAGCCGATCCTTCTGTAGTTGCTGGACCTGCGTGTAGTAGGCCTGCCAGGCCTGCTGACGGGCCTTCGCGGCGTCGTCATCGCCCTGCGCCCTGACCTGTGCCATTGCGGTCGGACGGCGCGCCCGTGGCTTGCGCTTGCTGCTGGGGCGGTTGTTGCGCCTGATGCGGATTCGCGGGCCGAAACGCGGCCGACTGGACCTCGCCATCGAGTGGAGCGCCATTCAGGACGGCAGCGCCGCTTGCCGGCTCTGGCTTCTTCTGATCGGCGGTTTGCGCATTGGCGACTGCTTGCATCATGCGGTCGCGATAGGTGTAGCCGATCGCAGCGACCACCAGCATTGCGCCACCGACGAACAACAGGATCGGGACGCGATTCAATCGGCGAACGCCCGGCCCGCGACGGGGCGGCGCCGACAGCAGAGGTGGCGAGCGATCAGGCCCGTCAGCGGGCGGAATCTGCGCGCCGCTCATCAACCCGCCTCCGCTGTCTGCCGGACCATGAATGGGCCGCCGGCCTGCAAGCCGCCAGCGGTGTTGCGGACGAAGAAGCGCGAGGCCTGGGCGCTATCGTCGATCGACACACGCACGAGATCCCCATTATCCAGGGGGGTCACGAGATAGCGGATGTGATGCGTGCCAGGCGCGCCCACCTGCCCCTCATCCGCAACGGCGAACCCGCGATCCCGCAGTGCTGCCACGAAGGCCGGCGTCAGGGCATTGCCAGCTTGATTGGTGGGCGTCGGATCGAGCACGACCGTGCTGGAGGCGGCCGGAAGCTGCGCGGCCACGAATACCACCATGCCGGCGGCCAGCACCTGCGCATCCGCTGGCGTATCGACCTGACTGACGTATGAACTGCCCAGACCCAGCGCGCACGCCGCAAGGGAGGAAACGGCAACCAGCAGGAGGGTGATGCGGAGCATGCGATTCATCGTGCACCGTCTCGCGTGATCACCACGCGCGTCTGACCACTGCCCACGCCCGACACCAGCTCGGCACGATCGAGCACGCGATCGACAATGTAGCGATCGCCCTGCATCCGATAGTTCACCATCTGCTGGGTTGGGCTGGAGAACCAGCCGCCGTCGTTGTCGAGGGCAACCAACGCCGGCGCTGTGCCGGAACTGAGCGAGCGCGGAAACTGGATATACGTCTTCGCCCCATCGCTGTAGACGCGGAGCGGCCGCCAGCGCGGATCATCCCCGGAGAGGCGAAAGCCGAAATCCAGGTTCGCCACGTTCTCACCGGAGGGCAGCCTGGAGGCCGCCGCACCGAAGGCCACGGTCTGCTGATAGGCGGACCACTGGCGCTGCATGTCGTCGGGATAGTTGAACGCGACCAGCGGCATCCACTCATGCTGCGTAGACACCAGCTTGATTGCGTAGGTGCGGCGGTTCGTCTCGATCACCAGGCTGGATACGAGGCCCGCGTCCGCCGGCTTGATGATGAGGTGCGTCACGCGTCCGTCGGCCGAGCCGCTGATGCCTGGTGAGATATTCCAGCGTACCTTGTCGCCGACATTCACACTGTTGACGATCTCACCGGGTTGGAGCGCCAGGTCGCAGACCTGTAGCGGTGCGCAGACCACCGTGGGCAGTGTGGCGCCGTAGAGGAACCGCACCTCCCCGTTCTCGCCCCGCTGCGGCATCTCGGCGCGACTTTTCCAGCGCCGTGCCAGCGCCACGGCTTGCTTTTCCTTGGCGTTCAACGGAGCCGAAGGCGACAAGAGATTGATTGGCGGCGGCGTAGTGGCTGGTGTCGTCGATGTGGCCGTTTTCGCTGCGCTCGCGTTGGCGCCGCCGGGGCTGTCGGAAGGTGCCGAGGTGCTGACGCTCGCGGCGGCGGTGGCGTTTGCTTGAGCGATTGCCGGTACCGCTGTCTGCTGCGCACTCGCCATTGCGGGCAGGCCGGCCAGAAGGGCGGCGCCAATTGCCATCTTCATGCGGTTGCTCCCCTGGTTCACTGGCGCTGCGCCCAATCGAACGAATCGACATAGAGCCCGGCCGGGTTGACCAGGATCGTCGCGTCACTGGCCGGAGGGTTGATGCTGATGGTGACAGTGGCCTGCCAATGCGCCGACGGGTTTGCCATGCCATCCCGCCCGCGTGTGTCCTCCCGCCATTCGACCCGCCAGGTGTTGCCGGAGATCGGTAGGACGGACTCCACTGACACGCCGATCATTTCCGTCTGCGCCCGCTTGAACGGGTCGTTGTGCGAGAACCAGTCGTTGAGCTGCTGCGCCGCGGCACCATTGCGATTGACCATTGCGTAGGCCTCCGTCACCACGGCGCGCTCCGCGGCCACGTCCAGGTAGACGGTGCGGACATCTGTGATCCATCGGGCCAGTCCGGCGCGGATAAGTCGCGGATCAGCCGGCGCAGCTACATCGGCCCGGCTGATGGCGAGAGCGTCCCCGAGCTTGTCGGTCTGCACCACGTAAGGGACCACGCGATTCTGCGCGCCGATCCACACCACACCGGCGACGGCGACGAAAGCGACACCGAGAGAGGCCAAGGCTGTCAGGCGCCAAGCATGCGCCTGTGCGATGTAGCTGCCATATCGCTCGTTCCATTCCGCCCGAGCGGCCATGTAGATGGCCGAGTGCGGACCATCAGGGTCGAGAGCGGGCACCTTCATTGGCCGTTTCATGGTTCGCCTGCGCTGCTAGCTGATGCTGTTGCCGCCGTTGTCATTCGGCGGCTTGGGCTTGTTCAGATCGTCGCGGATCAACCGGCGGCGGTTTCCCAGGTCCGCGCTCATGCGCCACGTCGCGAGCCCATGCCGCGCTCCGGGGTTGCCGCTCAGCCGGCGCCCGACATCGGCGAGCGGGGCACCGACGAGATTCTTCGCCGTGTAGCCGGTCAATGCGGCAGCCCGACCAATGCGTGACTGAGGTGCGGAGCCTTGGTCGTCCTTCTGATCAAGCTGTGCGGAGGCGAGCCGAAAGGCGTTGCCGGCCATCGCGCCACCGCCAGCCATTCCAGCGGCGAAAGCCGTGGTCGCGCCACCAACTGCTGCCGCCGCACCCACGAGGGCGGAGCCACTCGACAGGCTGGAGCCATTGACGATTCGCTGCATCGTCTCGGGCAACACTTTCACGAGCGCCAGCATGACGATCGAGCACCCGACCAGAATGCAGAGTGATGCGGCGGTCACGTCCTGGAAGGTGCTGCCCAGCTGGTGATCAGGTTGTTGCCGATGCTGACCAGGAGCTGGAGCACATAGCTTCGCGCCAACTGAAAGGGTGTACCGCAGTCGCTGATCGCGAGATCCTTGGTCCAACGCGATCCGCCGAACGCCATGAAGATGACGCCCACCGAGATGACAGAGTAGCTCTCGACCAGCGCCAGGACCATCAAGGCAGCGATCAGAGCGAAGCAGACCTCAATCACCAGGCCGGCGATGATCAGGCCGACAGCTGCTGCGGGCGCCCAGATGGACATCTGCGACATGACCTTCTGCGCAGTCCACACCGGCGGCGAACACGTCGCTCGGAGCGATTCCACCGCCACCAGCGGCACTGGCCGCCTGCCTGAAGCTATTCGACGATGGCCTGACCCCAGGTCACCGAGTTCTGGAGCAGCGCCAGAAAGAAGCCGAGGAAGAGGATCTGATTGACGATCTCAGCGAGCCACTCGCTGATATCGGCACCACGAAAGGCGAGCCGGAAGGCGGCCCAGGCGAGTTCGATAGTGGCCAGGATTCCGAACGTTTCAGGGCGAGCGACCGCAGCGTGCCTTCCCAGCCGGCGGAGCGGCGTCTGGAACTGCGCTACAATCTGATCGAGCGTTGCTGCTGACTGCGCATGGGCAGGACGATCGAAGCCAACAGCATGACGATAACGATACGCCTGGCGACGATGGGCGACGGCGCATCACCATTTCTTCCCCTGGTAGCAGCGGAAGCGGATCGCCGAGTGCGGCAGGGCCAACGGTGCATCCGCGGCTGGCGGCGTGACGGTGATGACTGGGCAGTTCACCGCGACGGTCGTCTTGGTCGCGACGTAGGTGGCTCCAGCGGTTGCAGCCATGGCGCCAACAAGGATCGCGGCAGCGACGCTCGCCTTGAGTGTCAGCATCGTGGCTGCCTCAGTACCTGGGGATAACCGGAAGTCTGGATCGGCTGGGGCGTGCTGAAATGGAGCATGGCGGCGTCCTCTGACGCGCGCCGGTCCGCATCAACCGCCATACCGGTAGCCTGCATCTGCGCCGTTGCGGTCAACGTCGCCTGTATCTGCTGGAGCTGGGCAGCGTTCGCGTGTGCCAGCTCATTGCCTGCCTGGATGGCCTGCATCTGTCCTTGCGCACTTTGCGAATGTGATTCCAGCGTGGTGAGCAGGGTCGCATTGCTCGGCTTGCTGATCCTGCTGGAGACCGAGCGTGCGACCGAGGGTATTGACGTTGTTGCCGATCGTCTGCTGCCAGGTCGTGAACTGACCGGCGATGTTCCCCAGGTTGGCGGCCTGGCTTGCGTAGCCGGATGCCGATTGCAGGCGCGTCACGATGGAGCCCGCGTTGCCCGACAGCAGCGACGCTGCATTGGACAGGTTCCGCACCTGCATGATGTCGCCTTGGACGGTGCCCCAAATCTGCTGTGGCAACGCCACGGTGTTCGTCACCATGTTGGCGTACTGCTGAAGCTGGGTTTCGTATTGCTGGAGCTGCGTTTCGAGCTGCTGGGCTTGCTTCCCGTATTCCAGCAACTGCGTCCACATCGTGGAGCAGTCCACGCAATGAACGGCCAACTGTGCCTGTGCGGGATGCGGAGCGACGAAGCCGGCAACCACAGTCAGAGCGACACTGGCGGCGAGGGCAACGCGCCGCACGGAAGCGATGTGGCTACTGCAAGGCTTCATGGTCCACCCCCTGTTCGGCGAGCCAGGCAAACGGCCACTTCTCTCCCTCGCGCGATGCGAGGCGGGCCAGATGGGCGATCTGTTCTTTTGAGCTGATGCCGGCGAAGGAGAGCGCGATCGGACCCAGGCCGAGATCGAACAACCGCCGCCCTTCGGGTGACACAAGGTAGTAGTGCCGCTTCTTCGTCGCGCTCCGGATGATCTCGATCTGTGTTTCGTTGAGGCCCATGGCTTCGTACAGGTCGCGCGGCCCCGGATGCTCGGCTGTCCCTGCCGTGGTGGCCTCTTCGTTCGGCAGGAAGATCTTGGTGGGGCAGGACTCGATCAGCACGTCGAGGATGCCGGAGCGGGCTGCGTCGGAGAGGCTTTGCGTCGCCAGAACGACGGCGCAGTTCGCCTTGCGCATCACCTTCAGCCATTCCCTGATCTTCGCCCGGAACACCGGATGCCCGAGCATGATCCAGGCCTCATCGAGCAGCAGGTAGGCCGGTTGCCCGTGCAGCGAGCGCTCGAAACGGCGGAACAGGTAGAGCAGGACCGGGATCAGGTTCCGCTCGCCCATCGCCATCAGGTCCTCGATTTCGAAGACGAGGAAGTGCCCGTCCGTCAGGCCGTCATGCTCGGCGTCAAGCAGCCGGCCGAGCGTGCCTTCCAGCGTGTAGTAGCGCAGCGCCGATCGGATCGTCTCGTTCTGCACCTGCGCCACGAAGTGCGTGAGGGTGCGCTCGCTGGCGGGGTCGCGCAGCAGCGCCATGGCGCGATGAATCGCTTCTCGTTCGCCGGGTGCGGGAGGCCGCCCGGTCTGCAACTCGAAGCACGTGGCGATCCAGTCCTCCGCCCAGGCCACGTCCGCTTCGCCGTCCAGGACCGCCAGGGGGCAGAAGGACGGGCCATCGCCGTCGCTCGCCACGTCGTAGTGCCGGCCGCCACAGGCGTTCACCGTGGCCCACATGCTTCGGCCCTTGTCGAAGGCGCAGATTGTGACGCCGGCATAGCGCAGGGCCTGGAGTGCGATGGTGCAGAGGAGGGTGGATTTGCCCGCACCGGTCGGCCCGAAGATCAGGGTAGTGTCCAACGTCGCCAACGTGCAGATTGACCCGAAGGGGTGTCGCGCCGGTTGTCGCGGCATGCAGGAGAGGCGGAGAGCCTGGCGGGTAGAACGGGCAGGGGTTTTCCTCGCGGCCCGTCCAGACACCGGCAAGAGGCAGCAGGTCGGCCAGATTGCCGGTGTGGATCAGCGGCCGGCGGACATTCGGGAGGGCGTGCCCTGGCAGCGAACCAAGCCACGCTTCCATGGTGTTCACCGTTTCGATCCGCGCGGTGAACCCTTCGCGCTGGATTTCCCGGACGATCAGCCGGGCGCTTTCGGCCAGTGTCGCGCGATCCTGGTCCATCAGCACGATGACCGGCGTGTAGTAGCCGAAGGCCACCAATGCCGAGCTGGCGTCGGCAATGGCGGCATCCGCCTGGTCCGCCATGAGCAGGGCGTCCTCGTTGACGGGACCGCCTTGCGTCCGGAACACCTGTGTCCAGAAGCCGCGAGCCTGCTGCTTCCACTTGCGGCGAAACTTCCTCAGTTCGCCCAGGGTCTCATGCCGGTCGAGGTAGATCGTCCGCGTGGACCACCGATAGCGGATGGGCAGGTGATCGAGCGCATCGAGAATCCCGGGGAAACTTTCGGCGGGGAAGCCTTCGATCGCGACGCAGCAGATGAACAGGTCACCGAGGCGCGGTGTATCGCCGGGCCACAACTCTCGGCCCCCCAGTACCGCGTCGAGGTAGGCGCCGGCAGGGGGAATGTTCAGCGACACGCTTTCACCAGTCAGGGCGAAATGGAGGTAGTTCACCAGTTCGTCGCGGAAGTGATCCCGGCCATGCAGGTCGGTGACGGTGAAGCTGTGCATCCTGCGAAGCTGAACAGCGTCGCCGATCGCGTCCTCAATATCCGACAGCGCCTTTTGCGAACTGCTGCAGGATGCGGTCGGCAGGGCTGCTGCCTTCGGACGGGTCGTCGTCGTAGATGATATCGACCAGCTTGCTCTTGCGGCGGAGCGGCGGCGTGTACTGGACGATCAGCGCGTACTCGCTTTCGTAATGCACTCCCTCACGCATGAACTGGCGGCGTCGCTCCTCGTCGACCAGACGGGACACCGGGTCGGGGAAGTGCGACAACTCGCCTGGCGGGTAGTCGGATGCGGGCAGGCGCGCCGCTTCGACCCACGTCGCCCACCCATTCCCAAGCCGGGACAGCGCGGCGTTGACACGTCCGGTCAGCCAATTGCGCTCATTGTCGGTGCTGCTGGCGATGTCGGGACCGCGATAGAACCACCCGGCGATCAGACTGCCGTCCTTGCCGAGAACAACGCCGGGCGCCACGAGGTGACTCCAGTTGAGGAGATCGGCCACACCTGCGGCCTTGTCACGGAAGGGCTTGAGCGCGAGCACGAGACGGCTACTCCGTCCTGAAGGGCCGCGAGCGCGCAGAGTAGTAGCCCCGATACTTGATCTGTCGCAGATAGACCTTGGTCATCTGCGGATCGGTCTTCGCCATCCACCGCAGCGCCGGGATGGCGCTGAACCAGAGCGCGCCGCTGACCAGGAACGACACTGTGTTCATGCCGGCGATGGCCAGGCCGCCGGCGACGATCAGCGTCATCAGCGCGGGCTCCCGTTCACCGCCGAGGAACAGGCTTGGGCGGTGAAGCACACGGTGGAAGGGGAGGTGGCGCAGGCTCACACGACTGCCCCGGTGATGCCGAGGGCACTCGCGACGTTGACGACGCCGGTGATGAGCGCGGCTACCAGCACCAGCATGATGATGCGCCGGATGAACTCGTTGATCTCGCCACCGAACACCAGCGCTGCCCCGCACGCGACCATGGCGAGGAGGGAAATGGTGAACGCCACCGGTCCGGTGATGTCATTCTTGAGTGTGGTGAGCGGTCCGTCCCAGGGCAGGTTGCCGCCGGTGCTGGTGGCGTGTGCGGCATCGGGATGGAAGGCCACCAGGACAATCAGCGTCAGAACCAGCCAAGGCAGCCAGTTGCGGCCGAAGGCATCGGTGCAGGGTCTCATTCGGGTTGCTCCATGCTGACAAAGCGGTAGTCCCCGTCTCCGAAGCCATTGACGGCCACGACTTCATGGATGCGTCGGCCTGGAGCCGTATCGGTGCGGACGATGGACACGATGAGATTGACCGCCTCCGCGATCAGCGCCCGCATCGGCGTCTGGCTGACTTCCGCGATCATCTGCTCGACACGGGTGAGGCCGGCGCGTGCGTGGTTGGCATGGACGGTGCAGACGCCGCCCGGATGGCCCGTGTTCCAGGCTTTCAGCATCGCCAGGGCCTCGCCGCCGCGAACCTCGCCGACAATGATGCGATCAGGCCGCAAGCGCAGGGTCGCCTTCAGCAGACGCTGCATGTCCACGGTATCGGTCGCACGCATGGTCACCGCGTTCGGCGCCGCGCACTGGATCTCCGCCGTGTCCTCGATGATGACCAGACCGATGACGGGGCGTGGCCTGCACCATCTGATCGATGATGGCGTTCGTCAGTGTGGTCTTGCCCGTGGTGGTGCCGCCGACGACAAGGATATTCTGCCGCTCCGCGACAGCGTTCTCGATGGCTGCGCGCTGCCAGCCTGTCATGATTCCCTGGCGTTCATACTCTTCCAGAGTGAACACGGCGGAGGCCTTGCGGCGAATGGTAAACACGGGAGCCGATACGACTGGTGGTATCAGGGCCTCGAATCGCGATCCGTCGAAAGGCGGCTCTGCCGGCAGCTCGCATTCGAGGATCGGATTCTCGCGCGTGACGGCGCTGCGCAGCGTTGATGCAACGGTGGCGATGAAAGATTCTGCGGTGGACGCTGCTATCTTGCCGACCGCCTTCATCGGCTGGCCAAGACGATCGACCCAGAGTCGCCCGTCCGCATTCAGCATCAACTCGATCACGTCGGGCTCCCCCAGGAGCGGACAGAAGGCGCCGAGTTGACGCTTCATTGACTCGGCGAGGCGTCGCGCCTGTTCCTCGCGGATAGTGGGCTTGCCGTCGTCCATCATTCGCGCACATACCTACGGCCGAGCGAGTCGGCGCCGCAAGCACAATATACGATATATAGGATATCTCTCAAACGAGTGATGTGGCGAGCGCTATCGTCGTTTTGGTGGACGCCGCAGAAGATCGCGTAACTCAACGCCAACAGCCTGTGCGAGGGTGGTCATCGTGTCGAGGGTAAGGTTATGCATACCGTTCTCGGTCTCCGAGATGTAGTGCTGTCTGATTCCAGTCAACCCTTCCACCTCAACCTGCGTCAGCTTCGCCTTCAATCGTGCCTGCTTGAAGTTGGCGCCGAAAAGCGCGCGCATATCATCCACCGTGTTATCGGTTCGCTTCGATGGACTTGCCACCCCCTTGGCAGGCATCGCGATTTCGAACTCCTCCAGTGCGACGGACCACGTAGAACACCAACGACAAAACACTTGACGTTTGTGTCACGGTAATATGCGTGAGTTCAGTTCCGCAACACCGACCTGCGATCGTTGCGTCTCTGGCCCGGATTGTCGGTTGGAAGCGTTGAGGTCCGGCATCGATAATTGGTGCCAAATATGCGGGGTCGGATTGAGGGGCAGCCCTCAGGCTCTCAAGGCGTCGCGCCCCGGCAAGGCATCAAAATGGCAATCGTCAATGCCAGTCGGTCAGGATGTCGTCAGGCACTATAGCCAGCGCCCCATCGGTATCTGGCGTGCCTTCGTTGAATGACGGCGTCGTCGCACAGACCATATACTAGGACCGTGGCTTGAGATGATTACCAATGCTAACCATTGTCCAAAGCTCATGTCCAACCGCCGACGCGAGTGCCGCGGCAGTCAGAAGCTTCACATTTTGTGTTCCGGACTCGATCAGTGAAATGTATTGCTGCTTCAAACCCGTTCGCCTGGCTAGTTCACTCTGGGTCAGACTGGCCTGGAGCCGGGCACGTCTGAGGTTCCGACCGAAAATCGCTGACGTCCGACTACGCAAACTGACCTCCAAGCTCGGCACGAAAATCATGTTGAGCCTTGCCATCGGCGCATCGGGCGGACAAGTGGTTCGTTACGAACCACGCAGTCATTCGCTGCTCAATTGCAAACAACGCAAGCCCGAATAAACCACCTGCAAAAAGCTCATCACGAGATTCTGCACAATTGATGACTTATTGACGGGTGTTTGGTTGTCGTTGATCGCTCCCCCAGAATTCCCGTACTGTGCGTTGTATTGTGCAATCATTTTGGCGCACGGATCCATCAACCGTGCATGCTAATCTACCGAATCTCCGGCTTACGAAATGATAATTCCTCACGAAAACTTCAACTCGAGCCACCGGCACTTTCATAACGCCGTCCTACAGAGGCGGGAGTCGATCGGGGTATGATTCCGGTCGGCTATGCAAAGGCCCGTCGAATTGGAGCAAATCGAATCGAACAAATGAACTTTCGTGTGTAGGTTTGGCTCTGGGAACGCATTACACCGAACTCACGAAGTTATCCTGCAAGTGAACAGCAGTCTCCCGACGTATTTGATAGGTCATGTGCATGGCACGATATGCAGTCGAGCAGGGACGTATAGTCTGCAAGTGGAATAAATCGGGGGCTGGGCTTTTTCAAGCGAGCATCGTTGGTTACGACGGTGGCCAATACCACTTGATCGTCGAACGGGTTCCCGGCCAGCGCAAGGACAGAGCGTGGGATTGGGCGATGTGGCGTGCAGAGTGGTCAGAGGCAATCGGGCAACAAGGTTACGCCAGATCTGCCCGGGGAGCGATGGAGGCCGCTGAGCGTGCTGCTGCGGCAGAGCTCGCTGGTCGCGCGATGAGCAAAGGAGCGAGGAAGTCGCCGCCTCCCACACGATCCGTCTCCCAACGAAATCATTTTGTGGCTGGGCCTCGTGATCCGTAATGGGCGAACAGCTTATTGGTGAGACGGATTACTACCTTTGCTGCTCGGTTCGGGCCGTCGAAGAAGGCAAGGCATCACGAGGCGAAGCTCAATGGCCCCAGTGTGGGCCGTCGTAGTCACTCGCCATCGGTCGCATGGGTACAGTTCGCTGGGAGACGGGGCGGGGCTACATCAACACGCTGCGCTGCATCATCCTGCAAGCAACGCGCCGGACAGTGAATTAGTCTCGATACCGAGTCACCCGACCGTGTCGATAATATGTTGGCCTCAACCAGCCGGCGTGTGCGCTCCCTGCGCGATGGCGCCCCTGAGATTCGCTTCCTGCTTCGGCCAGCCCGTCTCTCGGTGGCAATTGCACGCACTGGCTCCTGCTCCGCACCGGGTCATTGGGATTCCATGATGTTTGATCAGTCACCGATGATCTTCGCGGGGAGCCGGTCAGTGCATTCTGGAGTCTTGCAACCGCCGGTGTTCGACGAAGTTTTGCTGACGGAGGTCAATCCAGGCAATGGCCGCGATTTCGGAGTCGAATGGCCCGGCGCAGACGCGCTCACCGTCGTCGTCGATGATATAGATTCCAGGCGTGCTGACGCCATAGCTTGGCGAATCGAGTTCCAGCAACTCCATAGGTCCCTCGCGTTTCTGGGTGAGAGCGACGATAAGGGCGGCGGTGTCTTGGTCCAAAGCACAAAGGCGAGATTCCGCATGTGTGCTGATGTCGTTGCGAGTTACCGGCGCTGGTGCCCGGACGGCAGATGGGCGAGGTTGACAGGATGACAAAGGCGGCAAAGATCACTCCATGCCGTGCCATCACGCGCTCGCCCGAGGCGCTGCGCACCTGTTTGGTGACGTAGGGCGCCGATGGTATGGGGGAAATGTAATGGAAACGATCGTTGGCAACGCAATCCAACGGTTGCAAGACTGCCAGCGTAAGACGATCGTATCGCTGTTGGCGCGGGAGCTTCGCTATGATTGGACCAGACGCGTACATGAAGTGGCTTGAACAATGCCGGGTGACCGCGACGATCAAAGAAAGATATGGGCTGAAGTCGGCATTCGATTATCTGGTCTCGGAAAAGCTGTTGGACTTTGCCAGGGCTGCGGAGCGAGCACCCGAATTGGCGCGGCAGCTACCCAGATTTGTTTCGGAGGTGCGGCGCATAGAGGAGAAGCTGTTGGACTTTGCCAGAGCTGCGGAACGAGAACCCGAATTGGCGCGGCAGCTACCCAGGTTCGTCTCCGAGGTGCGGCGTATTTTTGAGGCGGACGAAATCCGCTTCCAACTCGCCCGCGTTGAGCGCGAACAGGAGGCACAAGAGCTTGTGTCGCACGATGAGGAAATCTTCGACGAAGACGAGGTATTTCCTGAGGATCACGAGATCTCTGCAGCGCGTGCACGGAGCTTCATGCTGATCAAGCAGCTGCTCCTCGCGCCACAGCTCGGCACATCTTAGGCCTCCGCCACGGAGGGTGAGCGCCGCCGGCTGGTCGGCTTATTTCAACCTGATGACGTTCGTCGACGTGGCTTCGGCTGTGTCAGGACGAGCCGCTCTGCGCAGGAAGCCCGGCGAGACATTCCACTGGCGACGGTCGTCGGTGATGACCGTCACGGTTCGCTTGTTGTAGCGCGTGAGTATGCCCTCAATCAGGCCATGATTACCTGACTCGAAACACACCCGGTCGCCGATGCTGAAATCGAGCATGCGGGCATGCGCCCGCATTTGCTCGAGGAATCGCAGGCGTTCGACAATTTTGTGGTGGAGGTCAACAAGTTCAGCCTCACTCAATCTGTCGATATCGATCTTTGTCATCTCGTCACCGCGAATGTGATGGAGCAGTGGGGGTCGATGTACTGACGGGCGTTCGCCCGGTCGGTTGATCATTCAGGAAGACCGGTCTCGCATGCATGTCGACCTCGATATCTGCGTCGTGCAGCGACCTGCCGAGGGCATCCGGGGGTACGCGTAGATAGCGGATCAGCAGCTGGGCGTACAAGCCCATGAACCTGGGACCGTGACCATCCGACTCACCTTCGTGCGTACTGGACATCGCGTGGGCGAGTTCGTGCAACAGGCACCATGACGATGTCGTGTCGGACAGGCGGATCAACAGCCGGGTGGCGTCGGCGACCGTGGTGCGGGCCTGGCGGGGCAGGCGCATGACCTTCGGCGGAAACCGCAGGCCCATGTCAGCCCAGATCGCGTCGACCATGCCTTGCGCCTGCGCGAACGCGATCGAACTCGAATCGCATGGTGCAACAAAACGCTCCTCCCAGGCGTAGACGCGGCCGCGTTGATGATCCCGGAGGACCTCAGTCATGGCAGCAAGAGGTTCCCAGCGCCCTGGACGGGTCGGTTGAGGTTCACGCGATCACCCGCGGCCATGCCATGCCGGAATGCTCCGTTCACACGTGCCCGTGTCAGACTGCCAGCCGACACCAGCCTGATTTCGGTCTCTCGGAACGCGTCGTCCACCACCCGGTGTTTGATCACCATGAGCGCGGTGCCCGTTGAGCGTTGTGCTGCAACATTGGCGTCACGCGCATGGTGCATGTGATCAAGGCGACCGGCGATCCGCACCGCCATGCCTTGCTGGAAGCTCTTCGATGCGCTGCGAAGCCCCGTCGCCCGTAGTTGAGGATGCGCTGCCCGGAAGGACTCGAGCTCGGTCCACATCGCGTGGTTGATCAGGCTGTAGAGATAACTGGCGAGCGTTGTGTCACTCTCGAACCCGAAGAACACATAGCTCGGCACATCGCCGTCCCGCGAGATCCACACTTTGCAGTCGCAGAACCGGGCAATCGCCGTGACACAGCCGTCGATCGGCCGTCGCTGCCTGCCACCGATGGGGACCTCGACGCGAACGCAGTGGGCCTCCCGGACGTCGATCTCCTCCATCGACAGGGCGTACCGCTCCAGCAGCCGCCCGACCATCTCGGCGGCCGCCATGGCTTCCGCCTCGGTGCACCCGTTCGAGACGGTCTTCTCGGCGAGCGCCTTGATCCGTGCCTTGACCCGGGTGAGCTCAGTTGTCTGACTCAAGGCGATGCTGCTCCCCGTCGTGAGCCAATGTCTGGCGGTCGATCATGCCGCCGGTAAGGAGAGCCGACGAAGCCGATTCTGGGAAAGGGGCGAAAGAGGTGGCGAATATCGCCCAGACAGCGGCGAGTGAAGCCCTGGCAGGCCTCGTGGAACGGGTGACCTTCCATAACCCAGAGAACGGGTTCTGCGTGCTACGGGTCAAGGCCCGGGGCCACAGGGACCTCGTGACCGTCGTCGGCCGTGCCGCGCTGATCAGCGCCGGCGAGTTCATCCAGATGAGCGGCACCTGGGTAAACGACCGCACCCACGGCCAGCAGTTCCGTGCGTCCTTCCTGAAGACCAGCCCGCCGACAACGCTTGAGGGGATCGAGCGGTATCTCGCGTCGGGCATGATCCGCGGCATCGGTCCGATCTACGCCAAGCGGCTGGTGCAGGGTTTCGGCGAGGCGGTGTTCGATCTCATTGAGCAGCAGCCTGACCGCCTGCGTGAGGTCCCGGTATCGGCGCCAAACGTGCGTCCCGGATCGTCGCCGGCTGGGCGGAACAGAAGGTCGTGCGGGAGATCATGCTGTTCCTGCATGCCAACGGGGTCGGCACCTCGCGGGCGGTGCGGATCTACAAGACCTACGGCAGCGAAGCCGTGCGGGTGATCAGTGAGAATCCGTACCGTCTGGCGAGGGATATCCGTGGGATCGGATTTCTGACCGCGGACCAGATCGCCGTGCGGGTCGGGATCGAGAAGACCGCCCTGGTCCGGATCCGTGCCGGGATCAGCTACGCGCTGGCCGAGGCGATGAGCGACGGACATTGCGGCTTGCCGGTGGAAGAGCTGACGAGCTTGACCAGCAAGCTGCTGGAGGTCTCCGACGACTTGATCGCAACGGCATTGGCACTGGAACTGGAGGCGGGAGAGGTCGTGGCTGACCTCCTGGATGGCCGTCGCTGTGTCTTCCTGGCAGGCCTTTACCGGGCCGAGCAGACCATCGCCGAACGATTGAGGACCTTGGTGTCCGCCAGGCCATCCTGGCCATCCATCGATGCGGCTAAGGCGATCCCATGGGTGGAGCGCCGGACTGGTTTGCAGTTGGCGGCAAGCCAGCGTGAGGCCGTCGGTACGGCACTCTCCAGCAAGGTGGTCGTAATCACCGGGGGCCCCGGCGTGGGCAAGACCACGCTGGTCAACTCAATCCTGAAAATCCTGATCGCCAAACAGGTTCGCGTGGCGCTTTGCGCGCCTACGGGCCGGGCGGCGAAGCGGTTATCCGAAAGCACCGGACTGGAGGCGAAGACCATCCACCGCCTGCTGGAAACCGACCCGCGGACAGGCGAGTTCCGCCGGACCGAGAACAATCCGCTCGACTGCGATCTGCTGGTCGTGGACGAGGCCAGCATGGTGGATGTTCTCCTGATGCGCTCGCTGCTGCGCGCGGTGCCTGACGAGGCGGCTTTGTTCATCGTCGGCGATGTCGATCAACTGCCCTCGGTCGGGCCGGGCCAGGTGTTGGCCGACATCATCGCCTGCGATCTGATCCCGGTTGTTCGCCTGACGGAGGTGTTCCGGCAGGCGGCTGGCAGCCGGGTCATTGTCAATGCTCACCGGATCAATCGCGGGCAGATGCCCGAACTGACCAACGACGGAGCGTTGTCCGATTTCTACTTCATCGACGCGGAAGAGCCCGAGGACGGTATCGCCAAGATCATCGCGGTCGTGCGCGATCGTATTCCGAAGGCCTTCGGGCTCGACGCGATCCGCGATGTTCAGGTGCTGTGCCCGATGAACCGCGGTGGCCTGGGTGCTCGCTCACTGAACATCGAGCTGCAGAAGGCACTCAATCCGCCGGGCGAGGCGCGCGTTGAGCGCTTTGGCTGGACCTTCGGCCCGGGCGACAAGGTCATGCAGATCGAGAACGACTATGATCGCGAGGTCTACAATGGTGATCTTGGCATCGTACAGCGGGTCGATCAGGACGAAGGTGAGCTGATCGTCGCCTTCGATGGCAGGGACGTCAGCTACGGCTTCGGCGAGCTCGATGAGTTGGTGCTGGCCTATGCGACGACGATCCACAAGAGCCAGGGCTCTGAGTATCCGGCCGTGGTGATCCCGCTGGTGACGCAACACTACATGATGTTGGCGCGCAACCTGCTCTACACGGGTGTGACGCGTGGCAAGCGGTTGGTCGTGTTGGTCGGCCAACGGAAGGCGCTGGCCATTGCAGTCCGTAACCAAGGCACACGCCGGCGCTGGGCCAAACTGCGTGAGCACCTTGCTGGCCACCGGAGTGGCTATCCGATGAGTTCATGGGAAGCGCTTCGAGGTCCTCATCCGCTGGCTTAGTTCCGCCGATGCTGCGACTTGGCTACGCCGCAATGACCCACGTTTCGCCTGATCGGACGTCGGACGAGTCATCGAAGGTCGCAGTGGTTCTTCTCGTTCGATTGCATCCTTCCTCCACTGCCTTGAATTGCGCGTCCCGGCGCATCGTTGCCTCAGGCGCGATCGGTATTGGCGCGCGAAGATTTTTCTTGATTTTTGCAGATTGGGGATTCACACGCGATTCGCTGCATGTGTAGACTCCCCGAATGCGGGACGTAATCCGTCGAGCGCTTTGGCGCGTGAACTTTATCGACGCGTTGCAATTGGTCGGGCAAGCGTCGGCGCGCCTGCCGTTTGGTGTGCCGGATCCGGTTCTGCACGGGAGCTCTGCGGTCGAGCTTTATACCGGTGGACTTTGGTCGGCGGCTGATCTCGACCTGTACGCGTTGGAACCTCGCCCGCTGATCGCCGAGCTCTTCGGCATGGGATTTCGGTGGGCTGAACGCCCACGGCGTGGTGGGAGAGGCTTGTGGCATCCGGAACTGCACATTGGGATCAACATCGGTTCTGGTGGAACGCCGTCGGATTTGGCCGAGTTGTCGAACGTCCTGACTGTCATCAACGATCTGGATCTCGAGCAGCGAGCCCAGTCGTCGCTGAAGGTTATCGGCATTGAGGACCTGATCGTGGCGCAGGTCGCGGGCTGCTTGATGCTCCGAACACCCTATTCGGAAGCCGCATCTCTGACCCAAGTGCTGATAGCGCTTGCGCGGGAAGGGGTCGGGGGCCGGTTTCGTGCAGGCTATCTCCAGCGTCGCGTCACGTGGGATACCGACGGTGCAGTCGTCCTCGAGGGGCAGTTGTCTGGGCAAGCGGTGGAATGCGATCCGGCGCCACGTTGCACGGGGCTGACCCGCATGCAGGCATTGATCGATTCCTGGCACATCAGGTGTGGCTTCTCGTTCGATCGGCCGCGTTTAGCTGCGGAATGTTTACGGCATGAGAAAGCGACCCAGACGGATCGTCACCGCAACGGAGAGCGGGAAGGGCAGGGGGGAACCAGCGCCTTGATGCAGAACATCATTCCCTTCGATGCCGTGTGGCCGGTTTTGTCCCGGTAGTCGGCCGAACGACAGCATCACGACGGAGGCGCGTGTGACTTCTCTGTCGATCAGACTGGAGGCCCGGTCAGCGGCGCACCGATGTTATCGGGCGTATGCGATTGACGTGGCGACGGATCTGTTCGGCGCCTGGCTGGTGGACATGAGCTATGGGCGGATCGGCACGATTGGCCGAAGCAAGATCCGTTCGTTCGCAACGATCGAGGACGCTCAGGACCAAGTGCGTGCTTGCCTGCGAAAACGCGCGACAGCACCGCGCCGCATCGGTGTCGCTTACCACGTGCGTCGCGTCCGATTTTGTCCCGGTAGCCGGCCGAACGACAGCATCACGACGGAGGCACGTGTGACTTCTCTGTCGATCAGACTGGAGGCCCGGTCAGCGGCTCACCGATGTTATCGGGCGTATGCGATTGAGGTCGCGACGGATCTGTTCGGCGCCTGGCTGGTGGACATGAGCTATGGGCGGATCGGCACGATTGGCCGAAGCAAGATCCGTTCGTTCGCAACGATCGAGGACGCTCAGGACGAAGTGCGTGCTTGCCTGCGAAAACGCGCGACAGCACCGCGCCGCATCGGTGTCGCTTACCACGTGCATCGCGTCGATCGAAACGAACGCTGGACAGAACCGGGACTCGACGATCGACTTCGCGGGTGGTTTCCGCCGATGGCCGACACAGCTTCGACAGGCGACTTACCATAATGCCAAGACGGCATCTGTCAAAAACGATGCTGATGACTGGCAGTTCCGATGCGACTTAACATAAGAAATCTTCTGCGGCATTCGGATGGATGTAGAGCATCGCCGCTCCTTGAACGCGGTTCGGAACATCGGTTTGTCGGCGACGGATTCCGCACGCGCGTTGAACGTCGCCGGCACTTCCTTGATCGATTTCTTCCACCAGGCGGGGACGAGGCCCCAGCGCATCGGCACCAATTCCCGCGCCCCGTGTTTATCAAGACGGATCACGTCAACGGTGTCGGTCGGCGCGATGTTGTAGTGCGGCTGCAGATTGCGCGGCGGACCGAACACGCTGAGGAAGGCGTGCACCTCTTCCCAGGTATAGTTCTGCGTGAAGCGTCCGCACATGGTTAGCACCTTCCCGGTTGCTGGGACGTATCGCCGACGCACAGC